>NC_016109.1:7319139-8783278 GCF_000269985.1 Kitasatospora setae KM-6054 | reverse complement strand
CCCGCGGAGCGGGTCCGCGCTCCGCGCGGAGCGCGGACCCGCTCCGCGTGTCCGGCACCACCGCTTCGCGGGGGTGCGGCCGGCGCTTCGCGCTCGGCCTGGGTCCGTTCCGCTTCGCTCCACGGCCCCTGGATGGCTGGGATTTCGTGAGATGGGCATGGTGGCATTGTGGTTGGGGTTGTCCGGCCTTCGGCCGGAGCTGGCTGGAGGTGGGGGTGGCTGGGCTCTGATTGGTCTGAACCAATTGGTCTACACCTCTTGGCGGCCCGCTCCCCTACTCCGGTGGCGGGCTTCTCGGCGGGGTAGCGGTGGCTCTCCGAGGTCTGTTGCCTTAGCAGATTTTTTCCCGCAGTTCGGAGTTCTACTCCCGTCCCTCCGGGGTCATGCGGTGTCCGGAGCGGCTGCCCATTCCTCACCGAGGAGACCGGTGATCGTGGCCCGGTCTTCGGCTCGGAGGGCGCCGCTGCGCGCTCTGCTTCTGGCCTTGGCGAGCCAGGCACCGATCGCGATCTTCTCGCCGTCTACGATAATGCTCTCGCGGGCTTCGGGGAGCCGACCCTCCTCACGGACGAGGAACGCTTCGAGGAGGTCGGTGTTCTGACGGAAGGTCCGGCGGGTGCGGGCCAGCCGCGGCAGGGGGCTGCTGGCCGGGGTGAGGCCGATCTCGGTGAGCAGGCGCTGCTGGTCGGGGTGGAGTTTGGCCCAGCCTGTGGTCTGGCGTTGCAGCCAGGGGCCGATCCTGATGCCCACGAGGACGCTGTCGGGGTGGAGTTCGGCGGGGTCGTGGCCGGCGCGCAGGTGGGTGCGGAGGGTTGCGTATTTGCGGTGCCAGTCGGGGCCGTGGAGCAGGCGCCAGTGGGGGTCGATGTTCTCGAGGTCGGCGGTGCGTTCGGGAGCGAGTTGGCCGCGGGCGGCCTGGGCGCGTTGTTCGGCGAGAAAGCGGCCGCCGGGGTCGGTGGTGGGGATGGCGAGGTGGCCGGTCTGCTGGTGGTAGGCGGTGACGGTGGTGAGGTTGGCCTGCCACTGGGCGTCGGGGACGCTCCAGATCATGCCGAGGGCGTCGAGTTCGGCGATCCACTCGGGCGGGAGCTCGCCGCGCTGGTGGGCGCTGCGCTGACCGGAGACGAACTCGCCCAGCGTGAAGCCGTAGGGGTCAACGTACTCGTGCGGGACGGCGAGGTGACCGTGCTCGTCGCGGTACGCCTGGGCGGAGGCCAAGCCCTTGAGGCGGGGCCTGGTGCTGATGCGGGCGGGGTCGAAGGAGACAAGGTCCATCGCCCTAGCGATCACCTCCGGGTGGGTGTCGTAGTCGAAGCGCCAGCGGCGCCTGACCAGTTCACGCACCTCCCCCGGCAGCCGGTTCGCCCGGTTCGGCAGCCGCTCGGCGATCCGGTGGTCGTGGCTGCGCAGCGCGGTGGCGATCGCCCAGACCGGTTCGTAGGGCGTGCCGAGGATGTCGGTGGGGTCGGCGCCTTCGGGGATGTAGGCGGGGATGATCAGGTGGGCGAGTTTGTCAGCGCCGGCGGGCTTGCGCAGGGCGCGGCCGAGGGCCTGGACGCAGCGAACGACGCTGCGGGTGGTGTCGGCGATGACGACGGCGTCGATGGCTCCGCTGTCGATGCCCTCGGTGAGGACCTTGGCGTTGGTGAGGATCGCGGCCGGTGCTGCGGTGAAAGCGTTCAGGGTGGCTTGGCGTTCGTCGGGCAGGTCGTCGCCGTTGATGTGCAGGACGCTCGGCATGGTGGCCGGGCGCAGTTCTGGGGGGAGGCGGCGCAGGGTGTGAGGGTATTCGCGGGTGAAGTCGCGGGCGGTGGCGACCTCGTTGAAGTAGACGAGGACGTGGTGGAGTTGGTGCTCGGTCATGGCCTTGTGGACGGCGAGGTGCAGGGCGGTGGTGCGCAGCGCACTGCCGGCCGGGGAGCCGCCCGGCTTGGCGTTGCCGGTCCTCATGTCGTCGGTCTGGGCGTTGCCGGGCCTGGTGCCGGTGGTCGGGGCACTGCCGGCCCGGGTGCTGGCGGCTGTGGTGGTGTCGGTGTGGAGGCGCTGGTGGAGGTGGGTGTCGGTGATGGTGGGGACGAGGATGCGGTAGTCGGCGATGACGCCGTCTTCGACTGCTTGGTGGAGGGGGTAGTGGTGGACGGTGGGGCCGTAGAGGTGGGTGTTGTCTAGTGAGTTGATCAACCTGGGGTCGATCGGCGCCCGTTGGACGGTGGTGCGGCGTCGCCGCGGGCGGGGGCGGTGGGGGTTGTCGGGGTCCTCGGCCAGATCGGGGCTGTCCCAAATGCGGGGGGTCGCGGTGAGGAACAGGCGGCGGTCGGCCTTGATGTGCTGGTTGTCGAGGACCGTTGCCCACTGTTTGTCGTGGTGACCCGAGATCCGGTGGGCCTCGTCCATGATCGCGAGATCGAACGCGGGCGCGTGCAGGGCCTGTTGGGCTTCGGTGATCTTGCGAAGGCTGTCGTAGAGGACGAACACCGTCAGCTGCTCGACGCTCTTCATCAAGGAGGCGAGGCGGGTGAAGTCACCAGTACTGCCGACGTTCGCCGCCTGCAGGCTGGCGCTCGCGGTGGCATCCATCGAGGAGATGAGGACCATCGGCTCGCGGCGCCGGTCCGCGCGCCAGGCCAGGGCGGTCTGCACGGCGAGGTCCTTCGTCGGCAGGACCACCATGACCCGGCGGGAACCGACCTCCTCGGCGACCCGGATACCGATCAGCGTCTTGCCCGTCCCGCACGCGGACACCACCGTCGCCCGCGACCCCGCACGACGCAACTGCCGCGCCGCAGCCGCAATCCCCGCCTGCTGGTCCGCACGCGGCCGACGGCGTGGTGCGTCCTGTGGAGCAGGGTCCTGAGCGGGAGGGTGGGCGTGGGGTGAGGTGGTCACGATTTTCAGTGTTCCAGGCGGGCCGAGTGTGCGAGTGGCTCGGCGGCACGGAGGGCCGGTGGCTCTGCCGGGCCGTCAGGGACCGCCGGGCGTTTGCCTGGGGGGATGTGCTGTTCCCATCGTGCCCGGTGCCAGCGGACGCAGTCGAGGCCGACCTGGTGACGGGGTTCGGTGCGCAGAAGTCCGCGTACAGTGCCGGTCAGTGTCTCCACGATGTGCAGGTCGTCGGTCAGGTAGAGGGCTCCGTGGTCGAACCGCGTGTGGCAGCTGGGACACAGGCACAGGACGTTGCCGGTGTAGTCGGGGCCGCCGTGGCTCAGGGGGCGGATGTGGGCGCCCTCGCTGATCGCTTCCTGCGGTCCTGGGATCCGCAGGATGTCTCCGCACATCTGGCACTGGTTGCGATGCCAGTCTTTGACGTCTTGGGCGACGGCGCCGTCCCGCGTGATACGGCCCTTGCGATCCCTGACCGCGTGCTCCGGCACCGCCGTGGGCGTGTGGACTGTGCGGTGCCCGCCTCGCCAGGACAGTTCGTCCAGGGTCAGGACTCGCGGTGATCCTGCTGCGGCGCGGACTTCACCTCCGATCTTGTCGAGGGCGACACTGACCGGTTCGAGGGCGTCGGGGCACAGTAGTCGGGACCGGTCCAGGGCGGAGCGGGCGACCACCGACCATGCCGCCTCAATGTGACCGCCGGTGACCACGTCCGTGTCCTCCGCGAGTGCGAGCGCCGCCGCGATCCGGTGGGTGTGGGCGTCCAGCCGGGCGAACTGGTTGGCTGCTGGTCCCAGGTCGTCGAATTGATCCGCGCTGAGCTGGATCGGCCAGAACTTCGCGGCGGCCTCGTCCGTGATCACCATGGGTACCTGCCGTCGCGTCAGGTCCTCGTAGATACGGACGAGTTCCTCGACGGCCCTACAGGCCGCCGACGGCCGGGGGACGGGAACAGGAGTGCTTCGGCGCTCCCCCGGCGTCTTCCGAAGGAAGATCAGGAACCGGGTGGAGGATGCCTCGTCCGTGCGTGCCCGGTAGGGCCAGTCGGTGGCCGGCATCTCCCACAGCACCCCAACCTTGGCGGCTTTCCGCGCCGGTGCACCCCTGCGGGAGCGGAGCCGGTGCCCGGGGTCTCGATATTCTCTACCATCCCAGGCCGTGCGCAGTTTGTAGGTGAGGAAGTCGTCGCAGGAGGTTCCCGACCCGCGGCGGGCGACGGGGCTACCGGTGAGCAGCATGGAGAAGTCGGTGCCGGGTGCCATGGTCCGTGAGGCCTTGGTCCAGGCGATCCGGAGTTTGTCGAGGGTGGTGATGTCGTGGTGGCGTGTGAGGCGGCGGAAGCGGTGGGTGTCCAGGCCGGCTTCGGTCAGCGTGGTCGTCAGGGAGGGCTGGGCGTCACCGGTCAGGAACGCCCCCCATACCAGGCAGGGCCAGTCCTTGCTGCGGGTCGGCAGGGTTGCAGAGGGGGCCACGGCCGCTGCCCACCAGCACAGGGCTGCCGCGTAGGCGTCCTCGACGTGAACGCCCTCCTGTCGTGCCGCCCGCTGCGCGACGTCGCCCAGCGGGCCGCGCAGCACTGTCCCTGATGTCATGGCCCCTGTCCCTCTCCTGCCCGCGCACCGTGGTGATGGTCTATCACCAGACGCTGACAGCAGGGATCGGGCGGTAGGGGCCGGCGGAGCGCGGGTCGCCTGCGACGTGCACGCAGCCTTCGAGGACTTCGAACCGGGATCGGCCGCCTTGCCGGTCCGATTGGAGTTGGACGTCCTGGACTCTGTGGTGGGTGTGTTCCGGTTTCGAGGGAGTGCGTTTTTGTCGACGGCAGGACGTTCAGCTGTTGGCTTGCTCCGTTGCATGGTTCGCTGCTGCGGGCGTGCGGTGGACGGAGCCGCCGTCAGCTCCTGCCACCGGGATGCTGGCTTCGCCTGCGTGTACGGCGTCACTGTCGTGGTGCTCGGCCGAAGTGATCTCGATGTCATCGGCTGGTACTAAAGGCGGTGTTCCTTCGTGGTGAGTGGCCGGTTCGGCGTACCCGCTCGGCGCGCCGCTGTAGTTGGCCCGTCCGCGCTGACGGTTGGTTCCGTCAGCGCGGACGGGCTCCGGTGATCTTGTGCCAGCGGTCCAGCTCTTCGTCCAGGGCTCGGCGGGCGGTGGGGATCTTCGTGTCGGCTGCTTGTTCGGCCTTTCCCTGTTCCAGCCGTTCGAGTGCCTGCTCGTGGCGGGTGGTGTCGGCGACGGCTTCGGCGAGTTCGGCTTCCGCTTGGGGGATGTTGGCCAAGCGGAGTGGTGTGGCCCGTTTGGCAGCGGCTATGGCGTCGTGCGTCCTGGCGGCGAACTGCGTGAGTTCCGTCGGGTCGTACTCTTCCTCGGGGAAGTCGAGTGCCTGCTGTCGGCCGTCGGGAAGAACCAGGTGCAGGTGTCCGATGTCGTCGGCTCGCTCGCAGCGGACCGCGATCTCCTCCAGTGGGTACTCGTGGGTCGCCCCGCCGGTAGAGACAACCAGTCGGTGCTCGTACAGCTGCACGGGGCCCATCGTGCTGTGCAGTGTGCCGCGGCCGGGGTCACGGAGCATTGCGAGACGGCGCTCGGCTCGGGCGATGCGGCTGCGGTAGGCGGAGCGTTCCGTGTCGACGGCGGCTCGGAGGGCTGCGAGCCGGTCTGCGGCCTCGTGTTCCAGCCGGCGCAGGTTGCCCCGCTTGGTACGGAGGCGGGCTCGGTCGTCGGCGTGCTGGCGGTGGAACGCGAACCGCCATCCCCCGGGGTAGCGGTTCGTCCACCACACGAGCGCGGCCAACACCGCCGCCGCTGCGAACAGGGCTGTCCAGGCCCAGGCCCCCATTGTGTCCTCCCTTGCCTGCCGTTCTTCGATCCGTGGGAACAGCATGCCGACGCAGTGGTCGGGCGTGCACGGTGTTCGCGGCAACTCTTGTCGGTCATCGGTGAGGTGATGGCGCGGCCGGGCGGGATCCGGAGTGGGCGCGGCGAGTCGCAGCAGTCATTGCGGGGGCGGGCCGGCTCTACTCCCGGGCGTAGCCGGGCGGTGTTGGCCGGTTGCCGGGCTGATGGTGGTCAGGGCTGATCGGTCGAGCGGTGGGCCGGTACGCCGCGATCACGGTCTGGGCTTCTGCTGTCCGCTTCCGCCTCGCCGGTGCCACAGGTCCGGATCACCGGGTCGCGGTTTTGCTTCGGGGCGTATCGCGGCGTGCCTTTGCATGTGTGCGCCCGCGTGCGGAGCGGAGCGCCGGACTGTTCTGTTCGGTGTTCACGGGATTCGCCCGGGTCTTCGTCACAGGCTCCGGCGTGGGGTCGTTGCAGTCGTGCGGGGTCGTTCGCGTCCCGCACGAAAGTACATGCGATTCGCCGAAGGAGCCTTCATGGCACGGCAGTTCTCCTACGAGAAGTTGGTGCTCACCTCGGTCAACGGGGTCAGGGAGGTGGACCTCGACCACCCGGTGATCGGGGTGTTCGGCCCGATCGACACCGGCAAGACCACGTTGGTGGATGCGTTGGCCTATCCGCTCGGTTACAGCGTCGATTGGCGCCAGGTCCCCAAGGATCGGCTGATCTCCGTCACCGTCGTTCTGCGGGTCGAGGGCATGCGTATCGCGCTGCGTCGGGGTCTGGGTAGTCGTGCGAATCTGGTCGAGCTGATCGATCCGCGTAGCGGCGAGGTCGATGAGACTCTCGTGGTGAAGTACGACCCTTCCGGGAAGCAGCGCCGGGTCGGGGACGTGCTGTTGGAGCTGCTGGGGTTGGCGGAGCTGTTCGCCCCGCCGGAGGCGGTGGCGGTGTCGTCGGCGGGCGCGGGGCGGTTGTCGTTCGAGCACCTGTACCCGCTGTGCTACCTGAGCCAGGACATGGTCGACGGCGGTGAGCTGGTGAGGGGTGGGGCCAACAGCGCGTCGTCGTACAAGGCGGTGGTGGAGTTGCTGCTGCACCTGACGGATGCGCGCACGCGGATTCTCACCGCCCGGCTCAAAGTCCTGCTCGATGCCGTACGGCCGCTGCAGGCCCGGGTCGAGCACGTCAAGGAGTTCCTGGCGGCGGCCCGCGACGAGCACGCCCTGCGTCAGGATCTGGAGGAGAGCCGGCGACGCGTGCAGGAGACGCTGGTGGCGTTGGAGGAGTTCAAGGGGCGTCAGCGGGCCATGACCGCCGAGCAGGATCCGCTGCGGTGCAAGGTCGCCGAGCGGGAGGCGGCCGCGGCGCGCTGCCGGTCGGTGGCTGCGGAGGCCCGGGCGGAGGTGGAGCGCATGGTTGGACGGGTTCGGGGTCTGCAGCACCGTGCTCAGGCGGGGCCGCGCCTGGTCAGCCCGTGCCCTGGCTGTGCCCGGGACTTGACGGGGCGTACGGTCGGGGACGGGTTCTGCGGGGTGTGTACCGAGCGGTGGGACGCCTCGCGGTTGCAGGATCTGCTCCGCCTTGCCGAGACCGAGCTTCTGGCTGCCGAGCAGGCCGCCACCGCGGCGACCAAGGAGCAGGGGCGGAAGGAGGCCGACCTGGCGGCCGCCCAGGCCGAGCTGGACGCCCATCTGGCTTCGCGGATCGGCCCGGCCGCGGGCCACTTGGAGCAGCTCGCTGCGGCGCATGCCTCGGCGAAGGCCCAAAGTGCCGCGCTCGAGCAGGAGCTGGAGCCCTATGCCCGGCTGCGGGAGTTGCAGCAGGAGCTGGAGCGGGCGGTCGGTGAGCGCGACGAGGTCAAGCAGCAACTCGCCGACCATCGTGCGTCTCTGTCGGGGCGTCAGGTGGCTGTGCAGGAGATCGAGGACTTCTTCCGGCACATCATCGACGCCCTCCAGCTGCCGGGTGACCCGGGAGCGGCGATCGACCGTTCCAGCTACCTGCCGAGGGTGCGGCGCGGGCCGCTGAGCAATGTCGGGCACGGGGTGCGGACCGTGCTGAATGTCGCCTACCGGATGGCGTTCACCAGCCACGCCCTTGTCACCGGAGCCACCGACCTGCCGACCCTGCTCGTCATCGACTCCCCTCGCAAGAACGTCGGCTACGGCACCGACGACCAGCAGCTCATCAGCCGCTTGTACACCCACTTCCTCGAACACATCACCGCTGTGCGCGAGGGCACAACCGTGGTGCGGCCTTCCCAGGTCATCATCGTCGACAACGACCTGCCCGTCGGGTTCCGGGACCGGCTGCATGTCATCGAGCTCAGCCGTGAGAACCCGCTCGTGCCGTAACACTCTTGGCGGGTCGGAGCAGGGCGGCAGGCGGGGGCGACAGGCGGAGGCGTCGCCCCCGCCTCCGGATCTTCGGTCGTCGGGGTCGGCCGGCCCGGTGGCGGTGCCCTTGTTGGAGCGGATCCACCCGGTGTGCACCGGCCTCGCGCGAGTTCCAGGGCCGGTTGTCAGTGGTGTGTCGTACCGTGCCGCCGTGCCCACGTACACGAAGGATGCCATCGTGATCCTGCCCGGCCCGATGCTGCGGGTTGTGCGAATACACCCGGTGTCCGGTATCCCGCGGCAGCGCTGACACCACTGGCGAGACCAGGAGCATCCGGTACTGCCCGCCCGGAAGCCGACACCGTTCTGCTCCACAACGAGACCTGCGTCGCCCTTGGGCTTCCACAGCAGGCGGCGTGCCTTCCGATGATGAGGACACATGGTTTTGATGCCCACCGCCGAGCAGCAGGCGGCCCGTGAGATGTTCGCCGCCGGCGGCGATCTGGCCCTGGTGGCCGGTGCCGGGACGGGAAAGACGTCCACCCTGGTCCTGATGGGACAGTCGACGCCGCGTCGGGGCCTGTACGTGGCGTTCAACAAGTCGATCGCCGACGACGCGAAGAGCCGGTTCGGGTCGAACGTCGAGTGCCGCACGGCGCACTCGCTGGCGTTCCAGAGCGTGGGGCGCAACTACCGTGAACGGATCAGCCGTTCGGCACGCGTGCCGGCCTGGCAGACCGCGCGCCGGCTCGGGATCGACCGGGACCTGCCGGTGAACTCCACCAGGATCACCGTCAAGCACCAGGCCCGCCTGGTGATGGGGATGGTGCGCCGGTTCTGCTACACCACCGACCGTCAGCTGATGGCCCGTCACCTGGAATGGGTCAACGGCCTGGACACCGGCGGGCAGGACTTCGTCGCCCGCGAGCTCCTGCCGTACGCGGCGCGGGCGTGGGAGGACCTCCAGGACCCGGGAGGGGAGCTGCGGTTCGAGCACGACCACTACATGAAGATGTGGGCTCTGACCTCGCCTGTGCTGGGTGCGGACTTCGTGCTCCTGGACGAGGCCCAGGACACCAACCCCGTGCTGGAGGAGGTCTTCCTCAACCAGAAGGCGCAGCGGGTATGCGTGGGTGATCCCGCACAGCAGATCTACGCCTGGCGGGCGGCGAAGGACGTGATGACCGCGTTCCCCGCCGAACACCTGGAGCTCACACAGTCGTTCCGCTTCGGCCCGGGGATCGCGGCCGTGGCCAACCGGTGGCTCTGCCATGCGGAGTCCCCGATGCGCCTGGCCGGTTGCGGTCCCGAATCGAGGATCGGCCCGGTGGTGGGAGCCGACGCGGTGCTGTGCCGCACCAATGCCGACGCTCTGCGGGAGGTGATCGGTTTCCTCGACGACGGCGTGCCGGTCGCGCTCGCCGGCGGCGGTGCGGCAATGGAGCGGATCGCGCAGGCCGCGCTGGAGCTCAAGGCCGGCAAGCGCACCAGCCATCCGGAGCTGTTCCTGTTCTCCTCCTGGGGCGAGGTGCAGGAGTACGTCGAGCAGGACAGCGCCGGCTCCGACCTCAAGGCGATCGTGCAACTCGTCGACACGCACGGCCCCGAGGCGATCCTCGCCGCTGCCCAGCGTCTTACCCCCGAGGAGCAGGCGAAGGTGACGGTGTCGACCGCGCACAAGGCCAAGGGCCGTGAGTGGGACACCGTGCGGATCGCGGGCGGGTTCGAGGCGCCGCCCCTCGACGAGGACGGACTGCAGGCCCCGCTGTCCCTGCCCGAGGCGCGGCTGGCCTACGTCGCCGTCACCCGCGCCTGCCGTCACCTGGACATGGAATCCATGGCCTGGCTCGATGCCTACGAGAAGACCCTCGCCTCCGGGCCCGGCGCGGGCGGGCGGCCCCTGCTCGACCTCAGTCTCACCGGGCAGCTCAAGCACCTCGCCTCCCCCATGTCCCGGTTCATGGAGCAGCACCTGCCCGACGCCCGCCACGTCGCCGGCGACTACCTGAAGCGGCTGCCCCCGCTTCCCCGTCCCGTACAGCCCCTGGATGTCGCCCACCCGAAGTTCGACGCCCTCGGCCACGCCATCGACTACCGGCTGCGCCTGTCCCTCGGCCGGGACATGGGAGGCGCTGTTGCGGCCGGTGTCGATGCCATGCACCCGCGCTGGGAGCTGCCCGGAGCGCCTGCCCCGAAGGTCCGCAGCGCCCTGCACACCGCCGGAGTCGAACTCCTCGACCTCACCCGGCGCCACCTCGACAGCGAAGGCACCTACCTGGACGAGGACACGCTCTCACGGCTGTGCTTCGTCGCCGCCTCTTATGAGGACATCTACCGCATCGGGCGGGTGCATCGCTTCAGCTTCCTCACCCGGGCCGACGAACACACCACCCTGCGCCGCCTCACCGACGCGGTCGACAGCTACGTGCCCGACGACCTCGCCGTACAGATGCGTCTCGCCCAGGAGCCGTTCGCCGCGCTGCGGGCACTGCCCGAGGCGCAGCGGGTGTGCGGGCCGGTGTTCGCCGGCAGTGGCGACATCGGCGGCGCGGACGCCGACTTCGTCCTCGGCGGACTGCTGATCGACTGCAAGGCCACCACCCGGCCCCGCCAGCTCGGCGTCGCGGAGATCTACCAGCTCGCCGGCTACCTGCTCCTGGACTACGACGACGAGTTCGGCATCGACCGCGTCGGGCTGTACCTGTCCCGCCAAGGCCACCTCATCACCTGGACCGTCCCCGACTTCCTGCTCCGCCTCGGCACCACCACACCCCTGCCCACCCTGCGGCACAGGCTCCGCGACTTCCTGCACACCGAAGCAGCCGCTCTGGCCAGCCCCATCGGCAACCGCGTGCGCTGAGACGGCCGACCCGGTGTGCCCGCCCAGAGCGGGCACACCGGGCGGGCGCACCCGCGGAAGAACACTCCTGCCCGGCAAGGTCCGAGCTGCTCCGTGCGGGGCGCGGGCGTGTCCACCGAAGCCTGCGCAGTGTTGGACCACCAGAAGATGGCACGGGAGGAGAGCGGATGTCGTACGGGTACAGCGGCGGTCCCAACTGGCCGATGATCCAAGCCAAGCGGCGGGCCGAGCAGGAAGCCAGTTCGGCCCGGTCCGAGATCTCGGCCAACAGGGCGTCGGCCGAGCGATGGAAGGCCGCCTTCGAGGCGCTGTCCGGCCACGTGCGGACAGCGGCGGGTCGCAGCGGCATGGCGCACCGCGAGGGCGACAGGTGCGGCTGCCCGGCCTGCTGGGAGAAGGTCATCGCCGGCCTCGCCCAGGAAGCCGAGGAGAGGGCAGGTGCCGCGGGCGGACCCGGCGCTCACGCCGGTCCGCGTTCTTCGGCGACCTCTTCGCGCACTACAACCCGCAGCAGTGCCCCTGATCCGGCCCGGGCCCGCTACGCCAGGGCGACGGGGGTCACGTGCAGGGCGTGCAAGGGCTGGCGGGCCGTGGCCGGCAGGACCTCGAACCACGCCTGGCCGTCGTCCAGGTAGCGTTCCGCGCTCCGCCAGTAGCGCCAGCCCAGGTCGACGAAGCAGTCGACGGCCTCGTCCGCCGTGCCGTACACCAGGTGCTGGCCGTGGACCTCGACGCGTTCGAGTGCCTGGCCGGTGCTCTCCAGGCGGGCAAGGGCGGCGGCCGCCGCGCGGCGAAGCGGGCTGTTCAGGGCCCAACGGCCCTGGACGTGCGCGGCTGCCCTGGCCGAGGTCGGCCAGGCGTCGGGGAGAGAGAACGCGGCCACGGTCACGGCACCTTCAGTGCACAGGCGGTGCAGGTCGATGCGGACCGGTCGTGGGAGCAGGTCGGCGATGGCCTCGTACGAGGGCAGGACGTGGTCGCGGGGTGCGCGCCCGGCGGCCGGATCGGGTGTGAGCGCGGCAAGCCGCTGCCGGGCTGTGACGACCGGCTCACCGCGCCGCCACAGCAGGGAGAGATCGATCCCCTCGCTCTCGAGGGCTTTGCGCTCCTGGAACTGGAAACTGACACCGCGTCGACGGCCCCGAAGTGCCTGACGCATCGTCACATAGCTGTCGCGACCGTCGCAGAAGGCGTCGAGTGACTCCCGCGTCCAGCGTGCGTCGGTGGCGTGCTCGACGACCACGTCCACGTCCCCTACTTCCAGAGCACCCCGGGCGTAGGATCCGAACAGGTGGATCTCCTCGACCAGGTTCAACGGCCAAGCCCCCTGCTCCAGCCGGTCGAGCATCTCGACCAGCACTGCGGTCGCCCGCTCGCGCTTCATGTGTACTGCTTCTCCTCAACTCTTCATGGCCCCGGGGATAATGGGCATGCCGGTGGTGGTCGCCGGTCGATGCGGGCCGTCGGAATCCGGCCGGCGAACAGGCACTGTCTGCGGTGATCGCTGCGGCGTGGGGCGGGAACCATCTGCCCTTGCTGCGCAGCGATCATCCGCAGTTGCGGCGCTCCTGCCCGGGCGGGCTGGTGGACTCTGTTTCGCTCACGCTTGCCGTGAAAGGACTGCCCGGGCAGCTGTCCGGAACAGGGCGCTCTGGCGGTCGACCGGGCCTGGGCCGAGCTCGCGCACGTCCCGCCCATCGTAGAACCGGTCCATCCTCTCCGCGGCCTCCCTGCCCTGCCGGTGGCGGTCGCGCTCCAATGCCTCGGCGAACTCGGCCGGGGCTTCCCTGGTGTCGTGGATGAACACGACCACCACGTGCTCGCTCTCGTGGCCCACGGTCTGTACCCGCCATCCCAGTCGGCGGGCCGCGCGCCGCAGGGCAGCCCGGATCAGGGGGAGGCCGCCCAACGCCTCGGCCTCGGCCGGGGACAGGTTGGCCTGCAGGGAGCCGCCATAGCCGCCGGCCCCCTCAGGGCTGGTGGACTCCAGAACGGGCAGCAGGGCGTCCGACAACGCCACGCACCGTGGGTCCTTCGACATCGGCGGCTTCCTGGCCGAGGGCACGGCGGCCGGTCCCACGGCCGACCGGGCTGCCGGCCCCGACTCGACGACAGCGGGCGTGTCCAGGTGACGTTCCAGGACGGCCAGGGCCTGGCTCATGCCGTCCTGGTCGAGCCTGGCCGGCAACAGTCCCGCATCGCCACAGGCGACGACGTGTGCCAGGGCCTTCTGGTAGGACACGGGCCGGGTCTTGGCGAGAGCCTTGGCCAGACGGGTGCGGTGGGTCTTGGCGGTCATGCGCGTTCCGATCCAGGCCTGCTACGAGCGGAGCACATCCCACCGCGCGATGTCTCCGGCAGACCACTGGATGTGATGGAAGGTCAGGACCAGTGCCGGGTGCATCCCTTGTGGTCCGGGCGGCGGCCCGGTTTACCCGAGGCGGTGGCCATACAGGGCGGCACGCACCCACAAGTGCGCAGTGCGGCGACTATACCTCGAACCCGACCGCATCCGTACGTCTCTGGGGAGGGCTTCCGATACTGGTCTTCGTGCGCCGTTGGGTGCGGTTCCCGGTCAGGGATCGCGCTCCTCGCGGTCCTGGTGACCGCTGTGGCGGACCGGAGCCGCTGGCCGGCATCCGGCGGCCCGCCATACCGCCCAGTGGTCATCTGCGCACCCACACCATGTCCAGGGCTTCCAGTTCTGAGATCAGGAGCGGCGGGAGTTGCCCTCGGAAGACCTTGTCGCGTTGGCGGGCGATCCAGGTGCCGAGGCGGACCTTGGCGTGCTCGACGCGCTCGACGAATCCGGGCGGGACGTCCAGGTGGCCCTCCCGGTCCCGGAAGGCTCGCGCAGCTTTGATGTAGCGACGGAATTCCGCTGGCAGTTGGTGGATCGGGGTGAGGGCGGACCGCGGCGGCCGATGGGCTGGCCGGTCCGTTCGGGGTCCGGGCCGTAGGGGCGGCACTGATGGTGGTGCGGCCATCGACCGGGCGTATGGGGGCTGCCCGCAGCCGGCACTGCCCTGCGCCCTGCGGTACGGCGCGGGCTCGCCCTGTGCGGGGTGGGTTCGCCAGGCTCCGAGGGCGTCCAGGAGCGCGGTCTGGTGCGCGTCGAGGTTGCCGGTGTCGGCGTGTCGGTTCTGCATGCGCAGCCACGCACCCGGCCGGAAGCGTTCGTCGCCGGGTGTCCCGGTGCGGTTCACGGGACCGGTGAGGCGGCCGCCGGCTGCCAGGTAGGCGACGAGGCGACGGTATGAGCGCTGCCAGTCCGGCGCCATCCGCCAGAGCGGGTCCAGTGCGGTGAGCCGTGCTTCCTGATCCGCGGTCAGGTCGGCCTTTCGCTGGCGACGCACCCACGTGCCGAGGTTGTAGTCCTCGACCTGCTCGTCGGCGGGAACGGCCAGATGGCCAGTGCGCACGGCAAACGCGCGCGCGTGGGCGTAGCCGCGCTCCCAGGCGTCCTCGTGCTTGTTCCAGATCATCCCGAGGGCGTCCAGGTCGTTTCGGCGTCTGGTGGCGAGTCGGCCGGTGGCGTGCAGGTGGCGCTGCCGGGAGAGCCAGCTCGCGAGGGCGCCTTCGGCAGGGTTGAGGTGGCCGTGCTGTGCGGCGAAGGTCGCGGCCTTGGTGAGCATGCTGGCCCACGGCTCCTCGAATGCTGTCGGCCTGGGCGCGGCCTGCGCGATGACGGCAGCGGCTGGTGGGGCTGTGGCCTGGTGGTGGGGGGCTGTGTCTGTGCCTGGCGGCGCCGTGCTGCTTCCGGCCGTGGTGTCGGCTGGCTCCGATCGGGCGCGGTGCGGGAACGGCTGCGGGATCCGGGGGGCGGCCAGCGGGGGGCCGGGCGGTTCTATGGGGCCGGCCGGTTGAGTGAGGGCGGGGTCGGCGGGGGCTTGGAGGAAGTGCGGGGCCGGGTCGATGCCGAGGGCCCGCAGGGCGGTGAGCTGCCGGCTGGTCAGTTGGGCTGCGTCGCGTTGGCGCTGGCGGATCCATCGTCCGAGGTGGACCTGCTCGGAGTCGACGGTCTCGCAGTGGCCGGCGGGCACATCCAGGTGGCCTTCGCGCTGGTGGTACTGGCGGGCGGCACGCAGTCCGCGGGTGAAGGCTGCGGCGAGTGCGGTGGCGGGGCGGGACAGGAGGATCGTGTGGGGGTGGGCGTCGGGGTGGGTGCGGGCGAGGTGGTGCAGGAGATGCCGCTGCCCCGGGTGGAGGTCGTCCCGGCGGTTGATCTGGCGGTCGAGCCAGCTGTTCCAGCCGGTGTCGGTGTCGGCCTGCCGGTGGTAGGGGATCGTCCAGGTGGTGGTCGCGAGTCGGTGACGTAGGTGGGTGTAGGTGTGCTGCCAGCGCAAGCTCCATGGGGGGTTCCACCACGGGTCGACGGCGTTGAGGGCGTCGACCCGTTCGGACTCCAGGTTGCTGGTGCTCGCTCGTCGGCGCATGCGGGCGAGCCAGGCGCCGAGCGTGGGGTCGCTGCCGGGGATCGTCGGGTCGAAGGCGAGGCTTCCGGTGCGGGAGGCGGTCGCGGCGGCCCGTTCCAGGTGGTGCTCGAAGCTGTCCGGTGGGTGGGGCCAGGAGATGCCGAGGGCATTGAGCGCGACCGCCCGTTCGATGGGCAGTGTCCCGGCCTTGTAGTGGGTGCGGTGACGGCCGACCCAGCAGCCGAGGGGAAATCCTGACGAGTCGGTGTAGTCGCTGGGCACGTCGAAGTGGTCGTGCCGGTCGACGAAGCGCACCGCCGCGTTCCAGCCGTCCGCCCATTCACCGCTGTCGATCTGGTGGGTGCGCAGGTCGAGGACGGGGGCGATCTCGTCGGCGCGTTCAGGACCGGGGAGGACAGGGTCTTGGAGGCGGCGGCGGCGGATGCCCGTGAGGCGGTGGAAGACGCGGTCGTCGTGGTCGCGAAGTCCGGTGAGGACGTCCCACAGGACGGAGAAGTGGGAGGACCACATGGCCTCCCGGGTGGACTGGCCGGGGGCGAGGTAGACCGGGATGACCAGCGTGGCGATCTTGCCGGAGCCCGGGGGCTGGCGCAGGGCGCGCCCGAGGGACTGGACGATGTCGACGGCGCTGCGTTTGGGGTCGGCGAACAGGACGCCGTCGGCGTCGGGGACGTCGACGCCCTCCCCGAGGGTCTTGACGTTGGCCAGGATGGCGAACTGGTAGCCCAGCGGCCCTCGGGTCGTGCTGCCCAGCAGGGGCATGGTGTCGAACTGACGTAGGCACCGGGCGCGTTGTCGCGGGGTCTGGTTGCTGTGGACGGCCCTGGACCAGATGCGCGGCGGGGTGTCCTGTTCGCTGATGGCGGCGGCGGTGAGGGGGAGGCTGTCGGCGAAGTTCTGGGAGGCAACGATGCGGCTGTGGAAGGTGACCACGCGGCGCAGTCCGTAGTCGGCGACGGCTTGCAGGAGGCCCACCTGCAGGGCGGCCAGCCGCAGTCCGTCGTACTCGGGGGTTGCTTCGGCGGTGTGGAGGACCTCGCGCAGGTCTTCGTCGCGGATGATGGGCACGACGATGCGGTAGTCGGCCAGCAGTTTGCGGTCGATGGCCTGTGCCAGGGTGAGGCGGTAGACCACGGGCCCGTAGATGGTGGCGTCGTTCATGGACGCGAGTTCGACCGGGGCCCCGGGCTTGCGCTTGCGTCTGCGTGTGCCGCTGTTCGCCGTCCACAGGCGCGGGGTGGCGGTCATGTAGAGGCGCCGGGCAGCGGGCAGGCGCTCGTCGTCGTGGACCGCTCCCCAGTCCTTGCCGCGGTCGCCGCTGGTGTGGTGCGCTTCGTCGGCGACGACGATCGCCCATTCGGGCAGGAAGTGCCGACGGTGGGCGAGTTCGAGCACTTCCAGGGAAGCGTAGGTGGCGAAGACCACGGCCGGCCCGGGGCGCTCGGAGAGCCGGGAGGCGAGGACTTCGGGGTCGGTGGTGAAGACGACATGCCGGGTGATGTCCGGATAGTCGGTGCGGCCGCTGGAGCACACAGCGGTCATGCGGTGAATGCTGCTGTCCTCGCGCCATCGGCGGATGGTCTGGGCGACCAGGTCCAGGGTGGGCATGAGCACCAGGACGTTGCCCTGCCCGGCGAAGTGCTCGGCGACCCGGATCGCAATCAGGGTCTTGCCGGTGCCGCACGCTGCGATCACCGTCGCTCTCGGCAGGAGTCCCAGCGTCGCCGTCGCGGCCTCGATCGCCTGCTGCTGGTGTTCACGCAGTGAGCGCGGTTCCCTGGACACTGAGGAGGCGGTTCCTTCACGGCCGTTGCGACGTGCGGGGCGGCAATGCGGGCAGGCCGCCTGCCGCCTCGGGCACCTGTCCGGGGTCTCCGATCGGTCGGACCGGCCCTGGAAGGTGCCCGGATGTTCCCGTGATGATACGGCCGACATGCGCTACCGTGGTGGGCCGGTTGTCCGCCCCGGGGAGCGATGTGAACGTGCAGGAGCATGGCCGCTGTTCGGACCTGCGGGAGCTGCCGCTGCATGTGCGCTTCCTGCCGAACGAGTCGACCGGTTCGTACGTGACCCGGCTCGCCGAGCGCAACGGGCTGAGTGTGGGCTACCTGCTGGAGATCGTGGGTGAGGGCAAGAGCCGGGTGGTTGCGCCCCACCTGACCGAGCTCTACCTCAACCGGCCCGCGGCCGAGCGTCTGGCCCGGCTCGCCGGCCGGCCCCTGCCCGTGCTGCAACGGGCCTTGGCGAGTCTGGGCGAGGAGTACCTACTGACGGGCTCCGGGGAGCACCCGGTGTGGAAGTGGCCGTGGGCCGTGACGGACGGCTACCTGGTACGGGCGTGCGCGCTGTGCGCGGCCCGGCGCGGGGTCACCGAGCCGGCGTGGCTGATGGTGCCCGACACCTGGAGCGTGTGCGGCGAGCATGCCCGGTGGACGGACAACTCGCGCGACACGGCGTGGCCGTGGACCGATCTGCGGCCGTGGCCGCAGGTCCTTGACGCCCACCGCCGGTTGGCGTGTCTGGGCCGGCGGATGGGAAAGGTGGGGCGGGCGCTGATGGCGGACGCCTTCTCCATGATGGCCGACCGCCAGGTGCGGTCCTTGTACGGACGGGCGCCGCGCTGGTTCGCCGAAGCCGCGGACCGGCTCGGGGAACGGCGGGCGGCACCGTTCCTGGCGTATCCGGAGGCGGTCCGGGTCGCGCGGGTCCTGGCGCGCAGCGAGCGGCACCGGCTGGCGGGGGCGTTGACGTGGGAGGAGTACCGGCGTTGGCACGCGCAGGCGGTGGCCGAACTGGGCCCGGCGTTCAGCCCGGTCCTGACCGTCTGGATGGCCCGGCATCAGCCGCAGACGTCCGTGGCGGCGCGCAAGGCAGGGGTCCGGCCGCCGCTGGCCGCTCCGCACAAGGTGGTCGGCGCGCTGGCGTCGGTGGCGCAACTGAGCTGTCTGCCGGGCGAGCTGGGCGCCGGAACCTTCGACCGGCCCTACCTGTGACGTGAGGCGGAGGGCTTTCACACCTGAAGTGGACGTCTTTGTTCCGCCGGGTGGCGAGTTGTGATAGCTGTGGGGCGTATCACGGCGGCTCGATGTGGTGGCGCAGGCTCGGCCGGGGCTTCGGCCCGGCGGCGGAAAGGCATCGTGTGCAGGTACAGGTGCGTTATCGGGATCCGGACGGCCGGGAGCGCGAGGCCGCTCCCGGAGAAATGCGCGCAGTGCCGTTGGAGCGATGCGAGCCCCTGCGTGAACCCCATGCCTACCACGGGAGGCAGTCGATCCTGACCCGTTACTGGGCGGCCACCACCAAAGGCATGGTGGTCTGCGGCAGCGAGCGGCTGATGTACGCGGCGGCCCTGCTGGACTTCGACGCCTCGGTGCAGTGGTTCTCCGCGACCGCGACGCAGATCTGCTGGCAGGACGGCTCCGCGCACGGGACGGTAGAGCCCGCGTTCTTCGCTCGGACCGTACGCGGGGAGCGGCTGGTGATCGTGCACCCTGCCCGCGACGGCGACGAGCAGGCCCGATCCCGGGAGGCGGAAGTGGTCGCGCATGTCGCGGACGCCGCCGGATGGACCGTCGCCCCGCTGGACGTCCCGACGGGAATCCGCCTGCAGTGGCTGCGGGTTGTGTCCGCGCACCGCTTCCCCGACCTGTACGACGAGAAGATCCGCGACGTGCTGCTCCCCGCGTTCTCGGTGGCGCGCCCGATCACGGCGGGAGTCGCCGCCGCTGGCCTCCCGCGCACGGCTCTCGCCCATGCCTGGCACCTGCTGTGGACCGGTGACCTGTCCTTCGAGCGGGACCGGGCCCTCATCCCGGTCTCCCTCGCCTGGGCAGGCAACGCCGCGAATCGGGTGGTCGTGTGAGGGCCCAGAGGTCCGGCTGCACCTGCCGTACCGGCAGCGCGCCGGGCACGGACGACGATGACGGGCGGTGCGCCGGCCTGGAGCCGGGCGACACGGTCCGCTGGCACGGCGCCTCGTACCTGGTGGCCGCCCTGCAGGGCGGCCGGGTCCACCTGAGCGCCGCCGACGAGGACGGCGAGGACGCGGTCGCGCTGCTGTCGGCCGTCGTAGGTGCCCCGGACTTCGCGGTCCTGGACGACGCCGGCACGGAGCGGCCCGGAGCCCGGATCCCCGACGTCAGCATCCTGTCCCTGCTCACCCCGGCTGAACTGGTTGACGTCCGCGCGTGGGAGCGGCACCTGCGCGAGGCAGAGGAAGGCCTGCCGCCGGGTTGCGCACCCGACGCGCGGCCCCGGCCCGAGTACGACCCGGCCACCGTCTCCCGCAGCCAGCGGTTGGCCAGCAAGGAGCGCGAACTCAAGGCGCTGGGCTGGCGCAAGGTGTCGGTGGCGACCTTGGACCGGCGCTTGAAGGAGTACTCGGCCCAGGGCGTGGCGGCCCTGGTGAAGGTCGTCGCCGGAAAGCTCTACGGGAACACCGACGAGCGGATCGTCGCCCTGCTGCTGCAGGAGCTCAAAGACGGAGTCGAGGAGTCCTCCGGCTGGGGCACCCGCCTGCACGAGCGGCTGCAGGCCGGCCTGCGCGCGGCCTACCCCGAGGAGAACCTGAGGATCTCCCGCACCGGGTTCTACCGGCTGCTGAACAGCCTCGGCACCCGCACGGGCTCCCTGCGCGGGCCTGTACGCCGCCGCAGGGAGGCGGCGGGCTCCCCCGAGCCGCCGTGGACGCCCACACGGGCACGGATGCTCGGCGAGATGGTGCAGATCGACTCGACCGGCCTGGATGTGCTTGCGATCGGCGACGACGGCTACCCGGTCCAAGTCGAGCTGACCGCGGCTGTGGACGTGGCCAGCCGCAGCATCATCGGGGCACTGATCGTGCCCCGCGCTCCTGGCCGTGGGTACAAGGGCAAGCGGCTGGGCGGACGAGCGACCACCTCGTTCGACGCCACCCTCATGCTCGCGCAGGCACTCGCCCCCATGCCGGCCCGGCCCGGATGGTCGCCGCTCAGCAGGGCTGAGCTGTCGGATCTGCCCTACGCGGATCAGGTCGCCTGCGATCCGCGGATGGCCGGTGCCGCGGCGCGGCCGGTGATCCGCCCGAAGATGGTCGTCGTCGACCAGGGGAAGATCTACCAGGGCGAGCACTTCGAGGACGTGTGCACCTCGCTGGGGATCTCGATCAGGTCGGCGCGGGACAACACCGGCCCCGACAAGGCGATCGTGGAGGCGACGTTCTCCGCCTTGAAGAAGCTGTTCAGCCAGTACGTGGCCGCCTACACGGCACGGGACCTGGCCCGGCGCGGCAAGTACGTGGCCGAGGGGCCGATGTGGCGGCTCAACGAGCTGCAGGACCTGCTGAACGAATGGATAGCGCTGCACTGGCAGCAGCACCGCCACGAGGGGTTGCGCAGCCCGAACCTGCCCGGTGTGGTACTCACCCCCAACCAGATGTACGCGGCTCTCGTGGCATGCGAGGGGTACGCGCCGCTGCCCTTGTCGCCGTCGCAGTCGCGCAAGCTGCTGCTCTGCGAGTGGCGGCAGGTCGGCGACAAGGGCGTGCGGGTCGGCAACCGCACGTACAACAGCGCCGCGCTCCAGGCATACAACAAGCAGCCCTCCGGGGTGCGGGGGCAGGGCAAGAGGTGGCCGATCCGCTTCGACCCGTACGCGCCGCACTATGTGTGGCTGTTCGACCAGCGCCAGGAGCAGCTCGGCAAGGACCCGTGGGTGGAGGCCGAGTTCATCCACCAGGACCTGATCGACGGCGAGTGGTCCCAGTACCTGTGGCAGACCGCGGAGCAGGCCTTCCTCAATGCGGGCGGCCCGGAGGAGCACGAGCAGCGGGAGCGCGACATCGCCTTGGCCGTGTCGGAGTTGCGGGAGCGGGCGCGGCGCGGGCCGCTCGACGAGGCACCCGCCGCACGGGCCTGGCGGCGGGCGGGCGCAGCTCGGCGGCTGTGGCGCCGGCCGGGCCGGCCGTTCACCGGGCCTCAGCCGGCGGTGCGCCCGCCGGATCCGGACAGGTACGCCAGCATCAGTGTCCCCGACCCGGCCACGATCGTGCCGGCCCGCTCGTTGGAGAATCCCGCGCAGTTCCTCTTCCCTGATCAGGACGCCGGGCCGCGGCTGTCCGGCGACGCGGGCGTGCTGGTGACTGCGGGCGAGCCGGTCGCTGTTCCCGACACGGACGAGCGTCCGCCGCAGAACGCAGAACCGCCGGCGGATCCCGGAGTGGACATGACGACTGGGACTGGGAAGGAGCCGCGGCTGGTGGCACAGCGGCGCGGTTCCACGGGTGGCATCGCCGATCTGTTCCTCAGCGGCCTGCCAGCCCCGGCCGATGCCTCCGATCCTGCTCCCCCGCCCCGGGCAGCGGCCGGCTCCACCGACGAGGAGGATTCGTGAACGACACCACACGGCAAGGCACCGCACCCGCGCCGGCCGGGACATCCCCGCTGCCGGGCGGGCCGTTCGATCCGGGGCCGCTGACGACGAAAGAGGGCTTCCGGGCACAGGCCCGGCGCACCTACGGCCCGCCCGACCTGCAGGACTGCGCTCCGCTCGGCACGAAGGTGACGCTGTCGGACCCACGGCTGGTCTATCACGGCCGGCTGCTGCCGGTGGTGACCGACGATGTGGGCGCAGCCCTGAAGCAGGCCCGCAGGTTGCTGGTGAAGAACCTGACGACCGGTAACGGGCGCGGGCCGAACTTCGTCGTCGACGGCCCGCGCCTGAGCGGGAAATCGTTGCTGGCGGCGCTGATCGCCCTCGGATTCCATGCCTTGGTCGACGAGTTGTACGGGCCCGACCCGGACCGGCATCCGGTGGTGTACATCAACGTGCCGCACGACCGCAGCGACGATCTGCACTGGTCGCTGCCGTTCGCGGACTTCCTCGGGATCGAGCACTCGCGCTCTCCCGAGACGATGAACCATCGGCCGGTCGACATGACCGAGCCCATCGTGCGGGTCATGCAGCGTGCCGGCACCCGGCTGGTCGTGGTCGACGGTGTCGAGTACATCAGGAGCAGCGAGCGGCAGACCGCGTTCGACTACCTCCTGCGTCTTCAGGACAGGCTGCCCCGCGTCACGTTCCTGTTCTGCGGCATCGGTGCGCGGGAGATCATCAGGGCGGGGTACGGCGACCACCGGAGCCAGGCACCGGCCGCGGGCACGCACGCGCCGCGGCCCCACATTGCCTTCCCGACCCTGTGGGTGCGGCCCGTCCCCTACACCGACGCCGAGCCCGAGCAGTGGCACAGGGTGCTGGGCAAGGTCGAGGAGAACCTCCGCCTCTACAAGCACAAGCCCGGAACCCTGCGCGACCTCGCCGCCTACCTCCACGGGCGTACCGACGGCTCCATGCATGTCCTGGACCAGCTCATCTGCCAGGCTGCCCAAGCCAGCATCCTGGAGGGGACCGAGGAGATCGACAAGGACCTGCTCGACTCGGTCCTGACCGGCTACGACGACCCCGCGCACTGACCGGCCCCGTCTCCGTGTCGGCACGTATCGCCGGTGCGGGGGCAGGCCCGCGGGATCCGGGCCCGTCCGCTCTGGCCGTGCCTTCGAAGCCCGGCCGCCCCCTGTGCGGGAGAAAGACCAGTCCGCACGACCGCACGTTCGACCTCCCTCTCCGAAGAAGGCGCGGCGCATGTACACGAGCACCGAGGTGTGGGCCGATCCCGCGAAGTACGAGAAGAACCATGTCCGCCAACTCCTCGTCCCTGCGAGCGAGTTGGATGTCACTGAGAGCGGCGGGGCGAAACGGGTGCACAGCGTCTTCGGAAGCTGGCCGGCCGTCGACGCGGCGCACGACGTACCGCAGGAGGCCGAGGCGCTGACGGCGGTGCTCCCCGCCGGCGCGTCCTCGGGCGTGGTGGGCTGGCGGGGCAGCCTGGCCCGCACCGGTCCCGACAGCGTCAGGCGGTCGCTGCGCGGCTCCATCGGCTACCGCCCCCACGACGAGCCGGGCAGCCTGCGCCGCCCCCAACTCGGCGCGCTGCACGCCGTCATGGCTCACTGGGTCTCCGGACTGCCCGATCCGGGTGTGGTGGTGATGCCGACCGGCACGGGCAAGACGGAGACCATGCTCGCCGTGCTGGTGGCCGGCCGGGTGGAACGGCTCCTGGTCCTGGTTCCCAGTGCTGCGCTGCGCGACCAGCTCGCCGGGAAGTTCGAGACGCTGGGCGTCCTGCAGCGCGAGCGCATCGTGTCGGCCGGCGCGCTGCGCCCGTGTGTGGGCCGGCTGGAGCACTCCTTCAAGGACCCGGACGAGGCTGCCCGGTTCGCGCAGGCCTGCAATGTGGTCGTGGCCACCCCTCAGGTGCTCAACGCCTGCTCGCCGGCCGTCCGGGCGAAACTGCTGGGCGCTTTCTCCCACCTGATCGTCGACGAGGCCCACCACGCCCCCGCCGCCACCTGGGCACGCGTGATCGACACGTTCGCCGACCGGCCTGTCCTGCTGTTCACCGCGACCCCGTTCCGGGAAGACGGCCGGCGCCTGCCGGGGCGCGTCATCTTCCGCTTCCCGCTCCGGGAGGCGCAGCGCGACGGGATCTTCGGGCGGATCAACTACCGTGCCGTCCTGGGGCTGCGGGACACCGACCGGGAACTCGCGGAGGCCGCGGTGGAGCGGCTGCGCAGCGATCTGGACGCCGGGTTCGACCACCTGATGATGGTGAGGGCGGAGAGCATCCCGAAGGCGGAGGAAATCGTCGAGATCTACCGGGAGCTGGCTCCCGGGTTCGCGCCGACGGTGGTCCATCAGAACGTGGGCGCCCGCCGCCGCACCGCCGCCGTGCGGGCGCTGCGGGACCGCAGCTGCCGCATCATCGTCTGTGTCGACATGCTCGGGGAGGGCTTCGACGAGCCGGCGCTGAAGATCGCCGCCATGCACGCGGCGCGCAGGAGCCTGAGTCCGATGCTGCAGTTCATCGGCCGCTTCGCCCGGGCCCGCAAGGACCTGGGCGAGGCAACCGTCTTCGTCGCCCAGGAACCCGGCGCCGGCGTGTCGCCGCTGCGCCAGCTGCTGCGGGAGGACGCCGACTGGAACCTGCTGCTGGACCGTCTGACCGACGGCGCCGCGTCGAGCGCCGAGGAGACCAGCGCCTTCGACGCCACGTTCGCCGATGCCCCGGACGATGTCGCGGTCAGCGTCCTGGAGCCGAAGATGAGCGCCGTCGCCTATCGCGCGGCGAGCGGGCAGTGGAATCCGGAGGCCGCGCTCGGCCTGTTCCGCAAAAACGCCCGGGTCCTCGACGAGACCGTCGCCACCGGCGGCCAGGACAACCCGGTCGCGTGGTTCGTCGTCGAGCACCGCACCGCCGTCCGCTGGGGCGCGCCACAGGCACTTGAACAAGTCGTCTACGAGCTCTACATCCTGTACTTCGACGTCGCCCGGCGGCTGCTGTACATTCACGGCTCGGAGAAGTCCGGGGCCTACAAGGAACTCGCCGAGGCAGTGCTGGGGCCGGACTGCGAACTGATCAACGGGGCGCGCACCTACCGGGTGCTGGCCGGGGTGGACCGGCTCATCCCCAGCAACGTGGGGCTCAAGGACGCCCGCAACCACTTCACCAGGTTCTCCCTGCACGTCGGCAGCGACGTCTCCCAGGGCTTCGACACCTCCCAGGAGCACAAGAGCCAGACCCACATCGCCGCGTCCGGGTTCGAGAACGGCGAGGGCGTCTCCATCAGCGCCGCCTACGCCGGGCGGTTCTGGACCCCGACCACCGCCCCCGACCTCAAGGCCTGGACCGACTGGTGCGACCACCAGGGCAGCAAGCTCCTGGACGACAGCATCAACGTCGAACGGGTCTTCGACGGATTCATCATCCCCGAGGACATCGACGAACGACCCGAGTACGTCCTACTCGCAGTGCAGTGGCCCTGGCAGATCCACACCGACGCCGGCAGACGGCTCACCGTCCACCACGACGGCCGCTCCTGCTCGATGACCGACATCGACTTCGAGGTCGACGACCACTCCCCCACCGGCCCGTTCCGCTTCTCCCTCGTCAGCACGGCCTGGCGCATCCCCTACCAGGCCGACTACGAGAACAGGCGCCTCGTCTACCGCCCCCTGGGCTCGGATGCGAAAGTGCGCAGCAGCACCCGCGGCACGCAGGCGCTGCCGCTGCAGGCATGGCTGAACATCCACCGTCCCGAACTGTTCCTGGAGGGCGACCGCCTCATCGACGACGAGGGCCGACTGCTCAACCCCCGTTACGCCCGGCTCCCCTTCGACACGAGCGGGTTCGTACCGCTGGCCTGGCAGGGCGTGGACCTCACCAAGGAGTCCCAGGGGCCCGAACGCCGCCCGGACTCCATCCAGTTCCACATGTCGGCGCACCTGCGTGCATCAAGCGCCTTCGACGTCCTCATCGACGACGACGGCCCCGGCGAGGCTGCCGACCTCGTCGGCCTGCGCGTCGTCGACAACAAGTACCTCGACATCACACTCGTGCACTGCAAGTACACCAAGGCCGCCGCAGGCCGCCGCGTCAAGGACCTGTACGAGGTGTGCGGCCAGGCCGTCCGCAGCGCCAAATGGCGGCGCGGCAGGACGCTCTCCCTCCTGGACCACCTGCGCGACCGCGCCCAGAAGTACACCGCGCGCACCGGCATCTCCCCGTACGAGATCGGCGGCCCCAGGGAACTCCTCGCGATCCACGACATCGCACGCACCCTCATCCCCCGCTTCCACACCGTCGTCGTCCAACCCGGCCTCCAGGCCGAACACGCCACCCACGACCAACTGCTCCTGCTCGCCGGAGCAGAGCAGTACGTCCGGCACGCCACTGCCGGCGACTTCGCCGTGTACTGCAGTCCCTGACCCCGTTCACAGCACCGCTGGCTGACCACCCCACACCGGTGGAAGCGCCCCTTCCGTTCCGACCAGCAAGACCTCGCAGTCACCGGCCTCACACCCACCGGGCCAGTGGCTGCGAGGTCTTTGAAGGCATTCAGCCCTTCGACGGGCCTCTCCAGGAGCAGGATGCACGCATGGCCAACACGTTCTTCAACGACGACCCGGTCGACGGCAGCCCGGACGCCCCTGACCTGCTGGGGCACCAGAGATACGCACACCACGCCGTGGGCCTTCTGCAGGAGGTCCGCGGTCAGAGCGAGTCCGGCGTTCTTGCGCTGATCGGGCCCTGGGGGTCCGGGAAGTCCTCGGTCCTGCAAATGGTGCTGCGCAACCTCCGGCAAGGCCCGGCCGACGGTGTGTCATGGTCGGTGGCCGAGCTCAACCCGTGGCTCTACCCGGACCTGGACACCCTCACCATGGCCCTGTTCAGCGAGATCCGCGGCGCGCTGCCCAAAGACGACCAGTGGTCGGAGACGCGGAAGAAGATCGGCAACTTCGGCCAGGCCATCAGCCCCCTCGGCAAGGTGGGCGGGCTCCTCGGCCTGGACCCCAGCGAGGCCATCAAGGCCCTCTCCGAGCGGATCAGCGGAGACACCAGTCCATCAGCCGCCAAGGCGACCGCCAGCGAAGCACTGCGCAAGGCGGGACGCCCCGTTCTCGTGGTCATGGACGACCTGGACAGGCTGACGCCCCAAGAGCTGCTCCTGGTCTTCAAGCTGGTGCGCCTGGTCGGCAACCTGCCGAACGTCTACTACCTCATCAGCTTCGACGAGCAAACCCTCCTCGACGTCCTTCGGCGCAGCGACCTGGTGGGCGACTCCCAGCACCGGGCCAGCGAGTTCCTGGAAAAGATCATCCAGGTCAGGCTGGACCTGCCCGCCTTCCGCGAACGCGACGCCTCCGCACTTGTCGACCAATCCTTGAGCACCTTGCTCGAGTCGCATCAACTGGCACTGACCGAGCCCGAGGAACGGCGACTCGCAACCGCCTACTTCCAGTACCTGCAGGACCGGCTGCGCACACCGCGGGCGATCAAGCGCTACTTCGGCCAGGCCGCCGCATCCCTTCACGCCCTCGCCGGCGATGTCGACCTCGTCGACTTCCTCCTCGTCACCTTCCTGCGCACCAGCGAGCCCGGCGTCTACCGCCTGCTGAACCGCCACCGCGCCGAACTCACCGGCACCAGTTTCGATCCGGCCGCCAGGCGTGAGCGCCAGTCCGGGGAGCACACCCAGCGATGGCGCGAGCGGCTTGAGAAGGCCGGCGTCGCCCCTGATCACATGGAAGGAGTGCTCGGTCTGTTGGCCATGCTCTTCCCTCCGCTCGGGCAGGCGCTCGGCGGCGGTGGCGACGCGTCAGGCACCGCGCGGCGTCGCGGCATCGGCAGCAACGACTACTTCGACCGCTACGTCGCCTTCGGTATCCCCGACGACGACCTCTCCGAAGCCGCTCTCACCACGGGCCTCGATCAGTTGACGGCCGGAGCCCCCGGTCCGGAGGCGGCCGAACTCCTCCTGCGGCTGGACAACGACACCCAGCGCATCGGCCGGCGCATCAGGCAACGCATGGACGCCGGCACCCCGGTCCCCTCCACCGCGCTGCTGCTCGAACTGGCCGCCCGCTACGGCTCACTGACCGCACAAACCGAAGGCCTGCTCGGAGCGGACGTGAGCGCGCGCTTCCTCGCCCAGGACCTCTTCCGTAGCCTCCCGTCCGACGGGCGGGCAGAGGTCCTGCAGCGCATGGCAGCCACCCCGCAGGGGGCCATGCTGGCCAGCCGGGTCCTGTACGACGCGACGGAGCCCAGCAACAGCAAGCCTGCCTTCGCCCAGGAAGACGACGCCTGGGTCCAGGAAGCCCGCACCGGCCTGGTAGCGCGGCTGCGCCAGCATCTGGCGACGCCCGGATCCCGCCCCGCTGCCCATCTCAGCGACTCCGATGTCGATCTCATCTGGAACTGGCGCCACATCGACCACGCAACCGCCCGGGCCTGGATCCGCCAACGCCTTGACGACGGCACCTGGCAGCTCCTGCCCCTACTCACCAAGATCGTCCGCCCGCCCCGCACTCCCTGGGGCGCAGTGGACGCCGACACTCTGGCCAACCTCGATGCACTGATCGACCGTGCCGAGGTCTACACCGTCCTCGACCAGGCCCAGACCTCGCCCGACCCTGACCAGTCCCGGCTCCTCGAAGGACTCCGTCACGCCCGCGACCGCGACCGCGCCGAAGCCACCCAACAACCTGACAGCGGATCAGCAGAAGTGACCAACACTCAAGACACCTGACCGCTGAGCAGAACGCCAGCTCTGACCGCCGATTCGGGACGCTCCCGTCCCAGGTGGTCAGGGCTGGCGGACACCCACGCGGCACGGGGCTCAGGCGACCCCAGCCGGTCAGCGGACAGCAGCGGCAGGCCACCGTTGACACACCGAGCCGCAGGGCGGCCCTCGGCGGCAGCGCCGTTGCCTCAGGACGCGGACAATGAAACGGGGACAGCCCAGACCGACCCCCTTGCCGGTGAGCCACCGGACCGCAGTTCGACAGGCATCCCGCCGCCAGGCCGATCCGGTGAGCCGTCAAACCACCACGCTGGTATATAGATCGCACCAGGCACTCTGCAGGCTTGTCCCAGATGCTGCATAACAGCAGGTCAGAAACCACATACCCCGACCAGATCAGGGAAATTGGCAGCTCAGAGCCCTGGTACTTGTAGTCCCAGTTTTTGCAGAACCACAGCTCACAGCACTGCCATTGAATCCACCTACTCCAAAACTACTGGCGCTGAACACCCGGTGGACCGGGTGGAGGTGCGCGTGGTGGTGCCGGGTGAGGCGGGGCGCCGCCTGGCGGCGTTGGCCGCGGGGTTGGGGTGGAGCGCGGAGCGGGTGCTGGCGGTGCTCGCCGAGCACGCCCAGGTCGACGACGACGGCCTGGTCCACGTTCCCCCGGTCGCGGTCACGGCGGCGCCGCCCGGCCTGGAGCCGCCCCCGGAGCGGGCGCCGGTGGTCTACCGGGAGCGGCCGCGGTTCGGGCGCGACGAGGGCGGCGAGGGCTACGGCGGCCCGGCGCTGGACTGGTAGGAGCGGGCAGCAGGCGGCGGGGCCGTCACCGGCTGGTGGCAGCCCCGCCTGTCTGCGCCGGTGAGTTTTGGCCCCACCAGAACGGGTTCGTCTGGTCCCATTTTTAGGCCGTCCGGGTGGCGGCCCGGGGCAGTGTCGAGAAGGAACGGGTTGGAGTGGCCCCACCCGTGTCACTCGTCGCTGGGCTCAAGGGGGTGGGGAAGTGGCTCCCACTCGGGCAGCCAGTCGGTGGCCGTCTGGCCGGTCAGCGCAAGGTGGAACCAGTCGCTGAAGCCGAGGTCAGTGTCGTGCCAGTCCGCCCAGCCACGTCGGAACGCCGAGACCGTCCAGGACCCGTCCCCGCGGGGAACGAGGAACAGCTGGTCGCCTTCGACCGTGTTCCCCCAGACCAGGGCACCGCCCGGGGTTGGCAGCACCGCGTGGGGAACCGTCCGGGTCGCCTCCAGCATGCGGCCCATGCGGTCGGCGTAGCTGCGGAGCTTCCGGGCCCCGCAGAAGTAGAGGTAGTCCGAGATCAGCGCGTCGCCGTACGCGCCGGCGATCGCGATGAAGTCCTCGGGCAAGGTGATCGACCAGGAGGCAGCGATCTCCTTGATCAGATGCCCTTCGTCCTGCCGGACAGGAGCCCCGAGCAAGGGCAAGAAATCGCTGACGGTCTTCATCTGGTCCCCTGCCCGCGGGACGGCCCCGCTCCTCAAGTCGGCACCGCTCACTGCCGCCGACCGCCCAGACAGTAGCCGAGAGGTCCGACTGATCCTGCAACCGGTACGACTGTCGTCCATGCGTACTTGCCCCGTTGACCGCCTGGTGGGGCCAACTTAAACCGTTCCTCGGTGGGGCCACTTGCAGCCGTCACCCCGGGGCCAAGAAACACCGTCCTGGACACCCGCCGCTTCGCTGTGCGGGCCCTGGCCCGGCGGGGTGCTGAGCGGCCGTCAGCGGGCCGTACGGGGCCGGGACGGGGCGCGGCAGGGGTCAGTGGTTATCTTGGGCGGCCCGGAGCCGTTGGCCACATGAGGAACAGCGCCTGTAGGCGCCTGTGGCTAACCGATATCTGGGGGCTCATGAGGCACACGCGGCACGGGTCGAGGCCGAACGTTTCGGTCGAAAAGTTTGGAACGTCAGTGCGAAGATTTTCGACCGAAATGCTTCCGCCCGGACTTGGGGCTGCTGCTGACCAATCGGCCGGACGGCGCGCCACCATGGAGTTGTGGCACGTGTCCGGTACTGCGCGAGCTGCGGCGGCCGGCTCCCCCGGGGAGCCTCGTCCCGGCGCCGGTACTGCGACGACGCCTGCCGGGCCCAGGCGTACCGGGACCGCAAGGCGGAACAGCGCCGCCTGGACTTCCTGACCCTGCTCGGGCAGGCCCACTACGCCAGTCACCGACGGCTGATCCGGGCGCTGACCTGTCCGGTCTGTGGGCGCGCGACCATGGCCAGGGCGAGCCGGCGGCGCGATGCCGTCTACTGCTCCGGTCGGTGCCGGTCCCGCGCCTGGCGTCAGCGGGCTTCCCGCCGAGCCCGGTCGGCAGCGTGACGTCGAGCCGTCACGAATCAACCCCGTACTGACCGGTATGACGCCTGCGCGTCACGGTACGCCCCCAAACTATTCGGCCGAACAGTTTGCGCCGGCCAGGCAGTGCCTCATGTGCCTACATGGCGATCACTGGGGCTGATCTGCGGGAACGCCAACCAGCCCCAGATAACCGTCGGGCTCGGCGAGGAACCCGTGCCCGAGGGGTCGGCGGGCGCGCGGGACGGGCCCGGACGGCCCGGCGTCCGGCCCCGGCCCCGGTTCCGGGTCGGGATGCGGCTGCGGGTCGGGGTGCGGGGCGCGCTCGATCGGCAGGAGGCGGGGGCGGCCGGCGGCGGCCTGGCCGCCGTCGTCGTCGGGCGCGGTGCCGGGAAGGTGGAGTGGTCGACGGTCGGTCATGGACCCAGTCTCCCCCGGCGATGGGCACCCGGGCCCGAACGCCGGCCGGAGGACGGCCGGGCCGCCGCCGGCCCGGGAGAATGAGGCCCATGACCTCTGCTCCCCGCCTGCCCCGCGGGCTCACCGCCCTCATCCCGATCACCGGGGCCCCGACCACGCCCGCCGAGCGGGCCGCCGCGCAGCTGCAGATGCTGCGCACCGCGACGGTGCCGGTGCCGGTCCTCGCGGCCGCCCTGGAGTTGCTGGGCCTGCTGCTGGACGAGGACGACCCGACCCCGGTGGCGGCGGTGCCCGCGCCGACGTCCGCGCCCGCCTGCAGAGCGCGATCGAGGACTCCGCGCTGTAGCACCGCACGCCTTCCGCCGGCGCGGGCACCGCCGCCACCGGGGTCGGGGCGCTCTACGGGGTGTCGCCCTGCCACATCCAGCGGCCCGCCGCGTCGGGCTCGTAGATCGAGCGGCCGCCCGGGTAGGCACAGCGATCATCGAATCCGCCTGCGCGAATGGACCACGGTAAGCATCCCGGCCATATCTATATTCCCAGAGAGGAGGTCGTCGGGGTAGCCCGTGGATCGGCCGCGGACTGGAGGTCGTCGACGGCATACCGTTCGACCGAGGAGTGCCAAACGAGCTGCCCGCTCAGGTTGGCGGCGACGTTGGCCGCGTAGTCGACTGCGGCCTCGCGAGCCCGTGACGGCAGGGCTTGCCTGTCGAGTTCTTCGAGGAGTTCCTGCCGGGCTTGCAGCACCGTGTGGAGCTGGGCTTCGACGAGGACCGCCACTTGGTCCACCGCTTCCTGCAGCGAGCAGCCCTGTGCTTCTCGGATGATGGTGACCGCGTTGTGCTGGTACCCGACGAGGGTCTCCCGTTCGACGGAGAAGACGTCGTTCACCAACGCGATGTGCAGCGCGCCGGCCCGGCGCAGTTTGTTCATCGGGCCGCAGGTTCGTACGGAGCCGGGCAGGAAGATCGGAAGGCGCAGTTCGTCGAGGTCCCAAAGCCAGGGCATGCCGACCGAGTACATCCTGCGGTCGAGGTAGTCGTCGAGGCGGAGTCCGGCGCCGTGGGCGTTGAGGCCGGCCTCGGTTGTGTAGGTCTGGAGGAACGCCTCGAAGTGCCCAATGAAGGCATCGCACCAGGTAGCGGGCCGTCCGAGGGCGGTCTCCTGCCACAGGGCGCCCAGGGCCCGGGCGGTCGGTGACCGCCCGGAGACCGGGAGTCCGTGCAGGGTGCCGCGCAGCTCGTCGATGGCTGTCATCCGGGCCGGCAGCCGCTCCGCGGTGTCGTCCTCGTCGATCTGGTCGTCGATCCGGAAGGTCAGCGCGATCCATTTCAGACCGATCGTCAGTGTGTCGAGGTCGGCGCGGGGCCACACATACGCCCCCGAGAGGTCGGCTCCCGTGCGCCGCATCCTGTCGCGTGCCCGTTCTGTGGGCGCGAGGCCGTTTGCGTCGATCCACTCCCACATCGCCCGGGACGCCTCCTCCAGGTGCGGATTGCACTCCAGGGGGAAGGGGACGTAGAAGTCCGGTATCTCGAACTCGGCCATGAGCACTCCATCTGCTTGTCCGGCACAGATCAGGAAAGCTGTCCAGACCCAGGCTGAACACCCCGCTTCACCAGGCGCGATCGGCCGTCCACGCCCGACAGCTACCTGCGCTGCCGATCGGCCGATCGGCCCTTTCAAGATCAATCTCAGCGTTAGTGGCTGTACCGCTGATACTCGCCCCTCGGAGCCCGTGTCAGTGAGTGAGGAGAGGAAGGGGTGGCGGGCAAGGATTTTCTTGTGCTGGTTGATCGACGCGATGACGGGCAGCATGAGGAGCGCCTCCTGGAAGGAGTCACCCCGGTGGGAGCGGGTCTGTACACAACCGCCCGGCCCCGTCGATTCTCGGTGGCCGGCCTCTCCACCGGACAGCCTCGGACGAGGGCCATAGCGTCAAGATTGACGGGCCGCCAAGAGCACTCGAACGGAGGGCGAGCCGGCCGGCCGCCGCCAGGCGGGCGGCGGGCGGGCGGCGGGCGGGCAGCGGGCGGGCGGCTGCCGCGGCGCCCCCGACCGCCCGGCACCGGCTCCTGTCCGAGAGCGGCCGCACCCAGGAGGCACGGACCCGCGCTGCCGGGGCAGGCGTGCGGTGCGGCGGACAGGCCCGGCCGGCTCCCCCCTGGGCCGGGCCCCGCCGCACCGCACCGGACCGGGGCCGCAACAGCCCGGCCCGACCGAACGGGAAGTTCAAGAAGTGGTTCCCCTTGACGGAGGAGCCGCGCTCCGGAAACCGGATTGGCAGCCGCGCCCCTCAGGACAGGAGGCGCGACGGCGGGCCAGACGGGCACCGCCACCGGCTGGCAGGAACAACCGGGGACGGGGCGGCGAGACGGCCCCGGTGCCCGACCCGGCGGGGCGGTGAGCGGCCCCCGGCGGCCCGGTGCGGGGGCGGGATCCGGTCAGTAGACGAAGGTGACCTGCCGGCCGGTGCCCGGGGTGTTGAACTTCGGGGTCGGGCTCCCGGTGGGGAAGTCCAGGAAGCAGACGGAGTACGTCGTGCCGGGGTTCAGCTTCACCGCGATCTTCGCTTCCCTGCGGGCCTGGGGCACCGTCGCGGTGACCTTGGTCCAGGCGACGGCGTGGTCGGTGGGGTAGACGGCGGTGCCGCTGCCGTCCTTCAGCCACAGGTAGAGGTCGACGCTCAGCGGCCGGGCGGCGGACTGGATGTAGCCGATCATGTAGAGGTCGTCGCCCGAGCGGCGGTAGCAGACGTCGACCGATGCCTGGTGGTCGGTGTAGGCCTCCACGGGGCCGCGGCAGTGCTCGCCGGTGTCGGCGGGGACCGCGGCCGCAACGCCCGCGGAGGCGGGGGCGGAGGCCGGCGGGCTGGGTACCGGCGACGGAGTCGGGGAGGCCGACGGCGAGGACGGTGGGCTCCCCGGGGCCGAGCCGGACGGCGCGCGGCTCGACGGCGGGGCGGTGGACGGCGCCGGACTCGACGCGACGGGGCCGGAGGGGAGGGGCGCGGCCGGGCCGGAGGCGGCGGGCGCCGAGGCACCGGCCGACTCGGCGGCCTCGGCGGACCCGACGTCCGGAGACCTGCCGTACCAGCCGATGAGGCCCACGACCACGGCCACCGCGGCGGCACCGGCTCCGATCCTCACCCGGGAACGCCGGCCCTTGACGGGCCCCCGGCGCCGCAGCCCCCGCGGCAGGACGACCGGCTCGGACACCGGCTCGGGCTCGACCACCGGCCCCAGCACCGGCACGGGTTCGGGCACCAGCACCGGCTGCAGCTCCGGCACCGGCACCGGCACGGCTGCGGCCTGGTCGGTGGCGGCTGCTCTGCGGCCGAGGACCTTCCTCGCCCGCTGCCTCCAGCGGTACTGCTTGCGCAGTCCGGTGCAGGCCCGGTCGATCGCGCGGCCGAGCTCGATCAGGTCCGCCGCTTCCCGGCCGGTGAGCTCCAGGCGCGCCGCGACCACCCGGGTCTCCAGCGCCGTGGGCAGGGCCCGGTCCGTATGCAGGATCCCGCTCCCGTGCTTCCAGTGGGACGCCTTCGTCGGGGAGATGCTCACCTCCGGCGTCCGTACCGCGATCCGGTCCTGATTCCACCCCTTGGCCTCGATGCGCTCCCACACCTGTCTCGCCCAGCGGTCCATGTCGTCGGCGAGCGCGAGTACGGCCGCCACGAAGGCCGGGTCCTCCGCCTCGTAGTCCGGGTCCTTGTCGGTTCCCACGGTGTCCGCAACCCCTCCTGAAATCTCCACTGAAACGGTGAAAGCACTGGTCACGGCGGTGCGGGTTTCAGTGAAACCCGACGCCCCCCGCAGGTACTTCACCGCCGCCCCACTCCTGGCCAGGATCGGTTGCAGCGGTGCGCCGGACGCACCGCCAACTACCCCGATCCCCTGTGCGCGCCCCCGCGCGCCCATTTCCGCATGCCGTCAGGAGAAGCCATGAACACCTCGTCCCAGCAGCACACCACCGCCCCCGCGATGCCCGTCCAGCCCGCGCCGGCCGGCTGGCCCGTGCCGCCCCAGCCCGCGTACGCGCCGACCGTCCCGCCGGCCGTAGCGCAGCCGCTGCCCCCGCGCCAGGGCGCCGGTGCGCCGCCGCGCTCGGTGGCGCGTACGCGGATCGTACTGATCGCGGCGGCGATCGCGAACCTCGTCCTGGCCCTGGCCGTGCTCCTCCAGGCCCAGGCCGAGCTCGACTCCTACGCCGCCTACCGCGGCGCGTGGTTCGCGGGCGCGCTCTCCGGCCAGGAGCAGGCCGCCCAGGCCGCCGTCGGCTTCGCGCAGCTCGCCCTGGTGTGGACCGCGCTGCACGCGGCCGGCGCCCTCGCCCTGGCCGTCCGGCTCGGCCGGGGCCGCGGCGGGCTGCACCGCGCGGTGGTCGTCTTCGGCGCCTGGCAGTGCCTGATGGGCGCCCTGACCCTCGCGGTCGGCTCCGAGGCCGGCGCCGCCGCGGTCCTCCAGGCGCTGGCCACCCTCGCCGGCGGCGCCCTCACCGCCTGGTACGCCACCCGCCCCGACACCACCGCCGCGGTGGTCGTCTTCGGCGCCTGGCAGTGCCTGATGGGCGCCCTGACCCTCGCGGTCGGCTCCGAGGCCGGCGCCGCCGCGGTCCTCCAGGCGCTGGCCACCCTCGCCGGCGGCGCCCTCACCGCCTGGTACGCCACCCGCCCCGACACCACCGCCTGGGCCCGCCGCCCCCGCCCCTGAACCCCGGACCTTCCCTACTCCCCGACCCCGAACGCCCTTTCCCATACCGAGACAAGGAACCCATGACCATGAACGCGACCTCGGCCCTGGCCGCAGCAGGCAGGAACCGCTACGTCCGGATCCTCCTCGCACTGCTCGCCGCGGTGCTGGTCCTCACCGGCCTCGCCGCCGCCGTCCCCGCGCCCACCGCCACCGCCGCGGCCAAGCCGTCCTCGAAGGCGCGGGCGGACCGTGAGGAGGTGAAGGAGATCCAGCGGCGCCTGGTGGCCCACGGCTACCCGGTCACCGTCGACGGCTCCTACGGCGCGCGCACCCTCTACGCCGTCCAGGACTTCCAGCGCGACCACGGCCTCGCCCCGACCGGGCTCGTCCACGACTTCGCCCCGACCGGGTTCGACACCAACACCACCTTCTTCGCCCTGCTCGCCCCGCCCGCGAAGAAGTCCTCCGGCGCGCCGGCGAAGCTCACCAACAGCCAGGCCATCTCCCGGCTGCGCGCCGCCGGCGTCGACTGGCACTCCAGCAAGGACTGCACGGACCAGGGCAAGTACGGCTGCACGAGCTTCACGAAGATGCTCGCCCCCACGCTCGACCTCGCCATCGAGCTGAAGAAGCGCAGCGGCTGCGACGTGACGGTCACCGGCGGCACCGAGGTCGGTCACAGCACCGTGGGCGCCCGCATCCACGGCACCGGCTACAAGATCGACGTGCGGCCCAACCCGTGCCTCGACAAGTTCATCACCAACAACCTGTTCCGCGGCGAGGACCGCAGCAGCGACCCGCGCTGGCTGACCCACGACGCCGAGTACGTCCTGGAGCACCCGCAGAAGGGCGCCGTGCACTGGGACATCAAGTACACCCTGTGACCGTTCGCTGTCCGGGCCCGGACAGCGAACGGCGGGGCCGCCACCGAGTCGGTGGCGGCCCCGCAGTTGTGCTGTGATCTGGGGCGGTAACGGGGCCGTTGCGGTGTCAGGTCGGTTGGGGGGAGTGGCTGCGGGGGTGTGTCGTCGGTGGGTACGGTCCGCTCATGTCTTGGTGGGACGCGGCCCTGTGGGGCCTGGCTGGTGGTGGGGCGGTCGGGGTGCTGTCCTTGATGACGGCGATCAGGGAGGCCGGTGCCCGCTGGCCTTGGCGCAAGGGGGAGATGTGGCCCGAGCTGACCCATATGGCCGGCGGCCTGGTTCTGGGCGCACTGGTGTCCGCCGCCGCCAGCAGTCAGATCAGCGGCCCGTGGCCGGCGTTCATCTTCGGTGTAGGGGCACCGGCCACGATCCGCGGTCTCCTGTCGGGGGTCCAGGTGACCGCCCGACGCCTTGAGGTCCTCGACTCCCCCGTTGACGATCCGAACACGGAAGGTGAATCGCCGTGAGGGCCTACGTTGACAGCTTCCTGGGCCGTGCCGCCGCCGCGTCGGTCTCCCGCCGTCCGTGGCTGCGTATCACTGTCTCTCCCTGGTGGGCCCGCGTTCTGATCGCGGCCGGCGCGCAGGCGCAGCCGGCGGTCTCCCCGGCCGCGAATCCGCGTCCTCTCGACTCGGACTCCCCCGGCGCTGAGGCGGCCCGCACAAGCTCGCGAATCGTGGAAGGCCTCCATGTACACCCCGGCGTGGACCTGACCGGCGCGGACTTGACCGGCGTGTACCTGAGCGGCGCGAACCTGCGCGGCGCGTACCTGACCGGCGCGAACCTGCGCGGCGCGTACCTGACCGGCGCGAACCTGCGCGGCACGAACCTGCGCGACACCTACCTGGCCAGCGCGGACCTGCGCGATGCGGACCTGCGCAATGCGGACCTGCGCGACGCGGACCTGCGCGACGCGAACCTGACCCGCGCGGACCTGAGCGGCGCGAACCTGCGCGACGCGGACCTGACCGCCGCGGACCTGAGCGGCGCGGACCTGACCGCCGCGGACCTGACCCGCGCGAACCTGCGCGCCGCGTACCTGAATGGTGCGAACCTGACCCGCGCGGACCTCAGCGGCACGGACCTGAGCGGCGCGAACCTGACCGGCGAGAGCCGAATCGGGCAGGTAGGGGGTATGGGTCCTGGTCGTCCCACACTGCTTGTCAATGTCACCTGGTCGGACGAGACACAGTGGCCGGACGACGTTGGATCGGATATGCGCCGACGGTCGGAACCGCTCGGCGACGGGCGCTACCGGGTACTGGGCTCGGGGAACAGCGACGCGGAGCTCGGCGTCTCCCCAGTACCTGTGCGCTGAGCGGGAGACCGTTCCGCCGCACGGAGGCCAGCCGCGCCAAGGGACCGGGTCGGCGCTGGCTCAGGGGCTGGGGTGGAGCGCGGAGCGGGTGCTGGAGGTTCTGGCCAAGCACGTCCAGGTCAACGGCGACGGCCTGGTCCACGTCCCCGCGGTCGCGGTCACGGCCGCGCCGCCCGGCCTGGAGCCGCACCCGGAGCGGGCGCCGGTGCTCTACCGGGAGCGGCCGCGGTTCGGGCGCGACGAGGGCGGCGAGGGCTACGGCGGCCCGGCGCTGGACTGGTAGGAGCGGGTAGCAAGCGGCGGGGCCGTCACCGACTCGGTGGCGGCCTCGCCGCTTCGCTGTGCGGGCCCTGGCCCGGCGGGGTGCTGAGCGGCCGTCAGCGGGCCGTACGGGGCCGGGACGGAGCGCGGCAGGGGTCAGTGCCTGTGTCTGAACCCCTGTTTTGGATAGCCTGGAGCCCTAGCCTGGGCCGGTGTCCGAGGACAGCGGCCCGGTGGGCGGGCGGTGGTGCAGGTGCTGCGGCGGACGGCTGAGGCCGGAGTCGCCGCCCGGTGCCGTCTACTGCTCGGCGGCGTGTCGTGCCAGGCAGTGGCGGGTGGACTGCCGGTTGCGGAAGCGGGTGGCGGCCGAACTCAGCGGCGTCGGCCGGGTCGAGTGCCCGGAGTGCGGCGAGCGGTGGGTGGCCGGGGTGGACCGGCGTTCGAACGCGGTCTACTGCTCGCGGCGGTGCGTGATGAGGGCCTGGCGGCGGCGGAACGAAGCGTTCGGCGAACGGTCACAGTGACCGTTGAGCGAACGGCGGATGCGCCCAGAAACGGTCAACTCCGGTCAGCGGCAAGGCTTTTGTTGTGATCAGCTCACCGGCGGTCCGACTCTGCTGCCGGAAGCGGGCCGGTCCCGTCACGGCCAACGGCCGTGCCCGGCCTGCGAGTTGGTGGTGAGATTCCACATGGCTCAGGAGATCGAGACGACGGCCGACAAGGTCGGCAGCGTCAGCGCCAGCCGCTACGAGGAGATCGTGGCCCTGCTGCGCGAGGTGGTGGAGAACCAGACCCGCGGCCAGTTCACGATCGGGGACGCGGCGCTGGAGATCGAGCCGATGCGCGAGCCGGGAGGCTCGGCGCCGGCGGACGAGATGTTCAGCGTCAAGCAGTCGCTGGCCCGGCTGGCGGAGGACATCGGCCTGACCTTCTCGTCGGTCAGCGGCACGCGCTGGGTGGCGTCGCGGTGGCCGAAGGAGCGTCGGCAGCCGAAGGTGTCCTACACCGTCCACCGGACCCTGGCGGGCATAGCCGACGAAGGCGAGCGGTTCGCGGCGATCCTCACCCCACCGGGGAAGAAGGGCCGGTGGACGGCGGACGAGGCGAACCGGCGGGTCGGGCGGCAGGTCGAGATCCCGGTGACGCCGCAGGAGAAGGTCAGCGCGATCCACGCCCTGGCCAAGGACGAGGAGGTCGCCGCGACGGTGACCGGCGACTTCCTGCGCCGGCCCGAGGTGGTCGCGCAGGTCCAGCCGCAGGACCGCGTCCGGGTGGTGGAGGAGCTGACCCGCGACGACCAGGTCGCCGCGGCGGTCGCGCCCTCGTTCCTGCGCCGGCCCGAGGTGGTGGCCCGGGTCGCCCCGGCCGAGAAGGTCCGGGTCGTCCAGGAGCTGACCCGCGACGAGACGGTCGCCGCGGAGGTGACCACCGGCCTGCTGCGGCGCCCGGACGTCGCGGCCCGCGCGATGGCCGACGACACCGCCCGCCACCAGGTCAACCACGCCCAGGTCGAGCGGGGCCGCCAGGCCCGCGAGCACTTCGAGCAGACCAACCCCGTCGCGCCGGCGGTGAAGAACATCGACCGGACGGTGGAGTTCCTCGACCTGGTCACCGCCTGCCACGCGTTCGTCGCCGCTGCCGGCCGGGTGGTCCCGGGCCTTCGCGACCGGCAGCTGAGCGAGGACGAGCAGGCCGTGATCCGGGAGAACTGCGCGCGGGTCCGCGCCACCTTGGACTGGGTGGAGACCGCGGTGGACACCGGGAAGGTGGACATGGACGGCGAGCTGGCCCGCCTGCTCCAGGGCGAGTAGGCGATGCCCCGTGCTGCCCGCCGCAGATCGGCGGCCGCCGAGCGGCACGCCGACACCGTCCGCTTCGTGCTGTTCGAGGCGAGGCCCGCGGGCCTGGTCTTCGCCCAGCTCAGCCGGGCGTCCGGGCTGAGTACGAGTCAGACCCGCTCGGGGCTGGCCTGCCTGCGCGACACCATCGCCGAGCGGGGCTGGCCGCCCCTGATCTGGAGCCGGACCGACGGCTACAAGTTCTGCTCGGACCCCGTCGAGCTCCAGGCATACGAGGTCGCGGTGATCCGCGAGAAGCTCACCGAGATCCGCCGGTTCATCACCGGCGTCGTCGCCCCGCACGCTGTCCTGCAGCCCAAGGGCCGCTGGGTGAGGCACCTGAACACCCAGCTCAGCTCGGTGGAGTCCACCCTCGACGTGATCGCCGACTACATCGACGCGTGATCGTCACCCCCCTTCCGGGCCCGGCCGCCTTCGGCGGCCGGGCCCGCCAACAGCCCCTCGGAGAGGAGGAGTCGATGGCCCGCCGCCGCTGCTACCCCTCGGACACCTGGGACGAGGAGTGGAAGCTGCTGGAGCCGCTGCTGCCCGTCCCGGCCTGTGAGACGAAGGCCGGCGGGCGCCCGGAGAAGCACCCGCGCCGCGAGATCGTGGACGCGATCCGCTACGTCGTGGACACCGGCTGCAAGTGGCGGGCCCTGCCGAAGGACTTCCCGCCCTGGCGGACGGCTTACGGGTTCATGGCCCGCTGGGCGGCGGCCGGGGTGGTCGGCCGCATCCGCGACCAGCTCCGCCGACGCATCCGCCGGGACATGGGCCGCGGCCCGGAGGCGGTCGCCACGATCATCGACTCGCAGTCGGTGAAGGCCGCCGAGACCGTCGGGAAGGACTCGCGCGGCTACGATGCCGCGAAGAAGATCAACGGCAGGAAGAGGCACCTGGTCGTGGACACCAAGGGCCTGCCGCTGTTCGTGATGGTCACCCCTGCCGACGTCACCGACCGCGACGCGGCGAAGGAGGTGCTGTTCCGGCTCAGGTTGATGCACCCGGAGATCACGATCGTCTGGGCCGACTCCGCCTACGCGGGCCAGCTGGTGAGCTGGGCGAAGAAGTACCTGAACCTCACGGTCAAGACCGTCAACCGGCCCAAGGAGGCCAAGGGGTTCGTGGTCCTGCCCCGGCGCTGGGTGGTCGAGCGCACCCACGCCTGGGTGATGCACGCCCGCCGGCACGCGCGCGACTACGAACGGCTCGTCCAGCACTCCGAATCGCTGATCACCTGGGCCACGATCACCGTGATGACCAGGAGAATCACCCGGCGCAACTCCACCCGGACCGGACAGACGGCCTCCCGCGAAACCCAGCGGGACTGATCGTTCTCACTACCACCGCCGTCACTCGGTCCGGGACCGGGCCGCAGCGCGTCCGCAGTCCACTCTCCCACGGCCGCTGACCGCCCGTCAGGCCGTTCGCCGACGCCGGGTCGCTTCCTGCCCGATGATGTTGACCGCCAGGCAGCGAGGTGAGCGATCCGGACGGGAGAAGTGCACCAGCATGGAGCTGATCAGCGGCGCCGGCCTGCACTCCAGGCCCTGGCCGGAGCTGATGCCCGACGGGCGCCCGGCGCTGATCCTCCCCGCCGCCCCCGACCGCCCGGTGATCGCCCAGGACGGCTGGGCCGACCGCACCACCGCCTTCGACCCGGCCGCCGGGCCACAACCGGGCTGGTCAGCGGTCCTGGACGACTACCGGCTGACCCTCCACCGCCCCGGCGGGACGGCCTGGTTCGACGGCGAGATCGGCGCGGACCGGCACTGGCGCCGCCGCCTGCGTGACCACCGCACCCTGCTGCTGATCACCGGCCCGTTCACCGGCGTCTTCGACTTCCGGCCCGCGGCCGAGGCCGGACGGCTGTCCCTCCTCACCACCCCGGCCCGGCTCGCCAGCGACCTCTGAACCGAGCACGTCGAGGGGGCCGCCGACGGCCCCAACTGAGGTCCGGGCCTGGGAAGATGCCGGCAGGAACCTCCCGAACAGGTACCAGGAACTTTGCTATGAAATGAAACGGAGAGCGGCAAATCATGCATCTCGTCTACCTGGTTACCCCTGTTGGCGGTTCAGGCTGGCGCACATACGGCACGCGCCCCGGCTACTACGGCTCGGCAGCCGAGCTGGCTGTCCAGGTCGCAGATATCGCCCGTGCCGAGCACTTGGAATCGGGGCCGATAACCGTGCATGTGTGGATACATCGGGGAAGGGAAGAGCGCGACCAAGCCCCGGTTCCGGACAGTGCCACGGTGCACAGGTGTGCAGCGCCCGACCTTGCGCCCCCGGAGCCCCAGATCAGGACGAAGGTGACCTTTACAACCGTAGTCGTGTTTCTGTTGACCGCCTGGCTGATCATTCAGGTAGTGGCGCCGTGGCTGATCGCCATCTACGGGATGCTCTTCACTCCCCGCTTGCCCATCCAACCTGTGCCGCCGACCGCTCCCTGAGCCCTGGTCGAAGAGCCAACCGCAGGTCATGCAGAACGCCCCTGTTCCACCCTGTTCGATTTCCGACCAGGGCAGATCCTGTCAGGAACTTCGAAAACAGGTACTGACTGGGCGTTTCACCCGTAGTTGGGATGGTTGGTCTCGTTTTCCGGGGAGCTCGGGCTGCCGGCGTTCGGTGACGCTTGGGGTCCTGGTGGCAGGAGTGCCACTGTTACCCCTATGTCCGCCGGAACTGCGCGGTTCCTCCTGTCTCGTCCCAAGAAGTCGAGCCCACCGGCTTTTGTCTCTCGGGTGCCGCGAGCCCTGGGCAACGCGGCAATCCCGCAGTATGCCGTTGTCATGACGGATCGTCGACGGTATCCGAGCGACCTGTCCGACGCCCGCTGGGCCCTGGTCGAACCCACCCTCACCGCCTGGCGTCGGGCCCGCACCGAGCGGGCCCTCGCGTTCGGCCGCCCTCCCGAACACGAACTGCGCGACCTCCTGGACGCGATCCTCTACGTGGATCGCACCGGCATCCCCTGGCGCTACCTCCCGCACGACTACCCGCCGTGGGAGACCGTCTACGCCTACTTCGCCCGATGGCAGAAGGAAGGCGTGTTCGAGCAGCTCAACGGACTGCTGAGGCGTCTGGTCCGCACGGCTGAGGGCCGCGGTCCGGAGCCGACGGCGTGCATCGTCGACTCGCAGAGCGTGAAGACCTCCACGAACGTCCCCACCTCCTCGCAGGGCGTCGACGTCGGCAAGAAGATCGTGGGCAGGAAGCGCAGCATCGTCACCGACACGATCGGCCTGCTGCTGATGATCCTGGTCACCGCCGCGAGTGTGCAGGACGGCGCCGCCGGCAAGCAGTTGCTGACCGCGGTCGCCACCGAGCACCCCGCCATCCGCAAGGCCTGGACCGACATGGGCTACAAGAACGCCGTCGTCGAACACGGCGCCACCTTGGGCATCGACGTCGAGATCGTCCGCCGCGACCCTGCGACCAGAGGATTCGTCGTCCAGCCCCGCCGCTGGGTCGTCGAACGGACCTTCGGCTGGCTCATGAACCACCGCCGTCTCGCCCGCGACTACGAAGCCCTCCCGGCCCGTTCCGAAGCCATGGTCCACGTCGCGATGATCAGCCTCATGACCCGCCGTCTCACCGGCGAATCCACCCCCACCTGGCGCGGAACATGAACTCTGAACGCAGGGATGAAACGCCCAGTGACTGGGCGTTTCACCCGTAGTTGGGATGGTTGGTCTCGTTTTCCGGGGAGCTCGGGCTGCCGGCGTTCGGTGACGCTTGGGGTCCTGGTGGCAGGAGTGCCACTGTTACCCCTATGTCCGCCGGAACTGCGCGGTTCCTCCTGTCTCGTCCCAAGAAGTCGAGCCCACCGGCTTTTGTCTCTCGGGTGCCGCGAGCCCTGGGCAACGCGGCAATCCCGCAGTATGCCGTTGTCATGACGGATCGTCGACGGTATCCGAGCGACCTGTCCGACGCCCGCTGGGCCCTGGTCGAACCCACCCTCACCGCCTGGCGTCGGGCCCGCACCGAGCGGGCCCTCGCGTTCGGCCGCCCTCCCGAACACGAACTGCGCGACCTCCTGGACGCGATCCTCTACGTGGATCGCACCGGCATCCCCTGGCGCTACCTCCCGCACGACTACCCGCCGTGGGAGACCGTCTACGCCTACTTCGCCCGATGGCAGAAGGAAGGCGTGTTCGAGCAGCTCAACGGACTGCTGAGGCGTCTGGTCCGCACGGCTGAGGGCCGCGGTCCGGAGCCGACGGCGTGCATCGTCGACTCGCAGAGCGTGAAGACCTCCACGAACGTCCCCACCTCCTCGCAGGGCGTCGACGTCGGCAAGAAGATCGTGGGCAGGAAGCGCAGCATCGTCACCGACACGATCGGCCTGCTGCTGATGATCCTGGTCACCGCCGCGAGTGTGCAGGACGGCGCCGCCGGCAAGCAGTTGCTGACCGCGGTCGCCACCGAGCACCCCGCCATCCGCAAGGCCTGGACCGACATGGGCTACAAGAACGCCGTCGTCGAACACGGCGCCACCTTGGGCATCGACGTCGAGATCGTCCGCCGCGACCCTGCGACCAGAGGATTCGTCGTCCAGCCCCGCCGCTGGGTCGTCGAACGGACCTTCGGCTGGCTCATGAACCACCGCCGTCTCGCCCGCGACTACGAAGCCCTCCCGGCCCGTTCCGAAGCCATGGTCCACGTCGCGATGATCAGCCTCATGACCCGCCGTCTCACCGGCGAATCCACCCCCACCTGGCGCGGAACATGAACTCTGAACGCAGGGATGAAACGCCCAGTGAGCATCTGTCAGCATGGCGGGGACGGCCGCGAACCCTGCCGCAGGTCTCACCGGCGCCTCGGGGCCGCAACCTCGTCTTGGGGCGGCCTGTGGGCGCCGCGCGGTGAAGACCCGTGCCGAGGTCGGTGTTCCCGCCCTGGCCCGAGCGGCCAGCGGTGGAGCGTTCGCCGTGCCGGCTGGAACGCGGATCGGGAATCGGAGCGGTGCGCACCGCGGCGCGGACACCACCGCCTCTTCCGACAGCGCCTCGAAGCACCGGACCCAGGCCGGGCCGGGGTCCGGGTGGTTTCAGGGGGTGTACTGGAGGGTGGTGATGCCGTAGAGGTCGCCGCGCCGGCCGCCCGCGTAGACGAGGTGGGTCTGGGGGTCGAAGTCCAGTCCGAGGCCGTGCTGTTCGATCGGGGTGTCGGCGAGGACCGCGCGGGTGGCGAGGTCGACGACGGCCACCCGGTTGCGCAGGCTCGGTGACGGGTCGCCGGGCGGGCTGGTGGTCTCGGTGGTGAGGACGTAGGCGAGGCGGGCCTGGTCGTCGATGACGACGTCGTTGGGATGACCGGTCAGGCCGGTGACCGCGCGGACGGTGCCGTCGGCGGCGCTGCGGGTCAGGAGCCGGCCCGTACCGTCCTTGGCGCCGTAGAAGTACAGGTCGCCGGTGCCGGGGTCGGTCACGAAGGAGCCGGCGTCGGTGACGCCGGGCAGCCGGAGGTCCTCGTGCCGGGTGCCGTCGGTGCCGTAGGCGTGCAGGAGGGTGTCGGGGCCGGCGGGGGCGGTGACGTAGATCCGGTCGGTGCCGGGGACGACGGCGATCTCGCCGGTGCTGTCGGCGGGGAGCGTCACGACGGCGCGCTGCTTGCCGTCGGTGGTGCCGTAGACCATCAGGACGGCGTCGTGGCCGCGGCCGTCGCCGTCCTCGTCGTAGTAGGCGGCGACCAGGCCGCGGGTGCGGTCCAGGTCGAGGTCGGTGGTCATCGGCCCGGTGGGGCCGTTGGGCTCGGCGGCCTCGAAGAGGTAGTCGCTGTGGGGCCGCTGGCTCTTGCCGACGTACTGGCGGGAGAGCCGGGCATCGATCAGGTCCCAGGAGAACAGGTAGCCGGTGGTGTTGTCGATCGCGACGCGGGTGACCCGGTCGGTCTGGTCGGGTGCGATGAACAGGCCGGCGGAGTCGTTCTGCACGGGGATCCGGAGCCGTCCGCCCTGGAGCAGGTCGAAGAGGATCATCTCCTTGCGGGCCGAGTTGTAGAGCGCGTACGTGACCGAGGACATGTAGCGCTGGTCGCCTTCGGGCTTCCCGGTGTTCCCGTGGAAGCCCGGCTCCACCTCCGCGATCGAGGGCTTCGTGGCGCGCGGCGCGTGCGCTCCGGCGGGGGATCCGCTCGCGGAGGCGGGGCAGGCGACGCAGGCTGCGGTGCGCGGCGATCGCCGCGCACCGCAGCCGGCCGACTCGGAGGGACATGCGTTCGACTCCAGGAGGTGGCAGGGGATTCCGGGACCGCCGGGAGGACCTCACCGGCGGGGACGGTGCACAGCATCACCGGCGGGAAGGCCCGACCGCACCCGACGGCCGTCCCTCGCGCCGGATTGCACCCGGACGGCCGCGCTCGCCCGCGTTCCGTCATCTGTCCGGAGTGACGCAACCGGGACGATCCCGTATCGTGCGCTCCGCCCCCGGGACAGGTGGTCGCGGTCGGCACCCCGTTCACGGCTTTCGCGGACCGGGACACGAACGGCGAATGCGGGCCGCCGCCGGTGCCGGATGGTGCCATGGGGATCCACCAGGCGCTCGCGCGCCCCGACGCTCCGGACGCCCGAAGGGGCGGCAGGGCATCTGCGGCGGCTCCCGCGAGCGAGCCCTTCCCCCTCCCCGGCCCTCGTGCGCCGCCGAACACCCATGGAGTCCCGATGCGTACCCGTCCCCTCTCGCTGGCCCTGCCCCTGCTGCTCGGCGCCTCGCTCCTCCTCCCGGCCGCGTCTCCCGCCGCGGCCGGCGACGACGACGGCGCGAGCTGCCACGGCGCCTCCGGACACCAGACCTACGACCCCCCGCTGAGCGCGGAGCCGAAGACCACGACCGTGACCACCACCGTCCTGTACGAGATGTGCGAGCACTTCCCCGCCGAGACCGCGAAGAGCGTCACCACCCGCACCGTGCGGGCCAGTTGCGAAGAGCCCGACGACCTGGACGCGCTCACCGAGGTCACCGTCGTCTTCGACAGCACCCCCGCCACCTCCACCACCCTGAAGGGCACTCCCGAACGCCGCTCCCAGGACACCGCCGTCCTGAAGGGCACCGTGACCGCCGGCGAACACCAGGGCTGGCGCGGCGAGTACACCTTCACCCTCCCCAGGATCAGGACCGAGGAGTGCGAACGCGACACCCTCGCCCGCGCCGAACTGGGCTGGCTCGACGCGTTCATCGGCCTCTTCCCCGACCGCCGCACGACCGACCGCCAGAGCTGAGCCCACCGCGGACCCCGCTGCGACCCGCCGCCGGATCAATCGCCGGAGGCGCCCAGGCGGGGCCGGCTGGCGGTGTAGTAGGCGTCGAGCATGTCGGCGAGCTCGGGGAAGGCGGGGATGTAGGCGAGGACTTCCGGCGGCGGGGTGATGGTGTCGTGGGTCCGCTCGGCGACGGCCCGGTACTTGGCCTCGTACATCTCTTCGAGGTGGACGGGCCATTCGACGGGCAGCGACCAGTTCCACTCGTGGCCGACGGCCAGGCGGTGCACGGTGGCGTGGCGGACGGTGTCCCGGCGGTCCATGGTCTGGATCGGTGGCCGGGTCGGCCGGAAGAGGTCCATCTCCGGTGTGGGCGGCGTTCCGTCGAGGATCCGGTCGGCCAGCCGGGAGGCCAGGAGCGGGGAGGTGTGCAGGCCGTCGCGAAAGGTGCCGGTCATCAGCCACAGCCCCGGCAGGAGGGTCTCTCCGAGGAGGGGGTGGCCGTCCAGGGTCATCGGCCGGTTCCCGACCCTGGTGGCGGTGATGTCGCTGAACCACAGGTCCCTGCGCAGTTGCCGGGCGGCGCAGTCCAGCAGGAACGCCAGGTCGCGGACGCTGGGGTCGCTGCCCGGGCGGGGCCGGGTGGTGTTGGTGGCGCCCACGTAGACCCGGTCGGGACCGCGCGGCACGGTGTGCAGCCCGCAGCCGAAGGAGCGGTTGGGGGTGCGCACGACGCAGTCCGGCGGGGCGGCGGCCGGGCCGTTCGACAGGACCACCGACACGCCGAACCCGCTGATCAGCCGGGGTACGGGGGCGCTGACCTCGGGGGGCAGCGAGTCCATCAGCGCCTGGGTGCCGACGCCGGCGGCCAGCACCACCCGGTCACCGGCCAGCACCGTCCCGTCGGCCAGGGCGATCCCGCCGGCCCGGCCCGCGCCGTGGACGACGCGGACGGCGTGCTCGGGGACCAGGACGCCTCCCAGCCGGACGACGGCGCGGTGCAGGACCTTGAGCAGCGCGCCGGAGTCGACTCCGTGCTCGCGGGGGAGGAAGAGGCCGGCCAGCGGCCGGGCGGTCGGCTGCGGATCGAGCCAGGGGACGGCCTCGGTGGGATCGACGCTCTCGAAGGGCTCCCCGTGGAGCTCCAGCGCGGCGCGGATCGCCGTCATCGCGGTGTCGTCGATCTCCGCCATGCCGATCGTGTTGTGGATGACGAGCGTTCCCCGCGCGCACCGGACCGTTGCGCCGCCGTCCTCCTCCAGTCCGGCGAGCCAGTCGTCCCACAGGCGGGCCGCGAGCACGTCCATCTCCAGCCGGGCCCGCCCGTGCGCGGTGGCCGTCGTGGTCGCGGTCACCTCGCCGAAGCACCCGTTCATCGCCCCGGACGCCGTCGACGCGGCCAGCGGCCGGTTCCCGTCGCCGACCACCGCCACCCGCGCGCCCCGCCGCAGCAGCACCACCGCCAGGGACATCCCCAGCACCCCGTTGCCGACCACCACCACGTCGAACGCCTGCCCGCCCCGGCCGCCCGCCCCGGGGGTCTCCGTCGTGTCCGGTTCCCGACTTCCCACAGCAAGTCCTTTCCTCCCCGGGCGGATCCGGGGGTCGTCCTCGACTCCGGCGGCGCGTCTCGGCGTGCTGTCGGTGCCGGGTTCAGCCGATCAGGAGGTCGGTCACGGCGACGGTGCCGGAGACCGTGGCGAGTGCGGCCTCGCAGCGCAGGACCTGTTCGGACGGGGTGACGCGTACGTCGGTGAAGGGCTGTCCGGCGAACAGGCCCGAGACGACGGTCCCGCTGCCGTTGCCCACGATGGTGGCGCCGACGAAGGTGGCCGTGTACGTGCCGGTCAGGGTGGAGGTCTGGCCGGTGTTCCAGGTGATGGTCCGGGTGAGCGTGCCGCTGCCCGCCAGCTGGCCGCAGGGGTAGGGCGTCGGCACCGGCACCACGAGGGACGCCGTCCCGGAGGTGACGGCGGTGCCGGGCGCCGCGCAGGGCGTCAGCACCTCGGAGAGCGTGATCGTGGTCGGGGCGCCCGCCGCGGTGAGCGGCGGGGCGTAGGTGCTCGTCGCGGTGCCCGGGCAGTCGAGCAGGGACCCGGCGGCGCGGGCCGGCGGGGCGGGCAGGACCAGCGCCGCCGCCGCGAGCAGCAGGGCGAGCAGCAGCGGGAGCGCGTTCGGCGGGCGGCGGGGCCGTCGGCCCCGGAGCCTCGGCGGTACGGGCGAGCGGGGATCCACGTGTCCTTCTCTCCTGGCGACGACCGTCGTGGGGGGGCGTGGCGAGAAAGTACTGCTCGACACGCCCCGCGTCACCACTTTCCGCGTTTCATCGATCGCGGAAAGTGACGAAAGGAGTGCGGGTGGATCGGCGGCGGCGCCCTCCCCGTCGCCGGGGCGGGGCGGGGTGGATCAGCCGGCGGATCAGCCGGCGGGCGGAGCGGACGGGCCGCCCGGGTCCCGGCGCGCGTACGAGGCGGTGAGGCGCGCCACGCCGTCGGCGGCCCACCGGGGTCCCGTCGGAGCCGCGACGCGCGGGCCCGGCCGCGGGCCGTCTTGGCGGTCGGCCCGAACGGGTAGACCCCCGGGGCGGGAACCGTGCCCGGACCCGCCGTCCGCACCGAGGAACACGAGGCTCCCATGGGCGTCAGGACAATCGTCGGCCTGATCGTGGCCGTCCTGCTGGTCGTCTACCTCATCCTGTCCATCAAGTACCCGGACCGCTTCTGACCCGGCGCGGCCGGCCGCACGGGTCGTTGCGTGACGCGCATTCGCTGACGAAACGTCCGGTGCGCGAGGCCCCCCGGTGGCGGGGTGGGACGGCTCCGGGCCGGTTCCCGGCGGGGCCGGGGGCTGGGCCGTCCAGGGGAAGGGGGTGAAAGCCCTCATGGGCGCGGGAAGGGATGCGCTCGTCCGTCCGTCGCCCCTCCTCCTGGAGTGCCATGGACATCCGGCTGCTCAACACCTTCGACACCCCCACGCTGGCCGTCCTCGTGGTCGGGGTCATCGTGGCCCTCTCCGTTCTCGCCGTCCTGCTGGTCCGACGCCGCTACCCGGGGCTGGCCGAGGGCGAGCACAACGACATGATCGGCACCGTCCTGGGCATGTTCGGCGCGATCTACGGGATCATCCTGGCCTTCGTGATCGTGACGCTCTGGACCCAACTCGACACCACCAACACCATCGTGGCCTCGGAGTCCACCGCGGCCGCCACCCTGGTCCGCGACGCGGGGGCCTTCCCGCCCGCCGAGCGGGACCGGATCCGAGAGGCCACCGGCGCCAACCTGCAGGCCCTGTACGACGCCCTCCAGTCGTATGAGCCCGGCACCGAGACCGAGAAGGCGTACTACGGCCAGGCGACCGGCCAGCTGGACGAGATGGTCCTCCAGAGGCGAGCCCGGATCGCCATGGCCACCAAGGAACTCCCGCTCCTCCTCCAGGTGCTGGTGTACGGAGGGGCCCTCGTGATCATCCCTCTCACCTTCCTGTGCGGCGTCCGCAGCCGACGGATGCAGGTGCTGTTCGTCGGCACGGTCGCCATGCTGATCGGCTTCAGCCCGCTGCTCACCCTCGTCCTCGACCGCCCCTTCTCCGGAGACCTGAGCGCCTCCTCCGGCCCCTTCAAGGAAGGCGCGCTCACCCAGTTCTGGAAGTGAGCGCACGGGTTCCGTCACCACACCCGCGCGACGCAACCACGCAGCCGCGCAGCCGCGCAGCCGCGCAGCCGCGCAGCCGCGCAGCCGCGCAGCCACGGGACGGGGCCGCGCTCCCGCCGCCAGGGGGACCGGGACCACCTCACCGCCCTCGGCGGGATCCCGGCCCTGTCCCTGGACGCGCTGACCTCGGTGGCCTACGGGCCCGAGGCGGCGGCGGTGGTCCTGGCGGCGGCCGGCGCGGGCGCGATGGGCGCGATGCTGCCGCCGAACCTCGCCGTCGCGCTGCTGCTGGGCACCCTGGTGCTCTCCTACCGGCAGGTGATCGCCGTGCATCCCGGCGGGGGCGGCTCGTACGCGGTGGCCAAACAGGAGTTCGGCCGCACCACCGCGCTGCTCGCGGCAGCCGGCCTGGTGGTCGACTACGTCCTCACCGCCGCCGTCAGCCTGGCCACCGGCGCCGCCAGCCTCGCCTCCGCCTTCCCCGTCCTCAACGACCACCTGCCCCTGGTGGCGCTGACCGGGCTGGCCGTCCTCACGGCCGTCAACCTGCGCGGACTCGCCGACAGCGCACGCCTGTTGGCGCCGTTGACGCTGCTCTTCGTCCTCGCGGTGCTGGCCGTCGTCGTCCTGGGCGCCGCCCGCCCGCACCCGGTCGGCGCGGTCGGCGGCCCGCCCACCGTCGCCGTCACGCAGGGCCTGGGCGTGCTGCTCGTGCTCAAAGCCTTCGCCGCCGGCTGCACCGCGGTCAGCGGGGTCGAGGCGATAGCCAACGGCGTCCCCGCCTTCCGCCCGCCCCGGGTGCGCACCGCCCGGCGCACGCAGGTGCTGCTCGGCGTCCTGCTGGCGGTGATGCTGGTCGGCCTGGGCCACCTGATGGCCCGCGACCACGTCGTCCCGCGGGCCGACGTCACCGTCCTCGCCCAGCTCACGGCCCACTCCCTGGGCACCGGCTGGCCCTACTACGCCACCAACCTGACCGTCGCCCTGCTGCTGGCCGCCGCCGCGAACACCAGCTTCGGCTCGCTGCCGATCCTGCTCGCCCTGCTCGCCAGGGACGACCGGCTCCCCACCTCTTCGCGCTCCGCTCGGCCCGGCCGGTCCACCGCGCCGGCGTGCTGGGCCTGGCCGTCCTCACCGCGCTCCTGCTCGTGGTGACCGGCGCGGTCACCGAGCGGCTGATCCCGCTCTTCGCCCTCGGCATCTTCATCGGTTTCAGCGTCAGCCAGCTCGGCATGGTCCGGTACTGGTACCTGGCGCGCCCGGCCCGCTGGCGCCGCCTGGCCGTGCTCAACGGCACCGGGGCCGCGCTCACCCTGGTGGCCACCGCAGTCCTGCTGGTCCTCAAGTTCACCCGGGGCGCCTGGGCGGTCGTCCTGGTCGTCCCGCTGCTGATGCTGCTGTTCGCCCGGGTCGAGCGGTACTACGGCGCGGCGGCCGGGGCCGTCGGCGCCGGCCGCGTCCCGCCCCGGCCGGTGCCCGGACGCGGCCTGGTCGTCGTGCCGGTCGGCGAGCTGAGCGCGGTCACCGCCCACGTGCTGGCCCGCGCGCTCACCCTGGGCGGCGACGTCGTCGCCGTGACGGTGGACGTTCCCGGAACGGCCGCCCCGGCCCTGGCCCGCCAGTGGCGGGAATGGGACCCGGGCGTCCCCCTCGAAACCCTCCCCGGCACCCACCACGCGCTGCTCGAACCGATCGTCCGGTACGTCCAGCGGGCCACCGCGGAGGGCCGTGACGTCACCGTCCTGGTGCCCCGGAAACTCACCCGCCGCCACCGCGAGCGCCTCCTCCAGGGCGGGCGTCCCGCCGTCCTCGCCGCGCTCCTGCGCCGCCGCACCGACGCCGTCGTCTCCACCGTCCCCTACCACCTCGACACCGCGGCCCGCCCGCGCGCCGCCCGCCCCGAACCGCCCGTCGGCACCACCACCCCGTGACGGGCACCGGAACCGGCCCCGCCGGCCGCCGCTGCCCCGCCGACCGCCGCCGCCCCGGCCGCGCCGCCTTTCGTGACATCGCACGGATGGCGAAATCCCGGCCGACGGGCCGGGCCCCGCCGAGATCCGCTGGTCGGAGGCCCGGAGGGCCGGAGGCGCCGGGTCCGCGCTGCCGTGCTCGGCCGGGCCGGTTTGGAGGACGCGCGGGGAAGGTATTCCCCCGTTCCCGGCAGCACACCGCGGACTCCCGTCGGGGCGACAGCCCCTCACCGGCGGACCGCCGGACCGGCCCACCATCAAGGAGAAGCCCGTGACCCCGCGTTCCCTCGCACGCCTCTGCCTGACCGCCCTCCTGGTGGGCGGCCTCACCTGGACCGCCGGCCCGGCGGCCTCGGCCGCCCCGGCCGCCGTCCTCCGCCCGGTCGCCCCGGCGGCGGTCGCGGCGCCCGCCGGCTACGTGATGGTGTCGACCCACGAGATCGCCGCCACCGAGGTCCTCGGGGTGGACCTCCTCGCGGGCCGCGTCTCCGCGGTCGGCATCGGCCTGGACATCGCACCGGGCGAAACGGTGATCTTCGCGAAGTACAGCGGTACCGAGATCCGGCTCGACGGCGAGGACTACCTGCAGCTGAGCGGGAACGAGATCCTCGCCGTCGTCGGCTGAACACCGGCCCCCGCGCTCCCGGCGGCCGGAGCGCACCAGTGACGGGAGGGACTCCCTTGCCCCTCATCAGCGTGATCACCCCGGTCCACCCCGACAAGCACGCCTTCCTGTCCGAAACCTGGGCCTCCGTGCGCCGGCAGGCCCTGCCACCCGGCTGGGAGTGGGAGTGGCTGGTCCAGCAGGACGGGCCGGACCGGCCGGACGGGTCCGTGTGGGACGTCCTGCCCCGCGACCCCCGCATCCGCACCGGCTCCGCCCGGGCCGGCGGCGCGGGCGTCGCCCGGACCATGGCCCTGGCGAGGGCCCGCGGCACCCTGGTCAGGGCGCTGGACGCCGACGACCTGCTGCTCCCAGGTGCCCTGCACCGCGACGTCACGGCCCTCCACCGCACCGGGGCCGCCTGGTGCGTCTCGGCCTGCCTCGACCTGCTGCCCGACGGCACCCTGCGCCCCGGCCCCTGGGACCCGCCCGACGGGCCCCTCGAACTGGCCGCCCTGCGCCAGCGGTTCGAGGCCGGCGCCTTCCCCCTCGTGGGAACCCACCTCACCGCCCGCACCGACCTGGTCCGGGCGCTCGGCGGCTGGCCCGCCTACCCCGCCCTGGAAGCCCTCGCGATGGTCTTGTTCTGCGCCGCGCTCGCACCCGGCGTCATGATCGCCCAGCCCGGCGGGATCTACCGCAAGCACCCCGGCATGACCACCTCCGAACCCTCTTACCACCACGAGACGGACTTCGACGCGCTGCGCCGCTCGATCCTCACCCGCCTGGACTCCCCCGCCCGGGCGGGCTTCAGCTGGCTCCCCCGGCAGCCCGGCGCCCCGAACCCCACCCCGCCGGAGGACCGGGCGGACCCCGGGCCACGACGGCCGGGACGATGACCACCCGCCGGCGCCGGACCGCCCGCACGGGCAGAAACAGCACCCACTCCCCCGAAAGGAGCCTCCGATGAGGCGAAACCCCGTCCCCGGCCTGCTCGCCGCACTGGCGCTGGCGGCGGCCACGATCACGGTCACGGCGAACGCACCGGCCCGGGCCGCGGTGGGGGACGTGCTGTGCACGACGCCCAGCAGCGACTCCTCCGCCTACTGGCCGGCCCTCAGCCTGACGCCCGCCGCCACCGTCGTGACGATCACCCGGGACCTGAGCACCTGCACCTCGCTGAGCGTGCCCGCCATCGACTCGGCGCCCGTCACCGTCCACCAAGTGACCCTCCCCTCCTACTCCTGCCTCACCCTGCTGAGTTCGGCCCCCACCGTCATCAACTTCACCTGGAACAACGGCGCGACCACGGTCGTCACCGGGACCAGGACGGTCAACCTCGCCGCCGCCGCGCTCACCACCACGGTCACCGGCACCGTCACCTCCGGCCTGTTCACCGGCGACACCGTCGTCTACCAGCTCGTCGCCCCCTCGACCGACGTCCTGGCCTGCACCCTCGGCCTGGGCACGGTCTCCCGCATCGACAGCACCGCCACCCTCACCATCGGCTGAGCCCGCGACCGCGACGGTCGGCAGCGGGCGCGGGAGGCGGGAGACGGGAGGGGCGGTTCACGGCGGTTCCTCGATCCGGTGGTCGGGCCCGGCGGCGCGGCGCCGGGCCGGCGAAGGAGGTGCGGCGAGGTGCCCCGGACGCCTCCGGTGGAGCGGGGCGTCGGCGGGTGCGGGTCCATGAGGTCACGGCCGCGGGGCCCCCTCCTCCCCCGGTGCCCGCCGCTCCGTTCCCGAGTCGTCCCCACCACGGTGAGCGGCCGGGACGCGCTCGGGCGGCCTCGTCGCGGTCACGGGGCGCGGGCGTTCCACGCCCCGGATCCTCGACGGCTCGCGGCCGGGCCGCGGTTCCGTTCCGAACGGGATGTACCGAAACCCTTCGGCCGCCGGGACGGGCCGGGGCCCTCGCCGGGAGCGCCCGCGAGGAGGCCGTCGGGCCCGTCCGGCCCGCCGGGCCCGGCTCCGGGCGTCCTCCGGCTCCGACCCGGGGGCGCGGGTCCCGGGCCGGAGCCCCGCCGGTCGGCGGCGCCACCGTACGGATGGTTCGCGAACGGGCCTTCCACGGCTCACTGGTGCGCCGATCACCGGTTGCTAGTAGTGGAGGACATTTCGCTACGAACGGCATCGGCAGGCGTCACCATGAACCGCCCGTTCGGCTCAGGATTTGTCACATCGTCAGGAAAAGGTGGGCACGGCGATCGGCCTCCGGAGGAGGAGAGACTCCCCGGGCGTCCACGGGACCGGTTGCGGGCCTGCCTGGTTCCGCTGTGCGTGCTGCTCTGCCCGCTGCTGTCCGGCACCGGCCCGGCGGCGGCCGCGGCCGGGGCGCAGCAGCGCGGCCCCGCCCCCGCGCAGGCCCGGACGGCCGGGACGGGCACCCTGCTGTTCAGCGAGAGCTTCCAGGACGGCGCCGTCCCGGACCCGAAGCTGGTGCCGCTCGGCGATGCCTGTCTGACCGGTGCCCGTGGCGCGCCGCCCGCCGGGTCGTCGGCGCTGGGCCCCTGCTCCTCCTCGAACGGCGCCCCGGGCCGGGGCGGCAGCCCGGGGTACCTCCAGCTGACCGACAACCGGACGTACCGGTCGGGCGGGATCGTCTACAACCGTCCGCTGCCGGCCGCGTCCGGCGTGGTGGCCGAGTTCACCTCGTACCAGTACGGGGGCAGCGGCGCGGACGGCATCAGCTTCTTCCTGACCGACGGCGCGCAGCAGTTGACCCGCACCGGCGCGGTGGGGGCGGCGCTGGGCTACGCGGCGCTCAAGGGGGTCGACGGCGTGCCCGGCGGGTACGTCGGCATCGGCTTCGACGCCTTCGGCAACTTCCACACGGCGGGGGACGGGCTCGGCTCCGGCTGTCCCGCGCGCTCCGACACCTCGCGGGTCGGCAACGCGGTCGGGCTGCGCGGGCCGGGCGACGGCTCGTCCGGCTACTGCTACCTGGCCGGCAGCCTGAACGCGGCGGGCAGCGCCGGCGCGCTGCCCGGCCAGCTGCGCGCCGGCAGCCTGGCGTCGGCGGCGCGCAAGACCAGGATCACCGTCGGCCCCGGCGCCCTGCCGACGATCACCGTCGAGATCGACTTCAACGACGGCAAGGGCTACCGGCAGGTGCTGTCCCACACGATGACCACCCCGGCGCCGGCCACCTACAAGTTCGGCTTCGCCAGCAGCACCGGGCTGCTGTCGGACGTGCACCTGATCCGCTCGATGACGGTGGGCACGGTCGTGCCGCTGGCCCAGCTGAACCTGGTCAAGCAGATCGACCGCGGCACGGCCCAGCCGGACAGCTACAAGACCGGGCAGAGCGTCCCGTACCAGTTCGTGGTGACCAACAGCGGCACCGAACCGGTGCACGGGCTGCGGGTGGACGACCCGGGCGCCGGTCCGGTGGACTGCCCGGAGACGGACCTCTCCGCGGCCGGGTCCCCCGGGGCCACCGTGACCTGCACCGGGACGCACACCGTGACCGCCGCCGACCTCGGCGGGGGCGGGACGTTCACCAACACCGCGACGGCCACCGCGCTGGACGCCTCGGAGAAGCCGGTGGCCTCCAACCCGTCCTCGGTCACCGTCAAGGTCGAGGGCGTCGCGCAGCTGAGGCTCACCAAGACCTCGGACGCCCGCGAGCCCGTCAAGCCGGGCGACCGGATCACCTGGACCGTCACCGCCGCGAACCCGGCCGGGACCTCCGCCTACACCGGCGCGAAGTTCACCGACGACCTGTCCGGGGTCCTCGGGAACGCCGACTACGGCAACGACGCCGCGGCGAGTTCCGGCGTGGCCGCGGTCAGCGGCACCACCCTGACCTGGACCGGGAACGTGGCGGTCGGCCAGACCGTGACCGTGACCTACTCGACCACCGTCAAGCCGTACGGCAGCGGGAACGGCACCATGGCCAACACCGTGGTGGGCCCGGCCGACTCCAAACCGACGGGTTCCACCGGCTGTTCGCCCCGTAGCGCGGCCGGGGACGACGGCCGGGGCGGGCCGTCGTCCGGCCCGCCCCGGCCCGTTCGCTACCGCCGGGCGCCGGACCGCCGACGCCACCGCACCAACGCCCCGCCCGACAGGACGAGCACGGCGGCCGCCGCACCGAGCCCCGCCTCCCGCCCGCCGGCGGAACCCGTCGCGGCCAGCTCCGGCCCCTGCCCGGACCCGCCGGTGCCGACCGACGGCTCCGGCCGGCCCGGGGACGAGGAGGACGGGGACGCCGGGGAGGCGGACGGAGTCGGGGACCCGGTGGGGCTCGCGCTGGGGCTGGGGCTGGCGCTCGGGCTGGCGCTGACGCTCGGGCTCGGGCTCGGGCTCGGGCTGGACGCGACCGCGTTGCCGGTGACCTGGGCCGACACCTGGTAGGGCGGCAGCGGGTCCTCGTCCGCGGTCAGCGACACCGTCCCCGCGTACGGCCCCTCGGCGCCCGGCGTCCAGGTCAGCACGACGGTGCACGACTCGCCCGCCAGCAGCGCCACGTCCAGGTCGCAGGTGCCGCCGGTCCGCGTCACCCCGGCGGGCACCGTGAGCGGGACCCCGTCGAACCCGATCGAGGTCGTACCGCCGTTGGTCAGCGTGAGGGTGACCGTCGCGCTGCTCCCCACCGTCACCGTCCCGAAGTCCCCTCCGGTGAGCACCACGTCGCCCTGTGCCCGGGGCAGGGCGACGGCCCGGGCCGGGCGGTCGGCCCCGGCGGAGAAGGCGGGGGCGGCGCAGCACAGGACGGCGAGGGGGACGGCCGCGGCGCAGGCGGCACGGAGGATTCGCTGTCGCTTCACGGACACGGGGGGCTCCCGGAGGTCGGTTTCGGTGGAACGGGCCGCCCCACTATCCGCAGCGCGTTCCACCGCGCTCGGCCATTGGCCCGCCGGTGGGCGTGTGCCGGCGCCGGAACGGTGTCCCGCCGTCGGACCCCGGTCACCAGCGGGTGGCGCACACGAATGGATTCCGGTGGATTTTGGGCCCATATTCCTTATTCCTGCACATGCTTCGCTCGCGTTCCCTCGACCGCGTTGCGGTAAGGCGGTCCGGAGGATCGGGAGTGTCCGAGGGGGCGTCGTGCGGGGCGGAACGGGAACGGACGGGTTCGCCCTCTCCTTCGGCGCGGTGGCCGAGGTGTACGACCGGATACGGCCGGCCTATCCGGCGGCGGCTCTTCGGTGGGCGCTCGACGGGGGCTCCCCGGACGCCGTCCGGGGCGCGGCCGGGGTGGACGTCGCCGCCGAGAGCCTGGCGGATGCGGTTCCCGCTCACGGCGTCCTGCTCGGCGGTCCACCGGAGCCCGGCCACGACGCCCTGCCGGGCGCCGACACCGCCCGCTGGATCCTGCCGGACGGACGGTACCTGCGCCTGCTGGCCCCCGACGGCGGCGAGGGGCCGGTGGCGCGGCACCTGCGGCGGCGCGGACGGGGCCTGTACGCGGTGGCCTTCGAGGTCGACGACCTCGAAGGCGCGTGCCGCCGCCTGGCCCGAGCGGACGTCGGAACCCGCCCGCTCACGGTGGAAGAGGTCCTGGTGGAACCGCCTGGCCCCCTGGCGGCCCGCATCACCCTGCGGAGCGCGGCGACGCCGACGGGCTGACGGTCCGCGGCCCACCGCGCCGGCTACCGGGCCGAGTGCGCGAGTGCCGAGCGTTCGTAGACGTTGGTGCTGACGTCGGTGCTGGCGCGGTGGTGGACGACGCTGAGCGGGCCGAGGCCCGACAGGACCTCGATCACGTCGGTGACGGTGGGCGAGTCGTCGGGCCGCTCCCGTCCCGACAGCTGCGGCAGGACGCCGACCGTGGCGGCGGCGGCGAGTTCCTCGGGGCGGAGGTCGGCGAGGGTGCGGACGCGCCGGACCGTACGGCGGCTGGGCGCGTCCGCACCGTCGGTCGGGGCGGCGGAGGCTCCGAGGTCGAGCACCAGGTCGCTGGTCTCCGTCACCATCCGGGCGCCGAGGCGGGCGTCCGAGGCCGCGTAGCACCACTGGTCGGGGTGCTGGCCGCGCAGCGCGGGGAACCGGGCGCGCAGGACCCGCAGCACGGGCATCGCGGCCTCGACCGGCGAGCAGGGGGCGAGGACGAAGGAGAGCCTCGTGTCGTCGTCGGGCTCGAAGCGGAGGGCGGCCGCGACGTCGGGGAGCGCGTGCGCGGAGGCGCTGTCGCACTCGCCCGCCGCTCCCAGCACGAGGACCGTGTCGCCCCGCTCCCGGTACTGCCGCACCAGCTCCCGGGTCGCGGCCGCCTTCGGGCAGCCGGCGTGCCCGGGAGCGGACCGCGCCGCCTGCCGGCAGGGCTCGCCGAGGGCGATGACGATGCGCCGGGTCCGCAGCACGGCGGCCCAGCGCTGGACGGCGTCGCGGGCGGCGGTCTCCAGCGCCCGCGGGGCGGTGACCGCGATCCCGGTCACCGAGCCGTCGAGGTCGATGTAGGTGGTGCACGCCAGGACGCCGCCGTCGCGGACCCGTTGGGCGGGAACGGGCAGGAGCTCCGGCGCGGGGCCGCCCGCTCCGGTCAGGAGTCCCTCCGCGCGCAGGTGCGCCTCGACGAGCGGGGCGGCCGGACACGCGACGCGGCCGCGCTCCGGGTGGACGAATCCGCGCGGCACCGTCGGCTCCGGGCCGACCTGGTGGTGCAGCGGGAAGAACTCCGTCAGCCGTGTCCTGTGCATCGGTGGTCCTCCTGGGAGGCGTAGCGGCCGGGTGTGTGCCCGAGTTTCGGGGTCCCCCGCGCGGTCGGACGCGTGCGCGTCGCGCCTCTCATGCGAACGGGTGATGCGGGCCCGACGCGGGCCCCGACGGCACGGCGGAGCCGACCCGTTTCGTCACGCGCGGCCGTCGACGCAAGATCGGCCCACCGCTGGCGCCGGGCGCGGGCGGACGGACGGTGCCGGAGCGGTCCGCCCCCGCTCGGCGGGGCGCGTGGCGCGCCGCCCGGAACTCCGCCGGGCGGCCGGTAAGGCTCGCTCCGTGCGTACCGAAACCTCCCCCGGCTTTTCGCCGTCCGCCGTGGCGCGCGCTGCCGCGCTGGCGGCGGCGGCCGCCGCGCTGCTCGTCCCGCTGCCGACCCGGGCGAAGGCGACCTCCGCCGTCCCGGGGGCGCAGGCCAGTGCCAGGCTGATCCGGCTGAACAGCTCGGCCGTTCCCGCGATCGGGCTGGCCGCGTTCAGCGGCACGTACGGGACCGCGTCCGGCCCCGGTCACGGCGCGGACGACCAGGGCGACTTCTCCGACCCGGACGGCGTGCTCGCACACGTGGCGGTCGGCTCGGGGACGGCCCGCACGTCCGTGTCCGCGAGCCGGGACTCCGCGCAGGCCCAGCTCACCGGCCTGGAGGTCCGGTTCAACTCCCGCTCGCTCGTCCGGGTGGAGGCCGGAGCGGTCGGCTCGCTCGACGCGTACGCGTCGAGCGCGTCCCCGCACCGATCGGACCGTGGGCGCTCGCCTACCACCGCACGGACTCCGCGCGGATCACCGTCCTGGGCCGGCGGCTCTCCGCCGGGACCACCCGGCTCGCCGTCACCGGCGCGGACCTCGGCGTCCCCGGCATCGGCGCCGGCACCCTGACGGTGACCGTCTCCCCGCACCAGGAACCGGCCACGCAGTCCCGGCAGTACACGGCCTCCGCCTGGCTCGACATCGAAGTCTCCGGAACGCTCGACGACACCGACGGGAACCGGGTGCACCAGGGCCCGATCATCGCGCTCCGCCTGGGCGAGGTGCAGGTGGACTGCCGGGCCGCGTCCCCGTCCCCGTCTCCGTCCCCCACGCCGTCCCCCACGCCCACCCCGATGCCCGAGCGGTCGTCGACACCGTCGCCCAGCACCGCGGCGTCCACGGTTCCCACCCCGACGCCGAGTGCCGCACCGTCCGCGAGCCCGACGCCCACCTCCGGCCCGGAGCCGTCGGGCAGCGCCTCGGCCGTCCCAACCGTCGGCGCGTCGGCGGCCCCGTCCCCGTCACCCTCCCCCGGCGCCTCGGCCCCGCCCACCGTCCCCGCCCCGTCGCCGACGCCCACGCCGACGTCGGTCGCCCTGTCGCCTCCGCCACCGTCCGCTTCCCCCGGCCCGAGTGGCGCACGGCCGTCCCGCGCGGCCTCCCCGCCGCCGGCTTCGGACGATCCGCTACCGCCGTCCGCCACCGGCGGGTCCTCGACGGCACCGGCGGTCACCGTCGCGCCGGTCACGACCCCGGTCCCGGGGCGGTCGGGTGCCCCCGGTGGGGACCGCCTCGCCGAGACCGGGGCGGGGGGAGGCCACGGCTTGCGGGCCCGGGCGGCCGTCGCGTTCGTGCTGGTGGCCGCAGGCGCCGCGGGCATCGGGCTGTCCCGCCGCCGGGGCGCCCGGCACCGCTGAGCCACCCGGAACGCCTGACCGGCCCGGGCCGGTCAGGCGTTCCGGGTGGCGGGGGGTTCCTTGAAGAGTCCGGACCAGGAGGCGGCGGGAGCCGGCCGGGCCGGCGGTCGGCCCCGGCCGAGGATGCCCCGCACACCGTCCAGACCCGCGCGGGCCGCGCGGGCGTGGCGGATGAGGTCGTCGAGGTCCTCGGCGCCGAGGCGCCCCAGGTGCTCCTCGTAGGTGCTCTCCGGGACCCCCGAGGCCGCGCCGAGCGCTCCCAGCAGGTCACGCGCTTCGGCGCGGAGCGCGGGCGCGGCCTCCCGCAGCCTCCGGCGGCGGAGCGCCGCCTGCCGGCACGCCTGCCCGCAGTACACGGCGGGTCGGCCGGTGGCGGCCCGGATCAGGGGTTCCCGGCAACCGGGACCGGCGCACACCGCGCCCGCGTCCGCGCCTTCCTCGCCTTTCGTCACGCCATCACTGTGATGCAACCCGGGGCGGCATGCAAGAATCCGGCCTCCGACGTCGGACCGGCCGAGCGCCGGGGGCGGGTACTCCGGCGGACCGGACCGATCCCCCGAACCGCCGGAGCACCGAAAGAACGCACACGGACGGCCATTGACCCCATGGGGCGACGGCCTCCTCCGGCCGGCACCGCAGCCGACCGCGAGCCACCTGGCGCCGCCTCCCCCGAGCGCGGCGCACGGCGTACGGACCGGCGCGCGATACGCGGAACGGCGCGCACCGTGCGCCGCGTGCCTCCGCCGACCGGACCACCCGGCAATCCGGCGCCTTCCTCGACCCGAACCGTCCTGGGGCCCGGCGACCGGCCGGGCGCACCGGCGGCCTCACGCTCTGTTGCCAACCCTGGAACGTTGCGTCACAGTTTGAATGTGACGAAACAGAGCGCGAATGCCACGCCCCAGTGCGCCGCCGTGAAGTGCACCCGCCCCCTGTCCCGGGCCGCCACCGGACGGCCGAGCCTGTACTGCTCGCAGGCGTGCCGCCAAGCCGCGCTGCGGGAGCGCAGGAGCACCGAGCAGGCGCCCGCGCTCCGCGCGGAGGCGGCCGCCCTCCTCGCCCTCCTCGCCCTCCTCGCCCCGCGCGCACCGGTCCACCACCTCGACGGCCTGACCGGGGAACAGCTCGCCCACCTGGTGCGCCACGTCCGCGCGGTACTCGACCTCCTGACGCTCACCCCGCATCCCGGCCCGGCCGCGCGACACGAGCCGGTACAACTGCCACCGGACCGCCACGGCCGCGCCCCCTGGGCCGTCCTGGACCTCGGCACCGGCCTGTGGTCGACGACCGACCGGAAGGTCGACCTCTTCGTGACGAAGGACAGCGCCCTGGTCTTCATCCGCCGACGCCTGAAGCACCCCGGCCAGACCCGCGCCTTCGACGACTGAGCCGGACCCGTCCGACGGCTGGTCCGCGAACCGCCTCGCGCCCGGGTTCCGTCACCGGAACCACCCGACGGAACACCTCCCCTCCACCCGGCCCCCGTCCGCTCCGGGGACGCCCCGGCCCGGTACGGCACCGCCCGCGCCCGACCCGGCCCACCGCCCGGCACCGGCGTCCGCAGCGGCGCGCTAAGGATGACCGGCCACCTCCGGGTACGTTGCCGTCCGTGACCAAACGACTCCTCACCGCCGCCTGCGCGGCGGTCGCCCTCGCCGTCACCGCCCAGGCCGCCCCCAGCAGCGCCGCGGCCCACCGCCCGCCCGCCCGCGCGGCCGCCGGCAACCTCGGCGCGGAGCAGCTCGCCCTCTGGGAGAACCTCGGCGAGGACGTCTGGCAGGAGGCGCTGGAGGAGCACTGCATGCTCGCCGGCGGGCCGTCCTGCGAGATGAGCGGGAAGGACGTCGACTCCGTGCTTCCCGGGATCGAACGGCTGACCAAGGAGCTGGGCGACAACGTCACCTCGAAGCCGGACCTCGTCCGGGGCGTCCACCGGGCCGGCTCCGGCATCCGGAACACCCCGCGGGACCTGTCGCGGATCGCCGCCGACATCGCGCTCAGCAGCAGCGACCCGAACGTCCGGCGACTGGCGGAGACGACCCTGCCGTCCCCCTCCGGCACGAAGGCGGGCGGACGGAAGGTGATCGACGCGATCGGCGACTTCGCCGAGAAGGTCGGCGAGCTGAACACCGGTCACGACGTGCTGTCGCAGCAGGGCGCGGCCGCGGTGATGTCCGCGGTGGCCGGCGCGCTGCCGGTGCTCGGGGACGCCTGGTCGATCGCCAACGCCGTCAACGACCGCGACGTCGAGTCGGGCGTCACCGCGCTGATCTCGGTCGCCGGCGCCATGGTCGCGACCGTCTGCGCCCCGGCCGGCGTGGTGATCGCCGTGGGCCTGGTGGTGTACACGGTGGCCAAGAAGATGTGGGGCTGGCTCTGCGCCAAGGACCGCGACTGGCGGCTGGACCCGCCGGGCGACCCGCGCGACCTGGTCGAGAAGGGCGCGGACTTCACCTGGGAGACCCACCTGGGCAGGCGCCGGACCGGCCCGGACGCGGGCAAGGACGTGGCGTACGCCCTGCAGATGACCAACTTCAAGGACTCCGGCGCCGACTACTTCTGGGCGCACCCGAAGCTGATGCTCAACTCCCGCTGGACGAAGGGTGCCGAGCGCAACACCGACCCGGTCACCTACGTGCTGACCGGGATCGACCTGCTCGGCCTGACCCAGGTCTACACCAGCACCAGCGAGGACCTCCAGGGCACGCTGCGGATCGCGCAGGACGGGAAGATCGTCCACAAGCGCTGCTACGTCGAACCCACCCCGAACATCACCGGCGACACCCTGCACTGCGACCTCGCCGCCTCCGAGCAGGTCACGATCTCCGCCGACAAGCCCGCCCTCGTCACCCTGGACATCCCCTACAACATCTTCAACGGCAACATCAAGGACCCGGCCCCCGGCAGCGAGAACCCCAAGGACAAGTGGTTCTGCGACCTTGCCGACGGCCCCTGCGTCCCGGAGGACTCCGGCAAGTACCGCAGCGTCCTCAAGCTGGAGGACCGCAAGGCCAGGAGCACCTACCTCGCCAAGATCCCGTTCGGCTACGGCCTCGTCCCCGACCTCCCCGGCGCCGAACTGCGGGACATCGGCTGACCGACCGCCGGGCGTCCTTGCGCTTCCCCCGGAGAGGGCCGCCAATGGAGACCGGTGGTCCTGAACTCCCTTTCGAAGGACGGGAGTCGCGCATGCGCGTGACGTACGGGGCAAGCCGACGGCAGTGGCACGTACCGGGCCCCTGGTCGATCCCGGCATGAGCGGCGTGCCGGCCGGGCGAGTGGCCAACCAGCGGTTGCGGGCCCTGCTGCGCGAGGCGTCCTGGAGCGGGGCGGAGTTCGCGCTCGCGCTCAACGAGGCCGGGGCCCGAGCGGGCCTGGCCCTGTACTACCAGCGGGGCTCGGTCTCCCAGTGGCTGGCGGGAACGATGCCTCGGCCGCAGGTGGCCGGCCTGGTCTGCGCGGTGCTGTCGCTGCGGCTCGGGAGGCTCGTCACGCTCGCCCAGGCCGGCCTGGCCGCACCGGACGGCCCCGCGCCGCCGGGGGGGCGGGAGGAGTACGCCCGGGCGGCCGTCGCGGAGCTGGCCGCGCTGACCTCCGGTCCGCTCCGGACGGCGCGCTCCCCCTCCGCGGGTCAGGCATGGTTCGACGTGTCGGCCGATCCGCTGTCGGTCCCCCGGTTCGGGTTCCGGGAGGACGGGGGCCGCCCGGTGGGCCAGGTGAGGAGGCGGGTCGAGCACGCGGAGGCCCTGCTGTCCGCGCTGTCGGCCCTGGACCTGTCGAGCGGCGGCGGGCAGGTCCGCCACGCGCTCGGGGGGGGTACCTGTCGCTGACCGTCGCCCCGCTGCTCAGGGCTCAGAGCCCACCGGCCGCGCGGGCCCGGGTGATGGCCGTCGCCGCCCGGCTGACCTACCTGTACGCGTTCATCAACTTCGACGACGACCAGCACCGGGCCGCGCAGCGGTTCTCGCTGATCAGCCTCTCGCTGGCCCGGGGGGCCGGTGACGCCACCGCGTCCGCGCTGGCCCTCCGGTCCCTGAGCTCGGCGTTTATCCTCGTCGGCTTTGATGTTCCTTGATCGAGTCGGCTCGTTTGGCCGTCTTGCCGACGTTGTGGCGTGGGGCCCGTTGTTTGTTCTTCGAGCCGGGTGGCCGTCCCGGGCCTGGCCGGGACGGTTTCGGTGCGGCTGCCGGACGGGCCGCTGTCGCGCGGATGTTGCGAAACCCCCGGCGGACGCGGGCGGGGGTGAGACGGCGGGGTTCGGTCGCCGGTCGCTCCCAGGGCCGGCGTACGTCTTCGGCCAGGGGCCGGGCGAGGCGGATCTGGGTGTGGGCGGCGATGATCAGCCAGGTCCACAGATCGGCGGTGTCGGCGTGGCGGATCTTCGGGGCGGTCCAGCCGAGGGTCTGCTTCATCAGCCGGAAGGTGTGCTCCAGGTCGAAACGGCGGAGGAAGGACTGCCACCACAGGTCCACGTCCGTGCCGGTGGCCGTGGTGGCCGAGCACCACAGCCGGACCGGTTTCAAGTCCCGGTCGCCCGGCAGACACTCGACCTCGAGCCGGATCAACGTGCCGTGCGGGATGGGTGGTTCCTCCTCGGCGTGGTCCAGCCAGGGGCCGCGGTGGGTGAGCCGGGGGTGCGTCCGGTCCCAGGCCGTCGCCTGGGCGGTGCCGTAGCGGGCGGTGTCGGTGGCCGTGGCGGTGTCGGGGGTGTGCCAGGTGTCGGGTCTGGCGAAGGTGAGGACTCCGCCGTGTCGACGGGGTCGCCCGCCCTTCGGCCCGCGGCGGTCGGGGCCGGGGGCGGGCGTTGATCCGCAGCGACTCGATCGGCGACTCGGGCGGGGCCGGCTGCTGCTCGCCCTCGGCGGCTTCGGCGGCCTGGTCCTCGGCCGGCTTGTCCGCGGTGGTGTGCGCGGCGGGGGGCGGGACGGCGTGGCGGTCTCCTCGCGGGTGGGTGCCGCGTGGGCGCGGCACCGGAGGGCCCCGGCCCTGCCGGGGCCGGCGGGGGCGGTCATCCGCGGGGGGTGGGGAGCAGTGGGAGGCTGCTGAGGTGCGGGAGTGAGCTGTTGGTCTCGCGGATGCGGGTGCCGGGGGCGATCCGCAGGTTCCACTTGGTGGCGAGGGTGGCCAGGGCCGTGGTCATGGTGGTGAGGGCGAGGTGTTCGCCGATGCAGCGGTGCGGGCCGGTGCCGAAGGGGAAGTAGGCGCCCTGGGGGCGGTCGGTTGCGCTGTCGGGGGCGGTGCGGTCGGGGTCGAAGGCGGCTGGGTGGGGGTAGAGGCCGGGGTCGCGGTGCACGGCTCGCGGGCTGTAGCCGACCTCGGAGCCGGCGGGGACGGTGATCCCGGCGAGGGTGACGTCGTGGCGGGCGCGGCGGGTGAAGAGCATGGGGGCGTGCAGGCGCAGGGTCTCGTCGATGACCTGGCGGGTGTAGGTGAGGTTCTTGAGGCGGTCGTAGCCGAGGGGGCCGCCGGCCGTCACGGTGTCGGCTTCGTTCTGCAGGCGGTGCTGCACGTCGGGGCGTCGGGCGACCTCGAACACCGCCCAGCTGAGGGAGGTGCTGGTGGTTTCGAGGGCGGCGAACAGCAGCATCAGGAACTCGCTGCGGATCTCGGTGTCGCTGAGCGGGGCGCCGGTGGCGGGGTGGCGGGTGGTGAGCAGGGTCTGCAGGATGTCGTGGTGCGGCCGGGGGTTGGCGCGGCGCTCGCGGATCAGTTCGTCGACGGTGGTGTGGAAGCGGCCGACGGAGGCGGCGAAGCGGCGGTTGCCGGGGGTGGGCAGGGAGCTGACGATGTCGGGGAAGACGGTGCGTACGAGGAGTCGGCGGGCGATCAGGAACAGCGTCTCGCGGATGTCGCGGACGGTGGTGGGGCTCAGGCGCGTGCTGAAGAGGCTGCGCAGGACGACGGCGGCGACCAGGTCCGACATCTCCTCGTCGGCGGCGACGACCGTGCCCGGGCGCCAGGCGCCGATGCGCCGTTCGGTCTCCTCGGTGATGGCGGAGGTGTGGTCGCGGACGCTTCGGCGGCTGAACGCGGGTTTGAGGGCGCGTCGCTGGTGCTGGTGCTCGGCGCCGTCGGAGGCGATGAGCGGGTTGCCGAAGTTGCTGGCGAGCCGTTCGAAGAAGCGGCCGCGTTCGAAGGAGTCGGTGTCGACCTGGATCCGGTGTACCAGGGCGGGGTCGTTGGCCAGGTAGAGGCGGATCGGTCCGAAGCCCACCCGGACGAGCGGTTCGGCGGTCCGGGTGGCCTCGAAGAAGGACAGCGGGCGGCGCAGCAGGGCCGGGGCGTGGCCGAGCAGGGGCACCTGGCCGGGCGCGGGCGGGCACGGGGCGGGGGCGGGCATCGGCTGGGTTCTCCTCGTCGGGTCGGGGGGCTGGGTCGGGGGGTGCGCGGGCCGGCGGGCGGCGCGGGCCCGCGGGTGCGGGTGCGGGTGGGTCAGGGGGCGGGTGGCACGGTGGCGAGTGCCAGGACGTTGCCCTCGCTGATGTAGCCGTCGGGGTGGTTGAGCGGGTGCTGGGGGCTGTCCTTGTCGTGGCGCAGGCGCTGCCACTCCTGGCTCAGGCCGAGTTGCTCCGCCTGGCGGGCGAGCCGGTCGCAGGCCTGGGTGTAGAAGTCCAGCGCGTCGGGTGACAGCGGGGCGTGGTGTTCGATCAGGACGGTCCGCTGGCGGACGTCGGTGAGGCCGGCGCGCCTCATCCGCCGGTACAGCTCGCGTGAGCGGAGCAGTTGGCGGGCGTAGCCCGGTGTGCGGCCGGCCGTCCGGAAGAAGTCCTGGAAGAGGTAGGGGTCGCCGGGGCGGAGGGTGATGAGGTGGGCGTCGAGGTCCTTGATGGCGAGGAGGCCGCCGGGGCGGGTGACGCGGATCGCTTCCGCCAGGAAGCGGTCGAGCTGGGTGTCGTCGAGGTACTGGACGGTGTTGGAGCACCAGACGGCGTCGAAGGTGTCGTCGGGGTGGGGCAGGTCCGTCACGGATCCCTGGCGGACGTCGACGGGGCAGCCGGGCGGTGCGGCGCTGACGCGTTCGGCGGCGAGGGCGGCGTTCTCCGGGGCGAGGTCGAGTGCGGTGATCCGGCCGCGGGGGCCGATGTGGCCGGCGATGGCCGGGAGGAAGTCGCCGGGGCCGCAGCCGGCGTCCAGGACGTGCCAGCCGGGTTGGAGTCCGGCTTGGCGGAGCAGGTCGAGGTAGGGGTCGCGGCAGGCGCGGAAGTGGGTGTCGACGATGGCGTGGTGGGTGAAGCCCAGGCCGGTGGAGGCGGTGTGGCCCCAGGCGCGGTGGTCCTCGGTCAGCACGGTGTGTCTCCGATCCGGTCGAGGAGGCCGTGCAGCGCGTCGGCCACGGCGGCCGGGGCCTCCAGTGGTTGCAGGTGTCCGGCGTCCGGGATGCTGACCAGGTGGCCTTGGGGAAGTGCCTCGGCGGTCTGCCGGGACTCCTCGTAGCCGACCAGGGCGTCCTGGTCGCCGGCGATGACCACGGCGGGCACGTCGGTGGCGCGCAGTGTGGCGGTGGCGTCGGGGCGGGCGGCGATGGCCCGTTGGGCCCAGGCGAGCGCTTTCGGGTCCGCGGCCCGGGCGTCGGCGAGCAGCCGGGCGAGGATCTCGGGGTGGCGGGCGCGGGTGGTCGCGCCGACCAGGAGCGGGGTGGTTTGGTCGATGACCGTCGCGCGGGTGGGCGCGTCCTCGACGAGGTCGGCGAAGCGCAGGCGCTGGGCGCGGGCTTCGGGGGTGTCCGCGGTGGCCCGGGCGGAGAGCAGGGCGAGGGCGGCGGTGCGGCCGGGGTGGCGGGCGAGGAAGGCCATGGCGGCGTAGCCGCCCATGGAGGAGCCCGCGAGGACGGCGCGGTCGATGCCGCGGTCGTCGAGGAGCCGTGCGAGGTCGTCGGCGACGACGTCGAGGGAGGGCTGCGCGGTGCCGAGGGGCGTGGTGCCGAATCCGCGCTGGTCGAAGGCGATGACCTGGTGTCCGCGGGCGCGTAGGGCCTGGGTGTGGTGGTCCCACATCGAGGCGTGCAGGGAGAGGGCGTGCAGCAGGACGACGGGGGTTCTGGTGGGTGCGGTCACCGGGAGGCCGCCTGTTCGGCCGCGGTGACGTAGCGGGCGGCGTGGGGCGGGAGTCCGGTGGCGCGGTGCCAGGCGAGGGCGACGGGGGCGGGCGGCAGGTCGTGGACGGGGACGATCCGCACGGTGGGCGGTGCGACGTCGGCGAGGGAGATCAGGGAGAGGTGCACGGCGGCGCCCTCGGCGACCAGGGCCATCATGCGGGGGATGTCGGTGACGCGGTGGCGGCGCCGGATCGGGCGGCCGGCGGGGGTGCGGGGCGGGACGACTTCGTCCCAGACGTAGGCGGGGAGGTCGCCGGGGCGGTGGAAGGCGTCGTGGTCGGCGAGTTCCTCGACGGAGACGGAGGTGCGGGCGGCCAGTGGGTGGCGGGCGCCGACGACGACGGCGCGGGCGTCGTGGGTGAGGACCCGGCTGACGGCGAGGTCGGGTTCGCGGAGGGAGAACTTGACGATGATGAGGTCGAGGTCGCCCTCGCGCAGGCCGCGGAAGGGGTCGGTGATGTCGTACGGGTGGAGCGTGACGGTGGCCTCGGGGAGGCCGGCGAGGGCGGTGACGCGGTGGGCGACCTCGGGTGAGCCGTGGTAGCCGAGCCGGATGGTCCCGGCGGCGGGCTCGGCGGCGGTCGCGGCGGCGGGTTCCGGGAGGGCGGCGGTCGCGGCGGTGGCCGGTGCGCTCATTGCGGGCACGGGGGGATCTCCTCGGTGAGGGCGGCGGCGGCCTTGAGCCGGCCGCGGCGGTGGGGTTCCGCGACGACGCGCAGGGCGGCGAACGGCGCTTCGATGCCGGTGAGCCGGGGGATCTGGCGCAGGGTCAGCCGCTCCCCCGGGGCGATCAGCCCGTCCAGGACCGCCTCGACCAGGATGTGGTTGAGGTGCACCAGGGCTTCGGAGAGGGTGCACCCCGCGGTGGCGAGGTAGAGGTCGCGGTGGCGGGCGGCCCGGCCGCCGGGGCCGTGGGGGCCGGGGCCGGCGGGGATGAGGATGTCGGTGGCGGGCCGGGCGGGCGGCCCGGCCGGCCCGTCGAAGGTCTTCAGGAGCCTGCGCAGGGCGGCGGTGTCCTTGTCCGGTCCCGGCGGTGTCCAGGCGGCGCCGGCGCCGGTGTGGGCGAACGGGAAGCGCTCGCGCAGGTTGTCCGGGTTGCCCGCGAGGAAGACCGTGCGGGTGAAGGAGCGGCGCCAGGGCCGTGCCAGGGCCGGGTCCAGGGCGAGGGCGAACTCGCAGGTGGAGCGTACCCAGGCGGCGAGGTCGACGTGGCGCACCACGACGGCGGCCAGGGTGCCCTCCTCCCCCGCCCCGTCCCCCGCCCTGGTGGCGACGGCCTGCTGGGCTTCGAGCAGGCCCTCGGTGGTGTCCAGGTCGTAGCGGGCGGCGAGGTCCGGTCGGGCGCGGCGGACCCGGCCCGCCGCGGCGTGGCGCAGCCGGTCCTGGGCGGGGTCCAGGACCGGGCTCGGGCTCGGGCTCATACGAACACCTCCGTGAGGAGGTCGCGGGCGGGTGCGGCGCGGCGCTTGCCGAGCAGGGCGGAGGTGAGCCGGTACGGGTCGACGTAGGTGTGGTCGCGGCGGTGCCCGCCGAGGAGGCCGGCCAGGTGGGCGGGGTCGGCGGGGGCGGCGGCGGCCAGCAGCCGCTGGGCGCGGCCCAGGCACTGGCGCAGCAGGTCGGGGCGGAAGGACTGCTGCTGTCCGGGGCCCAGGACGGCGATGAAGTAGAGGCGCATGCCCAGGCGTACGGCGTCGGCGTCGTGGTCGGCGTGGGCGGCGGTGAGCAGCGCGGCGGCGTGGTGCCCGGGGTCGCCGCCGTGGCGGGCGGAGCGGATGCGGCCGTCGATGGGCACGCGGCCGACGGGGATCCGGCGGACGGTGGGGCCGAGGGCGGTCAGGACGCGTTCCAGCAGTTGGTAGTCGGGGTCCAGTTCGGGGTCGTAGAGCAGGACGATCTCGTCGAAGTCGCCGGCGAGGGGGATGAGTTCGCGCAGTGCGCAGGCGAGGTAGTTGGGTCGTCCGTCGCGGGTGACGATCTGGCGCAGGGGCAGGCCGTGCCGGGTGAGGTCGAGGTGGACGGGGCCGCCGAAGGGGCGCTGGTCCAGGCACATGCCGTGGGCGCGCAGGGTGGTGAACGCCTCGTCGAGGGTGAGGCCGGGGGGCTGGTGGGCCTGGAGTCCGGGGTCGTGCAGGCCCAGGCCGCGGTAGTGCCCGGCCCACAGGCTCAGGATCCGTGCCGAGGCGGGGTGGACCCAGCCCTGCTCGACGGCGTCCTGGTAGGGCTGCAGGTGGTGGGCCGGGGGGCGGTCGGGTTCGGCGCGGAAGGCGACGTAGTGGGCGCCGATCTGTTCCTCGCTGAGGTCGGCGTAGTCGGTGTCGCCCTGGGTGCGGTCGAGGTACTCCCAGAATCCCAGGGTCTGTTCGGTGGGGTGGTAGGTGGTGTGGCTGTAGCGGTAGGTGACGTGGGCCAGTGGCTGGGTGGCCCGGTACATGACGTCGGTCCACAGCAGCCCTTTGAGGTGGCTGGGTGTCAGGGGTTTGGACGGGGTGACGGTGATGGGGGCGAGCAGGACGCGGCGGGTGCGGGGGGCGGCGGCGTCCTGGTGGGCCGGTGCGGGCGGGCGGGCGCTCACGGACGGGCGGGCGCTCACGGGCGGGCTCCGGCCGCCTGGGTGACGAGGCGGACGAGTTCGGCGTGCGGCGGGGCCTGCGGGCGGGCGGGGGGCGGGGGTGCCTGGCGGATCCTGGCGAGGATCTTGTCGTCCCCCAGGGCCTGCGCGGGGGTGGCCAGGGTCATCAGCGTGCGGGTCAGGGCGCGCCAGACGACTGCGTCGGTGGCGGCGGCCGCGGCGAGGGCGGCGGGGCCGGGCGGGTCCGCCGGGTCCGCCGGGGGTGGCGGCGGGGGCGCGGCGCCGTCGACGGCGGCCTGCCAGCGGGCGATGCGGGCCCGGTCGGCGGCGGCGGAGTGTTCGTACCAGGGCAGGAGGAGGGTCGTGGTGAGCCGGGCCGCGTCGTGGGCGGCTTCCTCGCCGGGCCGGGGGTGGGCGGCGAGCAGGTCGGCGAGGCGGAAGGCGTGTTCCAGGGCGAGGGACATGCCGCGTCCGAAGAGGGGGTTGGTGGTGCAGGCGGCGTCGCCCAGCGGGTAGAGCCCGGTGACGGGGGGCCGGGGGGCCAGGGCGGCGCCGCGCAGGGTGTTGGGCGGCGCGGTGATGGCGCGGACCGGGGAGAGGGGTTCGCTGACGCCGTCCGCCAGCCAGGGGCCCAGGCCGGGGGTGGCGCGGGCCGCGGCGGTGAAGCCGGCCGCGGTGCGCAGTGCGCTCAGGCCGCGGTCGCCGGGCAGGGTGGCCAGGGCGATGGAGAAGGTGTCGCCGTCGCCCGGGTGCAGGACGCCCGCGTAGTGGTCCCAGATGTCGCCGGCGGCGTTGCCGCGGTTGAGGGGGCCGGGGGCGGTGGCGGAGCGGAGCCGGTAGACGCGGGTGTGGCCGCGCAGGCCGGAGGGCTCGGCGCGGTCCTCGGGCGGGGGCGTGCCCGCGTCGCGCAGCCAGGCCCGGTGTGCGGCCGTGCGGCCGGTGGCGTCGACGACGATGTCGGCCGGCAGCCGTTCGCCGGCGGTGGTGCGTACCGCGCGCACCGCCCGTCGCGCCGGGTCGAGTTCCAGGGCGGCGAGGGTCGCGCGGTGGTGGAGGGTGACGCCGGGCAGGGTGCGTACCGTGTCGTGGAGGGCGCGTTCGAGGGTGGGGCGGCGGCAGCCGAGGGCGGCCAGTTCGTCGTCGCCGGGTTCGCGGGCGGCGTCGGTGGCGCCGGCGGGCATGGCCAGGGTGAGGTCGAGCAGGTGGGCGCCGGCGTCCCGGGCCGCGGCCAGGACCTGCGGGGCGCGTTCGCGCAGGACGCGCAGGCCCAGCGAGGTGAGGGTGTGCGAGTGCAGGGCCTGCGGCGCGGTGGGGCGGGGGCGGTCCGGGGCGGCTTCGCCGGCCCGGCGCGGTGGCGGCTCGTCCCCGCGTTCGAGGACGTGGACGCGGTAGCCGATGCCGTGCAGGGCCAGGGCGGCGGCCAGGCCGGCGATGCTGCCTCCCGCGATGACGGCCACGGGCATGTCAGCGCCGCCTGCCGTGGACGAAGAACACCCGGCGCACGCCCTGGACGGAGCGCGGCGGCACGGGGTCGGGCCAGCGGCCGAAGTCGGCTCCGTCCTCGCCGGGCTGCAGGGCCCGGGTGGTGTAGCCGTACTGGTCGAAGAGGGCTTCCGGTTCGTTGGTGCCGAACAGCCAGGGGCAGCCCCAGCTCTCGAACACGTCCAGCAGTCCGCGCATGTGCGCGAGCGTCAGGGCGTCGGCGTTGACGATGTCGGCGGCTATCCGGCTGCCGGGGGCGGAGATCGCGGCGACCCGCTGGAGGATGCGGTGGGTGTCGGCCTCGGGGATGTAGTAGAGCAGCCCTTCGAGCAGCCAGGTGGAGGGCGCCGACGGGTCGTAGCCGGCGTTCTGGAGGTCCTGTTCCCAGTCGGGTGAGGTCAGGTCGACGGCGACCTTGCGGTGGTCGGTGCGGGCCTGGACGGCGCCGAGGCGTTGCTGCTTGTAGGCGAGGACGGCGGGGCGGTCGACCTCGAACCACCGTACGCGCGCGGGCCAGTCGGTGCGGTAGGCGCGCGAGTCCATGCCGGCGGGGGCGAGCACGATCTGGGTGGTGGCGGGGTCGGCGGCCGCCTCCTTCAGGTAGTCGTCGAAGAACCTGGTGCGGATCGCGTTGTAGTCGGGGGTGCTGGGCAGGGTGCGCTCGCCGTCGGCGGGGAAGGTGGCGGCCCGCACCTGGGCCAGGAGTTCGGGGCCGATGTCGCCGGCCAGCGCGTCGGCGTAGGGGTCCTCGTAGAGCCGGTCGGGGCGCCGGGTCTCGGCGGCCCGCAGGGCCGCGGTGAGCAGGGCGGTGCGTTCGACGGCGTCGAGTGAGGCGGTCATGGGGGTGTCCTTCCCGGGCCGTGCGGCCGGTGAGTGGTGCCCGTCGGTCAGTGGTGGCCGTCGGTGAGTGGTGCCCGTCGGTGAGTGGTGCCCGTCGGTGAGTGGTGGCCGTCGGTGAGTGGTGCCCGTCGGTGAGTGGTGGCCGTGCGGCCGGTGGTGGCCGTCGGTCAGTGGTGGCCGTCGGTCAGTCGTGCCCACTGGGCGTCGTCCTGGCGGAACAGCCGGTCCTTGACCTGGGTGGGCCGGATGCCGGAGGCGACGGCCGCCTGCCAGTCCTCGGCGAAGGCCTCGGGGGCCAGGCGCAGGAGGGTGGGGGGTGCGAGCCGGCCGCCGGCGCGGGCGGTGCGGTAGCCGGCGGACTCGGTGCCCAGCTGCGCGTCGAGGAGGTGGAGGAAGCGCCGGCTCCCGTCCTCGTTCCAGGGCGCGCGGGGGGAGAGCGCGAACTCGTAGCCGGGCGCGGCGCCGGGCGCGGAGGGCCGGACCCGGCAGGCGACGTTGCGCAGTTCGAGGCCGGTACGGCCCAGGGCGACGGCCAGGGCGCGGGTCACCTGGGCGTCGCGCAGCCGCTCGCCGGCCGCGTCGGACCGGGTGCTGCGGCCGGTGTACTCCAGGCGGGGCGCGCCCCCGGCGCGGTCGACGACGCGGACCACGTCGCCGACGGCGTACCGGTAGAGGCCGCCGACGTGGCTGAAGACCACGTGGTAGTCGCGGCCGGTCTCGAGTTCCTCGGGCAGGAGGGTCTCGGTGTCGGGGGTGAGGTCGTCCTCGGCGTCGGCGAACTCGTGGACGGCGGCGGTGACGACCAGGCTCCCGGCGCTGGGGTGCCGGTCGAGCGCGACCCCGACCGGCCCTTCGGAGGCGGCGACCGGTGCGGGCAGGAGGGCCACGTCCGGGCCGAACTCCTCGCGCAGCCGGGGCAGGTAGAGGGAGGCCAGTCCGGTGGTCCAGCAGAACAGGGCGCGCATGCGCGGCCAGATGTGGGCGGGGCGCACGGTGTGGTGGCGGGCGGCGATCCGCTCCAGTTCGGCGGCGCGCCGCGGGTTGGGGGCGCCGTGGGGCAGGCCGCCGAGGGTGCCGTCGGCGATGTCCTTGAGGATCCTGGGCCACCACAGGTTCAGCTGGTGCGGCAGGGCGGCGATCATGGCGGGGTTGATGCCGATCACGCAGCGCACGTCGCTCTCCACCGCCAGGCGCAGCCGCAGGTACATCTTCTCCAGGTGCGCGCCGGCGTCGACGTGGGCGGGCAGGACGGCCCAGGGGGCGCCGGTGCCGGGTTCCGCGGAGAGCGGTTCGCCGAACCTCGTCCCGAAGTCGACCTGGCTGGCGCCGACGTGGGGGCGTCCGGAGGCGGTGGTGGGCGGGGCCGTCAGGGGGTCGTGCTTGAGGTTGAGCACGGCGTCCGGCCGGTCGAGGACGTCCGGGAAGTGCTCGATCAGGGGGGCCCAGGCCGCGTAGTAGAAGGGGAAGAACGTGGTGTGCATGAAGCGCGGGGTGACGGGGATCTTCTTGTGGGCGCCGGTGGTGCCGCTGCTGGTGAAGTACACGGCGGGCTGGTCGGCGGTCAGGACGTTGTGCTCGCCGGCGGCCGCCCGTTCGATCCACGGCCCGAGGGCGGTGTAGTCCTGGACGGGTACGGCCTTGCGGAAGTCGTCCAGGGTGCGGATGGCGGCGAAGCCGTGCTCGCGGCCGTAGTGGGTGCCGGCGTTGAACTCCAGCAGGTCCGCCAGGACGTGTCGGCGCCGGCCGGGGGCGTCGGCGAGGGCGGCGCGCAGGCGGGCGCGTTCGTGGAAGACCCGTTCGCGGTAGCGGCGCAGGCGGTCGGGGTCGGTCCAGGCTTCAGCCGAGTTCATGCGCGAGTACCTTTCGTATGGCCTGCGCGGTCTGCGCGGGGTCGCCGTGTCCGTCGATCACCGTCACCGGGAGGTGGGCGATCTCGTCGTGCATCGTCTTCGCGAGATCGCCCTGGTAGCGGGTGAAGCCGTCCGCGGTCGGCTGGGGGCCGTAGTACTCCAGGCGGTTGAGGTCGCGGCCGTCGTGGCTGCGGCGCCAGGCGGTGGCGGGGCGCACGTCGAGGTAGACGACCCGGCGCGGCTGGGGGAAGGTGCGCCACCAGGCGAAGCCGGCGTGGTCGTCGGCGCCGGCCAGCCGGCCCTTGGCGAGGAGCTTGTAGTAGTAGGAGTCGACGACGGCCGGGGTGTGCGGGTCGGCGCAGAGCCGGTCGCGCAGGTGTACGGCGGCCGTCTGCAGCATCGTGGCGAGGAAGTCGGGTGACCACGCGCCGGGCCGTCCGGCGACCTCGCGGACCAGGTCCCGGCGCAGGCTGGTGAGCAGGGTGTGCTCCGGTGCGAGGTGGGTGTCGTCGACGGAGAGGGTCCGCCACGGCACGGTGTCGCGCAGCAGGGAGAGTGCCGAGGACTTGCCCGCGTAGTCGGGCCCGAGGAGGACGCAGAAGGCAGGGTGGTGTTCCGGCATGGATCATCGCTCCTTGTGAGGGACGGTTCCCCGTGGCGCGTCGCGGCCGGCACGGCTGCGGCCCTGCGCCGACGTTAGGGGAGCGGGCGGGGGTTTTCCGTCTGCGGGGCGGTAACCCGCTGCGATCGTGGCAACTTGGCAGAGGTGTATCCGGTCTGCCGGAAAGGGGGGCGCTTTCGCGGCGGCCGCCGGCTCGGACACGGCGGGGGCACCCGGCGCGGCGCCGGGGCGGCGGGGGCGGCGGGGGCTGCGGCGCGGCAGCGGGAACGGGAACGGCAGCGGGAACGGCAGCGGGAAGGGGAACGGCAGCGGGAACGGGAACGGGACGGACGGCGAAGGCCGTCCGTCCCGTTCCGGGTGGCGCGGTGGCGCGGTGGTGCGGGTCTACCTGTCGCGGGGCTTCTCGCCGGCGAGGTGTCCGCGGGCGGCGGGGCGGGCGCCGTGCGGCGGGTGGCTCAGCAGGGTTCCGGCCAGGAGCTGGAGTCCGGCCTGCGAGGGCGATCCGGCCGGCGCGCTGTAGGCGAGCATCCGCTGCCCGGAGTCGTCCGCCAGCTGCATGCTCTCGAAGGACAGCTCCAGTGCCCCCACGAAGGGGTGGTGCAGCAGCTTGGTGCCGAAGGTGCAGCTGCGGACCGGGTGGCGTGACCACATCCCGGCGAACTCGTCGCTCTTCATCGCGAGCTGGCCGATCAGCTCGGCGAGGCGGCGGTCGTCGGGGTGGCGGCCGGCGGTGAGGCGCAGTGCCGCGACGGATGTCTTGGCCTCGTCCTCCCAGGCGGTGTGGAGTTCGCGGGTGTGCTCGTCGAGGAAGAGCATGCGGGTGAGGTTGGGGCGTTCCGAGGGCGACTGGGGGGCGGTGTAGTCGATGTGGCCGGCGAGGAGTGCGTGGCCCAGCGGGTTCCAGGCCAGGACGTCGTTGCGGCGGTCGAGGATGACGGCGGGCACGTCGGTCATGGCGGCGATGAGCTGGGCGGCGGCGGGGCGGGCGTAGTCCGGTCGCAGCGGGGCGGGGCGGGCGGGGGCGGCGGGGCGGGCCAGGTCGCGCAGGTGCGCGGTCTCGTCGGTGTTCAGGCGCAGCGCGCGGGCGATCGCGTCGAGGACGGCGTCGGAGGCGTTGGTGCTCTGGCCCTGTTCGAGGCGGGTGTAGTGGGTGACGCTCACGCCGGCCAGTTGGGCGAGCTCCTCGCGTCGTAGTCCCGGGACGCGTCGGCGGGCTCCGTAGGCCCGCAGGCCCACGTCCTCCGGTTGGAGCCGGGCTCGTCGGCTGCGCAGGAAGTCTCCCAGCACGGATGGTGTGTCCATGGCTCTCAGTGTGCCCCGCGCCGCGGGCGGGCGGGGTGTTCAAAGGTATCCCTGTGATGAGTAGTCTCCGGGCGACCAGTCGTGGGCTGGGTACTCACCTCAGAGGTCTGGGTAGGCCGCGCCGGCGGCGGCAGGCTCTTCTCCGTAAGCACCGCGATGGATGAGGAGTGTGTGATGTCGGTCGTTGATGAGGCGTCGGTTTCGGGCGGGGTGCGGGGGGCGGGGTCGCCACCGGCACGGATGACGGGGCGCCTGCGGCTGCTGCTGGTGGTGCTGCTGGTCGCGCAGTTCATGCTCGCGGTGGACTTCTCGATCCTGAACGTGGCCCTGCCGGTGATCGGCAAGGGCCTCGGGTTCTCCCTGTCGAACCTGCAGTGGATCGCGACGTCGTTCGCGCTGTGCGCCGCCGGGTTCACCCTGTTCTTCGGCCGCGTCGCCGACCTCTTCGGACGCCGGCGCCTGTTCCTCGCGGGCCTGGCCCTGCTCGGCCTGTCCTCCCTGGTGGGCGGCCTGGCCACCTCCCCGGGCATCCTGATCGCCGCCCGCATCGCCCAGGGCCTGGCCACCGCCGCCGTCACCCCCGCCGGCCTGTCCCTGCTGACCACCTCCTTCCCCGAAGGCCCCCTGCGCGACAAGGCCCTCGGACTCAACGGCGCCCTCATGTCCGCCGGCTTCACCACCGGCGCCATCCTCGGCGGCGTCCTGACCGACCTCCTGTCCTGGCGCTGGTCGTTCTTCATCAACGTCCCCGTCGCCCTCGCCGTCCTGCTCATCGCCCCCGGCGTCATCAAGGAATCCCGCCCCGACCAGCGCCCCCGCCTCGACATCCCCGGCGCCCTCACCGTCACCCTCGGCCTGCTCGCCCTCGTCTTCGGCCTCACCCGCGCCGGCGAGAACGGCTGGAGCGACCCCACCGCCCTGATCTCCCTGGCCGCCGGCCTCCTGCTCCTCATCGCCTTCTACCTCGTCGAGAGCAAGGCCCCCGCACCCCTGGTCCCCGTCACCATCCTCAAGCGCCCCACCGTCATCTGGGGCAACATCGCCGGCCTCATCGCCTTCCTCACCGAGACCTCCCTCGTCTTCCTGATGACCCTCTACCTCCAGGAAGTCCTCGACTTCTCCCCCCTGGCCGCCGGCCTCTCCTTCGGCGTCCTGGGCATCGGCACCGTCATCGGCGGCTCCCTCGCCGCCAAGGTCATCGCCCGCATCGGCACCAAGGCCACCCTCATCACCGGCGGCCTCCTCCAAGCCGCCGCCACCGCCGCCCTGCTCACCCTCGGCGACACCCGCACCTCCATGGCCGTCCTGCTCACCGCCACCTTCCTCGGCGGCATCGGCAACATGCTCGTCATCGTCGGCTTCATGGTCACCGCCACCTCCGGCCTGCCCGACCACGAACAGGGCATGGCCACCGGACTGGCCACCATGACCCAGCAGATCGGCATCACCATGGGCACCCCCATCATGAGCGCCATCGCCACCACCCAGATCACCACCCACGCCACCCACACCACCGTCCTCGACGGCGTCACCCTCGCCGTCCTCGTCAACACCGCCCTCGTCCTCGCCGGCACCCTCACCACCGCCCTCTTCCTCCACACCCGCAAAACCCCCACCCCCTGACCCACCCGGCACCAGACGGCCGCCATCTGGCCAGGTCGGTGTTGCCGCCCCCGCGGGGCCGCCGGGAGGGTGGGGCTCCCGGCTTCCCCCGGGCCGGGCCCCGAGCGCGGTACCCGCCGGGTGGCGGGTACCGCGCGGCGGGTGGTGCCGGGGGTCGCGGGCGCGGGAGTGCGCCCCGGGGCCGGCCGCCGTCGTACGAGCACGGGCTCTCTCTTCCCGACAGGTCTGCGAAACGGAGAAGGATCATGACGGGTTCGGCCACCGGCACCCCCGGACAGATCGTGTGGAAATCGGCTCTCGTGCCGGGCGGGGAGCACCCGGTGCCGGTGCGGATCCTGCGCCCCGCCGCCGGGCACCGCGGCTGGCTGGTCTGGGCGCACGGCGGGAGCTGGCGCAGCGGTTCGGCGGAGGGCTGGCACCGGGCGTGCGCGGACCTCGCCGTGCAGGCGGCGTGCACCGTGGTCAGCGTCGACTACCGGCTGTCGCCGGAGCACCGGCATCCCGCCGCGCTCCAGGACGTCCTGGCGGTGCTGGACTGGGCCCAGGAGCGGGCCGAGGAGGAGGGCCTGCCGCCGGTGGCGGTGGGGGGTGACAGCGCGGGGGGCACGCTCGCGGCGCTGGCGGCCCTGGTGCGTCGTGACCGGGGGCAGCCGCTCAGTGCCCAGGTGCTGGCGTATCCGCCGCTGGATCCCGAGTGCCGTGCCCCGTCGTACACGCGGTACCTGGACAACTTCCCGACCCGGGAGTCGCTGGTCTCGGCGTGGGAGGACTTCCGCGGGAGCGACGGCGGCCGCGGCTACCCCAGTACGCCGTTCGAGGTCGAGGACCTCGGTGCGCTGGCGCCCGCGATCTTGAGTGTCGGGGCGCTGGATCCGGTGGCGGACGACGTCCGTGACTTCGCGCGGCGGCTGCGGGCGGCGGGCAACGAGGTGGTGTTCCAGGAGTTCCCGCAGATGCTCCACGCGGCTTTCCTGCTGCCCCAGGGGCAGTTGCGGCAGTGGCTGGGGGCGGCTCTGCGGCTGCGGCTGCTGGCGTCGGGCCCGAGCCGCAGCGGTAGCGGTAGCAGTAGCAGTAGCAGTAGTGCCAGTTGATCTTGTCCGTGCCGCCGTACCGGCGGCCGTCCCAGAAGGAGAAGCCCGTGAACAGCGTCCCCGAGAGCGCCACCGGCACCGTCCCGGCGAGCGCCGGCACCGCCGCCCTGCCCCATGTCACCGCGCTGCTGCGGCATTTCGGTGACCTGCGGGACGGTTCGCACGGTGAGGCGACGAGCCGCCGGGGGAAGGAGGACCTGTTCCTCTCGGCGGTGGCCCTGCTCGCCCCCTACGCGCTGGAGGCGCTGGAGGAGGTGAACGCCCACCTGCTGAACGGGACGGGGAAGGTCGAGGGGACGGGGGTGCGGCGCACGGCGGACGGCGGGGTGGCCGCGCTGTGGACGCTGTCCTGGCCGGAGCAGCGTTCGGAGGGCATCGAGCCGATCACCCTGGCGGCGCACTACGGGCGCAACTTCCACCACCCGCACCTGCGGGGGGCCACGGTCGGCGAGTGGCCGCTGAACGTCTTCACTCCGGCGCAGGCGAAGGCCGAACTTCCCACCCTGCGCGCGATCATCACCGCCGACCTGCACAATCTCGTCTTCCAGCGGGATTTCCGGATCGTGCCCGCCACGATGGCCGCGGTCGGCTCCGACCACACGAACTGAGGTATCCGCCATGTCGATTCGCCTGTCCGTCCTCGACCAGACCCCGGTCGGCGAGGACTTCTCCCCCGCGGAGGCGCTGCGTGCCTCCGTCGACCTGGCCGAGGCCGCCGACCGCCTGGGCTTCACCCGCTACTGGGTGGCCGAGCACCACAACTCGCCGGGTTTCGCGGGCACCGCGCCGGAGATCCTGGCGGGGGCCCTGCTCGCGCGCACCCGCCACCTGCGGGTGGGGACGGGCGGGGTGCTGCTGCCCCGCTACGAGCCGCTGAAGGTGGCGGAGGTGTTCACCGTGCTGGCGTCGGTGTATCCGGGCCGGGTCGATCTCGGGATCGGGCGCGCGGGTGGTCCGGCGCACCGCTTCCCCCAGCAGCTCGACGAACTGCGGCGGCTGCTGGGGATGTCGGCGCCGGGTTCGGGCGCCGAGGACGCGCGGCGGGCCGGGCCGCAGATGTGGCTGCTGGGGGCGGGGGGCAGTTCGGCGGCGCTGGCCGGGCGCCTGGGGACGTCGTTCGCCTTCGCGCACTTCCTCGCTCCCGCTCCCGGGCGGGCGGCGCTGGAGGACTACCGGCGGGAGTACGCCGCCTCGGGGGCCCGGCCGCCGGCCGAGGGGGTGCTCGCCGTGCGGGTGGTGACCGCGGACACCGACGCGAAGGCGCAGGAGCTGGCGCAGGGGCTGCTGCTGTGGCGCAGCCGTAAGGACCTGGGGCAGGATCTGCCGTTGCCTTCGCCCGCGACGGCGCGTCGCCACCGGTGGACGGGGGCGGAGGCGGAGCGGGCGGCGGTCAACCGCCGGGCCCTGGTGGCGGGGACGCCGGAGCGGGTGCGTGAGGTGCTCACCGGCCTGGCCGCGGAGCACGGGGTCGGGGAGATCGTGGTGAACACCCTGACGCACGATCCCGAGGACCGGCTGCGGTCCCTCCAGTTGCTGGCGCAGGCCTTCGGGCTGACGGAGCGCGGTGGCGCTCTCGCGACGGCGGTGGTGTGACCTTCCCGGTCCGCCGCGCCCGCTCGCCCCGACCACGTGTGGCCCCTCCCCCGTTCTCGCGGGGAGGGGCCACTTCGTGGTCGGGGCGGTGGTGTCAGCGCAGGAAGTCGGTGATGAGCGCGGTGAGTTCGGCGGGTCGCTCGTAGGGGATGTTGTGGCCGCTGTCGATCTCCGCGTAGCGGCTGCCGCGGATCGCGCGGTGGAGTTCGCGGGAGTGTCCGACGGGGATGACCTGGTCCTGGGTGGCGCCGACGACCAGGGTCGGGGTGTGGATGGCGGGCAGGAGGTCGCGGATGTCGACGGTGAGGTCGAGGTCGATCTGGCGGCGGGCTCCCTCGGAGGGCACGGCGGTGGAGGCGGCCTTGGCGAGGGCGGCGCGGTCCAGTCCGGCGAGGCCGGCCGGGGAGACGGCGAGCAGGGTGATGAACTGCTGGTAGGCCTCGGTGTCGAGGTCGGCGAGGCGGCGCCAGAGGCCCAGGAGCGCTTCCTGGCGGGGGTCGTCGTTGCGGGCCCAGCCGCCGACCAGGACGAGGCGGCGCACGAGGTGCGGGTGCCGGGCGGCCAGGGCCGCGGCGACGACGGCGCCGAGGGAGAGGCCGACCACGTCGACGGGGGCGGAGCGGTCCGCTCCCGCGGCGCGGGCGGCGGCGGTGACCTGGGCGACCAGGTGGTCGAGGGTCAGTGGTCCCTCGGGCAGTGCGGTGAGGCCGCTGCCGGCGTAGTCGGGGGTGATGACGGTGTGCCGCGCGGTGAAGCGGGGGCGCAGGTCGGCGAAGTTGGTCTCGGAGTCGGCGGTGGAGCCGTGGACGAGGAGCAGGCCGGGGCCGGTTCCTTCGGTGCGGTAGTGGACGTCTGTTCCTGCTGCGTGGACGGTCGGCATGGTCGGCGTCTTCCTGGGCGGGGGCGGTCGGGGGCTGGTGCGGGTCGGGGGCTGGTGCGGGTCGGGGGCTGGTGCGGGTCGGGGGCGGCCGGTCAGGTGCGGCTCGCGGCGGTGACGGGGCGGGCGCTGCGGTCGGTGTCCTGGTCGGTGTCCTGGGCGGGGAGCGCGGCGGGGAGCGTGGCGGTGGCGGGCCTGCGGCTGCGGCTCCAGCGGCGCATGGCCGGCATCTCGACGAAGCGGAACAGGAGCCAGCCGCCCAGCAGGGACGCGGCGAGGAAGCCGATGACGACGAGGAGGGCCACCGGGGCGCTGTAGGTGTGGGCGCCGAGCAGGGAGCGCAGGTAGAAGATCGTGACGCCCTGGACGAGGTAGAAGCCGAAGGAGATCTCGCCGAGCAGCTGCATGACGGGTCCGCGCAGCCGGGTGCGGCGGCCGTCGACGTCGGCCGCGGCGACGGAGCAGATCAGGGCGCTGACGGGGATGATCATGGCGACGACGAAGCTGTACTGGAAGGGGACCAGGAGGGCGACGCCGTAGCCGACGGCGGTCAGCGCGAAGGAGACGCCGATGCCTATCTGGCGCGGCCACTTGCCGCTCATCACGATGCGGGCGAGCAGGATGCCGAGGGCGAACTCGAAGACGCGGCCCGGCGGGAAGAGGTAGCCGAACCAGAACTGCAGGTCGGAGACGGGGGTGATGGCGGACTTCGGGGTGGCGGGGACGAGGTAGGTGGAGACGAGCTGGACGGCGACCGTGCCGGCGACCATGACGGCGGACCAGGCCCACAGCGCCTTACCGGCGATCTTGCGGATCGGGATGATGAGCAGCGGGAAGAGGACGTAGAAGAGGAGTTCGCTGCCGAGGGACCAGCTCGGGGGGTTGACGCTGAGGTTGATGTCCGGCTGCGGGAAGAAGGTGTGGACGAGCAGCATGTTCGGCAGCCACTGGGCGGTGCCGGTGACGGCGGCGCCGGCGAACAGGACGATCGAGGCGGCGAAGACGACCAGGTGGTTGGGGAAGATCTTGAGCATCCGGCGGCGCCAGAAGGCGGTGACGCGCTCGCCGGGGCGTGAGGCCCAGGCGAGGACGAATCCGCTGAGGACGAAGAAGAAGGACACTCCGAGGTAGCCGGACTTGCTGAAGGCGGTCTCCAGGAAGCCGGCCAGGCCCTTGTCGGCGAAGGGGTTGATGGGGGCGTTGGGCGGGATCGGGGAGTTGCTCAGGGTGGAGTGGAAGAAGAAGACCGCCAGCGCCGCGAAGAACCGCAGTCCGGTCAGTGAGGGCAGTTTGGCCAGGGCGGCGGGCTTGGCGCCGGCGGCGGCGCGGGGGGTGGCAGGGGGCGTCGAGGACATGGCGGGGCTGCTTTCCGGGATCGTCGCGGGCGCGGGGCGGGCGCGGGGCGGGGGTGGGGGCGGGGGTGGGGGCGGCCGTCCTGGACGGCCGCCCCGGGGGCCGGGCTACTGCTGCTCGATCTCGTTGCGGTAGAGCATGAGCTTGGCGTCCTTGGCCACGTAGTAGTGCTGGACCGAGTAGGCGATGGTGGCGAAGTCGAGGCGGCCGTCGCCGTTGAAGTCGGCGGTGGCGATGCGTGCGACGGACTCGTCGGAGACGCGCCACTTGGCCCAGACGCCGTTCTCCAGGTCGATCGCCTTGTAGTACATGACGCCCTGCCACGGCCACGGTCCGCGCAGCGCGACCAGGAACTCGTCCTCGCCGTCGCCGTCGAAGTCGGCGCACACGATCTGGTGTCCGGGGCCCTCGCCGTTCTCGTTGGGGTCGCCGTAGACGTCGAGCAGGGTGCGCTTCCACTCGGCCTCGCCGGCCGGGCCGTCGGTGGTCTTGGTGTAGACGGCGACGGTGTTGCCGTGGAAGGGCTCGATCGCGGCGACGTAGGCCATCGGGTCGTCGCCGATGCGGCCGGCGTTGAGGTCGCCGCTGCCGCGGAAGCCGGTCTGCTCGAACTGGGTGAGTTCGCCGGTGCCGATGAGCTTGCGGACCCATTCCTTGGCGGAGTCGTCCCAGTAGAGCCAGGTGACGCCCTCGTCGGAGGCCAGGAGCAGGGAGTCGCGGTCGGAGCCGGGGATGAGGCCCGGCTTCTTCTCGGCGCCGTGGATCATGCGGAAGTGGCTGTCGTCGATGACCGTCATCGGCCATTCCTCGGCGCTCTGGACGTCGTCGGGCTGGGTGAACAGGACGACGGGCAGGACCGCGTGGACGTCCTCCTTGGCGACGATCGGCAGGCCGATGATCTCCAGGCGCTCGGTCTGGGTGAAGTGGCCGACGCGCAGGCGGTGCATGCCGGTGGCGCGGCCGACGTAGTGCCGCTTCCAGCGGGACTCGTCCTTGTCCGGGCTGCCGGGGTTCTCCAGCCAGTCGATCTTCCCGCCGGCGGTGTTGGCGTCCTGGATGGTGCCGATCGGGCCGTAGAGGTCGTAGCAGACGATGATGTCGGGGTGGCCGTTGCCGCTGATGTCGGCGAAGTCCGCGCCGACCGGCATCTTGATCTTGTCGGCGACCAGGCGGCGGGTCCACTTCTCGCCGTTCTGGTACCAGTAGATCTCGCCGAGCCGCAGACCGTAGCCGAACAGGTCCGGCTTGTTGTCGTTGTCGATGTCGGGGGCCTCCAGCCAGTAGCCGTCGCGCAGCTGGTCGGCCACGATCTCGGCGGCGAAGCGGGGGGCGCGCAGGTGGGATGCGTCGTTGGCGGTCATGGTCCTTCTCCTACGGGTGTCGGTGGGGCATGGGGTGGTACTCGACGGCGAGCCAGACGCAGTCGGTGTCGGCGCGGTACTGGTGCCAGGGGTAGAGGTAGGTGCCGTCGGGGCCGGTGGAGCAGAAGGGCTGGGAAGTGGTGTAGCCAGGGCTCATCGGCAGGTCCTCGTAGAGGGTGCTGTGGTCCTGCTCGGTGAACTTCTGCATCCGGCCCAGGCCGTGGAGCTGGGTGTGCACCTCGATGAAGTCGTGCTGGTTGTGGATGAAGCAGTCGGTGCCGGCCGGGGCGAACCAGAGGTTGGCCCTGATCTCGAAGGGCTGGAGGCGGCGGGGTTCGGCGCGCTCGGCGAGCAGGTGGGCGGGGTCCAGTTCGATGAGGCCGGCGTGGTCCTGGGGGCTCTTCCAGAGCGGGGTGTCGCGCGGGAAGGGCAGGGTGGCGTCCTCGGTGGGGGTGGTGCTGTCGCCGAGGAGGTCTCCCAGGAGGTCCCAGCCGGGTTCGCGGGCGATGCCGGCGATGTCGGTGTCGTCCTTGACGCGCAGGATCAGGAGGGAGGCGGCCTCCTCGATCCGGACGCCGGTGAGGATGGTGGAGGAGAGCGGGGGGATGGCCTTGCGCGGGGTGCGGGCGAGGTGGACGTCGCTGGTGCCGGTGTTGACGACGACGGCCGGTCCGCTGACGTGGTAGTCCTTCACGTCCTGGACGAGGAGGGCCTGGACGCGCGGGCCGCTGAAGTTGAGCGGGGTCTCGGCGTTACGGGGCATCAGGCCCTCGCGAACGGTGCGCGGCGGGCGAGCTCCACGGCGAACTCGTCGACCTCGACGCCGGGGACGAAGGGGTCCACGGCGGGGCCGTCGCCGAAGAAGTGGGCGATGGCGCCGACGGTGCGCTCGGTGGCGCAGCCGTCGCCGTAGGGGTTGGCGGCGGTGGCCATGCGCAGGTACTCGGCGGGGTTGCGCAGCAGTTCGGTGGTGGCGGCGACGATGCCCTCGGTGGTGGTGCCGACCAGCCGGGCGGTGCCGGCGACGACGGCCTCCGAGCGTTCGGTCACGCTGCCCAGGACCAGGGTGGGCTTGCCCAGGGCGGGGCCTTCCTCCTGGGAGCCGCTGCTGTCGGAGACGATGATGTCGGCGCGGCGCATGAGCTTGCTGAAGCTGAGGTAGGGCAGCGGGTCGACGACGGTGATGTTCGGGTGTCCGCCGATCCGGGGGAGCATCGCCTCGCGGACGACGGGGTTGCGGTGCAGCGGGACGATGACGCGTACGTCGGGCTCGTCGGCGATGTCGACCAGGGCCTGGGCGATCTGGGGCAGGTGCGGCCAGGCCTCGCGGCGGTGGGCGGAGGCGAGGATGACCCGCCGCGGGTCGGTGTCCAGGTCGGCGAGGGCCGGGTCCCCGTAGGAGTCGGAGCGTCCGCTGGCCCACTGGAGGGCGTCGATGACGGTGTTGCCGGTGACGACGATGGTCTCCTCGGCGATGCCCTCGCGCAGCAGGTTGGCGTGGTTGCCGGGGGTCGGCGCGAGGTGGAGGGCCGCGATCTGGGCGACGAGGCGGCGGTTGCCCTCCTCGGGGAAGGGCGATCCCAGGAATCCGCTGCGCAGGCCGGCTTCGACGTGGATGACGGGTATCTGGTGGTGGAAGCCGGAGAGGGCGGCGGCGAGGGTGGTGGCGGTGTCGCCGTGCACCAGGACCGCCTCGGTGGAGAGCTTGCCGAACTGCTCGCCCAGGCCGCGCAGGCAGCGGTAGGTGACCTGGGAGAGGGTCTGCTTGGGGGCCATGATCTCCAGGTCGATGTCCGGCTTGAGGCCGAACGCCTCCAGGGTGTCGTCGAGCATCTGCCGGTGCTGGCCGGTGGAGATGACGACGGGGTCGAAGCGGGGGTCGGCCTGGAGTGCCCGGATGACCGGCGCGAACTTGATGGCCTCCGGCCGGGTCCCGAGGACTACTGCTACGGACCGCATGATGTCTTTTTCCTTTGCTGTGGTCTGGTCAGGGCATGCGGAACCAGGGGCGGTTGCCGCGTCGGCGCGATGTTCTTCGGAGGCTCCTCGGCCGGCCCGGTGCCGGGCGGCCCGAGAGGAGGGCCTTCGGTGGCTCACGTCTTCGTGGAAGCCGGGGTCTTTCGCCGGTGGGCCCTGGCGGGCTCCCTTCGGCTGATAGATATCTTTCCCGTGAGCTATCTGTCCGTCAACGAAGGCATCCCGGGACTTGCACAGCGCGGGCACGGCGAAGCCCCCGCGCTCGCGGACGGCGAACACGGGGGCCCAAGGCGGCAGTTGGCGGACGGCAGGACACCCCGGCAGGCCAGAACCCGGCCAGGAGGACCCGCGGGGCGGCCCGCCGGCCCTCACGCCCTCAGACGGCGCAGGACCTCCCCCACCCGAACAGCGCGGGCACGGCGAAGCCCCCGCGCTCGCGGACGGCGAACACGGGGGCCCAAGGCGGCAGTTGGCGGACGGCAGGACACCCCGGCAGGCCAGAACCCGGCCAGGAGGACCCGCGGGGCGGCCCGCCGGCCCTCACGCCCTCAGACGGCGCAGGACCTCCCCCACCCGAACAGCGCGGGCACGGCGAAGCCCCCGCGCTCGCGGACGGCGAACACGGGGGCCCAAGGCGGCAGTTGGCGGACGGCAGGACACCCCGGCAGGCCAGAACCCGGCCAGGAGGACCCGCGGGGCGGCCCGCCGGCCCTCACGCCCGCAGGCCACGCAGGACCTCCCCCACCCGAACAGCGCGGGCACGACGAAGCCCCCGCGCTCGCGGACGGCGAACACGGGGGCCCAAGGCGGCAGTTGGCGGACGACGGGACACCCCGGCAGGCCAGAACCCGGCCAGGAGGACCCGCGGGGCGGCCCGCCGGCCCTCACGCCCGCAGGCGGCGCAGGACCTCCTCGCGGACGCTGCCCAGCGTCGCCGCGTCCCGGGCCTCGACGTTGAGGCGCAGCAGTGGCCGGGTGGTGGAGGGGCGCAGGTTGAACCACCAGTCGTGTGCCGTCACCGTCAGGCCGTCGAGGTCGTCGAGCATGACGTCCTCGTGGCGGGCGTAGGCGGCGCGCAGCGCCGCGGTGCGGCCCTGCGGGTCGTCGGTGGCGATGTCGGTCTCGTCGCAGGAGCGGTAGCGGTCCCAGGGGGCGACCAGGGCCGAGAGCGGGCCCGAGCGGTCGTCCAGGGCGGCCAGGAGGTGGAGGGCGGCGAGCAGGCCGCTGTCGGCGTTCCAGAAGTCGCGGAAGTAGTAGTGCCCCGCGCGTCCGGTGCCCAGGACCGCTCCCGTGGCGGCCATCTCCTCCCGGACGAAGGTGTGCCCCACCCGGGTGCGGACCGCCTTGCCGCCGTATTCGGCGGCCGCTTCGGGGACCGACCGGGAGGTGGCCAGGTCGTGGACCACGGTGGCGCCGGGGTGCCTGTCCATTTCGCGGGCGGTGAGCAGGGCCGCGAGGGCCGGGGCGGGGACGCTCTCGCCGCGTTCGTCGACGACGGCGCAGCGTCCGCCGTCCAGGGCCAGGCCGAGGTCGGCGCCCTCGGCGACCACGCGGGCCCGCAGGGCGGCGGTGGCGGCCGGGGCGAGCGGGTCGGCCCGGGCGTGGGCGGGGGCGGTGTCCGGGCCGGCGGGCAGCGGGACCACGCGCAGGGGCAGGGCCGCGAGGACGGCGGGGGCGCTGTGCCGGCCCGGGCCGTCGCCGGCGTCCACGACGACCGTCAGCGGGCGGATGCCCCGCAGGCCGGCCAGGGCGCGCAGGCGGGCCCCGTAGTCGCCGAGGACGTCGCGGCGCCTGATCGTGCCGACGGGGACGAAGGAGGGCGGGGCCCCGTGCACGGCCCACCGCTCGACCAGGGCGCGGATCTCGGCGAGGGCGGCGTCCTGTCCCAGGGGCGCGGCGCCCGCCCGGCACAGGGTGAGGCCGTGGTAGCCCGCGGGGCCGTGCGGGGCGGTGAACATCGCCCCGGGCAGGGCGAGTTCTCCCGAGGCGAAGTACAGCTGGTCGCTGGTGCAGGGGCCGATGTCGGTGACCGCCGTGCCGTACAGGGCCGCGCCCTGGGCGAAGGCGAGTGCCAGGTCGGGGGCGCAGGAGCGCGTGTCGTGGCCGACGACGAGGGCCTGGGCCTTCGTGACGCGGGCGAAGGCGGCGCCGAACAGTTCGGCGATCCGTTCGTCCCACTGGTCGGGGACGGTTCCGCGCAGGTCGTGGGTGTTGACGAGTGGGGAGAGGTCGAGGCTGTGCGGCCGGCTGAGCGGCATGGGTGTTCCTCCGGGTGCGTGCTCGGGGGGCCGCTGTCGGGCCCGGTGGTTCTCGGCGGGGCGGGGCCGGACGGGGCGGGCCCGGCACGGGCGCGGGCGCGCCCCCGCGGGGAACGCGGGGGCGCGCCCGGGGCCGGGGCCCTAGCGGGGCAGTTCGACGGAGAGTGAGTGGCGGAAGAAGTTCGTCGGGTCCCAGCGCTTCTTGACCTGCTGCAGGCGCGGGTAGTTGCCCTTGTAGTAGAGGGTCTGCCAGGGCACGCCGGAGGTGTTGTGGCGGGGGTCGGAGACGTCGCGGTCGGGGTAGTTGATGTAGCACCCGTCGGTGGCGTCGTCGATCAGGGGCACGCCGCCGGTCTTGGCGAAGAAGTCCTCGTAGATGCCGCGGGCCCAGCCGAGGTAGAAGTCGTCCTCGCTCGCGTCGGCCCAGAAGGTCTGGAAGCACATCTTGAAGATCGAGCTGCGCTGGGCGTTGGCGGTGGCGTCGGGGGCCACCGCGTTGACCTGTCCGCCGAAGGAGAAGAGCACCAGCATGGTGTCCGGGTTGTTGAAGTCCGGCCGGGTCATGTGCCGGTAGACGGCCGCGACCTGGTGGTCGGTGAAGTTCCTGCGCATGTAGCCGGACTTGTGGGCGCCGCGGGAGGTGGGGTTGGTGATGGTCGGGTTGTTGGTGCCCACCTGGCGGGTGGCCTGCAGCCACGGGAGTTCGCGGGGGGCGAGCAGTTCGGGCATCGCGGGCAGTTCGCCGTTGGCGCGGGCCAGTGCCCTGGGGGTGACGCCGGTGCCGGCGAGGACCGCTGTCAGGTAGTCGTCCAGGAGCCGGCGGGCGCCGGGGACGGTCGCGTCGACCTGGGTGAACATGCCGAGGCTGCCGTGCGCGCGGGAGCTGACGTTGAAGAGGCTGCTGAGGTGGCGGTACTCGGAGTCCGGGGCGCTGTTCGCCTCGTGCCAGGCGCCGAAGTTCTTCAGCAGGCGGGTGAACTTCGCCTCGGTCAGCTGGTCCCAGGGCAGTTCGATGGCGCTGACCAGGACCGTCGAGGGCGGGGAGACCAGCTGGTCGGCGGGGTTGCTGCCGGTGGCGCCCGGGGAGCGGAACAGGTAGCGGGTGACGAGGCCGAAGTTGCCGCCGCCGCCGCCGGTGTGGGCCCACCACAGTTCGCGGTTCGGGTCGTTCTCCTCCCGGGTGGCCAGTACGGTGCGGGCCTTGCCCCGCCCGTCGACCACGACGACCTCGACGCCGTAGAGGTGGTCGGAGACCAGTCCGTGGGCCCTGGACAGCAGGCCGTACCCGCCGCCGGCGATGTGGCCGCCGGCCCCGACGCTGTAGCAGATGCCGCCGGGTATGGTGACGCCCCAGCCCTTGTACAGCGCCTCGTAGACGTTGATCAGGCGGGCGCCGGGCTCGACGACGAAGGCGCGGTGGCCGGGGTCGTAGCCGACCTCGGTCATCTCGGAGAAGTCGAGGATGACCTCGACGCCGGGATTGGCCGTGAAGTCGGCGAAGCAGTGGCCGCCGCTGCGGACCGAGACCCGCTTGCCGGCCCGGAAGGCGCTCTCCAGGGCCCGCTCGGCGTCGGCGGAGGACCGGATCATCTTGACGTAGTCGGGCCGGGCGACGAACCGCTGGTTGTTGCCGCTGGTCAGCAGCGGGTACCGCGGGTCGTCGGGGCGGATGGTCGGGCCGGTGGCGGCTCCCGGGGCCGCCCCGGCGGGAGCCGCCGCGGCGCTCCCGCCCAGGGCTGCGGCGGCCACCGCTGCGCCGGCCACGGCCGCGCCGCGTCCCAGTACGGTCCGGCGATCCACACCACTCATCGTCAGCTACCTCGAGTTCCTTGGTTGTCGTGTCCGGGCGGGCGTGCCGCGCGCCCGGTGGGGCGGTGGGGCGGTGGGTCAGGCCGCCGCGGGCGAGGTCTGCTCGCTCGCGGGCAGGTCGTGCGGGGGCGGGTCGTGCGGGGGCGGGGGGCCGTCCGCGGCGGTGCGGCGGTCGAGCAGTCCGGCGAGGGCGGCGACGGCGAGGCCGGCGACGGCCAGCAGGGCGCCGACCCAGTTGGGGGCGGTGTAGCCGAGCCCGTGGCTGATGGTGAGGCCGCCGAGCCAGGCCCCGACGGCGTTGCCCAGGTTGAACGCCGCGATGTTGGCCGCCGAGGCGAGGGCCGGAGCCCCCTCGGCTTTCTGCATGACCCGCATCTGCAGCGGCGGCACGGTGGCGAAGCCGACGGCTCCCAGTGCCGCGAGGGTGATCGCCGCCGACACGGGTGTGCGGGCGGTGGCGACGAACAGGAGCAGGACGCCCGCGAGGGCGGCGAGGATGACGTAGAGGCTGGGCATCAGGCTGCGGTCGGCCGCGCGCCCGCCCAGGACGTTGCCGACGCACAGGCCCGCTCCGAAGAGCACCAGCAGCCAGGTCACGGCGCCGGGCGGGAATCCGGCGACCTCGGTCATCATCGGCGCGACGTAGGTGAAGGAGGCGAAGACCCCGGCGAAGCCGAGGGTGGTGGTCAGCAGCGCCAGCCATACCTGGGGGCGGCGGAAGACCGCGAGTTCGCCGCGCAGGCCGGCGCCGCGCTCGCGCTCCTGGCGCGGGACGAGGGCGGTGATGCCGCAGAGGCCGACGACGCCGAAGGCGGTGACCGCCCAGAACGTCGAGCGCCAGCCGAAGTGCTGTCCGAGGAAGGTGCCCAGCGGCACGCCGAGGACGTTGGCGACGGTGAGGCCGGTGAACATCAGGGCGATCGCGCTGGCCCGGCGGGCCGGGGCGACCAGGCCCGCGGCGACGACGGACCCGATGCCGAAGAACGCTCCGTGGGTGAGCGCGGCGACCAGCCGGCCGGTCATCAGCTGGGTGTAGCTGCCCGCGAAGGCGCAGAGCAGGTTGCCGGCGATGAAGAGGGCCATCAGGACGGCGAGCATGGTCTTGCGCGGCAGCCGGGATCCGGCGGCGGTCATCAGCGGGGCGCCGACGACCACGCCGAGGGCGTAGCCGGTGACGAGCATCCCGGCGGAGGGGATGGAGACCGAGAAGTCCCCCGCGATCTGCGGGAGCAGGCCGACGATGACGAATTCCGTCGTCCCGATGCCGAAGGCGCCCAGGGCCAGGGCGATGAGGGCCAGCGGCATCACCGCACCTCTTCCCGGTGCGCGCGGGCGCCCGCGTCGCGGTGGTCCTCCAGGAGGGCCCGCAGTCGCCTGCGGCCCCGGTGCAGGCGGGTGTTGACCGTGGCGTAGGGGACGCCGACCAGTGCGGCGATCTCCTCGTGGGAGAGTCCTTCCATGTCGGCGAGGTAGACCACGGTGCGGAAGATGCCGGGTATCCCCAGCATCGCGCGGGTGACCGCCGGGCCGGGCAGCCGGTCCAGGACCTGTGACTCGGCGGACGGCACGGGGCCGGGCCGGGCGGGCCCGCGGTCCTCGGTGTAGGGGGCGCCCGAGAGCTGGGGGGCGGCCTGCTTCTTGCGGTAGGCGTCGAGGTAGGTGTTCAGCAGGATCCGGGACAGCCACGCGCCGGCGTTGGTGCCGGGGCGGAAGCCGTGGTAGCCGCGGTAGGCGCGGGTGTAGGTCTCCTGCACCAGGTCCTCCGCGTCGGCGGGGTTGCGGGTCAGGCGCAGGGCCTGCGCGTGGAGCCGGTCCCGGTGGCCGAGCGCGTCGCGCTCGAAGCGCTCCGAGCGCTGGGCGCGGGTCTGCGGCGCGGCGGTGATCGTGTCCGTCATCAGGCGTCCTTCTACGGTGCCGGCGAGCGCCGCGGCGCGGGCGGCGCGGGTCAGATCTGGCGCAGTGCTCCGCCGTCGACGGCCCATTCGGCTCCCGTGACCTGGGCGGCGAGCGGGGAGAGGAGGTAGGCGATGACGCGGGCGACGTCGTCGGGGGTGCCGATACGCCCGGTGGGCAGTGCGCGCACCTCGCGGACGAAGTGCTCGACGGCCTCGTCGGCGGGCAGCGCGAAGCGCTCCGCGAGCTGGTCGGCGAAGCCTCCGGGGGCGTCGAACAGGGCGGTCCTGGTCGGGCCGGGCGAGACGACGTTGGAGCGGACTCCCCGGCGGGCGAACTCGGCGGTGAGGGACTTGGAGAGGGAGAGCAGGGCCGTCTTGGAGGCCGCGTAGTCGACCAGCGGGTGGTCGGGGAAGCGCGCGGCCTCGCTGGCCAGGTGCACCAGGGAGCCGGCGCCCCGCTCCAGGAGGGCGGGCAGCGCGGCGCGGGTCATCCGCACCGCGGAGTGGAAGTTGGTGTCGAAGGTCGCCTGCCACTGCTCGTCGCTCACGTCCAGGAAGCCCGTGCGGGAGTGCAGGGCGCCGACGTTGTTGACCAGTCCGTCGAGGCGCCCGTGGCGCTCCAGGACGGTGTCGACGACGCGGCGGGCGGCGTTTGGGGCGGTCACGTCGGCGGCGACCGTGCTGACCCGGGCGCCGGGGCCGGCGGGGTCGGCGGGGCCGGCGGCGGGCTTGCGGGACACCCCGACGACGGTCGCCCCTTCCGCGGCGAGCACCCGCACGGTGGCCCGCCCGATTCCGGCCGAGGCCCCGGTGACGAGGAAGACCTTGTCCGCGAGTTGCAGGTCCATCGGTTCGGCGTCCTTTGCGTGTCGCAGGGGTGGGTGGTGCCCGGCCCGGGCCGCCGGGGGTGGCCGGCGGCCCGGGCCGCGTCGCGGGTGGGTCAGGGGGTGGGGGTTTTGCGGGTGTGGAGGAAGAGGGCGGTGGTGAGGGTGCCGGCGAGGACGAGGGCGGTGTTGACGAGGACGGCGAGGGTGACGCCGTCGAGGACGGTGGTGTGGGTGGCGTGGGTGGTGATCTGGGTGGTGGCGATGGCGCTCATGATGGGGGTGCCCATGGTGATGCCGATCTGCTGGGTCATGGTGGCCAGTCCGGTGGCCATGCCCTGTTCGTGGTCGGGCAGGCCGGAGGTGGCGGTGACCATGAAGCCGACGATGACGAGCATGTTGCCGATGCCGCCGAGGAAGGTGGCGGTGAGCAGGACGGCCATGGAGGTGCGGGTGTCGCCGAGGGTGAGCAGGGCGGCGGTGGCGGCGGCTTGGAGGAGGCCGCCGGTGATGAGGGTGGCCTTGGTGCCGATGCGGGCGATGACCTTGGCGGCGAGGGAGCCGCCGATGACGGTGCCGATGCCCAGGACGCCGAAGGAGAGGCCGGCGGCCAGGGGGGAGAAGTCGAGGACTTCCTGGAGGTAGAGGGTCATCAGGAAGACGAGGGAGGTCTCGGTGAGGAAGGCGATGAGGCCGGCGATGTTGCCCCAGATGACGGTGGGGCGCTTGAGGATGGTGACGGGGACCAGGGGTGCGGGGGCCTTGCTCTCGACGAGGTAGAAGGCGATGAGGAGCAGGAGGCCGGCGGCCAGGGAGATCAGGGCGGTGGGGTCGCTCCAGCCGTTCTCGCCGGCGCGGGTGAGGCCGAAGACGAGGGCGAGCAGGCCGAGGGTGACGGTGAGGGCGCCGGGGATGTCGAGGCGGGGGCGCTGGTCGGGGCGGGATTCCTTGATGACGCCGGGGGCGATGAGCAGGACGGCGAGGGCGACGGGGACGTTGATGAAGAACGACCAGCGCCAGGACAGGAGGTCGGTCAGGACGCCGCCGAGGATGGCGCCGGTGGTGAAGCCGGCGGACATGAGGGCGCCGTTGAGTCCGAGGGCCTTGTCGCGCAGGGGGCCTTCGGGGAAGGAGGTGGTCAGCAGGGACAGGCCGGCGGGGGTGACGGCGGCGGTGGCCAGGCCCTGGGCGATGCGGGCGGCGATCAGGATGCCCGGGGAGGTGGCCAGGCCGCCCACCAGGGAGGACAGGCCGAGCAGGGCCAGGCCCGCGAGGAACAGGCGCCGGCGTCCGAAGAGGTCGGCGACGCGGCCGAAGAACAGGGTGAACCCGGCGGCGCACAGCGCGAACGACGTCGCGATCCACTGCAGGTTCGACAGGGAGAACCCGAGGCCCTTGCCGATCACCGGCAGGGCCACGTTCAGGATCGAGAAGTCCACCGCGAGCATGAACTGCGCGACCAGCAGCACCACCAGCAGCAGCCGCAGGCGCCCCGTCATCCGTGCCGGTGGCGACCCCGCCCCCCGCACCCCGCCCGAAACCGACGCCTCATCAACTACCGACATCACACACTCCTCATCCATCGTTTCTCTTCATCTGTCGGGCTTCCCCGCCCCCGTGTTCCGGGAGGGGAGGCCCCTGCCGCGTCCGGCCGCTACGGCGACGGGGCGCGGCGCATTCTGGCCGCGAATTCCTGCCAGGCTTTCGCGCATTCGAGGGCCGCGAGGGCGACCGTTTCGGTCCGGTGGGCCGGAACCGATTCCGCGAGGCGGTCCCACTGGTGGGGCAGGTGCGTTTCGAGCATGCGCAGCAGCAGGCGTCCGGTCTCGGTCTGGCGCAGGGAGGGGTCGTTGCGCAGGCTGGTGAGGACCCGGCCCAGGTCGGCGGGGGGCCCGGCGGCGGGGCCGGGCGCCTTCCCGGCGTCCTCGCGCGGGCGGGCCCTGGACGCCCGGGCGCCGGCGCCTCTTCGCCCGCGGGCCCGCGGCAGCGGGTCCTCGCCGCGCTCCAGGCGGGCCCGGACGTCGCGCACGGTGCCGGGCGAGATCCCGGCCTGGCGGGCGATCTCGCGCAGGGACGCCTGCGGGGTGGCCGCGATCAGCCGGCTGGCCGCCAGGCGCCCGGCGGTGCTGTCCAGCGGCCTGACCCTGCCGTCCTGGCCCACCCGGGCCCGCGGTGCGAGGTTCCCGGCGCCGGCGCGGCGCCGCAGGGCGGCCACGGTCTTCGAGGAGAGCCCGGCGACGGAGGCGATGGCGCGGTCCGACCACTGGGGGTGGGAGATCATGATGCGGGCCGCGGCCGCGGCCCGCTCGGCGAGGGTCAGCGGCAGGCCGTGGCGGCAGTTGGAGCGGACGGCGACGACGAAGGCGTCCTCCGGCGTCCCGTCGAAGAACAGCACCTCCACCAGCGCCCGCTCCTGGAGGATGGCGGCGCGCAGCCGGTGCATCCCGTCGATGACGCGCATCGTGGCGCGGTGCACCAGGATCGGGGGGAGGTTCCCGTCCAGTGCGCCGAGGGCGCGGGCGTGGTCCAGGTTCTCCCCCGACATGCGCGGCGAGTCGGCGGGCAGGAGCATGCCGATCGGCACCCGTTGCACGCCCTGGTCCTCCGCTTCGGGCGGCCGGCCCGCGTCGCCGCCGGAGGCGGGCAGGGTGTCGGCTTGGACGGTGTCCATGGTCGGGCGCACCTCCTGGGGTACCGGTCGTCGCGGAAGCCGGCGGTGTGGGTGGATCGGCCGGGTCGCCACCGAGATTACGTAACGATCGTTCGGTTTTCTTGGTCGCGCGGGACTCCCGCGGCGATCTGGGCAAGTCGCCCCGGGCGGGGCCCGGTTGCGCAACCGGGGAGTTCCCCGGTTGCGCAACCGGGGTCAGTGGGCGGGTGCGAGGACGTCGGCGGCCATGAACTCCCGCAGCCAGGTGCGGAACTCCGGGCCCAGGTCCTCCCGCTCCCAGGCGATGCGGACGGTGGCCTTGAGGTAGTCGGAGCGGTCGCCGGTGTCGTAGCGCCGGCCGGAGAAGACGACGCCGTGCACCGGGCCGCCCTCGTTGGTGTGGGCCAGTTCGCGCAGGGCGTCGGTGAGTTGGATCTCGCCGCCGCGGCCGGGCTCGGTGCGGCGCAGGACCTCGAAGACCGCCGGGTCCAGCACGTAGCGGCCGATCACCGCGTAGTTGCTCGGGGCGGTGCCGGGCGCGGGCTTCTCCACCAGGTCGGTGACCTGGACGGTGTCGCCGTCGCGGTCGTGGCGCACGACGGCGCAGCCGTAGAGGTGGATCTGGGAGGGGTCGACCTCCATCAGGGCGACGACGCTGCCGCCGTGCTGCTCGCGGACCTCGATCATCCGGCTCAGCAGGGGGTCGCGGGGGTCGATGAGGTCGTCGCCGAGCAGGACGGCGAAGGGTTCCGAGCCGACGTGGGGGGCCGCGCACAGGACGGCGTGTCCCAGGCCCCGGGGGTCGCCCTGGCGCACGTAGTGGATGTCCGCGAGTTCGGTGGGGGCGCAGACCCGGGCGAGGCGGTCGGTGTCGCCCTTTCTGAGCAGTTCGGCCTCGAGTTCGTAGTTGCGGTCGAAATGGTCCTCCAGCGGGCGCTTGTTGCGGCCGGTGACCATGAGGACGTCGGATATCCCCGAGGCGACGGCCTCTTCGACGACGTACTGGATCGCGGGTTTGTCCACCACCGGGAGCATTTCTTTCGGGGTGGCTTTGGTGGCCGGCAGGAACCGTGTTCCGAGACCGGCGACGGGTACCACTGCCTTGACTATGCGGGCAGACGTGGAGGTCATGGCCAGAAAGCTATTCGACCGGTATTGCGCGGGGAAGAATATGCCGTCGGGGCAACGCGACTTGGGCATTTTCCGGCTGATCTGGCACGGGCCGCCCGGGCCCGTCTAGACTTTGCTGGCCCCTGCGGTGCGCGGATCGGGGGGCCGGCGATCGGGGGGCGGGCGGACGTGGCGTCAGGGGCGGTCGACAGGAGCGGGTACGCCGTGGCGCCCGGGGCCGCGGCGGAGCTGGCCGCCCTGGCGGCGCGGCTGTGCGCGGTGATGGACGCGACCACCAGCGAGCGGATCGCCGAGCACGGGCTGACCCGTGCCGACTTCGACGTGCTGGCGGCGCTGCGCGGGGCGGGGCCCGGTCACCGGCTGCGGCCGATGGACCTGTCGGCGCTGTGCCGGCTGTCCTCCGGGGGGACGAGCAACGTCCTGCGGCGGATGACGGAGTCGGGCTACGTGGTGCGTGAGGCGGACCTGCGCGACGGGCGCAGTTCGTGGGCGCAGTTGACGGTGGAGGGGCTGCGGGTGGTCGGGGCGGTGCAGGAGGGGGTGGACGCGGTGCACGCGCGGGTGCTGCGCCGGCTTCCGCCCGGGGTGGTGGACGCGTTGTCGGCGTTGCTCGCGCAGGCCGTCGACGCCCTGGAGTCGCCGCAGTGGTGAGCGGTGCGCGCCGCCGCGCCCGCGCCCCCGCCGGCCCGGGCCGGCGGGGGCGCGGGCGCGGCGGGGTCAGGCGCGGGTGGGGCGGCGGGTGCTCAGCGCGGCGATGACGTCGAGCAGCCGCCCGGCCTGCGGGACGCCCTCGGTGCGCCATGGTCCGATGGCGATGGTGGGGACGGTGTGGACGCGCAGGGCGCGGCGGGTGTGCTGCTGGGAGTCGTGGTGGTCGAGGGCGGCCTGCGGGGAGAGGATGCGGGCGCGGAACTCCTCGGGGTCCAGGCCGAGGCCGGCGGCGGTGGCGGTGAGTTCGGCGGGGTCGGAGATGTCGCGGCCGTGGTGGAAGTGCGCGTCGAAGACGCGGGTGTCCCAGGCTTCTTGGAGGCCGTGTTCCCGGGCGTAGCGGTGTCCGTGCATGGCGAGGGCGGTGCGGGGCAGGGCGATGGCGGGGACGGGGCCGAAGCGGATGCCGAGCCGCTCGGCCATGGGCAGGACGGAGTTCTCCCAGACGTGTTCGGGGTAGTCGGTCTTGCCGGTGGGCGGTACGCCGTTCTCGTGGAGTTCGTAGGGGTGCCAGCGGACGTCGGCCGGTGTCCGGGCGGTGACGTCGTCGATGACTTTGCGGGTCATCACGGAGAAGGGGCAGATGTAGTCGAACCAGATGTCGATGATGGGTTTGGTGGCGGTCAGTTCCATGGGGTGTCATCTCCGGGGGGCCGGTGCGGCGGCCATGCCGCGGGGTCGAGGAGCCGTTCGACGTCTTCCAGCGGTATGTGCAGCCAGTGCGGGCGGTTGCGGGCTTCGTAGGCGCTCTCGTAGACGGCTTTGGCGAGGATGTGGGCGCGCAGCGGTGCGGGGGTGTCGCGGGGGTCGTGGCCGGTGGCCAGGGCGTAGCCGTCGCAGAAGGCGTGCTGGCTGTCCCGGGCCCAGCGGCGCAGGTCCCGCGGGTCGGCGGGGCCGGGTTGCCAGGCGGCGTGGTGGGCGGCGTAGTCGAAGGAGCGGAGCATGCCGGCGATGTCGGCGAGCGGGGGGCGGGGGGCGGTGCGCTCGGCCATCGGGGCGGAGGGTTCCCCTTCGAAGTCGATGAGCTGCCAGGTGCGGCCGCAGCGGACGAGCTGGCCGAGGTGGAGGTCGCCGTGGACGCGTTGGAGGGTGGTGGCGGGGGTGGGGTCGGCGGCCTGGGCGTAGGCGTGGCGCAGGGCGGTTTCGTGGCGGGCCAGTTCGGGGACGGCGCGCAGGGCGTCCTCCAGTGCGGTGAGCAGGCGCGCGGTGAGGCGGGCGGCTTCGCCGGGGGTGGGGCGGCGGGTGCCGAAGGCGGCGGCGAGGCGGGTGTGGACGGCGCCGGTGGCTGTTCCCATGGCGTGGGCGTCGCGGGCGAAGGACTGTCCGGGTCGGGTTCGGAGGTGGTGCAGGGCGGCGGTCCATCCGTCGACGGCGTCGGGCAGGTAGCTCTGCAGGACGGCGTAGGTGACGGGGGCTTCGCCGAGGTGGCCGTGGAGGACGGCGTGCAGGGGCGGGGTGAGGGGCGGGCCGGGGTGGCCGGCCAGGGCGCGGCGCAGTTCGACCTCGGGGTTGGGGCCGGTGTGCAGGCGGCGGAAGCACTTGAGGAGGTAGCGGTCGTCGATGACGACGGAGGTGTTGCTCTGTTCGGCGGTGAGGAGTCTGCTGGTGGCGGGCGGGCCGGCGGGGGGCCGGTGGCCGGGGGTGGTGTTCTCGGCGCGCAGGGCGAGGGGGGTGGGGGCGCCGTCTGGGGCCGGCGGCGCGAGGAGGTCGCGGACGAGCGCGTGGTCGGCGAGGGCGTCGTGGACGACGGTGTCGCCGATGACGGCGATGGGGGGCGGGTCCTGGGGGCGGGGGCCGGGCAGGGCGGGGCGGATGCCGATGGGCACCTGGTAGTGCTCGGGGGCGCCCGCGTCGGCGAAGTGGGCGCGGGCCACCAGGAGGAGTCCGCGGGCCGGGCCGCGGCGGGGGCCGGGCGGGCCGCCGAAGGGGTGCGCGGCGATGACGGACACGTGGTCGAGGGGGCGGGTCCTTCCCGCGTACCAGCGTTGTGAGGGCAGCCAGGCGGTGAGGGCCCGTTCCGTGGCGGCGCGCTCGAAGGGCAGGGGCTGGCCGCTCACCGGGGCTCCTCCTGGGGGCAGACGCAGAACCAGTAGAAGCCGTGGCCGGGCAGGCTGAGCTGGTAGGGGCGGCCGCCGATGGCGGGGAAGGCGGCGCCTCCGGTGACCTCGACGGGGACGATGCCGCGGTGGGCGCGCAGTTCCAGTTCGACGGGCTGGGGGCGGGAGGAGAGGTTGTTGACGCACAGCACGGTGGAGGTGGTGGCGTCGTCGCGGGTGTGGCGGCGCAGGTAGGCGAGGACGGCGGGGTTGGAGGAGGGGATCTCCTCGAACTCGCCGAGGCCGAAGGCGGGGTGGCGGCGGCGGGCGGCCAGCAGGCGGCGGGTGCGGTGCAGCAGGGAGGCGTTGTTGTCCCGCTGGCTCTCGACGTTGATCGCCTGGTAGCCGTAGACGGGGTCCATGACGGGGGGCAGGCCGAGCCGGCCGGGGTCGGCGCGGGAGAAGCCGGCGTTGCGGTCGGGGGTCCACTGCATGGGGGTGCGCACGGCGTCGCGGTCGCCGAGCCAGATGTTGTCGCCCATGCCGATCTCGTCGCCGTAGTAGAGGACCGGGGAGCCGGGCAGGGAGAGCAGCAGGGCGGTGAGCAGTTCGATCTGGCGGTGGTCGTTGCCCAGCAGCGGGGCGAGGCGCCGGCGGATGCCGACGTTGGCGCGCATCCGCGGTTCCTGGGCGTACTGGGCGTACATGTAGTCGCGTTCCTCGTCGGTGACCATCTCCAGGGTCAGTTCGTCGTGGTTGCGCAGGAAGATCGCCCACTGGCAGCCGGCCGGGATCTTGGGGGTGGCGGCGAGGATCTCGGAGACGGGGTACCTGGACTCCTTGCGCACGGCCATGAAGATGCGCGGCATCAGCGGGAAGTGGAACGCCATGTGGCACTCGTCGCCGCCGCGCTCGTGGTCGCCGAAGTAGTCGGCGACGTCCTCGGGCCACTGGTTGGCCTCGGCGAGCAGGACGCGTCCGGGGTACTCCCGGTCGACGAGCGCGCGGACCTCCTTGAGGAGGTCGTGGGTCTCGGGGAGGTTCTCGCAGTTGGTGCCCTCGCGGGTGTAGAGGTAGGGGACGGCGTCGAGGCGGAAGCCGTCGATCCCGAGGTCGAGCCAGAACCGCAGGACGTCCAGCATGGCTTCGCGGACGGCCGGGTTGTCGTAGTTGAGGTCCGGCTGGTGGGAGAAGAAGCGGTGCCAGAAGTACTGCTTGCGGACGGGGTCGTACGTCCAGTTGGAGGTCTCGGTGTCGACGAAGATGATCCGGGCGTCGGGGTAGCGGCTGTCGTCGTCGGCCCAGGTGTAGAAGTCGCCGTAGGGGCCGTCGGGGTCCTGCCGGGAGGCCTGGAACCAGGGGTGCTGGTCGCTGGTGTGGTTCATGACCATGTCGGTGATGACGCGCATGCCGCGCTGGTGGGCGGCGGTGACCAGGGCGGTGAAGTCCTCGAGCGTGCCGGACTCCGGCAGGACGGACTTGTAGTCGGAGACGTCGTAGCCGCCGTCGCGCAGCGGGGAGGCGAAGAAGGGCGGCAGCCAGAGGCAGTCGACGCCGAGCCACTGCAGGTAGTCCAGCCGGGCGGTCAGGCCGCGCAGGTCGCCGACGCCGTCGCCGTCGCTGTCCTGGAAGGAGCGGACCAGTACCTCGTAGAAGACCGCTGTCTTGAACCAGTCGGGTGCCGCGCCGAGGCCGCCGGGCGGGGCCGCCCGCCGGGCGTCGGCGGGGCGGCGGACGGGGGCGGGGCGGCGGACGGGGGCGGGGCGGCGGACGGGGGCGGCGGACGGGGTGCGGTCCGTGCTCACGTGTTCCTCCAGGTGAAGACGCGCCGCGGCGCGGCCGGCGGCCGGGTCGGTCGCCGGCGCCGGCCGGCCGGGGTGGCGCGGGGCGGGGGTGGCGCGGGGCGGGGTTCAGTTCGGCGAGGCGTGGCCGGCGGGGCCGGGGGGCGCGGCGGGATGCGGGCGCGGCGGCGCGGGGCGGGGGCGGGGGCGGGCCCAGCGGCGCAGGGCGGGGATCTCCACCAGGGTGTGCAGCAGCCAGGCCAGGGCGAGGCTGACGGCGAGTGCCGCGAGTACGAGGAGGGCGGCCACCGGGGTGGACCAGCCGCGGTCGGCGCCCAGCGCCCGGTGGCCGTAGCCGAGCACCAGCCGGTGCACCAGGTACAGGGCGAAGGACAGTTCGCCGAGCCGCACCACCGGGCGGGCGGCGAGCCAGCCGCGGCGCCCGGTACGGTCGGCGTGGGCGAGTGCCGCGACCAGCAGGGCGATCGGCACGACGGTGGCGGCCGCCAGGCCGTAGAGGTAGGGCACCCGGGTCGCCGCCGCGTACCCGGCGGCGGCGAGGGCGGTGGCGGGCAGCGGCCGCAGGCCGATCCACTTCCCCTCGCGCACGACCCTGGCCATCACCGCTCCCAGGACGAACTCCAGGGCGCGCACCGGCGGCAGCACGTAGACGAACCAGTACTGGTGGAGGGTGACGGTGCCGTCCGGCATCGTCAGCACCGGGCCGCCGGGCAGCAGGTGCCCGGCCAGCGGCGGCACGCACACGACGGCCGCGGCCAGCGCCCCCGCCCACCACCACAGCCGGCCGGCCCTGATGCGGCACAGCGCGCGCCACATCGGCGGGAAGGACAGGTAGAACAGCAGCTCGCAGGAGAGCGACCAGCTCACCGGGTTCCCGCTGACGAAGATCTCCGGCTGCGGGAACCAGGCCTGCGCGAGCAGCAGGTTGGGCACCACCTCGGCCCAGGTGAGGCCGGTGCCGCCCGCCACGAGCAGGGCCATCGCCGTCAGGGTGGTGACGAGATGGGCCGGGTGGATCCTGGCGATCCTGCGCCGGCGGAAACCGGGCCGCGCCCCGTGCGGGCCCGCGGACCAGGCCAGCACGAAGCCGCTCAGCACGAAGAAGAACGAGACGCCCGCCCAGCCGGCCTTCCCGAGGAGGGCGGCCAGGACCCCGGCGGTGCCCCGGTCGGCGAACAGCCCCTCGGAGGAGGCGTGGAAGGCGAGCACGAGGAGGGCGGCGAGAAACCGCGTTCCGGTCAGTGACGGCAATCGCTCCGGTGGGGCGGCTGCGGGTGCCATGAAGGGGCGCTCCTCGGCTGCGGGCGGCGGTTGGCAGCGCTGCGCACTGCGGGCGTCCCAGAACACCAGAACGAACGCCGGGGGCGGCCGCGGGGCGGGGCTTTCGCGGCGACTGGGGCAACTTGGGAGAGTCGCCGCGATCGTGCCCGCGGTCATTGCCCGCTCCCGGGGCAGGGGTTTGACTCGGTGGCGTCCCCAGCCCCCGGCCCGCGGCCCGCCGCCGGCGGCCGCGCCGACGGGACAGCCCTCGTCCTTACGTCACAGGGGAGACATCCGTGTCCAAACGCGTCCTGGTGGTGCTGTCCGAATTCGGGTACTGGGGGGAGGAACTCGTCGGGCCGCTCGACGTGTTCGACGCGCGCGGCTACCGGACGGCGTTCATCACCCCGACCGGCAAGCGCCCCCAGGCGCTGCCCCCCAGCCTCGACTCCGAGTACATCGACCCGCCGCTGGGCCGGGCGGTCACCACCCGCGACATGGCCCGCCGGGCCCGCGCCATGGACGACTCCAGCCGGCTCGACAACCCGCTCAGCCTCGCCGAGATGCTCCCGGAGCGCCCCTACTACAGCGCGCTCAACCACCTGCGCGACCTGGAGGAGTACAACCGCCGGCTCGGCGCGGCGACCGGCGAGCTGCTCGCCAGCTTCGACGCGATGGTCGTGGTGGGCGGCAGCGGTCCGATCGTCGACCTGGCCAACAACGAGCGCCTGCACGAGCTGATCCTGGCGTTCGTCGCGGCCGGCAAGCCCATCCTCGCCGAGTGCTACGGCGTCGCCGCGCTCGCCTTCGCCCGCGACGCGGAGTCCCGCGCCAGCCTGCTGCGGGGCAAGCACGTCACCGGCCACCCCAAGGAGTACGACTACAAGGACGGCACCGGCTTCGTCGGCGTCGAGTTCAACATGGGCCCCCCGCCGTACCCGCTGGAGTACATCCTGCGCGACGCCACCGGCCCCGACGGCGCCTTCCACGGCAACGTCGGCAAGGAGACCTCCGTCGTCGTCGACTTCCCCTTCGTGACCGCCCGCTCCACCCCGGACTCCGTCCTCGCCGGCGAACTCCTCGCCGAGGTGCTGGAGAACGGCCTGCGCCGCTTCGGCTGGTAGCCGAAGCGGCCGGCACAGTCCCCGGTCCGCGACCCCGAGGAGCCACCATGCCCGCAAGGCCCGGCAAGGCCGCCCTGTTCGAGCAGTTCGCCGCCGACGGCATCACCCACATGTTCGGCAACCCCGGGACCGTCGAGCAGGGCTTCCTCGACCTCGCCGGCGCCGGCGCCACCCGCTACGTCCTGGCCCTGCACGAGAGCGTCGCGGTGGCCATGGCCGACGGCTACGCCCGGGCCGCGCAGCGCCCCTCGGTGGTCCAGCTGCACAGCGGCGTCGGGCTCGGCAACGCGGCCGGCATGCTCTACCAGGCCAAGCGCGGCGGCTCGCCGCTGGTCGCCCTGGTCGGGGAGGCCGGCGTGCGCTACGACGCGATGGACGCCCAGATGGCGGCGGACCTGGTGGCGATGGCCGCCCCGGTCACCAAGTACGCCACCCGCGTACTCGACCCCTCCTCCGTCCTGCGGGTGCTGCGCCGCGCGGTGAAGATCGCGATGACGCCGCCGCGCGGACCGGTCCTGGTGGTCCTGCCCGCCGACGTCCTCGACCAGGACACCGCCGAGAGCGCCGTCGCCACCCTCGTGCCGTCCCTGCGCGCCGTCCCGGAGCCCGCCGCCGTGGCCGAGGCCGCCCGCCTGCTGACCTCGGGCACCGCCCCGCTGGTCCTGATGGGCGACGGGATCGCCGCGAGCGGCGCCCAGCGCCAGCTGACCGCCGTCGCCGAGCGGCTGGGCGCGCCGGTGTGGGGCGTGAACTCCTCCGAGGTCAACTTCGACACCACGCACCCGCTGTTCGCCGGCAACCTCGGCCACATGTCCGGCGCCGACAGCGCCCGGGTGGTGGGCGGCGCCGACACCGTCCTGATCGCGGGCACCTACGTGTTCCCCGAGGTCTTCCCCAGCCTCGCGAACCCCTTCGCGCCGGGCGCCCGCATCGTGCACATCGACGCCGACGCGTACGAGATCGCGAAGAACTTCCCCGTCGACCTCGGCCTGGCCGGCGACCCCGCGCTCGCCCTCGGCGCGCTGGGCGCCGAACTGGCGTCCCGCGGCGGCGCCGCCCCGGCCCGGCCCGCCGCCCCGCGGCGACCGCACGGCCCGCACGGCCCGCACGGCCCGCACGGCCGGGACGGCCAGCAGGGGCGGGACGGCCGGGACGGCCAGCACGGCCAGCACGGCCGGGACGGCCGGCAGGGCCGGGAGGGGCTGATGGAGGCGTTCGCCCGGGAGCTGGCGGCGCGGGCCCCGGCGAACCTCGCCGTCTTCGACGAGGCGCTCACCGCCTCCCCCGCGCTGACCCGCCACCTGCCGCCGCGGGTGCCCGGCACCTACTTCCAGACCCGCGGCGGATCACTGGGCGTCGGCATCCCCGGAGCGATCGGCGTCAAACTGGCCCGCCCGGACCTCCAGGTGGTCGGGTTCACCGGGGACGGCGCCAGCATGTACACCGTCCAGGCCCTGTGGACCGCGGCCCGCTACGGCGTCAGCGCCGGATTCGTCGTCTGCAACAACCGCCGCTACCGGCTGCTGGACCTGAACATCGAACGGTACTGGCAGGAGCAGGGCATCGCCCCGCACGCCTACCCGGACGCCTTCGACCTGTCGCGCCCCGAGATCCGCTTCGCGGACCTGGCCCGCTCGCTCGGCGTCGCCGGGCAGCGGGTCGACGCGCCGGAACAGGTCGGGCCGGCCGTCCACGCGATGCTCACCCACGACGGGCCGTACCTGGTGGACCTCGTGACCGGATGAGAGACCGCCCCGCCCGCCCGACCGGCCGCCCGCCCGACTCCCCCGACCAACCGCCCGCCCGACCCCGCGACCGACCGCCCGACCAGCCGAAGGAGCACCGCGCCATGCCCACGCCCCAGATTCAGCAGCAGCTCAGCGAGGCCGCCGTACGCCGGCTCGTGGAGGACTGGTACCGCGCGCTGGACCGGCACGACCCCGTCGAGGACGTCCTGCCCCACCTGGCCGCCGACGGCCTGGTCATGCGCTTTCCCGAGGGCACCGCGCACGGGCACGAGGGCTTCCGCTCCTGGTACGACGCGGTGACGCACCGGTTCTTCGACGAGGCGCACACCGTGCTCACCGTGGACGTCGAGGAGATCCGCGCCGCCTCCGCCGAGGTGCGGGTCCTCGTCAACTGGCAGACCAGGACGTGGAAGGCGCCGGACGCCACCAGCACCTGGCTGGGCTTCGACGCCCACCAGAGCTGGAGCGTCGTCCTGGAGGACGGCACCCCCCGCATCCGCGCCTACACCGTCGACTCCCTGACTCCGATGCCCGGCTCCGCCGGGCTCTGAGAGCCGCCGTCGCCGTCCCCCACCGGGAACGGGGCCGCGGCCGCGGCGCCCGCCCGCGCCGCGTCCGCGCCCCCGTCCCCCGCCCTCCCCCTGTCCGGCAACGACGCAATTTCCGGGAGAGTCCCCCGTGAGAACCGTGAAACCCCTGCCGACCGGCCGGCTGGCCGGAAAACGCATAGGCGTCCTGATGGAGAGCGACTTCGTCGAGGACGAGATCGCCTACTACCGGCGGCGCTTCGCCGAGGAGGGCGCCGAGGTCCGCCTGCTCACCCGGCTGTGGGGGCAGCCCTCCCTCACCTTCACCGGCCACGAGCACCACGCCCCGCTCGACGTCGACGGGGACCTGGAAGGCGCGGACTACCACGAACTGCTCCAGTACTCCGCGCTGATCGTCCCCGCGGGCAGCGTCGCGGACCGGCTGCGCTTCAGCGAGGACGTCGAGCAGACACCCCCCGCGCTGGAACTCCTGCGCCGCGCCTTCCGCATCCCCAGCCTGGTCAAGGCGTTCTCCTGCCACGGGCTGCAACTGCTCGCCGCCGCACCCGAACTGATCCGGGACAGGCCCGTCACCTGCCACAACAACCTGGCCGCCGACGTACGCAACATGGGCGGCGTCTACCTCAACCAGGACCTCGTGGTGGACCGCGACCTGGTGACCTCCCGCACCGCCGACCACTGCCACCTGCTGGCCCGCACCGTCATCGAACGGCTCTCCGTCCCGGCGCGGAGCACCGAGTGAACACCGCCCTGCCCTTCTCCTTCTCCGACCTCACCGCCGGCTACGTCACCGGCCACCAGGGCTCCCGCTTCACCCTGCGCACCCTGGACGGACGCGACGTCACCCTCCACCTCACCGAGACCACCACCGCCCAGCGGCTGCGCAACCTCGGCGAGCCCTACCACGACGTGAGCGCGCGGATCGGGGAACACCTGTCCCCCGGAGCCCTGGTCTTCGCCCACGGCCCCGTCTACCCGGACGGGGCGGACCTGTACTTCCAGGCCGACCGGCTGGTGTTCGCCGGGGACGCCGCCACCGCGCACCCCTACCAGGAACCCGGCTGGTGGACACGCCAGCTGGACCAGCTGGCGAAGTTCTACCGCCGCTCCCAGTTCGGCGACGGCCCCGCCGACTTCGCCCACTACCGCACCCAGGTCCGCGGCTGCGGGCACCGCACCGCGCACCACGTCCAGGAGAGCGACACCATCTCCCGCCTCGTCTACGGGATGGCCACCGCCTACATGCTCACCGGCAACGAGGAGTACCTGGAGGTCGCCGAGCGCGGCTCCCAGTACCTCCACGACCACCTGCGCTTCCACGACGAGGCAGAAGACACCGTCTACTGGTACCACGGCGTCGACGTCGAGGGCGGCGGGGAGCGCAAGCTGTTCGCCTCCGAGTTCGGCGACGACTACCGCGCGATCCCCGCCTACGAACAGATCTACGCCCTCGTCGGCCTCGCCCAGACCTACCGCGTCACCGGCAGCCCCGTCATCAAGGCGGACATCGAAGGAACGGTCAGACTCTTCGACAAGTACTTCCACGACCCCCGCCTGGGCGGCTACTACTCCCACATCGACCCGGTCACCCTCAGCCCGCACCACGACGGACTCGGCCCCAACCGCTCCCGCAAGAACTGGAACTCCGTCGGCGACCACGCCCCCGCCTACCTCATCAACCTGTACCTCGCCACCGGCGAGGACCGCTACCGGCGGATGCTGGAACACACCTGCGACATGATCGCCGTCCACCTCCCCGACCGCGGCCCCGACCCCAGCCCGTTCGTCAACGAGCGCTTCCACGGCGACTGGACCCCCGACCACACCTGGGGCTGGCAGCAGAACCGCGCGGTGGTCGGCCACAACCTGAAGATCGCCTGGAACCTGACGCGGACCGGCGCCGCCCTGCCCAAACGCGAATACCGCCGCCTCGCCGAACAACTCGCCCACACCATGCCCGCCGTCGGCCGCGACGGCCAGCGCGGCGGCTGGTACGACCTCCTGCAACGCGAGGCCGACAACGGCCGGCACGCCTTCGTCTGGCACAACCGCAAAACCTGGTGGCAGCAGGAACAGGCCATCCTCGCCTACCTGGTCCTCGCCGGACACACCCGCGAGGACCACTACCTGCACCACGCCCACGAGGCCGCCGCGTTCTACAACGCCTTCTTCCTCGACCACGACGAGGGCGGCGTGCACTTCACCGTCCTCGCCGACGGCATGCCCTTCCTCATGGGCGACGAACGCCTCAAGGGCAACCACGCGATGGCGATGTACCACAAAGCCGAACTCTGCTACCTCGCCGAGGTCTACACCCGGCTGCTGGTCCGCGGCGAGAGCCTGGACCTCTGGTTCAGGCCCCGCGGCGACGCCGACTACCCCGGCGCCCTGCTGCGGGTGGCCCCCGACCTGCTGCCGCCCGGCCGCGTCGAACTGCAGCACGTCCTCATCGACGGAGCCCCCTGGAGCGACTTCGACGCCGAGGCCATGACCGTCCGCCTGCCCGCGCACGACAGGGCGATGACGGTACGGGTACGCCTGCGCCCGACGGAACGCCCGTGAACGCCCCCCCGACCCGCACCACGCCGCCACCGCGCCCCGCACCGCCCGCGCCGCCCGCGCCGGCGGTCCTGCCCGGCGACCCGCTGCGCCCGGGAGCGTCCCCCACCGCCGCCGGCGTCACGTTCACGGTCAACTCGCCGACCGCGCACGCCATGTGGCTGGTCCTGCTGGACGCCGCGCACGGCGGGATCCTGCGCGAGATCCGCTTCCCCGAGGAGTACCGCACCGGCGACGTCTTCACCATGACCGTCCCCGGCCTGGACCCGCGCGCCGTCCACTACGCCTTCCGCGCCCAGCACTCCCCCGGCACCCCGCCCGGACCGCTCCTGCTCGACCCCTACGCCAAAGCCCTCGCCGGAGGCGAGCACTGGGGACAGCGGCCCGCCTACCGCTCGAAGATCGTCCACGACGACTTCGACTGGCAGGACGTGCCGCACCCCCGCATCGCCCCGCAGGACCTGGTCGTCTACGAGCTGCACGTGCGCGGCTTCACCCGCCACCCCTCCGCCGCCGTGCGACACCCCGGCACCTTCGCCGGCCTGCGCGAGAAGATCCCCTACCTGCGCGCCCTGGGCGTCAACTGCGTCGAACTCATGCCCGTCCTCGAATTCGACGAGACCGACAACCCCTTCACCGACCCCGCCACCGGAGCGCCGCTGCCCGACTACTGGGGCTACAACCCGGTCGCGTTCTTCGCCCCCAAGGCCGCCTACGCCGCCGACCCCTGGGGACCGGGCCCCGTGCGCGAACTGAAGGAACTCGTCCGGGAACTGCACCGCGCCGGCATCGAGGTGATCCTCGACGTCGTCCTCAACCACACCGCCGAGGGCGACCACCGCGGCCCCACCCTGTCCCTGCGCGCGCTCCACGACACGGCGTACTACCTCCACGACCACGACGGCTCCTACCTGAACCTCACCCGCACCGGCAACACCGTCAACGCCAACCACCCCGTCACCCGCGCCCTGCTCCTGGACTGCCTGCGCCACTGGGCGAGCGAGTTCCGCGTCGACGGCTTCCGCTTCGACATGGCCCCCATCCTCACCCGCGGCCAGGACGGCCGGCCACTGGACAACCCGCCCCTGCTGGAAGCCATCTCCCACGACCCCGTCCTCGCGCACTGCAAACTCATCGCCGAACCCTTCGACGCCAGCGGACTCGACCTGGTCGGCCGCTTCCCCTCCCACGGACGGTGGATGGAGTGGAACAGCCGCTTCCAGTACGCGGTACGGCGCTTCCTCACCGGCACCGGCGACGGGGGCGAGGAACTCGCCCACCGGATGGCCGGCTCCCCCGACCTCTACGGCCGACGCGGCCACCGCGCCTCCGTCAACCTCCTCACCAGCCACGACGGATTCACCCTCGCCGACTGGACCTCCTACGACCACCCCCACAACGAGGCGAACGGCGAACGGGGCGAGGACGGCCCCCGCGACAACGCCAGCTGGAACGCCGGCTGCGAAGGCCCCAGCGAGGACCCCGCCGTCCTGCGGCTGCGCTCCCAGCAGATCCGCAACGCCCTGCTGCTCCTGCTCACCGCGCCCGGCGTGCCGATGCTCACCGCCGGCGACGAGTTCGGCCGCACCCAGCACGGCAACAACAACGCCTACAGCCAGGACAACGCCACCGGCTGGCTCGACTGGACACTGGCCGACACCAACGCCCACCAACTCGCCTTCGTCCGCGCCTGCCTCGCCCTGCGCGCCGCCCACCCCGTCCTGCGCCGCCCCGCCCGCGCGCCCGGCGACACACCCCCCGGCTGGCCCTACCCCGCGCTGAGCCGGCACGGCGAACTGCCCTGGCGCGGCGAGGACCCCGCCGCCGAGGGCCTGCTCGCCCTGCTGGCACACCACCAGGACGACGACGCGACGACCACCGCGGACACCGTGTTCCTCGCCGCCAACACCCGCGGCCACACCCGCGCCGTCCACCCGCCCCCGCCCCCCGCCGGCACCCGCTGGCACCTGTTCGCCGACACCTCCGCACCCCCCGGCCAGGACATCAACCCACCCGGCGCGCCCCCCGGCCCCGCCCTCGCCGGCCCCCTGACACTGGCCGGCCACAGCGTCACGGTCCTCGTGGCGCACCCCGCAGAGACAGGTGACGAACGTGACCTTTGAGGCCTACTACGGCATCACCGGCTCCACCGCGACGATCCACCTCACCGGCGAACTGCCCGAACGACGGGTACCCGCCCTGCGCGGCCTCGTCGAACAAGCCCTGCAACGCCCGCTGAACCGCCTCGTCCTGCGCGTACACGGCCTGCGCTCCATCTGCGCCGGCGGCGTGCGCTGCCTCGCCCACACCCAGCAACTCCTCCCCCGGGGCGCGCAGATCACCGTCGACGGCGCGGGAACGGCCGTACGGCGCGCCCTGACCGCCGCCGGCCTCGACACCGCCATGACCCTCACCGACGACCCCACCCACACCACCGGCCCCGCCGGCGCCTGACCCCCCGCCCACGCCGCCCCGCCGCAGCGGCCCGCCCGGCCCGCCCGGCGGCGGCGGGCGCCCGGCCCACCCCGCCGCGACGCCCGTCCCGACCGTGACCGTGACCGTCCTGATCGTCCTGACCGAACGACCGAGGGAGAACTCCGGTAATGAAGGCTGTTGTGATGGCGGGCGGTGAGGGGACACGGCTGCGGCCGATGACCTCCGACCTGCCCAAGCCGCTGCTTCCCGTCGCCGACCGTCCCATCATGGAGCACGTGCTGCGGCTGCTGCGCAGGCACGGCCTGCGCGAGACGGTGGTGACCGTCCAGTTCCTGGCCCCGCTCGTCCAGGAGCAGTTCGGGGACGGCTCCGCGCTCGGGATGTCACTGACCTACGCGCGGGAGGACAGCCCGCTGGGCACCGCCGGCAGCGTGAAGAACGCCCAGGAGCAGCTGGGCGGCGCCCCGTTCGTCGTCATATCGGGCGACGCGCTGACCGACATCGACCTCGGCGACCTGATCCGGTTCCACCGGGAGAAGGGCGCCCTGGTCACCGTGTGCCTCACCCGGGTCCCCGACCCGCTGGAGTTCGGCATCACCATCACCGACGACCAGGGCCGGGTGGAGCGCTTCCTGGAGAAGCCCACCTGGGGGCAGGTGTTCTCGGACACCGTCAACACGGGCATCTACGTGATGGAGCCGCAGGTCCTGGACCACGTGGCCGCCGGGGAGAGCGTCGACTGGGCCGGCGACGTGTTCCCCCGGCTGCTGGCGCAGGGCCACCCGGTGTACGGGTACGTGGCCGAGGGCTACTGGGAGGACGTCGGCACCCACGGCAGCTACCTGAAGGCCCAGGCCGACGTCCTGGAGGGACGCGTGCGGGTGGACCTGCCCGGCTTCGAGGTCGCCCCCGGCGTGCGGGTGGCCGCCACCGCCCAGGTCGACCCGGCGGCCGTCCTGGAGGGGCCGCTCTACATCGGCGCCCACGCCCAGGTCGGCGCCGGGGCCCGGCTGGGCCAGCACACGGTGGTCGGCAGCCACGCCGTCATCGAGCAGGGCGCCGTCCTGCAGCGCGCCGTGGTGCACCCGCACGCCTACGTCGGCCCGCGCGCCGCCCTGCGCGGCGCGGTCGTGGGGCGCGGCGCCGTCCTGCACAGCGGCACCCGCGTCGAGGAGGGCGCCGTCCTGGGGTCCGGCTGCGTGCTGGAGGAGGACTCCTGCGTCACGGGGGGCGTCCTCGTCTACCCGGGCAAGAGCGTCGAGGCGGGCACCGTCGTCAGCGACTGCCTGATCTGGGACTCCCGCCGCGCGAAGTCCGTGTTCGGCTCCCGCGGCGTGCGCGGCACGCTGAACACCGAGATCACCACCGAACTCGCGGTCCGCCTGGCCGGCGCGTACGCCACGACCCTGTCCCTGGGCGCCCACGTGGCCATCGCCCGCGACCACGGCACACCCGCGCAGGTCCTGGCACCCGCGATGATCTGCGCGCTGCGCGCCGCCGGCGTCGGGGTGCGGGACCTGGGGCACGTGCCGCTGCCCGTCGCCCGCCGCGAGAGCGCCGCCGGCTGCGACGGCGCGATCGTGGTGACCACCACGCCGGGCACGCCCGAGAGCGTCGACATCGTGTTCCTCGGCGCGGACGGCACCGACCTGCCGCAGGGCGCGCAGCGCGCCCTGGACCGCGTCTTCGGGCGCCGGGAGTACCGGCGGGTGCTGGCCGGGGAGCTGGGCTGCCTGAACACCTCGCCCGCGTCGGTGGAGGACTACGCGCGCGAACTCGCCGAGCGCGTCGACGTGTCCGCGATCGCCGAACGGCGGCTGAAAGTGGTCGTCGACGCCGCGTGCGGGAGCGCCGCGCTCGTCCTGCCCTCGGTCCTGGGACGCATCGGCGTCGAGGCGCTCACCGTCAACAGCGGCCTGATGCCGTCGGCGTGCACGCAGACGGCCTCGGAGCGCGCCGCCGCCATGCGCACCCTGGGCCATCTGGTCGCCGCCTCCCGCGCGGCGTTCGGCGTGCGCTTCGACTCCGCGGGCGAACGCCTGTGGATCGTCGACGAACTCGGCCGGGAGGTCGGCGACGACGCCGCGCTGCTGCTGATGGTGCGACTGGTCACGGCCGAACTCGGCGGCGGCACCGTCGCGCTGCCGGTCACCGCCAGCCGGGTCGCGGAGTCCGCGGCCGCCGCGCACGGGGGACGGATCCGGTGGACCGCCACCGCCCCCGGGGAGCTCGCCCGCCGCGCCGCCCAGGACGCGGCCGTGCTGGCCGCCGACGGCGAGGGCGCGTTCATCCTGCCGGAGTTCTCCCCGCACGCCGACGGCATCGCCGCGTTCGTACGCCTGGCCGGACTGCTCGCCCGCGACGGCGCGCCGCTGAGCGAACTCCTCTCGTCACTGCCGCGGGCCCACGTCCGCAGCCGGGACCTGCCCACGGCCTGGCAGGACAAGGGCCAGGTCATGCGGACGGTGGTGGAGGCGGCCAGCGGACGCGCCATCGACACCACCGACGGAGTACGGGTCCTGGAGGACGACGGACGGTGGGCACTGGTCCTGCCCGACTCCGTCTCCGCCGTCACCCGCCTGTGGGCCGAAGGCCCCGACCCCGCGTCCGCGGACGCGCTCCTGGACGAATGGTGCGAAGCCGTGGGCCAGCCCATCGCCTGACCACCCCCGCATCCCCGCACCCCCGCACCCCGCGCCCCGACCGGGCTGCCCGCCGGTCACGGCCGCCGACGCGCGGGTGCCCCTCCCCCGGCCCGGCCGGCCACGGAAGGGGCACCCGCGCGTCGCCGCGCCCCGCCCCGGACCGGACCGCCCCGGACCGCCGCGGATCCCCACGGACCGCCGCGCCGCCGGGTGCCGGGCCGCCGCAGGCCGCGGCCCCGCCGCGGCGCGGTCGCGGCGCGGTCGCGGCGGGGCCCGGTCGTGGCGGGGCCCGGTCGTGGCGGGGCCCGGTCGTGGCGGCGGGGTGGGCGGGGGTCAGCCGGTGCCGGCCTCGGCGGCGCGGCCGATCGCGTCGTCGAGCTGCGCGCGGGAGGGCACGCCGTCGATCCGCCAGGACCCGATGACCACGACGGGCACCATCGTGACGCCCGCGCTCGCGCGGGCGGCGGCCTCCGCCTGGCGGTGCAGGCGCGCGTAGCGCGCGGACAGGATCGCCGAGCGGTAGGCCAGGGGGTCCAGGCCCGCCCGGCGGGCCAGGGCGGTGAGGACGACGGGGTCGGAGATGTCCTGCCAGTCGTGGAAGTAGGCGTGGAAGACGAGGTCGCTGTAGGCGGGTTCGGCGCCCTGTTCGAGGGCGTACTGGTAGCCCGTGAACGCCATCCGCGCGCGGCGCAGCGGGGTGCCGGGCGGTCCGGGCAGGGGTACGCCGTGCCGGCGGGCGAGCGGGCGCACCGAGTTCTCCCACACTCCCCGGGGGTACTCCCCCGCTTCCTCGACGCAGTGCGGGTTGACCTCGAAGGGGTGCAGGGTGGTCCTGGTGTCGGTGCCCGCGCCGGTGACGGCGCGGGCGAGGAGCTGGCGGGTGATCAGGCTGTAGGGGCAGATGTAGTCGAACCAGACGTCGATGTCGACGGTCACCGGGTGTCTCCGTGGGTCGGGTCCCCGCTCGCGGGCACCGGTGCCCGCGCCGCCACCGGCGGCGCCGCCACGGGCGGCGGCGGTACGGGTACGGCGGGGGCGGGCGGCGGTACGGGGGTGTCGGGCGGGGTGTGGCGGGGGGTGGCGAAGCGCCGCATGAGGGGGCGTTCGAAGGCCGTGTGCAGGATCCAGGCCAGCAGCAGGGTGAGGGCCGCGCTCGCCGCCAGCAGCGCGGCCGCGGCGGGGGTGCTCCAGGCGCGGCCCTCACCGAGGGCGCGGTGGCCGTAGACCTGGACGAGGCGGTGGGTGAGGTAGAAGGCGAAGGAGAGTTCGCCCAGGCGCAGCATCAGCGGCGCGCGCAGCGGGCGGGCGCGGGGGCCGGCCCTGCGCCTCCCCGCGAGGGGGGTGGTGGGGGTGGTGGGGGTGGCGGGGGTGGCGGGGGTGCGGGTGTCGGCCGCGGCGGCGGCGGTGATCAGCCAGGTGACGGGGACGAGGGTGACGGCGGCCAGGCCGTAGTCGAAGGGGGCCCGCAGGGCGAGGGCGTAGGCGCCGGCCAGGGCGAGGGTGGCGGTGGGGGTGCCGGGGCCCTTCCAGCGGCCGGTGGCGACGATGCGTGCCATCACCATGCCGAGGACGAATTCCAGGGCGCGTACCGGCGGGAAGGCGAAGACGAACCAGTAGTGCTGTTCGGAGACCGGCAGCCAGGTCATGTGGGGTGTGGCGGGCAGGAGGGCGCCGGCCAGCGGCGGGACGCACAGGACGGCCGCGGTGAGGGCGCCCGCGCAGGGCCACAGGCGCGCGGGGCGGATCCGGCGCACGGCGGGCAGCAGGGCGGGGAAGGCGAGGTAGAACAGCGCCTCGCAGGCGAGGGACCAGCTGACGGGGTTGACGCCGAGGATGACGTCGACGTCCGGGGTCCAGGTCTGGACGAGGAGGAGGTTGCGCAGGACGCCGGGGCGGGGCTGGCCGGCGCGGGCCATCAGGGCGAGGGCGGCGAGGGCGGTCAGCAGGTGGCTGGGGTAGATCTTGAAGAAGCGCCGGCGCCAGAAGCGGCGGGCGCTGTCGTGGGGGCGGGCGGACCAGGTGAGCAGGAAGCCGCTGAGGACGAAGAAGAAGGAGACGCCGACCCAGCCGGCCTTGCTGAACAGCTGGGAGAAGCGGGCGCCGGCGTCGGGGTCGCGGAAGGCGTTCTCGTAGGTGGCGTGGAAGCAGAACACGAGCAGGGCGGCGACGAAGCGCAGGGCGGTCAGGGACGGCAGCCGCCCGGGCGCGCCCGGGCCGGCGAGGTCGGCGCGGGCGGGCGTCACCGGGGCCGCCCGGTGCGCGGGGCCGTACCACTGCCGGTGCCCGGGCCGGGGCCGGTGCCGGGGCCGGGGCCGGTGCCGGGGCCGGTGCCGGTGCGGGTGGGGGTGGGGGTGGGGCGGGGGGCGAGGGCCAGGGCGAGGAGGGCGAGGAGGGTGACGGCGGCCAGGGCGGCGGCGAAGGCGTCCTGGTGGGCGCCGGCGCCGGTGCGGCCGCCGAGCGCGCGGGAGAACACGAGCGCGGTGACGGTGATGCCCAGGGACATGCCGATCTGGGCGGCGGTCTCCATCGCGCCGGAGACGGCCGCGCTGTCGCGGGCGGGGGTGTCGCGCAGGACCGCGGCGAACAGGGGGCTGACGCCGAGGCCCTCGCCGAATCCGATGACGGTCAGGGCCGTCATCAGCGTCCAGCGGTCGCCGGCGGTGGCGGGCAGGAGGGTGGCGGCGAGCAGCAGGAGGGTCCCGGCGGCGTTGACGGTGTATCCGATGGCGAGGACGTGGGCCTGGTAGGGGGGTTTCAGGCGGGGCGCGAGCAGGGACGCGGCGACGAAGGCGCAGGCCAGGGGGGTGAAGGTGAGGGCGGCTTGGAGGGGTGGGTATCGCAGGCCGTCCTGCAGGAGCAGGGTGAGGGTGAAGAAGAGGCCGGCGTTGCCGGCGAAGAACGCCAGCGCGGTGGCGCCGCCGCGGCGCACGGCGGGGTCGCGCAGGAGGGCGGGGGGCAGGAGGGGGGTGCCGCCGCGGGCGTGCAGGGCGCGTTCGTGGCGGTGGAAGGCGGCGAGGGCGGGCAGCGACAGGAGGGGCAGGGTCCAGGTCCAGGCGGGCCGGGCGGGGCCGGTGGCGTGGAGGAGGGGGAGGGTGAGGAGCAGGAGGGCGCAGGTGAGCAGGAGGACGCCGGTGAGGTCGAGCCTGGCGGGGCGCCGTCGCGGGGTGCGGGGCAGGGTGAACGCGGCGGCGGTGAAAAGCAGGGCGCCGGCGGGGACGTTGACGAGGAAGGCCGTCCGCCAGGAGAGGCCGAAGGGGTCGGCGGCGAGCAGGACGCCGCCGAGGAGCTGGCCGGTGACGGAGGCCGCGCCGATGGTGGCGCCGAAGGCGGCGAAGGCGCGGTCGCGGCGGCGGCCGGTGTAGGAGGTCTGGAGGAGGGCGAGGACCTGGGGGTAGAGGACGGCCGCGCCCAGGGCCTGCAGGAGGCGCAGGCCGATGAGGGCGGTGGCGGAGGTGGCGAGGCCGCAGGCCAGTGACGCGGTGGTGAACAGGGCCAGGCCCGCGAGGAAGGCCCCGCGGTGGCCGTGGAGGTCGCCGAGGCGTCCGGTGGTGATGAGGAGCAGGCCGTAGGCCAGGACGTATCCGGAGATGACGAGTTCGCTCTGGGTGAGGCCGGTGTGCAGGGAGGTGCGGATGGTGGGGGCGGCGACGTTGAGGATGAAGGAGTCCATGACGGTCATGAACGCGCCGCCCAGGAGCACGGGCAGCAGCACGCGGCCGCGGGCGGCCCCCGCGCCGTCCTCGGCGGGGACCGCCGGGGCGCCGCCCTCGGCGGGGTGCCGGACGGCGGGGGCGCCGGGGGCGCCGGGGGCGGCGGGGGCCGGGGCGGGGTGGGGGCCGGTGGTGGGGGTCCGGGCCGGGGGGCGGGCCGGGGGCGGTTCCTTGACCGCCCTGGTGGCCGCGGGTGTGTCCGCCACGGGATTCTCAGCTCCTCGCAGGTCCGCCGGAAGGGTGAGCCCTCACCCTCGGGCCCGGGGGGCGCGGGCACAACGGGGACTTGCGCAAGGTGTGCCCGGGTGGGGCGCGCCCCCGGGCGTGGGGTGTGTCCGGGCGGGGGTGCGCGTGCTCAGGTGGGGTTGGCGGACACGCCGCGCAGGACCAGGCGCCAGAGCTGGGCGAGTTGGGCGTCGGCGCTCTGGTGTTCGGTGTGGGGGACGCGGCAGCGGATGTGCGTCTCGGCGCCGGCGACGAGGTGGGCGACGAGGGCGGCGACGGTGCGCAGGTCGGTGCCGGGGCGCAGTTCGCCGTCCCGGGCCTGTTCGAGGAGTTCGTCGACGGTGTGTGTCCAGGCCGGGTACCAGGCGGTGGCGGCGGTGGTGGCGGGCATTTCCCGGGTGAGGCGGGCGGCGGCCCGTACGCTTGCCTCCTTCTCCAGGAGGCGGGCGAGTTCGAGGGTCAGCGCTATGACGCTCTGCAGGGCGGGCGCGGGGTGGGCGGCCACGCGTGTGACGACGTCCTGGGTGGCCGAGCGGCCCAGGCGCTGGACGGCGACGGCGAGTTCGCCCTTGGTGCGGAAGTGGAAGGTCAGGGCGCCCATGGAGATGCCGGCCGTCTCGCTGATGCGGGCGAGGCTGGTGCCTTCGTAGCCGGCGCGGTCGAATTCCACGGCGGCGGCCTTCACCAGGGCGTGCCGGGTGCGTGCCGCCCGTTCCTGCTTCACCACGGTGTGGCTCCCGTCTGCGCGCGCCGGCGGGGGCGGCCCGGGGCGGGCGCGTACGGGAGGAGGGCCCAGGCGGCCGGGGCGGGGCGCGGTGGCGGGGACGGCGGACGGCGGGGCGAGGACCGGCGGCGGGAGGGCGGCGGAGCGCCGCACACCGGGCGCGCCGGGTGTTCCGGGTGTTCCGGGTGCGCCGGGTGTTCCGGGTGCGCCGGGTGTTCCGGGTGCGGGGTGCGGGGTGCACATCCGGCCGGTGGTGCGTGTGCGGCCCTCAGATGTGCTCGTCCCACCACAGATCTCCCCACTGGCCCGCGCGTTCGGTCTGCCGCCCAGCTTTCGACGGCGGGCGGCTGCGGCGCAACGCCGACGTGCGAAAGACGTCCGGACTTCTCCTGCGGGTCCGGTCGTGGGGCGACTTGGCGAAGTTGTAGCAGGCGGCTCCACCCGATTCAAAAACAAAGCGAACGTTCTCTATTATCTTGGGAGGAGCCCAGCCGGGGAGGAAACAGAGGATGGCCGAAGACATGTCCCGCGCGGCGGCCGCGCTCGCCCAGTCGCGCCTCAGCGCCTTCACCGAGGAGCTGTTCGGCCATCTGCCGCGCGCCGACCAGCGCCGCTGGGCCCAGGCGTACCTGCGGGGGCTGCTGGTCACGCCGGGCAAGAAGTCGGTGCGCCGGCTGGCGTCGGCGGTCTCCGACTCCCCGACGGCCTCCCAGTCGCTGCAGCAGTTCATCAACGCGAGCCCGTGGGACTGGCGCCCCGCGCGCCGGGAGCTGACGCGGGTGGTCGAGCAGCACGCCCCGACCGAGGCCTGGTCCGTCGCCGCGGCCGTGCTGCCCAAGCGCGGGGACCACTCGTGCGGCGTCCACCGCCGTTTCGTGCCGTCGGCCGGGCGTACCGTCAACTGCCAGGTGGGGGTGGGGGTGTTCCTGTCCTCGGGCGGGCAGGACGTGCCCGTGGACTGGCGGCTGCTGCTGCCCGACCAGTGGGACGACGACGCGGTGCTGCGCGAGCGCACACGCATCCCGCCCGCCGTCCGCCACCGCCCCCTGTGGGCCCACACCCTCGACCTGGTGGACACCCTCGCCTCCCGCACCTCGCAGGCGCCCGCGCCGGTCGTGGCGGACATGAGCGAGTACCCGGACGCCGGCCGGCTGGTCGAGGGCCTCAGCCGGCGCGGACGCGACTTCGTCATCGCCGTGCCGGGCACCCTGCGGGTGGTGCCCGGCGGACTGCGCGCCGCCGCCCCCGACCTCCACGCCCCCCTCAGCGCCCGCCAGCTGCTGTACCCCTCCGGCACCCGCCACCCGCACACCGCGACGCTCCCCGCCCCCGACCGGCGGCTGCGCAGTGTCCGCATCCTGTCGGGGCTGGCCCGCCTGCACCTCCCGCGCCAGGACGCCCCCGCCGCGCGGCACACCTACCGGCTGTTCACCCAGTGGCGCCCCGGCGGCGGGCAGCAGCCCGCCCGGATGTGGATCACCAACCTCGTGGACCGGCGCATCGACCGGCTGATCGCCCTCTCCCAGCTGCACCGCGGCACGACGACGGCGATGCGCTCCCTGGAGCAGGAGTACGGAATGCTCGACTTCGAGGGCCGCTCCTACCCCGGCTGGCACCACCACATGACACTGGTCTCCGCCGCCTACACCTACAACCGCCTCGTCCACCCGGCCCAGCAACCGGGCGAGCCGGTACACCAGAGCGCCTGAACACCAGAACGCCTGAACGCCCGGACGCCCGGACGCCCGGACATCAGAGCGCCCCGCCCCCGGGGACACCCCGAAAGCGGCCCCCCGCCCGCGCGGGGGCTCCCCCGACAGCCCCCCGCACGGGAGCCGGACACCGCGCGCCCCGCCACACCCAAAGACGCCCGCACCGCCGGCACGCACCAGCCCGCCACCCCGCGCGAACCCCGGAACACCCCACACCCGCCACCCCTCCCCCCGAGCCGCCGCGTCCGGACGGCGGGTGCCCGGGCGTCCGGGCGGCGGGCGGCGGGCGTCCGGGCGTCCCGCACCGAAACAGCGGGCCCCGCACACCCCCCGCGAACCAACCCCCCACCCCCGCACGGACCCCGGCATCCCGCACCCACCGCACCGAAAACACCCGCACCCACCGCACCGGGGACGGCCGACACCCTCCGCCCCGCCACCCCTTCCCCCGAGCCGCCGCGTCCGGACGGCGGGTGCCCGGGCGTCCGGGCGTCCGGGCGGCGGGCGTCCGGGCGTCCCGCACCGAAACAGCGGGCCCCGCACACCCCCCGCGAACCAACCCCCCACCCCCGCACGGACCCCGGCATCCCGCACCCACCGCACCGAAAACACCCGCACCCACCGCACCCACCGGGCCCACCGCACCGGGGACGGCGGACATCCGCACCGCCCCCGTCGAGACACCTTGACGGCGGGGCGGCGGTGGCGGCCGCCGGGGCGGCGTCCGGCCCGCACGGGCACGGCCACGGCCACGGCCACGGCAGGACGGTGCGAGGCCGGGGCCGCGGGGGCGGGGGCGGGGGCGGTCAGGCGGTCAGGCGGTCAGGCGGTCGGGCGCGGGTCGAGGTGCGAGCGGTACCAGCGTGCCGCCTGTGCCGTCCGGGCCAGCACACCGGGGCCGGCCGGGCAGCCCGCCGCCCGCCACACCCGCTCGCTGCGGTACCAGTGGTCGCGGGTGAGCAGCTCCAGCTGCCGGGCGCTCACCCGTCCCGGCCGCGCCCGCAGCCGCTCCAGGCAGGCCTCCCAGGACAGCTCCTCCCGCTGCGCGACCGACGGCAGCACCCCGTGGGCGGCGAGCACCGCCAGCAGGTCCCCCACCCTGACCGGCACGGGATGGCTCGCGTGGTACAGACCACCGCCCACCGCCCGGGACGCGCACGCCAGACGGACGATCAGCCGGCCCAGATCACCGACCGCCACCGCCGACAACAACCCGCGGCCGCCCTCCCACCGGGCCGGCACCCGCTCGACCAGCTCCGCCAGCGCGGGAACGACCCACCGGTCCCCCTCCCCCAGCACCAGGCCCGGCCGCAACACGATCCCTCCCGCCGCCAGGACCGGCCCCTCCCCCGCCAACCGCGTACGGCTCACCACCGAAACGGGCACCGGCTCGACCTCGTCCACACCGATCCCGCTGTGCGGCCCCACCCCGTACACCGCCGCCGTCGAGAGACCCACGATCCGCCCCACCCCCGCCCGAACGGCCTCCCCCACCAACGCCGCGCTCCCCGCGACATTGACCGCCTCGCACATCCCCTCGTCCGCACCGATGTAACTGGCGAGATGCACCAGCACATCCGCCCCCTCACACACCCCGCGCAACGACGCCGGCTCCGCCAGATCCCCCCACACCCACTCCACCACCCCGCCACCCCCCACCGGAGGCCGACGCGACACCACCCGCAACTCCACCCCCCCACCACCCGCGGCACCCGCCCACCCGCGCACCAACCCCTCCAGGACCACCGAACCGACGAACCCCGTCGCCCCGCTCAGCACGATCCTGCGACCCCCCACCCGCCGACCACGCAACGAACGCCACCCACCCGGCCCCAACCCCGGCCCCGGCCCCGGCCCCGGCCCCGGCCCCGGCCCCGGCCCCGGCCCCGGCGACACGGCACCCCCGGCAGACCACGCCACACCACCCCCACCCGCGCTCCCCCACCACACTCGCGCCGACCTCCCCCCGAACAAAACGAACACCCTCCATTCAACCGGCCGCGACCACCCACCACCAGAGCCCACCCGGCAATCCGCACCACCCCACCACCCGAACCCACACCCGGGGCCGCACCCGGGGCCGGGTGCGGGTGCGGGGCCGCACCCGGGGCCGGGTGCGGGTGCGGGGCCGCACCCGGGGCCGGGTGCGGGTGCGGGGCCGAGCCCGGGGCCGGGGCCGGGGCCGGGGCCGGCCACCGAACCACCCCGCCACCCCCGCCGCGGGAAGCCGCGACGGACGCACGGCGCAAGGACACAAAGGCACCCCGCGGACCCGCCCGGCCCACCCGCCACCACCGGACAGACACCCCGCAACCACCCGCCGAGCCCGGCCGGCGGGCACCACCCGCAACACCGCCGCCACCCGACACCGGACACCGGACGACGGCCCCCGCCACCCCCGACCACGGAACCAGGCAACGCCCGAACACCGACCCCACCGGCCGACAGCACCCCGGGACCAGCCACGACCCGCACAGCGGACAGCGGACAGCACCCGGACCGAACAGCGCCGGCCCCGGACCAACAGCGCACCACCCCCCGCAGCCAGGACCCGGCCCCGACGACCAGAGCCGCGAGAACCGGACAGCACCCCCCGCAGACGGAGACGGAGACGGGACCAACGGCGACCCCGCCGGCCGGCCCCGCCGGCGCACCACCCCGAACCGAAACGGACAGCGCCCCCGGCCACCGGCCACCCGACCCCGCTCACCCCGCCGAGACCCGACCAGACGGCGCACCACCCCGAGCCGAAACGGACAGCGCCCCCGACCACCGGCCACCCGACCCCGCTCACCCCGCTCACCCCGCCGAGACCCGACCAGACGGCGGCCCGACCGACGGCTCCACCCGGCCCCCGCTCACCCCGCCGAGACCCGACCAGACGGCGGCCCGACCGACGGCTCCACCCGCAACAGCACCGCCGCCTGGGGGGTGGCGACCGCCGGAAGCAGATACCGCCACAGCGAAGCGATCCGCTCGGGCAGGTCCGCCCGCCCGGTCGCCACGTTGGAGAAGATCTGCGTCCCCGTGTAAGCCCCCACCAGCACCGTCGCGAACTCCCACTCGTCGACGCCCTCCAGCAGCTCACCGCACTCCCGCGCCGCGACAAGCTGCGCGTGGAACCGCTGGACCCACTCCTGGTACGCCGTGTCGTCCTCGAGCCCCAGCTCCCCCTGCTCCACCGCCAGACGCACACTCGCGCGGAACAGCACATTGCGCTGCAGCTCCCCCGCGATATGGAACGTGATGTCGATCAGCCGCTGCAGACCGTCCCGCCCCGGCGGCAGCCGGATGAACTCCTGCTGACTCGCCATGACCGCGTGCGCCAACCCCTCCTTCGACTTGAAATGAAAGTACATCCCGCCCTGCGTCGCCCCCGACCGCTGCATGATCTTACTGATGCTGGCACCGCTGTAACCGCACTCGTCGAAGACCTCGGCCGCCGCGTAAAGGATCACCTCACGCGTCCGCACGGCACGCTCCTGCTTCGGTTCAGCCACAGCCAGGCCCCGCTTCCACTCGGCAAACAAAACGAACGCCCTCTATTTTACAGACGAACCTCGGTCTAGGGTCAGGGTGTTGCACCATGTACGCCACGGGAGTGACACACCCCGAGCACAGCACGTCCGACCGGGCGGCCCACAGGCCACCGGCCCCACCTCGCACGCCAAAAAAGGGGAACGGCATGCTCGTCACCACGCAACCTCACACCGGCCCACGGCCCGCACTCACCACCACAGTGGCCAAAGAGTACGTCCACCGCGCGTCACTGTCCGAAGTCTTCCTCACCGGCTGGCACCAAACCGCTCCCGACACCTTCACCGTCACCGCCCAATGGCCCCGCAGCCACAGCTTCTACACCACCGACCACCACACCCACGACCCCCTCCTGCTGTCCGAAACCATCCGCCAGACCTTCCCCCTCCTCACCCACGCCGCCTACCACCTCCCCTTCGGCCACCAACTCAGCTGGTCGCACTTCCAGATACGGCTCGACCCCCGCGCCATGAGGATCGAACCCACACCCGCCGAGATCGAACTCCACGTCACCGCCACCAACATCAGGTACCACCGCGGCCTGCCCGCCTCCATGACCATGCACTACACCGCCCGACGCGACGGCCAACCCCTCGCCACCGCCACCACCCACTTCCACTGCCACACCCCCACCGTCTACCAACGCCTACGCGCCGGCCGCGCCACCACCGCCCACCCGTTCCACACCGCCCCCCCACCCCCCCACCCCCTCACCCCCACCACCGCCGGACGCACCCACCACCACGACATCGTCCTCTCCCCCACCCCCCACCCCCACCACTGGCAACTACGCGTCGACACCCACCACCCCGTCCTCTTCGACCACCCCGTCGACCACGTCCCCGGCATGCTCCTCCTCGAAGCCACCCGCCAAGCCACCAACACCCTCACCACCCCCCGAAAACCCCACATCATCACCCACCTCGACATCACCTTCAACCGCTACGTCGAACTCGACACCCCCTGCTACATCCACGCCCACACCACCCACCACAACCCCACCAACCACCACAACCCCACCCACCACATCACCGCCACCCAGGCCGACACCACCGCCTTCACCGCCCACACCCACACCACCCCCCTCCCCACCTGACAACCAACCCCCGAAAACCACCCCACCCACCCACCCCCGAAAACCACCCCCAAACAACCAAGGCGGCCGTTCCCCACACCCCTGTCGCGCGTCAGACTTTGTGGCAGGGCTCGTTTGTCGCGGGTCCTGCTGCGTGAAGGAGTCCGATCGATCATGGTGAGACCGCCGGCACTGCCGCCGGAGGAGAAGGTCCGGATCGTACTGTCGATCCTGGCCGGGGAGACGACCGTCGCCGAGGCCGCGCGACGGGCGAAGGTGTCCGAGCAATCGATCGGAACCCGGAAACGCCAGTTCCTGGAGTCCGGCCGCGCGGGGCTGGCGGGCAAGTCCGGCCCCAGCACCCGGGAACAGCAACTCGAAGCCCAAGTCGCCGACTTGACCCAGGCACCGGGTGAGGCCCCGGTCGAGCCGCGGGTGTGGAAGAAGTCCGCGGAGGGCCGACTGGGCCCTTCGAGGACCTCGAGGCGACCCGCGCCGAGGCGGGCATGCCGACCGCGAGGTTCTGCCGGCTGATCGGCGTGCCCGAGCGGACCTGGCGCCGCCACCAGGCCCGCGCCCGCCAGGGCGCGCCCACCAGAGGACCATGGCCGCGTCCGGCCCGCGAGAGCGTCCGGGAGACCGCCCGCCGGCACGCGCTCGCGCACCCGGCCTGGGGCCACCGCAAGGTGTAAGCGACGTGCCGCTGGGACGGCCACCGCGTCTCACAAGCGACCGTGTTGCGACTGCTGCGGGACGAGGGCCTGCTGCTGGAGGCGAACTACCAGCGCGAACGGCGCCAGCTCGCCGCCCGCCGCAAGGCCGCCTTCGCCACGGAGCCGACCGGCCCGAACCAGGTCTGGCAGCTCGACTTCTCCGAGTTCGAGACGGCCGGCAGCGGGATCTGGAGGCTGGCCGGCTGTCGCGATTACTGGTCGAAGTACGAGCTGGACTGGCACATCTCGCCCACCGCGAACCAGCACGACGCGATCGCCGCGATCGAACTCGCCGTCAAGGAAGCGGAGTCGCTGGCCGGAAAGCCACTGGCCGAGTTCGCCACGCGCGACGCGGACGGGACCGTGAAGCCGCTGGTCACCATCGTCACCGACAACGGCGGACCATTCCGCTCGTTCCGCATCGAGGCGTTCATGGCCACCCGACCGGAGTTGCGGCACATCCGCACCCGGGTCCGCACCCCCGGCCAGCACGGCTCCCGCGAGCGCGGCTTCGGCTCGCTCAAGTACGAGAAGCCGTTCCTCGAGGAGATCCCCGACGCCCTCGACCTCGTCCGGCACGCCGAGGACTACCGGCGTGACTACAACACCCTCCGACCGCACGAGGCCCTGGCCTGGAACCAACCCCACGACGTCCACACCGGCGCCGCGGACCCCCTCGTGCCCAACTTTCCCGAACACGAAAACCTGCCAATTGCTTGACGCGGGAAAGATTCGTATTTTGGCGGATCGTGACCGCCTCACTGCAGGTACGGCTTCGATCAGTGGCTGGATTTGGCGTGCTTGACGATATGGATTGCCAATGTGATCACAGCTGCTACTTCGATGGCGGAAACTGCCAGGCTGAGAGCGGAGTTCCGGCCCCCGGACCAGCAAACTGCCAGTGCCACGGTGGGGATTCCGGTGAAGAGCGCGAGGTCGACGGCGCACTGGATGGTCCGGCGCTGGGTCCGCCCGGCGTCGCTGCGGTGGAAGTGCTCCCAGGCGAACATCGTGACCTGCTCCTGGCTGATGGCGCCGAGCCGGGGGTCGAGGCTGGTGCGGATGTAGCGCCCCATGTCGCTGATCTTCTTGTCGTTGGCCAGGTAGAGCCACCCCAGAGCGGGGGTCGCGGCGGAGATCAGGAGGAGCAGAGGCGTGGAGAGGGAGCCGGCGACGAGGACTGCGGCGACGAGGCCGAGGGTGACGTAGGGGAGGTTGTCGCGGAAGGCGATCCTGGATTTCTGTTCCTCTTTGGTCTGCTGGTATTCGAGGAAGAGGGCCTTGATCGAGGTCGCTTCTTCTTCCACTAGGGCTCCTTCACTGTCGGAGGGTGGAGCTATTGTTGCCAGTGGATCGAGGGGATGCGATGCGGCCCGCCGTGGCATGGGGCCGGTACCTTCGAACGAGGGAAAGTCCGTTCTCGCAGGAGTGTTGTCTTTCTTTGGGGGTCTGATGAGTGGTAGTGATTCTCGGCCTGTGGTGGTGCTGACCGCACTGGGGCTGGAGTACGAGGCGGTTCGGGCCCATCTGTCCGGCCTGAGGCGCGTTGTCCATGGCGGGACCGTCTTCGAGACGGGGGTGCTCGGCACGACGGGGCGCGCGGTTGCCTTGGCCGAGGTCGGCCCGGGTAACCGACCGACCGCCGTGGTGACCGAGCGGGCCAGGCAGCACTTGGACCCGTGGGCAGTGCTGTTCGTCGGCGTCGCGGGGGCCCTGAAGCGGGACGTGGCGCTGGGGGACGTGGTGGTGGCGAGCCGGATCCACGCCTACGAGAGCGCCAAGCACACGCCGGCTGGCACACTCCCCCGCCCGCAATCCTGGCCCGCCTCCCACCCGATGCTGCAGGCGGCCCGGCACGCCCTGCGCGGCCGGGAGTGGCACGCAGGGATTCCCAGCGATGCGCGCGGCCGGTGGGAGGGGGCGGGGCCGGCAGTGCACTTCAAGCCGATCGCGGCTGGCGAGGCTGTCCTCAACACGTCGCAGGGCGAGGTGCGCAGGCTGCTGGCAGAGGCCTTCGAGGACGCGGCGGCGATCGAAATGGAGGGGGCCGGCCTTGCCGAGGCCGCCAGCATCGGCGGTTTGGAGGCGCTCGTGCTCCGGGGCTTGAGCGACTACGCGGACGGGGCGAAGGCCACGGCGGACGCATCCGGGTCGCAGCCCCTGGCCGCCGCCCACGCGGCCGCTGCGGCCGCCGCCGTCATCGCCGCCCTCCCTGCGGGGCCGGGTGAGCCACCGGATTCCCGCGGCACCGGCAAGGGGCCCGGGGCGGGCGAGCCGGGCGCGGTCGGCGGTCCGGTCCAGGTGAACACCGCGTACACCCAGGGCACGGTCAACGCGGTCCAGAAAGGGTCCCTGACGATCCGTGGGGACCGTCGGCTGCCGCCGGGGGTGTGAGGATGACCCGGCCGCCTGAGGACGCGGGCGGGGCACTCCCCCGTCAGGAATCACAGCAGGATGGGGTGCAGGTCAACACCGCCTCCGCCCACGGGAGCGTCTACGCCTCCCAGCACGGCGACGTCATCCACTACGGCGCCACTGTGGATGCCCCGGTCCTGTTCGCCCAGTGGGAGCGCAGGCTGCGCAGGCTCACGCCCGGCTTCATCCGCACCGGCGGCGGTGAGGAGTTGCGGATCGACCGCGGCGCGGCCGTGCGCGACCTTTCGGGCTGTGTCACCGATGCGGGAGCACAGGCGGTCGTCCTGGTGCGCGGGGAGCCGGGCACCGGGAAGTCGGCCCTGGCACTGGGTGTGGCCGAGGAGCTGAGGCGGCGCCAGTTCACCGTGCTCGCCGCGCCCTTGCCCGCCCTGGCCGGCCACCGGGACGGGCTGGAGGACCTGCTGGAGAGGGCGCTGGCCGCAGGGATCGGCGCGGACGGGCACGCCGATGGCGGGGAGCAGAGGCCACCGGGCCGTGCCGTGCTCCTGGACGGCGCGGAGGCGGCGCAGCAGGGCTTGGAGGACCTGGTGGCCGAGGCCGCCGAAGCGGCCTGGGGCCTGGGCGCGACTCTCGTCCTGGTCAGCCGCGACGATGCGGTGGACACCCTGCGGCAGATTCTGGAGCTGGCAGGGCGCCCGGTTCGGGAGTTCACTCTCCGCTCGTTGGACGAGGGCGAGAGTGCCCAGGTGCTGGCCGCCGCCCCCGAACTCGCCCGGATCGCCCGCGACGCCAGGTCGCGCTGGTTGCTGGGCCGGCTGACCACCGTCGACCTGCTGCTGCGCGCCACACGCACCGGCGCCCGTCTGCCCGAGGTGCTGTCCAGCGAGGCCGACGTCTACTCCGTGGTGTGGCAGGCACTGATCCTGCAGGGCGGGCGCCCTGGTGCCGATGACGAGGGGTCGGGGGATGACCGGGCCGACGCGCTGGTGTCGTTGGCGGAAGGGCGGCTGACGGCACGCCGGGGCCGCCTTCCCACCGGCCGGACGCTGGCGTCGCTGCGTTCGGCGGGGATCCTGGCGCCGGTGGGCGAGGGGTCGGCGCTGGGGGGCGAGGAGCAGCAGTTCGCGCATGACGTGCTGCGGGACTACGCCGTGGCCCGGCGGCTCCTGCTGGAGGACGGCCTGCCGCTGCTGGAGGCGTCGGGGCACCGGTGGGCGGTGCGGGCGGCGCGGATCGTGTGCCAGGTGAGGCTGCGGCAGCGCGGCAGCGCGACCGGTGCCTTCCTTGCGTGCTGGGAGGAGGTGTCGGCCAGGTTCGCGGCGCTGGCCGGAGTCCACGGGCCGCGGTGGGCGGAGGTGCCGTGGGAGGCGGTGCTGGCGGCGGGTTGGTGCGAGCAGGCGCTGGAAGCGCTGTCCGCTTCGCTGGGCGGCGACCCGCTATTGCTGGACAGTCTGCTGTCATGCGTGCAGCTGCGGTTCGCCGGCGAGGGGGCGTGCGATGTGGTGGTCGCAGCGCCGGTCGTGGCGTGGCTGGCTGCGAACACTGCCCTGTTCGCCTCCGGTGCCGACCATGAGCCGTCCCGGGGCGAGGAGGTGGTGCTCGGCTGGCTGCGGGGGGTCGCGCGGTTGGAGACGGCGGGATCCGACGTGTCGCCCTACCGTGCCGCGCGGGTTCTGGTGCGCGAGCGTCTGCTGAGCGGCGGGGGCCGTGGAAGCAGGGGCCAGGCGCGGTTGGAGGCCTTGGGGCTGCTCGGCGCCGACCTGGACGAACACGTGGCGCGGGCGCTGCGGGCGGTGGCCTTGGCCGACCGGGGCGAACTGGCTCCGGTGGTGGACCGCTTCGATCCCGCACGCGCTCTGGCGGCCCGTGATCCGGACCTGCTGCTGCGGCTCGCGGCGGCGTACTACTGCACGGACCCGCACGACGCGGGGAAGGACCTCCGCCGCCAGGAGGCGTTCCGGGGACGGCACGAGTACGAGGGGCTGCGCACACGCGGTCAGGCCGCCTGGTACCGGGGGCCGTTCATGGCGCTGCTGCAGGCCTCGGCCCCACACGGGCTGGCCCTGGTGTCGGCGCTGGCCCACGACTGCGTGTACGGGCCGGTCACAGAGTACTGGGACGGGGTGTCCGAGCGGGTCCCGGGCGGGCCCGAGGGTGCCAGCTCCCCCGGCGGCCCGGTGTTGGAGGCGGACCTGCTGGACACCGGTGTCCGCGTGTACGCCGGCGGCGCGGGGGCGTGGGGCTGGTACCAGGGGACCCTCAACGGCCCCCAGCCGTGCACGAGTTCCCTGATGGCCCTGGACCTGATGATGCATCACATGCTCGAGGCCGGGATGGAACTGCGGCACGTGGCGCAGCTCCCGCTGCGGCATGTCGGCACGGCCGCCGGCGCGGGATTGGCCTACGGCTTCCTCGTACGCCATCTGGACCGCGTCACCGACGAGTTGGACGACTTCCTCGCCCAGCCGCTGGTGTGGTCGTTCGAGAACCGGCGCGCCATGTACCGGGGCATGTTCGGCTCCGGCTCCCCCACCGACCTGCCCGGTGACCTCTACCTGCGGGCGCAGCCGGGCCGTGTGGCGATGCACTTGGTCGTCGAGGCCGCGCGCCAGGACGACCAAGGGGTCCTGGAGCGACTGCGGGGGGTGTCGCGGCGCCTGCGCGAAGCCGGCGGGGAGCAGGATGCCGTGGACCCAGCGGTGGGAAACTGGGCCGACCATCTGGACTTCGACCGCTACAGCATCCGCCGAGAAGGGCGGGAGGTGGTGGTCGAGGTCCTGCCCTCCCCCGACATCGCCGAGCGGATCCAACGGATGCGGGCCGCGAGCGGCTTCCAGAGCCGTCTGCTGGGGATGACCACGGCGTATCAGGCGATGACGGACCTGTGGCGGCGCGCTGCGGCCGCGGTGCCGGCGGATCTGGCCCAACTGGCCGCCGACCTGCGCGTTGCCCGGGATGCCGCCCAGGACTTGGAGGAGGGTTCTCGCTCTGATGAGGTCGGTGTCCACGCTGCCGGTGGCCTCTACGCGGTGGCCGCCGGGGCGGTGATGGCCGCCGACACGGGCCGCGAACTGGAGGCGGACGATCTGGAGTGGGCGATCGGGCTGCTGGCCTGCGCCATCACGGACCGCGTGCCGGCCGGCGCGGCCGATGCCACCTACCCCTGGGAGGGGAGCCGGATGGCAGCGCTGGTCCTGCCCCGATTGCTGCTGCCCTGGGCCGCACACCGGGTCGGCCCGGCACTGCGGGAGGCCGCGGCGGAGGCGGTACGCGCGGCGGCATGCCATCCGGTGCACGAGGTACGGCGCTACGCCTGTGACGGACTGGCCGTGCTGTGGCGCCAGCCCTGTGCTACGGCCGGGCCGGTGTGCCATCACGCCCTCGCATGGGAGGCAGTCCTCGGCGGGATCCGGCTGACTCCCGCCAACCCGCTGAACGTCCCGGACTGGTATCCCGAGGCGCTCGATGAGTTCGACGAAGAGGAGGAAGGCCACGGTGGTGCGCCGCCGCGCACGGCCTTGGGCCAGGCCGGCACACTGGCAGCCGACCTCGAGGCCATGGAGGACCACCGGATCCCACTGGACCTGCTGTTCCCGAGCGTGGCCGCGGTGCTGGACGCCGCCGCCGGCGAGCACTGCGCCGCGCCTGTGGCCCGGGCGCTTCGGCCGACCGTGTTGAACGCCTACGCTCGGGCAGTCTGCGTCGAGGACGGCCGGTTCCACAACCTGCGCTCCGACATGACCGCACCGCTCGCCGCGGCCGTGCTGCACGCCGGCCGCCACGAGCCCGCCGTCGCGGCCGGGATCATCGACCAGTTGGTCGGCTCGCCGGCCGTACTGGCACTTCTCCTGGATGCCCTGAAGATGGCGGCCACCTACGAGCCGGAACTCGCCGCCCCGCTCGCGGTGCTGTGGCCGCACGTCATGGAGAGCGCCCTCACTCTCCCCCCAGTCGTCGGCCGCGCCGGCTACCGGGCACGCCAGGGCCGCGAGGACCTGCTGCGGGCCCTCCTGCCCGCACCCACACCCCACGGCTCCGACCGGCACCTGGACGCCGTCATCCAGCAGGCCCGCGCGAACTGGCTCCCGGTGCAGCCCCTACGCGATCACATCGAGGCATGGCTCCAGGAGGCCCGCGGCGTGCAGCGGTGCACGGACGCCCTGGTTGGCCTGTTGAGGTCGCAGCCGCTCGGCTTCCAACTCGACCCCGGCCTGCGCTGGGCACGGGAACTCACCACACCCGTTGACGACACGGGCACCTCACCGGGCTACCTGATGCCGGAATGGCTCGAAGCCCTGCGCCCCCATGTCAGCTCGGCCACCCGCCCTCACTACCTGGCCCTTGTGGACACCTTCGCCAAGGACGGGCACACATTCGCCAGACAATTGCAGCAACGGGATGAGTAGCCAACGCCCTTCCCGCCCCCGTCAAGTACATCCGGCCAGGAGCTGGACGGGGCTGTGATCAGTCAAGCGCACCGGCTCGGCTTGAGACTCTACGTTGTGACTGTGACCAGGTGTTTTGTGGCGGTCAGGTAGTAGCTGGCTTCGTATTCGGCCGGTGGAACGTGGCCTATCTCACCGTGGAGTCGGCGATGGTTGTACCAGTCCGCCCACTCGGCGGTGGCGGGTTCGACTTCGGAGAGCGTGCGCCAAGGCCGCTGGGGTTTGATCAGCTCTGTCTTGTACAGGCCGATCGTTGATTCCATCAGGGCGTTGTCCAGCGCGTCGCCGACCGAGCCGATGGAAGCGGCGACGTCGGCCCGGCCCAAGACCCCGGGGAGGGCCGGACGACAACACCCGCGAGCAGCAACAACCAGCGGTGGCAGCGGTAGCGGTAGCGGTGGCGGTGGCGGTGGCGGTGGCGGCAGCGGTGGGCGGTGGCGGTCGCGACGCAACACGTATCGAAAGGCACCGGCACCACGGGCAGGCCGCCAGAAGGAGGCCCACCGCGCTGTCGGCACCCGGCACTCCACCCACCGCCGGGCGTACGGAGCATGGAAGCCACCACCCGATATCCCACCGCACCGGCATGAGCGCGATCACCGGCCGCCCCGCCACACACGCCCCCGCGCCGGAGCGCTCTTCCCGGCACCGCCCACAGCGGTGCCGGTCGCCGCTCAGTGCGAGGGCCTACTCACACCGACGGCCAGCACCACCACACCGAGCAGCACACTCACGGCCACCAGGACCCAGCGGGCCACGCGCAGACGCCGCACGCACGGCAGCAACCAAGTGACGACGACCGCCAACACCACCACACCCAACAAGACGACCACCGCGGCCCTGGCCCCGAAACCCGCGCCCATGCACCCACTCGATCCGTCATCGCAACCGGCATCACCGAATTTCACAAACGTCGCGAGCGGCCGTCTGGCGGGACTTCTCGGCGTCGGTCTGGCGGCGGCCTCCCACCTGAAGGGGGAGGCCGCCGCCGGAGGGTTCGGTCAGAGGCGGAAGGGGTTTCCGCCTTGGCCGGCGAGGATGTACCAGGCGGTGGCGCCGGTGTGCAGGGAGGCGTAGTAGATGTCGCCCTCACCGGTGGTGAGGCCGTCGCTGGAGGCGGCGACGATGCCGTTGCCGTCGGCGTTGGGGACAGCGCCGCCTTGGGCGTCCTGCAGGGTCTTCTGGAGGACGGCCGCCTTCGCGTCGTCGCCCGGTGCGCGGCGGGCGTGGTAGGCGGCGAGCAGGTGGGCGGTTCCTTCCAGCCAGACCTTGCTGGTGTCGGACTTGGCGAAGCTGACGCCGTAGAGGGTTCCGCCGACCGGGTTGTCGGTGGCGGCGAGGTTGGTGGCGGCCCAGTCGATGGAGCGGGAGTAGCGGGGGTCAAGGGTGGCCAGGTAGCTCCAGGTCTGGATGTCCTCGGGGACGCTGTCGCGGTTCTGGGTGACGCCGTCGTTGCCGGTGCCGGTCCACAGCCGGCCGTCGTCGGCCTGCATGCCGCGCACAAACGCGAAGGCGTTCTCGGAGCGCTGGGCCCAGGTCTGATCACCGGTCAGTTTCGCCAGCATGGCGAAGAACGCGCCGACGTCGATGTTGTGCTCGGTCGCCTTCCAGTCCTTGCGGACCATGGCCGTGCCGTTGCCGGAGGAGTCGGAGTAGCCGCCGGTATAGCCGCCGAGCCCGCGGGTGTCGGCGGCGTTGTCCTGGATCCAGTCGGCGGCCCGGAGCGCGCCGTTGAGGTACTTCTGTTCGCCGGTGACCGAGTACAGGCGGGCGAAGGCCATGCCTGCCCAGGCCATGTTGCCGGTGTAGACCGACCAGCTGCCGATGTAGGGGGTGCCGGCGGGGTAGTCGCGGCCGAGGGTGGTGACGAACGGGTCGGTCAGGTAGGACGCGCGGATCCGGCCGTCGTCGACCGGGTCGTGGTCCTGGGCGTACAGCAGGCTGTCGCCGAGCCTGACGGCCCGTCCGACGTCGCGGAAGCGTCCCTGCAGTATGGAGGCGATGATCACCGCGTTGTCGTAGGTGAAGGAGGCCTGGAATCCGTTGGGCCCGAACTCCGGGCCCGGGCCGAAGTGGCCCCCCGTGTAGCTCTGCGGCACCCCGAGGTCGTTGACGATGTTCTTGTCCATGGTCTTCTCGAGGAAGCCCGTCGCCATCAGGACCGACACCGGGTCCGCGTCCGCGACCGGCGCCGCATCGCAGGCGCCGAGCGACTGGAGGCTCGTGCAGGAAGCGGTGTTCTCCACCTTCCACTGCTGTTCGCCGAGCCCGGAGCAGGGAACGAGCCGCAGGCGCGAGTTCTCGTCCTCCTCCGAGGCGGTCAGGCACCAACGCCGCATGTTCGCCGGATGGATGTCCACAGCTCTGGGCTCGCGCAGGTGGGTGATCCAGAAATGCCCCTGGCTGTCGCTGTGGAACTGCCAGCTCGCCGCGTACGGATCGCTCTCGACGGGCCCCACGTCACGCAGGTGGACCGTCCCGGAACCCGGATCCGCGACCAGGGCGGCGCCGTTCGGCGCCCTCAACTGCCAGCCCCCGACCGTGTCCCTGACGGGCGTCCAGCTCTGGGCCGCGGCAAAGGTCCGCCCGGGCTCCGGCGCTGCGGGCTCCGCGTGGGTCGCCGGGAGGTCGCCCACGGGGATGAGCGTCCCCGGCGAGGTGAGGAACCGCCGCCCCTCCACCGGCCATGGTCCACGCGTGCTCAGCGCGGCACTGCCACCACTCGCGACCGGCGGATCGACCGCGACACCGAGCGAGTACCTCGCGTCCTCATCCTCGGACAATCCCATCTCGGTGGCCGGCCGTGCACCCGGATTCGTGCACTTGAATCGCCAGGCCCCCGTTCTGAAGCCCTGCTCCAGATAAGCGGCCAGCGCGGTGAGACACGCGCCCAAGGCCTGCTGCCCGTACGCGTTGGGGTGGATCGCCTCCTGCTGCGCACCCAGGGGGCCGACTTCGATGAGGCGGTCGGGGAGCCAGCGGATCCACTCGGCACGGTTGCTGGCCACTCCTCCCGACGTGGTCGCCAGGTCGGCGAACTTGCTGCACAGCTCATGCCCTGCGAAAGCATCGGTCAGGTCCAGGAACCTGACCCCGCCGACGTCGTCCGCCGCCTCCTTGAGACGATTGGTGAGTTTTTCCATCATCGTGGTGGCGGCCCAGGTGGCATCGGCGTCCTTGAAAGGGCAGCCCCTGTTGCCCCGGTTGTCCGGCGTGAAGTCATCGATTTTCGCGGGAAGGGGGCGAGGATACGACTGAAGGACCAGGCTGTAGTCCCAGGGCTGATACCCGGCGTCCCTCATCTTGGTCTTGATCGACCTGAGAACCGTGGAGACCTTGGTCCGGAGGTACAGGTTGGCCGAATCGAAATTCTTGTCCTGCTCCTCATTGCAAGTCCCCTGGAAGGGGAGCGTGTACGCCTTGACGCAGGCCTTGATGATGTCCGAGAAGCCGACATCATTCCCGCCGACCGAGACGACCACCATCTTGACCCGGTTGGTCCGGGCGACGTAGTCGAGCTGATCCAGCTGCGAAACCTGGCTTTTCTCGGCCCAGCCGTCGTGGAACTGGTCGGTCTTGGCCCCCGAGCAGGCGAGGTTGAACTTCTTCACCCCCACCTCGCCCGGCAGGTCCGCCATCATGATCTCGGCCACGTTCGACCGGTCGCACTTGTTGCCACCGTCCAGGTACGACGTGTTCTCTTCGATTCCCAGGTAATTCGGCCCCCGGTAGATGCCGATCCCATTGTCGGTGGAATCCCTGGCCTCGCCGTCGCCGTTTCCTCTCCATCGCCCTCCCTCGCCGGAGATGTAGCTGTCGCCCATGGAGACAATGGCGGGGGAAAGGTTCGGGTCTTGCGGGACCGCTACAGCGGGAGTGACGGTCACAATTCCCCCTGCCGCCACCGCGGCGACCGCGAGAAGGGCGGTGGCGGATTTTCGCCACCGCCCGCGACCGGCCGGGATAACTGTTGTGCGCATGGATTCCAAACCTCTCGGCACCGGGCCACGAGGCGGTTCCCCATGACCTGAAGCAGGCTTCAAAAGTAGGTGCTCCCGCCTCGGTTCTGTGGATCTGGTGTGAAACATGCGCGCTTTCCGGGAACCCCCGCCCGTTCGGACACGGCGTTCCTGCCTGTTCGGACACGGGCTGCCGGACCCTCCCGCCGGGGACCGACGGCCACGGGGAGGGGGCGTGCGGCATTGCCGTGCGCCCCTCCTTCGTTGTCCAGTGCGGCCGGCCCTCGCGTTGCGGGCCTGGAGACGGAGACGGGCCTGCTCGGCGTACTCGGCCAGACGGGCCCCGCCGCCTCGGTGGCCGGCTCCAGCCGGACGCAGAAGAAAAAGGGCCCGCCGCAGGCGCCGGACCCTGCCAGGCACGATCGAGGACAGCGCATCGAGCCGTTGCCCCGGCCGGCCTCCGTTTTGCAGAACCTGAATCAGCACAGGTGCGACATTCTCGCCAACATGCGACATCAACCTGTGAGGCGCGGACGGGAAGTCACCGAGCGATGCGGCCACATGTCAGTGGAGGTGCGGGCCAACGTCAGCGTTCCAGCCCTGCCGCACGTCCCCACCTGCGACTCAGCTCCCAAGCAACCGCTGGCGCGAAGCCGCATCCAGCTGGCACCGCGCCAGAACATCACACGGGGTCCGTCGTCAGGGTCGCGGTGACCGCTCGTGCGCCCGGAGGATGTCCGAGCGGGGACGCGGCCAGCGGCTCAGGCCGGGATGACGACCAGGTGGTCGCCGGGGATGCCGGCCAGGCCGGGGGCGAAGTAGTCCCGGATGCCGTCGGCCCAGGAGGCCACCGTGATCCGGTCCTGGGCGTCGGTGCCGAACGCGTCGAAGACCGAGTTGATGTTCGGCGCCTCGAAGCCCCAGGCCGTCATCAGGGCGAGGAAGCGGGGGCGCCCGATCAGGTTGTCGCCGTCCGGGTCACCGAGCACGGAGAGGGCGTCGGCGAACTCGTCGGCGGCCCGGCCGAACAGTTCGGGGCTCAGCACGGACGCCTCGAACTCCTGCGGGCTGACCACGCCGTTGCCGTTCTCGTCCAGCACTCCCGCGATCACCTCCCACCAGCGGCGCATGCTGTCGGTGAACGCCCTGCGGGCCTCCGGCGTCGAGTCCGGGGCCTCGGCCAGCACCCGCTCCGTCTTCAGCTCGAAATCCCCCGCGTCGAGCACTCCGTTCCCGTTGGCGTCGAGCAGCTTGAAAACCAGCGCGACGCGCTGGACGGCTTCGTTCCGCATGTCCGCACCCCTCTTCGAAGGAGACCGGGGAAATCGTCTCCCCCGGCTGTATGGTCCATTTTCCGGGGCCGAGTCCCGCGAACGGTCGAATCGGCGCGCTGTCACCCCGCGGGGTGACATGGTGTGACCAAGGGGATGCAGGCACCAGCCGGCCGCGCGGAGCTGACGCGGGCACCGGTCGGCCGTGACCCGGATGGCCCGGGCCGGGTCGGAGGGGGCACCGCCGACCCGGGCCCCGGCCCGCCCCCGTTCGCCCACCACCCGGACCAGGGCGGCCGGCCCCCAGGACGTGCCGGAGGAGCGGGAGGAGCAGCCGGCGTTCCTGAACCGGTGAGCGAGGCAATCACACGACAGGGGTGCGGAGTTGGACGGCCATGTCACGGAGACGGAAGAGTGCGGCGCCAGGGGCCTCCTGTCGCTCGGCTGGATTCGACGTCCACGAGCTGCGCGGGAGGCCCCGTCTTCATGCCCCGCCGATCAGAAGATCACCTGACCGAGTCGGCGGATTCGAACTCACGATCACCAAGGTCGATGGGGCAACGGCCGGTCAGACGGGGAGGATGACCAGGCTGGCGGTTCCGTTGACTTCGGAGAGACCGGTCGTGGCGCAGGCGGTCGGGCTCAGCTGGGGAATGACGACGGCCTTGGTGACCGTGCTGCCCAGGCCGAGGCCGGAGGTGATCGCGCCCACGGCGGTGACCGTGGTCGTGCCGTCGGCCGCGCGCACCGCGGTGCTGCTGACGTAGGTGGCGGTGCTGCTCTGACCGGTGTTCCAGCTGTACGTCTCCGTCGCCGTGTTGGTCGGAGGGGTCACCGCGAGGAGACAGCTCAGGGTCTGCACGACGGTGCGGTTCAGGGAGCCGCTGCTCACCGCGGTGAGCAGCGACGTGCAGCTGAAGTTGTTGGTGATGTGGGCGGTGGTGTCCTGCTCGGTGTTGGTGATGGGCGGGTCGTAGGTGACGTGCGTCGAGCCGAGGCAGGTGATGTCGACTCCGGCCGTCTGTGAGGCCTGGGCCGCGGCGGGGGCGAGCAGCGGCACGGCGAGGCCGAGCAGGGTCGCGGAGACGGCCGTCGCGAGGGTGCGCAGATGCTTCACGGTGGTTCCTTCTTTCTCGGGTGATGGCGCTGCACCGGTTCCGGGGCAGCGGACAGGGCCGCGGCGGAGGGAGCGGGTGAGGGCGCGAGCATGTCTTGGAGCCAAAACGCGAATGCGGCCTTGGCGCCGGCGCAGCGCGCGATGCGCGGGTCCTCGAGCGGGAGTGGGGTTCGGGGTGTCGTCGCGCCCAGACGGGTCGAGTCGGGTTGCGAAGCTGGGGCCGTGGCGGCCCTGGGCGCCGGCAGGTCCGCCCGGGGCCGGCCGCTGAGGCCCGTGGTGCACGAAGGCCCCAGGTCGCACCGGTCCCGGCGGGATCGGCATGGTCGTCCGGAGTCGATCGATTCTCGCGGACGCCCTCCCCCACCGGGCACGGCCCGCAAGCACCGGCATGTCAAATCTGATGAGCTGTCAAGAATGTGACGGCGGGGCCCCGCCCACGCCCGGACCCTGCGTGTCCCCCTCCGGCAAGCCGCGCGGGGACGGGCCGCTGCTCCCGCCGGACCGTCGGACGGCTTCCTGCCGATGCGGCCCGGCGATGCCCCATCCCGGGCCCTGCCCGCGGGGTGGGTGAGGTGTCGGCGGTCCCAGGCAGCCGCGCCCAGGGTGTGGCCCGGGTCGGCCCAGGCGATCGCCGGTGTGAGCGCGCGCCCGCACTGCCGAGATCGCCTGGGCCGACTCGGTGCGGCCTGCCGGCGCCGGCGGGCCGGTGGTGAGGCACCGGCGCTCACGGGAGATGCCGTCGGCGGCGGGGCGTTGACAAGGCGAGGCTGCCGCACGAGCATTTCCTGCGACAGAGGGCGACCATGCGACTACCGAGAGGGACTGCCATGCTGAGGACCGCCTGCCCCCTTGCCGCCGCCGCGCTGCTGACCGTCGTCACCGCGGGCGCCACGCCCGCCGGCGCCGCCCCGCAGCCCCTCGACCTGACGTGCACCGCACCCAGCAGCAACGTCGTCTCCTACAGCCCGGCACTGACGAACACCCCCTCACCCCACGTGCTGCAGACCAACACCCAGTACGGCCCGTGCGTCTCGCCCGGCCACCCCGGCGTCACCTCGGGAAGCACCTCGGGCACCGTCCCGCCGGGCGGCGACATCAGCTGCCTGACCCTGCTCGTCCCCACCTCCGTCACGTTCCCCATCACCTGGAACACCGGTCAGACCTCGACCGTCAGCGCCAACATCCAGTCCAGCATCGAAGGCGTCACCTTCGTCGTGGTACTCAGCGGCACCGTCACCTCCGGACTGTTCGCCGGCGACACCTACCTCCAGACCAACGTCGGCGCCGCCAGTGACATTCTGCTGTGCAACGCGGGCCTCGGAAGCGTCCAGGGCGTCTACTCCACCGTGACCCTCGAAATCACCGCCGCCTGACCGACGGAGCACACGGGTGAGGCGCGGACAGGAAGTCCCCGGCCGATGCGGCCACATGCCGGTGGAGGCACGGGCCGACGTCAGCGTTCCAGCCCTGCCGCGCATCCCCACCTGAGGCTCAGCCCCCAGGCAACCGCTGGCACGAAGCCGCATCCCGCCGGCACCGCACCCGAACATCACACCACCGGGCCCCTCCACGGCCGGACACCGAAACCGGGCTGCGGACCGCAGCCGAGACCTCCGGGGACAAGGTCCCCGGGGGCGGGTCGGGGGCGCCGGCCCTCGAACAGCGGTTGGCGCCGGAGGAGATCGAGCCGTGGTGGTGACCGCACCGGCCGACCGACCCGAGGGCCTGGGCGCCCGTGCGACCGCCCGGCAGTGGTGGCTGGAGTCCGACGGCCCTGTCGGCTGGGCCGGCCTCTGGGTGGAGACCGTCTTCGAGGGCGAGCCGCTGGGCCGGTGGGTGCGGGCGCAGCGGTCGGGCTTCGCCGGGCCCGACCGGGAGCGGCGGGACTTGGTGCTCGCGCTCGACGTCGAGGAGGAGCAGGAGCTGGCGGGGGCCGCGGCGAGGCTGACGGTGTCGCGTACCGACCGGTTCGCGGCCGAGCTGGTGGCGCCGGACGCAGGCGTCCCGGGGGCAGGTGCCGTCCCGCACGCCGCACAGGTCGAGTGTCTCCAGGATCTGGTGGGCGAACTCCTCGCCTCGGATCGAGCCGGTCCGGGCGCCTGTCTCCGGGCCGACGGTGGCGATGGTGGCGATGGTGAAGCCTCTGTCCCGGTTGACCGCCTGGGAGTGGCGGAAGAGGGCGTAGAGGGCCGAGTAGGGCGGTTCGCCGGGTCGCTGTGGCAGGCAGAAAGGTCCCACGACCGTCCCGGGGCCTGGATACGCCTGTGGGCTCGTGGGAGCTCAGAAGGGCGCTCGCGCGCAGGAGTTCGCCGAGATCCGCCCGTTCCTGGGATCCGGCGTGCCGGGGCTCGGAAGACTGACCCGCATGGTGATGACCGGGATGACCGTGTGCCAGGACCCGAAGGCCGTGACGGCGAGTTCGGAGGGGGCGGTGGCGATCGGCGACCGGGTGCTGCACCCGAGAGACCTGGACGCCTACGCCACGATCGCCTACGAGCTGGCCGGCCTGCGCGAGGACGACGGCGGCTTCGGTGACGGCGAGGACGGCCCGGACGACGTCGACCCCGAGGGCCTGGACACCGCGCTGGAGTGGGCGCGGGGCGGGGCGGTGCCCCGGCCCGCGGCGGTCGTGGTCCCGGGGTGTCAGGGCCGGTCGCTGAAGATGACGGTCCGGGGCTTGTAGCCGATCTTGTCCGAGGAGGCGACGAAGACCTCCTTGGCCACGAAGTCGACGGCGACGCCGTGCGCGACGTCGCCGGGGATCTCGGCCTTGCCCAGGCTCTTGCCGGCGGCCGGGTCGAAGGCCGTCAGCGCGAAACCGGAGCTGTTGTAGAGGGATCCGGCGACGTAGAACCGCCCGGTGACGGGGTGGGCGGCGACGCCGTCGAAGTACTTGTCCGCGGTATCCCAGGTGCGCGTCTTCCCGCTGGCCGGGTCGATCTCGATCAGCACGCTGGTGAGGGTCCGCTCGCCGGGCTGGACGGTGTAGATCCTCCCGTTCGCGGTGTTGAGCGCGGTCTTGGTCCCGGCGTTGGCCACCTTGACGTCCTTGAGCGGCTTGCGGGTGGAGGACTCCCACACCTTAAGAGGACATCTCATTTGGTGAGTCTGTGGTGGCAGATGAGGGCGGCGGCGATGGTGGCGAACGCGGCGAAGTGGGTGCCCTTGCGTTCGTAGCGGCGGTGGAGTCGACGGCATCCGCCAAGCCACGCGACGGTGCGCTCGATCACCCAGCGGTGGCGGCCGAGACGCTGGGAGGAGTCGATGCCCCAGCGGGCGGTGCGGACCGGGATCTGTCGTCCTCGCAGGCAGGAGCGGATGAAGCGGTCGTCGTAGGCCTTGTCGGCATGCAGCTTGCCGGGCCTGCGACGCCTGGGTCCGCGGCGTGAGCGGATCGGTGGGATCGCTTCGACGAGCGGGATCAGGGCCTGGCCGTCATGGACGTCGGCACCGCAGACCGCGAGCGACAAGGGCAGACCGACGCGTTCGCAGTCGGGCCCGCGTGCACACCGACGTGGCGACGGCGACGGTGCCGCCGGGGGCGGTGACGCGGTACCACTCGGTGACGGCGGTCGGGCGGTCGGGCGGTCGGGGAAGAACTGCAGGCCGTGCTGACAGCACGTCGGGGCGAACGCCGCGTCGGGGAGGCCGTCGAGCGGGGCCGCGCCGGTGAGCGGGGGGTGCTGCGCGGCGCCGACGGCGGGCTCGATGACGGCGCCTTCGAAGGTCAGGCGGTCGACGACAACCGCGCAGCGCCGGGGCGGTGAAGGTCTTCCTCCAACCGCCGAACAACTCGTCCGAGGCAATGGTCACGCTGTCCTTCTCCCCCACCCAGTCAAAACGCGGAACAGCAACTCGGCCCCACAGCGGGCGAGTTCCAGCACCGCCACCACTCCCGCCCCACGCCCGCACCCGCGCGGGGATGACCCCGGCGGCCCCGAGGAGCGGGAAGCCGGGACAGGGGGCGGGGCGGCTCGCGGGGCGTGCTTGCGGGGGTGCTCGCGGAGTGGCCGCCGATCCGCTATCTTGCATTGCATGGTACCTGGTATGGCAAGCAACGAGGGCGGTGACGCCGACGGGCCGGTGGCCACGCAACTGCGCAAAGGGGTGCTGGAGTACTGCGTGCTCGCGCTGCTGCGCGAAGGGCCCCGCTACGGCGTCGAGCTGCTGAACGAGCTCGGGCGCTTCCCCGCGCTGGCGACCAGCCAGGGCACGATCTACCCCCTGCTGTCGCGGCTGCGGCGCACCGGGCTCGCCGAGACCTTCCTGCGTGACTCGGCGAGCGGGCCCTCGCGTCGCTACTACACCCTCACCGACACCGGACACCGCGCGTTGGAGGAGTTCACCGCGCTGTGGCCCGCCTTCCGCGAAACCGTCGACCGCGTCCTGACCACCGGAGAGAACCCGTGAACACCCCCGCCGAACACCCCCTGGTCCGCGCCCACCTCACCGCCGTCGAGCGCCACACCGCGCCGCTGGCGCCCGAACGCCGACGCGAACTCCTCGCCGACCTGCGCGAGCACGTCGAGGTCGCGCTCGCCGAGAACGGCGACACCGGCGGCGCGCCCGACGACGACGCCGTGCGGTACGTCCTCGGACAGCTCGGCACTCCCCGGGAGATCGCCGACGCCGCCCTCGCCGAAGACGGCCGCACCCGTCCCGAACCGGAGAGCGCCCCCGCACGGCCACCACCCTGGCCCTGGCCGCCCTCGCCGCCCCCCTGCTCCTCGTCCCCGGCGTCGGGCCGCTCCTCGCCCTGGCCAGCGCCGCCACCGCGGCCGTACGGATCACGAAATCCCCGCAGTGGACCAGGCGGGAGAAGAAGCGGGCCACGCTGCTCCTGCTCTGCGCCCTCCCCCTCACCCCCCTCGCGGCCGCCGCCATCGCCCTCACCGGCACCCTCGACCCGAACGGCGTCCTGCTCGCCCTCGCCGTCGGCCTCACCCCGACCCTCCTCGCCACCCTCCTCCTCGCCCGCTCCGCCCACCGACTGCGCGCCGCCACAGCCGCCTGAACCCCCGACAGCCGCACCGACAGCCGCACCCGGAAGAACCGGCGGAGGCAGCGCCCTCCGCTGATGACCGGAGCGGGCGAGGAGGGCGGTGGCCGCGGGACCGCCGGGTTTCCGGGCGGTCGGGTCGTCGTACTCACTAGGATCGGCCGCATGACCAGTCGACGTCAGCTGATACTTCGTCTGTCACTGTCCCTGCCACTGCTGTTGGCCTCCACGCTCTCCCTCGCGGCCTGCGAATCGACGCCCTCCAAGGCCACGATGGCGGCGCGCGAGTCCACCAAGTCCGCCTGTGCCTCGCTGCAGCAGCTGGCCGACCAACTCGCCCTCCCCCGGCCGTCGAGTCTGACCGACCCCTACTACCAGACCGCCGAGCAGTACCTGAACACGGCGACCAACCGCGCCGCCGACGCGGCCCAACAGGACCACGACTACCAGGAGTTCGCCGACACCCTGCACCGGGCGGCCGAGATCTGGCAGGTCACCTCCACGCTGACCGAGGCCGAGCCGCTGATCCGGCAGGCGCGGACGGAGAAGTGCTGACGTCCTCGGCGTGAACCCGCTCGGCGACGGACTCCACCCGCCGCTCCTGCGCCCTGGAGCGGAGGAGCGGCGGAGCGGAGGAGCGGCGGAGACGGGTCAGGCGTGGGTGGGGCGGTGGGGCTGGTGGGTGGGGCGGGGCTTGGGGAGGTGGGCGGGGAGAGTATGGCCGGTGTGGTCGTCGGTCTGCCAGGACTGGGACTGGAAGGCCAGGAAGACCGCCGTCCAGCGCGACCGGCCGGGGAAGTGGATGAGGAGGGCGCCGTCCTGCCAGACGCCGTCGTCCTTGCTGAAGCGCTTGCTGTTGCCCTGGTTCATGTGGACGTCGTGGACGCCGTTGCCGGGCTTGAAGCCGAACACCTTGTCCGGGACGGTGGGTTCGGTGGGCCAGCGCTGGCCGAAGACGTACACGACGGCGTCCGGGTCGTCGATGGCCCGCAGGACCTGGCGGTCGAGCAGGTCGGCGAGGTCGTTGTCCGCGCCCGGGCGGTCCGGGGGAAGGGTGTGGAGCGCGGCGCGGTCGAGGAGCTTGCCGCGGACGAAGTCGAGGGCGGCGGTGTCGGGCGCGGAGGGCAGCGGGGTCCAGCCGACGGGGGCGGCGGGCAGCAGGGCCGTGACCGGGTGGGTGAAGTCCTCGTCGACCAGGTAGCGGAGGTCGGACGGGGCCTGCTGGGACTGGACGTTGACCGCGGCCCGGAAGTGCGTGCCGGCGCTGTCCTGGAGGTGGATCTGGTAGTGCGGGGTGTCGGAGGCGCCCTCGCGGCGGCGGTCGACGGGCCTGGCGGCGAGCACGCCGTAGTGGGCGATGGGCATGCGGGGTCCTTTCGGTGGGCGGGCACGCGGCCCGCTTGCTGCCCGTACTGTCTCGCACCACCGGGGCCCCGGGCCGGCGCGTCACCCGATGTTCACCCGCTCGGGAAGGGGAGTCGGGAGGGGGAAGGGAGGGGAAGGGAGGGGGGAGGAAGGGAGGGCGTGGCGGAGGGCCGGGCGGAGGGGGCTCCGGCCCGGCCCTCGGTGGGGTGGGGTGGGGTGAGGGGGTTACATGTGGGCGGCGGCGGGGGCGTCGCTGTCGTGCGGGGTCGGCGGGCCCGCGCGGTAGAGGAGGGCGGTGATGACGAGGCCGAGGGCGAAGAAGGCCGCGGACCACCAGTACGCGGTGGAGTAGCTCTCGATCGCGGCCTGGGCCTGGACCTGCGGGCTGGGCTGCTTGCCGACCAGGTAGTTGGTCGCGGCGGTGGTGGCGAGGGTGTTCAGCAGGGCGGTGCCGATCGAACCGCCGACCTGCTGGCTGGTGTTGACCATGGCGGAGCCGACGCCGGCGTCCTGCGGCGCGATGCCGGCGGTGGCGAGGTTCATCGCGCAGGCGAAGATGAAGCCCATGCCGAGGCCCGCGATCATCAGCGGGCCGAGGACGTGCGCGGCGTAGTTGCTGTCGGTGTCGAGGCGGGTGAGCCAGAGCATCGACGCGCAGGCCAGGGCCATGCCGATCGGGACGAGGACCTTGCCGCCGAACCTCGGCAGCAGCGAGTTGGTGGCGACCACCGAGGCGACCACCATGCAGGCGACCAGCGGCATGAAGGCGACGCCCGTGGTGACGGGGGTGTAGCCGAGGATCTGCTGCAGGTAGTACGTCAGGAACAGGAAGACGCCGAACATGCCGGCGCCGGACAGGAACATCGCGATGAAGGACGCGCCGCGGTCCCGGTCGAGGACCACCCGCAGCGGCAGCAGCGGGTGCTCGGCCCTGGTCTGCCACCACGCGAAGGCGATCAGCAGGAGCGCACCGGCGACGAGGAAGCCCCAGGTCTGGAACTCGCTCCAGGCGTGGGTCTCGGCGTTGCTGAAGCCGTAGACGATGCAGAACAGGCCGGTGCAGGCGAGCACGGCGCCCGGTACGTCGAGCCTGGGCCGCTGGGCGGGGCGGCCGCCGTGCAGCAGCCGGACGCCGCCGATGATGGCGACCACGGCGAAGATCAGGTTCACGTACAGGCACCAGCGCCAGTCCAGGTACTCGGTGAGGACGCCGCCGAGCAGCAGGCCGACCGCGCCGCCGGCGCCGGCGATGGCGCCGTAGATGCCGAACGCCTTCGCGCGTTCGCGCGGGTCCGTGAAGGTGGTGGTGAGCAGGGACAGCGCGGCGGGTGCCAGCAGGGCACCGAAGGCGCCCTGCAGGGCGCGGGCGATCACCAGCATCTCGAAGCTGGTCGCGGCACCGCCGATGGCGGACGCGCCGGCGAATCCGATCAGGCCGATGACGAAGACGGTCTTGCGGCCCACCAGGTCGGCGATCCGGCCGCCGAGCAGGAGCAGACTGCCGAAGGCGAGCGCGTAGGCGGTGACGATCCACTGCCGGTTGCCGTCGGAGAAGCCCAGGTCCTGCTGGGCGGAGGGCAGCGCGATGTTCACGATCGTCGCGTCCAGCACCACCATCAGCTGGGCGATGCCGATCACCGCGAGGATCCACCACCGGTGTTCGTGCGCCCCGCCGGCGCCCGGGGACGCCCCGGACGGGTCCCGCTTCCTCGTCGATTCGGATGACTGAGCCACGTTCGACCTCCCACCGCCCCCCGTCGGCCCCCCTCGGTCCCGTTCACCAAGCTAGATCGGCGGCTGGGGTGCCGCGACCCGGGTCGCGGTGGGTGAGCGGGCGGACGCGGGGAGCGACGGGCGGGCTGGGGTGGGAGGGCGGAGCGGGTCAGGTGGTGCGGAGGAAGTGGTGCAGGGAGGTCTTGGTCGCGGCGATGAAGGACTCGCGTTGGTCGGGGGTGGCGGCGTCCAGTGAGAGGTAGGGGTTGAGGTCCTCCAGTTCGACGAGCAGGAGGTCGCCGTGGGCGGTGCGGCAGGCGTCGACGCGCTGGATGCCGTGGTCGAGGGTGTTCCAGTCGATGAAGCGGCGGGCGAAGTCCAGGTCGGCCGGGGTGGGGTGGTAGGGCGTCAGTTCCCAGCGGCGGGCGGGGTCGGGGGCGTGCAGGGCGTACTGGAAGGTGTGGTCGACGTAGTAGAAGGAGACCTCGTAGCGGAAGTCGACCAGGGGTTGGACGAGCAGGCCGTGCCAGTCCAGGGCGGGCAGGTCGGCGGGGGCGAGGACGGTCAGGCCGATCGAGTCCGCGCCGTTCCTGGGCTTGGCGACGTAGCGTTCGGCGGGCGGGAGGAGGGGGAGGTCGGCGGGGCGGTCGACGGTCGGTATGACGGGGAGGCCGGCGGCGGTGAGGGCGGGCAGGTAGTCCTTGCCGGCCATGTCGCCGCGGCCGGTGAGCGGGTTGTAGACGCGGGTGCCGAGTTCGGTGGCGCGGCGGCGGAACGCGTCGTACTGCTCGCGGTAGTGCAGGACCGGGCCGCTGTTGCGGACCATGACGGCGTCGAAGCCGTCGAGCAGCGCGGCGGCGTCCCCGGGGTGGCACAGGGCGAGGTCGAACTCCTCGCGCAGGCGGGCGGTGAGCAGGATGTCCTCGTCGCAGTAGCGGCGGCCGCGGGCCGGGTAGGCGAGGTCGGTGACGTACAGGATGCGGGGGCGGTCGGGCACGGGGGTCCTCTTCCCGGTCGGGGGCGGGCCGTCGCCGGTCCGGCCCGGTCGGCGGTCCGGGCACTCTACTCGGGGCGGGCCGCGGGCCGGGCGGGGCCGGTCAGCCGATTTCCTGCCGGTGGCGATCGGCGGGGGCAGGGGCGGGGGCGGGGGTCGGCGGGGTGGCGCGGGCGGTGGTGCGGGGCAGGGTGAAGGCGAGGGCGGCGGCGGCCAGGGCGAGGACGGCCAGCACCTGGTAGGCGAGGTGGTAGGCGGCCAGTGGCGGGTGGGCGCGTTCGGGGCCGGTGGTGGCGAGGACGAGGGCGGTGGTGACGGCGGCGGGGGCGAGCGCGGCGCCGGTCTGGCGGACGACGGTGTTGAGGGTGGCGGCGTGGGCGACGTCGGCGGGGGCGATGGTGCTGAAGGAGGCGATGGTGGTGGGGATGAAGACGGCGCCCATGGCGAGGCCGAGCAGGAACATGTAGCCGCGCAGGGTCCACGGGCCGGTGTTCGCGTCGGTGGTGGCGAAGAGCAGCATGACGGCGGCGACGGCGAGCAGGCCGGTGCCGATGATCGGGCCGGGGCCGGTGCGGTGGTAGAGGGCGCCGACCAGTTGCATGGTGAGCAGGACGCCGAACGCCTCGGTGAAGGTGGTGGTGCCGCTGTCCAGGGCGGTGCCGCCGTAGGCGTTCTGGACGAGGAGGGGGCCGAGGAACATCGCGCCGAGCATCGGGACGTAGCCGATCAGGCTGACCAGGTTGGTGTCGCGGAAGAGCCGGTCGCGGAACAGGCGCAGCCGCAGGGCGGGGTGGGGGGTGCGCAGTTGGTGGCGGACGGCGGCGGTGAGCAGGGCGGCGCCGGCGGTGAGGGCGGCCAGGACGGCGGGTTGGTGCCAGCCGAGGTCGGGGCCGGCGCACAGGCCGTACATCAGGGTGGCGGTGGCGGCGGCGGACAGGAGCAGGCCGGGGAGGTCGGGGCGGCCGGGGGCGTGGTCGCGGTGTTCGGTGAGGAAGAGGGCGCCGAACAGGACGGCGGCGGCGCCGAGGGGGACGTTGACGTAGAACACCCAGCGCCAGGACAGGCCGGTGACCAGCAGGCCGCCGAGCAGCGGGGCGATCGCCGGGGCGATCTGCTGCGGGATCACCATCAGCCGGGAGAGCCGGACCTGTTCGGCCTGGGAGAAGGTGCGGAACAGCAGGGCCTGCGAGGCGGGCATGAGCAGGCCGGCGGCCAGGCCCTGGAGCGCGCGGGCGGCGATGAGCAGGGAGAGCGTCGGGGCGGCGCCGCACAGGCCGCTCGCGGCGGTGAAGGCGGAGAGCGAGAGGAGCAGGGTGCGGCGGCCGCCGTGGCGCTCCAGCAGCCAGGCGGAGGCCGGGATCATCATGCCGAGGCAGACCGGGTAGATGACGACGACGCCGGTCAGCGCGGCCGGGGCGAGGGCGAACTGCCGGGCGATGCTGGGGAGGGCGACGGTGGTGATCGCCCCGTCGACGATGCAGATGAAGGTGGTCAGGACAGCCATGATGGGCACGACACGGCGCTGGCCCAGGCGGGTGCTCATAGAAGCTGAGCATACTCACTATGATTGTGCTCAGGAAGTCCGCGAGTCGGCGGAGGACGGGGAAGGCACGGCATGACAGAGGAATCGACGGCGCGGCAGCGGTTCGGCAGCAGCGACGTCCTGATCGACGAACTCTTCGACACCACGCACCGGTTGCGCGTCTTCGTGGACGGCCGACTGCGGGAGCACGGCGCCTCGGTGGCCCGCCTGCGGACGCTGCGGGTGCTCGCCCTGGCCGGGGAGCCGCTGCGGATGCGCGACCTCGCCGAGCACGTGGGCAACGCCGCCCGGACCACCACCACGATCGTCGACAGCCTGGAGCGGGACGGCCTGGTCGAACGCGTCCGGCACCCCACCGACCGGCGGGCGTTCCTGCTGGCCCTCACCCCGGAGGGCGTCCGGCGCCACCGGGAGGCCGAGGAACTCGACCGGGCCGCGCTCGCCGCCGCCACCGGCACGCTGAGCGACACCGAGCGCGGACAGCTGCGCGCACTGCTCGGCCGCGTCCGCACGGCGGTCGCGGACGCGGGCGGGGGCGCGGACGGGGCCACGGACGCGGACGCGAAGGAACCGCCCTCCGGCGAATGAGGCGCGAGTGAGGCGCGGACGGGCGCGCGCCGGAGGTCCGGACAGCGCGCCTCCGGCGCACCCGCGCGGCCGGAGCGGGCAGCGCGGGCGGTCAGCGCAGCAGGGCGCGCAGGGCGTGGCGGAAGAGCGGGCGGGCGCACCAGGCGGTGGGGCGGTCGAGGAGGGTGGGCAGGGGGGCGAGGCGGAGGTCCTCGCGCCAGCGGACGAGGGAGCCGTCGCGGTGGCGGCGGACCTCGACCTCGGCCCAGCCGGTGATCAGCGGGCCGCGTTTGACGAGCCGGCAGCTTCCGGGGGTGTCGCCGTGGGGCGGCTGCCAGTGGGCGAGGTCCATCACGTCGTCGAAGCCGAACCGGCCGAGGGCGGTGCGGGCGGTCACGGTGGCGCCGTCGGCGCGGACGGTGGTGAGCGGCATCGCGCGTCCGTGCCGGGGCCAGTCGGTGACGCGCCGCCAGGCGGCTTCGGGGGTGAGTGCGGTGGCCCGGACGATGCGGAACTCGGTCATCCGTTGATGGTAGGCCGGTGCGGGGTGGGGCGTACGGCAGGCGTACGGGAGCACGCCGGTGGCGAGGGGCGCTCGGGGAGTCGCGGCGGGGTGTCGGCGGGCGGACGGAACGGGCCGGGGCGAATCGGTACGAATTCCTACCGATCGGACAGTGATGCGTACTGGCGCGCGATTCGGCATATGACTGGGTCTCTTTCTGATTCGCTCATGTGAATGATTACACGGAGATCACGGAGGAATCGCCGCACGCGGCCGCGATGAACCCGACAACGTGATAGGAATAGTTATGTATTACGGGGGAAGTCGTGCGCCAGGCGGATGGCCGGCGCACGCGTCCGCCGCCCCGCGACCCTCGGGCGCGGGACGCGCGAACGGTCGAATCGGGGGAACGCGGGGAATATCGGGAGCATCGCCATGGTGCGTCCGGGGGGACGGGCGGGCCGCTCGGCGGCAATACCGAACGAGCAATCGATCGATCATTCGACAGTACGATCAATGAGATGTGGGGTGGGGACCATGAGCAATCCTTTCGACGACGAATCCGGGCGCTTCCTGGTGCTGGTGAACGCCGAGGCGCAGTACTCGCTGTGGCCCGCGCACCTGGACGTCCCGGGCGGCTGGGAGCGGGTGGGCGGCGAGGGGTCGCGGCAGGAGTGCCTGGACGTGATCGAACGCGTCTGGACCGACATGCGCCCGGCCGGCCTGGTTGCGGCCATGGAGTCCGGCACCGGCTGACCCGCCGCTCCCCTCCCCCGGATTGCCACCTGGTGGGATTTCCCACCGCGGGCCCGGTTTCTCCCGGCGCGGCCCGGACCGGCCCGGCACGGCTCGGCGCGGCCCTTGAGGACTAGGGGCGGCTCGTTAAGGCTGGGGGCCGTTTCCCGCGGCTCCCGGCGGCAATCCCTTCCATTCAGTGGGAATTCACTCCACGGACGCCCCCGGGCCGGCAGGCCGGCCCGCCCGCGCCCGTGGCGCTCCCCGTTCGTCGCTGGAAAACCCCCACGAACCGAGGTGTCGTCGGCATGCCCGAAAACCGTCCCGTCCTGTCCCCCGCTCCCGTCTCCACTCCCGCCCCCGCCCCCGCCCCCGTTCCCGAGCTGCTGGAGCTGACCGCGGCGCAGCAGGGCGTGCGGTACGGCCAGTTGCTCGACCCGGAGAGCCCGAAGTACAACATCGCCGAGTGCCTGGAGATCCGGGGCGGGCTCGACGAGGGGCTGTTCGCGACGGCGGTCGACCGGGTGCTGCACCTGTGCGACAGCCTCAACACGGTGCTGGTGGAGGAGGACGGCCGGGTCCGGCAGCGGGTGGTGCGGCCGGCGGCGGTGCGGCGGCGGCTGCGGCTGGTGGACGTGTCGGGGGCGGCGGACCCGGTGGCGGCGGCGGAGCGGTACATGGCGGCGAAGCTGGCCGAGGTGGACGACGTGGCGGCGCCCGCGCACCACCACGCGCTGCTGCGGCTGGGTCCGGAGCTGCACTACTGGTACGTGCGCTTCCACCACATCGCGATGGACGGGCTGAGCGGCGCGCTGGTCGCCCGGGCGACCGCCGAGCTGTACACCCGGCTGGTGGGCGGGGCCGACCCGGAGTCGGCGGTGGCGCCGGGCGGGCCGCTGGGCGCGCTGGTCGCGGACGAGGCGGCCTACCTGGCGTCGGAGCGGTTCGAGGCGGACCGGGCGTACTGGACGGGCCGGTTCGCCGGCCGGGCGGACGGCAGCGGGGCGGGGCTGCTGCGGCGGCGCACCGACCTGGCCGAGGGCGCGGCGGGCGCGGCCGGCCCGGAGCGGTCGGGGGTGGGGGCGCTGCACACCGGCGGGACGCTGGCGCTGCCGGTGTTCGACGGGCTGCGGCGGCTGGCGGCGGAGAGCCGCACCACCTGGAGCGCGGTCCTGGTGGCGGCGGTGGCGGCGTACGCGGCGCGGGTCTCCGGCCGGGCCGAGGTGTGCGTGGGGCTGGCCTCGCACGGCCGGCCGGGGGCGCTGCGCGACGCGGTCGGGATGACCGCGACGATCCTGCCGCTGCCGCTGGCGGTCGGGCCGGACGCGACGGTCGGGGGCCTGGTGCGGGCGGTGGCCGCCGAGATGCGCGGGGCGCTGCGGCACCGGCGCTTCCCGCGCGAGCGGCTGGCCCGGGAGCTGAACCTGGCGGACGGCGGGGCGCGGCTGACCGACGTGGTGGTCAACGTCATGGGCTACGACTACGCGCTGGACTTCGCCGGGAGCCCGGCGCTCTCCCGGGTGCTGTCGGTCGGCCCGGTGGACGACGTGTCGCTGTTCGTCTCGGAGCGCTCGGAGGGCGCCGGCCCGCTGCTCGGCCTGGACAGCAACCCGGCGCTGTACCACCCGGAGGAGGTCCGGCTGCACCAGCGGGCGCTGCTCGACTTCCTGGCCGCGTTCGCCGCCGCGTCCACCGGCGCGCCGGTGGACGGGCTGCCGCTGGTCGCCCCGGAGCGGGCCCGGGAGCTGCTGGCCGGCGGCCGGGGCGCGGCGCTGCCGGCGGGGACGGCGGACGGCACGGCGGCGGGCGGGCTGGCGGCGGCGTTCGCGGAGCGGGTGCGCCGGGACCCGGCGGCCCCGGCGGTGCTGGACGGCGGCGCGGTGCTCTCGTACGGGGAGCTGGCGGAGTCGGCGGGCGCGCTGGGCCGGGCGCTGGCCGGGTGGGGGCTGGGCGCGGAGGACGGGGTCGGCGTCCTGCTGGGGCGGTCGGCGGCGGTGGTGGCGGCGTCGCTGGGCGCGGTGGCGGCCGGGGCGGTGTACGTGCCGATGGACCCGGGGTGGCCGGCCGAGCGGCTGGACCGGGTGGCCGAGGTGGGCCGGGTGCGGGCGCTGGTGGTGGACGGGGCGGCGGCCGGGCTGCCGTGGGTGGCCGGGGCGGCCGGGCGGCTGCCGGTGCTGGTGCTGGACCGGGCGGGCGGCCTGCTGCGCGGCGGTCCCGAGCGGCCGGGCGCGCTGCCGGGGCCGGTGCGCGGCGACCGGCTGGCGTACACCGTCTTCACCTCGGGGTCGACCGGCCTGCCCAAGGGCGTCGGGGTCAGCCACGCGGACGTGCTGGCGCTGGCGGCGGACGCGGCCTGGGCGGACGGCGCGGTGGACGCGGTGCTGATGCACTCGGCGTACGTCTTCGACGCCTCGACGTTCGAGATCTGGGCGCCGCTGCTGAACGGCGGCCGGGTGGTGGTCGCGGAGCCCGGCGTGCCGGACGCGCGGACGCTGCGGGCGGCGGTGGCCCGGGACGGCGTGACGGCGCTGTTCCTCACCACGGCGCTGTGCAACGAGATCGCCCGCACCGACCCGGCGGCGTTCGCGGGCCTGCGGCTGGTCGCGGCGGGCGGCGAGGCGGCCGCGCCCGACCTGATGCGGCGGATCGCCGCGGCCGCGCCGGGCACCCGGGTGCTGCACGTGTACGGGCCGACCGAGACGACGACGTTCGCGACCCGGCACGAGGTGCGGCCGGACGCGGCCGGGGTGCCGCCGATCGGCCGCGCCCTGGACGGGATGCGGCTGTACGTGCTGGACGCGGCGCTGCGGCCGGTCCCGGCGGGCGTGCCGGGCGAGCTGTACGTGGGCGGCGCGGGCGTGGCCCGCGGCTACCTGGGGCGGCCCGGGCTGACCGCCGGGCGGTTCGTCGCGGACCCGTTCGAGGGCGGCGGCGCCCGGATGTACCGCACCGGCGACGTGGTGCGCTGGACGGCCGGCGGCGACGTCGAGTACGTGGGGCGGGCCGACGGACAGGTCAAGCTGCGCGGCTTCCGGATCGAGCCGGGCGAGGTGGAGAACGCGCTGCTGGCCCGCGCCGACGTGTGTGACGCGCGGGTGCTGGTCCGCGAGGACGTGCCCGGCAACCCCCGGCTGGTCGCCTACGTGGTGCCCGCGCCGGGTACCCGGCCGGACGGGCCCGGGCTGGCCCGCGCGCTCGGCCGGGTGCTGCCCGCGTACACGGTGCCCGGCGCGTTCGTGCTGCTGGACGCGCTGCCGCTGAACGCCAACGGCAAGGTCGACCGGGCCGCGCTGCCCGCCCCCGCGCTCCCGGCCGGCGCCCGGACCGCCCCGCGCACCGCGCGCGAGGAGGTGCTGGCGGGCCTGTTCGCCGAGGTGCTGGGGGTGGAGCGGGTCGGCGCCGACGACGACTTCTTCGCGCTCGGCGGGCACTCGCTGCTCGCCACCCGGCTGGCCGGCCGGATCCGCACCGCGCTGGGCGCCGAACTCGGCCTGCGCGAGGTCTTCGCCCACCCGACGCCGGCCGCCCTGACGGCGGCGCTGGACGGCGCCGCCGGCGCGGCCCGGCCCGCGCTGACCGCCGTCGACAGACCCGACCCGCTGCCGCTGTCGTACGCGCAGCAGCGCCTGTGGTTCCTCAACCGGGCGGCGGGCCCGGGCGACGACGTCTACAACGTCCCGCTGGTGCTGGCGCTGGACGGGCCGCTGGACGCGAGCGCGCTGCGCGGCGCGCTGGCCGACGTGCTGGCCCGCCACGAGAGCCTGCGCACGGTCCTCGCCGAGCACGACGGCATACCCCGGCAGGTGGTGCTGGAACCGGCGGCGGCGGCCGCGCTGGTCCCGCTGGAGGTCGTCACCGCCCCGGCGGGGGCGGCGGACGGGCCGGGCGCGGCGGGGCCGGACGGGTGGGCGGCCGGGGAGGTGGCGCGGCTGGCGGGGGCGCCGTTCGACCTGGCGGCGGACCTGCCGGTGCGGGCCCGGCTGCTGCGGGTCGGCGCGGAGCGGCACGTGCTGGTGCTGGTGCTGCACCACGTGGGGGCGGACGGCTGGTCGCTGGCGCCGCTCTGCCGGGACCTGGGCGCGGCGTACCGGGCCCGGGCGGCGGGTGGCGGCGGGGAGCCGGAGTGGCCGCCGTTGCGGGTGCAGTACGCGGACTACGCGCTGTGGCAGCGCGCGCTGCTCGGCGCGGAGGACGACCCCGCGGCGCCGGTCGCACGCCAACTCGCCTTCTGGCAGGAGGCGTTGGCCGGGCTGCCCGGTCCGGTCGGGCTGCCGTGGGACCGGCCGCGGCCGGCGCTGCCCGGGCACCGGGGCGGGTCGGTGCCGTTCGCGCTGGACGCCGGGACGTACGGGCGGCTGGTGCGGCTGGCCCGGGAGAGCGGCTGCACGCCGTTCATGGCGCTGCACGCGGCGCTCGCGGTGACGCTGCACGCGCACGGCGCGGGCACCGACGTGCCGGTCGGGACGGCGGTGGCCGGGCGGACCGACGAAGCGCTGGACGAGCTGGTGGGGTTCTTCGTCAACACGGTGGTGCTGCGCACCGACCTCTCCGGCGACCCCGGCTTCCGCGAACTGCTGCGCCGGGTCGCCGCGTTCGACCTGGCCGCGTTCGAGAACGCCGACCTGCCGTTCGAACGGCTGGTGGAGGCGCTCAACCCGGACCGGTCCGGCGGCCACCACCCGCTGTTCCAGACCATGCTGGTGCTGCAGAACCAGCGCCCGGCCGTGCTCGACCTGCCGGGCGTCGCGGTGCGCGACCTCTCGGGGCCGCCCGCGACCAGCAAGTTCGACCTGACCTTCTCGCTGGTCGAGGAGGCCGGGGACGGGGTCGGGGACGGGGACGGTGACGGCGATGGCGGAGGGGCCGGCGGGCCCCGGCTGGGCGGGCACCTGGAGTACGCCGCCGAACTGTTCGACCCGGCGACGGCGCGGGCGCTCGCGGACCGGTTCGCCCGCGTCCTCGCCCTGGTCGCCGACGACCCGGAGCTGACCGTCGGGGCGATCGACCCGCTGTCGGCCGGGGAGCGGACCGGGATGCTGGCCCTCGGCCGCGGCGCGGCGCGTCCGCTGCCGGACTCGGACGTGCCCGGCGCGGTCGCCGCCTGGGCCGCCCGCACCCCGGACGCCCCCGCCGTCCGCGACGCGGACACCCGCCTGACCTACGCCGAGCTGGACGCGCGGGCCGACGCGCTGGCGGGCGTGCTGCGCGGACGCGGGATCGGCGGCGGAGCACTGGTGGCGCTGGCCGCCGAGCCGTCGGCCCGGACGGTGGTGGCGATGCTGGCCGTACTGCGCGCGGGCGCGGCCTACCTGCCGGTCGACCCCGGCTACCCGGCGGCCCGGATCCGGCAGATGCTGGACGACGCGCGGCCCGCGCTGCTGCTCACCGGCGCGGGCGCGCCGGCCGAGGCGGCGACGGGGCCGGTGCCCCGGCTGTCCCTGGACGAACCGCTGCCCGCCCCGGCGGGCGGGACGGCCGGGCCGGCCGGGACGTTCCGGCCCGCCGACCCGGCGGCCGCGGCGTACGTGATCTACACCTCCGGCTCGACCGGCCGCCCCAAGGGCGTGGTCGTCCCGCACCTGGCGCTGGCCAACCACATGGCCTGGATGGCCCGCCACCTCGAACTGACCCCGGACGACCGGGTACTGGCCCGCACCTCCACCAGCTTCGACGCCTCGGTGTGGGAGCTGTGGCTGCCGCTGACCCAGGGCGCCGAGGTCTGCGTGACCCCGGCCGGGGCCAACCGGGAACCGCGCGAACTGCTCGACTGGATGCGCCGCTTCGACGTGACGGTGGCCCAGTTCGTGCCCTCGCACCTGGCCCTGGTCCTCGCCGAGAGCGGCCCGGACGCCGCGCGGGCGGACGACGGCGCGCAGGCCCTGCGGGCGGCCGCGCCGAACGGGCGGGGACAGGGACAGGGACAGGAACAGAGCGGAGACCACCCGACGGCCGACGGCACGCGGGCGGCCCGGACGGGCGCCGGGGCCGGAAGCGACCGGCCGGCCGGGCACGGCGACACCCGACCGGCCGACGGCACCACCGGGGCGACGGACGACCACCGGGACCCGGCCGGGCAGGCCGGAGACGGCACGCGGGCGGCCGGGACGGGCGCCGGGGGCGGCCTGGCGGTGCGGCACGGCGGCGCCCACTGCCCGGAGGGCTCCGCCGGGGCCGGTGCTGCCGGGCGGCCGTCGGCCGGGTTGCGGGCGGTGCTGTGCGGGGGTGAGGCGCTGCCGCGCGGGTTGGCGGTGGCGGTGGCCGGGCGGTGGGGGGTGGCGGTGCACAACCTGTACGGGCCGACGGAGGTGACGATCGACGCGACGGCGCACCGGACGGCCGGGGCGGCGGAGCCGGAGCGGCCGGGCGGGTCGGTGCCGATCGGCCGGCCGGTGGACGGGATGCGGGCGTACGTGCTGGACGGGGCGCTGCGGCCGGTGCCGGCGGGTGTGGTGGGCGAGTTGTACCTGTCGGGGCCGAACCTGGCGCGCGGCTACCTGGGGCGGCCGGGGCTGACGGCGGAGCGGTTCGTCGCGGATCCGTTCGAGGGCGGCGGGGCGCGGATGTACCGCTCCGGTGATCTGGTGCGGTGGTCGGCGGACGGGCTGCTGCAGCACGTCGCGCGCGCGGACGAGCAGGTGAAGCTGCGCGGGTTCCGGGTGGAGCCGGGTGAGGTGGCGGCGGCGCTGGGGGCGCTGGACGGGGTGTCGGCGGCGTGCGCGGTGGTGCGCGAGGACGTGCCGGGCGAGCCGCGGCTGGTGGGGTACGCGGTGGGGGCGGGGGTGTCGGGTCCGGCGTTGCGGGCGGCGTTGGCGGGGGTGCTGCCGGGGCACCTGGTGCCGTCGGCGGTGGTGGTGCTGGCGGCGCTGCCGCTGCTGCCGAACGGGAAGGTGGACCGGTCGGCGCTGCCCGCGCCGGCGGAGGAGTTCCGGGGTGGCGGTGGCGGGGAGCCGCTGGGGGTGCGGGAGGAGTTGGTCGCGGGGGTCTTCGCGGAGGTGCTGGAGCGGTCGGCGGTCGGGCCCCGGGAGGGGTTCTTCGAGCTGGGCGGGCACTCGCTGCTGGCGATGCGGGTGGTGGGCCGGCTGCGGGCGGTGCTGGGGGCGGAGCTGTCGGTGCGGACGCTGTTCGACCACCCGACGGCGGCGGCGCTGGCCCGGGTGCTGGATCCGGCGGCGGCGCGGCGTCCGGCGGTGGTGGCGGGGGCGCGGCGTCCGGATCCGGTGCCGTTGTCGTTCGCGCAGGGGCGGCTGTGGTTCCTGAACCGGATGGAGGGCCCGGGTTCGTCGTACAACCTGCCGCTGGTGCTGGAGTTGCGCGGCGCGCTGGACGCGGATGCCCTGCGCGGGGCGCTGCTGGACGTGGTGGAGCGGCACGAGTCGCTGCGCACGGTGTTCCCGGAGGCGGGGGGCGTGCCGTACCAGCTGGTGCTGTCGGCGGAGCGGGCGGCGCCGCGTCCGCCGGTGGAGGGGGTGGCGCCGGTCGACCTGGAGGGGGCGGTGCTGGCGGCGGTGGGCGAGCCGTTCGACGTGCTGGTGGATCCGCCGTTGCGGGCCCGGCTGCTGCGGGCGGCGCCGGAGCACCACGTGCTGGTGCTGGTGCTGCACCACATCGCGGCGGACGGCTGGTCGCTGGGGCCGCTGGTGCGGGATCTGGGCGCGGCGTACCGGGCCCGGTTGGCGGGTGCGGAGGCGCCGGCCGGGTCGGGGGTGCAGTACGCGGACTACGCGCTGTGGCAGCGCGGGCTGCTGGCCGAGGACGGGGTGCTGCTGCCGGAGCAGTTGGCGTTCTGGCGGGGCGCGCTGGCGGGTCTGCCGGGGCTGGTGGAGCTGCCGTGGGACCGGGCGCGGCCGGCGGTGGCGGATCCGCGCGGCGCGGTGGTGGAGTTCGAGCTGCCGGCCGGGCTGCCGGCGGCGCTGCTGGGGCTGGCCCGGTCGGCGGGCAGCACGCTGTTCATGGTGCTGCGGGCGGCGGTGGCGGTGCTGCTGTCCCGGCACGGGGCCGGGGAGGACGTGCCGCTGGGGGCGCCGGTGGCGGGGCGGACGGATCCGGGACTGGAGGAGCTGGTCGGGTTCTTCGTGAACACGCTGGTGCTCCGCACCGACTTGTCGGGTGATCCGACGTTCCGTGAACTGCTCGGCCGGGTACGGGAGTTCGACCTGGCGGCGTACGCGCACCAGGACGTGCCGTTCGAGCGGCTGGTGGAGGAGCTGAACCCGGTGCGGGCGCGCGACCACCACCCGCTGGTGCAGACCGTGGTGGTGCTGCAGAACCAGCGGGCGGCCCGGGCGGAGCTGCCGGGGCTGGCGGTGGAGCAGCGGCTGGTGCACAACGGGTTGAGCAAGTTCGACCTGACCTTCGCGTTCGCCGAGGAGGAGGGCGGCGGCCTGTCGGCGGGGCTGGAGTACGCGACGGCGCTGTTCGACCGGTCGACGGCGGAGGCGCTGGCGGCCCGGCTGGTGCGGCTGCTGGAGCTGGTGGCGGCGGAGCCGGACCGGCGGCTGTCGGGGTACGACCTGCTGACGGCCGAGGAGCACCGGCGGCTGGCGCGCTGGGGCACCGCCCGGGCGCTGCCGGGGGCGTCCGGGGAGGCCGGGGCGGGCGACGAGGGGTCGCTGGCCGCGCTGTTCGCCCGCCGGGTGCGCTCGGCGCCGGGCGCGGTGGCGGTGGCGGACGGCGGGGCGGTCCTGTCGTACGCCGAACTGGACGTGCTGTCGGCCGAGTTGGCGGCGGTGCTGGCCGGGCACGGGGTCGGTCCGGAGGACCGGGTGGGCGTGCTGCTGGGCCGGTCGGCGGCGGTGGTGACGGCCTCGCTGGGCGTGGTGCGGGCGGCGGCGGCGTACGTGCCGCTGGACGCGCGCTGGCCGGCCGAGCGGCTGGACCGGGTCGCGGCGGTGGCGGCGCCGCGGCTGCTGGTGGTGGACGAGGAGAGCGCGGCCGAGCCGTGGGTGGCGGGCCTGGGCCTGCCGCTGGTGGTGCTGGACCGGCTGGGCCGGGTGCTGCGCGGCGGGCCGGGTCGGCCGGGCCGTCCGGCGGCGGTGCCGGGGCCGGACGCGCTGGCGTACGTGATGTTCACCTCGGGTTCGACCGGCCTGCCCAAGGGCGTCGGGGTCAGCCACGCGGACGTGGCGGCGCTGGCGGCGGACGCGGCCTGGGCGGACGGCGCGGTGGACGCGGTGCTGATGCACTCGGCGTACGTCTTCGACGCCTCGACGTTCGAGATCTGGGCGCCGCTGCTGAACGGCGGCCGGGTGGTGGTGGCGCCGGGCGGGCTGCTGGAGGCCCGGGGGCTGGACCTGGCGGTGCAGGAGCGCGGCGTGACGGCGGTGTTCCTGACCACGGCGCTGTTCAACGTGGTCGCGGAGACCGATCCGGGCGTGTTCGCGGGCCTGCGGGTGGTGTGCGCGGGCGGCGAGCTGGCCTCGCCGGACGCGATGCGGCGGGTGGCGGCGACGGCGCCGGACACCCGGGTGCTGCACGTGTACGGGCCGACCGAGACGACGACGTTCGCGACCCGGCACGAGGTCCGGCCGGACGCGTCCGGGGTGCCGCCGATCGGCCGGCCGCTGGACGGGATGCGGCTGCACGTGCTGGACGGCGCGCTGAACCCGGTGGCGCCGGGCGTGGTGGGCGAGCTGTACCTGGCGGGCCGGGGCGTGGCGCGCGGCTACCTGGGGCGGCCGGGCGCGACGGCGGACCGCTTCGTGGCGGACCCGTTCGCGGCGGACGGCAGCCGGATGTACCGCACCGGCGACCTGGTGCGCTGGACGGCGGACGGCGAGGTGGCGTACGTCGCGCGGGCCGACGGGCAGGTGAAGCTGCGCGGCTACCGGGTCGAGCCGGGCGAGATCGAGGGCGTGCTGGCGGGCCTGCCGGAGGTCGCGGACGCGTTCGTGCTGGTCCGCGAGGACGTGCCGGGCGACCGGCGGCTGGTGGCGTACGTCGTCCCGGCGGCGGGGGCCCGGCCGGAGCCGGCCGCGCTGGCGGCGGCGGTGGGCCGGGTGCTGCCGGGCTACATGGTGCCGTCGGCGGTGGTGCCGCTGGCGGCGTTCCCGCTGAACCCGAACGGGAAGGTCGACCGGGCGGCGCTGCCCGCGCCGTCCGCCGGGCCGGCCCCGGCGGGGCGGGCGCCGCGGACGGCCCGCGAGGAGCTGGTCTGCGGCCTGTTCGCGGACCTGCTGGGCCGGCCGTCGGTCGGCGCGGACGAGGACTTCTTCGCGCTCGGCGGGCACTCGCTGCTGGCCACCCGGCTGGCGGCCCGGCTGCGCGCGGCGCTCGACGTGGACGCCGAGGTGCGCACCGTCTTCGAGCACCCGACGCCGGCCGCGCTGGCGGCGGCGCTGGACGGCGCCGGGGCGTCCCGGCCCGCGCTGGTGCGGGCGCAGCGGCGGCCGGCCGAGCTGCCGCTGTCGTACGCGCAGCAGCGGCTGTGGTTCCTGCACCGGTTCGCGGGGCCGAGCCCGACGTACAACGTGCCGCTGGTGCTGCGGCTGGACGGGCCGCTGGACGCGGCGGCGCTGGAGCGGGCGCTGCGCGACGTGGTGGAGCGGCACGAGTCGCTGCGCACGGTGTTCCCGGAGTCCGGGGGCGTGCCGCGCCAGCTGGTGCTGGACGCGGCGGGCGCGGACCTGGACCTGGCGCCGCGCGACGTCGACCCGCGGCGGCTGGACGAGGTGCTGGCGGCGGAGACGGCGTACGCCTTCGACGTGGCGGTGGAGCGCCCGGTGCGGGCCCGGCTGCTGCGGACCGGCGCGGACGCGCACGTGCTGGTGCTGCTGGTGCACCACATCGCGGGCGACGGCTGGTCGCTGGCGCCGCTGGCCCGGGAGCTGGGCGAGGCGTACCGGGCCCGGTCGGCGGGGCGGGCGCCGGGGTGGGCCGCGCTGCCGGTGCAGTACGCGGACTACACGCTGTGGCAGCGCGCGCTGCTCGGCGAGGAGGCCGACCCGGCGAGCCTGGCGGCGCGCCAGCTGGCCTTCTGGCGGGAGGCGTTGGAGGACCTGCCGGACGTCCTGGAGCTGCCGGCCGACCGGCCCAGGCCGGCCGCGGCCTCGCACCGGGGCGAGGCGTTCGACTTCCCCGTCGACGAGGACACCCACCGGGCGCTGGAGGCGCTGGCCCGGGCCCGCGGCTGCAGCCTGTTCATGGTGCTGCAGGCGGCGCTGGCGGTGCTGCTGTCCCGGCACGGCGGCGGCGAGGACATCGCGCTCGGCACACCGGTCGCGGGCCGCACCGACGAGGCGCTGGACGACCTGGTCGGCTTCTTCGTCAACACGCTGGTGCTGCGCACCGACCTGTCCGGCGACCCGACCTTCGAGCAGGTCCTGGACCGGGTCCGGGAGTTCGACCTGGCCGCGTACGCGCACCAGGACGTGCCGTTCGAGCGGCTGGTGGACGCGCTGGAGCCGGAGCGGACCGAGAGCCGCCACCCGCTGTTCCAGGCCATGCTGGTGCTGCAGAACACCGCGGACGCCGCGCTCGACCTGCCGGGCGTGTCGGTGGCCCGGCAGCCGGTGCGCACCGGCATCAGCAAGTTCGACCTGACCTTCTCTTTCGCCGAGCGCCGCGACGGCCGGGGCCGGCCGCGCGGCCTGGAGGGGACGCTGGAGTTCGCCACCGACCTGTTCGAGGCGGCGACCGCCCGGGCGCTGGCCGACCGGCTGGTGCGGCTGCTGGGCGCGCTGGCCGCCGACCCGGCCCGGCCGGTGCGGGCGGTGGAGGTGCTGGACGGCGCGGAGCGGGCCGCGCTGGCGGCCGCCGCGCGCGGGCCGGTGCGGGACCAGGACGCGGGTGCGGGTGCGGGTGCGGGTGCGGGGCTCTCGATGCCGGCCGCGTTCCGGGCCCAGCGGGACCGGACGCCGGACGCGGTCGCGGTCGCTGTTCCCGGCGGCTCGGGCGGCCTGACCTTCGCCGAGCTGGACGCCCGCTCCGACGCGGCGGCCCGGCTGCTGCGCGGGCGCGGCGTCGGCCGGGGCGACGTGGTCGCGCTGGCGCTGCCGGGCACGGTGGAGCAGGTGGTCGCGATGCTGGCGGTCGCCAAGGCGGGCGCGGCCTGGCTGCCGCTGGACCCGCGCTACCCGGCGGCCCGGCTGCGCTTCGCGGTCGAGGACGCCCGGCCGGTGCTGCTGGTGACGGCGGCGGCGTTCCGCGCCGAGCTGCCCGAACTGCCGCTGCCGGTGCTGGTGCTGGACGCCGCGGCGCTCCCCGTCTCGCCCGGTCCGCTGGAGTGGCCGGAGCCGGGGCCGCTGGACGCCGCGTACGTGATCCACACCTCGGGCTCCACCGGCCGTCCCAAGGGCGTGCTGGTGCCGCACGGCGCGCTGGTCAACCACATGGCGTGGATGGCCGGGCACCTGGAGCTGACCGGCGCGGACCGGGTGCTGGCCCGCACCTCGCCGAGCTTCGACGCCTCGGTCTGGGAGACCTGGCTGCCGCTGCTGCACGGCGGCGCGACCTGCCCGGTGCCGCCGGAGCTGGACCACGACCCGGCGGGCCTGCTCGCCCGGATCCGCGAACTCGGCGTGACGATCGCCCAGTTCGTGCCCTCGCTGCTGAACCTCGTGCTGGGCGAGACCGCCGCCGAGCGGGCGCCGGAGGCGCTGCGGGCGGTGCTGTGCGGCGGCGAGCCGCTGACCGCCGCGCTGGCCGGGCGGGCCGGCCGGGCCTGGGGCGTCGAGGTGCACAACCTGTACGGGCCGACCGAGGCCACCATCGACGCCACCGCGCACCGCCACCGCCCGGCGGCGGACGGGCCGGGCGGCGTGCCGCTGGGCACTCCGGTCGACCACACCTGGGCGTACGTGCTGGACGAGGACCTGCGCCCCGTCCCGCCGAACGTGGTCGGTGAGCTGTACCTGGCCGGGGCCGGCCTGGCCCGCGGCTACCTGGGCCGGCCGGGCCTGACCGCCGGGCGCTTCACCGCCTGCCCGTTCGGCCCGGACGGCGGGCGGATGTACCGCACCGGCGACCTGGTCCGGCTCGGCGCGGACGGCCTGCTGCGCTACGCGGGCCGGGCCGACGACCAGGTCAAGCTGCACGGCCTGCGGATCGAGCCCGGCGAGGTCGAGGCGGCGCTGACCGCGCTCGACGAGGTCGCCGCGGCCTGCGTGCTGGTGCGCGGCGGCCGGCTGGTCGGCTACCTGGTGCCGGGCCCCGGCCCGGCACCGCTGACCGACGCCGAGCTGCGGGCCCGGCTGGCGGCGGCGCTGCCGCCCTCGCTGGTGCCCTCGGCGTTCGTCCGGCTGGCGGCGCTGCCGCTGCTGCCCAACGGCAAGACCGACCGGCGCGCGCTGCCCGACCCGGTGCCGCCGGAGCGGGCGACGGCGGCGGCCTGGGAGGGCCGGGGGCTGACGGCGGCCGAGCGGGCGCTGTGCGAGGTGTTCGCGACGGTGCTGCGGGTGCCGGAGGTCCGGCCCGACGACGACTTCTTCGCGCTGGGCGGCGACAGCATCCTCTCCATCCAGCTGGTCAGCCGGGCCCGCGAGGCGGGCCTGCGGATCACCCCGCGCGAGGTGTTCCTGCACCGCACGCCCGAGGCGGTGGCGGCGGTCGCCGTCCCCACCGCCGAGGACGCCGCGGCCCCGGCCCCCGCCGAGGACGGCACCGGGACGATGCCGCCGACCCCGATCGCGGCCTGGTTCCTCGACCGCCCGGGCCCCACCGACGGCTACAACCAGTCCGCGGTGCTCCGCACCCCGGCGGGCGCCGACGAGCACCGCCTGACGGCCGCCCTGCAACTGCTGGTCGACCACCACGACATGCTGCGGATGCGGGTCGTCCACGCGACGGACGGCGCGCTGCCGGACGGCGGCACGGCGGCGGTCGTCGCGCCCCGGCGGGCGCCGGACGGCGAGGGCACGAGCCGCGGGACGGCGGCGGGCGCGCTGCCCGCAGGCACGTCGGACGGCACCGCCGGGGCGGCACTCCCCCGGCACGCCACCGCAGACGTCACCGGGCCGGAGGCCCTGTTCCCCGCCCCCGCCCGGCCGGTGCCGGACGGGTCGGCCTCGTCCCCCGTCCTGCTGGAGGTGTTGCCGCCCGGGGCGGTGCCGGTCGGGGCGCGGCTGGAGCGGGTGGACGTCGCGGGGCTGGACGAGGAGGGGGTGCGGGAGGTGCTGGCGGCGGCCGGTGAGCGGGCGCGGGGGCGCTTGCGGTCGGCGGCGGGGCGGGTGTTCGAGGCGGTGTGGTGCGACGCGGGGCCGGCGGCGCGCGGGCGGCTGCTGCTGGTGGTGCACCACCTGGCGGTGGACGCGGTGTCCTGGCGGATCCTGCTGGAGGATCTGGTGACGGCGTGGCGCGCGGTGTCCGAGGGGGGCGCGGTGGCGCTGCCGCCGGTCGGGACGCCGTACCGGTCCTGGGCTCGGCTGCTGGCCGGGCAGGGTGCGGACGGGGTGCGGGCCGGTGAGCTGCCGCTGTGGGTGGCGGCGACGGCGGCCCGGCCGGGCGGTCCGGTGCTGGATCCGTCCCGGGACACGGCGGGGCGGGCGGGGACGCTGACGACCCGTCCGGCGGCCGGGTGCGTGCGGGAGTTGCTGACCAGCGCGCCGCAGGCGTTCCACGCCGGGGTGGACGACGTGCTGCTGACGGCATTGGCGCTGGCGGTGCGGGCGCGGCGGTTCTCGGTGGCGGACGGTCCGGGCGGGGTGCTGGTGGGTCTGGAGAGCCACGGGCGCGAGCAGCTCGCCGAGGGCGTCGACCTGTCGCGGACGGTGGGCTGGTTCACCAGCCTGTACCCGGTGCTGCTGGATCCGGGGCCGCTGGATCCGCGGGATCCGGGCCGGTTCGACGCGAGCGTGGTGGACCGGGCGGTGAAGAACGTGAAGGAGCAGTTGCGCGCGGTGCCGGACCGGGGCGTCGGGTACGGGGTGCTGCGGCACCTGGACCCGGCGGGCCGGGAGCGGCTGGCGGGCGGGGCGGCGCCCCGGCTGGGCTTCAACTACCTGGGCCGCTACCCGGCGCCCGGCACCGGCCCGGCGGCGGACTGGGAGGTGCTGCCGGAGGGCGGCGCGCCGGCCGCCGCGGACCCGGGGATGCCGCTGCACCACGTGCTGGACGTCAACGCGCACACCGAGGACGGCCCGGACGGCCCGCGCCTGCTGGTGCGCTGGACGTGGGCCGCCGACCTGCTGGCCGAGGCGGACGTGGCCGCGCTCGCCGCGGCCTTCGACCGGGCGCTGCGCGCCGTCGCGGAGCACTCCGCGCAGCCCGACGCGGGCGGCTGGACGCCGTCCGACCTTCCCCTGGTCTCCCTGGACCAGGCCCAGCTCGACCGACTGAAGAACAAGTGGGGTGGACGCGCATGACCGGGTTCCAGTTGGAGGACGTCCTGCCGCTGACGCCGTTGCAGGCGGGCATGCTCTTCCACGCGCTGTACGACTCCGCGGGGGTGGACGTCTACACCTCGCAGTTCGTGCTGGCGCTGGAGGGCGCGGTGGACGAGGAGGCGCTGCGGGCGGCGCTGGCGGCGCTGCTGCGGCGGCACGCCAACCTGCGGGCGGGCTTCCTGCACGAGGACCTGGACCAGCCGGTGCAGGCGGTGGCGGCCGAGGTGCCGGTGCCGCTGACCGTGCTGGACCTGGCGTCGGGACCGGATCCGGCGGAGCGGCTGCGGGCGTTCCTGGCGGCGGACCGGGTGCGCCGCTTCGACCTGGCCGAGCCGCCGCTGCTGCGCTTCGCGCTGCTGCGCACCGGGCCGGACCGGCACCGGCTGGTGGTGACGGCGCACCACCTGCTGCTGGACGGCTGGTCGGTGCCGCTGCTGCTGCGCGAGCTGTTCGAGCTGTACGCGCGGCGGGGCGACGCGTCGGGCCTGCCCCGGGTGGCGCCGTACCGCTCGTACCTGGCCTGGCTGGCGGCGCAGGACCGGGAGGCGGCGCTGGGGGCGTGGCGGACGGCGCTGGCGGGGGTGGAGGGTCCGACGCTGCTGGCGGGCCGGGCGGCGGCGTCGGCGCACGCGGGCGAGCTGCCGCAGGCGGTGGTGCTGGAGCTGGACGGGGCGGTGGCGGACGGGCTGCGGGCGGCCGCCCGGGCGCACGGGCTGACCCTGAACACGCTGGTGCAGGGCGGCTGGGGGCTGCTGCTGGCCGGGCTGACCGGCCGCTCGGACGTGCTGTTCGGGACGACGGTGTCGGGCCGGCCGCCGGAGCTGCCGGGCGTGGAGTCGATGATCGGGCTGTTCATCAACACGGTGCCGGTGCGGGTGGAGGTCCGGCCGGGGGAGAGCGCGGCCGCGCTGCTGGGCCGGTTGCAGGACGGGCAGGGCGCGCTGCTGGGCAGTCAGCACCTGGGGCTGGGCGACGTCCGGGCGGTGACCGGGCTGGACGAGCTGTTCGACACGCTGGCGGTGTTCGAGAACTATCCGCTGGACGCGGAGGGGCTGCGGGCGGCCGGGCAGGGCCTGCCGGGCGGGCTGTCGGTGACCGGGATGGCGGGCGCGGACGCGGCGCACTACCCGCTGACGCTGACCGTGGCGCCGGGCCGGACGCTGCGGTTCACCTTCGCCTTCCGTCCGTCGGTGTTCGACCGGGCCGGGGTGGAGCGGATCGCGGCCCGGCTGGAGCGGGTGCTGACGGCGCTGGCCGGCGGCCTGGAGGTGCGGGCGGACGCGCTGCCGCTGCTGCTGGACGGCGAGCGCGCCGAGCTGCTGGCCCGGGGCGCGGGCGCGGAGCTGCCACCGGGGGCGGCGGGCGGTGACGTGGCGGCGGCGGTGGCCCGGATCGCGGCGGAGCGGCCGGACGCCCCGGCGGTGGCGGGCGTCGGCGAGCACCTGACGTACCGTCAGCTCGACGCGGTCGCCGACGGCTTGGCGGGTGCGCTGGCCGCCATGGGGGCGGCGCCGGAGGAGGGCGTGGGCCTGCTGCTGGGCCGGTCGGCGGCGCAGGTGTCCGTCCCGCTGGGGGTGCTGCGGGCGGGCGCGGCGTACGTGCCGCTGGATCCGCGCTGGCCGGCCGAGCGGCTGTCGGCGGTGGCCGCGGCGGCGGCGCCGCGGCTGCTGGTGGTGGACGCGGCGGGCGCCGCGCACCCGTGGGTGCGCGGGCTGGGCCCCGAGGTGCGGGTGCTGGTGGTGGACGGCGCGGGCCGGCCGCCGGCGGGCACCCCGGTGGGGCCGCTGCCGGGCCCGGCGGACCGGCGGCGGCTGGCGTACGTGATGTTCACCTCGGGGTCGACCGGCCGGCCCAAGGGGGTGGGCGTGACGCACGGCGACATCGCCGCGCTGGCGGCGGACCGGGCCTGGGACGGGGTGGCCGAGGCGGTGCTGCTGCACTCGGCGTACGTCTTCGACGCGGCGACCTTCGAGCTGTGGGTGCCGCTGCTGAACGGCGGCCGGGTGGTGGCCGCCCCGGAGGGGGTGCTGCAGCCGGCGGCGCTGCGGGCGGCGGTGGAGCGGGACGGGGTGCGGGCGGCGTTCTTGACCACGGCGCTGTTCAACGTGGTGGCGGAGACCGATCCGGGGGCGCTGGGCCTGCTGCGGCTGGTCGCGGCGGGCGGCGAGGCGGCGGCGCCGGGGGTCATGCAGCGGCTGGCGGCGGCGTACCCGGGCACCCGGGTGCTGAACGCGTACGGGCCGACCGAGGCGACCACCTTCGCGCTGCTGCACGCGGTGGGCGCGGCGGACGGGCCGGCCGGGGTGCCGCCGGTCGGCGGGCCGCTGGACGGGGTGCGGGCGTACGTGCTGGACGGGGCGCTGCGGCCGGTGCCGGCCGGCGCGGAGGGCGGGCTGTACCTGGCGGGTCCGGGGGTGGCGCGCGGCTACCTGGGGCAGCCGGGGCTGACGGCGGACCGCTTCGTGGCGGACCCGTTCGCGGCGGACGGCTCCCGGATGTACCGGACCGGCGACCTGGTGCGCTGGGGGCGGCGGGGCCTGGAGTACGCGGGCCGGGCCGACCAGCAGGTGAAGCTGCGCGGGCACCGGATCGAGCCGGGCGAGGTGGAGGCGGTGCTGCGCGCGCACCCGTCGGTGCGGGCGGCGTGCGTGCTGGTGCGCGAGGACCTGCCGGGCGACCGGGCGCTGGTGGCGTACGTCGTGCCGGCGGCGGGGCGGGTCGCGGAGCCGGCCGCGCTGCTGGCGGAGGCGGGGCGGCGGCTGCCCGCGTTCATGGTGCCCTCGGCGGTGCTGGTGCTGGCGGCGCTGCCGCTGACGGCCAACGGCAAGCTGGACCGGGCGGCGCTGCCCGCGCCGTCCGCCGGGGTTGCGGCCCCGGCGGGGCGGGCGCCGGCCGAGGGCCGGGAGGAGATCCTGGCGGGGCTGTTCGCCGAGGTGCTGGGGGTGGAGCGGGTCGGCGCGGACGACAGCTTCTTCGCGCTGGGCGGCAATTCGCTGCTGGCGACGCTGCTGGTGGGCCGGATCCGGTCGGCGCTGGAGGCGGAGGCGGAGATCCGCACCCTGTTCGAGCACCCGACCGTGGCGGCGCTGGCCGCCGCGCTGCGCGACGCGGGGCGCCCGGCCCGGCCGGCGCTGCGCCGGGGGGCGCGGCCGGAGCGGCTGCCGCTGTCGCACGCCCAGCGCCGGCTGTGGTTCCTGCACCGGCTGGACGGGCCGTCCGCGACGTACCACATCCCGTTCGCGGTGCGGCTGGACGGCGCCTTGGACGTGGACGCGCTGCGGCTGGCCTGCGCGGACGCGGTGGAGCGGCACGCGGCGCTGCGCACGCTGTTCCCGACCGTCGGGGACGGGCCGGTGCAGCGGATCGTGCCGCCCGGCGAGGCGCGGGTGCCGTTCGCGGTGGAGGACGTGGAGCCGGGCAAGTGCGCGGACCGGATCGCCGCGGCGGTGGCCGAGCCGATCGACGTGGAGCGCGAACTGCCGCTGCGGGTGGCCCTGTTGCGGCTGGCGGCGGACGCGCACGTGCTGGTCCTGGTGGTGCACCACATCGCGGCGGACGGCTCCTCGCTGGCGCCGCTGTTCCGCGACCTGGCCGCCGCCTACCGGGCTCGGCTGGCCGGGTCGGCGCCCGGCTGGGAGCCGCTGCCGGTGGACTACGCGGACTACACGCTGTGGCAGCGCGAGCTGCTGGGTGCGGAGGACGACGAGCAGGGCGCGCTGGCCAAGCAGTCGGCGTTCTGGCGGGAGGCGCTGGCCGGGCTGCCGGAGCGGGTCGCGCTGCCGGCCGACCGGCCGCGTCCGGCCGGCGGCGGCGGGCGGGCGGGCGCCACCCACCGCTTCGCGGTCGGCGCGGCCACCGCGCGGGCGCTGGCCGCCCTGGCCAGGTCGGCCCGGTGCAGCGAGTTCATGGTGCTGCAGGCGGCGCTGGCGCTGCTGCTGTCCCGGCACGGCGCCGGGGAGGACGTGCCGCTGGGCACGGCGGTGGCGGGGCGCACCGACGAGGCGACGGCCGACCTGGTCGGCTTCTTCGTGAACACGCTGGTGCTCCGCACCGACCTGTCGGGCGATCCGACCTTCGGTGAGCTGCTGGGCCGGGTCAAGGAGTTCGACCTGGCGGCGTACGCGCACCAGGACGTGCCGTTCGAGCGGCTGGTGGAGCTGCTGAACCCGACCCGGGCGGAGCACCACCCGCTGTTCCAGACCATGCTGGTGCTGCAGAACCACGCGCCGGCCGCCCCGGCCGAGCTGCCGGGCCTGCGGGTCGAGCCGGTGCCGGTCGACCTGGGCGCCGGCAAGTTCGACCTGTCGTTCACCTTCACCGCCGAGCCGGGCCCGGACGGCGGCCTGCTGGGCACCGTCGACTACGCGACGGCGCTGTTCGACGCGGACACGGTCGCGGCGCTGGCGGACCGGCTGGTGCGGCTGCTGGCGGCGGTCACCGCCGATCCGGGGCGGCCGCTGCACGCGTACGAGGTGCTCTCCCCCGCCGAGCGGGACCGGCTGGAGCTGTGGGGCTCCGGGCCCGCCGCCGGGCCGGCCGCCGCCTTCCCGGCGCTGTTCGCCGAACAAGCGCGGCGCACGCCGGACGCCCCGGCGGTCCGCGACCCGCGCGGGGTGCTGTCCTACCGCGAGCTGGACGCCCGTTCCGGGGCGCTGGCCCGACGGCTGGCGGCGCGCGGCGTCGGGCCGGAGGACCGGGTCGCGGTGGCGCTGCCGCGCGACGCCGGGCTGGTGGTGGCGCTGCTGGCGGTGCTGAAGGCGGGCGCGGCGTACCTGCCGCTGGACACCGACTACCCGGCGGCCCGGCTGGCGTACATGCTGGCGGACGCGGCGCCGCGGCTGCTGCTGGCCACGCCCGCGGCGCGCCGGGCGCTGCCGGAGTGCGCGGTGCCGCTGCTGGACCCGGAGGAGGCGGCCGAGGAGGCGGCCGAGGACGTCCCGGCGGCGCTGCCGGACGTCGATCCGGCGCATCCGGCGTACGTGATCTACACCTCGGGGTCGACCGGCCGGCCCAAGGGCGTGGTGGTGACCCACCGGGGCGTGGCGGCGCTGGCCGCGACGCAGCGGGCCCGGCTGCGGGTGACGGGTGACAGCCGGGTGCTGCAGCTGGCGTCGGTGAGTTTCGACGCGGCGTTCTGGGAGCTGTGCATGGCCCTGCTGTCGGGGGCCTGCCTGGAGCTGGACTCCCGGGAGGCGCTGCTGCCCGGTCCGGCGCTGGCCGAGCGGGTGCGGGCGCACGGGATCACCCACCTGACGCTGCCGCCGGCCGCGCTGGCGGTGCTGCCGGCCGACTCGCTGCCGGAGCGGACCACGCTGGTGCTGGCGGGCGAGAGCTGCCCGCCCGCGCTGGCCCGGAGCTGGGCGCGGGGGCGGTTCCTGGTCAACGCGTACGGTCCGACCGAGACCACGGTGTGCGCGACGATGAGCGGCTTCCAGAGCGCCGAGGGCCCGCTCGCGCCGGGGCGGACGGTGCCGATCGGCGCCCCGGTCGACGGCTCCCGGGTGCGGGTGCTGGACGCCCGGCTGGCGCCCGTCCCGCCGGGCGTGGTGGGCGAGTTGTACGTGTCGGGCGAGGGCCTGGCGCGCGGCTACCTGGGTCGGCCGGGGCTGACCGCCGGGCGGTTCGTCGCGGATCCGGCGGCGGCGGACGGCTCCCGGATGTACCGCACCGGCGACCTGGCCCGCTGGGGCCGGGGCGGGCGGCTGGAGTACGTCGGGCGGGTGGACGAGCAGGTGAAGCTGCGCGGGTTCCGGATCGAGCCGGGCGAGGTGGAGGCGGCGCTGACCGCGCTGCCGGGCGTGGCGGCGGCCTGCGTGCTGGTCCGGGAGGACCGTCCGGGCGACCGCCGGCTGGTGGCGTACACGGTGGGCGGCGGCGGTCCCGAGGAGTTGCGGGCCCGGCTGGCGCAGACCCTGCCGGACCACCTGGTGCCCGCCGCGTTCGTCGCCCTGGCGGCGCTGCCGGTGACGCCCAACGGCAAGGTCGACCGCCGGGCGCTGCCCGCCCCGGAGGGCCCGAAGGCGGCCGGGCGGGCGCCGCGCACCGCGCGGGAGCGGGAGCTGTGCGGGCTGTTCGCCGAGGTGCTGGGCGTGCCGGAGGTCGGGGTCACCGACGACTTCTTCGCGCTCGGCGGGCACTCGCTGCTGGCGGTGACGCTGGCCCAGCGGATCGAGGAGCGCTGCGGGCGGCGGCTGTCGCTGCGGGCGCTGTTCGCGGCGCCGACGGCGGCGGGCGTCGGGCGGCTGCTGGACGGGTCGGGGGACGCGCCGCTCGCGGGGGCGCCGCTCACGGGGGCGGCCTCCGGTGCGACCGGGCCGGCCGAGGTGACCGACTGGGCGGCCGAGGTGCGGCTGGCGCCGGAGGTCGCGCCGAACGCGGCGGCGGCCATCGCGGCGGCCCGGCGGGGGACGGCCCGGCCCGCCCCGGTGCCGCTGCTGACCGGGGCGTCCGGGTTCCTCGGCGCGTTCCTGCTGCGCGACCTGCTGGAGCGCACCGGCGGGCCGGTCGACTGCCTGGTGCGGGCGTCCGACGGCTGGGACGGGGCCCGGCGGCTGGAGGGGAACCTGCGCCGGTACGGCCTGTGGCGCGAGCGCTACCGGCCGCTGGTGCGGGCCGTGCCGGGCGACCTGGCGGCGGACGGCCTGGGCCTGGAGCCGGGCGTCCGGGCGGCGCTGGCGCGCCGGCTGGGGCCGGTGCTGCACAACGGCGCCCGGGTGAACTTCGCGGCCGGGTACCGGGAGTTGCGGGCGGCGAACGTCGGCGGCACCGGGGAGCTGCTGCGGCTGCTGGCGGACTCCGGCTCGCCGGGCCTGCACTACGTGTCGACCACCGGCGTCCACCCGCCGTCCGGCGGCCCGGAGCCGGTCACCGAGGCGACCGGCCTCGGGTCCGCCGAGGAGCTGCCGGACGGGTACGCGCGCAGCAAGTGGGTCGCCGAGGGCCTGGTCGGGCTGGCCCGGGAGCGCGGCCTGCCGGTGGCGGTGCACCGGCCGGGCCGGATCAGCGGCGACACGGCGAGCGGCGCCTGCCAGGACCGCGACCTGCTCTGGCAGCTGATCAAGGGCTGCCTGCAGGCGGGCGCGGTGCCCGACCTGCCGGCCGGCTCGACCGGCTGGGTGCCGGTGGACTACGTCAGCGCGGCGGTCACCGCCCTGGTCGGCGCCGGACGGCTCGGCACCTTCCACCTCACCCACCCCGAACCGCCCGCCCTGGAACGGGTGTTCGCCGCCGCCGAGACCCTCGGCTACCGGCTGCGGACGCTGCCCGCCGAGCAGTGGCGGGCCGCCGTCGCGGCCCGGCCCGACAACGCGGCGCAGCTGTTCCTCGGCGAGGACGGCTCCCCGTCCGGGACGGCCCCGGTGGGCCGCCGCTTCGACTCCCGGCACACGGCGGAGCTGGTGGCGGGGCTGGGCGTGCAGCTGCCGGAGCTGACCGACGAGGTGGTGCTGCGCTACCTGGCCTACTTCCGGGAGACCGGCTTCCTGCCGGCCCCGTAGGCCCCGCGGCCGCCCGCTCCCTCAGTGGTCGCGGGTGACGGACCAGGCGGGCAGGTGGGTGAAGAACGCCACCGCCTCGGTCCGCCACCGGCCCTCCCAGCCGGCGGCCAGGTCGGCGGCCCGGCGCGCGTGCCGGGCCGCCTCCGCGCGCAGCGCGTCCTCGACGCCGGCCGCCCGGGCCCGGGCGCGGAGCCCGTCCGGGGTCCGGCCCGCCGGGTCGATCCCGGCGGCCTCCAGGGCGAGCAGCAGGTAGCTGCGGCGGCCGGCCCGCAGGTCGGTGCCGAGCGGTTTGCCGAGGGCGTCCTGGTCGCCGAAGAGGTCGAGCAGGTCGTCGTGGATCTGGTTGGCGACGCCCACCGCCTCGGCGTAGCCGCGCAGTTCGCGGTCGTACGGGGCGGGGTCGGCACCGGCCGCGAGCAGGCCGAGGCGCAGCGGGGCGAGCACCGAGTAGCCGGTCGACTTGTACGCGGTGACCTCGTGCAGGAAGGCGGTGTCCGGCAGCGGCGGGAAGTCCCGTTCCAGGTCGAGGAGTTGCCCGCCGACGGCGGCCGCCCCGGCGTCGGCGACCACCGCCGCCATCGCCAGCGCCCGCTCCGGCGGCGGCCCGCCGGGGCCCAGCAGCACCCGGACCGCCAGGAACGCGGCCAGGTCGCCGGCCAGCACGGTGAGCGCCCGCGCGGTGTCCGGCCGGTCGGGGAACTCGGCCAGGTACGCGTAGTAGGTGGACGGTCCGCCCCGGCGCAGCGGCGCGTCGTCGATCAGGTCGTCGTGCACCAGCCCGTGGGTGTGCAGCAGTTCGACGCTCAGCGCCGCCGCGTCCAGCCCCGGCACCGGCCCGGCCGTGACCAGCGCGGCCGCCTCGTGCAGCAGCGCCACCCGCAGCCGCTTGCCGCCGCGCAGCGAGAGCTCGCGCAGCAGCTCCAGCGCCCGCGCGGGAAAGCGCCCCCGCCCCGGCAGCTCCGGCCCGCCGCCGGCCGCCGGATCGGCCAGCGCGTCGAAGTGGGCGGCGAGCCGCGGCTCGAACCGGCGCTGGTGGCCGGCCGCGCGGGACAGCGCGGCGGCGAGGACGTCGTTCATCCCGCCAGGCTCTCACGCCCTCCGGCGCGGCCGTCCGGCCGGTCCCGGCCGACCGGAGGGAAAGCGGGCGCTCGGTCGCCACTGGCGGCGAACTCGGCTTCCCCGGTCGGTGGTTCGGGCGCTCGGGCGGGTGGCTTGTGTGGTCACCGACAGGTCGTTTTGGTCATTCGGTGGCCGATACCCGTGGAAGATCGCCTTCTTCCCGGAAGCCCCTCCCCGGCGGTGCGGGTGCCCTGCCATGCTGGCGGCAGCGGAATGTGACATTTCACATTCCGGATGCCGTCCTACCCCCTACCCCCCGAGGAGAGGCACCCATGAAGACCACCGTCGCCGTCGCCGCCGCCGCGGCCCTGACCGCCCTGACCACCCTGGCCACCGTCCAGGGCGCCGCCGCCGCGCCCGCCGGCCCGGCGGGCCCGGTCGGCCCGACCATCACCTGCGGCGCCCCGGGCGCGCCCGGCCCGCTGCTGACCCGGGCCTGTGTCGAGATCTCCGGCAACCAGGTCCGCTTCTACGGGGTGGCCACCGCCAACGACCCGTCCTGGACGCCGCAGTCCGTCGGCTTCACCATCTCCGGCACCGTCATCGGCGGCGTCCCGCTCGCCCCCGCCAACCCGACCGTCCTGATCCAGTCCGGCTCGAACTCGGTCGGCAGCGTCTTCACCAGCGTCGCGTGCGGCCTCACCGTCAGCAACACCTTCTCGGTGAACCAGCCCGGCCTGCCCGCCTCCACCGCCACCGTCTCCACCGTGGTGGCCTGCTGACGCCGCTCCCCCGGCAGGCGTGCCCCGGCCCCAGCGTCCGGGGCACGCCCCTTTCTTCCCTGTCCCCCGGGCATCGCGTGCGCTCAGCGCAGCGGCCCGCGTTCGTCGACGAGGACGGTCGGCTCGCCCAGGAAGGCGTCGGCGGCCACCGGGCCGTACCCGATGTTGAAGGTGTCCAGCCAGTACGACCAGCCGCAGACGCCCGCCGCGCTGCTGAAGCGGTGGTTGAGCTGCCAGCGCACCCACTGGCCCGGACGCCCACCCGCGCCGGCGCGACACCGACGTCCGCCGTCCCGACGTCCCGCCGTCCTGGCCGCCCGACGGCGCGAGCGGGGCACCCGCCGGGGAGGTCGGAGTCCGGCCGCCGCGGCCCGAAACGGCGTGCCCGCCTGGCCGCCACGCACTATGGTGGCACGCATGTCCGAATCCTCGACCAGGGACTTCTACGACGAACTGGCCCGCGACTACCACCTGATCTTCCGAGACTGGGACGCGAGCATCGCGCATCAAGCCAAGGTGCTGGACGAGCTCCTGCGCTCGGGTCTGGGGCCGGGACCGCACAGGGTCCTGGACTGCTCGTGCGGGATCGGGACCCAGGCGATCGGACTGGCCCTGAGGCAACACGACGTCGTCGGCAGCGACTTGAGCCCCCTCGCAGCCACACGGGCCGCGGCCGAGGCGGCAGCCCGTGGCGTCAGCCTGCCGGCCACCGCCGCGGACATGCGCCGACTGCCCTTCAGGTCGTCGGTCTTCGACGTCGTCCTGTGCGCCGACAACTCGCTCCCGCACCTGCTGTCCGCGCAGGACGTCCGGGCGGCACTCCTCGGCATGCGCCGCGTGCTCCGGGACGACGGACTGTTGATGATCACCCTCCGGGACTACGACGACGCCCGCCTGGCCAGACCCACCGCGACCCAACCCCAGGTCTCCGAGACCCCTGACGGCCAGGTGATCAACTTCCAGCTCTGGCACTGGCACGAGGACGGCGAACGCTACGACCTGGAGCACTTCCAACTCGCCCCGGCGCAGAGCACCTGGAACGTCCGAGTCCGCCGCACCACCTACTGGGCACTGACCCGCCGACAGCTGACGGAGTTCGTGGCCGAGGCCGGCTTCACCGACCTCAGCTGGCACACCCCGGCCTCCAGCGGGTACTACCAGCCGGTGCTCACCGCTCGGCGCGCTTCGTCTCCGTAGCGGACCGGACCCGCACCCGGTCCGGCCCCGCGCGGCCACCGCGCCGCCGTCGCCGTCGCCCCGGCCCGGACGACCCCGGTCAGGAGTCGACGTGCCCGTCCCGGAAACCGACCGCCGCGTGCGAGCCGTCGCACAGGGGCTTGTTGCGGGAGGCCCCGCAGCGGCAGAGGGCGACCCGGTTGCGCAGTTCGTAGGCGTGCCCGTCGGCGGCGGTGACCCGGATGCCGCCCCAGACCCGGTAGCCGCCGGAGACGCCCTGCGCGGGGTCCTCGACGACGCCGATCGACGGGGCGAGTTCCGGTTCGAGGTCCTTCGCGGTGCCGCCGTCGGTCTTCCAGGCGACCAGGCGTCCGCCGACGCACTGCCCGGCCTCCCGCTCGACCCGCTCGGCGGTGCCGGGCTGTTCGACCTGGGCCCAGATCGAGCCGTCGACGTCGCAGAACCGGGCGAAGGCGCAGAGCTTCTGGGCGTCGGTCAGCACGAGTTCGGGCCCGTCCTGCTCGCCCGCCTGCTGGAGGTAGGGCGCCCGGGAGGCGGTCTCGGTGCCCTCGAAGCCGACCCGTTCGTGGCTGCCGTCGCAGAACGGCTTGTCGGCGGACTGCCCGCACCGGCACAGCCGGTACTCCGCCCCGGCGTCGTAGCCGCCGCTCTCCCGCCAGGACCGCGAGTCGCCGTGCTCGTCGGCCACGATCGTCTGCCGGGTCAGCGGCACTCCGCCGGTGACCACGTAGGGGCCGTTCTCGGTGACCTGGACGTGCGCGTCGGACACGGCTGACTCCACGGGTGTGCGGGACCGCCCGGACCGGCGGCGGAAGGAGGGGACGGCGCCCCGGCGGGCGGCCAGGGGAAGCCTCGCGCACCGGGCGCCCGCGGCACCCCGGACACGCACGCGCGCCACCGGAGATCCACCGGACGGACGGCCGGACGGCGCGCCGGTCAGCCGGCCTCGGCCTCGGTCTCGGGGGTCGATCGAGCCGAAGCGGCGGGTCCACAACCGGCTCGGGTTCGCAGTGCAGATGACCACGGTGCGGTTCCTCGGGGTGCTCCTGGACGTGCCGACGGAGGCGGTCGACTACCTCGCCGAGCAGTTGGGCGTCGATGACGGTGGACAGGACGGCGCACCGGCGGACCGGCTGCGGCCCGCGGGTGGCAAGTCGTGCTGCCTCATGAGTGGCTGCGGGACAGTTCCGGCTCGTGTTGCGGCGTCTGGTCCTGTCGGGGAAGCAGGAGCGGTGTGGTCAAGATGAGCAGTCCTGCGACGGTGAGAGCGGTACGCGGGCTGGTGACGTCGGCGAGCAGCCCGGCGAGTGCGGTGAGGACGGCGATGGAGGCCTGCTGGCCGATCGACCAGGCCGACAGGGTGCGGGCGACGAGATGCCCGGGGGTGTGTTCGAGCCGGTAGGTGGCAAGCACCGGGCCGTACAGGCTCATGTTGATGATGATCGCCAGCTCGACAGCCATCACCGTCACAAGGCCGACGACGCCGGGACGGACGAAGGCCAGGCCGATCAGCCAGACGGCGCGCAGGGTCCCGACGGTCCGGAAGACCCGGTGCCGGCCGAAGCGGGCCACGACACGGCGGGCCAGCCGCGAGCCGATGAGCCCGCCGAGGCAGGGGGCGGCGAAGGCCAGGCCGTACTGCCAGGGCGGGAACCCGAGCCGGCGAAGCAGGAGCACCGCCAGCAGCGGCTCGGTGGCCATGATCAGCCCGCCGACGAGCATGTTGTTGAAGTAGAGCGCCCGCAGACCGGGGTGGCCCATGATGTGTCGCCAGCCGTCGAGCAACGCGCCCGCCCGGACGGGGCTCTTGCCGGTCGTCCTCGGCGCTTCCTCGCGGCCGCGGATCGCGGTGATGCCCAGCGCGGAGAGCAGGTAGCCGATCGCGTCGGCCACCACGGTCGCCACCGGCCCGAACAGGCCGATCGCCGCCCCGCCCAGCGGTGGCCCCACCGCGATGGAGCTCCAGTTCGTGGACTCGAACCGCGCGTTGGCGACGAGCAGGTCCTCCGGCCGCACGAGGGCCTTCAGGTAGGCGCCGCCGGCCGCGTTGAAGGCGATCTTGGCCGCGGCGACCACGGCCGAGACGACGAGCAGCTGGACGAAGCCGAGCCACCCGAAGGCGTAGGCGACCGGGACCGTCGCCATGGCCGCGAACCGGGCCAGGTCCATCATGATCATGACCGGCCGCTTGCGCCGGAACTCCACCCACGGCGCGAGCGGCACCGCGATCAGCGCACCCACCGCAGGCCCCACCGCCGACAGCGCGGACACCTCGGCAGGTCCGGCGCGCAACGCCAGCACGGCGATCAGCGGCAACGCCCCGAACCCCAGCCCGGAGCCGTACGCGCTCACCGCATATGACGCCCACAGCCAGCCGAACTGCCGGCCCAACCGGCTCCTGCCCACCATGCTCAGCGCACCCCCCTTGAGCTCCCACCCGGACAAACCGACGTTGACCAGTGAGAGACAAGCGGGCAGGACAACAGCAGGTCAAACAACTGACCTGCCAGCAATCCACAACCATCCGTTGTTCACCCAGGTGGGTCGGCGTGGATCTCGAAGCGCGCAGGCGCGTCCGTGCGCCCCGGCCACCGTCTGCTTCGCGTCGACGCGATCGCCTCGCGCGGCGCGCGGTCGGGCCTGATGCGCGGCTTCCACCGCGCCCACCCCGAGACCGACCTCGACGTGATGAGGCCGTTCACCGCCGGGCGGCCCCACAGCAGTTCCAGCGCCTCGCCGCTCTCGGCGCCCTCCACCGAGGCCGGCGGCCGGCCCTCGCCGAGGCGCACGGCGGTCCTGCCGACGGCGATGCCGTGGTTCCGGACGGTGTCCGGGTCGCCGAGCGAGTCCCGGCTTCACCGCCGTTCTCGGCAGCGGCCAGCGGACCACCCGCGCCCTGGCCGACTACCTCGCCGAGGCCCGCACCGCCTGAGAACCGCCCGCACCGGGCACGGCCCCGCACCGCACCGCACTCGTCACCCACAGGTGCCGGCGGCCGTGGACCGCTCCCCACGCGGGCAGGCCGAGCAGCGGGGCGATCCGCCGCCGGGTCTGTTCCGGGGTGACCCCGCTCATCGGCGCTCGGCCCAGCGGGCGCCGGGGCCGACCACCAGTCGGCGGCGGGAGGGCAGGCGGAGCACCCAGTCGGGGGTGGTCTCCGGGGTGCGGTGGGCGGTGGGGAAGACGCTCAGCCGGTGGTCGCCGAACTCGACCAGGGCGTCCCAGCCGGGTTCGGTGAGCCGGACGCCGGTGATCTCGCGACCGATCAGCACCCGCAGGTCCGCGGCCGGCCGGGGCACGGCGTCACCGGAGGCGGCGGCCGGAACCGCCAGGCCGTCCGGGCCGTCCGGGCTGCCCGGTCCGGGGGCGGGGGCGGGGCCGATGCGGTCCAGCCGCCAGGCCGGGCCGCAGACGGTGAGCCAGCGGTGGAGCAGTTCGGCCCGGCCGTCGGGGTGCCGGTGGGCCAGGCCGAGCAGCAGCGCGAACAGGCCCTCGCCCCCGCTGGGCACGTGCACCGAGACCACCTTCGCGCCGTCCAGCACCGCCAACTGCCGCCGCAGCGCGCCGAGGTCCGTGGAGGTGCCGGGGTGCAGGTCAGGTGCGGGGTCCGTCTGGGTCGTCACCGCACCCAGTCTGCGGACCGGGTCCGCGAGCGTCCACCCGTTATCACCCCGCTGCGGCGGCCCCCGGAGGACGGCGGCTGTCCGCCCACTGGGGGCTGCCGCAGCGGGGTCGGGTCGAAGGAGACCTGGAGGCTGTCCAGGCCGCGGAAGTTGAGGCTGCGCTGCCAGGACGGGGCGGGGCCGTCGAGCCGCCAGTCGGGCAGCCGGGTCAGCAGGGCCTCCAGCACGATGGCGCCCTCCAGCCGGGCCAGCGCCGCGCCGAGGCAGAAGTGCGGCCCGTAGCCGAACGCGACGTGTCGGCCGCCGGGGCGCTCGAAGTCCAGCCGGTCGGGGTCGGGAAAGACCGCCGGGTCCCGGTTGGCGGCGCCGCAGACCAGCAGGACTGCCTGCCCGGCGGCGATGCGGCGGCCCGCGAGGTCGAGGTCGTGGCGGGCGCGGCGCAGCATCAGCTGCACCGGGCTGTCGTAGCGCAGCAGTTCCTCCACGGCGGCCGGTATCAGCTCCGGCCGGGCCCGCAGCCGGTCGGCGGCCTCCGGGTGCCGGAGCAGCGCGAGGGCGGCGTTGCCGATGAAGTGGGTGGTGGTCTCGTGGCCGGCGATCAGCAACAGGGCGCAGTTGGCGAGCAGTTCGTCGAGGTCCCGGTCCTGCTCCCCGCCGCTGACGCCGATGCCGGCGCCGTCGGCGCCGTCGGCGCCGTCGATGCCGAGCAGGGCCCGCAGCGTGTGGGGTGCGTCCCCGCCGCCCTCTGCCCTTTCTCCGCCGTCCTCGCCTTCCCCGCCTTCCCCGCCTTCCCCGCCGAGGAGTTGCCGCAGGTAGTCGAGCGTCTCCTGCATGGCGCGCGAGGCGGCCCGGCCCTCCTCCTCGTCCAGCCGGGAGCTGCCGATGGCGGCCGCGACCGGGTCCGACCAGGCCGACAGCGTCGACCGGTCCCGCTCGGGCACTCCCAGCAGGTCGCAGATGACGGCCAGCGGCAGCGGCCGGGCCAGTTCGGCGACCACGTCCAGCCGGCCGGTCGGCGCGGCCCGGTCGAGCACCTGGTCGACCGCCGCCGAGATCCGGCCGCTGAGCGCGCCCACCGCGCGGGGCGTGAAGGCCCGGCTGAGCAGCGATCGCAGCCGGCCGTGGTCGGGCGCGTCGCTGTAGAGCATCTGTCGGCTCAGCACCCGGGCCAGCGGCCGGAGTTCGGCGGAGACCGCGTCGATGTCCGGGTAGCGCACCGAGGAGAAGCGCGGGTCGCCCGCCGTCCCGCTGACCACCTGGTGGCCGGTGGCGACCCAGGCGTTGAGCGTCCGGTCCCAGTACAGCTCGTCGGTGTCCCGCAGGTCCCGGTAGAAGTCGTAGAGCCGGTCCTGGTTCTGCGGGCGGAGGGCGGCCAGCAGCGACGGCGGCGCGGTGTGGGTGGTCATCGCGGCAAGGTAGCACCGTCCGCGTCGGCGCGCGGGCCGTTCTCGGAATGACGTTCGCACTTACGCCCCGCAATGCGCTCAACAATTCAACACTTCACACCCGGAATGGGCCTGGATAATGCACCTGATCCCATTTACCGGGGCTCATTAGAATCCTCACCGAAACAGTTCGAGCGCCTGGTGCGCCGGGCGTGCTCCCCTCCGGCCGTGGGGAGTGTTGAAATGCATTTGCGGAATCCTCCGGCTGCCCTAGGTTCGACGCATGAGCACCGTCGAAAGACATTCCGGAAAGCCGAAGAACCTCACCTGTGCCAGGTGCAACGCCCATGTGGAGGCCGTCCACGCCGGGAGCGGCCGGGACGCCGCCGGCCGCCGCACCGAACGTTGGGAGCACGGGCCGTGCCGCAATCCGCAGTGCCCGGACTCCCACCCGGAGCAAGGCTCCTGACGCCGCGCCGGGCCTGCCCGAGCGCACCCCCGTCCCCCTGTCACCCCGCCCCCTCTCCGCCCCCACCCCGCCCCCGTCCCGTCCCCGTCCCGTCCCGACAAGTGGGAAGAAACCCATGCTGAACAGCACCGCGCACACCGACGTCCTCGTCCCCGCGCCCGGCCGGCGCCCGGGGCCCGCGCCCGAGGTGACCGGCACCGAGGCCCTGCTCGACGTCCTCGTCTCCGAGGGCGTGCGGCACGTCTTCGGCAACCCCGGCACCACCGAACTCCCGCTGCTGGCCGGCCTGGAGCCCGCCGGGATCGGGTTCGTCCTGGGCCTGCACGAGGCCGTCGCGGTCGGCATGGCCGACGGCTACGCCCGGCTCACCGGCCGTCCGGCCTTCGTCAACCTGCACAGCACCGCGGGCCTCGGCAACGGCCTGGGCGTGCTCACCAACTCCGCGGCGGCCGGCACCCCGCTGGTCGTCACCGCCGGGCAGCAGGACTACCGGCACATCGCCCAGGAGCCACTGCTCTCCGGCCGTCTCGCCGAACTGGCCGCCCCGCTGGTCAAGTGGTCCCACGAGGCCCGCAGCCGACACGAGTTGGCGGTCATGGGCCGCCGCGCCTTCCAACTCGCCGCCGCCCGCCCCACCGGGCCGGTGTTCCTCTCCCTGCCCGTCAACTTCCTGGACGAGGCCGGGCCCGGCGCGCCCGCCCGGTCCACCGTGCTGCCCGCCGCCGGCGGCGAGGTCACCGACCTGGCCGACCTGCTGCTCGCCACCCCCGCCGGACGCCTCGCCCTGGTCTACGGCGACGAGGTGACGGGCAGCACCGCCGCCGAGGAGGGCCGGCGGCTCGCCGAACTCCTCGACGCCCCGGTCTACGGCCCCAGTTGGCCCGGCAGCAACCCCTTCCCCACCGACCACCCGCTCTGGCGCGGCTTCCTGCACGCCGGGCCCGACGGCTTCGCCACCTCCCTGGCCGGCCACGACCGCGTCCTGGTCGTCGGCGGCCGCGCCCTCACCGGCTACGTCTACACCCCGGCCCCGCTGCTCCCCGCACGCGTCGAGCTGCTCCAGATCACCGCCGACCCCGCCGCGCTCGGCCGGCAGCAGGCCCTGCGGCTGGGCGTGGTAGGCGACGTCGGCACGACCCTGGCCGCGCTGCGGGCCGCGATCGGCACCCGCCGCCGCCCGCCCGGGCAGCCGCACCCCGCCACCGCCGGACCCGCCCCCGATCCGGTGGCGGCCGCCCCGTCCCGGCTCACCCACGACGCGGTGGCCCGGGTGGTGGCCGACACCCTGCCCCGGGACGCCTACCTCGTCGAGGAGGCGCTCTCCACCCGCCCCGCGCTCTGGCGCCACCTGCGGCTGCCCACCGCCGGCCGCTACCTGGCGCCCGCCAACGCCGGCCTCGGCTGGGCCATGCCCGCGGCGTGCGGCGCCGCGCTCGCCGCCGGAGGAGCGCCGGTGCTGTGCGTGGTCGGCGACGGCGCCGCGCTCTACACCCCGCAGTCGCTGTGGAACGCCGCCCACCAGCACCTCCCGGTCACCTTCCTGGTCGTCAACAACACCCGCTACCAGGTCCTGGACACCAACTGGCACCGGATGCGCCCCGACGACCCCACCCCGCCGCCGCTGCCCGGCCTCGACCTCGTCTCGCCCGCCGTCCGCTTCTCCTCGCTGGCCCACGCCATGGGCATCGAGTCCCACACCGTCGACACCCCCACCGCCCTCCACGACGTCCTGACCCGGGCCTTCGAGGAGCCCGGGCCCCGCCTCGTCGAGGCGCTCCTGCCCGACGGCAGCTGACCCCCGCTCCTCCCCCTTCCCGCCTCCCCCGCGCACCGGCTCCGGCGGACACCGCGTCCGCCGGGGCCGGTGCGCGCTGATGCGTGGCGGTGCTGGCCGGAGCGTCAGCGGAGGGGGGAGCGCGCAGGCGACGGACGTTCCCGCAGGGTGGCCAGTCGGCTCTCCAGCCGGGCCCGGCCGGCCTGGGCGAGGGCCGAGGCCGGGCCCGGGGGGAGGGCGAGGTAGGCGGTGTGGGTGCGGCGGGCGTGATGGACGTCGCCGGTGTCGAGTTCGAGGTGGGCGAGTTCGAGCAGGGAGCGGCCGATGGTGCGGTGCTCGCCGTCCGGGCGCAGCCGCAGTGAGGCGCGCAGGGCGGAGAGGGCGGCGGCGGGGTCGCGCAGGGCGCGGTGCACCTGGGCGGCCTGGTAGAGCAGCGCGGCTTCGGGGTAGCCGAGCGGGTCGTCCCCGGCGGGGGCGGCGGGGATCAGGCGTCGGGCTTCGTCGAGGGCGTGCAGCGCGGGCCGGGGCCGGCCGTCCCGGGCGGTGGCCACGGCGTACTGGGCGAGGACGAAGGCGCGGACGCCGGGCGGGGCGGCGGCGGGCAGGTGGGCGAGGGCGGCGGCGGCGAGGTCGGCGGCGTAGCGGGGGTGGCGCAGCGAGCCGGCCAGGGTGCTCTGGTCGCGCAGGGCCATCGCCTGGCCGGTCGGGTCGTCGGCCTCGGCGGCCAGCCGGTACGCCAGCCGGTAGTGCCGCTGGGCCTCGCCCTGGAGGTGGTCGTCGGCGTAGGTGCGGCCCAGGACGCGGACCAACTGGGCGGTGGCGGTGAGCAGTTCGGTGTGCGCCCGGCTGCCGCCGGAGTGTCGCAGCCAGGGCAGCGCCTGCTCGCGCAGTCCGGCGGCCAGGACGCTGCGGGCGGGGGTGCCGCCGTGCGCGTCGTAGTGGCGGGTGCCGAACGCGGTGAGCTCCCGCACCGCCCGCCCGTGCCCCGGCCCGATCCGACCGCCCACCGGCGTGATCCGGGCGCCCACCGGGCCGGGCGAGCCGGACGGGCCGGCCTGGTCGGAGGCTCGGGGGCCGGGCAGTGGGCGGACCTCGTAGAGCGCGGGATGGGGCGGCTCGGTCGTCCCGGGCCTGCCCTGCGGCCAGTGCAGCCGCAGCAGGGCGTGGACGGGGTCGCTCTCCTCCCGGTGGCCGCCGCCGGGCGGCGGCCACCGGTGTTCCGCGCCGAAGCCGAGGTCGGCCATCGAGACCGGGCGGCCGAGCTTGCGGGTGAACACCTCCTCCAGCAGCCGGGGCCCGGGCGGGCGCGGCTGGGTGCCGGTCAGCCAGTGCGCGACCGTGCTCCGGTCGTAGCCCACCCGGATGCCGCTCTCCCGGGCCACCCGCACCAGGGCGGAGGCGAGGGCGGGCCCGTTCCAGCCCGCTTCGTCCATGTGCCGGCGCAAGGCCGGATTGGGTTCACGAACGTGTTCCATGACTTGTGCTCCCGCTACGAACAGCAGCGGAGGACGGACACCGGTCCGGTTGCCCCGGTGGCCCCGTCCACCGCCGAGGCCCTTGCGGAAGGACTTCGGCGCCCGGCCCCGTTCGGATCGGAGCGCGGTTGAAAACCGCCCGGCCTTCAACCCGTCCGGCCTTCAACCCGTCCGGCCGAGGCGCGAACCGAGGCCGGGGGCGCGGGTCAGGGGCGCGCGGTGAGTTCGGCCAGCATGGCCCTGGTCGTCTCGGCGAGTTTGACGGGGTGGACCGCCGGCCCGGGGACGCTGTCGAGCTCCACCAGGGGGGAGTCCCCCGGGTAGTCGTCGAGGAACCAGGTCTCCTCGGACACGTGGAAGCCCAGCCGCCACTGCTCGCCCCGGTACTGGAGCTGCACGTAGCCCTGGTGCTGCTCGTGGTCGGGCTCCTCGACGATCTCGATCTCGCTGCCGGGGACGACCAGGTCGGCGAGCTGTTCGGCGGTCAGCCGCAGCGCCTCGGCGTACGTGCCGGGCATGGGCCGCTGCTGGGGCACGGCGGAGAGCCGGGCGAAGAGCCGGTCGGCGGTGTCCAGCGACGGCTCCGGGGCGGGTGCCCCGCGCGGACCGTCGAGCTCCCGGGAGGGCGGCACGTCACCGCGCCGCTCCATCGCCGCCAGGACGTCGCGGAGCCGGTCCTCCGCCAGCTCCGCGTAGTACCGGACGGCCTCCAGGGCGGCGGCGACGGCGCCGACCTGTTCGGGGGTGTGCAGGGCCCACGGGGAGGAGAGCAGCACCGCGAGGCCCTCCGCGCCGTCCAGGGCGGTGCCGGCGAAGTGGGCCGCCGCCTCCGGGCGGCCCTCGCCGTCGGCGACGTCGTCGATCGTGCAGCCCCCGAAGTCCTCTCCCAGGGTGCGCAGCCGCTCCCGCCAGGGCGGCGTGCCGGTGGTGGTGCGGGTCGGGTCGTCCATGGCGCTGTCCTTCGAAGTGCGGTTCCTGGCGGACGGGTCCGGGCGGGCCGCCCGAACCCGGGCGGCGCGCCGTCGCGAACACCCTGTCGCACCACCGGTCGGCTGTTCCGGACTTCTCACGAACGAGTGAAGGGGGAACGGATGTCCGAATCGCGGCGCCGACGGCCGGGCCCGGTCAGGGCTTTCCGCCGTCGACGACGATCTCGGTGCCGGTCAGGTAGCTCGCGGCGGGTGAGAGGCAGAAGGCGGCGGTGCGGCCGAACTCCTCGGGCCGGCCGGGGCGGCGCAGGGCGGTGGCCGGGAAGGTCTCGGTGGGTTCGAGGGGCGCCCCTTCGGTGGGGAAGCGGCCGGGGAGCAGGGAGAGGACGCGGATGCCGCGGGGGCCGAGTTCGGCGGCGAGGCTGCGGGCGGCCATGGCCAGGCCGGGGCGCAGCCCGGTGGAGAGGGCGAAGCCGGGGAGCGGGGCCCTGGCGGAGGTCGACAGGAGCAGGGCGAGGGCCCCGTCGGCGGGCAGGGCCGGGGCGATGGTCCTGGCGCAGCGCAGGACGGCGAGGAACAGCAGCTCGAAGTGGGTGCGCCAGTCCTGGTCGGTGGCGTCGAGGACGGTTCCGCGGGCGCTGCTCCCGGTGCCGAGCAGGGCTCCGTCGAGGCGGCCGAAGGTCCGGTGGGCGGTGTCGAGGAGCAGGTCCGGTGTGGTCGGGGCCAGCAGGTCGGCGGCGACGCCGACGGCGTGCCCGGGGGCGAGCCGGTCGACGGCCCGGTGCAGCCGGTCGGGGTCGCGTGCGCAGAGCACGACCTTGGCGCCCTCGTCCACCAGGGCCCGCGCGGCGGCGAAGCCGAGTCCGCTGCTCGCCGCGGTGAGCAGGTAGCAGCGGCCGTCGAGTCCGAGGTCCACGGCGTCAGCGGTCCCGGTCCGCGGCGGGGGCGAAACGGTGTTCCTCCCCGTGCCGCCAGGGGAAGTGGTGCAGGGCCCAGCGGCGCAGGCAGTTGACGTAGAGGGCGAGGGCGGCCGTCACCGACCGGAACTCCTCCTTGGTCCGCAGGGCGGGCAGGACCCGGTGGGTGCGGTGCACGAGGGCGTGGAGGTCGTGGAAGCCGCAGTGGCCGAGGAAGTCGGTCTGCATGGCGGTGAGCCGGGGCAGCAGGGCGCGCAGCGCGTCGAGGGTGACGTCCGGGTCGAAGGTGGCGGCGACGAGCGGGTTGAGGGTGGTGGAGCCGAGCAGGCGCAGTTCCCCGTTGACGTAGACCAGGGTGGAGAAGTACTGGCCGCGGCTGCCGAGCGGGACGTCGCCCCGGTGCAGGGCGAGCAGGTCGGCGGGCGGGGCGAGCCAGACCCGTTCGGTGTGCGCGTGGAGGTCGTCGAGCAGGGCTTGGGCCTCGGGGTCGGCGACGTCGGCTTGGCGGGGGAGCCGCCAGTGCCCGCCGGGGTCGCCGTGGCGGGTGACCCGCACTTCGAGGGTCCGCTTGGTGCGGTAGACCGACTCCCAGGACTGTTCGGCGACCTGGCGCAGGGTCGGGAGCTCCTCCTCGGGGACGCGGGCCACGCGGGCGCAGACGGTGGGTTCGAGGAGCGGGGCGTACTTGATCAGCAGGTGCTGGAGGCGGGAGAGGTAGACGCTGCCGTCGGGGGCGAGGCTGCGGTCCTCGGATGTCCGGTGCGGGGCGTGGACGGGTTCGGAGCCGGGGACGAGGTGGTAGAAGTGCCCGTCGGCGACGACGGCGTGGCTCTGGACGCTGCGGTAGGGCAGCATGTCCCACCAGACGCGGGCGAGTTCGGGGTTGAGGTCTTCGGCGAGGGTCGCGGTGACCTTCGCGCCGAGGGCGGGCCAGGCGATGTCCACACGTTTCACGGCTTCCTCCAGCGGATGCGGTTGCGGGGCCTGCTCCGGGTCCGGGTCCGGGTCCGGGTCCGGGTCCGGGTCCGGGTCCGGGTCCGGGTCCGGCGAGTGGGCGGGCGGGTCAGCGCGGGTACCGGGGGCCGAGTGCGGCCGGGACCGCGGCGGGGCCGCGGAAGACGCTGGCGCGGCCGGTTCGGTGGGCGGGGCCGTCCTCCGGGGTGCGCGCTTCGGGGAACCGCCGGGCGAGGGTGTCGAGCAGGGTGTCCGCCAGGGCGTGCACGAGGGGCGCGCCGATGCAGCGGTGGGCGCCGTGGCCGAACTGGAGGTGGCGGTTGGGTGCGCGCTCCGGGTCGGGACGGGACGGGCGGGGGAAGACGGCGGGGTCCCGGTCGGCCAGGGCCAGCGAGACGATCACGATGTCGCCGGCTGCGATCGGGGTGCCCGCCAGGACGGTGTCGGTGCGGGCGAAGCGCCAGACCCCGCGCACGATCGGGCCGTCGAACCGCAGGTACTCGTCGGTGAGCAGCCGGCGGCCGCGCGGGGTGCGGCAGCGCGCGGACCAGTCCTCCCGGGCGAGGGCGCCGAGCAGCAGCGTGGCGAGGAAGTCGGTGGTGCTGCGGCGTCCGGCCCCGTACATCTGGAGCAGGACGTCGGCCCATTCGTCCGACGGCGTGTCACCGCGCAGGCCGCCGGCGCTCCGGTGCCCGGGCTCCGGCGGCGGGTCGGTGCGGACGTGCCGCCGCAGGGCCAGGCGGGCTTCGGTGATCTCCGCGCGCGCGTCGGCGCTCGCCATCGGGCGCAGCAGGCGGTCGGCATGGGCGCGCAGCGCGGCGTCGGCTCGGTGCGGGAGGCCGAGGAACGCTTCGGTGGTCTCGTCGACCAGCGGCTCGACCAGGGCGGGGAGGAGGTCGGTGGTGCGGCCCGGGACGAGGGCGTCGACGAGTTCCGCGCACCGTGCCCCGGCGTGCCGGCGGAAGGCCGGGAGGGCGCCGCCGGAGGAGGCGCGCAGGGCCTCGGCGCGCAGCCTGGTGTGGTCGGGCGGGTCCTTGTCGATGAGGCCCAGGCGCATGGGCGACACGTGCGCGGCCAGGTCCGGGTGGACGTGCCGTTGGTCGCTGGCGAGGTCGGGGACGTCCAGGGCGGCGACGGCGGCCGCGTAGGAGGTCACCCACCACACGTCGAACCGCTCGTACAGGCGCACCCGGACCACCGGTCCGGCGGTCCGCAGCTGTTCCAGCAGGGGGTAGGGGTCGGCGAGCGACCCGGGGTCTCGGGGCAGGTGGCGGGACGGGCACCGCGGGTCGCGGTCGGTCGGGCCACCGGACGTCTCCTGGCGCATGGCCGGTCCCGTCGGGAAATGGTGGAGGTTCCGGAAGGGGGGCGGCGTGGCCCGGTGCCGTGCCGGGCGCTCCACCCGTTCGCGGCCCATCGTGACATTTCCGTGACCGGCTGTCGACGGTGGGATCGAGCCATCGCGCGGCGGGCCTGTCTGCTTCCCGGCGGGTCGGCGTCAGACGGCGGCGCGCAGGAGGAAGGCCGCGCGGCGGTGGGCGCGGGACGGGCGCGACGCGCGGCGGGCCCGTTCGACGCGGCGGGAACCCGCGGAGGGGCGGCGGGCGAGGAACCCCTCCCGGGCGGCGCGGGCGGAGTCCGGCCGGCCTGCGGCCGGGTGGACTCGGGCGGTGCGGGCCAGGACGAGCACGTGGGCGGGCCGCAGGGCGGTGGAGGGGCGCGGGCCGCCGAGCGCGCCCCGGGCGCCCCGAGCCGGAGGCGGGCCTCGGCAGGCCGCCGGGCGAGCGAGGCGGCCCGGTAGGCGTCGGTCAGGCTCCCGCCGTCCGGCGGTTCACCGGACGCCGAACCCCGGGCGCCCCGGCCGACGGCCGGCCGCAGGTCAGCGGCCCGTCAGCGGCCGGTCAGCGGCCGAGCGCGGCGTCCCAGGCGGTGCGGTCGGTGCGGTCGGTCGCGGGCGGGAGGCCGTCGAAGTCGGGGTGGGCGCGCAGCCACTCCTCGGCGCGGGCCCGGTCGGCGGGATCGGCGAGGGTCCGGGCGGGGGTGCGCCGCAGGTGGCGGATCCGGGCGCGGGCCCGGGCGGCGGCCGGGTCCGCGCGGGCGGCGGCCAGGGCGACGGCGAGCAGGGCGTCGCCGGCGGGGGCGGGCAGCGGCTCGCCGCGCAGGGCGGCCCGGAAGCGGGCGCGGTGCATCCGGTCGGCGGCGACCTGGGCGTCGTACCAGGGCTTGAGGCGGGCGACCCGCCACTGGTGGTGGGCGGCGGCCAGCCCGGGGTCGGCGGGGTCGTCGTGGCGGGCGATCTCGGCCGCGGCCCACAGCGCGAGCGGGATGCCCTGTCCGAGGGTGGGGTTGGTGTGGACGGCGCCGTCGCCGATCCCGATCAGGCCGGTGACCTGCGGTCCCCGCTCGTCGACGAGGGCGGTCCAGCGGTTGTCGAGACCGGCCATGACGTGGACCGGGCCGGTCGGCCGCTGGTCGAGGGCGAGCCAGTCGCGGGCGGCCGGGAAGGTCCGGGCGGCGGCGTCGAAGGCGTCCGGGTCGCGCAGCGCGGTGCGGGCGGGGTCCTCGACGGAGACGGTGAGCGCCACCGCGAAGTAGCCGTTGTCGGAGGGGAACACCCCGCACAGGGCGTGCGGCGCGGCGGCGCCGAGCCCGGCGGGCTCGGACTGTCCGGGGCGGGCCCGGTACCAGCGGCAGAAGTAGGCGATCCCGGTCGGGTGCCGCTCGGTCCGGACCGGCCGGGCCCCGGCCCGCTGCAGCCACCGGGGCAGGCGGGTGCGGCGGCCGCCCGCGTCGATCACCAGGTCGGCCCGGAGGTCCTCGCCGGCGGCGGTGCGCAAGCCGGTGACGCGCGGGACGGCGCTGCGGCCGGCGGTCAGCAGGCCCTCGACAGCACTGCCGGTGCGCAGTTCGGCCCCCGGTTCGGCACGCAGGGCCCGGACGAGGGCGGCCTCCAGCACGATCCGGCGGGTACGCATGGTGACGAACTCCTCGGGTGGGAGGCCGGCGGGGTGGGCGGGGCCAGCGGGGTCGGCGGGCTCGGCGGGGAGGTCGTGGTGCTCGATCGCGCCGTCCCGCAGCACCGCCGCGTACACGTCGGGGACGAGTTCGCGCAGGACGGTGCGGACCGGCCCGAGCAGCGAGTGCGGCTGGACCGCCTGCGGGGTGCGGGGGCGCGGCCAGTGCAGGAAGTCGGCGTCCAGGTCGGCGCCGGCCGTGCGCGGATCGCGTTCCAGGACGGTGACCCGGTGTCCGCGCCGGGCCAGGAAGAGTCCTGCCGCCAGCCCCGCGATCCCGCCGCCCGCCACCGCCACGTGCACCATCGGCACTCCCCTTCCACCGTGATGCAATGTCACATTACTGCATGTCTCGCGGGGTTGACGCCGGCTCGGCCCGAGTGCGGACGGCGACCCGGGAGCAGAACGAGCCGCTTCACCGGCCGTCGGAGGCGTTCAGGGCGGCCACCGGGACGGGCGTGCCGGCCGACACCTCGCCGAACTTCCAGGGCCACGGGTTCATCGACCGGATGTCCGACCTGGCCGTGCATGCCGTCCGGGAGGCGCGCCGGGTGCGCCCCGACCGGCGCCCCAGCCGTCGGATGTCACGCCGATTCCACTGCCTTCAGAGCGAGTTCAACGTTTCAACAGATCCTTCCGCCGGAGCTTGCGGGGTGTCCCGGCGGCGTGGGCTGCAGGTTCGTGAGGGCGGGGGCGGGTGGGGGCGGGTCCGCGCCGGGCAGGCGTCGAAGCACTCTTTTCACGCTCTTGTCCGGCATGCGCGGCCCGGTCGATACTTCGGCTCCAGGAACGGGCCGCCGTGGGCCGGCATCGCCGAAGGGCCGCTGCCGGTGTCCGCCGCCCGTCCACCGTCCCGGCGGCCGGGTGCTGTACGCGCCCCGTCGCCGGCCGTTCACCAGCGCGCCGCGAGCGGATGCCGCGCGTGCGCCGCCGCACCCCGGCCCCGGGCCGGATCCGCGTCGTCAGCCGGGGCCCGCGCACCGGCTCCCGCACCTGACGCCCCGCCACCGCGCCCCGGACCACACCGCACCGGTCAGATCGACCGGCCTACCGACAAGGAACCGTCATGAAGCATCCCCGCGTCCTCGCGTCCACCCTCGCCGGCGCCCTGCTCGGCCTCGCCGTCCCGCTGCTCGCCCCCGCCGCCGCCCAGGCCGCCACGCTGAACGCGTGCACCGGCACCGAGATCGCCACCTACTCCCCCGCGATGCAGGTCACCGCGGGGAGCACCACCGTCACGGCCAACGGCACCCTCTCGTGCACCGGCGACAGCACCCACCCCTCCGCGAGCGTCTCCTTCCACGGCAGCGGCAGCCTCTCCTGTCTCACCGGCGGCACCACCGCGGGCACCGGCGAACTCCACTGGACCGGCACCGGCACCACCACCAGCCACTTCACCTTCTCCCTCGCCCTGGGCGCCCGCCCGACCGGCGAGGAGGTCCTGGTCGCCACCGGCGCCGTCACCTCCGGCGACTACAACGGCAGCCCGATCACCTTCACCTTCACCCTGCTCGCCGGCGACCCCACCGCCTGCCTCACCACCGGCATCTCCAGCGACGCCGGCCCGCTCACCGCCGTCATCGGCGCCTGAACCCCGGACCGGCACCCGCCCCACCTCGCCCCTGCCGGGCCGGGGCCGGTCCGGCAGGGGCGGCCCCGGTCCGGTTGGCGAAGACGTGTTCCGCCATCACGGCAAAGGAACCGCCATGCGCAACCTCGTCCACCGCTCGGGCGCCCCGGCAGCCGCCGACCTCGGCGTCGCCCTGGCCCTGCGCGACGAGGTGGCCGACCCGGAGGCGGCGGGCGCGGCGGTCATCCAGGTCGACGAGCCCGCGCTGCGCGAGGCGCTGCCGCTGCGCCGCTCCGGCCGGCCCGCGTACCTGGACTGGGCGACCGAGGCGTTCCGGCTCACCACCTGCGGGGTGCGCGCCGACCCCCAGGTGCACACCCGCATGGGCTACGCCGGGTTCGGCGGCATCCTGCGCGCCATCGAGGAGTTGGACGCGGACGTGATCTCCCTGGAGGCCGCCCGCGAGCTCGCCGACGCGGGCCACCTCGCCGAGGTCGGCCCCGGCGTGTGGGACATCCACTCGCCGCAGCAGGCCGAGCGCCGAGGAAGCGCTCGGCCTGCTGCGGGCCGGGCTGGCGGCGATCCCCGCCGACCGCCTGTGGGTCAACCCGGACTGCGGCCTGAAGACCCGTGACCGGCCGGAGACCCGGGCCTCGCTGGACAGCCTGGTCGCCGCCGCCCGCACCCTGCGCGCGGAGCTGCGGGAGCGGCCGGCCGGCAGACCGCTGCCTGAAGTCCGCCGCCTGACGCCTCGTCCGCCGCCCGGAACGGCCCGTCCTCAGCGGGCATCCGTGCTCCGGCCGGGGCGGTGCGGGTGCATGCCGCGGGCCCGGACGGCGGCGGTGGCCGGCTCGCCCGCGAGCAGGTCGAGCAGGGCGCGGGCCCGGTCGGGGGTGGCGGTGGCGGTGAGGACGGCGGCGGCGAAGGTGGAGGTGATGGCGGTGTCGCCGGGCAGCGGGCCGAGGATCCGGACGCCGGGGAGGCCGGCGAGTTCGCTGTGCTGCTGGAAGGCGAGGTCGGCCCGGCCGTCGGCGAGCAGGCTCCCGGCCGGGACGCCGGGGTCGGCGCACACCAGGCGGACGCGTCCGGCCAGGCCGAGGCGTTCGACCAGGGCGCGCAGCGCGGTGCCGCTGGGGCCGGTGGAGTGGGCGACGGCGCGGGCGCCGGTGAGCAGGGCGGTGAGGTCGTCGACGGTGTCCAGTGCGGCGGGCGGCGCGTCGTGCGCCACGGCGGCGACGGTCGCGGAGTCCCAGAGTGGGCGGGGCCGTTCGGCGAGTCCTTCGGCGTGCAGCGCGGCGAGCGCGTCGGCGGCGAGCACGGCCAGGTCGGCGGGGGCGCCCGCGCGGATCCGGCGGGCGACCTCGACGCCGCCGCCCGCTTCGAGGCGGACGCCGGGCAGCAGCGGGGCGAGGGCGGCGAGGGCGGGGCGGACGGCCATCGAGCTGAGCAGGTGCAGGTCGGGCAGGTGCAGGTCGGGCAGGTCCACGGGGTTCCTCCGGTGGTGGGAGCGGGTGGGAGCGGTGGGGGCGGGTGGGAGACTGGCGGGATGAGTGCGAACGGTGTCTCGGCTGCGGGCAAGGTCCTCCGGGTGCTGGCGGTGTTCGACCGCGAGCACCCGTCCCGGACGCTGTCGGAGATCGCCCGCAGCGCGGGCCTGGCGGTCAGCACGGCGCACCGGGTGGTGGCGGAGCTGGCGGCGTGGGGGGCGCTGGAGCGGGCCGAGGACGGGTCGTGGCACGTGGGGCTGCGGCTGTGGGAGGTCGCCTCGGGGTGTCCGCGGACGCAGATCCTGCGGGACGCGGCGCTGCCGTTCATGCAGGACCTGTACGAGGCGACGCACGAGAACATCCAGTTGGCGGTCCGCGAGGGCACCGAGCTGGTGTTCGTGGAGCGGATCGCGGGGCACCGCTCGGTGGACCTGCTGACGATGGTGGGCACCCGTTTCCCGGTGGCGTCGACCGGGATGGGCCGGGTGCTGCTGGCGCACGCGCCGCGCGAGTTCCAGGACGAGGTGCTGGCGGAGCCGCTGCGGTCCTGGACGCCGCACACGGTGACCGATCCGCGGACGCTGCGGGCGCAGTTGGACCTGATCCGCCGGGAGCAGGTGTTCGTGAGCGACCGCCAGTTGTCGGAGAGCACGGTGGCGGTGGCCGCGCCGGTGCGGATCGGCCGGTCGGGGCCGGTGAGCGCGGCGCTGGGGATCGTGGTGGCGGCGCGCGGCGCGGAGCGGGCGCGGGGGCTGCGGGAGCCGCTGCTGCGGGCGGTGCACGGGATCTCCGAGGAGCTGGGGCGGCGGGCCCGCACGGCGCTGTAGGGGGTGCCGTGGGGGCGTGACGGCAGTCTGGTCGGGCGGGGCGGGCGCGGACCCGGTCTTTCCGTCAGGCGGAAAGGGTGCGGACGGCCGGCCGGGCGGGCTGCGAACGTTCGGGACGTGCCCGGTGGCCGGCCCTTCGCCGCCCCGGGTGCGGAAACCCTCCCCCGCCGTGCCCTGGAGCCGTCATGCCCCGATCCGCCGTCGACCCCGCCGAAGTCGGCCCTGCCGAAGTCGGCGGCGCCGCCGTCGACCCCGCCGCCGTCGGCGCCGCCGAGGTCGACACCGTCACCGAGGTGCCCGTCGCGGTGGTCGGCGCGGGCCCGGCCGGGCTGATGCTGGCCCACCTGCTGGGCCGGGCGGGCGTGGACGCGGTGGCGGTCGACCTGCGGAGCCGGGCCGAGATCGAGTCCACCCACCGGGCGGGCATCCTGGAGGCGGACGCGGCCCGCGACCTGGTGGAGACCGGGGTGAGCGACCGGATCCTGCGCGAGGGCCACGAGCACGAGGGCACCGAGCTGCGCTTCGGCGGCCGGGCGCACCGGATCGACTTCCGGGCGCTGGTCGGCGCCTCGGTGTGGCTGTACCCGCAGACCGAGGTGTTCACCGACCTGGCGGACGCCCGCGCGCGGGACGGCGGGACGGTGCACTTCGGCGTCAGCGACCCGGAGGTGCTGGACGCGGACACCGACCGCCCCCGGGTCCGCTTCACCGCCGCGGACGGGACGCGGCACGAGCTGCGGGCCCGCTACGTGGTCGGCGCGGACGGCTCGCGCGGCATGTGCCGGGGCCTGGTCCCGGAGGAGCTGCGGGTCCGCCACGGCACCGAGTACCCGTTCGCCTGGTTCGGCGTGATGGCGCAGGCCCCGGCGAGCGCGCCGGAGTTGGTGTACGCGCACTCGGAGCACGGGTTCGCGCTGATCAGCCGGCGCACCGAGACCGTGCAGCGGATGTACTTCCAGTGCGACCCGGACGAGGACACCGCCGCCTGGCCGGACGAGCGGATCTGGGCGACGCTGCAGGCCCGGGTCGCGGGCGGGGACGGCTTCCGGCTGGTGGAGGGGCCGATCCTGGAGCGGACGGTGCTGCGCTTCCGCTCGTTCGTGCAGGAGCCGATGCGCTGGGGTTCGCTGCTGCTGGCGGGCGACGCCGCGCACACCGTGCCGCCGACCGGCGCGCGCGGGCTGAACCTGGCGCTGCACGACGTCAAGGTGCTGGCGGGCGTGCTGCTGCGGGCGCTGGGCCGGGAGGGCGAGCCGGCGCTGGCCGACTACCAGCCGCTGGCGCTGCGCCGGATCTGGCGGGCCCAGCACTTCTCGTCCTGGATGACCCGCCTGCTGCACACCGCGCCGGGCGCCTCGCCGTTCGAGCTGCGCCGCCAACTGGGCGAGCTGGACAGCGTGGTGGGCACCCGCGCGGGCCGCGCGTACCTGGCCGAGCAGTACACCGGCTGGCCGTCCTCCCGCTGAGCCCCGCCCGCCCGCCGAGCCCGGCCAGCCCGCTGAGCCCCGCCCTCCCCGACTCCCCCGCTTCCCTGGAGGACCCCCGTGATCATCGACGCGCACGGCCACTTCACCACCGCCCCGCCGCAGCTCGCCGCCTGGCGCGAGCGCCAGAGCGCCGCCGTGAACGACCCGGCGAACACCCCCGACCCTTCCGAGCTGCGGATCTCGGACGACGAGCTGCGCGAGGCGGTCGGCTCCAACCAGCTGCGGCTGATGGACGAGCGGGGCACCGACCTGACGGTCTTCTCGCCGCGCGCCAGCTTCATGGCGCACCACGTCGGCGACTTCGCGGTGTCCTCCGCCTGGGCGCGGATCTGCAACGACCTGGTGCACCGGGTGAGCGCGCTGTTCCCGGAGCGCTTCGCGATGGGCGCGATGCTGCCGCAGTCGCCGGGCGTCGACCCGGCGAGCTGCCTGCCGGAGCTGCGGCGCGCGGTGGAGGAGCTGGGCGCGGTCTCGGTGAACCTCAACCCGGACCCGTCCGGCGGCCACTGGACCGCCCCGCCGCTGACCGACCGGGCCTGGTACCCGCTGTACGAGGCGCTGGTGGAGTACGAGGTGCCGGCGATGGTGCACGTGTCGACGTCCTGCAACCCGGCGTTCCACACCACCGGCGCGCACTACCTGAACGCCGACACCACCGCGTTCATGCAGCTGCTGCAGGGCGACCTGTTCGCGGACTTCCCGACGCTGCGGCTGGTCATCCCGCACGGCGGCGGCGCGGTGCCCTACCACTGGGGGCGCTTCCGCGGGCTGGCGCAGGCGCTCGGCGGGCCGGCGCCGGAGGAGCTGGTGGGCCGCAACGTCTTCTTCGACACCTGCGTCTACCACCAGCCGGGCATCGACCTGCTGGCCTCGGTGGTGCCGTCGGAGGGCGTGCTGTTCGCCAGCGAGATGATCGGCGCCGTCCGGGGGGTCGACCCGCTGACCGGCCACCACTTCGACGACACCCGGCGGTACGTGGACGCCACCGACCGCCTGGACGACGAGCGGCGGGCGGCCGTGTACGCCGGCAACGCGCTGCGCGTCCACCCCCGGCTGGCCGCCCGGCTGGCCGCCCGCCCCGCCGCGCGCTGACCGCCCCCGACCCCGTCCGCCAGGAGGAGAGACCCATGCACACCGAACTCGGTGTCGTCCACACGAAGATCGAGCGGCCCGACCCGGCCGCGGTGGCCGCACTGTCGGCCTTCGGCTCGGCGACCGTCCACGAGGCGATGGGCCGCACCGGCCTGACCCGCCCGTACCTGCGCCCGGTGTACCCGTCGGCGCGGCTGTGCGGCCCGGCGGTGACGGTGCTGCTGCAGCCGGGCGACAACTGGATGCTGCACGTCGCGGCGGAGCAGGTCCGGCCGGGCGACGTGGTGGTGGCGGCCTGCACGACGGAGAGCGAGGACGGGTTCTTCGGCGAGCTGCTGGCGACCTCGTTCCGCTCGCGGGGCTGCGCGGGCCTGGTGATCGACGGCGGGGTGCGGGACGTCGCGGACCTCGCGGCGATGGACTTCCCGGTGTTCTCCCGGGCGGTGAACGCCCGCGGCACGGTGAAGGCGACCCTGGGCTCGGTGAACGTGCCGGTGGTGTGCGCCAACGCGCCGGTCCGCCCGGGCGACGTGGTGCTCGCGGACGCGGACGGCGTGGTGGTGGTGCCGCGCGAGCGGGTCGCCCAGGTCGCCGAGGCGTCGGCGCGGCGCGAGGAGAACGAGGCGGGCAAGCGCGAGCGGCTGCGCTCGGGCGAACTCGGCCTGGACATGTACGCGATGCGCGGCCCGCTGGCCGAGCTCGGCCTGCGCTACGAGGACTGATGACCGTGCACCAGGAGAAGACCCCGGGCTGGCTGGACTGGCACCCCGCCCCGAGCCGCCCCGCACTGACCCTCCCGGCGGGCGCGGTGGACGCGCACTGCCACGTGTTCGGCCCCGCCGCCGCGTTCCCGTACGCGCCCGAGCGCAAGTACACCCCGTGCGACGCCTCCGCCGAGCAGCTGTTCGCGCTCCGCGACCACCTGGGCTTCGACCGGAACGTGATCGTCCAGGCGACCTGCCACGGCGCCGACAACCGGGCCCTGGTGGACGCGCTGCGCCGCTCCGGCGGCCGGGCCCGCGGCGTGGCGACGGTGCGGCCGGGCGTCTCGGACGCCGAGCTGCGCGAGCTGCACGAGGCGGGGGTGCGCGGCGTCCGGTTCAACTTCGTCCGCCGGCTGGTCGACGTCACCCCGCGCGCGGACCTGTGGGACGTGGTGCGGCGGATCGCCCCGCTCGGCTGGCACGTGGTGCTGTACTTCGAGGCCGCCGACCTGGCCGGGCTGCGCGAGTTCTTCCTCTCCGTCCCGGTGCCGCTGGTGGTCGACCACCTGGGCCGCCCGGACGTGTCGAAGGACCCGGACGGCCCGGAGTTCGCCGAGTTCCTGTCCTTCCTGCGGGCCCGGGACGACATCTGGTGCAAGGTCAGCTGCCCCGAGCGGCTCTCGCTGACCGGCCCGGCCGCGCTGGACGGCGAGCGGGACGCCTACCGGGACGTGGTGCCGTTCGCCCGCCGGGTGGTCGAGGAGTTCCCCGACCGGGTGCTGTGGGGCACCGACTGGCCGCACCCCAACCTGAAGGACCACATGCCGGACGACGGCCTGCTGGTCGACTTCCTGCCGCACGTCGCGCCCACCGCCGAGCTGCGGCAGCAGCTCCTGGTCGACAACCCGACCCGCCTGTACTGGCCCGAGAACGAAGGGAGTTGAGCGCGATGGCGATCGACCGCAGCTACCGGCTGGTGCCCGGCACCACGATCTTCGACGCCGAGCAGTCCGCCCGCGGCTACCACCTCAACCAGTTCTGCATGTCGCTGATGACGGCCGAGAACCGGGCCGCCTACCTGGCCGACGAGCGCGGCTACCTGGACGCCTGGCCGCTGCGCGAGGAGCAGAGGCGGGCGCTGCTGGACCGCGACCTGAACGCGGCGATGCGCGAGGGCGGGAACATCTACTTCCTCGCCAAGTGGGGTGCCACGCTGGGGTTCTCGTTCCAGCAGATGGCGGGCTCGATGACCGGCATGACCGAGCAGGAGTACCGGGACATGATGGTGGCCGGCGGCCGCTCCGCCACCGCCCCGGCCAGCCGGATCGACCACGCCGTGCTGGAGGCCGCGCACGCCGCCGACACCCCGCCCGCCGAGCACGCCGCCGTCTCGGCCGCCGTGTTCACCTCGCACGTCCCGGCGATCGGCGCCGCCATGGACCACGGCAAGACCGACGAGCCGTACTGGCAGCCGGTGTTCGCCGGGTACGAGCCGTCCCGGCGCTGGGCCGCCGCGCACGTCCCGGACGTGGTGGTCCTGGTCTACAACGACCACGCCAGCGCCTTCGACCTGTCGCTGATCCCGACCTTCGTGCTGGGCACCGGCGCCGCCTACCCGACCGCCGACGAGGGCTACGGCCCGCGCCCGGTGCCGGGCGTCGAGGGCGATCCGGAGCTGGCCGCGCACCTGGCGCACTGCCTGATCCAGGACGACTTCGACCTGACGCTGGCCAACGAGATGCCGGTCGACCACGGGCTGACCGTGCCGCTGTCGCTGATGTTCGGCGAGGTCGAGAAGTGGCCGTGCAAGGTGATCCCGCTGCACGTCAACGTGGTGCAGTACCCGGTGCCGTCCGGGGCGCGCTGCTTCGAGCTGGGCCGGGCGCTGCGCCGGGCGGTCGAGTCGTACCCGCGCCCGCTGGACGTCCAGGTGTGGGGCACCGGCGGGATGAGCCACCAGTTGCAGGGCCCGCGCGCCGGGCTGATCAACCGGGAGTGGGACAACGCCTTCCTGGACCGGCTGGTCACCGACCCGGCGGGCCTGGCCCGGGTGCCGCACCTGGAGTACGTCGAGGAGGCCGGCTCGGAGGGCATCGAGCTGGTGATGTGGCTGATCGCGCGCGGCGCGCTGAGCGACGTCGACGACGGCGGCACGGTCGACGTCGAGCACCGCTTCTACCACGTGCCGGCCTCCAACACGGCCGTCGGCCACCTGATCCTGACCAACCAGCACCCCCAGCCCACCGAGGAGAACTGACATGACCACCCAGCAGCCCCTGCGGATCGCCCTGGCCGGCGGCGGCGCGTTCGGCGCCAAGCACGCCGCCGCACTGCGCCGGATCGAGGGCGTGGAGCTGGCCGCCGTGGTCTCCTCCTCGCCGGACAGCTCCCGGCGGTTCGCCGCCGAGCAGGGCGTCGGCCGGGCGGCCGGCAGCCTGGCCGAGGTGCTGGCGATGGACGACGTGGACGCGGTGATCCTGGCCACCCCGACGCCGCTGCACGCCGAGCAGACCCGGGCGTGCCTGGCGGCGGGCAAGCACGTGCAGGTGGAGATCCCGGTCGCGGCCTCGCTGCCGGACGCCGAGGCGTCCGCCGCGGCCGCGGAGCGCACCGGCCTGGTCGCGATGGCCGGGCACACCCGCCGCTTCAACCCCAGCCACCAGTGGATCCGGCGGCGGATCGCGGCCGGCGAGCTGAGCATCCAGCAGCTGGACGTGCAGACCTACTTCTTCCGCCGCAGCAACCTCAACGCCCTCGGCCAGCAGCGCAGTTGGACCGACCACCTGCTGTGGCACCACGCCGCGCACACCGTCGACCTGTTCGCCTACCAGACCGGCTCGCCGATCGTCCGGGCGAACGCGCTCCAGGGCCCGGTCCACCCCGAACTGGGCATCGCGATGGACATGTCGATCCAGTTGCAGGCGGCGAGCGGCGCGATCTGCACCCTCTCGCTGTCCTTCAACAACGACGGCCCGCTCGGCACCTTCTTCCGCTACATCGGCGACACCGGCACCTACCTGGCTCGCTACGATGACCTGGTGACCGGAGAAGACGAACCGATCGACGTCAGCGGCATCGACGTCTCGCTGGACGGCATCGAACTGCAGGACCGCGAGTTCACGGCCGCGATCCGCGAGGGCCGCGAACCGAACGCCTCGCTCGCCCAGGTACTGCCCTGCTACCGCACGCTGGCCGACCTCGAACGGCAGCTCGCCGAACCGGTGGGCGCGTGAACGCCTTCCGCGGGATCGGGCCGTTCGAGGTCCCGGCCGTCGGCCTCGGCTGCATGAACCTCAGCCACGCCTACGGCACCCCGCCCGCCCCGGAGGACGCCGCGAAGCTGCTGCTGGCCGCGCTGGACGCGGGCGTCACGCTCTTCGACACGGCCGCGCTGTACGGCTTCGGCGCCAACGAGGAGCTGGTCGGCCGGGTGCTCGGCCCGTACCGGGAGCAGATCGTGCTGGCCTCCAAGTGCGGCATGACGGGCGTGGACGGGCGGCGCGTCATCGACGGCCGCCCGGAGACGATCCGGCGCACCGCCGACGAGGCGCTGGCCCGGCTCGGCACCGACGTGATCGACCTCTACTACCTGCACCGGTTGGACGGGTCCGTCCCGGTCGAGGAGAGCGTCGGCGCGCTGGCCGGGCTGGTCGCGGCGGGCAAGGTCCGCGCGATCGGCCTGTCCGAGGTGTCGGCGGCCACCCTGCGCCGGGCGCACGCGGTGCACCCGGTCGCGGCGCTGCAGAACGAGTACAGCCTGTGGACCCGCAACCCGGAGCGCGGCACCCTGGCCGCCACCCGCGAACTCGGCACCGCCCTGGTCGCGTTCAGCCCGGTCGGGCGCGGCTTCCTGACCGGCGCGCCGCCCGCGCTGGCCGACCTGCCGCCCGGCGACATCCGGCACGCCATGCCGCGCTTCACCGACGCCCACTACCCGGCCAACCTGGCGCTGCGCGCCGAACTCGCCGACCTGGCCGCCGGCGCGGGCCTGACCGTCGCCCAACTCGCCCTGGCCTGGGTGCTCTCGCGCGGCGAGCACGTCATCGCCATCCCCGGCACCCGCTCGGTCGACCACCTGCGCGAGGACGTCGCCGTCCTCGGCCTGGACGTCCCGGCCGACCTGCTGGCGGCGGCCGGCCGGATCCTCTCCGACGAGACGGTGCACGGCTCGCGCTACGCGGAGGCGACCCTGCCGGAGATCGACACCGAACGCTGCGGCGCGGCGGGCTGACGCCCCGGCCGTCCCCGGGCGGTTCCGCCGCCCGGGGACGGCCCGTTGACCGATCTTGATGATCCGGCCACCGCCGGGGCCCGGAGTCCCTATCGTCGGACCTGCTGCTGATCGAGTGGACGAGGGGCCGGGGGCGGACAGTGCTGGCGTCAAGGGTGGAGCGGCCGGAGGGCACGGGCGAACCGCGGCACGTGGTGCTGTCGCTGGGGATCGCGCTGACGCCCACCGAGGACGGCGATTCGCCGCGATTCGGCCTGGACGTCCTGGAGGAGGCCCCCGGCCACGCCGACCGGGTCGCGAAGATCCTGGAGGAGTTCCGGTACACGGCGCGGCACCCGACAACGGCGGCCGAGGCAGGCGCCGAAGGAGCGGCCGACCACGGGAAACTGGTGGAGGCCGCCGTCGAGGCCGAGGACGCCGACGTGCTGATCGTGCACATCGTCGGGCACGGAGAGCTGGCCGAGGGCAGCAGCGAGAAGCTGTACATCCTGGGCAGCGACGGCGAGCGCCTGGGCCGGCCGGTGGGCGGGTGGATCGACCTGATCGAGGACCACCCCGGGCGGCACCGGCCGATGACCCTGTTCGTCCTGGACGTCTGCTACGCCGGACAGGCTGCGGTGACCGCCTGGCACTCGCGGATGGACGTGGACAGACGTCGGGCCTGGGTGCTGGCCGCGACGGGACCGGACCGGCAGGCGTTCGGGTACCGGCTGAGCCGGGCCCTGGTACGGGTACTGGAGAAGTACCGCGACCTGGAGGTCCGCTTCGACCCCTCCCTGCGGTACATCCCGCCCGACACGGTCTGGCGGGACATTGACCGCACCGTCGACGAACTGGCCCGACAGTCCAACGGACTGCCGCAGTCCATCCTGACCAGCCTCGTCCCCGGCCACGCCGACCTGTCCCACCTGCCGTTCTTCCCCAACCCCTCCTACAACGCCCACGACACCGCACCGATACCGGACCTGCCCCCGGAGATCGCCCGCCTGGCCGACTGGGCCGCCGACCCGCTGCACTTCATGCGCCGCGCCGGCGGCGCCGAACCCGTGGACCGCGACTGGGCCGAAGGCTACTTCACCGGCCGCACCACCCAACTCGACACCCTCACCCGCTGGTTGGACGACGACACCGCCGCCCCCGGACTGCGCGTGGTCACCGGCAAGGCCGGAGCCGGCAAGTCCGCGCTCCTCGGCATCCTGCTGTGCGCCGCCCACCCCGCCCTGCGCCGCCACACTCGCCCCCTGTGGGCCGGACTCGACGACCACGTACCCGACGAGAACCACCGGATCGCGGCCGTCCACGCACGACGCCTCGGCCTCGACGACATCACCGCCTCACTGGCCCGCCAACTGCGCCACATCAGCGCCCTCCACAGCACCACACCACCGGACGGAGAAACCCAGGACCCGGCCGGAAACCCGGTACAACTGCTGCTGAACCTGCTGCCCCCCGACAGCCGGCCGGTCACCATCGTCATCGACGCCCTCGACGAAGCCCTGCAACCCCAGGACATCACCACCGCCCTGCTGCTCCCGCTCGCCCGACACGCACAGACGGCGGACAGCCGACTGCGCCTGCTGGTCGCCACCCGCGAGGACGCCCGGTTCCACCAACTCCTCGGCCTGGCGCGGAACACCGGAGCGTGCACGGACCTGAGCACCGTCGCACCGGACGAGATCCGCCGCGACGTGGCCGCCTACACCAAACGGCTCCTGACCGCCGACGGCCCCTACACCCGCGCCACCCTGCGCCCCGTCCGGAACGCCCTGGCCGAGACGATCGCCGAAACACTCACCGCCCCCGGTCCGGCCGACCACGAAGCCCTGCAATGGGGGGAGTTCCTCACCGCCGGACTCTACGTCCACCTCCTGCTGGCCACCCCGCCCGCCGCCACGGTCGAGGACGCCGTACACTTGGGCCGGGCCGCGCCCCGCGAGTTGCCCGACCTCCTCGAAATCGACCTACGACGCCACTCCGACCGGATCCACCTGCGCCCCGTCCTCACCGCACTCGCCTACGCCCAGGGCCGAGGCATGCCCGAGAGCGTCCTGGCCCACGCGGCCGCCGCGTTCACCGCCGACGGCGCCCCTCCCCTCTCCCAGCGAGACCTGTACACCCTCCTCGACGGGGCAGCACGCTTCTACCTGCGCCGCGACATCGACACCGACGGCACCACCCTCTACCGCCTCTTCCACGAAGGCCTCGCCGACTGGCTCCGCCGGCCCGCCAGCCCACCCTCCGACGAGAGCGCCCCGACCACCGGGCGCCCCGCGCCCGATCCGGCGGAGCGCCTGTTCGAACGGCTCCTGGACTGCGTCCCCCGGGATTCGACCGGCGACATGTCGTGGCAGCACGCGGCCGGTTACCTGCTGCGCCACACCGCCCAGCACGCAGTCGACGCCGGACGCCTGGACGAACTCCTCGACGACGGCCGCTACCTCCAGCACGCCGATCCCCACACCCTCGCCAACACCCTGACCCACGCCCACTCCGACCGGGCCAGGCTCAACGCCGCCGTCTACCGCGCTTCCTGGGGCCTCCACCACACGCTGCCACCTGCGGCGCGGCGCCAACTCCTCGCGCTGGACGCCGCGCGGTTCCAAAACGCACCGCTTCAGGACCAACTGCCCGGCGACGGCGACTGGACGGTGCGATGGGCAACGGGCAGCCAGGTCACGCCAGCCTTGGTCAGCACCCTGCCAGGCCACACCGGCAGGGTGCGCGCGGTGGCGGTGACGCTCCTGGAAAGCCGCCCGCACGCCGTTACCGTCGGCGACGACCGGTCAGTGCGGGTGTGGGACCTGACCACCGGCACCCAAGTCCGCGAACTCACGGGCCCCACCGGGGAGATGGACGCGGTGGCAGTGACAGTCCTGGGAAACCGCCCGCACGCCGTCACCGGAGGCCACTCGGTGTGGGCATGGGACCTGACCACCGGCACCCAAGTCCGCCAACTCACCGGCCACACCGGCCGGGTGAAAGCGGCGGCCGTGACAGTCCTGGAAGGCCGTCCACACGCCGTCACCGCCGACAACGACCGGTCAGTGCGGGTGTGGGACCTGACCACCGGCACCCAAGTCCGCGAACTCACCGGCCACACCGGCCGGGTGAACGCGGTGGCCGTGACAGTCCTGGAAGGCCGCCCGCACGCCGTCACCGCCGACAACGACCGGTCAGTGCGGGTGTGGGACCTGACCACCGGCACCCAAGTCCGCGAACTCACCGGCCACACCGGCCGGGTGAACGCGGTGGCAGTGACAGTCCTGGAAGGCCGCCCGCACGCCGTCACCGCCGGCGACGACCGGTCAGTGCGGGTATGGGACCTTAGCACCGGTACCCAAGTCCGCGAACTCACCGGCCACACCGACTGGGTGAACGCGGTGGCAGTGACAGTCCTGGAAGGCCGCCCGCACGCCGTCACCGCCGGCGACGACCGGCTGGTGAGGGCGTGGGACCTGACCACCGGTACCCAAGTCCGCGAACTCACCGGCCATACAGGCGGGGTGAACGCGGTGGCAGTGACAGTCCTGGAAGGCCGCCCGCACGCCGTCACCGGAGGCGACGACCGGTCAGTGCGGGTGTGGGACCTGACCACCGGCACCCAAGTCCGCGAACTCACCGGCCACACTCGCGGGGTGAACGCGGTGGCAGTGACAGTCCTGGGAAACCGCCCGCACGCCGTCACCGGAGGCGACGACCGGCTGGTGAGGGCGTGCGACCTGACCACCGGTACCCAAGTCCGCGAACTCACCGGCCATACAGGCGGGGTGAACGCGGTGGCAGTGACAGTGCTGGGAAACCGCCCGCACGCCGTCACCGCCGGCGACGACCGGTCAGTGCGGGTATGGGACCTTAGCACCGGCACCCAAGTCCGCGAACTCACCGGCCATACAGGCGGGGTGAACGCGGCGGCAGTGACAGTGCTGGGAAACCGCCCGCACGCCGTCACCGCCGGCGACGACCGGTCAGTGCGGGTATGGGACCTTAGCACCGGCACCCAAGTCCGCGAACTCACCGGCCATACAGGCGGGGTGAACGCGGTGGCAGTAACAGTCCTGGGAAGCCGCCCGCACGCCGTCACCGGAGGCAACGACCGGTCAGTGCGGGTATGGGACCTTAGCACCGGCACCCAAGTCCGCGAACTCACCGGCCATACAGGGGGGGTGAACGCGGTGGCAGTAACAGTGCTGGAAAGCCGCCCGCACGCCGTCACCGCCGGCGACGACCGGTCAGTGCGGGTATGGGACCTTAGCACCGGTACCCAAGTCCGCGAACTCACCGGCCACACCCGCTGGGTGAACGCGGTGGCAGTGACAGTCCTGGGAAACCGCCCGCACGCCGTCACCGGAGGCAACGACCGGTCAGTGCGGGTATGGGACCTGACCACCGGCACCTGCCTCACCACATTTCACTTTCCGGCTGCGGTACAGGCCGTCACCATCACCGCAGCCGGCATCGTGGTGGTCGGCTTCGGCTATGAAGTGGCTGCCCTCAGCCTTGAACCCATGATCAGGAGGCTTTGTTGACCAGCATTGAGACCGCTTCACCGCTTCGGGTCGTCGCCGTTCACGGCATCCACAACAGGTTCAAAGGCGAAACCCCCGATACCCGCAAGGAGGAGGAGCGCACACGGAAGTCTGCCACCTGGGCGAGGGAGTTGGCGGCCGGCCTCGGCGTCTCTCCGGAGCGGCTCGATGTCGACTTCGCGTACTACGCGGACCGGCTCCGCCCCGGGCCGGTCGCCCAGGGCGGGCAGGGCGGCGACTTCCTGGACGACCCGCTGGCGCAGGAGTTTCTGGACGTGTGGGCGCGGGAGTTGGGGCTGGCCGAGGAGGTGGCGCAGGGGCATGCCGCGGTGCCGTTGCGCGCGTTCTCCTCGTGGTTGGCGCGCAGGTTCGACTTGGCGGAGGGGCCGCTGGCGGTCTTCATCCGGGTGGTGTGTGGTGAGGTGGCCGCGTACTTGCGTTCTGCGGACGCCCCGGAGCGTATCGCGGCGCGTGAGGAGGTCGCGGCGCGGATCGCCCGGCATCGGCCGCGTGTCGTCGTCGCGCATTCGCTGGGGTCGGTCGTCGCCTACGAGGCCCTGCACGCCCATCCGGAGTTGCGGCCTGAGCTGTTCCTCACGCTCGGTTCGCCGCTGGCGCTGCCGCGCGTGGTCTTCGATCGTCTCGTCCCCGCGCCGCGTCCGGCGGACGGCCCGCAGTTGCGGGGCGTGGGTCTGCCGGGTGGGACGCGCTGGGTGAACATCGCCGATCCCGGTGACCCCGTCGCGGTTCCGCCCAAGCTTTCCAGGTTCTTCGACGGGATCGCCCTGGACCACACCGCCACCGTCAGCGCCCACTACCGTTTCCATCACGCCGACAACTACCTGCGGTCTGCGGCCACGGCTGCCACTATCGCCCCCTATCTCGGTATCTGACCGGTAGGCGGGTGTCGTCGGTCGGCGGGAGCCCCCGCCGGGTAGGTCCGGGCGGCGAGTGGGGCGCGGGGGTCTCGTCTCGGATGCCGAGTCCGTTGGTCGGCGGGCTGGGGAGTGGTGACGGGCTGTTCGAGGCCCGCGCGGTGGCTCCGGAACGAGCCGTCGGATAGGCCGTGGGCGATCGGCCCGACGCTCGCTGCGCCTCTCGGCGCAGAGGGTGCCGGCCTTGGCGGGCCGGGTGGTGCCGGTGCTGCACGCCAGGGGCGGGGTGGCCTTCCGGGACCCGCTGGGCCGCGTCCTGGAGCGGGCGGGTCACCGGACAGCACGAACCTCGCCCCGCCGAGGGGAAGTTCGGCGGGCGCGGCGGCCTGGTCCACGCCCTCGATGTCGTGGCACGGCTGCGGCGTATGGTGGTCCTGCCCTGGCCCGGCGGAACCGGCAGGCCGGGGCCTGGAGGCGCTGAGCGCTGACCGGCTGCGGCCGGTTCGAACCTCGGGCTCCCGTTCCGCCCGCCGCCTGGCGCGGGTCCATGCCGCCACGGTTCCCGGGCCGTTGAGCGGATTCCGGGGGACGGTGGCGTGGAACCGGTTGGCGTCGGCGGCGAAGCTGCCCCCCCGGTGGTGGAGAGCCCGCTGACCGCGAACGCCGTCCGGGACGGCGGGTTGCCGGAGGCGGAGAGCCGGGCCCGGTTCGGGGTGCCCGGCACGGTGACGCTCCGCTGCTGCCGGAACGCCGGGCCGAGCCGGGCCGCCGTCAGCGAGCGCGGGGCGGGGGAGGGAAAGTCCCCTTACGGCGCCGGCGGCCGTCGAACTCCCGTGCGCAGCTTGCCCGTTCGCTTTTCACTTCGCCGCCCCGCCGGTTTCATCCGGCGGCCGGTCCCCCGGCCAGTCCCCCGGCCGGTACCGGTCCCCCGGCGACCCGGTGGACGGCGCCGGCCGCCGCCAGGGTGCCCGCCGCCAGGGCCGGCCAGAGCACGGCCGGCGCCAGGGCGGTCATCACGGCCGGGGAGAGCGCCAGGCCGAGGCCGGTGGAGAACTGGAGCCGGGACAGCGCCCGGCCGAGCGCGCCGGGCGGGGCCAGCGCGGTGACCAGCGGGGTGGCGCTGCCCGCGTAGAGGATCTCGCCGAGGGTGCACGGGACGGTCAGCAGCGCCACCGCGAGCGGCCCGAGCGGGGTCGCCGCCAGGATGCCGAGGTAGCTCGCGGCGAGCACCGCCCCGGCCACCGTGAGCACCCGCGCCCGTGGCCAGCGGGCCGCTGCCCAGGCGGTGACCGGCACCTGGAGGGTGACCACCAGCACGGTGTTGGCGACGAACACGGCGGCCGGCCAGGCCGGCGAGGCGTGCAGCGCCGCCACCAGCACCAGCGGGACCGCGATCTCCGGCACGTTCAGGCAGAACACGTACACGGTGTTGGCGAGCAGCACGGCCCACAGCCGCCGCGCCCCGCCGCCGTCCGCCGCCCCGGCGGCGGGTCCGGTCCCGGGCGCGTCCCGCCCGGCGGCGTGCACCCGGACCGAGCGGGCCAGCGCGGCGGCCGCCAGGAAGCCCGCGCCGGAGAGCGCGGCCAGTGCCCGCAGGGCGGGGGCGCCGCCGGTCAGGCAGACGGTGGCGAGCAGCGCGCCGAGGCCGAGTCCGGCGTTGCGGACGGCGCGGGCGGCGGCCAGCGCGGTGTCCCGCAGGCCGGGTGCGGCGACGGTGGTGACCAGGGCGGCGTGCGCGGCGGGCCAGGCCTGGTTGCCGATCCCGAGGAACAGCGCGGCCAGCGTGAACAGCGCCACTCCCCCGGTCGGCGCGGCCAGCAGCGCGGCCACGCCGAGCACCCGCACCAGCATCGCGGCGGCGACCGCGCTGCTGCGCGCGCCCCGGTCCAGCCAGCGGCCGAGCGGCGGCATGCAGGCCAGGCCCGCGACGATCCCGCCGGTCATCGCGAGGCCGGCGGCGGCCGCGTCCAGCCGCAGCACCTCGATGCCGTACAGCAGCAGGAACGGGCGCAGCAGCCCGGAGCCGAGGGCGTCGACGAGCAGCGCGGCGGCGTAGCGCGGGCCGCCGCCGGACCGGACCAGCAGGCGGAAGGTCGGCCTGGGCGGCGGCACGGCAGGCGATGGCGGGGCGGCCGGGGTGGGCGATGGGACGGCGGGCGACGGCGGCGCGGCGGGGGTGCGGGCGGTGGTCATGGCGTCAGGCTGCGGGCGGGGCGGCGGGGCGGTCACGTCGGTTGACGCTTTCCGTCAACCGACGCCGGTCCGGCGTTCGTGAGCAGCGAGAATACCGGGGTGACCCTGCGCATCGACCTCGCCGGGACGCCGCCGGAGCGGATCCGGTTCGGTGTCTCCCCGCTCGCCGAACTCACCGCGATGCTGCACGTGCTGGCCTCGCCGGAGCACCATCCGCAGCTGGCCGGCTGGGCGGCGGGGGTGTGGGCGGGGCTGCGCCCGGAGCTGGCCGAGCGGCTGCGCGAGGCGGAGTTCCTGTGGCGCTCCTCGCGGGCGGACTTCCTGCTGCCGGCCCGGCCGCGGGCCACCCTGGCGGCCGAGCTGGACGACGTGGACGCCCTGGACGACGAGCGGTACGCGCGCACGGCGCTGGTCACCACCTGCGGCTCCAACCGGCGGACCTTCGCCGGCGGCTCCCCGCTGCACGACCCGGTGTCCCGGGCCTCCGCGCTGGACCTGGCGCAGGCCCGGGGCCCGGTGCAGGAGGCGTTCACCGAGCGGCTGCTGGACGATCCGGCGGCGGTCCGGGCCCGGGTGCGGGAGACCCTGGAGCTGTGCGCGGAGGCGTTCTTCGACGCCGAGTGGCCGGCCCTGGCCGCCCGCCTGGGCCGGGACGTCCGGGACAAGGCCGAGCTGCGCCGCCGCCAGGGGCTGGCGGCGGCGCTGGCCGAGGTGTCGGCGGCGGTCGCCGTCTCCCCGGACGGCGGTTCGCTGGTCCTCGACAAGCTGCAGGACTCCACCGGGCGGGCCGGGGCGGCGGGCGTGACCTTCCTGCCGAGCGTGTTCGGCCACCCGCACCTGGTCGTGGTGCACGCCCCGGGCTGGCAGCCGGTGGTGCAGTACCCGGCGGCGGGCGGGGAGCGCGAGCCGACCGTCCCGCTGGAGACGGTGAGCCTGCGCCTGGAGGCGCTGGCCCACCCGGTGCGGCTGCGCCTGGTCCGCTCGCTGGCCCGGGCCTCGCACACCACCGGCGAACTCGCCGCCACCTGGGGGCTGAGCGCGCCGGAGGTCTCCCGCCACCTCGCGGTGCTGCGCCGGGCCGGGCTGCTCGCCGCGGACCGGCGCGGCCGGCACGTCCACCACGTCCTCGACCTGGCCGCGACCGGCCCCCTGGGCACCGACCTGCTGTCCGCCGTGCTGCGCTGACGCCCGCCGCGCTGCCGCCGGCGCGCCGGCGCGGCTACTCGGGGGCGAAGGCGGTGCAGAGCGCGCAGCCGGCGAGGACGGCGAGCAGGACGATCGCGACGGTGCGGTCCGGGGCCTCGGGGCGCGGGCCCAGCCGGGTGTCGACCACGCCGCGCGGGTCCCGGGTGACCTGGAGCCGGTCGCCGGTCGCCGGGTGCCTGTTCCCGGTCTGGACCGCGTGCAGCACGGTGCCGTCGGCGAGTTGGACGTCCGCGGCGGTCACGCTCACGTTGAGGTCGCTCATCGGGTCGGTGGTGAGGATGGCGCGCACCACCGTGCCGTCCGAGGTGGTGCCGCGGTCGTGCAGGAGCTGCTGGTCCTGCATGCCGAGGACGACGATGCCGAGGACGACCCAGGCCGTGAGCAGGCCCGACATGCCCAGCGCGGCCCACGCCCCCTCGTACGCCCCGCCCAGCCGGACGACGCCCGCCACGCCGAGGGCCAGCAGCAGCAGGACCCCGAGGGCGGCGGCCGGGCCGTGCCCCTCACCGCTCAGCGCCAGCAGGCCCCACAGCCCGAGCACCGCGACCGTCCCGCCGCCGACGCCCCACACCGCCTTCTCCACGGCCTCACCCCCGTTCCGTCCCGTACCCCGCCGCGCCGCCTGCGACCCTTCTCCGCACCGGGCCTCCCCGCCGTCCGGCCGGCTCAGTCGCCGGGCAGCAGGAGGACGAGGAGGGCGCAGAGGCCCATGACGGACAGCATGGCGATGGCGACGGCGCGGCCCGGCGGGTCGGGGCGCGGGCCCAGCCGGGTCTCGACCGTGCCGCGCGGGTCGGCGGTGACCTGGAGCCGGTCGCCGAGCGCGGGGCGGTCGCCGCGGGTCCCGACCTTGTGGAGCACGGTGCCGTCGTCGAGCCGCAGGTCGACGGCGGTGACGGACGGGCCGACGCCGCCCATCGGGTCGGAGGTGACGATGGTGCGCGTCACGGTGGCGTTCGAGGTGGCGCCGCGGTCGTGCAGGATCTGCTGGTCCTGCATGCCGAGCGAGGCGATGAAGAGGACGATCCAGGCCGAGTACATGATCATCAAGGCCAGGGCGGCCGGCGCCTCGTCCTCTTTGAGGAGCCGGATGAAGCCCGCCACGCCGATGGCCACGGCCAGCAGGAACCCGAGGAAGCCCGCCGCGTGCCCGGGGCCGTCGCGCAGCGCCAGCATGCCCCACAGCAGCAGGAGGGACGCCACCCCTCCGACCGGGCCCCACAGCAGCTTCTCCACCGCCTCACCCCCGTTCCGTCCCGTACCCCGCGGAGCGGCCGGTGACTCCCTTGCCGGGCCGGTTTCCTGACGATCCGTCAGACGGCGGTGGCGATCAGCGCGAGCGCGCCCGCGCAGGAGACGGCGAGGACGCCGGTGCGGGTGGCGGCGGGTGACAGGCGCGGGGAGAGCGCCATGCCCGCGGCGGCGCCGGCGGCGAGCGCGGCGAGCGTCGGCCAGCTGGGCAGGGTGACGCCGAGGACGGCGGCGGTGGCGGTGTTCTGCACCAGGAAGAAGGCGTGCAGGGTGGCCCGGGCCTCGCGCGGGGCCCAGCCGGCGTTGGCGGCGTACAGGCCGATCGGCGGGCCGCCGACGCCGCCGATCACGTTGAGGCCGGCGCTGCCGAGGCCGCTGACCCAGGCTCCGGCGGGGCGGCACAGGAACGCGGAGCGCAGCCCGGAGGCGAGCAGGGCGCAGCCGGCCAGCACCCCGCAGCCGGCCGCGACGGCGAGGATCCGGGTGTCGAGGCGGCCCAGCAGCCAGCCGGCGAGCGGCGCGCCGAGCAGGGCGGGCAGCAGCAGCCGTCCGGTGTCGCGGCGGCGGGCGTGCCGCCAGTCGCGGGAGAGCGGCAGCAGCGAGGCGAGGACGGCGAGCAGCAGGACGGCGGGGACGCCGCGGTGCGGGCCGAGCGCGGCGATCAGCGCGGGGGCCGCCACCAGGGAGAAGCCCATCCCGGTGGTGGCCTGCGCGAAGGCGCCGAGTCCGACGGCGCCGACCGCGAGGGCGCCGAGCGCGCCGGTCACCGGCGGGCGTCCAGCGCGCAGCGCCGCTGGCAGGCCAGGGCGAGGGCCATCAGCGCGGCGGGCAGCAGGGTGAACCCGGCGAGCAGCGCGGTCAGCGCGGCGTCGCTCTGCGCGGCGTGTTCGCCGGCGGTGCTGGAGACGAAACCGCCGAGGGCGAGGACCGCCGCGTACAGGTAGGGGCCGACGGCGGTGCCGGTGGCCTCGGTGGCGGTCCAGACGCCGGTGTAGGCGCCGGCTTCGGCGTGTTCGGCGGCGGCGACGGCGTCGGGCAGCAGCGCGAACGCGAACAGTTGGAGCCCGGCGAAGGCCACGCCCATCGCCATCACGACGGCGGCGGTGGCGGCGGTCCGCACTCCCCCGTCGAGCAGGGCGGCGGCGGGCAGCAGCAGGGCCGAGCCGGTGGCGAACACGGCTTGGCAGGTGAGCAGTCCGCGCTGCTTGCCGTTGCCGGGGCGGCGCGACCAGGCCGTCCAGGCGGGTCCGGCGAGCAGCGCGGGGGCCAGGAAGAGGCCCATGAACAGGGCGGTCAGCTTGCCGTCGTGGAAGACGTGCTCGGTGACGTAGGGCAGTGCGGCCAGGAACAGGTGGGTGGTGGTGCCGGTGAACAGGTAGGACAGCACCAGCGGGCGGAAGTCCGGGTCGCGCAGGGCGGCCCGCAGGTCGGCGCGGGCGGAGTGGCCGGCCCGTCCGGCACCGGCCCGTTCGGCGGGGGCCTTGAAGCCGCACTCGGCGGTCAGCCGGCGCACGCCGATCAGCGCGACGGCGGCGGAGGCGGCCATCGCGGCGGCCAGCAGGACGGCCATCCGGGCGTAGTCGGCGCGGCCGCCGCCGGCGGAGAGCGCGGGGGCGGCGACGCCGGCGGCGAGCAGGCCGACGGTGAGCAGCGCCATCCGGAACATGAAGACCCGGGTGCGTTCGTGGTAGCCGACCGCCAGGTCGGAGGGGGTGGTCAGGTAGGGCACCTGGAACGCGGCGAACAGCAGGTTCCCGGCGGTGAACCAGCCGCCGACCCAGAGCGCGGCGGCCCAGCCGTGCAGCGCGGACGGGACGCTGAACATCGCGGTCATCGCGAGGCCGAGCAGCAGTCCGGTGCGCATCATCCGCCGCCGGTGGCCGTCGCGGCGGGCCTGCCGGTCGGAGCGGGAGCCGAGCAGCGGGTGGGCGACGATGTCGACGGCCTTGGGCAGCAGCAGCGTGAAGCCGGCGAGCAGGGCGGGGACGCCGAGCACGTCGGTGAGGAAGTACAGCAGCAGCAGTCCGGGCACGGTGACCCAGACGCCCATCCCGACCGACCCGGCGGCGTACAGCGTGAGGGTCTTCCGTCCGGCCTTGGTGCCGTTCACTCCTCCCCCCGGTTGCGGCCGGTGCGGCCGCTGCGGGCGAGCACGCCGGCGGCGAGCGCGGCGCCGTCGAAGGCTCCGGCGGCGGTGCGGGCGGCCAGGGTGCGGGTGACGATCCGGTCGGTGAGGGCGGGGAGGTGGCGGGCGAGGAAGAACTCGACGGCGCCCTTGCGGGTGGTGGTGACGTCGCGGTGCGGGCGGGTGGCGAAGGCGGCCTTGCCGATCGCGTCGAGCACGCCCTCCAGCGGCTCGTACACGCTCATGCCCTCCAGGGAGAGTCCGGCGGCCTTGGTGGAGTCGTGGATCGGGCTGCGCACGGCGGAGGGGTAGACGCAGCTGACGCCGACGTGCGGGGCGAGTTCGAGGCGCAGCGCGTCGGCGTAGGCGACCATGGCGCGCTTGGAGGCGCCGTAGGCGGCGGCGAGCGGGAGCTGCATGACGGCCATCCGGGAGGTGACCATGACGACCCGGCCGCGGGCGGCGACCAGGGCGTCGACGCAGGCGGCGGTGGTGCGCCAGGTGCCGAGCAGGTTGATCTCCAGTTGCCGGCGGACCTCGGCGCCGGGGGCGTACTCGGCGGGGGCGGGGCCGCCGGTGCCCGCGTTGTTGACCAGGACGTCGAGGCCGCCGAGGGTGGTCAGGGCCTCGGCGACGGCGGCGGTGACGCTGTCGTCGTCGGTGACGTCGCAGCGCAGCACGGGGAAGGGCTCGTCGCCGGTGGGGCGGAGGTCGAGTCCGAGGACGTGCGCGCCGGCGGCGGTGAGGCGGGCGCCGAGGGCGCGGCCGATGGTGCCGGAGGCGCCGGTGATCAGGACGCGGCGGCCGCGCGGGTCGCGGCGGCGGTCGAGGATCGTCACGTGGTCTTCTCCTTCTGCGCGCGGCGGGCGCCGGCCTTGAGTTCGCGGGGGATCGCGGCGACGTACCGGTCGAAGTCGATCCGCATCATCGGCCGCTTGTCGCCCCAGCGCCGGACGGCGGCGGCGTGCGCGCGGCGGACGTGCGCGCGCTGCCGTTCGGCGTCGGGCAGGGCGTAGCGGCCGGCCAGGTGGGCGGCGACCAGGCGGCCCTGGGCCTCGACGACGGGGAGCGCGGCGCCGGTGGACTGCATCAGGCCGACGAAGCTGAGGGTGGGGTCGTCGAGGTGGAACACCCGCTGGTAGAGCGGGAGTTCCTCGGGGTCGGGGCCGGTCCAGCGCTCGTCCAGGAAGGGCAGGGTGACCCGGTAGCCGGTGGCCCAGACGATGACGTCGACCTGGTCGGTGCGGCCGTCGGTGAAGCGCACCCGGGTGCCGTCGAGCCGTTCGATGCCGGGGCGGGCCTCGATCTCGCCGTGGGTGAGGCAGTGCAGGACGGTGTCGCTGATGGTGGGGTGGTTCTGGAACAGGCCGCCGGCGGGTTCCGGCAGGCCGTACCGGCCGGGGGTGCCGACGGCGAGCTTGAGCATCCGCTGGGCGACGGCCTGCCGGATCCGCCAGGGCAGCACGGCGAGCGCGCCGCCGGTGGCGTCGGCGGGGCGGCCGAACAGGTACTTGGGCACGATGTGGGTGCCGTGCCGGGCGGAGAGCAGCACCGGGCCGTCTGCGGTGTACGAGGCGTCGACGGCGATGTCCATCGCGGAGTTGCCCATGCCGACGACCAGCACCCGCCGGCCCGCGTACGCGGCGGCGCTGCGGTGGTCGTGGGCGTGCAGCTGGGTGCCGGCGAAGTCGCCGGGGTAGCCGGGGCTGGGCCACTTCGGGTCGCGGTTGTGGCCGTTGGCGACGACCACGGCGTCGTGGCGCTCGCCGTCGACCAGCCAGCCGTCGGCGTCCCGGGTCACCGTCTCGACGCGGGTGCCGAACCTGATCCGCTCGGTGACGCCGAACCGGTCGGCGTAGTGGGCGAGGTAGTCGGCCACCCGGGCGGCGGACGGGTAGTCGGGCCAGGCGGCGGGCATCGGGAAGTCGGCGAACTGGGTGCGGCCCTTGCTGGTGTTCAGGTGCAGGCTGTCGTACGCCGGGGACCCTGCGCCGTCAGCGCCGTCGCCTCCGCCTCCGCCGTCGTCGTCGCCGGCCCACAGGCCGCCGACGCGGGTGCCGCGTTCCAGGACGGTGACGTGCAGCCCCTGGTCGAGCAGTGCCTTGGCGGCGGCCAGTCCTGCCGCGCCGGCGCCGATCACCGCCACCCTGGTCGAGCCCATGCCGGGTGCTCCTCTCGTGGAAAGGCGCTCATTCAATCGAATGATGGAGCCCGGCACAATGGGTGGTGACCTGCCGGTTTCCCATCCATCACCTGATGGATTCCGTCCGCTCCGATCCGCTATCCTCGATGCCCATGAGCGCCCTGCCCGAGGACAGCCCCCGCGAACGAATCCTGGCGACCGCCACCCGGCTGTTCGCCGAGCGCGGCTACGACGCCACCAGCACCCGGGCGATCGGCGACGCGGTCGGCCTCAACATCGCCACCGTCGCCTACCACGTCGGCGCGAAGCCCGAGCTCTACCGCGAGGTGATGCGCCGCGCCCACCTGGCCCAGCGCGAGGTGGTCGCCGAGGCACTGGTCCGGCTGCACGCCTGCGACCCCACCCCGGAGGAGACCCGGGCCGCGCTGCTCGCCTTCGTCGACGACTACCTGACGTTCTGCCTGCGCCGCCCCGAGGTCCCGGCGCTGTGGATGCGCCGCTGGCTGGCCGAGGGCGCCGACCACTCCGACATCGAGAGCGAGTTCGCCGGCCCGCTGGTCGCCGAGGTCGCCGCCGCCGTCCGCGCCGTCCTCGACCGGGCCGGACTCGGCCCCGGCGCCGACGTCGAGATGCTGGTCTTCACCATCGTCTGGACCTCGCACTCCTTCGGCCAGGCCGGCGTCATCGACCCGGCCGGCACCCGCCGGGGCCCGCTCGACCTCCCCGTCCTCGACCGCTTCCGCCGCCACCTGCACACGGTCGTCACCGCCGTCCTCGACCAGGGCGCCTGAACGGCCGCCGCCCCCGCCGTCCCGACGGGCGGGAGGGCGGGGGCGGCGGGGGCGGGCGGCGCGCGGGCCGAGCGGCCGTCAGACGGCCGGGTAGGAACTCACCTTGAAGTTCCCCGTCCCGCTCTGCGCGGCGTCGGGGAGCACGTAGAAGGTGTACGTGCCGTCCACCGGCAGACCCGTGTACGCCAGTGGCGCGGTCTCGACGCAGGCGCTGCGCCCCAGCGCCTCCGGGACCACCACCCGCCCTCCGGGGCCGACCAGCGCGTAGCTGTCGGACTCGCAGCGCAGCGTCCCCGCCGTCCCGTTGGTGATGTACACCGACTGCCCGGCCGCGGCCTGGAAGGAGAGCGCGATCCGCCTGCCCGGCGCCGCCTGGGCGATCGCCACCGGGGTCGGGGCGGGGGCGTCCACCGTGGCGGCGACCTGCTCGTAGCCGCTGCGGAGTTGGAGGTTGACGGCGGCGTACTGGACGGTGTCGAGGGTCAGGTAGAAGGTGTAGGTGCCGCTCTCGGGGAGTCCGGTGAGGGGGAGCAGCGTGCCGGTCACGCACTGGTTGACGGGCGTCGAGGGGACGACGATCCGGCCGCTCGGCGAGATCAGCGAGTAGGTGTCGGAGGCGCAGCGCATCGTGTTGCCGTTGCCGCTGTTGAGGTAGACCGACTGCCCGGCGGTGCCGGTGAAGGTGACCGCGATCCGCTGTCCGGCCTTGGCGGTCGGGACGGAGAGCGGCACGGCCGGGCCGTCCACGGTGGCGGCCTTGGTGGTGACGGTGACCTTCGGGACGCCGCCGGGTGCGCCGGCCAGCCAGAGGGTGACCGGGCCGGCCGAGTAGGCGAAGGGGCTGAACTCGATCTGGTAGTCGCCGCTGACCGGCAGCAGGGTCGGGGCGATCAGCACCTGCGGGCAGGTGCCGGGGGCCTCGTCCTCGGGGCAGGCGTTGTACGGGACGGCGACGCCGACGGCGGTCCGTACGCCGTGCGGGTCGTAGAGGGTGAGGGTGCCGCCGGTGGCGCCGGTGATGCCGAGCAGGCTGACGGCGGAGCCGGCGGTGGCGGTGAAGCCGAGCCGCATCGCCTTGCCGGGGGTGGTGACCGGGATGTCGAGCTGGATCGGCAGTCCGTCGACGCCCAGCCCGGCGTTGATGGTGCTGCCGTAGAGCTGGATGCCGACCGGGCCGACCGCGTCGGCGGACGGGGTGATCAGCAGGGTGTAGCGGCCGGTGGCGTTCAGGTTGGTCGGGGTGAGCCAGCGGGTGGGGAGGCCGAGGGCGATCGCGTCGGCGGTGCCGGTGGCGATCCGCTGGCCCTGCCGGTCGTACAGCTCGACCCTGGCGCCGAAGCCTGCGGTGGAGCCGTTGACGTAGAGGCTGTCGCCGGCGGTGCCGTCGAAGGTCACCGCGATCCGTCGGCCGGCCTGGTCGGCCGGGACGGTCAGCGACAGCGGGGCGCCGTCGATGGTGGCGGTGGCGGTGAGTTCGTCGAGCACCTGGAACCGGAGGTCGCCGACGGCGCCCGCGTCGGGCGTGACGACCAGGGTGTAGGTGCCGTCGGTGTTCAGGGCGACCGGGTCGATCCAGCCGGTGGCCTGGCCGGCCGAGGTGGCGGAGAACCTGGACAGTGCGATCCTGCTGCCCTGCGGGTCGTAGAGCGCCACCGCTCCGTCGAACGCCCCCGCCGTCCCGTTGACGTGCACCCGCTGTCCGGGCGTCCCCCGGAACGTCGCGGCGAGGCCGCGCCCGGGCTGGTCGGCCGGGATGGTGCGGGTGACCGCCGGGCCGTCGACCGCGGCGTTGACGACCGGGTTGTCCAGCACCTGGAGCCTGACCTGGCCGGTGGCGCCGGCGTCCGGCGTGAGCACGACGGTGTAGGTGACCTGCGGGCCGCCGATCGCGGCGCTGATCGCGGGCGAGGTCAGCACCTGCGCCGCGACCGTGCCGGTCGCCCCGGCGGCGGGCTCGGCCCGGACCGTGTACGTGCCGGTGACCGGCAGGCTGACCGGGTTGATCCAGCTCTCGGCCTTGCCGCCGTTCGACTTGGAGCTGACGCTCGCGGCGAACGTCACCAGCGCGAGCAGCAGACCCCACCAGGGCCTCGTCTTCAACGCGTCCCCTCGGAACGATCACGCGCACGTCGCGTCCGCGCGTTTTCGGCAGGGGGACGCACCGGACGCCGTCCGGCGCCCGGTGGTTCGAACACCCCCCGTGAAGCGGGGCCATTGAAGCAGCCCGCCGCCCGGGCCGCAATCATGATCGTCCGCAAGTCCGACTTGTCGTCAGATAGCGGTGGCGGCAGGGAAGTCGGCGGGCTGGACAGGGACCAGGTACCGGGATCCGGCCACCGCTCAGGTGCCGGCGGCCTGCCGGGAACGACTCACCGCGAGGACGGGGGCGACGGCGGCGCGGAAGCCCGGCCGGTCGTCGCCGTAGGCGGCGGACATCGCCCGCAGCCACCAGGTGGTGATCACCGCCTCCCGGTCCGCCGGGTCCTCGACCGGGCCGAGCTCGCCGTGGAACCGGGCCCGCTCCTCGTACGTCAGGCCCTGCCCGATGCCGTTGATGCTGCGCGGCACCCGCAGCGTCCCGGACTGCGCCGTCGCGGTCATCGCCCCGCCTCCCCTGCCTTGCCCGTCCTGCCTGCCACCCGTCTGCTGCTCAGACGGTAACCCGGACGGCCCCGATCCGTCTGCCACCCCGCACCGCCGGTCTCACTCGCAGCCGCCCCGGCGCCAGTCGTTCGAGCTGCCCCGGCCCGCGTGCCCGGGGTCGTCCGGGGACGCCTCGCCGGGCGCGAGCGCCTTGGCGTGGCCGACCAGGTTGACGTACTGCCACACGCAGGCGTACGTGCCCGAGGTGCCGTTGTTGAACCAGGACCGGTCGTTGTTGTCGATCGCCCAGTCGCCCCAGGAGGCGTTGTCGCCGAGGAACCGGTACATCCGGCCCCGGAAGTCGGGCTGGTCCCACACGCACAGGTAGCCGGACGGGCAGGCGGCGGTGCCGGTACGGCCGTGGGCCGCCTGGGCGGAGCCGGCGGGGAGCAGGGTCGCGGCCATGGCGATGGCGGCGGCCATCGCGGTCTTCACGCGCAGGCGCATCCGGGGGTGCCTCTTCGGTTCGGGCGGCGGAGGCCGCTCGCGGGGTCGGTCGGACGCGAACGTATCCCGCCCCGCCACCGGGAGTTGGGCCGAATGCGGCCCCTGCGGGGGAGCGCCCGAAGCACCGGGGGCGAGCCCCGCACCACCCCGCTCCCCCTCCGCTGCCCGCGCGCCCGCCCGCGCATCCGCCCGCGCATCCGGCGGCCCGGGAGGTGGCGGCGGGGGTCCTCCGGCCGACCGCGCCGGCTACGCCTCCAGGTGGAGTCCGAAGCCGGTGCGGCCGGCCGGTTCGAGGCCGGGCTTCAGCTGGAGGGCGGGGATCTCGTAGTCGCCGAAGTTCTGCCGGCGGTAGCGGACGGGAGCGGTGGTCTCCAGGGTGCGGAGGCGGTGTTCCCAGGCCGCGGCGACGGCCGGGTAGTCGGCGGGGTCGAGGCGGTCGCTGCCGTGGACGACGAAGGGCGGGAGGACTTCGAGGCCGGGGTAGTGGAGGATGCCGTGCTGGATCGGGAAGAGCAGGTCGTCGATCGGGCCGTTGATGCCGCGCGGCGCGTAGTGCGCCTCGGGGCCGCCGACGGTGACGGAGAGCAGCGCGCGGCGGCCGGCCAGGGTGCCCTCGCCGAAGCGTTCGCCGTACTTGGTGTCGCTGTGCTCGCCGACGCCGTAGGCGAAGCGGTAGGTGAAGACCCGGTCGACCCAGCCCTTGAGGATGGCGGGCATGCTGTACCACCAGAGCGGGAACTGGAGGATGACGGTGTCGGCCCAGAGCAGCTTCTCCTGCTCGGCGCGGACGTCGGGGGTGAGCGTGCCGGCGTCGAAGGCGCGGCCGGAGTCGAGGGGCACCTTGAGCGGGCTGGAGGCGTGCGGGCCGTAGTCGTCGGCGTCCGCGGCGGCCTTCCAGCCCATCGCGTACAGGTCGCTGACCCGCACCTCGTGCCCGGCGTCCCGCAGGACGGTGACGGCGTGGTCGGTCAGCGAGCCGTTCAGCGACTTCGGTTCGGGGTGGGCGTGGACGATCAGGGTCTTCACCGGGGGCTCCTCGGTTGCGGTCGGTTGCTTGCCTCGACCACGATCCTGGCGGCCGCGGCGGCCCGCGTTCAGGGACGGGAGGTCCGTAGGACCGGGCTTCCTGGTACTCGCAGGGCCACCCGGGGGGACGCGGCGGCGGGCGATACTGGGCGGCATGGACGATCTCGCGGGCTTCCTGCGGACCCGGCGCGCCCGGGTCGATCCGGCGACGGCCGGCATTCCGACCGACGGCCGCCGCCGGGTGGCGGGGCTGCGGCGGGAGGAGGTGGCGCACCTGTCGGGGGTGAGCGTCGACTACTACGTGCGCCTGGAGCAGGGCCGGGCCACCCAGCCGTCCGAACAGGTGCTGGACGCGCTGGCGCGGGTGCTGGGCCTGGACGGCACCGAGCGGGCGCACCTGCACCGGCTGGCCCGGCAGCCCCGGCGGCGGGCGAAGGCGCCGGGCGGGCGGATCCGGCCGGAGCTCCTGCGCGTCCTCGACCTGGTCCAGGGCGCGCCCGCGATCATCATGGACCACCGGATGGACGTGCTCGCCGGGAACCGGCTGGCCGGGCTGCTGTACGGCCGGCCGGAGCTCGCCGGGCTGAACACCGCCCGGCACATCTTCCTGGAGGAGGGCGAGCGCGGCCTCTACGCGGGCTGGGAGTCCTGCACCCGGGACGTGGTCGGACACCTGCGGCTGGCCGCCGGCAAGTACCCGGACGACCCCGGACTCGCCTCGCTGATCGGCGAGTTGGCGATGGGCAGCGAACGCTTCCGCCGCCTCTGGGCCCGCGCCGACGTGCGCGCCCGCACCCACGGCAGCAAGGCGTACCGGCACCCGCTGGTCGGGCTGCTCGAACTGCACCAGGAGAACTTCGCCCTGCCGGACGGCTCGGGCGCCGAACTGCTGGTCCTCTCGGCCGCCCCGGGCAGCCCGGCCGAGGACGGACTGCGCCTGCTCGCCGGCCTGGCCGCGGACACCACGGCCCCCGCCCGCCCGGCCCCGGAGGAGGCCCGGGCGGGCGAGCAGCCGTGACGGCTCGCCCCGCGCGCGGTGCCGGCGAGCAGCCGTGACGGCTCGACCCGCCTGCGCGGGGCCGGTGGACAGCCGTGACGGCTCGACCCGCGTGCGCGGGGCCGATGGACAGGCCGCGGCGGCTCAGCCCGCGTGCGCGGCCAGCGCCCGTGCGACGGTCTCGGCCAGCGGCGTGGTCGGGCGGCCGATCAGCCGGGCGAGGTCGCCGCTGCCGCCGGCCAGCAGGCCGCGGGCGATGCCGGACACGTCCACGTCGACCAGGATCTCGGCGAGCGGCCGCGGCAGGCCCGCGCCGGTGAGCAGCGCGAGGTTGGCCTCGGCGGGCAGTTCGTGGTGGGCGACGGGGCGGCCGCTCTGCCGGGACAGTTCGGCCGCGTACTCGGCCAGCGTCCAGGCCCGGTCGCCGCTGAGCTCGTACGCCCGGCCCTCGTGGCCCGCGCCGGTCAGCACCTCGGCCGCGGCGGCGGCGTAGTCGGCGCGGCCGGCCGCGCCGACCCGGCCGCCGGCGGTGCTGCCGGCCACGCCGTGCTCCAACTGGACGGGGATCAGGGCGGTGTAGTTCTCGGTGTACCAGCCGTTGCGCAGGAAGGTGTACGGCAGGCCGGAGTCGAGGACCAGCCGCTCGGTGGCCTTGTGCTCGTCGGCGAGCCGGAAGTCGGCGTCCGGGCCGCCGAGCACCCCGGTGTAGACCAGGCGGGCGGCGCCGGCGGCCTGCGCGGCGTCGATCACCGCGCCGTGCTGGGCGGTGCGGCGGCCGATCTCGTTGCCGGAGATCAGCAGCACGGTGTCGCCGGGGCGGATCGCGTCGGCCAGCGTCTCGGGCCGGTCGTAGTCGGCGGTGCGCAGTTCGACGCCGCGGGCGGCCAGGTCGGCCGCCCGGTCCTGGTCGCGGACGGCGGCGGCGACCTCGGCGGCCGGGACGCGGGTCAGCAGTTCCTCGATGACGAGGCGGCCGAGCTGACCGGTGGCGCCGGTGACGACGATGCTCATGGTGATGCGGCTCCTGAACGGGGACGGCGGGGGACGACGGCTTGCTTGTCTCACCCCAGGAAAGTCACTAACCAATCGGAAGTACCCACCTTCGAGTAAGCTACTGTCATGAACGCCAGGGTGAAGGAACTGACCGGCGGGCTCCCCGTCGACGTCAACTCGGCCGCCTGCGCCTCCCGGGGCATCCTCGAACACGTCACCAGCCGCTGGGCCGTCCTGGTGCTCGCCGTGCTGCTGGACGGCACCCACCGGTTCAGCGAACTGCGCCGCGCGGTGGGCGGGGTGAGCGAGAAGATGCTGGCCCAGACCCTGCAGACCCTGGAGCAGGACGGCCTGGTCCGGCGCGAGGCGCACGCCGTGATCCCGCCGCGCGTCGACTACTCGCTGACGCCGCTCGGCGAGGAGGCCGCCCGGCAGGTCTGGGCGCTGGCCCGCTGGGTGGAGTCCCGCGTCCCGGAGGTGCTGGCGGCCCGGGCGGCCCACGCCGAGACGAAGGCGCGGGCGCAGTCGCAGCCCCAGTCGCAGAGGCAGCCGCAGACGCAGGCGGAGGCGCGCCCGAGGCCGTCCGGACGCGTGGCCGGGGGCCGGGCGAAGGCGAACGACGCTGCCGCGCAGGCCGGTTGACGAGGTCTCGGAAACGCGTCCGAACGGCTTCGGGTGCGACCTATACTCCGCTGGTGAGCAACGAGATGCCGCCGCCGACCCCGATCAGGTGCAGCCACTGCGGGCACACCGGCCTCCACCAGGGCTTCCTGGAGGACGACGGCCAGGACAGCGCGGGGGACGTCCGGTGGATCCCCGGTCCGGTCGAGCGCGGGCCGCTGGGCGGTGCCAAGCGCTTCAGCCGGGCGCGGTTGCAGGTCGACGCGTTCCACTGCCCGTCCTGCGGCCACCTGGAGCTGTTCGCCCGGCAGCAACTGTTCTGAACCGCCCGCGTCGCCGTGGCCGGCGCCGACCGGCAGGGCCGGTGGCCACCGGCTCTGCCGACGGTCCGTCAGTGACCGCTGCGGTGGGCCGGAACCGGTCTTCCGCCGCCGCTTGACGGAGGCCCGCGGCGTCCACCATGGTGTGGTCCACTCCCTCGCACCGCTGCCCCTCGTCGCCCTCCCCACCGGAGACACGGTATGCGTGCACCCTCCCGCCCCTTCCCGGGCCGCCGTCGGACGGCCGGGCCCGCCTTCGGGACGCCGGGGTGCCGTGCGGGTCGGCCCGGCGGCGCGGGTGTCCTTCCGCCGCCGGCAGGGGCAGCGACAGGTCGCGCCGCGCCGGCCGCGTACGGGCGGCGCTCCCCCACCCACCCGAAGGAGTCCCCGATGCGCACCCCCGTCCCTCCCGCTACCCCCGTCCCTCCCGCCACCCGCAGGCCCGCCCGCAGACCCGCCCCGCGCGGCGCGATCGCCGGGGCGGCGGCCCTGGCCGCCGCCGCGTGCCTGTTCACCCTGGGCGCCGACCCGGCCGGGGCGACCGGCCAGGAGGCGGTCACCAATCCGCTGTTCCAGTCGCCGCCCAGCGAGGGCTGGACCTGTGAGAGCGGCGTCAGCTGGTCCTACGACACCAGGGTCGAGGGCCGCCCCGGCGCCTACGACTTCGCGGGCTGCACCCAGCAGGTCACCGTCCAGCCGAACCACATCTACGACTTCAGCGCGTTCGTCTCCGGCGCGTACGCCTTCGTCGGCGTCTCCGGCCCCGGCATCGAGCCGGTCCAACTGTGGGCGAACTCGCCGAACCTGACCCAGTTGCGGCGCAGCGTGACGACCGGGCCGGACGCCCGGACGCTGACCGTGTACTTCCACGGCTGGTACGGGCAGGGGCCGTACCAGGTGCGGCAGGTCTCGCTGTACGACACCACGCCGGTCTACATCCCGCCCTGCCCGGGCGGTGGCGCCTCGCTGCCCACCTCGCCGGCGCCGACGCCGACGCCCGCCTCGACGCCCGTCCCCCTCGCCGCGCCGAGCGGGGCGCCCCTGCCGCCCTCGCCCTCGTCGCCGGTGTCGCCGCCGCCTTCGTCGGTATCCCCGTCCCCGAGTTGCCTGCCGCGTCCCTGACGGTTCGTCAGGGGTGGTTCGGCGCGGTCCAGTCGGGGTCGCGGCCGAGCAGGCGCAGCACCAGGGCGAGCGAGTCACCGGCTCCGTCCCCGTCCCCGGCTCCGGCCGGGGACGGCAGGGCGGGGGCGAAGGCGGCACCCGGGGCTTCGCGGGCGGGGCCGGCCGGGACCTGGCGGGCGATCGGGAGGACGGCGGCGGGCAGGCCGGGGGCGAAGTCGGGTTCGGCGCCGATCGAGACCGCGACGTCCCAGCCGTGGACGACGTAGTCGAGGAAGTGGAAGCCGATCGCCTGCCGGCCGGGGAACGGGCCGCCGTCGCGGATCTCGGGCAGCCAGAAGGCGCGTTCGAGGACGCCCTCTTCGGCGAACGCGGCCTCGACCTCCGCCACCGAGGCGGCGAACACCCCGGCCGGGTCGTCGCCGACCGGGCGGTCCGCCCAGTCGGCGAGGTCGCGGCCGCCGCCCCGGGCGGCGGCCGCGAAGCCGTGGTTCTGGCCGGTCATGTGGGCGAGCAGCCGGCCGAGCGTCCACGAGCCGCAGGGCGTCGCGAGGCCGAGCATGCCGGGGTCGATCCGGTCGACGAGGGAGCGGGCGGTCGCGAGCGCGCGGGCGTCGAGGGCCACGAGGTCGAGTCCGGGGGTGTCCACAGCCTGGTTCTGCGTCATGCCGCCGAGCCTACCCGAGATTTCAGCACGATCGTGCGAATTCATCCGCCGGACCGCCACCCACCCCCGAAACGGCGAACACGCCAGCGGGCCCCGGCCGCACCGGCCCAGAACGGGAAGTGACCGCCCTCCGGCGACCCCGACACACGCGACTACCGGTTCTGCCGGACTCACCGTCGCCGTCAGCACACGCCAGAGGCCCTGCACGGCCAGGAAGACCGCACGGAGCATCGTCGTACGCGGGACCCACCGGGCAGGTGCCCGAACCGCTGGGCTCAGTCCCATGCGATCCGTTGGCCCTCGGCGCTGACGGCCACCCGCAGCCGCTCGCCCGCGGGCTCACCCGCGACGCGCCACCGGGTGATCAGCTCGGCCACCGCGCCCCGGACCCTCGGCGGAGACGGGCACCTTGCGGTGCTCGCGCGCCCAGTTGGCGAGGGCGCACATGTACACCGTGGACCGGACGGCACGGTCGAACCGCCAGAACACCAGCGCGTCGTAGCCGTCCGGGTCGTTCAGCCAGCGGGAGAGAGCTGCGGGCGCTCCCACCGGGACGTCCTGGACACGCTGACGTCAAGGTCCACCGCTTCGCGCAGCGCGTCACCCGCGCCGAATGCGACCCGCCGCTCTGCGCCTGCGTGGTGGCACGCTTCCCGCTGGCGTTCGGGGCGGCATTGATCGGAACGGCCCCGCTCTGGGAGGATGTCGTCCATGACGAACCAACGAAAGGGCCATGGCGCGTAGACGGCCAGGCCAGGTGCGCGCCAAGTTGTCGCACAGGCTCCGCCCCGAGCAGAGCAGGAAGATCCTTTCTGGGGTCTCGGCGCGCACGCAGAGTGAGATCGCCGCGTTCGAGGATTCACATGCGTGGCCGGGAGCCGTCGCCGACGCGATGGCTCGGTGGGGCGGCACTGTTCACGGCCCGGCCCGCAGGCTGACGGATCCACAGGTCCGCGGCTGCGGAGTCGAAGCGTGCTGTCCTTCCGACGCCCATCCACGAGAGATGCTGGAGCAGGCCCTGCGCGGGCTGCCGACCGGTGCGTCGCGGGAGCTCCGACGGCTGGTGCGTCCGCTTGACGAGGTCTACTGTTCCCGCACGATCGTGGACTCCCATGGCGATCCGTCTCAGCCGTGGTGGACGCGGAGATGCTGAAGCCCGGACAGGGGGATGCCTCGTAAGCGCCCCTCCGCGGTCCGGCCGGAGTCCGGATCATGCCTTCGGTGCGGCACCAGGCAGGACTACTGCGAACGGTTCGACGCAGCGCTGTGCGTGGTGTGCGACGAATGGCGTGAAGGAGTCTGCGGTGACCCCGATTGCGAGTACTGCCGACGACGGCCCGAACGGCCGAGCCTTGCCTGGGAACACACCCGAGCAGAAGCCGTCTTGCGTCGCGCGGCCCGGCTGGCCAACCGCCGCTCGCTCCGGTCCCGGCCGAGGAGCCCGGTCACCTGATGGTGGTCGGACCCCTCGACCGGGTGTTGCGGGGCCACTTGCCGACGGGTGGGCCAAGGAGGTGGGCTTCGGGGTCGACACCGCGGCGGTCCTGGAAGCGCAGGTCGGAGCGGGCGGCCTTGAGGGCTCCCTCGGCGTTCAGCGCGCGTTCGCACCAGGTCGCCTCGCGGGCGTCGTCCTGGTCGGTGAGCGTGCGGGTCCGGCGTTCGCCGGCCCGAGCCGTCACCGCGGCGACGGCGGCTCTGGCCTCGGTGTTGTCGTAGAGGCAGGTGCGCGAGACGTCCGCGCGGCGGGCGACGGAGGCGACACCGCCCCGGGCCTTCTCGCGTCGGAGCCGGGCGACGGCCCGGTGGACGCGCTCAACAGCGGTTTCGCTCTTGCGGCGGCGGGCGGCCAGGGCCGCCGCGGCGCGGGATTCGGGGACGGTGGCGCGGAAGGCCGTGGATCGGACACGGTGGAAGTGGTCCCGGGGCTTGCGCGGGTCCAGGGCGAACTCGTCGCGGCTGTGGCGGTCCGGGGTCTTGCGCCGGCGCTCGGCGAGGACCCCGCAGAGGCGTTCGGGCATGCGGATCGCGGCGTCGTAGTTGCCGACCTTGGCCTGGTCGTGCCAGAACATCTCCAGCCCGCCGTAGCGGCCGATGCAGTCCCACCGCACCTGGAGCACCTCGCCGATGCGGCGGCCGGTGGTGACGGTGCTCTCCCCGATGTCACGGACGCCCTTGTCGTTGGGGTCGTAGGTGGCCGCGATTCGGTCTTGTGCGCGGCCCGCCGGCTCGGATGCCGCTGACACAGCCGCAGGTCGTTGCGGGCCGCAGGCCGTTCAGGGCAGATCTGGCAGATGGTCCCTGTCGCCCCGAGGCGCCGGTCCGGCCCCTGGACGGCCGAAACGAAGGCTGCCCTGCCGACCCCGCGCTCGCGGTGCTGGGCCCACTGCCGCTGATGCTCCGGGCACAGATCCGACCCGCCCGTCCGGCTGCGTTCACACTGGTCGACGACGCGTGTCCACCGGCAGACCGCACGGCCGGGTGGGGTCTCGATCACGTCGGGACGGTAGACCGGGTCGAAGGTGGGCCCGCCGACCGGCGCGGGAACTGCGGGCACGCCCCGGACCACGGCCCCGGCGAGCGGCGGCTGGCCGGCCCCGGTCACGGCGAACAGCAGCGGGTCGGCGGACGGGGGTCAGTCGATGCAGAACTCGTTGCCCTCGATGTCCTGCATGGCGATGCACGAGTCGTCGCCGCCGTCGTACAGCAGCCGCACCCGGACCGCGCCGAGCGGCAGCAGCCGGGCGCACTCGGCCTCCAGCGCGGCCAGCCGCTCCTCGCCGACCAGGCCGGTGCCGACCCGGACGTCGAGGTGCACCCGGTTCTTGACGACCTTGCCTTCCGGAACGCGCTGGAAGTACAGCCGCGGCCCGACCCCGGTGGGGTCGGCGCAGGCGGCCCACCCGCCGCGCTCCGCGGCCGGCTGCCCGGCCTCGTACTCCTCCCAACTGGCGGCGCCCGCCGGGGGGTTGGATTCGTAGCCGAGCACCTCGCACCAGAAGCGGGCGAGCCGAACCGGCTCCGCGCAGTCGAACGTCACCTGGAACTTCCTGAGCACTGCCATGGGCGGCACCCTAACAACACGTCAGCCCGGCGTCGTCCGAATATCGGTCGGCGGTTCGCCCGCGCGGGGCGCTAGGTTCTCCGGCATGGGGACGTTCACCACTTGGAGCCTGGACGGCGCACCGGCCGAGGGCCCACCGCCCGAGCTGTCGCCCGAGTTGGCGGCGGCCTGTGCGGCGGTCGGCCGGGACGTGCTGCGGACGGCGGGCGGGCGGCTGCCGGCCGGGGTCGACTGGGTGCTGGCCGAGGACGACGTGTACGGGACGACGCTGCTCGGCTGGCGGGCGGCGGACGGGCCGCTGTTCGCCCGGTCGCTGCCGGTAGCCGCCGGTGACGCCGAACTTGCCTGCTTCGTCGCCGAGTTGGTGCAGGACCACCTGGCGGGGTACACGTTCACCCAGTGGCCGTCCTGCCCGGGGCACGCGCACCTGCTGCGGCCGGCGGCCGGGGACGCGGGCGGCTGCTGGTGGGTGTGCCCGGGTTCGGGGCGGCGGGTGGCCGCCGTCGGGGGCCTGGGCCCCTGCGGCGGCCCTCCGGCGGGCCGTCAGGCGTAGAAGCGGGAGACGCTCTGCAGGACGGCGGCGGGCTTGGTGGCGCCCTCGATCTCGATGGTGCCGTCGACGGTGATCTGCAGGCCGCCGGGCACCTCCTCGACCTCGGCGAGGCGGGCGGTCAGCCGGATCCGCGCGCCGGCCTTGACCGGGGAGGGGAAGCGGACCTTGTTCAGGCCGTAGTTGACCTTGGTGGTGACGCCCTCGACCTCCAGCAGTTCGGTGAAGAGCGGGATGAACAGCGAGAGCGTCAGGTAGCCGTGCGCGATGGGCGCGCCGAACGGGCCGGCGGCGGCGCGCTCGGGGTCGGTGTGGATCCACTGGTGGTCGTCGGTGGCGTCGGCGAAGGTGTCGATGCGCTGCTGGGTGACGTCGAGCCAGCCGCTGGCGCCGAGGTCGGTGCCGGCCAGGGCCTTGAGGGCGTCGAGTCCGTTGACGGTGATGGCCATGGAACTGCCTTTCTGGGTGGGAAGGGGGAAGGAGGGTCAGCCGTCGTGCCGGGCACGGAGCCGGTGCTTGAGGATCTTCCCGGAGGCGGTGCGCGGCAGTTCGTCCGCGAGCAGCACCGTCCGGGGCAGCTTGTACTTGGCGAGGACGCCGGCCAGTGCGGCGAGCAGCGCGTCCGGGTCGACGGCCGCGCCCGCGGCGGGGACGACGACGGCCCGGCCGACCTCGCCCCACTTGGGGTCGGGCACGCCGTAGACGGCGCACTCGGCGACGCCGGGCAGCGCGAGCAGCGCCTCCTCGACCTCGGCGGGGTAGACGTTCTCGCCGCCGGAGATGTACATGTCCTTGATCCGGTCGGCGATGGTCAGGTAGCCGTCGGCGTCGGCCCGGGCGGCGTCGCCGCTGCGGAACCACTCGCCGTGGAACGCCAGCCCGGTGGCCTCGGGCAGGCCCCAGTAGCCGGGGCCGACGTTGGGGCCGCTGACCAGGACCTCGCCGACCTCGCCGAGGCCGGCCTCCCGCCCGTCCGCGGTGGTCAGCAGCACGTCGGTGAAGAAGTGCGGGACGCCCGCGCTGCCGGCCTTGCCGGCGGTGTGCTCGGCGTCCAGGAAGAGCACGCCGGGGCCGGCCTCGGTCATGCCGTAGCCCTGCTGGAAGGAGAGGCCGCGGCGCAGGTAGGTGTCGATCAGCGGGCGCGGCACGGGCGCGCCGCCGCAGTTGAGGATCCGCAGGCTGCGCAGGTCGGCGTCGGCCCAGCCGTCCTGGCGGGCCATCAGGTCGTACATGGTCGGCACGCCGAACATGTAGCTGATCCGCTCCCGGGCGATCAGTTCCAGCGCGCCGGCCGGGTCGAAGGACTCGGTGAGCAGGCAGGCGCCGCCCTTGAGCAGGACGGGGAGGGTGAGCATGTTCAGTCCGCCGGTGTGGAACAGCGGGGCGGAGACCAGGGCGACGTCGTCGGCGAGCAGGTCGGTGTCGACCAGCACGTTGTAGGCGTTCCAGGTGAGGTTGCCGTGGGTGAGCATGGCGCCCTTGGGACGGCCGGTGGTGCCCGAGGTGTACATGATCAGGCAGGTGTCGTCGAGGCCGACCGGCTCGTCGATCGGGGTGCGGTCGGCCCCGGCCAGCCAGGACTCGTACTCCTCGCCGGTGCGCACCGTCACCGGCACCGCGCCGGACGGCACCAGCGGGGCGCAGCCGGGCGCGTGGATCAGCGCCCGGGCCCCGCAGTCGTCGAGCTGGTGGGCGATCTCGGGCAGCGCGAGGCGGGTGTTCAGCGGGACGAACAGCGCGCCGAGCAGGCCGGCGGCGAACAGCGTCTCCAGGAAGGAGGGGTGGTTGGGGCCGAGGTAGGCGATCCGGTCACCGCGGCGGATGCCGGCGGTGCGCAGCGCGTGGGCCAGCCGGGTGCTGCGTTCGTGCAGGTCGGCGTAGCTGTGGCGGTGGCCGCCGTGCACGAGGGCGGTGCGGTGCGGGGTCTTCCTGGCGCGGCGGGCGGGCCAGGAGCCGATTCCCTGGTTGCGCATGAGGGTGGGGGAGCCTTTCGGGGCGCGGGACGGCCGGGTGCGGGTGCGGGTCCGGTCCGTCCGGTCAGGTCAGGCCGAGCAGACGGGCGGCGTTCTCCTTGAGGATCTTCGGTCGGACCTCGTCCTTGATCGGCAGCTTCGCGAAGTCGGCGAGCCAGCGGTCGGGGGTGAGCACGGGGTAGTCGGAGCCGAACAGCACCTTGTCCTTGAGCAGGGTGTTGGCGTACTGGACGAGCTGCGGCGGGAAGTACTTCGGCGACCAGCCGGAGAGGTCGATGTGCACGCCGGGCTTGTGGGTGGCGACGGCCAGCGCCTCGTCCTGCCAGGGGAAGGACGGGTGCGCGAGGATCACCTTCAGGTGCGGGAAGTCGGCGGCGACGTCGTCGACGTGCAGCGGGTTGGAGTACTTGAGCCGGATCCCGCCGCCGCCGGGGACGCCCGCGCCGATGCCGGTCTGGCCGGTGTGGAAGAGCGCGACGGTGCCGGTCTCCTCGATCAGCTCGTACAGCGGGTAGGCGAGCCGGTCGTTCGGGAAGAAGCCCTGGATGCTGGGGTGGAACTTGAAGCCCCGCACCCCGTGCTCCTCGACCAGCCGGCGGGCCTGCCGGACGCCCGCCCTGCCGCGGAACGGGTCGATCGAGGCGAACGGGATGAGCACGTCGGCGTTGGCGGCGGCGGCCTCGGCGATCTCCTCGTTGGGGACGGGCGGGCGGCCGGTGGCGTGCTCGGCGTCGACCGTGAAGACCACGGCGGCCGTCTTCCGCTCGCGGTAGTACGCGGCCATCTCCGGCAGCGTCGGCCTGCGGTGCGCCCCTTCGACCTTGAAGTAGCCGCTGGAGGCGTCGTTCAGCTCCTCGTCGAGCGAGGCGTGGCCGTGCGCGGAGACCTCGGCGTGGGTGTGGACGTCGATCGCGGTCAGTTCGGCGAGGTTCACTTGCCCTCCCCCGGGACGGCCGGGGCGGGGACGGCCGGGGTGGGAGCGGCCCCGGCGGGGACGGCCGAGGCGGGGACGCCGACGGTCTGCGGTTCGCGGCCGACGCCCGCGGCCCAGCCGGCGGCGATCGTCTCGGGGCGCCAGCCGCCGTCGGCGTAGGCCACCGCGACCTCCTGCGGGTGCGACCAGAGGGCGAGCTTGTCGCCGCCGATGCCGACGCACTGGCCGGTGACGCCCGCGGCGGCGTCGGAGGCCAGGAACGGGATCAGCGCGGCGCAGTCCTCGGCGGTGCCGAAGCCCTCGCCCTTGCGCAGGAAGTCGGGCAGCGGGGCGCCCTGCCGCATCGCCTCGACGTAGGGGGCGAAGGCCGGGATGGTCTCGGTCATCGCGGTGGCGGCGATCGGGATCACGGCGTTGACGGTGATGCCGGCCTTGGCCAGCTCCATCGCCCAGGTGCGCACCATCGCGGCGATGCCGGCCTTGGCGGCGGCGTAGTTGGTCTGGCCGAAGTTGCCGCGCTGGCCGGCCGGGGAGCCGATCATGATCAGCCGGCCGCCCTCGCCCTGCTCGCGCATCCGGACGGCGGCGGCCCGGGCGCAGGTGAAGGTGCCGCGCAGGTGGGTGGCGACGACCGCGTCGAAGTCCTCGTCGGTCATCTTCCAGAGCACCTTGTCGCGCAGGATGCCGGCGTTGGTGACCATCACGTCGAGCCGGCCGAACGCCTCGACGGCCCCGTCGACCAGGGCCTGCGCGGCCTCGGTGGTGCCGACGGCGGCGGCGACCGCGACGGCCCGGCCGCCGGCGGCCTCGATCGCGGCGGCGGCCGCCCCGGCGACCCCGGCGTCCAGGTCGTTGACCACGACGGCGGCGCCGGCGGCGGCGCCGGCGGCGGCCAGCGCGGCGGCGTAGGCCAGGCCGAGACCGCGGCCGCTGCCGGTGACCACGGCGACCTTGCCGGTCAGGTCGAGGTCGAGGGGGTGGGGGGCGTTCGGGAGGGTTTCGTTGCTCATGACCATTGAAGCTAGGAACAATCATTGTTGATGTCAATGATTGTTTTGAACATCTTCGCTCTGGCATGATGACCCCATGAGCGACGCCCCCTGGATGCACGGCCTACAGGCCGACACCGGCTACCTGCTGTACCGCCTCGGCCAGCGCACCGGCAGCGCGTTCAACGCCGCCCTGGAACAGCACGGCCTGCGCCTGCGCCACCACGCGATCCTGCGCTACCTCGGCACCGTCGACGGCGTCCGCCAACGCGAACTCGCCGACCGGCTCGGCTACGACCCCAGCGCGATCGTCTCCCTGCTCGACGACCTCCAGCGCCTCGGCCTGGCCGAGCGCCGCCCCGACCCCGCCGACCGCCGCAGCCGCCAGGTCGTCCTCACCCCCGCCGGCCACGACCTGCTGCGCACCGCCGACCACGACAGCCGCCGCGTCACCGAGGACCTGCTCGCCCCGCTCTCCCCCGACGACCGGGCCACCCTCAACGAGCTGCTGCAGCGCATCTCCGCGCTCTGACCCCGCGCACCGCCGGATCGTTCGCACGCCCGTGCGAGGATGGCGGGCACTCCACGCCCGCGCACCGCAGAGGGGCCGACCGGATGCCGCCCTACGACCTTTCCGAGCGACTCGTCATCGGCATCGCCTCCAGCGCGTTGTTCGACCTGACCGAGTCGGACGCGGTCTTCCGCGAGCACGGCGAGGAGCGCTACCGCTCCTACCAGGAGGAGCACCTCGACGACACTCTCGAGCCCGGCGTGGCCTTCCCCTTCGTCCGGCGGCTGCTCTCCCTGAACGACCTCGCCCCAGCCCCCGGCGATCCGCTGATCGAGGTCATCGTGCTGTCCCGCAACGACCCCGACACCGGGCTGCGGGTGATGCGCTCCGTCCAGGCCCACAAACTGCCGATCAGCCGGGCCGCGTTCATGCAGGGCAAGTCGCCCTACCGGTTCATGCCGGTGCTCAACATGTCCCTGTTCCTCTCGGCGAACCGGGACGACGTCCACGCGGCGGTCGACGCGGGCCTGCCCGCCGGACACGTCCTCGGCCCGCTCCCCGCAGACGCCCCGGACGACCGGGACCTGCGGATCTCCTTCGACTTCGACGGGATCCTCGCCGACGACGCCTCCGAGCAGGTCTACAGCGCCGCCGGCATCGAGGGCTTCCGCGCGCACGAGCTCGCCCACGCCGACGTCCCGCACGACGCCGGGCCGCTCAGGGACTTCCTCGCGGCCGTGGACCGGATCCAGCGCCGCGAGGAGAAGCGGCGCCGCGCGGACCCCGGCTACCGCCCGCGCGTCCACGTCTCGCTCGTCACCGCCCGCGACGCGCCCGCCCACGAGCGCGCCGTGATGAGCCTGAAGCGGTGGGGACTGCGCGCCAACGACGCGTTCTTCCTCGGCGGCATCGACAAGGGCGGGATCATGAAGGTGCTGCGGCCGCACATCTTCTTCGACGACCAGAGCTCCCACCTGGCCAGCACTTCCCGCACCACCCCCAGCGTCCACGTCCCCTTCGGCCGCCTCAACGACGAACGGCCCGGCCCGGCGAACTGACTCCCCGTCACTTCTCCTCCCCCACAATCCGATTAGTCCTCCGCCCGGCCGTGCCGGTAGCCTCCCGGGCAGGAGCGGGCGGACCGGGCAAACCGGGCAGCGGGCAGTGGAAAGCGGACGGGCGGGGAGATCATGGCGCAGCGGACCTCGGGGTACTGGCGGACGGACGGGGGCCGGACCGTGCCGGTCAGCCGCGCCGAGGCCCTGGACGCCTGGGGGGCGGCGGCCTACCCGCTGCTGGTCGGCGTCGCCTCGCGCTACCACGACGTCATCACCTACAGCGACCTCGGCGCCGCCGTGCAGCGGGAGTCCGGCGTGCAGACCAGCGTCCTGCTGCACAACTGGATCGGCCGGGTGCTCAGCCGCGTCATCCCCGCCACCCTCGACCGCGCGCACCCGCCGCTGACCGCCCTGGTGGTCCACACCGACGACGGCATGGTCGGCGAGGGCTACCGGGAAGTCCTCGAAGCCGCCGGCCTGCCCCCGGCCGCCGACGCGCACGCCCGCGAACTGCACGCCGCCGAAGCCCGCCTGGCCTGCTACCGGGTGTTCTGCCCCGACCTCCCGCCCGGCGGCGGAACCGCCGCCCTCGCCCCGCTCTACCACCAGGCCGTCCAACGCCGCCGCGCGGCCGCCACCGAACGGCCCGCCCCGGTCTGCCCGCGCTGCCGGGTCCAGCTGCCCGCCACCCGGATCTGCGACACCTGCTCCTGATCCGGCCGGTGCCAGCCGAGCAGCGCCCGCCCCGGAAGGCCCGTCAGCGGGCCCGTGCCGCACGGCGGTTGCCGGGGGCGGGGCCGCGCTGGCAGCCTGAAGCACATGATCGACCCTCCCGAGGCGCCGTCCGCCGCCGATCCGCTCGACGAGTTCACCGCGCACCGCCGCCTGCTCTTCGGCACCGCCTACCGGCTGCTCGGCAGCGTCGCCGACGCCGAGGACGTCCTGCAGGACGCCTGGATCGCGTGGTCCGCGGCCGGCCGGGCCGAACAGGTCGCCAACCCCCGCGCGTACCTGGTCCGGACGGTCACCAACCTGTCGCTCACCCGGCTCACCTCGGCCCGGGCCGTCCGCGAGTCGTACGTCGGACCCTGGCTGCCCGAACCCGTCCTGACCGAACCGGACGCCGCCGACGAGGCCGAACTCGCCGACACCGTCTCCACCGCGCTCCTCGTCGTCCTGGAAAGCCTCGGCCCGGTCGAACGGGCGGTCTTCGTGCTGCGCGAGGCGTTCGGCTTCAGCCACGCCGAGATCGCCGGCTTCCTCGACCGCACCGAGACCTCCGTCCGGCAGACCGCCCACCGCGCCCGCGCCCACGTCCAGGCCCGGCACACCCGCTTCGACACCGACCCCGAACAGCGCCGCGCCGTCACCGGCCGCTTCCTCGCCGCCTGCGACGGCGGCGACCTCAACGCCATGCTCGAACTCCTCGCCCCCGACGTCACCGCCTGGTCCGACGGCGGCGGCAAGGTCACCGCCGCCCGCCGCCCCCTGCACGGCACCGACCCCGTGGCCCGCTGGATGGTCGGCGTCCTCGCCAAGCCCGGCGTCCAGGGCATCAGCTGGCGCTCCGCCCTCATCAACGGCGAGGAGGGCGTCCTGTTCACCGCCGACGGCCACCCCATCGGCGCCCTCACCTTCGACCTCGACGGCGGCCTGATGCGCAACCTCCGCTTCCAGGTCAACCCGGACAAACTCCGCGGCCTGCGGCGGTAACCGCCCCCGTGGCGGTGGTGCGCCCCCTCGCCGCGGGGGCGCACCGCCACTACGGGAGCCGAAGGGCCAGCGCCTGCCGAACCGCCGTACGGGCCTCCTCCGGGCCGGTGCCCTCAAGCTCCCGCAGGACCTCCAGCGCCTCGGCGCCCTCGGGCCACAGCACCCCGAGGAGACGGGCGGCGGTCACCCGGACGGTCGGCGCCTCCGCCTGGTCGAGAGCTCGCGCGCACACCAGCGGATACGCGTCGTCCGGCCACCGCCAAGCCAGCGCACCCAGGACCTCGGCACGGACCTCCGCGTCGCCATCCCCCACGGCGGCACGCACCACCTCGAACACACCCGCCTCCTCCGACCTCCCCTCCGCCGAAGCCCGCAACGCCGACCCCGCAGATCGACGTCCCCCGCGATCCGGAACTGCCAGAGACCGTGGTGGATGTCCGGGGCAAGAGCAGCCGCGATGAGCGGTTTACTGGCCGGCAAGGCCGCTTCCGACGCTCTGACCGGCGTAGTGCCAGGTCAGATGCCGGGTCCGTCCACTCCAGTAAGGGTCCACGTTTCGCAGGGCGGGCAGCGCTGTCGCCAGTCTCTAAAAAAATGACCCCCGGTCGGTTTCTGAAAGTTGACCCCCCTTGCCCGCAAGAGACCTCAATACCTGGCGCGGTATGGGAGTGCGCCGGGTGTCAGTTCTTTATCTGCCGGGCTCCGGTGGTCAGTCCGGGGGTGACTAGGGCGAGCCAGCGGGCGCGGGCGGCGGGGGGCTGGTCAGTGGGCGCGGTGGAGAACAGCAGGTAGATGTCGTTGACGGTGACGTCGGGGTGGATGTCGCCGTCGGCTTGTCCGGCTTGGATGAGGCCGGCGACGGCCGAGCCGGCGCGGTCCTCGTCGGCACGGTCGCCCGGTTGCGCGCCGAGGACCTGGGCGGCGGCTTTGACGGCGCGGTCGGTGGCGGACTGTTCGACGACGCGGCCGAGGAACGCGGTGAGCTCGTCGAGGGCGCGGCCGGTGCCGTCGGCGGCGCGGGCGAGGGCGGCCTCGGCGTCTTGGGCGACGCGGGCGACGTACTCGGCGACGACGGCGGCGACCAGGTCGGTCTTGGTGGGGAAGTGCCGGTACAGGGTGCCGACGGCCACGCCCGCGGCGGCGGCTATCTCGTCCATCCCCACGTCGGGGCCGTGGGCGGTGATCTGCTCGCCGGCGGCGGTGAGGATCTTCCTGCGGTTGCGGACCGCGTCGGCGCGCGGTGCCCTGGCCTGGGTCACGGGAGGTGCCTGCCCTTCCACTTGCATCAAGGTGAACCATGGTTCAGGATAGATGGTGAACCTTAGTTCATCTTAACTGTGAGGACCCCGCCATGCCCGCCAAGACCGCCCTCGTCACCGGCGCCTCCTCCGGCATCGGCGAGGCCACCGCCCTCAAGCTGCAGGAACTTGGCTACACCGTCTACGGAGCCGCCCGCCGCACCGACCGCCTCGAACAGCTCGCCGATCGCGGCATCCGCCCGCTCGCGATGGACGTCACCGACGAGGACTCCATGCGGGCCGGCATCGAGAGGATCGTCGCCGAGACCGGCCGCATCGAGGTCCTGGCCAACATCGCCGGATACGGCTCCTACGGCGCCCTGGAGGACGTCCCCCTGGACGAGGCGCGCCACCAGTTCGAGGTCAACGTCTTCGGCGCGATCCGCCTGACCCAGCTCGTCCTGCCCCACATGCGCGCCCGGCGCTCCGGCACCGTCGTCAACGTCACCTCCATGGGCGGCAAGATCTACACGCCGCTCGGCGGCTGGTACCACGGCACCAAGTTCGCCCTCGAAGCCCTCAGCGACTGCCTGCGCCTGGAGGCCAAGCCCTTCGGCATCGACGTCGTCGTCATCGAGCCCGGCGGCATCGCCACCGAATGGGGCGCCATCGCCGCCGACAAGCTGGAGAAGTCCTCCACCGGCGGCGCCTACACCGCACAGGCCGCCGCCGTCGCCTCCTCCCTGCGCTCGGAGGCCAACGCCAAGCGCAACTCCCCGCCCTCCGTCATCGCCGACGCCATCGCCAAGGCCGTCACCGCCCGCCGCCCCAGGACCCGTTACGCCACCGGCTTCGGGGCCCGCCCCCTGATCGCCCTGCGCCGGATCCTGCCCGACCGCGCCTTCGACGCCGTGATCTCCCGCGCCGTCGGCCTGCCCCGCTGAACCACCCGGGAGGCACAGGGCTGCGACGGACCCGGTGAGGCGTTCGATCCCTCCGGCCCGTCCCGCGCTTCCCGGACTCGACCGCGCTGTCCCGACCCGTGGATCAAGCCAGAACGTGCTGAAAGTGGAGAACCGGGCGGGATCGCGCAGTGCGACCTGTGGTTCCCCGAGACGAAAGTGCAGGTCGCGCCGGGCCGGCAGCGGATCCTGCCGGTGCTGGTGATGACGCTGGACTTCTCGCGGTTCCTGACCGCGGAGATGATCCCGACCCGGCAGGGCGGCGACATCCTGTCGGGCATGTGGTCGCTGATCAGCGGTATCGGCCGGGTCACCAAGACGCTGGTCCGGGACCGGGAGGCGGCCATCGGCGGCACCGGGCGGGTTCAGGCGTCCGGGCCCAGGGCGTCCGGGCCCAGGGCGTCGAACAGGGTGTCGATCCGCAGGCGGAGTTCGGTGTCCGTCGCGCCCGTGACGACGGCTTCGACGAGGTCGTCGCCGTGGGTGGCGTTGGCGAGGTGGAGGCGGACCGACGCGGTCGAGCCCTCGATCAGGTGGGTGTCCCAGCTGCCGGGGTCGTCCTCGGCGGTGCCGTGCACGTGCGCGGTGGCGGCATCCCAGTCGGTGTCCGAGTGGTCGTGCGTGTAGGTGGCCAGCAGGTACGCGAACAGGCCGAGGTTCCGGCGCGGGATCCGGCCGCCGAGGCTGTAGTCCGGGGCCGGGGGGCTCGGGCGGAGCTCGCCGCTGACCGGGTGTTCGTCCTGGAAGAACGCGCGGAGGCTGACGGTGAGGTCGAGCCGGCGGCACGCGTCCTCGGGGTCGTAGGCGGCCGTGGGCAGTTGGGGCACCCGTTTGCGGCCCGTCGCGTCCAGGCGGTACGGCTCCTCGAACGCACGCTCCCACCGCTCGACGGCGGGCGTGAACCGCTCGGCCGCGTCGGCCGCGTCGGTGCCGAGGTAGCGGGCGATCTGCTCCCAGCTGCTGCCGCGCTCACGCTCGAAGAGGACCGCCCGGAGGAGCACCCGGTCAGCGACGTCCCGCAGGGTGGCGGCCTCGCTGACCCGGCCGCCCGGGCCGGTCTGGTCGTCGAACCGGGTGATCGCCAACTGTCCGGCGGCGGCGGCGAGGTCGGCGCTGGTGTCGCTGAGGACCAGCCGCGCCAGGGCCGCCCGGCTGAAGGCGCGGCGTTCGGCGTCGTAAGGCGTGGGCACGGGTGCGGGCGTGGACGTGGGTGCGGGCTCCGTCAAACCGGCTGCTCCTGTCGGTGGTTCGGTGGCCCGGTGGTCGGACCCGCCGGACAGTGTGGTGCGCCGGTCCCGCGAACTCCACCGGTTTTCCGTCGCGGGCCGGCGTGCGGCCGACTCCGCGTACGCTGGCGCGCATGAGTGTCACGGGGTGGTGGGCCGTCACGCGGGTGCCCGGCGCCGGGGCGCCCCGGCGGCGCGTGCGGCACGTGCGGCGCGGGACGGTGGCGGCGGCGGCCGGGGTCACGGGCGCGGCCGCCCTGGCCTGGGGCGAGTGGTTGAACCGGCGCTGGTCCCGCACGCTCGTGGGGACGGGCGGCGACGGCGGGGGCGTGCGCACGGCCGTGGTGGTCCTCGGGTACCGGAACCCCGGGGCGACGGCGAACCCGGTCAACCGGTGGCGGGTCCGCGCCGGGATCCGCTCCGTCCCCGCCGACGGCGCGCCCGGGACCCGGCTGATCCTCAGCGGCGGCCCGACCGGTCACGGCACCACCGAGGCCCGGCTGATGGCCGACTACGCGACGTCGGTGCTCGGCTTCGACGGCGCCGTTCTCCTGGAGGAGCGGAGCACGAACACCTGGGAGAACATCACCCACGTGATCCCCCTGCTGGAGGACGCCGACCGCATCAAGCTCGTCTCCCAACCGGCCCACGCCCTCAAGGCCCGCGCCTACCTGCGACGCCAACGCCCCGACCTCGCCCGGCGACTGGTGCGCGCGGACGACTACCGCCCCGGCGAATGGACGCTCGTCAAACCGCTGCTGGCCCTGCACGGACTCCGGGCGCTGCGCGGCCTCGCCCCCGCCGAGCGGAAGGCCCGGCGGCGGTAGGAGCGGCGACGTGAGGACGTTGCCGACGGAGGATCAGTTCGACTGCGGGCAAGCCGAGTTGCCGAAAGCCGACTCCGCCGACTCCGCCGGTCCCCTGCCGCTCCTCCGCCGCCGGGCGCCGGAGTTGTCGGCGCCGCCGCGTACGCTGCCGCGCATGAGTGTCACGGGGTGGTGGGTCGTCATGCCGGTGCCCGGCGCGGTCGTCGTCGACGTGGGGGCGGTGGTCGGGCCGCTGGTGGCGGCGCAGGCCCGGGAGGGCGGGGCCGGGTTCGAGCGCTGGCGGCGCGGGGAGCTCGATCTGCGGGAGGCGGAGGCGCAGTACGGGCTGGCCGCGCCGGACCTGCTGGACGACCACCTCGACCTGCTGTACGAGGTGTGGGGCGCCCACGAGAAGTCGGGGCCGTTCCTGGCGGCGGCCTGCCGCAAGGGCTGTCCGGCGGCGGGGTTGGCGCACGCCGTGGGGGCGGAGCGGTTCGGGGCGCTGCCGGGCTGGTTCGGGAACTTCGCGCTGGGGCCGGAGCGGGTGCGGGAGGCGTTCCCGGCCGTCGAGGCCGCGTTCTCGCTCGGCACCGGGGAGCGGGCGGCGGCCGAACGGCGGCTGTACGAGGCGCTGGAGGAGGTCCGGCCGGAGGACGCGGACGCCCTGCTGGACGGGCTGGTGCCGGTCTGGCGGCGGGCCCGCGATGCCGGGTGGGGGCTGCTCGGGGCCCAGGCGACACCGTCCTGACCGGACGCCCGCCCGGAGGAGGGGGCAGCCCGTCCGCGCCCCGGCCCCGTCCGCGTCCCGGCCCCGGCGGCGCCCCGCGCCGTCAGGCGCCGTCAGGCGCCCGCGCCCAGCCGCATCGCGGCCTCGGCGGCGGCGGGCCCCCAGCGGTCGGCGCCGGTCGCCAGTCTGCCGCGCAGGCCGCGGAGTTCGTGGCGGACGAGGGCGGGGAAGCCGGGGAGCGGGGTGCGGTCGGGGGTGAGGAGGGGGGCGAGGGCGGCGAGGGCGGTGTGCGGGTCGTCGGCGCAGAGGTGGCAGTCGGCGATCCGGACGGTGAGCATGGCGCGGGCGGCGGGGAGTTGGCCGTCGCCGAGGAGTTCGAGGGCGGCGGTGGCGGCGGTGAGGGCGCGCCGGGCGAGGCGGGGGTCGGCGGTGGCGGCGGCGAGGTCGCGCAGGGCGGCGGAGGAGCCGGATTCGACGCGCAGCCGGAGGGCGGCGGGGGCGAGCCAGGGGACGTGTTCCTCGGCGGCGACGGTGCCGGGGCGGTCGAGGTGTTGGCGGGCGCGGCCGATGTGCCGGACGGTGGCGCGGATGTCGCCGGCGAGGGCGGTGGCGCGGGCTTCGCCGAGGTCGGCGAGGGCGTCGGACCAGTGGCGTCCGGGGGCGGCGCGGCGGATCTCGCGGGCGTAGTCGCCGGCGGAGGCGGGGTCGTCGTCGAGCAGGCCGAGGACGGCCATGTCGCTGAGGGCGGCGGCCTGGGTGGTGGGGTCGTCGGCGAGGGCGGCCCAGCCGAGGGCGCGGTCGAAGCAGGCCATCGCGGTGGCGGGGCGGCCGCCGTGCAGGCGGAGGCTGCCGGCGGCGTGGGCGTGTTCGGCGGCGAGGCGGGCGAGGACGCGGCGGTGCCGGGCGGGGGCGTCGGCGAGCCGGGTGACGACGGCGCGCAGCGTGCCCTCGATCACGCCGCCGGGTCCGCGTTCGCCCACTGCCCTTTCGGCGCTGTGGAGTTGGGCGCCGAGGACGGCGGCGAGGGCGTGCACGGTGTCGGTGTCGAGGGGGGCGGCGGGGTCGGCGCAGAACGCGGCGTGCAGGGCGACGGCGGTGGCGGGGGGCGGGGGCTGGCAGCCGGTGGCGCCGTGCAGCGGGCACTGGACGTCGTGGTCGGGGAGGCTGGCGGGGACGGGGGCGGCGGGGGTGGCGGCGGGGACGGGTCCGGTGCCGGGGGGCAGCGGGGGGCGGAGCAGGTGCGGGGGCAGGGCGGGGCGGCCGCCTTCGGCGCTCTCGGCGCGGGCGTGGCTGCGGGTGAGTTCGCCGCCGGTGCCGAGGAGTTCGTCGATCTGCCGGACCAGTCGGGGGGTGGCGCGGCGGGCGCCGTGTTCGAGGCGGCTGACGGCGGTGTGGTCGTAGCCGACGGCGGCGCCGAGTTGGGCCTGGGTCCAGCCGGCGTGGCGGCGCCAGTGGCGCAGCAGGGCGCCGAATTCCTGTCGGGTCCCGCCGTCCGGCAGTTCGACCGGGTTGGGTGCTCCCAGCATCCGCCGTCACCTCCCCCGGTGCCGTTCCGTTCCGTCGTGCTCCTGTGAGCAGACGGTACCCGGCGGGACCGGCCCCGTACATGGTGTGGTCTGTACCTCTTCTTTGCCATCGCCCTTGCCGGAGCCCTTGCCTCCGCCCGTCGCGGGCCCGTTCCGGGCCCTTTCCGGGCGCCGCGCACCCTTGCTGACGGGCCGCCAAATGCCTTCTAGATCAATGTCTTTGACGGAATTTGCCATCCCGCTCCGGAGATTGTCAGGTTCGTTGACCGGGCCATGTCGGCGGTGTGAGGGTTCCGGGCACCCCCACACCCGAGGAGCTGAGGAGCTCTGATGAAACGCAGATTGCTGACCGCCGGCACCACCCTGGCCGTGCTGGGCGGCATGCTCGGTGGTTTCGCCGGACAGGCGAACGCCGCGCCCCTGCCCGCACCGCCGGCCCCCACCCCCCTGGCGGCCGCCGTCTCGGCAGCGGACCTGGCGGCTTCGGCCGGCCTGGACTCGCTGGCCAAGGGCCCGGACGAGAGCTACGAGCGCCGGAACGTCACCCAGTTCCTGAACGGCCTGTACTCGGTCTCGTACGAGCGCAGTTACAAGGGCCTGCCGGTGGTCGGCGGCGACGCGGTGGTGCTCGCCGACGGCCAGGGCAAGGTCCGCGGCGTGCAGAACGCCGCGACCGGGCCGGTCGGCGTGCCGACCAAGGCGAAGGTGAGCGCGGCGGCGGCCGAGAAGGCGGCGCGCGCGCGGTTGGCGAAGGTGGACTCCGCGGAGGCGCCGCGGCTGGTGGTCCGGGTCAAGGACGGCACCTCCCGGCTGGCCTGGGAGTCGGTGCTGACCGGCACGACCGAGAACCGGCCCAGCCACCTGCACGTGTTCGTGGACGCGGTCACCGGCGAGGTGGCGGACAGCTACGACGACGTCAAGGCCGGCACCATCAACAGCAAGTGGAACGGCCCGGCGGGCCTGACCATCAACACCAGCGGCTCGGCGGGCTCGTACTCGCTGCGCGACGCGACCCGTCCGGGCCTGCAGTGCTCGGACTACTCGACCGGTCAGGTCTTCAGCAAGTCCACCGACTCCTGGGGCACCGGCGCGGCCACCTCCAAGGAGACCGGCTGTGCCGACGCGATGTTCGCGGCGCAGAAGGAGTGGGACATGCTCCGCGACTGGCTGGGTCGCAACGGGCACAACGGCAACGGCGGCAGCTGGCCGGTCAAGGTCGGCCTGAACGACGTCAACGCGTACTGGGACGGTTCGACCATCTCGATCGGCCACAGCCAGGCCAACGAGTGGATCGCCTCGATCGACGTGGTGGGCCACGAGTTCGGCCACGGCCTCGACCAGTTCACCCCGGGCGGCGCCAACAACGAGGCGGGCCTGGGCGAGGCGACCGGCGACATCATGGGCGCGCTGACCGAGGCGTACGCCAACGAGCCGTCGCCGTACGACAGCCCGGACTACACCGTCGGCGAGATGATCAACCTGGTCGGCAGCGGTCCGATCCGGGTGATGTACAACCCGTCGCAGGTCTCCGGCAACCCGAACTGCTACTCCTCCTCGATCCCCAACACCGAGGAGCACGCGGCGGCCGGCCCGCTGAACCACTGGTTCTACCTGCTGGCCGAGGGCTCCAACCCGGGCGGCGGCAAGCCGACCAGCCCGACCTGCAACTCCTCGTCCGTCACCGGCATCGGCATCCGCGACGCGGGCCGGGTCTTCTACGGCGGCATGCTGCTCAAGACCAGCGGCATGACCTACAAGAAGTACCGGACCGCGACCCTGACCGCGGCCAAGAACCTCGACGCGAGCTGCACCTTCTTCAACCGCACCAAGGCGGCGTGGGACGCGGTCAGCGTTCCGGCCCAGGCCGGCGACCCGACCTGCACCTCGTCTCCGACCAGTGACTACTCGCTGGCGCTGAACCCGTCCTCGGGCAGCGTCCAGGCGGGCAGCTCCACCAGCGCGACGGTCTCCACCGCCGTCACCGCGGGCTCGGCGGCGAACGTCTCGCTGACCGTCACCGGCGCCCCGTCCGGCACCACCGCGACGGTCTCGCCGTCCTCCGTGCAGTCCGGCGGCTCCGCGACGCTGAACGTCAACGTCGGCGCCAACACCGCGGCGGGCACCTACACCCTGACGGTGACCGGCACCGGTCCGGCCACCCACACCGCGCAGTACCAGCTGACCGTGACCGGCGGCGGGGGCAACCCCGGCGGCTCGGCCCCGGACATCAACGTCGCCAACGTGCAGGCGCACCTGAGCCAGCTGTACACCATCGCCCAGCAGAACGGCGGCAACCGCCGGGCGGGCACCGCCGGCTACACCCAGTCGCTGGCGTACGTGAAGGGCAAGCTGCAGGCGGCGGGCTACACCGTCACCGAGCAGACCTGCACCTCCTGCACCTACACCTCCAACAACCTGATCGCCGACTGGCCGGGCGGCCCGTCCGACCAGGTCACCATGTTCGGCGCGCACCTGGACTCGGTCTCGGCCGGTCCGGGCATCAACGACAACGGCTCCGGCTCGGCCACCCTGCTGGAGAACGCGCTCGTCCTGGCGCAGCAGAACCCGACCATGACCCGGCACGTCCGGTTCGCCTGGTGGGCCGGTGAGGAGCAGGGCCTGCAGGGCTCGCAGTACTACGTGGGCCAGCTCTCCTCGACCCAGCGCTCGGCGATCAAGGGCTACTACAACTTCGACATGGTCGGCTCCCCCAACGCCGGCTACTTCATCAACAACGTCAACTCGGCCACCGCGGCGCCGCTCAAGGCGTACTGGGACTCGCTGAACCTCCAGCCGGAGGAGAACGTCGAGGGCCAGGGCCGTTCCGACGACTACTCCTTCCAGCAGGGCGGCATCCCGACCTCGGGCTACGCGGCGGGCGCCAGCGCCACCAAGTCCTCCTCGCAGGCCGCCAAGTGGGGCGGCAACGCGGGCGCGTCGTACGACTCCTGCTACCACTCCGCGTGCGACACCACGTCCAACATCAACGCGACGGTGCTCAACCGGAACGCGGACGGCGTGGCGTACGCGATCTGGAAGACCTCGGTCGGCGGCACCACCGTTCCGACCGACGACTTCACCCTCGCGGTGAACCCGTCCACCGGCACCGTCCAGGCGGGCTCCGCGGCCAGCGCCACCGTCTCCACCGGCACCAGCTCCGGCAACGCGCAGAGCGTCTCGCTCTCCGCGAGCGGCGCCCCGTCCGGCACCAGCGTCTCGTTCAGCCCGTCCTCCGTCACCAGCGGCGGCAGCTCGACCCTGACGGTCTCCACCTCCTCCTCCACCCCCGCCGGCACCTACACCCTCACCATCACCGGTGCGGGCACCGCCGCCACCCACACCACCAGCTACACCCTGGTGGTCAACGGCGGCGGCACCGGCGGCGGCACCTGGGCGGCCGGCGTGGCCTACAACGCGGGCGACGTCGTCACCTACAACGGTGTCAGCTACAAGTGCCTGCAGGCCCACACCTCGCAGAGCACCTGGACCCCGGACGTCGTCCCGGCCCTGTGGCAGCGCCTGTGAGCCACCGGGAACCGCTCCCGAGCACCACTACCCGCACCATCTGAGCAGGACCTGAGCACCACCTGAGCAGGACCTGAGCAGGACCTGAGCAGGACCGACAACTGCAGGAACCAGTACGACGGGTGTGCCGCGACCGGTTGGGGGACGGGTCGCGGCACACGCGCGTTCCCGCCCGTCCCCCGCCACCGGCGGCGGCCTTACGCCGGACACACGTACGGTGCACGTACGATGTGCGCCGTCCTGATCGTCCGTCACCCCCAGCCGCCACCCGCCACCCGGGGGCGGCCCGACCGCCCCGGGCGGGAGCCGCCGTGACCACCACCGCCACCGACCCCGTGCTGGAGTCGGAGCCGCCGCCCCCGCCCGGCGGCCCCGGCAGCGCCCCGGACAGCGCCCCGGGCGGGCCCGCCCGCCGGGTGCTGCGCCGGGTGCTCGGCCCCTCCCGCGCCCGGACGTTCGTCGGCTGCGTGGCCTCGGCGCTGCTGCTCTCGCTGCTGATCAAGACCTTCCTGGTGCAGGTCTTCGTCATCCCGTCCGGCTCGATGATGGGCACCCTGCAGAAGGGCGACCGGGTGGCCGTCGACAAGTTCAGCCCCTGGCTGGGCGAGCGGCCCGAGCGCGGCGAGGTCGTCGTCTTCCGCGACCCGAACAACTGGCTGACCGAGCCCGCCTCCTCCGGCAACGCCCTGCAGAGCCTGCTCAGCCACCTCGGGCTGATGCCCGCCGCCGACGAGAAGGACCTGATCAAGCGGGTGATCGGGGTCGGCGGGGACACCGTCGAGTGCAACGCGGGCCAGCCCCTCAAGGTCAACGGCACCGCCCTCGACGAGCCCTACCTCTACCCCGGCGCCACCCCCTGCGACGACAACCCGGTCGGCACGGTCAAGGTGCCGGCCGGCTTCGTCTGGGTGATGGGCGACCACCGCAACGACTCCCGTGACTCCCGCTACCAGCAGCTCCACAACCCGGCGGGCGGCTTCGTCCCCGTCGACGACGTGATCGGCCGCGCCCGCGTCCTGGTCTGGCCCGCCGGCCGCTGGACCACCCTCCCGATCCCCGACACCTTCCGCCGCGTGCACTGAACCGCCCCGCAACACCGGAGAGAGAGGACGGAACCGATGGACCAGGAGGCGCGGCACGCCGCCGCCCGGGCACTCACCGCACTCGCCCGGAGCCACGACTACCGCGACCGCGCCGACGCCGGCCACGGCCTGGCGGCGTTCGCCGAACTCCCGGACGCCGCCGAGACCCTGCGGGCGCTCGTCCTCGACCCCGACGACACCTTCGTCACCCTGCGGACCACCGCCGCGCTGCTCCGGCGCGGGGACGGCACCGGGGTCGCGGTGGTCGCCGCCGCGCTGCCGGACGCCGACTGGAGCCACCAGGAGTGGATCCACGCCGGGGCCACCGACGCCCTCGGACTCTTCGCCGACGACCTGAACGCGGCGGTCCGGCACTGCGCGGAGCTCCCGCCGGACGCCGACGGCCGGACCACCCGCGGGGCCGCCCTGCTGCGCGAGCTGCTGGGCGAGATCGAACACGTCCTCGGCCCCGCGCACGACACCCCCTGGAACGCCCCCTGGAACACCCCCGCCGCACCGCCGGGTTGAGTACCCGGGCTCAAGCCCCGCCGTGCCGCCCCCGGCACCATGGACGGAGCCGAACCCGGCCGCCCACCCCGCCCACCCCGCACCGCCGCTAGGAACGCCCCGTGCTCAGTGCCGTCGCCCGCGCCGTCGTCCCGCTCCTCGGACGGTTCACCTTCTCCGCCGACGAGGACGCGGTGCTCGCGCCCGGCAGCATCGTCGCGGCCAACCACTCCTCGCTGATCGACCCGGGCCTGGTGCTCGCCGCCGTCAGCCGGCTCGGCGTCGAACCGGTGGTGCTGGCCACCGCCGGGCTGTGGCGGATCCCCTTGCTGGGCGGCGCGCTGGCCCGCGAGGGGCACGTCCCGGTACACCGGGGCACCGCCCGGGCCGCGCGGGCCCTGGACGACGCGGCCGCCGCGCTGGCCGCCGGCCGGGTCGTCGTCATCTACCCCGAGGGCCGGCTCCCCCGCCGGGTGGACGCTGCCGACACCCCGCCGGGACCGTTCCGCTCCGGCCTCGCCCGGCTCGCCGCCGACGGCGCCCCGGTCGTCCCGCTCGGCCAGGCCGGCGCCCGCCGGATCAGCTCCGGCTCCACCGCCAAGCAGGTCGCCGGCGTCCTCACCGCGCCGCTGCGCCGCCCCCGCGTCCACGTCCACCTCGGCGCCCCGCTGCGCCTCGACGGCGACGACGTCCCGACCGCCACCGCCCGCGCCCGCACCGCCGTGACGGACGCCTGGCGCACCGCCGCCGACCGCCTGGCGGCCGCCCAGCGGGGCTGACCCCGCCGCCGGCGCCCCACCCCCTACCCCAGCCGCTCCAGCCGCTCCAGCCACTCGTGCCCGGGGTGGGCCCGGCGCAGCCAGGCGGCCAGTGCCGCGCGGCGGTCCGGGCCCAGCCGGGGCAGCACCCGTTCGAAGTCCGCCCGGTCCTTGTCCCGGACGGCCTTGGCCTTGAACAGCAGGGCGAGTTCGGGGCGCAGGTGGGGGATGCCGTCGGCGGTCCGCTCGATCACCTCGGGGTAGGGCAGCCGCAGGCTCTCGTCGCGCCGGCAGATCCACCGGCCGTCCTCGTGCGGCTCGCGGAACACGTCGAACCGGTACTGCCCGTTCGCCGGGTCCCGCGCCCAGGTCTGCCGGGTCGCGGCCAGCGCGGCCGGTCCGGCGGCCGGCCAGGTCCGCCCCCAGCCGACCGCGTCGAACTCCAACTCGGGGAAGCGCGAACGCAGTTCCGCGAACTCCCCGGCGGGGACGGCGATCTCCAGGTCGTCGTGCGGCCGCGACTGCCCGCCGAGGAACAGGTCGAGCGCCCAGCCCGCGGCCACGTACCAGGGCGCGGCGATCCCCTCCAGCCGCCGCGCCACCCGCTCGGGCCGCCAGGCCGCGGCCCAGCGCGCGTCCACCTCGGCCACGTCGATCCGCACCCCGCCGGGCGGCGGGCCTTCCTCGCTCCCCATCCCCCGAACCTACCGTCCGCCCGCGCCCCGCTATCCCCGCGATAACCCCTCCGTCCGCCGCCCGCCCGTGCGAGGATCGGCCGCCATGGAGATCCTCGACAGCGGCGCGTTCCGCCCCGGGCCGGACGGCTCGGCCCACTACGCCGAACACCTGAGCGTGCCCGCCCTGAGCTTCGGCACCTACTCGCTCCCGGCGGGCTCCACCGACGACCAGTCACCCCACCTCCAGGACGAGGTCTACGTGGTCACCCGCGGGCGGGCCCGCTTCACCTCCGCCGACCGCACCGTCGACGTCGGCCCCGGCACCACCCTGTTCGTCCCGGCCCGCGAACGCCACCGCTTCCACGACATCACCGAGGACGTCACCGCCCTGGTCTTCTTCGCCCCGGCCTACGGCGGCGTCCCCGCCCCGGCGGAGCTGGACTGACCGGGGCGCGGCAGGAAGCGCGGGTCGGGTGAGCCGCCGTAGCCGTCGGCGACCTGGCGGGGGTCGAGGGCGTGGGCGGTGGGCACGGTCGGGGGCCTTCCTTCGGTGGTGCGGGGGTTGTCGTCCGGTGGGCTTATCGTGCGGGCCGACCCGCTGTTCCCCCGGCCTCGCGCGTTGCGGCGCCGTGGGCCGTCCGACGCCTTGGAGCCGCCCCCGATGGCTGCCGTCTGCCCCTCCTGCGCGCTGGCCGACCGCAGGCTGCCCGTCCCGGCCGCGCTGCGCGGCGTCGTGGCACACTGGTGCGGTCGGCGGGCGGGAGCGCGGGGCCGGGGGCCTCCGCGGCCGCGGTCCTGCTGAGCGGCGTGTTCACGGCGGTCCTGTACGCGGCGAGCCGGGTGGTCCGCCGACCGGCGGCCCGGCGGCGGCTGGCGGCGAGCGGGATGGTCTCGGACGCGCACTGGGCGCTGGCGCGGCAGGTGTGGCAGGCGAGTTGGCTGTACCGGGGCTGCCGGGCGGTGTTCCTCCCGGCGGGGGCGCTGCGGCCGGGGTCGCCGACGTCCCGCGCGCCGTCGTTCGAGCACGTCCGGGCCTGGCTGGCCGGGGCGGAGCCGGCGGAAGGCGGCTCCGCCGGGCGGAAGCCCGCCGCGGGCGCCGGCTGACGGCGGGTCACGGCTGCGACAGGCCCCGGACGGCGGGGCGGTGTCCGCCCGTGGCGGTCGGAGTATCCGCCGGGGCGCGGTTCGGGGGCCAAGGGTTTTCGGTCCCGCGTGGGTGGCCGGCGCCCGCCCGCTCCCCGGACGGGCAGCGGGCGGGCAGCGGGCGGGCGGGTCGTCAGGTGACCGGGGCGTGGACGCGTTCGACCTGCTGGGTGCCGGTGCGGGTGCGGTAGGAGCGGGTCCAGCGGGTGGTGGCGTCGGCCTTGGTGCGGTCGGAGAGGACGTAGTAGTCCATCTGGGCGCGGTCGGCGGTGATGTCGAGGACGCCGTAGCCGTGCGAGTCGAGGTCGGTCCACTTGACGTGCGGGTTGGCGGCCTGGATCGCGGCGGCGGCGGCCAGGGAGAGGGTGCCGGGGGCGACCTTGAGGATGTCGTCGATGTTGTCGCTGGTGACGGAGGTGACGACGAACTCGGTGGCGGCGCTGCCGGAGGCGGGGTAGGTGGCGGCCTCGTGGGGGACGTCGCAGGCCCAGGCGGAGTGGATGTCGCCGGTGAGGAAGACGGTGTTGGTGATGTGGTGGTCCTTGAGGTGGCCGAGCAGTTCGCGCCGGTCGTGGGTGTAGCCGTCCCACTGGTCGACGTTGACGGCGAGGCCCTCGCCGGGCAGGCCGAGCAGTTGGGCGAGCGGGCGCAGCAGGTAGTCGGGGAGGGCCAGGAACGCGACGGGGGAGATCATCACCTCGTTGCCGACCAGCCGCCAGGTGGTGTCGGAGGCGGCGAGTCCGGCCTTCAGCCAGTCGAGTTGGGCCCGGCCGGTGAGGGTGCGGTCGGCGGAGTCGACGGCGCCGTCGCCGATGGCAGCCTGCCGGGAGCGGAAGGAGCGCAGGTCGAGCAGGTGCAGGTCGGCGAGCTTGCCGTAGCGCAGCCGCCGGTAGGTGGTGCCGGCGACGGACGGGCGGACCGGCATCCACTCGAAGTAGGCCTGCTTGGCGGCGGCGACCCGGGCGGCCCAGTCGCCCTCGGTGCCGGGGGTGTGGTTCTCGGCGCCGCCGGACCAGGCGTCGTTGGCGAACTCGTGGTCGTCCCAGATGGCGATGGTGGGGACGGCGGCGTGCAGGGCCTGGAGGTCGGGGTCGGTCTTGTAGCGGCCGTGCCGGGTGCGGTAGTCGGCGAGGGTGAGGATCTCGTGGGCGGGGGCGTGCGGGCGTACGACGGTGCCGCGGGCGGCGTAGGCGCCGCTGGCGTACTCGTAGATGTAGTCGCCGAGGAAGAGGAAGGCGTCGAGGTCGCCGCGGGCGGCGAGGTGGCGGTAGGCGGCGAAGTGGCCGGCCTCCCAGTTGGCGCAGGAGGCGACGCCCAGGCGCAGCCGGTCGGTGGTGGCGTCGGCGGCGGGGGTGGTGCGGGTGCGGCCGACGGGGGAGGTGACGCCGTCGGCGAGGAAGCGGTACCAGTAGGCGGTGTCGGGGCGCAGGCCGCGGACGTCGGCCTTGACGGTGTGGTCGGTGGCGGCGCTGGTGGTGACGGTGCCGGTGGCGGCGAGGGTGGTGAAGTCGCGGTCGGTGGCGAGTTGCCAGCGGACGGGGGTGTCGGGGCCGAGTCCGGAGCCGGGGGCGGCGTCGGCGGTGGGGGTGAGCCGGGTCCACAGCAGGACGCCGTCGGGCAGCGGGTCGCCGGAGGCGACGCCGTGCAGGAAGCGCGGGGTGTCGGCGGCGCCGGCCTGGCCGGCGGCGGTGAGCGGCAGCGCGAGGGCCCCGGCGGTGAGGGCGGCGGCCTGGATGACCCGGCGGCGCGGCGGGCGGGGCGCGGCGGTGCTGGTGGGTGTGGTCACACCTCCCGAGGCTTACCGCTCGGTAATGCGTTGTCCAGGGCGGCTGCTGACTGTTCGTCAAGCCTTCACCCCGGTGACGCGAAGCCCGCCCCGCCCCGTCCGCCCCGCCCCGGCCGCCCCCGGGGCGGGGCGGCCGCTCGCCTCACAGCCGGTCGGCGTCGAGCACCGCCCGGACGAACTCGCCGGGTGCCTCCTGCGGCAGGTTGTGGCCGACGCCGTCGACGGTGCGGTGCAGGTACGGTCCGGCGAACCGGTCGCGGTGGGCGCGGCCGCCGCCGGGGGCGGTGAACGGGTCGAGCGCGGCGTCGAGGGTGACGGTGGGGACGGTGATCACCGGGCGGGTGGCGAGCCGGCGTTCGTCGGCGTCGTAGCGGTGTTCGCCGGGGGCGAGGCCGAGCCGCCAGCGGTAGTTGTGGACCACGATGTCGGGGTAGTCGGGGTTGTCGAAGGCGGCGGCGGTGCGGTCGAACACCTCCTCCTCGAACTTCCAGGTGGGCGAGGCGTTCTGCCAGACCAGCCGGCACAGGTCGCGGCGCAGCCGGCGGTCGACCAGGGCGCGGCGGCCGCGTTCGGTGGTGAAGTAGTACTGGTACCACCAGGCGTGTTCGGCTTCGGCGGCGAGCGGGTCGGCCTGGGCCCGGACGTCGGTGATCAGGTAGCCGCCGACCGAGACCAGGGCCCGGACCCGTTCGGGCCACAGGGCGGCGGCGATCGCGGCGGTGCGGGCGCCCCAGTCGAAGCCGGCCAGCAGGGCCCGGCTGATCCCGAGGGTGTCCAGCAGGGCGATCAGGTCCCGTGCGACGGCGGCCTGTTGGGCGTTGCGCGGGGTGTGCTCGGAGCGGAACCGGGTGAGGCCGTGGCCGCGCAGGTAGGGCACCACGACGCGGTAGCCGCGGGCGGCGAGCAGCGGGGCGACCTCGGCGTAGCTGTGGATGTCGTAGGGCCAGCCGTGCAGGCAGACCACCACCGGCCCGCCGGCCGGGCCGCACTCGGCGTAGCCGACGTTCAACTCCCCGGCGGCGACCCGCTTCAGTGCCCACGGCACGGCCAGTACGTCCGACAGCACCGTCCCGTACGGCGCGCCGTACTGCGCGCCGTACGCCCGCCCGCCGGCGGTGGTCGCGAGCAGGCCGGTGCCGGCCGCGACTCCCGCCAGGTGGAAGGTCCGCCTGTCCATCCGCCCGTCCTCCGTCCGTCCTTGGCGTTGCCGCTGGCCAGCATGCCGGAAAGCGGACGCGGGCCGGGACGGGACGCGCCGGGGGGCGGCGGGCCGGATGGACAGAACGGACCGAACGGCAGAGCGGGGGAACAGGCGAACGGGCCTGCCGTCAGCAGCCGTTGAGGAGGTTGGTGAGCGCGGTCTTCTCGGCGCTGTCCACGGACAGGTTGTAGTAGTACTTCACCTGCACCCAGGCGCGGGCGTAGGTGCAGCGGTAGCCGACAACCGGGGGCAGCCACTCGGCCGGGTCCTTGTCGCCCTTGGCCTGGTTGACGCTGTCGGTGACGGCGATCAGCTGCGGGCGGGTGAGGTCGTTGGCGAAGGCCTGGCGCTGGGCGGTGGTCCAGGCGGAGGCGCCGGAGTCCCAGGCTTCGGCGAGCGGCACCACGTGGTCGATGTCCAGGTCGGAGGCGGCGGTCCAGGTGGCGCCGTCGTACGGGGAGTACCAGCTGCCGGAGGTGGCGGCGCAGGCGGAGTCGGTGACCACGCCGGAGCCGTCGCGCTTGAGCACGGTCTCGCGGGTGTTGCAGGCGCCGGAGATGGTGATCCAGTGCGGGAAGAGGTCGCGGCTGTAGCCGGTGCGGTTCTCGGCCTTGACGGTGAGCTGGCCCAGGTAGCCGCGGGCGGTGGCGGCGGAGACCGGGGTGGGCAGCGCGGCCTGGGCGGTGCCGGTGGTGGCGGTGAGGACGCCGGCGGCGAGGACGGCGGTGGTCGCGGTGGCGGCGAGGCGGCGGAGGAAACGATTCGGCACGGGAGGCTCCTGGGTTCGGCGAACGGGCCTGGCACGGTGGTCGGGCGCAGTCGGTCGGGCCGGGCGTGGGCGGGCACGGGCGGTGCGCCGGAGTGCTCCCGGCGGGGGGCTCGGCCGTGCTGCCGGGTCAGATTGGCAGCCGGCTGTCTATGCGGGTAGATACCGAGCCGTGAAGATTGCATTACCGTCATATGGCGATACCGGCGCGCGATGTGAACGTTCGCCACCGCACCGAACCCGCCCGGCCGTCCGCCCGGTCACCAACTACCGCCCGGAACAACGGAACTGACGGAAGATCAGCGAGCCGTAACGATCGTCGGCCGCCCCTTGACCGGCCCGCCCCGGTGATCTACTTTCGTGCCTCGCCACCGGCCGTCGCGCCGGACCGACCACGACCGGGAGGACGAGGGTGCCCACGGCTCTGTACAGCCGCCGCCACATCGACCTGCTCATGGTCTCCAGCTCCCTCTGTAGCTGAACAGGACGGGCCCCGACGGGCCCACGCGACCGCACCGCCCGCGCCCGGCCCGACCGCGCCGGCCCGCGTCCGCACCCCGCCCGCGCCGGACCCCCGAACCACCGGAACCGCCGGAACACCCCCGGCCCACCGGCCCGTTCGGCCGCCGCGCGCGCCGCCGACGCCCGCCCGCGCACCGCCCGCGCACCGCCTGCCGGCACCCCGCCCGCGCGCACCGCCGCACCGCCGCACCTGTGAGACCCGGAGACCAGCCATGCCCAACCGCCTTTCCCCCTTCGCCAGTTCGCCGCACCCCGGCGGCCCCGTCAGCGGAACCGCCCACGGATCCGTCAGCGGAACCGCCGCCCGGGCGGGCGCCCCCGTCCGCCGCCGCACCGCGCTCGCGCTGAGCGCCGCCGTGCTGGTCGCGGGCGCCGCCTGCACCAGCGCCAAGTCCGGTGGGAGCAACGGTGGTTCCGGCGACGGCGCCGCCTCCGCCGTGCTGACCGTCGGCACCACCGACAAGGTGGTCAGCCTCGACCCGGCGGGCGCCTGGGACGCCGGCTCCGGCACCATCGCCGGCGAGGTCTACTCGCCGCTGCTGAGCGCCCCGAACGGCACCTCGGACGTCGCCCCCGACCTGGCCTCCGGCGTCAAGCTGACCGCGCCGACCCAGTACACCGTCACCCTCAAGCCCGGCCTGAAGTTCGCCAACGGCCACGAACTGACCTCGTCCGACGTCAAGTTCAGCTTCGACCGGCAGCTGAAGATCGCCGACAAGAACGGCCCGTCCCCGCTGCTGGCCAACCTCGCCTCGGTCGCCGCGCCGGATCCGACGACCGTGGTGTTCACCCTCAAGTCGGCCAACGACAGCCTCTTCCCGCAGGTGCTGTCCACCGGCGCGGGCCTGGTCCTGGACGAGGAGGTCTTCCCCGCCGACAAGGTCCTCGACGACGACGCGATCGTCAAGGCCCGCCCGTGGAGCGGCCCGTACGGCATCACCAGCTACGGCAAGAACTCACTCGTCGCGTTCGAGGCGAACACCGCGTACCAGGGGCAGTTGGGCAAGCCGAAGACCCCGAAGGTCCGGCTGAAGTACTACACCGACCCGAACAACCTGAAGCTGGACGTCCAGCAGGGCGGCATCGACGTCGTCTACCGCACCCTGGCCACCGCCGACCTCCAGGACCTCGCCACCAAGAAGGGCGTGACCGTCCACACCGGCTCCGGCAACGGCATCCGCTACCTGGTCTTCGACTTCAAGTCGCAGCCCTACGGCAGCGGCACCCCGCAGGCCGACCCGGCGAAGGCGCTGGCCGTCCGGCAGGCCGTCGCGCACGCGGTGGACCGCAAGCAGCTCGCCTCCCAGGTCTACAAGAACACCCTGGAGCCGCTCTACACCTCGGTGCCGGACGGCATCACCGGCGCCACCCCGTCGTACCGCAAGCTGTACGGCGACAAGAACGGCGGCCCGAGCAAGGACGCGGCGGCCGCCGTGCTCGCCGCCGCCGGGGTCACCACCCCGGTCACCCTCAAGCTGCAGTACAACACCGACCACTACGGCTCCTCCTCGGCCGACGAGTACGCCCTGCTGAAGACCCAGCTGGAGGCGACCGGCCTGTTCAAGGTCGACCTGCAGTCCACCGAGTGGTCGCAGTACGGCAAGGACCGGGTCGCCGGCCTCTACCCGGTCTACCAACTCGGCTGGTACGCCGACTACCTGGACGCCGACAACTACGTGGGCAGCTTCTTCGCGCACGAGAGCTGGGTGAACAACGGCTACGACGACCCGGCCGTGCAGGCGCTGATCAAGCAGGAGGCCACCGAGACCGACCCGGCCGCCCGGGCCAAGCAGATCGAGCGGATCCAGGACGCCACCGCCGCCCAGATCCCGCTGCTGCCGCTGCTGCAGGGCTCCACCGCGATCGTCACCCGCTCCGAGGTGAAGGGCGTGCCGGAGCGGCTGACCAGCGCCTACCGGCTCCGCTGGGCCGAGCTCGACAAGGGCTGAGCCCCGCGCGGGCCCTCCCCGCCCAGGGCTGAGCCCCCTCCCCTCCCGACACCTCCGAAAGAAACTGCCATGACGCTCGCTCAGCCCCTGGGCGGACGCGCGGCGGAGGACGACGGCAACGACCCCGAGCGCGGCCGGCCCCGGCGGGCCGCGCTCCGGGGGCGGCTGCCGCTGCCGCGTTCACCGCTGGTCCGCTACCTGGCGGTCCGCCTGCTGCTCGTCCTGCCGACCGTCCTGCTGCTGCTCACCGCCGTGTTCTTCCTGATGCGGGCCACCGGCGACCCGATCACCACCGCCTTCGCCGACCGGCTCACCCCGGCCCAGTTGCAGGAGAAGCTGCACGCGGCCGGCTACGACCGGCCGCTGCTCACCCAGTACTTCGACTACCTGCGGCAGACCGCCACCGGCGACTTCGGCCGCACCGCCACCGACAACCGGGCGGTCTCCGAGGTGCTCCGCACCTACGGCGCCGCCACCCTCGAACTCGCCTGCTGGGCCCTGCTGGTGGCCGTCGCCGTGGGCGTCCCGCTGGGCGCCCTGGCGGCCCGCTTCCGCGACCGCGCCCCGGACGCGGTGCTGCGGCTGGCCGCCGTGCTGGCCTACGCCACCCCGGTGTTCTTCGTCGGCCTGCTGCTCAAGCTGGTGCTCGCGGTCGGCCTGGGCTGGCTGCCGGTCTCCGGCCGCGCCTCGATCGACGTCGAGCTGCGCCTCCAGGACCTCTCCGACCCGACCGGCCTCTACCTGCTGGACGCGGTGCGCAGCGGCGACGGCCCGGCCGTCGCCGACGTGCTGCGGCACGCCGTGCTGCCCGCGCTGGCGCTGGGCCTGCTGCTGGCGGGCGTGCTGCTGCGGCTGGTCCGCACCCACCTGATCTCCACCCTGGAGGCCGAGTACGTCGAGGCGGCCCGCTCGCGCGGGGTCGGCGGGCTGCGGCTGGTCACCCGGCACGCCGCCCGGCCCGCGCTGATCCCGGTGGTGACGGTGCTCGGCCTCCAGGTGGCCGGGCTGCTGGGCGGCGCGGTGCTGACCGAGACCACCTTCGAGTGGAAGGGCCTGGGCTACGAGCTGGCGCACTACCTGACGGCCCGTGACTTCGCCGCCGTCCAGGGCATCGTGGCGCTGTTCGCCGTGGTGGTCGCGGTGGTCAACTTCCTGGTGGACGCGCTCGCCGCGCTGATCGACCCCCGGGTGAGGTACTGATGCGCACCGCCCTGACCACCCGACTCGTCCCGAAGCGGCTGCGCGGCAGCGTCGGCCTGCAGCGCGCGATGCTGCTGGCCGGCGTCGCGCTGACCGCCCTGCTGCTGCTCGCCGCCCTCGCCGCGCCCTGGCTCGCGCCCTGGGGGCACGCCCAACTCCAGGACGGCGGAGCCCTGTTCGGCTCGCAGCGGCCGCCCGGCGCGGGGCACCCGCTGGGCACCACGGTGGGCGGCTACGACGTGCTGGCCCGCACCCTGTGGGCGACCCGTACGGCGGTGGCGGTGATCGGGCTGTCGCTGCTGATCTCCGTGCTGCCCGGCACCCTGCTCGGCCTGGCCTCCGGCTACCTGGGCGGCTGGCCGGACCGGCTGCTGGTCGGGGTCGCCGACGCGCTGTACTCGTTCCCCTCGCTGCTGCTGGCGATCGTGCTGTCGATCGTGATCAGCGGAGGGCAGTCCAGCCTGGGCGGCGGGCTGACGGCGGCGGCCTGCTCGGTGGCGATGGTCTTCGTGCCGCAGTACTTCCGGGTGGTGCGCGCCGAGGTGCTGCGGGTCAAGGCCGAGCCGTTCGTCGAGGCGGCCCGGGTGATCGGCACCGGCCACCTGCGGATCATGTTCCGGCACGTGCTGCGCAACTCGGTGCGCGGCCTGCCGCTGATCCTCACCCTGAACGCCGCCGAGTCGGTGCTGACGCTGGCCGGCCTCGGCTTCCTCGGCTTCGGCATCGAGCCGAACGCGGCCGCCGAATGGGGCTACGACCTGAACCGCTCCGTCCCGGACGTGACCTCGGGCATCTGGTGGACGGCGCTCGCCCCGGGCAGCGCGATGGTGCTCACCGTGCTCGGCGTGACGCTGCTGGGCGAGAGCCTGAACGACCTCGCCGACCCGCGCCTGCGCCGCCGCCGGGCCCCCGCCGCGACCATCGAGGTGCCCGCTGAGAAGCCCGCGACCACCGGGACGCCCGCCGAGGCGCCCGCGGAAACACCCGCCGAGGAGGAGCCGACCCATGCCCGATGAGAGCCGCTCCCCCGCCGCCGAGCTGCTGCGGATCGAGGACCTGCACGTCTCGTTCGCCACCGACGCCGGCCCGGCCCCGGCCGTCCGGGGCGTCAGCCTGTCGGTGGCGGCCGGGGAGGCGCTGGCCCTGGTCGGCGAGAGCGGCAGCGGCAAGACCGTGACCGCGCGCAGCGTGCTCGGCCTGCTGCCCGGTTCGGCGGCGGCCGGCGGCCGGGTGCTGCTGCGGCACGGCGACGCCGGCCTGGTGGACGTGCTGGGCGCGGACCGCCGGACGCTGCGGGAGCTGCGCGGCACGGCGGCGGCGATGGTCTTCCAGGAGCCGTCCACCGCGCTCAACCCGGTCTTCCCGATCGGCTGGCAGCTCACCGAGGGCCTGCGCGCCCACGGCTGGGGCACCCGCGCCTCCCGCCGGGCCCGCGCGATCGAGCTGCTCGACCAGGTCGGCATCCCCGAACCGGACCGGCGCGCCGCCTCCTACCCGCACCAGCTGTCGGGCGGGCAGCAGCAGCGCGCGGTGATCGCGATGGCGCTCGCGCTGGGCGCCCGGCTGCTGGTCGCGGACGAGCCGACCACCTCGCTGGACGTCACCGTGCAGGCCGGGATCCTCGACCTGCTGCGCCGCCTGCGGGACGAGTCGGACACCGCGCTGCTGCTGATCACCCACAACATGGGCGTGGTCGCCGACCTGGCCGACCGGGTCGCGGTGATGCGGGCCGGCCTGATCGTCGAACAGGCCCCGGTGCGCGAGCTGTTCGCCGCGCCGCAGCACCCGTACACCCGGCAACTCCTGGCCGCCGTACCGGACTTCGGCGCCGCCCCGGCCAGGCCCGAACCGCCCGCCGCGACACCTGCCGACCCGTCCGCCGCGACACCTGCCGACCCGTCCGCCGCGACACCTGCCGACCCGTCCGCCGCGACACCTGCCGACCCGTCCGCCGAGGCGCCCGCCGGCCCGCCGGTGGTCGCCGCCCGGGGCCTGACCGTCGACTACCCGGGGCGGCTGGGGCGCCGGCCGTTCCGGGCGGTGGACGGGGTCGACCTGGAGATCCGCGCGGGCGAGGTGCTGGGGCTGGTCGGGGGCAGCGGCAGCGGCAAGACCACCATCGGCCGCGCCCTGGCCGGACTGACCGGCGTCACCGGCGGCAGCCTCCGCGTCCTCGGCGAGGAACTGGGCGGAGCCGCCCGGCGCCGCCGCCCGCGACAGGGCGGACGGCTCGGCTTCGTCTTCCAGGACCCGGCCACCAGCTTCGACCCCCGGCTGACCATCGGCGCCTGCGTCGCCGAACCGCTCCGGGTGCACCGGCCCGAGCTGGACGGCCCGGCCGTCGCCGCCCGGGTCCGCGAGCTGCTGGCGCAGGTCCGGCTGCCCGACGGCACCGCCGACCGGCACCCGCACGAACTCAGCGGCGGCCAGCGCCAACGCGCCTCGCTGGCCCGCGCGCTGGCCCTCGATCCGGAACTGGTGATCGCGGACGAACCCACCTCGGCGCTGGACGTCTCGGTGCAGGCCCGGGTGCTGGAGCTGTTCACCCGGCTGCAGCGCGAACTCGGCTTCGCCGCGCTCTTCGTCAGCCACGACCTGGCCGTGGTCGAACGGGTCGCCGACCGGGTCACCGTCCTGCACCAGGGCCGGGTGGTCGAGACCGGCCCCACCGCCCGCGTCCTCGGCGACCCGCGGCACGCCTACACCCGGCAGCTGATCGCCGCCCTGCCGGTCCCCGACCCGGACCGGCAGGCCGAGCGCCGCGCCGCCCTCCTCTCCCGACGACAGACCGGAGCCACCCCCGCATGACCGGACACACCGCCCGCGCCGGACACACCGCCCGCGCCGAACACGCCGACGCCGACGCCACCGTCCGGGAGGCGCTGCTCCGCACCCCGGTGTTCGACGGCCACAACGACCTGCCGGTCGCCCTGCGGGCCCGGGCCGGCGGCTCGGTGGAGGGCCTGGACGGGCCCCGGCCCGAGCTGCACACCGACCTGCCCCGGCTGCGCGTGGGCGGGGTCGGCGCGCAGTTCTGGTCCGTCTACGTGCCGTCCGACCTGCCCGAGCCGGTCGCCGCGGTGGCCACCCTGGAGCAGCTCGACCTGGCGCACCGGCTGATCGCCCGCTACCCGGAGCGGCTGCGGGCGGCGGCCACCGCCGAGCAGGTGGAGGCGGCGGTCGCGGACGGCCGGATCGCCTCGCTGCTCGGCGTCGAGGGCGGGCACTCGCTGGCGTCCTCGCTGGGCGTGCTGCGCGCCTACGCCCGCCTGGGCGTGCGCTACCTGACGCTGACCCACAACCACCACACCCCGTGGGCGGACTCCGCGACCGACCCGGACTCCCCCGGCGTCGGCGGGCTGTCGGCGGCGGGCCTGGCCGTGGTCGCCGAGCTGAACCGGATCGGCGTGCTGGTCGACCTCTCGCACACCGCCGAGTCCACCCAGCGGGCCGCGCTGGCGGCCTCCACCGCCCCGGTGATCTTCAGCCACTCGTCCTGCCGGGCGGTCGACGAGCACCCGCGCAACGTCTCGGACGAGGTGCTGGCGCTGCTGGCCGGCAACGGCGGCGTCGTGCAGCTGACCTTCGTCCCGGACTTCGTCTCCGCCGACGTGGTCGCCTGGCGCGCCGAGCTGGCCGCCGAACGGGAGCGGCTCGGCCTGCCCGAGCCGCGCTGGGCGTGGCCGCGCCACCCGGCCCCCGGCGAGAGCCCGGCCGCCGCGGCCGCCGAGTACGCCGCCGCGTTCGCGGCCGGCCCGGGCGCGCCCCCGCCGCCGGAGCTGCGCCGCTGGCTGGACGCCCACCCGCGCCCGGAGGCCACCGCCGCCCGGGTCGCCGACCACGTCGAGCACGCCCGCGAGGTGGCCGGCCTCGACCACATCGGCCTGGGCGGCGACTACGACGGCGTCGACCGGCAGCCCGTCGACCTGCCGGACGTGGCCGGGTACCCGGTGCTGCTGCGGGAGTTGGCCGTCCGCGGCTGGTCCACCGCCGAGCTGGAGGCGCTGACCGGCCGCAACGTGCTGCGGGTGCTGCGCGCGGCCGAGGACCGCGCCGAGGAGCCGCTCTGGCCGCGCGCCTGAACCGGCCCCCGCGTCCGGCCCCCGCGCCCGTTCGCCGCCCGACCGGGGCGCACCGGCGGCTACGGCTGCCGGTACGTCCCGGTCAGGACGGCGAACTCCCACTCCTCCAGCCGCTCCGCCAGCACCTGCCGGTCGGCGGCCTGCCGCGTCACCAGCTCCGCGAGCGCCGCCACCAGCGGCCGGCAGGCGCCGAGGCCGTGCCGCTGGACGAACTCGTCCAGCAGTTCGGCCTCCGCCCCGCCGTCCCCGGCCCTGACCAGTGCGATGGCCGTCAGCACCACCGAGTCGGCGAACGCGTGCGGCCCGTGTCCCGTCTCCATCGCCCCACCATCGCCCGCCGCCCGCCGCACCCTCCAGCCCCGCCCCTCCCCCCGGGTGAACCCCCGCCGCTTCGCCCCGCCCGGGCCGCGCCCGCGTGCTACGGCGCGGCCGCGGGGCCGTGGCTCGGGGCCGTGGCTCGGGGCGGCCGGGACGGCCGGGACGGCCCGGTCAGGAGCGGGGGGCGTCGATCTCGGCCCAGACGATCTTGCCGGCGGGGTGGAGCGTGCTGCCCCACCGGTCGGAGAGCGTCCGCACGATGTGGAGGCCGTGGCCGCCGGGTGTGCTGGGCTGGTGCGGTTCGCGCGGTACGGGGGCGGTCCGGGAGGCGTCGCTGACCTCCACCCGCAGGCGGGTGCCGGTGGCGTGGAGGACGAGGTCCTGGAGGCCGCCGGCGTGCAGCACGGCGTTGGCGACGAGTTCGGCGACCAGCAGGACGACGTCGTCGGCGCCGGGCCACGACCAGTCGTCCAGGGCGCCGCGGGTGAACTCCCGCGCGCGGGCGACCGGCCTGGGCCGCCCGTCCAGGGCCAGGCGCCGTCGCTGGCCGCCCGGCGGCAGCGTCAGCACGGTGCCGCGCAGGCTGTCGTCGAGGGTCTGGCGGGCTGTGGTCATTCGGTCGGCCCTTCGAGTTGACGGTCGTTGCCGCTTCGCCTGCCCGCTGCACTCCGGCTGATTCGGCTGGTTCGACTGGTTCGGCTGGACCGGGTGCGGCGGCAGGGCACGGGAGGGCACGGAGATCATGGTCACGGCAGCTCGGCGATCGCGGCGGGGACGGTGGGGCGGACGTCGAAGACGGCTGCGGCGCCGGTGATCTCCAGCAGCCGCTCCACGGGGTGCGACACCGCCGCCAGCCGCAGCACGGCGCCGGCGGCGAGGGCGTCCGCGCGGGCCGTGAGCAGCATGTTCAGCCCCGAGGAGTCGCAGAACGCCACCTGGGCCAGGTCGACGACGACGAGCCGGTTCCCGCCGCGGAGCACCTCGGCGAGGGCCTTCCTGGCGGGCGCCAGCGATTCGATGTCCAGGTCTCCGGCGATCCGGCAGACGACGGTGCCGTCACCGCCGGACCGCACCTCGACGTCGGCACCGTCCTCGAGCGCGACGGCGCCCGCCTGGACGGACGTGCCGTGGTCGTGCAATTGCATTCTCACATCCCTCTCACCGTGCGGGCGGCGTCCGGCGGGCGGGCGCCGGACGCTGATCACCCTGCTCCATGGGCTCGATCCGCCTCCCGCCGCCTCAAGCCGCCTCGAGGCCCTGGCGCAGCTTCGCGAGCGTGCGGGAGAGGAGGCGGGAGACGTGCATCTGGGACAGTCCGAGGCGTTCGCCGATCTGGGACTGCGTCAGTTCCTCGGTGAAGCGCATCGACAGGATCAGCCGGTCGCGCTCCGGCAGGGCGGCGATCAGGGGCTGGAGCGAGACCAGGTCCTCGACCATGCCCAGCCGCTCGTCGGTGCCGCCGATCTTGGCGGCGAGTGCGCCCGGGCCGTCGTCGTCGGGCCCGGCCGGCAGGTCGAGGGAGTCGGTGCTGTGCGCGTTCGCGGCCTGCAGCCCCTCGATGACCTCCTCCTGCGTGATCCCCAGGTGCTCGGACAGCTCGGCCACCGTCGGCGCCCGGTCGAGGGCCTGGGACAGGGCGTCCTGGGCCTTGACCAGGGCCAGGCGCAGCTCCTGGAGGCGGCGGGGCACGTGGACGGCCCAGGTGGTGTCGCGGAAGTGCCGGCGCAGCTCCCCGAGGATGGTGGGGATGGCGAAGGTGGTGAACTCCAGGCCGCGCTCGGTCTCGAAGCGGTCGATGGCCTTGATCAGCCCGACCGCGCCGACCTGCATCAGGTCCTCGGTGCTCTCGCGGTGCGAGCCGAAGCGGCGAAGGGCGAAGCGGACCAGGGAGAGGTTGAGCTCCACCAGGGAGGCCCGTACGTAGGAGTACTCCCGGGTGCCCTCCTCGAGGCCGGCCAGGCGCGCCAGCAGCACCCGGGTCAGGTCGCGGGCGTCGGTCGGCGCGACCTCCGTCAGGTCGCCGAGCTCCGCCAGCTCCGGTGCGAACTCCCGGGAGCCGCGCGGCGGTGCGGTGCGCACGTGGTCGTTCACCGGGTGGGGCGCTGCCATCAGGAGCTGGTTGCTCGTCACGGTCGGTTCCTTCCTAGAACGGCAGGGTGCGCCCCCGTCTACCCCCTCGTGACGCATCCATGCGCACCGATTCGCGCGAAGTACCCGGGCGGCCCCGGCGTACGGGGTGGCGGGCCGGCCGGGAGGCCACCGGGACGGTCGGGCGGCGGGATGAGACGGGACAAGCCCGGGCCCCGCGTCCGAGGACGCGGGGCCCGGGCAGCCCGGTGCGGCGGGTCAGTGGGCGGTGCCGCCGTAGTAGCCGCCGACCTGGTCGCGGTAGGCCGGGTCTTCGGCGTGCTTGTCCTTGTCGTACTCGGGCGAGTTCTTGACCTCGTCCTGGGTGCGGTTGACCCACACGGTCTTCTCCGCGTCGTCGACCCGGATGATGGTGCCGGCCGGCAGCAGCACCTCGCGGCCGAAGATCCACGGGCCGGTGTCGACCACGACGTAGCCCGCGCCGACGTCGACGGTGTGCTTGTCGACCTTGCCGATGTGCCCGTCCGTCGCCTCCACCCGGTACCCCGTCAGGTCGGACCCCGCGGCGTAGCCCTCGGCACCCTCGTAGCCCCACATCGCCTCAGTCATCTGCTGTCTCCTCGCGTCGAGCTTTTCGTTCCCCGTACGGCAAGCCGCCTGCCCCGGTATCGCGCGGCCATGCCTCCGAACACCGCGGAGAATGGAAAATCCCCGGGAGGGCGTCGCGGGATTCCCGCTTTCGCGGCACTCCTGTTCACGGGACTCCTGGCCGGGACGGGCTCCGCCCCTCTCTCTGTTCCTTTGTTCCGCTCCTCACGCCTTTGCGCCGTGTTCCCGGCCGGGAGCACGGCGCAAAGGCCGGCCCCCGTGTCGGGGGGCCGGCCTTGCGGGTACGCGGATCGTTCAGGCGCGGCTGTGCCGGTTCCCGGTGACGAGGCGGTAGACCACCAGCAGGATGAGCGAACCGACGATGGCCGCGATCCAGGTGGAGAGGTCGAAGAACCCGTCGATGGAGTCGACACCGAAGATGACCTTGCCGAGCCAGCCCCCGAGCAGACCGCCCGCGATGCCGATGAGCATCGTGACGATGATGCCGCCGGGGTCCTTGCCCGGCATCAGGGCCTTGGCGATGGCGCCGGCGATCAGACCGATCAGGATCCAGGCGAGAATGCCCATCTGCTTCTCCTGCTTCTGCGAGTACGAGTGCGAGCGTTGTCGTCGACGACATCCGTCTGCACCGGTAGGAAAAAATTAAACGCCCGACTTTCCTGATCTCCGTTCAGGACCCGGTCGGGCCCCGGGAGAGAAGGCGGCCGCGCAGGCCCGGGTGATCCGCCGGAAAGCGAAAGAGACTGCCGGCGCGCATCTTCGCTCCGGCAGCGAGAAGAAGGATCCCGTCACGGGAATCCGACCAGGAGGACCGGCTCGATCAGACGGAGGATGACTCATGGCCGCCGACCGCAGCACCGCCAAGCCCACGCCCTCCTCCGACCTCCCCGGCCGCACCGGGCCGAGCGCGCCGGCAACGCCGCCGCCCCCGGCGGCCGCGGCCGCCGACCGGGGCGCGGACTGGCGCGGGCGCGCCGCGTGCACCCGAGAGGACCCGGAACTGTTCTTCCCCGTCGGCAACTCCGGTGCCGCCCTGCGCCAGACCGAGCGCGCCAAGGCCGTCTGCCGCGGCTGCCCCGTCACCAGGCAGTGCCTGCGGTGGGCGCTGGAGAACAAGCAGGACACCGGAGTCTGGGGCGCCACCGGCGAGGAGGAGCGTCGCGCCATGATCCGCCGCGCCGCCCGCCAGCGCACCCGCCACACCAACTGACCCCCCGGGGGCGCCGGAAGGGGAGGTCCGGCGCCGCTCCGCGAACCTCCCGCCGGCGGGTGCCCGTGCGGGTGCGGGCGGGACGACGGGGGTCAGCTCCTTGCGGTCGGGGGGACGGGAAGGGGTGGGCTGGTGTGCGGCTCCAGGAACGGCGAGGTCTGCCCGGGCAGGAGCGGCGGGGGCGCGGCGGCAGGCAGGGCCTGGTCGACGGCGGGTTCGGAGAAGGTCAGCGCCAGCGGGCGGTGATCGGGGTTCATGGAGACAGTCTGACCTGCCGTCATCAGTTCAAGCACCGTCTTTTCGCGCGGCCGGGATTCGCCCGCCTCGGACCCGGACCGGGCGGGAGGACGGCGGCCCGGCCGCTCCCCGGGGCCGGTTCACCGGGCCCGGTTCACCGCGGTGTGCCGTGCGGCGGGCCCTGGACGGGGTGGGGGACGGCGGCGGCCTGGGCGACCCGCAGGGCGAGCAGGGCGGTGTCGTCGCTGGACCAGCCGCCGTGCCGGGCTTCCAGGAGGGCGCGGAGGTGGGCGATGGTGGCGGCGGCGTCGAGGCCGTGCGTGTCGGCCAGGGCGTGGATGAGGTCGGCCTCACCGAAGACCGCGCCCGCCTGGTCGGGCCGGGTGCCGGGGCGGGGGCGGGCCTCGATGGCGCCGTCGGTGTAGAGCAGCAGCAGTTCGCCCGGGGCGAGGTCGAAGGGCACGTCGGTGAGGGACACCTCGGGGATGATGCCGAGCATGGTGCCCAGTGCGCCGAGCCGCTCCACGGTTCCGTCGGCACGGCGCACCAGGGCGGGCGGGTGTCCGCCGAGGGCGATGGTGCCGCTGGCGCCGTGTCCGGTGAGGTGGAAGGCGGCGTAGGCGCAGGTCAGGTAGCGCGGGGAGCCCTGGGCGAGCAGCGCGGTGTGCAGGCGCCCCAGCAGTCCGGCGGGCGAGCCGGTGTCGGCCGCGTCGGCGCGGACGGTGTAGCGGGCCATGGAGCTGACCTGGGCGGCCTGCACGCCCTTGCCGCACACGTCGCCCATCACGACCGCCCAGTTGTCGCCGTGGGTGCGGAACAGGTCGTAGAAGTCTCCGCCGACCTCGATGTCGGTGCGCTCGCGCCGGGACGCGGGCAGGTAGGAGGCGGCGGCCTCCACGCCGGGGACGGTGCGCAGGGCGGCGGGCAGCAGGCCGGCCTGGAGGGTGCGGGCGAGGTCGGCCGAGCGCCGGTGGGCGTGCCGGGAGGAGGCGAGGGCCTGGCGCAGGTGGATCTCGGAGGAGACCGAGCGCGCCAGGGTGGCGAGGGTGGCGAGGTCGCTGTCCGACCAGGCGCGCGGGTCGGTGTCGATCACGCACAGCGTGCCCAGCACGTGGCCGTCCGGGCCGAGCAGCGGCTGCCCGGCCCAGGCGCCGATCGCCATCGGGCCGGTGGCGGGGTGGTGGGCGGTGCGCGGGTCGGTGGCGGCGTCGTCGACGACGAAGGGCTCGCCGGCCGCGCCGACCAGGAAGGAGCAGTAGCTCTGCCCGATCGGCCCCTGCCGGGTGGCGGAGTCATCGAGGTCGACGCCGACGCTCGCCTTCCAGAACGAGCGCTCGGCGTCGACCAGGGTCACGAACGCCCGGCCCGCCCCGGTGATGCGCGCGGCCAGCGAGACGAGGTCGTCGAAGGCTTCTTCCGGGCCGGTGTCCATCAACCCGGTCGCCGCGACCGCCCGCAACCGCGCCGGGTCCGACAGCGCCGCCGGCAGCCCGTCCGCCCGTGTCCCGCCCGGGTACTCCACCACCGCCACCTCCTGCCGTCCCTGAAAGCCCCTCTCCCCCAAGCGAACCACACCTTCCCGCCCCCTCGACGCGCGGGAGCTCCCCAGCGGATCCGAGCACGGGGCTTCGTCGCGGCGGACGCCGGACACGCCCGAGCGGGCCCGCGGTCGTGCGCGGGCCCGCTCGGGGGGGGACTCGGGGGAACTCGGGGGAGGGTGCGTCCCGGGCGGGGACTACCAGCGGTACCAGCGGCCGCGGCCGCCGGTCGCGTTGGTGCCGCGGGCGGCGAAGCCCACCAGCCAGACCACCAGCACGACGACCGCCACCCACCACAGGGCCTTGAGCGCGAACCCGGCGCCGAACAGCAGCAGGGCCAGCAGCAGAACGAGAAGAAGGGGAACCATGAGAACCTCCAGGCAGTCTGTGTCGGACCGCCGCATGCCCCTGATCCGACCGAGTATTCACCCGCGTCGGAGCCGCCCGACGGGGCAGCCGCCTCCACTCGCCCCGGTGGGGCACCGCGGGCGAGGAGCGCGACGAGGAGGAAGCGACGAGCCCGGGCGACCAGCTCAAGGGCGCCGCCGAGGAGAACGCGTTCAAGGACCGGGCGCCGCCGAGCCGCTCACCGCACCCGGCGGCCACTGCGGCTTCCGCCGCAGCGCTGAACGCCACCTCCGTCGCCGGGCAGGTCTTCGCCGCACGCGGGCCGCTGCCGGTGGCCGGCGCCTGACCGGCAGCAGGCACGGTGGCCGCTCCTTCCCGCGCCGGTCGCGCGCCCGGTGTCGGTTCCTGGTCCGGGACGGCCGGAAGACGAGAGGCATGAAGGCGCGATCCCCGGGCATGCGTGTCGTGCGGCGGACGAGGGCCCGGCCGACTCCCCCCTGAGGCCGGGCCCCCCGCCGCACCCGGCTGTCTCGCCCTGAAGCCGGGCTCGCACCGGCCGGAGGGCGCTGACCGAGCCGTCGGGCGCCTGCTGCGGCACGTCGCGGTGGGCGGTGCGGGCGGCGCGACGAGGGATTTCGATGCGCTTTCGATGCGGAGGGCTCCCGTCCGGATCCGGCGGAATAGGGCCCGCGCGCCAGGGCAGCCGATGCCGTGACACGGTCATGCGACCGGCGACCGACCCGTAGGAGAGCGACCCGCGAGGCCACCACCATGTCCGACACCCGACAGACCGTCATTCGAGCCGTCCCCGCCCGGCCGGCCCCCTCACCTCCGCTCCCGGGCACCGACCGCCCGGGCACCCCGCAGGCGCGCGGACAGGACACCGGAGTGGAGGCGCCGCCCGTCATGAGCGCGGCCCAGGCCCGCCGCAGCGTGCGGCAGAGCCTGCGCGAGGCCGGCTCCTGCACGGCCGACACCGAGGCGAACGCCCTGCTGGTGGCCAGCGAACTGGTCACCAACGCCAACCGCCACGGCGGCGGCGCCACCGCCTTCACCGCACGCGTCGACACCGCCGCCCCGGCCGCGGCCCCGGTGCTGCGGATCACCGTCGAAGACGCCGACAGCGCTCTGCCGCACACCACCCCGCACGCCCTGCGCGAGCGGGCGCGCCCGAGCGGACGCGGCTGGGCCCTGGTCCTCCTGCTGACCGACGCCCGCACCGTCACCCCGCTGCCCGGGGGCGGCAAGCGGATCACCGTCACCGTCCGCCTGCCCTGACCAGCCGAGCCGCCGTCCACCGCCGTCCGACGCGGGCCGCGGCCCGGCGACCAGCGCCGGACGGCGACACCTCCCGCCCCCGGTGACCGACGGCGGCGGGGTCCGCGGGCCAGGGCAGCTCGCCCCGGGCGACGGCGGGTCCCCGGCTCGGGGCACCAGGGCCCGCCGGATATCCCGTTGACCGGGGTCCGCGCGGCCGCCGATGATCCGGGGCATGGAACAGCACCTGCTGAACGTGGTGGACGTCGAGGCCACCTGCTGGGAGGGGCAGCCGCCGCCCGGGCAGGTCAGCGAGATCATCGAGATCGGGCTGACGGTGGTCGACCTGGCCTCGCTGGCGCGGGTCGGCCGGCACCGGGTGCTGGTGCGGCCGCGGCGCTCGTCGGTGAGCGGGTTCTGCACCGAGCTGACCGGCCTGACGGCGCGCGAGGTGGCCGGCGGGCTGCCGTTCGACGAGGCGTGCCGGCTGCTGGCGGCCGAGCACCGGGCGGGTGAGCGGCCGTGGGCGAGCTGGGGCGACTACGACCGGCTGCAGTTCACCCGGCAGTGCCGGGCGGCGGGCACCGCCTACCCGTTCGGCCGTCGGCACACCAACGCCAAGGCGGTGTTCACCGAGGCCCGCGGCCTGCCGAAGCGGCCCGGCATGGCGCGGGCCCTCGAACTGGCCGGCCTGCCGCTGGAGGGCCGCCACCACAGCGGCGCGGACGACGCGTGGAACATCGCGGCCCTGGTGCTGACCCTGGCCCGGTCGGGCAACTGGCCCTGCGAGCAAACCCGTTGACGCCCCCTCCGGACTGTCGGCACCGGCGCCTAACATGATCACATGAGTTCTTCGCTGAGTGTCTTCCTGGTCGACCCGGCCCGCCTGAACGCCCTCGTCGGCGCCGCCGACCCGCACCTGCTGCGGGAGCTGGAGGAACGCCTCGCGAGCAGGCTGGAGTCCTCCGACCGCTGGTTCTCGTCCGAGATCGAGAACGGCGCGCCCACCGCCGCCGAGGCGCTGCGCGCGCTGGTCGACGGCGGCCCGTACTCGGCGGACCGGGAGCACGCCTTCCGCTACGGCTACGCGTACGAGCAGCTGTGCTCGGTGGCCGGCTGGCGGCTCGACAACAGCAGCTTCTCGCCGTTCCGCGGCTCCTGGCTGGACGAGGTCGACCAGGGCCTGAAGGCCCTGGGCGTCAGCGCCGTCTCGGTGTCGGACTTCTTCTACGGCTCCGCCCTGCCCGCCGGGGTCCCCACCCCCGAGACGTACCCGTGCTGCGACGAGTGGTCGCACGCCGCCTGCGTCACCGCCCTGGAGCAGTTCGAGCAGGGCCGACGGGACGGCCTCGCCCCTGACCTGGACCGCGAGGTCGCCGAAGCCGCCTCCCAGGTGGTCTCCTGGCTGCGCCGGGCCGTCCGGACGCCCGACCTGGTCGTCATCGGCTTCTTCTACTGACCGGCGGCCGGACGCCGGACCGGCCGGGGCCCGGAGGAGTCGTCCTCCGGGCCCCGGCCGTTCGGGTGCCTCCGGTTCACCGCGCCTGACCGGTGATGCCCGGGCGCGGCGCCGGGCCGCCGAGCGGGCGCGCCGCCGGGGTCCGGGCCGTCTCGGGGTGGCGGTGCCGCCAGTACGGGTTGTCGAGCGGGAGCTTGGAGCTGACCCGGCCGTACATCCCGAACGTGGCGATGACCAGCCCCATGGCGAAGCTGAACACGACGTTGGGGATCCGGAAGGCCAGCAGGTTGGCCCCCGAGTCGAGCAGGGCCAGGTTGACGAACCCGCTCAGGACGAAGAGGGTGCCCACCACGATGTTGATCGTGGACGCGGTGTTGCCGCCGATCACCGCCCCGACGATCAGCACCGCGGCGGTGGCGATGGAGACCAGGCTGAGCAGGCCGTTGCTGGTCAGCCCGGCGACCTGTTCGCCGCTGGTGCTGAAGAACGCCAGGCCGTCCGCCAGGCCCAGGCAGCCGAACACCAGCAGCGCCACGCCGCACAGTCCGGCGCCGATCCGGTAGACGTTGGCGAGCCGGTGGTCGACGGGAAGCTCGTCTCGGAAGTCCATCACAGCACTCCGTTCCTTTTCCTGGGGGGTCGTCCCCGTGGACTGACTGTCGGCGGAGGTCCCGCCGGGGGTCCCGGGCGTCGCCGCGCTCAGCCGGCTTCGGCTCCGGTCGCGCGCCGGTCGAACCAGGCGCCGCGCTGGTCGCCCGCCTCGCCGGCGGCCCTGCCCTCGTAGTGGGCGAGGGCGAGTCCGAGACCGAAGAAGGTCGGTGCCCACTCGCCGACGAAGATGCCCCAGCGGTCGGCGCGCTCGACGCCCGCCTGCTCGGCCTTCATCGACACCATCCAGCTCAGGAGGGAGAGTCCGACCGAGCCGAGCGCGGCCGCGTAGGCGTGCTCGCTGGTGACACCGGCTTCGTGAAGCTTGCGAACGATCATCATGCTGACCACTCCTCGTTCCGTGGGGATCCCCCGCCACCCACCGTGCACACGTTTCCCCCTCGGCCGGGAGTCGCATCGATTGCGCACCGATGGGCCGGGCCGACGGCCGCGGCATCGGGGGGGCCGGGGCCGCAGCCGAGGTCGCGGCCGGGCGGCGTGCCCGCCCGCGGGCCTCACCGGGAGCCGAGCGCCGTCCGGTTCGGCCCCGCCGCCCCGCCCGGGCCGAACCGGACGGGCACCCCGGGCGAGAACAGCACGCTCGCGGGCGGGCCGGTGACCTCGACGCCGGCCGCGCGCAGCAGGGTCTCGTCGAGGTGCTCCACCTCGGCCTGGTGCAGCGGCCACGGCGGGTGCTCGACCGGCAGGTAGACGGTGCGGCCGGCGGTGCGGGTGTGCAGCCCCCAGCGGGCGGTCAGGAATCCGGCGAGCGGGCCCGGCCGTTCCAGGCGCGGGCCGACCCGGGCGCGCAGCACGCACCGGGCGCCGCTCCCGGCTCCGCGCACCCGGGTGGCGAGGTGCAGCACGTCGCCGTCCGCCGTCCAGCGGGTCCGCGACCAGCGGTAGGGAAGGCCGAGGGCCGTGCGTGCGACCAGTACGGCGGGCAGCCGCGGGCAGTCGAGCGAACGGAACACCACTCCGCGCCGGCCGCGCCCGTCCACCGAGTAGAGCCGGACGTTCACCTCCGGGAACGTCCCGAAGTACGGGACGGGCGTGCGGCCGGGTCCCAGCCGCTCCATGGAGAACGCGACGAGCCCGACCCAGGTGGTGGCGTTGCGGACGTCGGGGAAGGTGCCGGGCGGCAGCAGGGGGGCGACCGCGTCGGGGTGGACGGGCCAGTGCAGGAAGAGCACGTCGCGCCAGTCCTGGGACAGCAGCGCCGGGCGCACCGTCCGCGGGGCGAGGTCGGTCACCGGCTCGGGCCGCACGGGTCCTCCTTCCGCCCGGGCGGTTCGGCGCGGCCCACCAGCCCCGCCGCCCCCGCCACCCCCGCCGCCGACGGAGCGCGCGCGGCGGTGGCCGGGCGGGCGGCGGTGGCCGAGGTGTCCCGGTCGTCGACGGCCCGTTGGAGCAGGTCGAGGGCGGATTCGAGCGTGCGCGGGCAGGCGAGTCCGGTCGGGTGCTCGTGGCGGTTCCACCCCGGCCCGGCGATGACGACCAGGGGGTCGAGGCGCGCCCCGGCGGCGCCCCAGGAGGCGCGGCCGACCTCGCGCGCGAGGTGCGGGTCGGCGGTGGCGCGGTGCTGGGCCCACAGCAGGACCGCCGAGGGGCCGAGCCGGGCGAGCGCGTCGAGGAGCGCCCGCCCGGGCACGGCGGCGCCGAGCATCCGGTACGGCAGGCCGCGCACCGCCATCGCGGCCGCCACGGCCTCCAGCGGGAGCGTGTGCTGCTCGCCCGGCATGGCCGCGAGCAGGACCGGCGGCGCCTCCCGGAACCGCACCGGGGCGACGGCGGCGGTGCGCAGCGCGGCGGCGACGTGCCAGGAGAGCAGGTGCTCGACCTCGACGTACTGCTCGCCGTCGGCGGCCCACTTGCGGCCGGCCGCGCGCAGGGCGGGCATCATCACCTCGTTCCACGCCCGGACGGGGCCGAGCCCGTCCACGGCGGCGCGCAGGATCTCGGCCACCTCCGGGCCGTCGAGCCTGACCGCGGCGCGGGCGAGGCCGCGGCACTCGGGGCGGACGGTGCCGAGCGGCATGGCGCGGCTGCCGCCCGGGCGGGCGGCGGTGGCCGGTGCGGGGGCGGGGCTGGGCGGGACGGGGTCGGCGCCGGGGGCGGGCTCGACCGGGGGCGGGCCGTCCTCGGGGCCGCGGCGCGTGCCGGGCGCGGCGGCGCGGACGGCCTTCGCCGCCTCGGCCGGCGGGATGCCGCGGGCGGTCAGCCGGCACATCTCGTCCAGCAGGGAGACGTCCTCGGGTGACCAGCGCCGGTGCCGGCCGGGGCCGCGGTGGGAGGGGCCGATGCCGTAGCGGCGCTCCCAGGAGCGGATCGTGGTGGGTGACACGCCCAGTCGGCGGGCGACCGTCCCGGTCGGTACGCCGACGGGGGTGTCGGCCTGGTCGGTTGCGTCGCTCATGGCGGGGCTCCTCGGGGGGCGGGTCGGGTCGTCCTTCGGCTCGGTGCGGTCCTCCCGCTCAGCCGTCGTGCAGGGCGCCGCGCAGGCGCAGCAGGCCGTCCCGCATCCGGGACTTGACCGTGCCCAGCGGCAGCCCGAGGGCGGCGGCTATCTGGCTCTGCGAGTGGCCGCCGTAGTAGGCGAGCACCAGCGCTTCGCGCTGGGCCGGGCTCAGGCCGGACAGGGCGCGGCGGACCCGGGCGGACTCCATGGTCCGCTCGACCGTCTCGGCGACGGGCTCCGGGACCGTCCGGTCCTCCCGGAACACGCGCTGCTCGCGCTCGTGGGACGCGCGGACCGACCTGACCCGGTCCACGGCGCGCCGGTGGGCGATCGTGCAGGCCCAGGCGGCGACCGGGCCCCGCTCGGGCCGGTAGGACGGCGCCGAGCGCCAGACCTCCAGGAGGGCTTCCTGGGCGACTTCCTCGGCCTGGGCGGGATTCCCGAGCACCCGCAGCGCCATGCCGTGGACGATCGGCGCGAGTTCCTCGTAGAGGCCGGCGTACGCCTCCCGGTCGCCCCGGGCCGTCCGCTCCATCAGGGCGCGCAGCCGCTCGGCGCGCGGGGAGCGGGCGTCTCCGGGCAGGGGTCGCGGGAAGGCGGGGGAGGAGGTGGTTCGCATGGGTCGAAACTGCCGCCGATCGCTGCGGCCTTCCACTCGCAGTGTTCGTGCAGCGTTTCGCGCCGCACCGTTTCGTCCGGCCCGGGCCGGACGGCCCGCGCCGGACGAAGCGTGGTTGATCAGGGGGCGGCGTCGCCGCGGACGGCCTCGGCCGCCAGCAGTTCGGGGAGGTCGTCGAGCCGGTCGAGTCCCCGGACGGCGCGGACGGCGCGGTGGTTGGCGGCCAGCAGGTCGCGGTGGCGGTGGGTGAAGGCCCAGTAGCCGGCGGTGAACGGGCAGGCCCGCTCCCCGGTCCGGTCGCCGGGGCGGTAGGCGCACGGGCGGCAGAGGTCGCTCATCCGGTTCAGGTAGGCGCCGCCGCAGGTGTAGGGCTTGGTGGTGACGGTGCCGCCGTCGGCGTACTGCGACATGCCGACCACGTTGGGGACCATCACCCAGTCGTAGCCGTCCACGAAGCAGCGGTGGAACCAGTCGGTGACCGCGGCCGGGTCGTAGCCGTGCTGCAGGGCCCAGTTCCCGAGCACCATCAGCCGCGGGATGTGGTGGACCCACCCGGTGTCCCGGACCTGGGCGAGCGCGCCGGACAGGCAGCGGGCCCGCACCGCGTCCGCGTCCAGTTCGGCGAACCAGTCGGGCAGGGGCGCGTGGTGGCCGAGCGCGTTGCGGTGCCGGTGCTCCTCGCCGAGGTACCAGTACAGCTGCCAGACGTACTCGCGCCAGCCGGCCACCTGCCGGACGAACCCCTCGACGCTGTTGAGCGGGGCGCTCCCGGAGCGGTACGCGTCCTCGGCGCGGCGCGCGCACTCGCCCGGGTCGAGCAGGCCGAGGTTCAGCGGGACGGAGAGCAGGCTGTGCGCCATCCACGGGTCCGCGGCCAGGACGGCGTCCTCCCAGCGTCCGAAGTGGGGCAGCCGGGCGGTGACGAAGTGCTCCAGCGCGCGCAGCGCCTCGGCGCGGGTGGCGGCGAAGCGGCGAGGGCCGTCCCGCCCGACGAAGCGCACCTCGCCGGACCGCTCCCAGCGGTCGAGGTCGGCCCGCACCCGTTCGTCGATCTCGTCCTCCTCGGGCCACCGGGGCGGCGGCACGGGCAGGACGCCCTCCCCGCGCGGCGGCGGTTCCCGGTTGTCGGCGTCGAGGTTCCACCGGCCGCCGACGGGTTGCCCGCCGGGGTCCAGCAGCAGGTGCTCGGCCCGGCGGACCCGGCGGTAGAAGTCCTCCATCAGCAGCCGCCGTTCCCCGAGCCCGTCCGCCCAGCGACGGAAGTCCCCGAACGGGACCAGGAAGCCGCGGGGCGGCAGCACCTCCACCCGGGGCAGCGCCGTCACCAGGCCGAGCGCCGCCCGGGACGTCGGGTGGCAGACCGTGACGCCACGCTCCCCCACCGCCCGCCGCAGCCCCTCCCGGTAGGTCTCCGCCCGGACGTAGCGGGCCCGGTCGCCGAGTTCGGCGGCCCGGTGCCGCATCGCGGACAGCACCAGGTGGGCCTTGGCCCGGTGGAAGCGCCGGCGGCGGAACACCGAGCGGGCCTCGACGATCACCACGGGCGCGTCGGGGTCCGGTCCCGGCCCGGACGGGGCGAGGAAGTGCGGCCCGAGCTGGTCCCCGAAGAGCCAGTGCGCCCTGGGGCCGCTCACCGGGCCGGCCCCGGGCGGTGGTCCGGCGCGAGCTCCTCGCGGACGTCCATGACGATCCCCTCCTTCGACGGTGGAGGCGGTCGCCTCCGTCCTCCACTGTCGGCACCCGTCCCGCCGGGGGGAAGTCGCACCGTTCCCGCAGCGCTGGGAGGGCGTCCCACCCCGTTCTCCCGCCCCGTCGTCCCGGCCCGAGGCGCACGGGCACGGTCGGCGGGGTCGCTCACGGCCGGGGACGCCCTCCGACCCCGGCGGCCGGGGCCGATAGGATGTTCCCGCGGGATCCGGGGCGGAGGGAGGGCGCGTTGAGGAACGCACGTACCGTACCGACCCTTGAGCCCGTCGACGCGGGCGATCACGTCTGCTGGCTGGTCGGGCCCGGTGACGACTTCACCATGACGGCCCGGGCCTTCGCCGCCGACGGGGCGCTCTTCGGCGACAAGGTGCTGCTCATCGGCGCGCCCGACGCCCGGTGGTCGCCGGACGGCGCACCGCAGGGCGTGGTCGTCGACCCGCTGACCGCGCGGGCGGACGGCGCCGGGTGGAACGCGGCGGCGATGCTGGACCTGGTGGTCCGGGAGGCGGACACCGCGAGCCGGCAGGGTTTCCGCGCGCTGCGGGTGCTGGCCCGGATGGACCGGGTGTGGCCGGGCAGCGCGAACCCCCGGGAGATCGCCCGGCACGAACTGGACCTGGACCGGCTGGCAGTCGCCAGGACGGCCGTCATCGTCTGCGCCTACCACCGCTTCAGCTTCCGGCCGGACCTCCTGGAGCAGGCGTCCGGAGTACATCCGCACCATCTGGGCACACGAACGGAGATGCCAGGTTTTCGGATGTACAGCGTGGGAACGGACTGCTGGAGCGTGAGCGGTGTGGTGGACTCGGACGGCGCGGACGCCTTCCGCACCGCGTTGGACGAACTCGTCGCCCGCTCGTCCACCCTGCGGCTGCGCTGCGAGGAACTCGAACTGATGGACGCCGCGGGCATGCGCGCCCTGGTCGACGCGGCCCGCCGGGCCCCCGGTCGCCGGATCGTGATCGAGAAGGCGGACGAGACGTTCCGGCACTGCTGGTCGCTGCTCGGCTACGACGTCCCGCAGATCCCCGTGGAGCTGGCACCGTGAGCGAGAACAGCACGACGCGCCCGGAAGCCCCCGCCGAGGACTCCCCCTTCCGGCACGAGCTGTACCCCTACGCGGGGGACGCGCAGTTCCTCGACGGCGCCATGTCCTTCATCCACGACGCCCGCGCCGGGAGCGAGCTCGTCCTGGTCGCGGTCGCGGGGCCGAAGGAGCGCATGCTGCGCACCGAACTGGAGGGCACGGACGCCGCCGAAGGGGTCACCTTCCTCGACACCGCCGTCCTCGGCCGCAATCCGGGCCGGCTGATCCCCGCCTGGCGCGACTGGATCTCCAAGGCCACGAAGGGGCACCCGGTGCGCGGCATCAGCGAGTCCGCGTGGAGCGAGCCCTCGGCGGCCGAGAGCACCGAGTTCGAGTACCACGAGTGGCTGTTGAACCTCGCGTTCGCCCAGTCCCCCGCGTGGTGGCTGCTGTGCGCCTACGACACCGCCGCGCTGGAGCCCGCCGCGGTGGAGTCCGCGCGGCGCTGCCACCCCATGCTGCTGAGCGACGGGGCGCACGGCCCCAACAGCGCCTACGCCCGGGAGCCCTACGTCTTCCCCGAGCTGACGGCCTCGGCCGACCACCGGGAACTCCCCTACCAGCGGGGCCGGCTCGCCGCGGTGCGGGCCCACATCACCGCCTGCGCGGGCCGGTACGGCCTGGAGGGCGCCCGCCTTCGCGAACTGCTGATCGCCGCCTGCGAGGTCGCCGGCAACAGCATCAAGCACGGCGGCGGCCGGGGCGTCCTGCGCACCTGGGTGGAGGGCGCGGACCTGATCTGCGAGTTCCACGACGCCGGCCACCTCCAGGATCCGCTGGTCGGCCGCCTCCGCCCCACCGTCGACCAGATCGGCGGCCGCGGGCTCTGGCTCGTCCAGCAGCTCTGCGACCTGGTCCAGATCCGCTCCACCGCGCAGGGCGGCACCACCATCCGGCTGCACACCCGACTGCCCGGCTGACCCCCGGACCGTCGCGTCGGACGGCCCGTCGCGGTGTGACGCCGCGGCGTCACACCGCGGCGTCGGGGGCGGCTCCCAGCGGGGGCCAGGCGGCGAGCGCGGCGTCGGCCATGCGCTGGAGTTCGTCGCGGCCGATGCCGCTCGCGGCCTGGACGGCGATGCCGAAGGCGAGGGTGCTGACGTGGCGGCCGAGCAGCCCGGCGTCACGACCCGCCCGGCGGGAGGTCCGGCAGCGGCTCCCCCGCGAGGATCGCCGTGACCGCGCGGGCCGCGAGGCGCTGCCAGGCCCCGGCACCGCCGAGCATGGCGTGTCCGCCCCGGGGCATCGCGACGAACCGCACCTCGGCACCGGCCCGCCGGGCCCGGGCCGCGAAGGCGCGGGAGGCGTCCGCACTGGTGACGCGGTCGGCCGGGTCGTGCAGGATCACCAGGCGTCTGCCGCGCAACTGCCCCACCGCGTCGCCGGGTTGGCACCACGGCGCCAGCAGGACGGCGCCGCGGACCTGGGGGTGGCCGGCGACGGCGAGCGCCGCCCGTCCGCCCATGGAGTGCCCGAGCAGCGTGACCTTCAGGTCGGGCGCCCGGGACGCGATCTCCCGCAGGGCCCGGTCCGCGTCGGCGACGGGGTGCGCGTGCCCGCCGTTCCACCCCCGGTAGCGGTACCCCACCTCGACCTCCACCAGCGACGGGTCGGCCGCGAGGCGGCGGACGGCCGCGGCGAAGGCCAGCATCCGGAGCCTGGCCAGGCCCAGCCGGGGCTGGGGGGCGAGGCTCTCGGCCCTGCCCCCGTGCAGGACGAGCAGGACGGAGCCGGCCCCGGGCGGGAGGCGGTCGGCGCGGTCGGGCACGGGGGTCTCCTGCGTGGTCGGCGGCTGGCGCGGGAACGGTCGGGGGGGGACGGCGGGCCGTCAGCTCCCGCACCACGCGGCGGGCCGGACGGTCTCCCGCGCACCGCCGGGGCGGCGGGCCAGGATCTGGTCGACGCCCATCCGCCCCTCCGCGAAGGCCAGCGAGCTCCCGGCCAGGTAGAGCTGCCACAGCCGCACCGTCGGCCGTCCGACCAGTGCGGTGAAACGGTCCTGCCGCCGGGTGAGTTCGGCGCGCCACGCGTCGATGGTGCGGGCGTAGTGCGGGCGCATCGCCTCGGTGTGCAGCACCTCCAGGCCGGCCGCCTCGATCAGGTCGACGGTCTGCCCGAGCGGGCGCATGTGCATGTCGGGGGTGATGTACGCCTCGATGAACGCACCGCCGCCGGGTGCGGTGGCGCCGCGGGACATCTGCTGGACCAGCAGCCGCCCGCCCGGGCGCAGCAGACCGTGCAGGCGGGCGGCGAAGGCGGGGTACTCGTCCCGGCCGACGTGCTCGCCCATCTCCACGCAGCTGACGGCGTCGTAGGCGTCCGCGGGGATCTCCCGGTAGTCGCACAGCCGGACGTCGACCAGGTCCGCGACGCCCGCCTCGGCGACCAGGGCGCGGGCGTGGGCGTGCTGGCGGGCGGAGAGGGTGACGGCGGTGACGCGGGCGCCGTGGTGCAGGGCGGCGTGCCGGGCGAGCGCGCCCCAGCCGCAGCCGACGTCGAGCAGGCGCGTGCCGGGGCGCAGGTCGAGCTTGCGGCAGATCAGGTCGAACTTGGCTTCCTGGGCGTCCTGCAGGGTCTGGTCGTCCTGGGTGTAGTAGGCGCAGGAGTAGGCCATCGCGGGTCCGAGCAGCAGGGCGTAGAACTCGTTCGACAGGTCGTAGTGGTGGCTGATCACCGCCCGGTCGCGGCTGCGGCTGTGCAGGGCGCCGCTGACTTTCGCCCGGCCGCCGGGCCGGGGCGGCGGCGGCCCCACGGCGCCGAGCCGGGCGGCCGCCGACAGCAGGGCGGGCCAGCTGCGCGGCGCCGGACGCGCGGGCACCCGTCCGGCGAGTGCCCGGCGGACGGCGGAGAGGGCCTCGCCGAGGTCGCCGTCGACGTCGAGCTCGCCGCTGATCCAGGCGTCGGCCAGGCCGAGCTCGCCCGGCTGCCACAGCAGCCTGCGCAGGGCCCGGCGGTGGCGCACGCGCACCCGTGGCCCGTCCGCCGGGCCGGTCGTCGAGCCGTCCCACAGGTGCAGGGCGAAGGGCGGCGGCCCCGCGAACACCTCGCGCAGGACCGGTTCGAGCAGACCGGCGGCGCCCTCCCCCCGTCCGGGGGGCCGGGTGGTCGGGGTCGTGGGTGCGGTCATGGCTCTCCCTCCGCCGGGCGGGCCGCGGTGCGGCCCGGTGGTCGTCTGCTGCTGGGATTCGGAGCGGTGCCCGGCCCGGCTTGGTCGGCCGGTGCCCGTCCCTCAGACGGTGAGCAGGGCCGGGTCGGCGGCCTTGTCGGTGGGCAGGAAGTCGTCGGGGACGGGGTACTGGCCCAGGACGTAGTGGAGGATGGCGGCGTGCATGGCCTCGACCGGGGCGATGGTGGCGGCGGTGGCGATGCCCCCGGGGCTGGTGACGTGGTAGGTGGCGAAGAGGTAGGTCTGCGCCGCCTGGTCCTCGAGTCCGAGGGCGAGCTTGGCGACGTCGCCGACGGTGGTCGCCTTGCCGAGGGCCTCCAGGGTGGCGGGCTGGTTGGACAGCGGCACGCCGGTGATGGCGGGCTTGCCCGCGCCGGTCAGGACGCCGTTCCAGGCCATGGCGTGGTCGGCGTGCTGGCCCATGGCGGTGGTGATGAAGGTGGCCACGGCGGGCGGGACGGTGCCGAGCCTGCCGGCCTTCGCCGCGTCCAGGGCGGCCTGGTAGGCGCCCACGGCCTGGTTCTCCAGCGCGGTGGCCAGCGCCACGACCTTCAGGTCGCCGGTGTACTGCCCGGACGCGGAGCCGGGGACGGCCGTCGAGGACGCGCTCGGGACGGGCGAGTTGGCGGACTTGCCGCTGGAGCACGCGGCGAGTGCCAGCGCGGCCGCGGCGCCGCCGGCGCCGAGCAGGAAGCGGCGGCGGCCGGGGTCGAGCGCCGGAGGGGCGAGCCTGGAGCGGATGTCGGCGGCCAGGTCCACGGCGCCGGAGCGCATGGCGGGCAGGGTCGCGCGGTGGGCTTCCTCCATGTCCCGGGTCAGGCGGGTCAACTGGCTTTCGCTGATCGGGAGTTCCCAGTCCTGCGTGGTCACTTGACGGCTCCCTCGTCGATCGGCGAAGCGTTCTCGGTCTGGTAGAAGGCGTCGGGGAATCCGACGCTGCCCGCGGCGGCGGGCAGCTTGGCCGGGTCGACGGGGATGGCGATCAGGTCCGCGGCGTTGCCCGCGAGCAGCGCCTGCACCGCCAGCAGCACCGCCCGGTGCTGGGCCTCGACCGGGGCCACCGAACCGAACAGCCTGCGCAGTTCGGGCGAGGAGACCTGCGAGACGTTCTTGGTGTAGGTCTGCGCGGCCACGTCCTCCAGGGTGATGGCCAGCTTGACCACGTCGGCGGGGCCCTTGATGGTGGGCAGGGCCTGGTCGACCACCGCCTTGTACTTCGGGTCGGGCTGGTTCTGCGCCTTGCCGCCCGCCTGGGTGGCGGCCGAGTTGAACGCCTTCGCGTGCGCCTGGTGCTGGGCGGTGGTCCTGGTGATGAACGCGGCCACCGTCTTGTTGCCGTCCTTGATGAACGGCAGCCCCGCAGCGGTCTGGTAGACGCTCACCGCGAGGTTCTCGATCGACGCGGCGGTCTGCAGCGCCATCACGTCGTCCGCACTCGCCGAGGCGGAGGCGGCCAGCGCCCGCGAGGTGCCCCACAGCGCGGCGGCCCCCGCCGCGCCCGTCAGCACCCCGCCGCGCTGCCACCAGCGCCGCCGGGGTCCGGTCACCTGCCCGAACTCGGTCAGCGCGGTGCGCGTGATGCGCTGCGCGTCGCTGTTCAAGTCCTCGGACTGCTCGGTCAGTTCCGCGAGCAGCCGCGAGTCGATGTGCTCTGTGGCCATCATGCCTCGTCTCGGTCCGGGGCCCGGCCAACTCCGCGCCCCGCTCGGGACTGCTTCGGCCCCGGGGCGGCCCCGGCTTGGCCACCGCCGTCTCGTTCACCCGTCGGAGTGAACGAGCCGGCGGCCGGCCGGCGTCGGGGCAGGCCCGGGTCGGGGCCGTTCCGCTCTCGCCTGGCCGACGACCGATCCGTCCGGGCTCCGGCGACGAATGCCCGAGGCACACCGATCCTCCGAACGTCCCCGTACGGCTCCGACGCACCCGGTGCGGCGGACGGACGGATGCCCGCGACCGCGCCCGAAGGAGTGCCCGATGCCCGCTCAGCCCGAGTCCCCGTGCCCCGTCCTCGACGTCCGCGGCCGGTCCCTGCACGCCGATGTCGCAGCGCTGCGCGCGCGGGGGCCGGCCGTCCGGGTGCTGCTGCCCGGCGGCGTGCTGGCCTGGTCGGTGACCCGCCACCGGGTGATCCGGCAGCTGACGGCGGACCCGCGGGTCTCGCGCGACTTCCGCCGGCACTGGCCGGGGCGCGCGGAGGTGCCCGAGGGCTGGCCGCTGGCGGCGGTCGTGTTCCAGTCGAACTTCCTCAACTCCTACGGGGAGGAGCACCGGGCGCTGCGCGCGCTGGTCGCGCCGTCGTTCTCGCCGCGACGGGTCGGCGCGATGCGCCCCGCCGTCGTGGCGACCGCCACCCGGCTCGCCGCAGCCCTGGCCGCGACCCCGCCCGGGACGGCGGTCGACCTGCGAACGGCCTTCGCGCTCCCGCTGACGATGACGGTGATCTGCGACCTGTTCGGTGTCCCCGAGGAACTGCGGGCGGGGCTGGGCAGGGCGATCGACCGCGCCGCGGACACCGCGGCCACCCCCGAACGGGCCCTGGAGGCGCAGGCGGAGATCTCGGCGGTCCTGGACGCGCTGGTGGCGCACAAGCGGGCCCACCCGGGCAGTGACCTGACCGGTGACCTGCTGTCCGCGCCGACCGGCAGCGGCGAGCCCCTGACCGGGGAGGACCTGAAGGGCACGCTCTTCCTGATGATCGGCGCGGGCTACGAGACGACCGTCCACCTGATCACCAACGCGGTGCACGCCCTGCTGACCCGGCCCGCGCACCTGGAGGCCGTGCGGGCCGGCCGCACGAGCTGGTCGGCCGTGGTGGAGGAGACGCTGCGCCACAGCGCCCCCATCATGTACCTGCCGCTGCGCTACGCCGTGGCGGACATCGACCTCGGGGAAGGGGTGGTGATCCGGCAGGGCGAGCCGATCGTGGTGGCCTTCGCCGCGGCCGGACGCGATCCGCAGGTCCACCCGGGCGACTTCGACGTCTTCGACCCGTCGCGCGCGGACAAGGAGCACCTGGCCTTCGGCCACGGCCCGCACTTCTGCCTGGGCGCGCACCTGGCCCGGCTGGAGGCCGAGACGGCCCTCCAGACCCTGTTCCGGCTGGTGCCCGGCATCGCCCTGGCCGACACCGGGGATGAACCCGCCCGCCTGCCGTCCTTCATCCTCGACGGCTTCGCCGAACTGCCGGTGGTGCCGGTGCCCGTCGCGCCGGCGCCCCGCGAGGGCTGACCGGACGCCGGGGTACCGGGTGGCGGGTGGCGGACGGTCCCGGGTCAGGGCCAGAAGGCGGACAGCGCGCCCTCCTTGAACGGCGCCGGGGAGACGCACAGGTCGCCGGTGAACGGCCGGTCGAGGACCAGGACGAGCAGCAGGCTGAAGCCGATCAGCGCGGCGATCGTCCCGGTGAACAGCACCTGCACCCTGATCCGGCGGGTGCCGTACAGGGCGGTCAGCGCGATGATCACCAGCGCGCCGCCGTAGACCAGGGTCTGCAGCAGCGGCGGGAGTTGCCGGGTGGCCATCGCGATCCGGGCGCGCCGTTCGGCGACCACGTCGTCCAACTGCTCGGCGGCGCGTTCGTAGTAGGCCTGTTCGGTGCTGGTCTGCGGCTCGTAGGACTGCAGGGCGTCGTAGATGTCCTGGGCCTTGGCGGCGGTGGCCTCGAAGTCGGGCCGGCCCGCGCGCATCAGCGGCCACTGGACGTCGACGACGGCGTGCAGGTAGGCGCCGACCGCCGTGTCGATGCGCTCGCGCGGTTGCGGCGGGAACGCCTGGACGTCGCGCACCAGCGTCGCGGCGGCGGTGGCCTCCCGGGCGACCCCGGTGCGGGTCTCCTCCATCTGGGTCCACAGGTTGACGATCACGAACGCCAGGATGATCCCGTAGATCGCGCCGAACAGCCCCAGCACGACCCCGATCACCTCGTTGTGCTCGCCCTCCACCACCTGCGGGAACCCGCGCCGCACCAGTAACGCCCCCACCCCCGCGAGGACGACCGCGCTCCCGACCACCACCGCGGTCAGCGCGGCGGTGTCCAGGTGGTTCAGCAGCCACAGCTCCATCGGTTCTCCCTCGTCCCCGTGTTCCGGTCCGTCCGGATCAACGCCCGGACGGCGCCGAGGTGGCGGAGCGACGGGGCAGCGGGGAGGGCAGAGTGGCGGGGCGGGGCGGGGTCAGTCGCTGTCGCGGCGTTCGACGACCAGGATCCGGGCCTGCGGCGCGGGGTGGGCCACGTGCTCGTCGCCGGGTTCGACGGCGCAGACCCGGCCGGGGGTCAGGTGTTCGACGTGCTCCTCGCCGTCGACCCGGTAGTGCATGTCGACGGCGCCGTCGAGGACGACGAAGACCTCGGGCCCGTCGTTGACGTGCCAGCGGTAGGGCTGGTCGGTCCAGTGCAGGCGGACGGTGGCGTCGTCCAGTTCGGCGAGGCCGACCGAGCCCCAGGGGCGGTCGGCGGTGAACTCGGCGGCGTCGAGGAAGCGCACGGGGTGGGGTCCTTCGGGTCCGCGGCCGCAGCTCCGGCCTGGTGCCGACCATGCTGGCCCGGGGAGCGGCGGGCCGGACAGTGGCAGGGATGCCGGAGTGCGTCGATTTCCTGCCACCGCCGCGTCTCCCGCCTCATCCCCCGCTGTCGGCGGCCGCCTTGAGCGGGCCCTCCAGCAGGCGGGCGGCCGCGAGCGCGGTGGTGGCCGTGCTGCGGCCGGGGAGGTTGCGGCGCAGCGTCTCGTGCAGGTCCACGAAGGTGAGCGGGTGAGGCAGAGCAGGGTGTCGAGGGCGGCGATCCGCTCCAGGTAGGCGGCGGGCAGCGGCGTGTCCAGGTGCGGCTGGTCGGTCAGCGTGCGCGGGGTGAAGCGGACGGCCACCGGGGTGAAGTCGGCGGCCGCGTTCGTCGCGCGGACGGCGTTGCCGAGGAAGAGCGCGGCGTAGCCGGGCAGCGGGTGGGCCAACTCGTCCAGCAGGCGGTACATCCGCTGTTCGGACGGCGGGTGGGTGTCGCCGATCCGGACGAACAGCGCGTGCTCCCGGGCGGCCAGCGCGAACAGGGCGACCGTGCTGCCCCAGGTGGTGAGCAGGTCGACGTCGGCGACGGGCAGGCGGAGGTCCGGGGTGCGGGCGGCCGCCGCGTCGCGTTCCAGGCTCCGGCGGGTCAGCCGGTGGGCGGTCAGGTCGGCTTCGAGCTCCTGGGCGGGTCCGGCCCCGTGCCGGTGGCCGTGCAGCTGGTGGGCGAGTTCGTGGCCGAGGACGAAGCGGACCGCCTGGGTCAGCACGACGTCCCTGATCCCGTCGGCGCGCGGATCGGTGCGCCAACCGGGTTTCGCCGACAGGCCGAAGACCCGCTGGTGCAGGAAGTGGTAGCGGAGGAGCGCGGCCGGCCCGGCCGGGTCGGTGCCGAACGCCTTCCGGCGGAGCGCCGCCCGGGTGTTCCGCCACGCCCGCCACGGGCCGCCGTCGAGCACCCGCACCGCCTCCTGCGCGCCGAACCCGCTGTACAGGCCGGCCAGGCCGAGGAACGACTCGGGCAGCACCATCAGCGCGGAGCCGTCCGCGAAGCGCTTGCACTCCGGGTAGACGTCCTCCTCGGCGAGGACCGCGAGCCGGAGCTGCCGCCACTGCCCGTCCGGGCCGCCGAGGTCGGCGAAGACCGTCCGCAGGTCCTCGGTGAGCGCGGCCTCCAGCCGGTCCGCCGTCCTCGTCCAGCTCTCCGCGCCGATCCCGCGCAGGGCGGCGGGGTCGACGCCCAGCTCGGCCAACCGGGCCCGCATCCGGTCGAGTTGGGTCGCCCGGTTGTCGACCCGCCGTCTCAGCTCCCACTGCGCGTCGGCCGCCGTCACGTCACTCACCGCCTCTCTGCGGGGGCTCCGGCCCTTCCGTCGGCTCCGGCTCCAGCTCCGGTGCCGGGGCGTTGGCGCAGAAGGCGCGCAGGCCGATCCGGGACACCAGCACGCCGACCGCCGCGTAGTCCAGCACCGGGTGTCCGGTGCCCCCGCCCAACTCCTCCAGCACCTTGGCGATCCCGGCCGCGTCGGTGACGTCGGCCCGGGTGCCGCCGTCGGCGTCGATCAGGCCCCGCAGCCGCTCGTGGTGGCAGATCTTCCGCTGGAGGTCCCGGTGCATCTCCTCGAACAGGCCCCGCCCGAAGACCCGGAACCGCCTGCGGTCCTCGGGCCCCGCACCGAGGCCCCCGCCGAGCACCGCCTCCCCGATGATCTCGTACAGCTCGTCGTCGCTCAGTCCCCAGTACGCCTCGACCGTCACGGCCCGCCCCTCTCGTCCCGGCTGTCGCTGTGCCAGCCGTCCTCCCCCACCGGGACCGGCCGAAACGGGGCTGCACGAACGGCCGTTCGCGCCGCCGTTCGCGCCGCCGTTCGCGCCGATGCTCCGCCCGGCTACCGGCCGTTGCGGGGCGGCCAGTGGTCGAGCGGGAGGGGGCCCCGGGAGCGGACGGTGCGGATGGCGAAGGTGGAGCGGGCGTCGCGGACGGGGCCGACGGCGAGGATCTCGTCCAGCAGGACCTGCTCGTAGCTGGCCAGGTCGGGGACGGCGATCTCCACCAGGAAGTCGGCCTCGCCGGAGACCACGTGGCAGGCGACCACGGCGGGGATCGCGCACAGCGACTCCTCGATGTGCCGCGAGGTCTCCCGCGAGTGCTGCTCGACCCGCAGCGCGACGAACACGGTCAGGCCCAACCCGGTCTTCCCCCGGTCGAGTTCGGCCCGGTAGCCGGCGATCACGCCGTCCGCCTCCAGCGCCTTGGTCCGGCGCAGCGCGGAGGAGGGCGAGAGCATGACGGCCTCGGCGAGGTCGACGTTGGGGGTCCGGCCGTGGCGCTGGAGGTGCGCGAGGATCGCCCGGTCGATGCGGTCGTACTGCGGGGTCGACATGCGGCGCAGCTTACTGCCGTCGGCCGGCGGGCGGTGGCGGGATCGGTCCGGATCCGGTGTGTCCCCGGCATTCCGTGCCGCCGATCGCGGCCGGGTCGGCAGGATCCGCCACGCGGGCCCGCGTACCCCCGGCAGATTCCCCCGCAGGCGGGGGCCCGTCCGGGGGCCTCGGCAGGGTGTGCCGCCGAAGGCGGTCGGGGCGGCAGGATCTGCCGTGCGGGGCCCGGGGCGGGGCGGTTTTCGCCAGCGGGTGCCGCGCGGTCCGGGCCAGGATCGGGGCATGACCGAGACCGCGACGGCCTCCCCGTCCCCCTCCCCCGCGACCACCCCCGCCGCCCGCCTCTCCACCGCCGGGGCGTCCGCGCTGTACATCGGCGCGCTGCTCGGCCCGAGCCTGCTGCTGCTCCCGGGGTTGGCGGCGCGCGCGGCGGGCCCGGCCTCGCTGTTGGCGTGGCTGGCGCTGCTGGGGCTGTCCGGCCTGATCGCGGTGGTGTTCTGCGCGCTGGGCACCCGGTTGGGCTCGTCCGGCGGGGTCGCCGGGTACACGGCGGCGGGGCTGGGCGCCCGGGCCGGCCGGGCCGCCGGGTGGTGCTTCCTGGCGGGGGTGGTCGCGGGCGCGCCGGTGGTCTGCCTGATCGGCGGGAGCTACGCGGCGGCGGCCGTCGGCGCGGACGGCGGCACGGCCGTCCGGGCGGGGCTGGTGCTGCTGGCGGTGGTGCTGGCGGTCCGGCTGGTCGGCGTCCGGACCGGCGCGGGTCTCCAACTGGTGCTGGTCTCCGCGCTGGTGGGGCTGGTGCTGTTCGCGGTGCTGGGATCGGCCCCGGCCGCCCGGGCCGCGCACTGGACGCCGTTCCTGCCGCACGGCTGGACGGGCGTCGCGCAGGCCGCGCCGCCGCTGATGTTCGCGTTCGTCGGCTGGGAGGCCGCGGCCTCGCTGACCACCCGGCTGCGCGACCCGCGCCGCCAGCTGCGCCGGGTGGTGCTGATCGCGTTCGCCGTGACCTCGCTGCTCTGCCTGGGCCTGGCCGCCGCGACGGTCGCCGTGCTCGGCCCGGGCGCGGGCGGCTCCGTCCCGCTCGCCGACCTGATGCGCGCCGCGATCGGCTCCCGGGGCCCGCTGCTGGCCGCCGGCGCGGCCCTGGTGCTGACCCTCGCCGCCACCAACACCTACCTGACCGGCGCCGCCGCCCTGCTGGACGCCCTGCTCCCGTCCGGCGCGGCGGCCGGGCGGCGCGGCTCGCTCGCGGTGGTGGCCACCACCGCGCTGACCGGCGTCCCGCTGTTCGTCCTGGTCGGGACGGGCGTCCTGACCACCTCCCAGCTGGTGGCCGTGCCGACCGCGCTGTTCCTCACCGTCTACCTGACCTGCACGGCCGCCGCCGTCCGCGTCCTGGCGGGCCCGGCCCGGCTGGCCGCCGCCGTGAGCTGCCCGGCGGTGCTGGCGCTGCTGCTCGGCACCGGCTGGCCGGTGGCGGCCGCCGCGGCGGTGGCGGCCACCGCCGCGCTCGCGCCCGCGCCAACACCCGTTCCGGTCGATCGAACTGACGACCACTCACCGTCCGTCCGTTCCGCGCCGCCGCTGGAGGTTTCACCGGCCCGTGGGGTTTGACCCCGAACGACTACCGCGGGCCACGCGCACGGTCCGATGATCAGCCGGTGGACCATGCCACGGGCGCGTACCCGACCCCGTCCCTCCCGCCGTTCCCCCCGCTGCCCTGTCTCCCGCCGCTCCCCCACCTCCCGCACCCGCACCACCCGCCCTGGCTCTGGTGCCACAGCCCGTCACCGAGCGCCAGCCCGCCTCCCAGTCCGACGCCCAGCCCCAGCCCGACGCCCGCACACCCGACGCCGGTTCAGCCCCCGTCCCCCACCCCCACGCCCACACCCCACACCGCGACACCGACCCCACCCCCGGTCGCCAAGGCCGCGAGCGTGCCACCGCCGCCCGCACCACGCCTGACCCCCGCCACCACCCCGCCACCGTCGCCCCCGCCACCGTCGCTCTTCTCGCCCCCGCCGCTCTCGCCCTCGCCCACCCCCTCTCCCACGCCGACTCCGACCCCGACTCCGACCCCCTCGACCCTGGTCGCCGCCCCGCCACCGGACAGCCCGGCCGGGCCCGCGCCGATCGAACCCTCGGTCTGGGCGACCGTCCTGCTCGTCACCGTCCTGCTGCCGGCCGCGCTCGCGGCCCTCGTCGGGCAGCACTTCGCGTTCTCCAGGAGGAGCCGTTGAATCCCGCTCCGTTGTTGGGCGCCGTCGGGGCCATGGTGCTCGCGGTGGGCGCGCTCGCGATCTCGCACCGGCTGCGTCCGGAGGTGCCGGAGGGCGAGCCGTTCCCGGAGCCGCATCCGACGCTCGGGGCGATCGGCTCCGGGCTGCTGTCCGGGTTCACCCTGCTGACGGGTTTCCTGATCGCCACCGGCTGGGCCGCGCACAGCACCGGCATCGTCCCGCCCGACGGCCTGTACGTCGCCGACCTCGCGGCGGGCGGCGCCGTGCTGCTCTACCCGTCGCTGGCGGGGCTGCCGTTCACGCCCCGCTACATCACGGCGGTGTGCCTGTTCGGGTTGCTGGTCGGCTACGTGATGGTGACGGCCGTCCAGCTCCGGCCGTGAGCCCGCGGGCCGTCGGAAAAACGGGGGTGCCCCGCCGGCCCACGGGTGGGGGGGGTGGCCGACGGGGCTGGGGAGGATGGCTCAGGAGGTGGTGCAGGCGGTTCCGTTCAGCGTGAAGGCGCTCGGGGCGGTGTTGTTCGACCCGTAGGTGGCCTGAAGGCCGAAGTTGGTGGACGCGCCGGCCGCCAGGGTGCCGTTGTAGCCGAGGTCGGTGGCGGTGACGGCGGCACCGCTCTGCACGACGGTGGCGTTCCAGGCGCTGGTGATCTTCTGGTCGCCGGGGAACGTCCAGGCCAGCTTCCAGCCGGAGATCGCGGCGCTGCCGGTGTTCTTCAGCGTGACGTCGGCGGTGAAGCCGCCCGCCCAGGAGTTGGCCCGGTACGCGATCGAGCAGGACGCGTTCCCGGCCGGCGGCTGCGAGGTCGGCGGCTGGCTGGACTGCGACGGGGACGGCGTCGGGGTCGGGGTCGGCGTGGGAGTGGGAGTCGGCGTCGGGGTGGGCGCCGGGGTGCTCGGGTCGGCCGCGTTCACCGCCAACTGGTAGGCGATGTCGGGGACGAACGTCCCGGCCGCGGCGGCGCAGCCGTCGGCCTCGCCCGGGGGTTTGATCCACAGGTAGGCGTCGATGCCGCTGTCGTTGGTCGCGGCGGTCGGGTAGTTGCCGATCTTGCGGCCGGACGGGTCGCACCAGGTGCTGCCCGCCGGGCCGTTGCCGTTGCGGCTGGTGTCGATCACGGCGTGCAGGTTGCCGGGGTTGCCGAGGGCGTTGAGCACGCCGTGGGCGTAGCCGGCCTCGTTGGCGGTGGGGTTGAAGTTGGAGACGTTGGTGAAGAAGCCGTCCGCGTTCAGCACGCCCGCGCCGCGCAGCCGGTTGGCCTGTTCGGCGGCGGAGTTCCAGGTGGAGTGGCCCCCGTCGAGGTAGACCTTGGCGTTCGGGGCGGCGGCGCGGATGGTGGTGACGGCGCGGGCCAGCGAGGCGAACCGGTCGTTCTGCTGCTGGGCGCCGAGGCAGGTGGTGAGCGCGATCGAGTCGGGTTCCAGCACCACGACCGAACGCGAACTGCCCAGCCCGGCCGCGAACTTGCCGACCCAGGCGTCGTACGAGGCGAGGTCGGGAGCGCCGTCGGCGGACGCGCCGCCGCAGTCCCGGTTCGGGATCATGTAGGCCACCAGCACCGGCACCTGGCCGGCCTGGGCGGCGGCCGAGGCGACCGTGCGGACGTCCGAAGTGATCGTGTCGGGGCGGTAGTTGGCGAACCAGATGCCCTGCGGCTGGCTGGCGATCCGCTTGCCGATCACCCGGGCGCGGGAGTCCCCTGGGTTGGCGGCCGTCCACTTCACGGCCTGCGAGGCCGGGTCCTTGTAGAACTGGGTGTCGGCGGGGAGGCTGCCCTGCACGGCCGCGTCCGCGCCGCCCTGGGCGGCGGCCACCAGCCCGACGGCCGCCGTCGCGGCGGCGAGGGCGAGGGCGGCGGCGCGACGGGTCGGCCGGACGGGCGCGGCGGCGGCGCGCCGTCGGGGGGCCTGGGGGTCGGTGGGGTGCACGGTGTCCTCCGGGGGTGCTCTCGGGTGGGAGAGGCGGCCGGCAGCCGGGTGGGGGCATGCTGACCGGGGACGATGCGGGAGCCGAAGCGTGGGAGCGCTCCCGCACCGAACCGCGGCCGATGCTAGCGGCCCGCCCCACCCCGCGGCAGGCCCCCGCGCGACACCGACTCCCGCGCCGACGGCCGGAGTCGGGCCGGGACCGGCCCGCCCCGACCCGTCGCGGCACCGACGAACAGCGGCCGAAGGGCCGCTCCGTACACGCCGCGTCCCACCTCACCGGGGGTCCGGCCGCCCGGCCGCGCACCCGAAACTTTCACGCCCCGCGCACCCCCGGCCCCGCGCTCCCCCGGCCCTGCGGCCCGGCTCGACGGCACGCGCGGATCAGCAGCTGCCGAGGTCCTGCCAGACGCCCCACTGCCCGGTGGTGCCGGGCTCCTCGCCCAGCGTCCACCACTTGGCGCTCCACTGGTGGCCCTTCCACGAGACGGTGGCGCCCCCGGTGTAGACCTGCGCGCCGACCCAGGGGGCGGCGGGGCACGCCGGGGCGGTCACGGTGAGCGTGTAGGTCGCGGAGGACGTGGCCGAGGTGCCGGTCAGCACGCCGTTGACCGTCAGCGTGTAGGTGCCGGGGACGACCGCGGACCCGGTCGACACCGACAGGGCGGCGCTGGAACTCCCGCTGACCGACGACGGGTTGACCGAGGCGCTGACCCCGGCGGGAGCACCGCTGACCGTCAGCGCGATGGACGTGTACGAGCCGTTGTTGATGATGGCCGTGCCCACGCTCGCGGTGGCCGACGAGCCGGGGGCCAGCGTGCCCGAGGACGGGTTGACCTGCACCTGGATGGCCGGCGACAGGACGCTCGACGCGGAGGGCGACGGGGAGGGCGACGGGGCACCCGCCGCGTGGACGGTGCCGGCGCCCGCGAGCGCCACGCCGGCGACGGCGGTGGCGGTGGTGACGGCTCCGGCGAGCAGGGCTCGGAGTGGTGCGCGAACGGGTCCGGCCATGGACCGCGCTCCCTTCGAAGGTGGGGGACTTCGGCGGCCCGAAGCACTCTGGGCCGGACCCATACTGGTGGTCTGGACCACCGGGCTGTCAAGAGTCCTCACCGCGCCCCCGGGGCCCAGCGGCCCCTTCCGGAAGGGGAGTTGCGGTGCGGGTCGGCGCGGCGGGGCGGGGCCGCGCGGTCTCACATCCGGGATCTCAGCACGTCGACCTCGCAGCCCGGGGCGAACGGGTCGAAGCCGTGCTCGACGAGCCAGCGGACGGCCAGCAGGCTCCGCAGCGACGACCAGGCGCGGATCACGTCCGGGTCGACGTCGGTGCCGTAGCCGGCGAGGAGGTCGTCGAGGTGCTCCTCGTGTCCGAGCGTGAAGGTGGCGAGGTCGTACAGGGCGTCGCCCCGGCCCGCCTCGGACCAGTCGATGATGCCGGTGACCCGGTCGCCGTCGACGAAGAGGTGGGCGATCTGCAGGTCGCCGTGCGTGAACGCCGGGGTCCACGGCCGGAACGCGGCCTCCGCGACGCGGCGGTTGCGGGTGACCAGGTCGGCGGGCAGGAGGCCGCCGGACACGAGCAGCTCGCACTCCCGGTCGAGTTCCGCCGTCAGCGCGACGATGCTCCGCCCGGCCCGGCCCGGCCGTGCCGGCAGCGGCGCGTCGTGCAGCTCCCGGATGGCGGCGCCCGCCGCGGCCCACGCCGCCGGCGACCCGGTCGACGGCCCGCCCAGGCTCCCGAGCGTCGTCCCCGGGAGCGCGGCGAGCGCGAGCACGGGCGGCTTGCGCCACAGGACCTCCGGGGTCGGGACCGGCGCCAGGGCCATCGCCTCGACCTCGGCGTCGATGCGCGCCTGATCGGGGTCCACCTTCAGGAACACGTCACCGACCCGCAGGGTCGCACGCTCGGAGTGCGCGACGACGACCTCGACCTCATCCATGGCGGCCAGTATCCCGGGCCGGCCGACGACACGCACCGGGTTATCACGGGCCGACCGCAGCCCGGAGCCGCCAGCCCGGGGCGGCCCGCCCGGAGCCGCCCGGGGTGTCGGTTCCGTGAGCGGGGTCAGTTCTGGCGGTGGGCTTCGAGCGCGGCGGTGACGGTCTCCAGCAGCTCGGTCCAGGACGCCTCGAACTTGCTGACGCCCTCGTCCTCCAGGAGCTGGACCACGTCGTCGTAGTCGACGCCCGCGGCGGCGACGGCGGCGAGGACGGCCTCGGCGTCGGCGTAGTGCGCGGTGATGGTGTCGCCGGTGACGGCGCCGTGGTCGTCGGTGGCGTCCAGGGTGGCCTCGGGCATGGTGTTGACGGTGCCGGGGGCGACCAGCTCGGTGACGTAGAGGGTGTCGGGGAGGTTGGGGTCCTTGACGCCGGTGGAGGCCCAGAGCGGGCGCTGCGGCTTGGCGCCGGCGGCCTCCAGGGCGGCCCAGCGGGCGGAGGCGGGCTTGGTGCCGTCGACCGAGCCGTAGACCTCCTCGTAGGCCCGGTAGGCGAGGCGGGCGTTGGCGAGCGCGGCCTTGGAGCGCAGTTCCTTGGCCTCGGGGGTGCCGGCGGCGTCGAGGCGCTTGTCGATCTCGGTGTCGACCCGGGAGACGAAGAACGAGGCGACGGACTCGATCTGGGACAGGTCGAGTCCGGCGGCCTTGGCGGCCTCCAGGCCGCTCAGGTGGGCGTCGATGACGGCGCGGTAGCGCTCCAGGGAGAAGATCAGCGTGACGTTGACGCTGATGCCCCGGCCCAGGACGGCGCTGATGGCGGGCAGGCCGGCCAGGGTGGCGGGGATCTTGATCAGCACGTTGGGGCGGTCGACCAGCCACCACAGCTGCTTGGCCTCGGCGACGGTCGCCGCGCTCTGGTGCGCGAGGCGGGGGTCGACCTCGATGGAGACCCGGCCGTCGCGGCCGTTGGAGGCGTCGTAGACGGGGCGCAGCACGTCGGCGGCGTCGCGCACGTCCGAGGTGGTGATCATGCGGATCGCCTCGTCGGTGGTGACGCCCCGCACCGCGAGGTCGGTCAGCTGGCCGTCGTAGGCGGCGCTGCCGCCGCCGATGGCCTTCTGGAAGATGGTCGGGTTGGTGGTGACGCCGACGACGTGCTTCTCCTGCACCAGCTCGGCCAGGTTGCCGGAGTTCAGGCGCTCCCGGCTCAGGTCGTCGAGCCAGATCGCCACGCCCTCTTCGCTGAGGCGGTTCAATGCGTCGGTCATGGTGGGTCGGGTCCTTTCAGGGGTCTTGCGGGTGGCCGGGTGCCGGCGGGTCATCAGGTCAGCGGGTGACGGTGAACCGGTAGACCGTGGTGGAGCGGTACTCCTCCCCCGGGCGCAGGGCGGTGGAGGGGTAGTCGGGGCGGTTCGGGGAGTCGGGGAAGTGCTGGGTCTCCAGGGCGAGGCCGGCGTGTGCCCGGTAGGGGCGGCCGGAGCGGCCGGTGACCGAGCCGTCGAAGAGGTTGCCGGTGTAGACCTGGAGTCCGGGTTCGGTGGTGCGGCACTCCAGGCGGCGGCCGCTGGCCGGGTCGGTGAGGACGGCGGCGGTGCGCAGGCCGGTGCCGTCCAGGACCCAGGTGTGGTCGTAGCCGGAGCCGGCCGGGCCGAGTTGCGGGTGCCGCAGGGCGAACCGGTCGCCGAGCGTGCGGGCCGTGCGGAGGTCGAAGGGGGTGCCGGCGACGGGTTCGACCGGGCCGAGCGGGATCAGGTCGTCGTCGACGGGGAGGTAGCCGGCGGCGTCGACGCGCAGCAGGTGGTCGAGGACGGTGCCGCTGCCTTCGCCGGCGAGGTTGAAGTAGGCGTGGTTGGTGAGGTTGACGACGGTGGGCGCGTCGGTGGTGGCCCGGTACTCGATGGTCAGTTCGCCGCGGGCGTCGAGCAGGTAGGTGGTCTCGGCGGTGAGCGCGCCGGGGAAGCCCTGGTCGCCGTCGGGGCTGTGCAGGCGCAGCCGGACGCCGACCCGGTGCTCTTCGCGGACGGCTTCGCCCTCCCAGAGCCGGGTGGCGTAGCCGTCGGGGCCGCCGTGCAGGGTGTGGCCGGTGTCCTGGGTGGCGAGGTGGTGGACGGTGCCGTCGAGGGGCAGTCGGCCGCCGGCGACGCGGTTGGCGTAGCGGCCCACGGTGGCGCCGAAGTAGGCGGCGTCGCCGAGCAGGTCGGCGACGTGGGCGCCGCCGAGGACGACGTTGGTGCGGTGTCCGCTGCGGTCGGGGGCGTGGAGGGCTTCGAGGCGGGCGCCGAGGCTGAGGACCTCCGCGGTGACGCCGCCGGGGGCGCCGAACGTCCAGCGGGTGATCCACCGGCCGTCGGGGAGGGTGGCGATCTCGCTCTGGGCGATCCTGAGTCGGGCGGGGGCTCCGGGCGGCACGGGCGGCTCCGTTCAGCGGGGACGGACGGGCGGACGGGCAGCGGGCCGGGCAGCGGGCCGGGCAGCGGGCCGGGCAGCGGGCCGGGGAGAAGCGGGGGACGGCGCCCGCGGGCGGGCGGGCGCCGTCGTTCCTGGGTGACGGAGGGTCACAGGCGCTGGGCCAGGCGGTGGTAGGCCTGGTTCCAGCGCAGTTCGCGGGTGAAGGAGCGGATGGTGGTGTCGGCGTCGATGACGACGAGTTCGGTGGCCAGCATCTCGGCGAGGTCGTCGAGGTGCTCGGTGCCGAGGGCGCTGGTGAGGACGGTGTGGTGCGGGGCGCCGGCGGTGAGCCAGGCTTCGGTGGAGGTGCGCAGGTTGGGCCGGGGCTGCCAGACGGCGCGGGCGACGGGCAGGTTGGGGAGCGGTTCGACGGGGTCGACGACGTCGATCTCGTTGGCGACCAGGCGGAAGCGGTCGCCGAGGTCGGCGAGTCCGACGACGGTGGCGGGGCCGGGCGCGGCGTCGAAGACGAGGCGGACGGGGTCCTCGCGGCCGCCGATGCCGAGCGGGTGGATCTCGCAGGACGGGGTGGCGGCGGCGATGCTCGGGCAGACCTCCAGCATGTGCGCGCCGAGGATCAACTCCCTTCCGGGCTCCAGGTGGTAGGTGTAGTCCTCCATGAAGGAGGTGCCGCCGCCCAGGCCGGTGGCGGTGGTCTTGAGGGTGCGCAGCAGGACGGAGGTCTTCCAGTCGCCCTCGCCGCCGAAGCCGTAGCCGTCGGCCATCAGGCGCTGGACGGCGAGGCCGGGGAGCTGGCGCAGGCCGCCGAGGTCCTCGAAGTTGGTGGTGAAGGCGCCGAAGCCGCCGGCGGTGAGGAAGCCGCGCAGGCCGAGTTCGATCCGGGCGGCGTAGCGCAGCGAGTCGTGGCGGTCGCCGCCGGGGCGCAGTTCGGGGGCCAGGCGGTAGGTCTCGTCGTACTCCTTGACCAGGGCGGTGACGTCGGCGTCGGCGGTGGTGTCGACGGCGGTGACCAGGTCGTTGACGCCGTAGGTGTTGACGGAGACGCCGAAGCGCAGTTGGGCCTCGACCTTGTCGCCCTCGGTGACGGCGACGTCGCGCATGTTGTCGCCGAAGCGGGCGAGCTTGAGGGCGGCGAGGTCGGCGCGGCCGGCGGCGGCGCGGGACCAGGCGGCGATCCGGTGGGCGACGGCGGGGTCGCTGACGTGGCCGGCGACGGTCTTGCGGGCGACGCCGAGGCGGGACTGGATGTAGCCGAACTCGCGGTCGCCGTGGGCGGCCTGGTTCAGGTTCATGAAGTCCATGTCGATGGTGGCCCAGGGCAGGTCGCGGTTGGCCTGGGTGTGCAGGTGGAGCAGTGGTTTGCGGAGCGCGTCGAGGCCGGCGATCCACATCTTGGCCGGGGAGAAGGTGTGCATCCAGGCGATCAGGCCGACGCAGGCGTCGTCGGCGTTGGCCTCCAGGCAGACCCGGCGGATCGCGTCGGCGCCGGTGAGGACGGGCTTCCAGATCAGGCGCACGGGCAGGCCGGTGCGGGCGAGCTGGTTGATGACCTGCCGGGACTGGTCGGCGACCTGCTGGAGGGTGTCGGCGCCGTAGAGGCCCTGGCTCCCGGTGAGGAACCAGATCTCGCGTCCGGTGAATACCTCGGTCACTGGTGGTTCTCCTTCACTGGGCCGCGGGGCGCTGGCCGTAGACGTTCTGGTAGCGGAAGTTGAGGCGGTCGATGTCGGCCTGGGCGATCGGCAGCGGTTCGCCGAGCTGGCGGGAGACGTGCACGGTGCGGGCGACGTCCTCGCACATGACGGCGGCCTTGACGGCGGCGCGGGCGTCCTTGCCGATGGTGAAGACGCCGTGGCTCTTCATCAGGACGGCGGGCGAGCGGTGGCCGTCGAGGGTCTCGACGATGCCGCGGCCGATCGAGTCGTCGCCGATCAGCGCGAACGGGCCGACCGGGATCTCGGCGCCGAACTCGTCGGCCATCGCGGTCAGCACGCAGGGCACCGGCTCGCCGCGGGCGGCCCAGGCGCTGGCGTAGGTGGAGTGGGTGTGCACGACGCCGCCGACGTCGGGGCGGTGGCGGTAGACGTAGGCGTGCGCGGCGGTGTCGGAGGAGGGGGCGTGCCGGCCTTCGACGACGTTGCCGTCCAGGTCGCACAGGATCATGTTGCCGGGGGTGAGTTCGTCGTAGTCGACGCCGCTGGGCTTGATGACCAGCAGGTCCTGGCCGGGGACGCGGGCGGAGACGTTGCCGGCGGTCCACACGACCAGGCCGTAGCGGACCAGCTCCCGGTGCAGGTCGCAGACCTGGCGGCGGAGCGCGTCGATGGTGTCGCTCATGGGGTGTCAGTCCTCGCTGTGGTGGCTCGGGGCGGCGTGGCCCAGCGCGGCGTTGCGGATCGCCCGCAGGCGGTGCAGCAGCAGGTCGTTCCCGGTGCCGAAGTGCGCGTGCAGCAGGCGGTACTCGGCGTACAGGGCGTCGTAGGCGTCGGCGCGGGCCGGGTCGGGCAGGTAGGCGTGGCGCCGGACGCGGCCCATCGCGGCGGCGGCGGTGCGGACGTCCGGGTGGGCGCCGGCGGCGACGGCGGCGTGGATGGCGGAGCCGAGGGCCGGGCCCTGTTCGGAGACGGCGAGCGAGACCGGGCGGCGCAGCACGTCGGCGTGGATCTGCATCAGCAGGGCGTTCTTCTTCAGGCCGCCGGTGACGACGAACTCGTCGACGGGGACGCCGCCGTCCTCCAGGGCCTCGACGATGGTGCGGGCGCCGAAGGCGGTGGCCTCCAGCAGGGCGCGGTAGACGTCCTCCGGCCGGGTGGCCAGGGTGAGGCCGGCGATGACGCCGGAGAGGTGGTGGTCGACCAGGGTGGAGCGGTTGCCGTTCATCCAGTCGAGGGCCACCAGGCCGTGCGCGCCGACCGGTTGGGCGGCGGCCTTGCGGGTGAGCAGGTGGTGGGCGTCCTCGCCGGTGGCCTCGGCCTCGGCGAGGTAGTCGGCGGGCAGGCCCTGGCGCAGCCACCAGGCGAAGATGTCGCCGACGGCGGACTGGCCGGCCTCGTAGCCCCAGGCGCCCTCGGCGATGCCGCCGTCGACGACGCCGCAGATGCCGGGGACGTCGGCCGGGGCGGGGCCGTTGACGACGTGGCAGGTGGAGGTGCCCATGATCGCCAGCAGCTTGCCGTTGTCGACGGCCTGCGCGGCGGGCGCGGCGACGTGGGCGTCGACGTTGCCGGCGGCGACCGCGATGCCCGCCGGCAGGCCGGTCCAGGCGGCGGCCTCGGCGGTCAGCGAGCCGGCCCGGGAGCCGAGCGGGGCGAGGCCGGCGGGGTGTTCGAGCCGGGTGCGGGCGAAGTCGGCGAAGCCGGGGTGCAGGGCGGCCAGGTACTCCTCGGACGGGTAGCCGCCGTCCTGGAAGATGCCCTTGTAGCCGGCGGTGCAGGTGTTGCGGGACTCGGTGCCGGTGAGCTGCCAGACGATCCAGTCGGCGGCCTCGATCCAGCGCTCGCAGGCGGCGTAGACCTCGGCGTCCTCCTCCAGCACCTGGAGCGCCTTGGCGTACTGCCACTCGGCGGAGATCTTGCCGCCGTAGCGGTGGATCCACTTCTCGCCGCGGGCGTGCGCCAGGGCGTTGATCCGGTCGGCCTGGCCCTGGGCGGCGTGGTGCTTCCACAGTTTCGGCCAGGCGTGCGGGCGTCCGGCCCAGGCGGGCAGCTCGGCCAGCGGGGTGCCGTCGGCCAGGGTCGGCAGCACGGTGCAGGCGGTGAAGTCGGTGGCGACGCCGATCACGGCGGCCGGGTCGACGCCGGCGGCGGCCAGCGCGGCGGGGACGGCGGTGCGCAGCACCGCGCGCCAGTCCTCGGGGTGCTGGAGCGCCCAGTCGGGGGGCAGGCGGCGGCCGGTGCCGGGCAGGCGGTCCTCGATCACGGCGTGCGGGTAGGCGTGCACGGCGGTGCCGAGCTCCTCGCCGTCCCGTACCCGGACCACCACCGCGCGCCCCGACAGGGTGCCGAAGTCGATGCCGACGACGTAGCTCTCCGGCTCGTTCGCCCGGTCTTGGTGGGAAGTCAAGCTCACTGTCTCTTCCTTGGCGTGGGGTGGGGCGTGGGGTGGGGCGGGGGGGGTGGCGCGTGGTGGACTGCGGCGGCCGCCGGCGGGTTCCGCGCCGTTGCGGGCCGGCGGCCGGCCGGTGTTCCCGTCGTCGCCCGTCGGGAGGGCGGACGGGATCCGCGCGGGCCGCCCGGCGGGAAGCGGGTGGGGCCGGGCGGCGCGGCGGGGTTCGGGGGGCTGGGTCCGCGGGCCCCGCGGCGCAGGCGGCGGGGCCCGGCGGTCAGGGGCGGCGGGCGGTGATCAGGCGCTGCAGGACGATGAAGACGAACAGCAGGGCGCCGATCACGATCCGGGTCCACCAGGAGCTGAGGGTGCCCTGGAAGCTGATCACGGTCTGGATCAGGCCGAGCACCAGCACGCCGAGCAGGGTGCCCAGCAGGTAGCCGGAGCCGCCGGTGAGCAGGGTGCCGCCGATGACGACCGCGGCGATCGCGTCGAGTTCCAGGCCGACGGCGTGCAGGCCGTAGCCGGAGAGCATGTAGAAGGTGAGCAGCACGCCGCCGAGCGCGGAGCAGAAGCCGCTGATCGCGTACACGGCGGTCTTGGTGCGCTGGACGGGCAGGCCCATCAGCAGCGCGGACTGCTCGCTGCCGCCGAGCGCGTACACGTTGCGGCCGAGCCGGGTGTGGTGCAGGACGACGAAGCCGGCGGCGACCACCAGCAGGGCGATCAGCGCGCTGGGCGAGACGAAGAGGTCGCCGAGCGGGATCCGGGTCTGCGCCATCGCGGTGTACTGCGGGTCGGTGATGGAGATCGACTCGACGCTGATGGTGTAGCACAGGCCGCGGGCCAGGAACATGCCGGCCAGGGTGACGATGAACGGCTGGATCTCGAAGACGTGGATGATCCAGCCCATCAGCCAGCCGCCGGCGGTGCCCATCAGCAGGACCAGCGGGATCACCAGCAGCGGCGGCCAGCCGTGCTGTTCGACCAGCCAGGCGGAGACCATGGTGGAGAGCGCGACCACCGCGCCGACCGACAGGTCGATGCCGCCGGTGAGCACCACGAAGGTCATGCCGACCGCGACGACCAGCAGGAAGGCGTTGTCGATCAGCAGGTTGAGCACGACCTGGCCGGAGAAGAAGCCGTCGTACTGCGCCGAGCCGACGCTGAACATCGACACCAGCAGGACTGCGGTGACCAGCAGCGGGATCTGCCCGCGCAGGCGGGTCAGCAGGGCGTTGGCGTTCACGCGCCGACCTCCCGGTTGGTGGGGGCCGCGGCGTGCGGCCGGGTGGTGCGCCGGGTGCGGGTGCCGCGGGCGGCGAGCTTGGCGCGGAAGGCGGGCGACTGGATCAGGCAGACCGCGATCACCACGAACGCCTTGAACACCAGGGTGGTCTCGGGCGGGATGCCGATGGTGTAGACGGTGGTGGAGAGGGTCTGGATGATGAGCGCGCCCAGGACGGTGCCGCCGAGGGAGAAGCGTCCGCCGTTCAGCGAGGTCCCGCCGAGCACGACGGCGAGGATGGCGTCGAGTTCGATCCACAGGCCGGCGTTGTTGCCGTCGGCGGCCGAGACGTTGGAGGAGACCATCAGCCCGGCCAGCGCCGCGCACAGCGCGCTGAACACGTAGACCAGGGCGACCAGCCGGGTCGCCCGGATGCCGACCAGCCGGCTGGCCACCGGGTTGCCGCCGACGGACTCCAGCAGCAGGCCGAGCGCGGTGGAGCGGGTCAGCAGCACGGTGGCCAGCACCACGGCGGCGCTGAGCAGGATCGCGAACGGCATGGTCAGCCAGTAGCCGCCGCCGATCATCTTGTACGGGTCGCTGGTGACGGTGATGATCTGGCCGTCGGTGATCAGCTGGGCGACGCCGCGGCCGGCCACCATCAGGATCAGGGTGGCGATGATCGGTTGGACGCCGGCCTTGGCCACCAGCAGGCCGTTGACCGCGCCGAGCAGCAGTGCGGTGCCCAGGGCGATGCCGAGGGCGCCCAGCAGGGTGGCGAGGCCGCCCGGGTCGGCGGACTCGCTGATGTGCAGGCAGGCCAGGGCGCCGGAGATCGCGACGGTGGAGCCGACCGAGAGGTCGATGCCGCCGGTGGCGATCACCAGGGTCATGCCGAGCGCGACCAGGATCAGCGGGGCGCCGAAGTGCAGGATGTCGATCAGCGAGCCGTAGAGGTGGCCGCCCCGGACGTGGACGGCGAAGAAGTCCGGGGTGAAGGCGAGGTTGGCGACCAGGAGCACCGCCAGCACGGCGGCCGGCCAGAACAGCCGGGACCGGGTCACCGCCTTCACCGGGCTCGCCGCTGCTGCCGTGTTCATGCGTGCGCTCCGCTCGCGATGGTGGCCATGACGCGCTCCGGGGTGAGCTCGCCGTCGTTGTCGAGCTGGGCGACCATCCGGTGGTCGCGCAGCACGCCGATCCGGTGGCTGAGCCGCAGCACCTCCTCCAGTTCGGCGGAGATGAACAGCACCGCCATGCCGTCCTCGGCGAGGTTCGCCACCAGTTTCTGGATCTCGGCCTTGGCGCCGATGTCGATGCCGCGGGTGGGCTCGTCGAGGATCAGCAGCTTGGGGTCGGTGATCAGCCAGCGGGCCAGCAGCACCTTCTGCTGGTTGCCGCCGCTGAGGTTGCGCACCAGCGCCTCGGGGTTGCCGGGACGGATGTCCAGGGCGCGGATCCACTTCAGCGCGTACGCGTCCTGGGCGGTGCGCGACAGCGGGCGGAGCCAGCCGCGGGCGGCCTGCAGGGCGAGGACGATGTTCTCCCGGACGGTCAGTTCGCCGACCAGGCCCTCGGTCTTGCGGTTCTCCGAGCAGAACGCGATGCCGTGGGCGATCGCGTCGCGCGGGCCGCGCAGCGCGGTGACGGCGCCCTCGATCCGCAGCGTGCCGCCGTCGCTCTGGTCGGCGCCGAACAGCAGCCGGGCGGCCTCGGTCCGGCCGGAGCCGAGCAGTCCGGCCAGGCCGATCACCTCGCCGGGGCGGATGTCGAGGTCGTACGGTTCGACGGCGCCGCGCCGGGTCAGCCGGTCGGCCCGCAGGAACGCCTCGCCGGTGCGGGCGGTGCGCTCGCGCCGCTTGCCGCCGCCGAGCTGGTCGAGTCCGGCGAGTTCGGCGCCGATCATCCGGGAGACCAGTTCGACCTGGCCGAGCTCGCCGGTGCGGTACTCGCCCTCCAGCCGGCCGTTGCGCAGCACGGTCATCCGGTCGCAGATCTCGTAGACCTGGTCGAGGAAGTGCGAGACGAACAGGATCGCCACGCCCTGGTCGCGCAGTCGGCGCATGACGGCGAAGAGCCGGCGCACCTCGTCGCGGTCCAGGCTGGAGGTCGGCTCGTCCAGGATCAGCACCTTGGCGGAGACGTCGACCGCGCGGACGATCGCGACCAGTTGCTGGACGGCGATGGAGTAGCTGTTCAGCGGCGCGCTGACGTCGATGTCCAGGTCGAGTTCGCGGACGAGCTCGGCGGCCCGGCGGCGCATCGCCGCCCAGTCGATCAGGCCGAACCGGCGGGGTTCGCGGCCGATGAAGACGTTCTCCGCGACCGACAGGTTCGGGCAGAGGTTCACCTCCTGGTAGACCGTGCTGATGCCGGCCTGCTGGGCCTGGAGCGGCCCGGCGACCCGGACCCGCTCGCCGGCCAGCACCACCTCGCCGCCGTCCGCCTGGTAGACGCCGGTGAGCACCTTGATCAGGGTGGACTTGCCGGCGCCGTTCTCCCCCATCAGGGCGTGCACCTCGCCGGGGAAGAGCCGGAAGTCGACCCCGTCCAGCGCCACCACCCCGGGGAACTCCTTGCGGATCCCCCGGACTTCCAGGACCGGTTGCTGCCGCACCCCGGTTCTCCTCTCGTGTTCTCCCGGGCGGGGCCGCCGCTGGGGCGGCCCCGGCCGGTCGGGGCGGGTCAGTACTGGCGGTTGGGCAGGGCCGCGGTGGCCTGCTCGGGGGTGAAGGTGCCCTCCTCGGTCTTGATCCGGCGCGGCACGCTCTCGCCGGCCTTGACCTTCTTCGCCAGGTCCATCAGCTGGTCGCCGAGCAGCGGGTTGCACTCGACGTCGTAGTTGATCTTGCCCTGGCTCATCGCGGTGAAGGCGTCCTTGACGCCGTCCACCGAGACGATCTTGATGTCGGTGCCGGGCTTCTTGCCGGCCTCCTCGATCGCCTGGATCGCGCCCAGCGCCATGTCGTCGTTGTGCGCGTACAGCACGTCGATCTTCGGCTGGGACTTCAGGAACGCCTGCATGACCTCCTTGCCCTTGGCGCGGGTGAAGTCACCGGTCTGCGAGGCGACCACCTTGAACTTCGGCTGGCCCTTGACGGCGTCCGCGAAGCCGGACTTGCGGTCGTTGGCGGGCGCGGAGCCGGTGGTGCCCTCCAGCTGGACGACGTTCACGTCGCCGGTGGCGGCCGCGTACTCCTTGACCAGCCAGTCACCGGCCTTCTTGCCCTCCTCGACGAAGTCCGAGCCGAGGAAGGAGACGTACAGCGACTCGTCCTTGGAGTCGACCGCGCGGTCGGTCAGGATGACCGGGATGTGCGCGTCCTTGGCCTCCTTGAGGACGGTGTCCCAGCCCGACTCGACCACCGGCGAGAAGGCGATCACGTCGACCTTCTGCTGGATGAACGAGCGGATCGCCTTGATCTGGTTCTCCTGCTTCTGCTGCGCGTCGGAGAACTTCAGCTCGATCCCGGCCTTCTTCGCCGCGTCCTGGACCGACTTGGTGTTGGCGGTGCGCCAGCCGCTCTCGGCGCCGACCTGGGAGAAGCCCACGACGAGCTTGTGGCCGGAACCCTTGTCGGCGGAGCCTGAGCCGCCGCCGGAACCGCAGGCGGTGAGGACGGCGACCATCGCGCCGGCGACCAGGGCCGCCGCAGCTCTCTTGGACATGTGGGGAATTCCTCTCGGGATCGTCGATCGCACGGCCGGCGGGGCCGGCCCGCGTTCACGGGGGTGAGGAGCGAGACGACCGGGGCAGGGCGCGACCGGGGAGGGCGCACGCCGTCTCGTCCGTGTGAACGGGATGTAGCGGCGCCGTTTCGCTTGAGGGAGATTGTTAGCGCTCACATTCGGGCTCGACAACCCGCGGCACCGCCCGTTACCCAATCTTGACCGGCGTCGGACCCCACTCGAGCGGCACCGGACGCCCTTTCCGCAGGTCGGGGCCCCGACGCGCCCCGGAGCCCCGGTTCCCGACCGATTGTGAGCGCTAACAGGAACAGCGGGTACGATTCCCGGACCACCGGCGCGCGACGCCACCACCGCTCCCCCCGCACCGCACGGGGCGGACCGGCCGCGCCCGGAACGCCTTCGCGGTCGGTGAGGAGTGGGAGACGGTGGAGACCGAAACGGCCGGCCCGGAGACGCGGCAGCCCGTCATGGCGGACGTCGCGAAACTCGCCGGGGTGTCGCACCAGACGGTGTCCCGGGTCCTCAACGGCGCCCCGCACGTCCGCCCCGGCACCCGGGAACGGGTGCTCGCGGCCATCCGGGAACTCGACTACCGCCCCAACTCGGCGGCCCGCGCCCTGGTCACCCGCCGCTCGCAGACCCTCGGCGTGGTCAGCTTCGAGTCCACCCTGTACGGGCCCGCCTCGATGCTGGACGGCATCGAGCGCGCCGCCCGCAGCGCCGGGTACTTCGTCAGCGTCGCCAGCCTGCGCTCACTGGACAGCCGCTCCGTCCAGGAGGCGGTCGACCGGCTCCGCGACCAGGGCGTCGAGGGGGTCGTGGTGATCGCCCCGCAGACCTCGGCCGTCAGCGCCGTCGCCAAACTCTCCAGCTCGGTGCCGGTGGTCGCGGTCGGCTCCGGCGCCCGCTCCAGCATCCCGACCGTCACCGTCGACAACCGCTCCGGCGCGGAGGCCGCCACCCGGCACCTGCTCGACCTCGGCCACCGCACCGTCCACCACCTGGCCGGCCCGGCCGGCTGGCTGGAGAGCCAGGACCGCCAGGAGGGCTGGCGGCTGGCCCTGGAGACGGCCGGCCTGCGGCCCCCCGCCCCGGCGCTCGGCGACTGGAGCGCCCGGTCCGGCTACGAGGCCGGGCAGCGGATCGCCCGGCTGGCCGACGTCACCGCCGTCTTCTGCGCCAACGACCACATGGCCCTCGGACTGCTGCGCGCCCTGCACGAGGCCGGCCGGCCGGTGCCCGGCGACCTCAGCGTGGTCGGCTTCGACGACATCCCCGAGGCCGCCTACTTCATCCCGCCGCTCAGCACCGTCCGCCAGGACTTCGGCGAACTAGGCCGCCGCGCCCTGGAGTTGCTGGTCGCCGAACTCGGCGGCAGCGCGCACCCGCTCACCCGCGTCCAGATCGCCCCCGAACTGGTGCTGCGCCGCAGCACGGGACCGGCCCACCGCGGCTGACCCCCGGCGGACCCTGCGGGAGTGACGCGGCGCGGGGATCCGGCGCGGTCGGCGGCACGACGCGTACCCGCACCCCCCGGGGGGGGTGCGGGTGGCGGCGGTGCGGCCGCGGCGGACGGAGAGTCCGGCGCGGTGGGCCGGTCGCGTGGGGCGGGGTCAGGCGCGGATCTGCTTGCGGGCCCCGCTGCGACCGACGGCCACCTTGCGGGGCTTGGCCTTCTCCGCGACCGGGATGCGGAGCGTCAGCACGCCCTGGTCGTAGTCCGCGGTGATGCCCTCGGGATCGAGGGTGTCGGAGAGCATCACCTGGCGCGAGAAGACGCCGAGGGGGCGCTCCACGAGCTCCCACTTGACGTCCTCGGCCTGCGGGTGGGGGCGGCGCTCGGCCTTGACGGTCAGCATGTTCCGTTCGACGTCGACGTCGATCGCGTCCGGGTCGACTCCCGGCAGGTCGAAGTGGATCACGTACTCGTCGCCGGCCCGGTAGGCGTCCAGGGGCATCGGGGCCGGACGCGACCAGGTGCCGTTCGCACCCGTGAACTGCTGGGTGAGACGGTCGAGTTCGCGGAACGGGTCGGTGCGCAGCAGCATCGCGAAACACCTCCTGTGGGATCAAAGGGTGCCGGTGCACATCACCTGTGACCGTTGTAGCACGTCGTCCACTCGATGACAAAGGTGCGACGTCATTGTTAGGATGACGCCATGAGCGAGAAGCCGACGCCACCCCACACCCCCTTCGGCGGGGCCGGCCGACCGGTCTCGCCGGTCGCCGCCGTCGCGGCCCTGGCCGCCATCGAGGAGGCCGTCCACCGCGCCGGTGCACCCGGGTCCCCGGCCCAGCCCGAGCAGCGCGAGCAGCCGGGCGATCCGGCAGCGGCCCTGGACGCCCTGCTGCTGCTGCGCGAACTGCGGGCCCGGCTCGCGGGCTGGGAGGCCGGGCTGGTGGAGAGCGCCCGCGCGGACGGCGCCACCTGGGCCGACCTCGCCCACCCGATGGGGGTGGGCAGTCGCCAGGCCGCCGAGAACCGCTACCTGCGGCTGCGCCGCGCCGGGGAGGGAGCGGCGGGGACGGGCGCTGCGGGAACGGGCGCTCCGGGAACGGGCGCGGAGCGCGTCAAGGCGGTGCGCGACCACCGGGCCGCCGACCGGGCCGTCTCCGCCTGGGCCCGCGAGCACGCCGCCGAGCTGCGCGTCCTGGCCGCCCGACTCGGGGCGGCCGGGCTCGGCCCGGACGCGCGCCCGGCCCAGGAGACCCTCGCGGCCGCCCTCGGGACGGCCGACGCGGCCGACCTCCTCGCTCCGCTCACCGAGCTGCGCCCCCACCTGGGCAGCGGACAGGCCGAGTTGGCCGCCCGCCTGGACGCCCTCGCCGACCGCACCGGCGACCTCCGCGCCGCCAGCAACCGGCGCCGCGCCTGAGCGCCCGCACCCCCTAACGCCCCGAGCGCCCCGAGCGCCCCGAACATCCGAGCGCCCGTCCGCCCGCCGACCGGTGGGGCGACGGGTGGACGGGCGGGCGGGGCCGGGTCAGCGGCGGATGCCGGACAGCGCGGAGGGCTTCCAGTCGACGAAGGCGGCGCCGCCCAGGCCGAGCGCGGTGGCGCGGGCCTGGAGGGACTCGGGGGTGGCGGCGTTGCTCCAGGAGCCGGTGGTCAGGCGCTGCTCCAGGGCGTGCAGGCCGGCCACGATCTCGGCGGTGGTGAAGTTGCAGTGCCCCTGCCGGGCGACGAACGCCTGCCGCAGCAGGCTGTTGTCGCCCGCGGCCCGGATCCGGGCGGCGTAGGCGTTCTCCTGCTCGACCGGGACGAGCTGGTCGGAGGTGGTGTGCAGGGAGAGCATCGGGACGCCGAGCGAGGCGACGGTGGAGCTGGCGGTCAGGTTGGCCCGGGCGGTGGCGGAGCCGGTGATGTCGGCGTGCGCGGTGAGCGCGGCGGTGTCGGCCTTCGGGTCGAGGCCGGCCGCGGCGTACAGGGCGCGGACCTCGTCGGCGTGCCAGGACCTGCCGAGCAGGTCGGTGTAGTCGACGCCCTCGGTGGAGGAGGGGTTGCCGCCAGCGGACCGCTCGACGGCGTAGCGGCCGGGGACGATGAAGGACAGCAGTCCCTGCCGGAGCCACTGGTACTGCTGGTGCTCCTGCTCGGCGTGGTCGGTGGGGGCGGGCGGGGCCTGGCCTGGGGCCCAGGCCGACTGGTTGAGGTAGGCGGCGGCGAGGGCGATCCTGGCCCGTCCGGCCGGGGTCTGCTGGGCGGCGGCGACGGCGGCGGTGAGCCGGTCGGCCAGTGCGGAGGCGGCGGCCTGGCTGGGCAGGTCGACCAGCAGCGGCAGGTCGGCGCGGTCGAAGAACCAGGCCAGCGCGTACTCGGCGTCGAGCTGGTAGTCCTCCAGGTCGACGCCGCCGGCGACGAGTCCGCACAGGTTCAGCGCGCCGTCGATCCGGCCGGCGCCGTCGCGGGCGATCTGGGCGTTGACCAGGCCGCCCATCGAGAGCCCGACCGAGACGACGTGCGCCGGCCGGCCCGCGGTGTCGCCGAACGCGGTGACGGTGGCGAACTGGTCGCGTTCGGCGGAGTTCAGCGCCCAGGCCGAGCCGTTCGGGTCGTAGGAGGAGCCGGCCAGCGCGTAGCCCTCGGCGAGCAGCCGGTCCCGGACGGCGTCGGAGGGGGCGTCGGCGGCGGTGAGCGGGCCGAAGCCGTGGCTGAACAGCAGCAGGACGCCGTTCCACTGCGCGGGCTTGTCGGCGATCCAGGTCGCACCGTCCGCCAGGGTGCCGCTGTAGTGGGTGGACGCGGTGGCGGCGGCCGCCGGGGCGGTGGCGGCGAACGGGACGAACGGGACGAACGGGTGGGTCGGCTCATGGCGGGGGCTCCAACAGGGTGGGGTCGGGTCGGCGGTCAGTGGACGGGGACCGGCTCCCCGTCCGCGGCGCGGCCGCGCAGGGCCAGCAGCGCGAGGAGGGCGGAGAAGAGCGCGGCGCAGCCGCAGACCACGAAGCCGACCGAGTAGCCGGCCCCGAGCGCGCTCTCGGCGAGCGGGTGCAGGGCGGCGAGCTTGGGCGCTTTCGAGGCGCCGTTGACGGCGAGCGGGCCGCCCTCTTCCAGGATCGCGGCGCCCGCGCCCTTGAGCGGGGCGGGCAGGTCGGAGGCGCCGAGGGCGGTGGTGAAGTGGTCGCCGGCCCGGCTGAGGGCGATCGCGCCGATCACGGCGGGACCCAGGGTGAAGCCGAAGTCGCGCAGCAGGTTGGTGGTGGCGCTGGCCATGCCGGCCAGGTGCGGGGGCACGGTGGTGACGGCGGTGGCGGTGACGGAGGAGACGGTGACGGCGAAGCCGAGGCCGACCAGGGCGAGCGGGGCGATCAGCGGGGCGAAGGAGTGGTCGTGGACCGGCAGGGCGGCCGCCCAGTAGTTGCCGGCCGCGATCAGCAGCAGGCCGGAGCCGAGCAGCAGGCGCGGGGCCACCGTGTTCAGCAGCCGGCGGGTGACCGGCAGCATGGCCAGGGCGATGCCGTTGAGCAGCAGGAAGGCCGTGGCGGTGCGCATGGGGGGCAGTTCCTGGACGGGGCCGAGCCGGATGCTGACCGAGTAGGCGGTGCCGAGGAAGCTGAACATGCCGACCACGGCGATGACGGAGGCGACCGCGAAGGAGCGGTTGCGGAACAGGTCGAGGCGCAGCAGCGGGGAGGCGGAGCGCAGTTCGGCGACGACGAAGCCGGCCAGGCCGAGGACGGCGAGGGCGAAGGCGGCGAGCACGGGGGTGGAGGTCCAGCCGTCCTCGGGGCCCTGGACGATCGCGTAGAGCAGGGCGAACAGGCCGACGCCGATGGTGAGTTGGCCGGGCAGGTCGAGCGAGCGGCCTTCGGGGGCGCGGGACTCGTCGGCGAGGAAGGCACTGGTCAGGGCGCTGGCCGTGCCGATCAGGGTGACGATCACGAAGGCCCAGCGCCAGGAACCGTGGGTGGCGGTGACGCCGCCGATCAGCGGGGCGACGAAGCCGCCGGTGGAGAGCAGGGCGGCCCACAGCGCGACGACCCGGGCCCGTTCGGCGGTGGAGGCGGCGCCGGCGGCGAGGATCGCCAGCGAGGTCGGGAAGAGCGCGGCGGCGCCCAGGCCGGCCAGGGCCTGGCCGGCCCAGAGCTGGTGGATGCCGGAGGCGGTGGCGCTGACGATCTCGCCGACGGCCAGCAGGGCGGCTCCGCCGACCAGCAGCCGCTTGCGGCCCAGCAGGTCGCCGAGCAGGCCGAAGGTCAGCTCCAGCACCGCGACCGGCAGCAGGAAGGCGTCCGAGATCCAGGTCAACTGCGAGCCGACGGGGTGCAGTTGGCTCTGGAAGAGGCCGTTGAGGGTGGCCGGGATGGCCAGGCCGATCTGGGCCGTGCAGACGGCGAGCAGGCCGGCGATCAGGGTGCCGCGCCGGAGGACCGGCCTGCCCTGGGCGGCGGGCGCGGACGGGCGGGTGGTGGTGGACATGGGGGCTTCTCCTGGGGGGGAGGGGGACGAGCGGGGGCCGGCGCCGGAGGCGGGGGCGGAGTTCGGGCGTTCGCACGGAAGGGGCGGCCCGGGGGCGGCGCGGGGGCGGCGCGGGCGTACCGGCCGTGCGGCGAATCTAGGGCTGCTCTTTGTCGGCCGTCAATAATATGCACGGCATTGGTCGCGATCGGCCGCCCGACCGCCGGAACGGCGCGAGCCGCCACCCCGGCGAGGGGGTGGCGGCTCGCGCCGTTCCGGGCGTGGAAGCAGTACCCGGGCGTGGAAGCGGCACCCGGGCGCGGAAGCCGCGCTCAGGCGTAGAAGCGGTAGACGGCCTGGGCCACGGCCGCGGGCTTGGCCCCGCCGTCGATCTCGACGGTCAGGTCGACGGTCACCTCGGCGCCGCCCTTCACCTCCGCGACCGAGGCGATCGCCCCGTGGACGCGGATCTTGGACCCGACCGTGACCGGGGAGGGGAAGCGGACCTTGTTCAGGCCGTAGTTGACCTTGGTGGTGACGCCCTCGACCTCCAGCAGTTCGCTCCACAGCGGGATCAGCAGCGAGAGCGTCAGGTAGCCGTGGGCGATCGGGGTGCCGAACGGGCCGGCGGCGGCGCGTTCGGGGTCGGTGTGGATCCACTGGTGGTCGCCGGTGGCGTCGGCGAAGGTGTTCACCCGGTCCTGGGCGATCCCCAGCCACTGGCTGTGGCCGAGGTCGGTGCCGCCGAGGGCGAGCAGGTCGGTGAGGCCGTGGACGGTGCGGGGCACGTGGGGGTCCTTCCGGACGGGCGCGCGGGGGCGCGGGGAGGGGGCTGGTCAGGCGTGCCCGTGGGCGGTGCGGAGCGGCCCCTTGAGGAGCTTGCCCGCGCCGCTGCGGGGCAGCGCGTCGGTGAAGCGGACGGATTTGGGGATCTTGTAGCGGGCCAGTCGGCCGTCCAGGTGGGCGAGGACCTCCTCGGCACTCGCGGCGGCGCCGGGTTCCAGCACCACGACGGCGCGGCCCACTTCGCCCCACTTCTCGTCGGGGACGCCGAACACGGCGCACTCGGCGACGGCGGGGTGTTCGAGCAGGGCGTCCTCCACCTCGGCGGGGTAGATGTTCTCCCCGCCGGAGATGATCATGTCCTTGAGGCGGTCGACCAGCCGGACGTAGCCGTCCTCGTCCCGGACGGCCACGTCGCCGGAGCGGAACCACCGGCCGTCGTGGTAGGAGTCCGCGGTCTCCGCGGGCAGTCCCCAGTAGCCGGGGGTGACGTTGGGCCCGCTGACCACCACCTCGCCGGGTTCGCCCGGGCCGACCTCCCGGCCCGCCGGGTCGAGCAGGCGGACGTCGGTGAAGAAGTGCGGCACGCCGGCGGTGCCGGCCCGCTCCAGGGCGTCCGCCCGGTCGAGCAGCAGCACGCCGGGCGCCGCCTCGGTCATGCCGTAGCCCTGGACGAAGGCCAGGCCGCGGTCGAGGTAGGCGCGGATGGTGCGGGCGGGCACCGGCGCGCCGCCGCACATCAGGGTGCGCAGGCTGCCGAGGTCGGCCGCGGCCCAGCCGGGTGCCCGGGTCATCTCGTCGTACATCGCCGGGACGCCGAACAGGCAGGTGATCCCGAGCTCCCGGACCAGCGCGAGGGTGCGCTCGGCGTCGAAGGCGGACTCCAGGACGGCGGTGCCGCCCTTGAGCAGGGTCGGCAGGCAGGTCATGTTGAGCGCGGCGGTGTGGAACAGCGGCGCGCTGACCAGGGTGACCTCGTCGCCGGCGAGGTCGGTGTCGACCACCACGTTGAGGCTGTTCCAGACGATGTTGCCGTGGGTGAGCAGGGTGCCCTTGGGGCGGCCGGTGGTCCCCGAGGTGTACATGATCATGCACAGGTCGTCGTGGGCCACCGGCAGGTCCGGCGGTTCCCCGGCGGCGTCCGCGAGCAGGGCCTCGTACCGCGCGCCCTCGGTCTCCCACACCGCGGTGTCCGCGGCCAGTTCCGCCAGCAGGCCGGCGTCCTGGCGGACCGCCAGCAGCAGGGAGCTGCCGCTGTCGCGGAGCTGGTAGCGCAGTTCCGGCGGGGCCAGCCGGGTGTTGAGCGGGACGAACACGGCGCCCAGCCGCCCGGCGGCGAACAGGGCTTCGAGGAAGGCGGGGTGGTTGGGGCCGAGGAAGGCGACCCGGTCGCCGCGGCGCACCCCCCGCAGGTGCAGCAGCCGGGCCAGCCGGCCGGACCTGCGGTGCAGCTCGGCGTAGCTGGTGCGCCGCCCCTCGTGGACCAGGGCGGTGCGGTGCGGTGTCTTGCGGGCCCGCCGGGCGGGCCAGGAGCCGATGCCGTCGTCGTACAACGCGGGAGACCTCCGTCTGCGTCACTGCTGCCGGTCGAGGCCGAGCAGGCGGGCGGCGTTCTGCTTGAGGATCTTCGGCCGCACCTCGTCCTTGATCGGCAGCTGCGCGAAGTCGGCGAGCCAGCGGTCCGGACTGATGAGCGGGTAGTCGGAGCCGAACAGCACCTTGTCCTGGAGCAGGCTGTTGGCGTACTTCACCAGCTGCGGCGGGAAGTACTTCGGCGACCAGCCGGACAGGTCGATGTACACCTGCGGCTTGTGGGTGGCCACCGCCAGCGCCTCGTCCTGCCAGGGGAAGGACGGGTGGGCCAGGACGATCGGCATCCCGGGGAAGTCCGCCGCGACGTCGTCCACCAGCATCGGGTTCGAGTACTTCAGCCGGATGCCCCCGCCGCCGGGCGCGCCGGCGCCGATGCCGGTCTGCCCGGTGTGGAAGACCGCGATCGCGCCGGCCTCCTCGATCGCCTCGTACAGCGGGTAGGCGAGCCGGTCGTTCGGGAAGAACGCCTGCACGTTGGGGTGGAACTTGAAGCCGCGGACGCCGAACTCCTCCACCAGGCGGCGCACCTGGCGCACCCCGGCGCGGCCCTTGTACGGGTCGATGCTGGCGAACGGGATGATCACGTCGGGGTCGCGGCGGGCGGCCTCGGCGACCTCCTCGTTGGGGACGGCCGGGGTGCCGGTGGCGGCCTCCGCGTCGACCGTGAAGACCACGCAGGCCATCCTCCGCTCGCGGTAGTGGGCGGCGATCTCCGGCAGGGTCGGGCGGCGGTGCCCGGCGTGGAAGTAGGCGCCGGCCGCGGCGTCGAGCTCCGCGGAGAGCGAGCCGTGCCCGCTCGCGGAGACCTCGGCGTGGGTGTGGACGTCGATCGCGACCAGGTCGTCGAGCGACGGGCGGGGCTGCTGGGGGCTCATCGGGCGGCCGCCGCTCAGATCCGCGGGGCGGGGATGCCGTAGGTCTCGGGCACCCGTCCGACCGTCACCGGCCAGGCCGCGGCGATCGCGTCGGCGCTCCAGCCGCCGTCCGCGTAGGCGACCGACACCTCCTGCGGGTGCGACCACAGGGCGAGCTTGTCGCCGCCGATGCCGACGCACTGGCCGGTGACGGCCGCGGCGGCGTCGGAGGCCAGGTAGACGACCAGGGAGGCGACGTCCTCGGGGGTGCCGAAGCCCTCGCCCTTGCGCAGGGCGTCCGGCAGCGGGGTGCCGTGCCGCTCCAGCGCGTCGACGTGCGGGGCGAAGGCGGGGATGGTCCTGGTCATCGCGGTGGCGGCGACCGGGATCACCGCGTTGGCGGTGATGCCCGCCTTGGCCAGCTCCATCGCCCAGGTGCGGACCATGGCGGCGATGCCGGCCTTGGCGGCGGCGTAGTTGGTCTGGCCGAAGTTGCCGCGCTGGCCCGCCGGGGAGCCGGCCACGATGACGCGGCCGCCCCCGCCCTGCTCGCGCATCCGGGCCACGGCGGCGCGCACGCAGGTGAAGGTGCCGCGCAGGTGCACCCGGACGACGGTGTCGAAGTCCTCGTCGGACATCTTCCACAGCACCCGGTCGCGCAGCACGCCCGCGTTGGTGACCATCGCGTCCAGCCGGCCGAAGGCGTCCACCGCCCGCGCGACCAGCGCCTCGGCGGTCTCCGCCGTGCCGACCGCGCCGACCTCGGCGACCGCCCGGCCGCCGGCCGCCCCGATCTCCTCCACCGCGCCGGCGGCCGCCTCCGCGTCCAGGTCGTTGACCACGACCGCCGCGCCGGCGGCGGCGAGCGCCTTGGCGTAGGCGAGTCCGAGGCCGCGTCCGCCGCCGGTGACCACGGCGACCTTGCCGTTCAGATCCATGGTGCTTCTCCTTCGAGGGGTGGAACCGGCCTCAACCTAGGCAGGTTCGTGATGGCCGTCAAGATGTTGCCCGATATTGCGGTCCCCGCCCCGGCCGCCCCGGCCGGGGTCCTAGGCTGGGCCCGTGATCGATCTCGACCCCGCCCCGCGCCCCCAGTCCCTGACGCTCACCTTCTTCGGCATCCACGTCCTGGGCCGGGACGTGGCGCTCTCCTCCGGCTGCGTCATCGAGATCTTCGAGCGGGTCGGCGTCACCGAGGAGGCGGTCCGCTCCACGCTGACCCGGATGGTCAACCGCGGCCTGCTCGACCGGCACCGGCAGGGGCGCCGGATGTACTTCGGACTGACCCCCCGGGCCGTGGCCGTCCTGCGCGACGGGCACGACCGGGTCTGGAGCACCGGCGCGGTCAACCGGCACTGGCGGGGGCAGTGGACGCTGGTCGGGTTCTCGCTGCCGGAGGCGTGGCGCCGCCAGCGGCACGACCTGCGCTCCCGGCTGACCTGGGGCGGCTTCGGGCCGCTGCAGAACGGCCTGTGGGTAGCCCCGGGCGAGGCGGACGTGGCCGCGCTGCTCGGCGACCTCGGCCTGGACGCCCACCTGCGGGTCTTCCGCGGCACGGTGCTCGAACCGACCGAGGTCGCCCAGGTGGTGGAGACCGCCTTCGACACCGGGGCCATCGCCGCCGGCTACCGGGCGTTCCTGGAGCGCTGGAGCGGCCCCGCCGACCGGCCCGACGACCCGCTGCGGCGCCAACTGCTGCTGCACACCGACTGGCTGGAACTCGTCCGGCGCGACCCGCACCTGCCCGCCGAGCACCTCCCGGCCGACTGGCCGGCCATCCCGGCCGAGGAGCTGTTCCGCGCCATCGCCCGGGAGGTCGCCGCGGCGGCCGGCCGGGAGGCCGCCCGGCTGATGGAGACCGTCCCCACCGGCTGAGCGCGCCCCGGCCCGGCGGCCGGGGGCACCGCTCCGGCGGCCGGGGGCCTCACAGGTCGAGGACGAGCCGCTCCCCCAGGCAGCGCGAGACGCAGACCATCATGCTGGCGGACTCCGCCCGCTCCGCCTCGGTGAGCAGCGCGTCCCGGTGGTCGGGGCGGCCGTCCAGGACGTCGGTCTCGCACGTCCCGCAGGTGCCCCGCTCGCAGGAGTAGAGCACCTCGACGCCCGCCGCGCGGACGGTGTCGAGCACCGAGGCGTCCGCCGGGACGGTCAGGGTGCGCCCGGAGCGGGCCAGCAGCACGGTGAAGGCCCGGTCCGGCCCGGCCCCGGCCGGCTCGCGCGGCTGGAACCGCTCGACCCGGGCGGGCCGCCGGCCGGTGCGCTCGCGGTGCCGTTCGACGGCCGCCAGCAGCGGGCGGGGGCCGCAGCAGTAGACCTCGGCGGCCTCGTCCAGCGCGTCGAGGTGGGCGGCCAGGTCGGGGCGGCCCGTCTCGTCCCGGGGGTGGAGCAGGACGCGCGGCCCGTAGCGGTCGGCGAGCTGCCCGGCGAAGGCCATCGCGGCGCGGGCGCGGCCGGTGTAGAGCAGGCGCCAGTCGGCGCCGGCCGCCTCGGCGGCGGCGAGCATCGGCACCAGCGGGGTGATCCCGATGCCGCCCGCGACGAACAGGTAGCGCGGGGCGGGCCGCAGCGCGAAGTGGTTGCGCGGCCCGCGCGCCCGGACGGCCGCGCCCGGGTGCAGCGTGTCGTGGACGCGGACCGAGCCGCCGCGCCCGCCGGCCTCGCGCAGCACGGCGACCGTCCAGGCGGCGGTCTCGGCCGGGTCGCCGCACAGCGAGTACTGGCGTTCCAGCCCGTCGCCGAGCAGCAGGTCGAGGTGGGCGCCGGGGGTCCAGCCGGGCAGCGGGCCGCCGTCGGGGCGGGCCAGGGTGAGCGAGACGACGCCCTCGGCCTCGGTCCGGCGGCCGGTGACGACCAGTGCCAGGGTCGGTTCGGGCGCGGTCACGGCCGTGCTCCTTCCGGCGGCGGGGCGGCGTGCCGGGGGTGGTCGAGCACGTCGCCGCCGGGCAGCCAGTCGACGCGGTACACCCGGCGCCCGGGGGCGCAGCTCACGCGTCGGCCCGGTCGGCGCCGGCGGCGGCCAGCGCGGCGAGGATCCGGCGGGCGGCCAGCGCGCCGGTGTCGATGTTGATGCTGAGCTCCTGGTAGGGGCCGGGCTCGGTGTCCAGGGCGCGCTGGAGCAGGTCGAGGGCGTCGACGTCCTGCATCACCACGGTGTGGTTGAAGTCCCGCAGGAACGCGGTGACCTGCTCGTCGCCGACCGCGAAGTCCCGCGAGACGGCCCAGAAGTCGTAGACCCGGCCGGGCGCCGACGGGGTGATCGCGTAGGTGATCTCGGTGCGGAAGACCGGCCCGGGCTGCCCGACCGGGGTGATCCGGCTGTGCAGCAGGTACAGGCAGGGGGCGAAGTACTCGATGTCCTGGAGCCGGCTGATCCGGCCCTCGATGCCGGTGGAACGGGCGTAGAACGGCGGGCACTCGGCGTCCGCCATGTGCCGGGAGACCCGGACCACGCCCGCCTCCTCGTCCACCTCGGTGGTGATCGGGGTGGCCGCCACCTCGGGGGTGCCGATGTAGCCGCCGTGCAGGTACGTCTCGTGCGAGAGGTCGAGCAGGTTGTCCACCAGCAGGCCGTAGTCGGCGTCGATCGGCTCCATGCCGCGCACGGTGGTCATCGCCGGGTCGGCCAGGTGCGGGGCGCGCGGGACGCGGGAGGCGTCGGCGGCGGCCGGGTCGCCGATCCAGATCCACACCAGCGAGTCCTGCTCGACGACGGGGTACGCGGCGACCCGCGCGGTGCGCGGCACCCGGGTCTGGCCGGGGACGGAGACGCAGGCGCCGGTCCGGTCGTAGGTGAAGCCGTGGTAGCCGCAGATGATCGCGTCGCCCTCGCGGCGGCTCTCGGAGAGCGGGAAGCGGCGGTGCACGCAGCGGTCCGCCAGCGCGATCGCCCGGCCGTCCTCCGCCGAGCGGTAGAGCACCACGGGCTCGCCGAGGACCGTGCGGCCGAGCAGGTCGTCGCCGACCTCGGCCGCGTACGCGGCGACGTACCACTGGTTGCGGGCGAACTGGGTCATGGGGGCCGTCCCTGGAGTGGGTGGGGGTTCAGCGGGGATGCGAGGAGGCTCCCAGCGCCCTCCGGGGGCCGACAACGGGACTTCCGTCAGGCGAAAGGCGCCGCCCGGCCCGCCGCGCCCGGCCCTGTCGCACCCGCGCTCGCGCCCGCCGCCGCACCCGTCACACCCGCGCTCGCACCCGTCGCACCCGCGCCAACGCCCGCCGCACCCGCGCCAACGCCCGCCGCCCGGCCCGTCGCCAGCGCCCGGGAGATGCCGCGCGCCGCGAGCCGCACGGCCGGGGCGAGCGCGGCGGCGCTGCCCGGCGCGCGCACCACCACGGAGACCGCCGCGACCACCGCACCGTCGCCGCCCCGGACCGGGGCGGCGACCGACAGCGCGTCCTCGGTGACCTGGCGGTCGCTGACCGCCAGCCCGGTGGTGCGCACCTCGGCCAGCATCCGCCGCAGCCGGTCCGGGTCGGTCACCGTCCAGGGGGTGAAGGCGGCCAGTCCGGCGGCCAGGTACGCCTCCTGGAAGGCGGCCGGGGCGTGCGCGAGCAGCGCCAGGCCGACACCGGTCGCGTGCAGCGGCCAGTGCGCGCCGAGCCGGGTGCGGACCCCGACCGAGGAGCGGCCGGCCAGCCGTTCCACGTAGACCGCGTCACCGGCCTCCCGGACCGCGAGCTGCACGTTCTCCCGGGTCGCCTCGTACAGGTCCTCCAGGAACGGCAGGGCCGCCTCGCGCAGCACCGGCCCGCGCGGGGCGAGCGTGCCGAGCTCGAACAGGCGCAGCCCGACGTGGTAGACGCCGTCGGCGTCGCGCTCCAGCGCGCCCCAGGCGGTGAGTTCGGACAGCAGCCGGTGCGCGGTGGGCAGCGAGAGTCCGGCGCGGCGGCTGATCTCGGTCAGGGTGAGGGCGGGGGCCGCCCGGTCGAAGGCGGCCAGCACGGACAGCAGCCGCCCGGCGGCGTTGGTGGCCGGGGTGGTCGGGAGGGTCATGGGCGCGACGGTAGGGCATCGGGCGGCTCCCGGCCAGGGGCGGGCGGCGGGCCTGCGGCGCCGGGCGTGACCAGCGCGGATCGGTCCGCTGCCCGGCCGGGCGGCGCCACGGGGGCGCCCTTCGGTCCGACGGGCCGTCAACTCGTGCGCGTTTACCGCCTCTTGACGCGCCCGCCGCGCTGCTGGCTTCATTGGGGCGGATGGGAGCGCTCCCACGTCTGCGAGCGCCCACCCCACGCATCCCCTCCCCCACACAGGAAGGCTCCCACCCGTGCCTCCGATCCCCTCCGGCCGCGGGCTGCCCCGGCGCGCGGCCGCCGTGCTGACCGGCCTGGCCCTGGCCGCCGGCGGCCTCACCGCCACCGCCGGCGCCACCGCGCTCGCCCCCGCGCTCGCCCCCGCCGCCGCCACCGTCGGCGCGCCCGCCGACTTCCCGGTCCGGGTCAACCAGCTCGGCTACCTGCCGGACGGCCCCAAGCGGGCCACCGTGGTCAGCGCGGCGACCGCCCCGCTCGGCTGGCAGCTGCGCGACTCGGCCGGCGCCCAGGTCGCGTCCGGCAGCACCACCGTGCACGGCGCCGACCAGGCGTCCGGCCAGTCCACCCACCTGGTGGACTTCGGCGCCTACACCGGCACCGGCACCGGCTTCACGCTGGTCGTCGGCGGCCTGGCCAGCCACCCGTTCGCCATCTCGGCCGCGCTGTACGACGGGCTGCGCGCGGACAGCCTGAACTTCTTCTACCAGCAGCGCAGCGGCATCGCGATCGACGCCGCCCTCGCGGGCGGCAGCGCGTACGCCCGCCCCGCCGGGCACCTGGGGGTGGCGCCGAACAAGGGCGACACCAGCGTGCCGTGCCAGGCCGGGGTGTGCGACTACCGGCTGGACGTGCGCGGCGGCTGGTACGACGCGGGCGACCAGGGCAAGTACGTGGTCAACGGCGGCATCGCGACCTGGGAGCTGGTCGGCTCCTTCGAGCGGGCCCGCCGCGCGGGCGGCGACGCGGCCCTCGGCGACGCGACGCTGCGGGTGCCCGAGCGCGGCAACGGCGTGCCGGACGTGCTGGACGAGGCCCGCTGGGAGCTGGAGTTCCTGCTCCGGATGCAGGTCCCGGACGGCAAGCCGCTGGCCGGGACGGCCTTCCACAAGATCCACGACGCGCAGTGGACCGGCCTGCCGACCCGCCCCGAACTCGACGACCAGCAGCGCGAGTTGCACAGACCGTCGACCGCCGCCACGCTCAACCTGGCCGCCACCGCCGCCCAGTGCGCCCGGGTCTACGCGCCGTACGACGCCGCCTTCGCCGCCCGCTGCCTGGACGCGGCCCGCCGCGCCTGGAGCGCCGCCAAGGCCAACCCGAACCTGCTCGCCCCGGCCACCGACAGCACCGGCGGCGGCGCCTACGAGGACGCCGACGTCTCCGACGAGTTCTACTGGGCGGCGGCCGAACTCCTCGCCACCACCGGCGAGGCGCAGTACCGGGACGCCGTCACCTCCTCCCCGCTGCACGCCAGGCCGGCGGACGCCTTCTGGTGGGGCGGCACCGCGACGCTCGGCCGGATCACCCTGGCCACCGTGCCCGGCGTGGCACTGCCCGCCGACGACCTGGCCCGGCTGCGCGGCCTGCTGACCACGGCCGCCGACGGCTACCTGTCCACCATGGGCGGCCAGGGCTACGCGGTGCCGCTCGCCCCCGACGGCTACGTGTGGGGCTCCAACAGCGCGGTCGCCAACAACGCGATGGTGCTGGCTGTCGCCTACGAGCTGACCGGTCAACAGCGCTACCGCAGCGGGGCGTTGGAGACCATGGACTACCTGCTGGGCCGCAACGCGCTGGACCGCTCCTACGTGAGCGGCTACGGCGCGCGCGCCGCGGAGAACGAGCACCACCGCTTCTGGGCGCACCAGAACGACGCCTCGCTGCCGCACCCGCCGGCCGGCTCGTTCGCGGGCGGCCCGAACTCCGGCCTGCAGGACCCGGTCGCCGAGGCCCAACTGGCGGGCTGCGCCCCGGCGGCCTGCTACGTCGACGACATCGGCTCGTACTCGACCAACGAGGTGGCGGTCAACTGGAACGCCTCGCTGGCCTGGCTGGCCGCGTTCGCCGCCGAGCGGCGCCCGGCCCCGGCGGTGCCCGCCGTGCAGGTCACGCCCGCGGCGGTGACCGTCCCCGAGGGCGGTTCGGCGTCGGTCGCGGTGAAGCTCTCGGCCGCGCCCGCCCAGAACGTGACGGTGACGGTCACCCGCACCTCGGGCGACACCGACCTGGCGGCCGCCACCTCCTCGCTGCTCTTCACCCCCGCCGACTGGGCCGCCGCGCAGCAGGTTTCGCTGACGGCGGCACAGGACGCGGACACCCTGGCGGGCAGCGCGCTGTTCACCGTCTCCGGCCCGGGCGTCCAGTCGGCGACCTTCACGGCCACCGAGGCGGACGACGACACCGCGCCGCCCGCGGCGAGCTGCGCGGTGGCCTACACGGTGGACAGCTCCTGGGGCAACGGGTTCACCGCGACGGTGACGGCGCGGAACACCGGCGCCTCGACCCTGGCCGGCTGGACGCTCGGCTGGAGCTTCGCCGGTGACCAGCGGATCACCAACGCCTGGAACGCGACCGCCTCCCAGAGCGGCGCCGCGGTGACCGCGCGGGACGCGGGGTGGAACGGCACCCTGGCGCCCGGCGCGAGCGCGAGCTTCGGCTTCCAGGCGACGTACTCCGGCGGCAACGCGACACCGGCCCGGTTCACCGTGAACGGAGCCGACTGCGCCTGAACCGCGCCCCGCCCGTCTGCCCGCCGCACCGGCCCGGTGCGGCGGGCAGACGGCTTTGCGGCGGCGGGCCGAGGTGGACACTAGGCGGCGTTCCCGGGTGACGTCAATGAAAACTTCCGGTGATCCGCCGGAAACTTCGGCCGACCGCGCAGAGCTGCTGGCCAGGGCCGTTCTTTCACCCTCCGGCAACTTCCGCGCGCTGCACGGCCATTGACTGGAGTGGATTCGGCTGGCTAGCTTCTTGATTGTTCGAAACAATTCCGAAACTTTCGAGCCTGATTCTCTTCCCGTGACTCCGAGGAGTTCGTTGTGAAGCTTCGCCGTACGCTCGTGGCGGCCGCCGCCGCGGCCGTCGTCCTCCCGCTCGTCCCGTCCGCCGTCGCCGCGGCCGCCCCGGAGAAGAAGCCGGCCCCCGCCGCCGACTCGCTGCGCGCCCTCGGCGACCGGCAGAAGCTGGGCATCGGCACCGCCGTCGACGACGCCCACCTGGGCAGCGACCAGCCGTACACCGACCTGGTCGCCGGCCAGTTCTCCGTCGTGACGCCGGAGAACGCGATGAAGTGGGAGTCGGTGGAGCCGACCCGCGGCAGCTACGACTGGGCCGCCGCCGACCGGCTGGTGGCGTTCGCCGGGGAGCACGGCCAGCAGGTCCGCGGCCACACCCTGCTCTGGCACAACCAGCTGCCGTCCTGGCTGACCGGTGGCGTGGCCGACGGCGGCATCAGCAAGGACCAGCTGCGCGAGATCCTGCGCAAGCACGTCACCGACGAGGTCACGCACTTCCGGGGCAGGATCTGGCAGTGGGACGTCGCCAACGAGGTCTTCGCCAACGCCTGGGACCCGAACCCGCTGCCCAACGGCCTCAACGGCGACGACTTCTGGATCAGGAACCTCGGCGAGGGCGTCGTCGCCGACGTCTTCCGCTGGGCCCACCAGGCCGACCCGAAGGCCCTGCTCTTCTACAACGACTACAACATCGCCGGCCAGGACGGCAGCAACGCCAAGTTCCAGGCCGTGCACGACTTCTTCGGCAAGCTGGTCGCCCAGGGCGTGCCGGTCGACGGCATCGGCGAGCAGGGCCACCTCGACACCCAGTACGGCTTCGACGGGCAGCGCTTCCAGGCCGACCTCCAGGCGTACGCCGACCTCGGCCTGAAGGTCGCCGTCACCGAGGCCGACGTGCGCACCTTCGTCGACAACGCCACCGACCAGGTGCCGACCAGCCAGCTCGCCGCGTTCGCCCAGCCGTACGAGTTCTCCCAGATGCTGACGGCCTGCCAGCTCGTCGACGCCTGCGTCTCGTTCACCGCGTGGGGCGTGTACGACGGCGACTCGTGGATCCCCGGCACCTTCGCCGGCACCGGCTACGGCCTGCTCTACGACGTCAACATGCGGCCGAAGCCCGCCTACTTCACCCTGCGGCAGGACCTCGCCCTCGCCGCGGGCGACGCCAGGCACGGCGGCGGCAGGAAGTAGCACCCCCAGGACGGCCGGCCCGCGGCAGCTCCCACCCCCACGGGGAGCCGCCGCGGGCCGGCTTCGCCGTCAGCCCAGCTTCCACTGCTGGTTCGTGCCGCCGCTGCAGCCCCACAGCTGGACGGGCGTGCCGTCGGCGGTGCCCAGCCCGGCCACGTCCAGGCAGAGCCCCGACTGCACGCCGGTGACGGTGCCGTCCGCGTTGACCTGCCACTGCTGGTTGGGCTGGCCGTTGCAGGACCAGGTGATCACCTTGGTGCCGTTGGCGGTGCCCTTGGCGCTGGCGTCCAGGCACCGGGTGGCGCCGCCGACGGTCACGGTCAGCCGGCCGTCGGCGGTGCGGGTCCAGGTCTGGCCGGCGGCGCCGGTGCAGCCGGCGATCTGCTGCTGGCTGCCCGCCGCGCTGCCCGGGTCGGTCAGGCACTTGCCGGCCGCGACCGCGCGCAGCGGGCCGCCGGCGGGGGCGGGGGCGGCGTCCAGGCCCATGAAGTGGACCGCGTTGGCGGCCATCCCGGCGCCCTGGACCGGCAGTTCGTGCCCGGCCCCGACGATGCTGTACGCCTCGACCCGGACGGTGCCCGCGGCGTCGGCGTAGCGGGTGCGGTTCCAGTTGGCGGCGGGGGTGTCGGCGGACGACGGCGTCTGGCCGACGCCGAGGACATCGGTCCACTGCTTGACCTCCTCGCCGAGGTCGTGGTGGCTGAGGATGGTGTCGGCGGTGCCGTGCCACAGCTGCACCCGGGGGCGCGGGCCGGTGTAGCCGGGGTAGGCGCCGCGCGCCAGGGCGCCCCACTGCTGCGCGGTCATCGAGACCTGGCCCTGCGCGCAGGCGGAGTTCCAGCCGCGCACCGTGCCGGTGGCGAAGCAGTGGTAGGGCACGCCCATGAACGCCGCGCCGGCCTTGAAGACGTCCGGGTAGTCGGCGAGCATCACGTTGGTCATCATGCCGCCGGAGGACTCGCCGGTGACGTACACCGCGTTCGGGTTGCCGCCGTAGTGCTGCTCGGCGTAGGTCACCATCGACATCAGCCCGACCGGGTCGCTGCCGCCGCCGCGGGTCAGCGCCTGGTCGGAGGAGACGTCCCAGCAGCTGCCGGCCGGGCTGGTCGACGGGTAGACCACCAGGAAGCCGTACTGGTCGGCGAGCCGGCCGAAGTCGGTGCTGGAGTACAGGTAGGGGCCGCTGCCCTGGCAGCCGTGCAGGGCGAGCAGGATCGGCGGGTCGGGCCTGACCGAGGCCGGCACGTACAGGTGCATCAGCAGGCCGGTCGGGTTGGTGCCGAAGTTCGTGACCTGGGTCAGCGAGGCCGCGCCGGCCCGGGGCGCCGCCTGGAGGTTCAGGCCGAGCGCGAGGGCGAGCACGGCGAGGACGCCGAGCAGTCTGGACGCGGACGAGTGGATTCGGGGCATGGGAGCCTCTCCGTCGGGAGTGCCAACGGCATGCGGGGGTCCGGCGCCACCACGGATGAGACACCGATGGTACCCGCCGCGCGCCTGCGCTGTCGCCGACCCCCTTGCCGGACAGCCGGGTTGGCCGGGGCGGGGCACCCCTCCGACCTGCGGTTCCGCCGGCCGGAAGCGCGGGTCGGCGCGGGTCGGCGTGGGTCGGCGGCGGTGAAAGTTGCAGGCCGGGCGGATCGCGGGCCGGGCCGGCGGCTCCGGGCGGCCGCTGCGCGGAGTATTGACAACAGGTAACGCCTGGTCCACATTTCACCGGGGCGACCCCGGAGAGGCCGGTGTCCCGCACGCCGAATTGTTAGCGCTAACAGCATGATCGAGGGCCCGGCGCCCACCCTTCCCTCGACCGACCGCCTCTCCCGCACCACGCCCCACGCGCCCCGCCGGGCGGGAACGGCCCGGCGGGGCGCCGCCCCGCACGACCGCCGGCCGGAGGCTCCCGGCCTCCCCGGCGCGCACTCTCCTCCCCCACCCAAGGAGAACGATCCGTCATGCCCCGACTCCCACGGAAGACCCGGTTCCACAAGGCCCTGACCCCGGCCGTCTGCACGGCGGCCGGCCTGGTCGCCGTCCTCACCGCCGGCCCCGCCGCCCAGGCCGCCGGAGCGGCCACGCTCGGCGCCGCGGCGGCCGGCGGCAACCGCTACTTCGGCACCGCGGCCGCCTCCGGCCGCCTCGGCGACTCGACCTACGCCACCGTCCTCGACCGGGAATTCACCATGATCACCCCGGAGAACGAGATGAAGTGGGACACCGTCGAGCCCGCCCGGGGCTCGTTCAACTTCGGCCCCGGCGACTCGATCGTCAACCACGCCGCCGCGCACGGCCAGCGGATGCGCGGCCACACCCTGGTCTGGCACTCCCAACTGCCGGGCTGGGTCGGCTCGATCGGCGACGCCGCCACCCTGCGCGGCGTGCTGGACAACCACATCACCCAGGAGATGTCCCACTACAAGGGCAAGATCTACGCCTGGGACGTGGTCAACGAGGCGTTCGCCGACGACGGCAGCGGCCGGCACCGCCCCTCGGTGTTCCAGAACCTGCTGGGCGACGGCTTCATCGAGCAGGCGTTCCGCACCGCGCGGAACGTCGATCCGGCCGCCAAGCTCTGCTACAACGACTACAGCATCGAGGACTGGTCGGCCGCCAAGACGCAGGGCGTCTACAGCATGGTCAAGGACTTCAAGTCCCGCGGCGTGCCGATCGACTGCGTCGGCTTCCAGAGCCACTTCGGCAGCGGCGGCGCGCCCGCGAGCTTCCGCACCACGCTGGCGAACTTCGCCGCGCTCGGCGTCGACGTCCAGCTCACCGAGCTCGACATCGCCCAGGCCGCCCCCGCCGCGTACGCCGGCGCGGTCCAGGCCTGCCTCGACGTCGCCCGCTGCACCGGCATCACGGTCTGGGGCATCCGCGACAGCGACTCCTGGCGCACCGGCGAGAACCCGCTGCTGTTCGACAACAACGGCAACAAGAAGGCCGCGTACACCTCGGTGCTCAACGCCCTGAACAACGCCGCCGGCACGCCCGGCGGCGGCACGCCCGGCGGGGGCATCGTCTCCGGCACCGTGTACACGCTCACCGACGTGGCGGCCGGACGGGTCCTCGACGAGCCCGCCGGGCAGACCGGCAACGGCACCCAGCTCCAGGTCTGGGACGCCAACGGCACCGCCGCCAACCAGCAGTGGCGGGCCACCCAGGACAGCGACGGCAGCTACACCCTGACCAACCTCGCCAGCGGCCGGGTGCTGGACGAGCCGAGCGGCCAGACCGGCAACGGGACCAGGCTCCAGGTCTGGGACGCCAACGGCGGCGCGGCCAACCAGCACTGGCGGGCCAGCCGCAACGCCGACGGCTCCTACACCCTGCTCAACGCGGCCAGCGGCCGCGCCCTGGAGATCCCCGGCGGCCAGAACGGCAACGGCGCGCCCGTCCAGGTCTGGGACTCCAACGGCGGCGCCAACCAGCACTGGACCTTCAAGTGACCCGGACCGCGCCCGGCCCCCGCGCCGGGCGCGGTCCCTCCCCGACCCCCTCCCCGACCCCCTCCCCCACCCCCGAGGAGAACCCCGTGCACAGCCGAAATCCGAGCCGCCGGCAGCTGTCCGCGCTGGTCGCGACCGCGGCCGCGCTCGCCGCGCTGCTGGTCGCCGGCCCCGCCGCCCAGGCGGCTAGCACCGGCGCGCTGAAGAGCGCCTCCGCCGGCCGCTGCCTGGACGTGGCGGGCGGCAGCCAGAGCGACGGCGCGCTGCTGCAGGTCTACGACTGCTGGAACGGCACCAACCAGCAGTGGACGCTGACCTCCGCCAACCAGCTGACCGTCTACGGCACCAAGTGCCTGGACGTCCCCACCAACGCCACCGCCGGCACCCGGGTGCAGATCTGGGCGTGCAGCGGCGGCGCGAACCAGCAGTGGCGGGTGAACGCCGACGGCACGGTCGTCGGCGTCGCGTCCGGCCTCTGCCTGGACGTCACCGGCGGCGCCACCGCCAACGGCACCGCCGTGGAGCTGTGGACCTGCAACGGCCGGGCCAACCAGCAGTGGACCGGCCTGACCGGCACCACCCCGACCACGCCCCCGCCGACCGGCACCAGCTGCCCGCTCCCGTCGACCTACCGGTGGAGCTCCACCGGCGCGCTGGCGCAGCCGGCCAACGGCTGGGCGGCGGTGAAGGACTTCACCGACGTCGTCTACAACGGCAAGCACCTGGTGTACGCCTCGAACGTGAACGGGTCCTCGTACGGCTCGATGGCGTTCGCGCCGTTCACCGACTGGTCCGACATGGCCTCGGCCGCCCAGACCGGGATGGGCCAGTCCGCGGTCGCGCCGACGCTGTTCTACTTCGCGCCGAAGAACGTCTGGATCCTGGCCTACCAGTGGGGCGCCTGGCCGTTCATCTACCGCACCTCCAGCGACCCGACCAACCCCAACGGCTGGTCCGCGCCGCAGCCGCTGTTCACCGGCAGCATCCCGAACTCCGGCACCGGGCCGATCGACCAGACGCTGATCGCCGACGACCAGAACATGTACCTGTTCTTCGCGGGTGACAACGGCAGCATCTACCGGGCGAGCATGCCGATCGGCAACTTCCCGGGGAGCTTCGGCTCCTCGTACACCACGGTGATGACCGACACCGCGGCCAACCTGTTCGAGGCCCCGCAGGTCTACAAGGTCAAGGGCCAGAACCAGTACCTGATGATCGTCGAGGCCCGGGGCGCGACCGAGCAGCGCTACTTCCGCTCCTTCACCGCCACCAGCCTGAACGGCTCCTGGACCCCGCAGGCCGCCACCGAGGCCAACCCCTTCGCGGGCAAGGCCAACAGCGGCGCGGGCTGGACCAACGACATCAGCCACGGCGACCTGGTCCGCAACAACCCCGACCAGACCATGACCATCGACCCCTGCAACCTCCAGCTGCTCTACCAGGGCAAGTCGCCGACCGCGACCGGCAGCTACGACCAACTGCCCTGGCGCCCGGGCGTGCTGACCCTGCAGCACTGACCCGCTCCGACACCGCGACGGCGGGCCCCGGCCACCCGGCCGGGGCCCGTCCGCGCGGCGGCTACCGTCCGGAGAGCCGGGCGAGCGTCTCCAGCGGCCGGGCGAGCAGGTCGGCGAAGGCCAGTTCGGCGGCGCCGATCAGCACGGTGTCGTCGCCGAGTGCGCCGACCCGCAGGCGCAGCCCCTCCCGGACGGCGGCGAGGGCGTTGGTGTTGATCCGGCTGCGCACCTGGGCGGCGGAGCCGAGGTAGACGTCCCGCAGGGTGCCGCCGAGGACGACCAGGTCGGGGTCGAGGAGGTTGGCCAGGTTGGCGATGCCGATGCCGAGCCAGTCGCCGACCCGGTGCAGGGCGGCGCGCGCGGTGACGTCCCCGAGGTCGGCGGCGGCGACGACGGAGCGGACGGCCTCGGCTCCGGTGCCGTCCCGGCCGGCGGCCTCCAGCAGGGCCCGTTCGCCGGCCTCGGCCTCCAGGCAGCCGCGGGCGCCGCAGCCGCAGGGCCGCCCCCGGTGCGGGTTGACGGTCAGGTGGCCGATCTCGCCGGCGTACCCGCGGGCGCCGCGCAGCAGTTCGCCGGCGCTGATCACCCCGGCGCCGATGCCGATCTCGCCGTGCAGGTAGACGAGGTTGCGGCTGCCCCGGCCGACGCCGCGGCGGTGCTCGGCGAGCGCGCCGAGGTTGGCCTCGTTGGCGACCAGGACGGGCAGGTCGGGCAGGTCGGGCAGGTGCCGGCGGAGCCGGTCGGTGAGCGCCCCGGCGAGGTCGACGTCCTTCCAGCCGGTGTTGGGGGTGAGGCCGACCAGGCCGTCGGGGTGGCGGACGAGGCCGCGGACGGCCGCGGCCGCGCCGACCCAGGTGCCGCCGGGGGGCCGGCGGGCGAGCAGGTCGCGGGCGAACCCGGCGAGCAGGTCGGCCACCCGCGCGGGGTCCTGCGGCTGCCCGGCGGGCCAGCGGTGTTCGCGGCGGTCCAGGAAGGCGCCGCCGAGCCCGACCAGGGCGGCGGACAGCCGTTCCACGCCGACGTCCATCGCGAGGACGTGCGCCCGGGCGGGTTCGGGGCGGACGACCAGGGAGGGCCGTCCGGCCCGGCCGGTCTCCTGCGGCGCCTCCTCGCGGACCAGGCCGGCGGCCGCCAGGTCGCCGGCCAGGCCGAGGATGGTGCTGCGGTTGAGGCCCAGCCCGGCGGCCAGGACGGCGCGCGAGGTGGGCCCCTCGTGGTGGACGTGGCGCAGCAGCGCGCCCAGGTTGTGCTGGCGGACCTCTTCCTGGGAAGGACCGGCTCTCATCGCGGGTGACCCTCATCGTCGGGCGGTGCGGCGGCGGGACATGGCGTCCACACCGGCGGCCACCAGCAGAACCGATCCCGTGACAGCGTACTTGACGCCCGAGCTGTACCCCATCAGTCCCATCCCGTTCTGGATCACCGCGACGACCAGGCCGCCGAGCACCGCGTCGACCATCCGGCCGCGGCCGCCGAACAGGCTGGTGCCGCCGATCACGGCGCTGCCGACGGCGAGCAGCAGGACGTTGCTGCCACCGGTGTTGGGGTCGACGGAGTTGCCCCGGGAGGCGGCGATGACGCCGCCGACGGCGGCCAGGCAGGAGCAGATCACGAAGGCGGCGATCCGGATGGAGGCCACGTTGATGCCGGCCCGGCGGGCGGCCTCGGGGCTGCCGCCGACGGCGTACACGTGCAGGCCGAAGCGGGTCCGCCGCAGGGTGAACGTGCCGAGCAGCAGCAGGGCGCCGATCACCGGCACCACCAGCGGCACGCCCTTGAGCGAGCTGACCAGGACGTTGCGGCTGCGCTCCTGGTTGAGCAGGCCGACGGCGACGGCGCCGATCAGCGTGACGGCGCCGATCCGGGCGGCGAGCAGCAGCGGCGGCGTCCCGGCCAGGCCGCGGCGGGCCCGGTCGCGGCCGCGGCGCAGCTGGAGGGCGGCGTGGCCGAGCACGCAGCCGGCCAGCAGCAGCCAGCCCAGGAGGGGGCTGAGGTTGTCGTTGGCGATCGCCAGCACGGTCGGGTCCTTGACCGAGACGTTCGTGCCCTCCTTCAGCAGGATCAGCACGACGCCCTGGAAGCCGAGGAACGCGGCCAGCGTCACCACGAAGGACGGGATGCCGACCTTGGCGACCAGGAAGCCCAGCAGCAGGCCGATGACGGCTCCGGTCAGCACGGCGGCGGCCACCGCGGCGTACCAGGGCCAGCCGTGGTCGGTCAGCAGGACGGCCAGCACGGCGGCGCAGACGCCGCTGGCGTAGCCGGCCGACAGGTCGATCTCGCCGAGCAGCAGGACGAAGACCAGGCCCATGGCGATGGCGATGCTGCCGGCGCTCTGGGTGAGCAGGTTGGCGAAGTTGAGGTCGGACAGGAAGACCGGGCGGAGCAGCGCGAAGAGCGCGCACAGCACGACCAGGCCGGCGACGGCGGGCAGCGAGCCGAGTTCGCCGGCCCGGAGCCGGCCGAGGTAGCCGCGGCCGAGGTCCGCGAGGCCGGTGCCGGGGCCGGTAGGCCGCGCGGGCTCCCCCGGTTCCCCCGGCCGCTCGGGCCGCTCGGGCTGCTCGGACTGCTCGGGGGCGAGGGCGGTCATGCGGCGGCTCCCTTGGGGGTGTGCTGCGGGCCGAGGTCGCCGCTGCGGCCCGCGGTGATCAGTTCGACGACCTGGGCGTGCGTCACGTCGGTGGTCCTGACCTGGGCGGCGGTCCGGCCGAGGTGGAGGGCGGCGATCCGGTCGGAGACCGCGAAGACGTCGTTCATGTTGTGCGAGATGAGCACGACGGCCAGGCCGTTGTCGGCCAGTCGGCGGACGAGTTCGAGGACCTGGGCGGTCTGGGCGACGCCGAGGGCGGCGGTGGGCTCGTCGAGGACCACCAGCTTGCTGTTCCACAGCACGGCCTTGGCGATGGCGACGGTCTGCCGCTGGCCGCCGGAGAGGCTGGAGACCTTCTGGCGCAGCGACGTGACGGTGCGCACGGACAGGCTCCTGAGGGTGGCGGCGGCCATCTCCTCCATGGTCGCGTCGTCGAGGACCAGGCCGCGGCGCTTCTCCCGGCCGAGGAACATGTTCTGGACGATGTCGAGGTTGTCGCAGAGCGCGAGGTCCTGGTAGACGATCTCCACGCCGAGCGCGGCGGCGTCGCGCGGGCTGTGCACCTGGACCGGCCGGCCTTCGAAGAGGTACGCGCCCGCGTCGGCGGAGTGGATCCCGCCGATGCACTTGACCAGCGTCGACTTGCCCGCGCCGTTGTCGCCGACGAGCGCGGTCACCTCGCCCGCGCGGGCGCTGAGCGCGACGTCGTGCAGGACCTGGACGGGGCCGAAGCTCTTGTCGATCCCGCGCAGTTCGAGGGTCGGGGCGTCTGCCGTCGGGGCGTCTGCCATCGGTGTGTCTGCCATCGGTGGGGCTCCTGGGGTTGGCGGGGCGGGCCCCGGCGCGGTGGCCGGGCCCGCTGGGTGCGGCCGGGCGCGGGCGCGGGCGGGGCTACTTGATCCCGGCCCCGGCGCACAGCGCCGCGTAGTCGCCGGTGCAGAGCTGCTCCTTGGTGACGTAGCCGTCCGCGACGACCTTCTGGACGCTGTCCTTGAAGATCGCCTCGGGGGCCAGCAGCACCGACGGGACGTCCCGGTTGCCGGTCGGGTCGTGGACGGTCGCGCCGGGGTCGCTCTTCTTGCCGCCGGCCAGGTCGACGGCGAGCGCGGCGGCCGCGTCGGCCTCCTTCTTGACGGCCTTGTAGACGGTCATGCACTGGTCGCCGGCCAGGATGTTCTGCAGGCCCTGGACGGTGGCGTCCTGGCCGGTGACCGGCACCTGGCCGTTGCGGTGGTTCTTGCGGAGCACCGCGACGGCGGAGTTGGCCAGGCCGTCGTTGGCGGCGAGCACCCCGGCGAGGTCCGGCCGGCTGGTGTACATCTGCTCGAAGATGGTCTGGGCCTGGGCGTTGTCCCAGTCCGGCACCGACTGGTCGGGGCCCTTGACGTACGCGCCGGAGGCGTACAGCGGGTCGAGCACGCCGTTGTAGCCGTTGGCGAACAGGGTGGCGTTGTTGTCGGTCGGGGAGCCGTTGAGCTCGGCGACGACGGGGTTCTTGGCGCCGGTGCCGGCCAGGCACTTGGCCAGGCCCTCGCCCTGGAGCCTGCCGACCTGGGTGTTGTCGAAGCTGACGTAGTACTGGGCGGAGCCGCCGAGGGTGAGCCGGTCGTAGTCGATGGTGGCCACGCCCTGGGCCTTGGCCTTGTCGAGGACGGCCTTGCCGGTGCCGCTGTCCAGGTTGACGATGACCAGCACGTTCACGCCGCTGGTGATCATCTGGTCGGCGATGGTCTGGAAGCCCTGCTTGTCGCCCTCGGCGTTCTGGATGTCGTAGTCCACGCCGGCGGCCTTGAAGGCGGCCGCGAGGTACGTGCGGTCGGCGGTCTCCCAGCGGACGGAGGACTTGCTGTCCGGCAGGATCACGCCGATCTTCGGCTTCTTGCCGCCGGCCGGACCGCCGTCGGAGCCGGAGCCGGAGCCCGTGGACGAGCAGGCGGTGGCCGTGGTGAGCAGGGCCGCCGCGAGGGCGGCGGTGGCGAACAGGAGCCCCTTGCGCATGGGCAGGGTCCTTTCGGGGGTTGTCCGGACCGGGCCGGACGTGCGTGGCTGGGTGGGGTGGCGCCGGGTGGGGACGGGCGCGCGGAACGGGGCGGGAAAGCAGCCCCGGCACGGTTTGTTGCCAGCCACAACATACGGTCTGCCCGGGGGGCCGCCAAGCCCTCGCGTCGAGGCCGGCGGGTAACGATCACGTCACCGGCCGCCGGTCGGCCGAAGGCCCGGGCGGAGCCAACTCGACGCCGGGGCAAGGGAGATGGCGAGCGGCGCCGGCCCGTCGGCGGCAAGGGGCACCCTCCCCCGGAGTCGACCGGGAGGGGCGCGGACGGACCGCCACGGGGCCGGCGCCGCTCGCGCCCGCGGCGGACGGAGCGCGCTGGGGGAGCGGATCTCCGTCGGCGGCGGGCCCCGGCCCGCTGCCTCACCCTCAGGAGGGCGGCCCGGGGGTCACCGGAGGTGCGCGGCGGGAGCGCGGCGCACCGACACCGGAATGTTAGCGCTCACAAATCGCCTGTCAAGCTCTCCGGCCACCCCGCCCCCGCCCCCTCGCGGAGCGACGGACAGGGCACGGCACGGCACGGCACGGCAACGGCAACGGCAACGGCAACGGCAACGGACCGGGCCTACCGGTGCGGACCCGCCCCCGGCGCGTCCGAGAACAGCGCGGCCGGGCTCCCCACCGCCGCGCTCCCCGCCGCTCCGCCCGCCACCGCTCCGCCCGCCGCTCCGCGCGGCCGGCCCTCGGCGGTGCTGGCCCTGACCACCAGCTCCGGCCGGACGCTCAGGTGGGCGACGGGGGTGGCGGGCTCGTCGATCAGTCGCAGCAGCAGGGCGATCCCCTCCCGGCCGACGGCGGGGAAGTCCTGCCGGACGGTGGTGAGCGGCGGTGTGAGGTAGGCGCCCTCGGGAAGGTCGTCGAAGCCCGCCACCGCCACGTCCAGGGGGATCCGCACCCCGGCCTCGTGCAGGGCGCGCAGGACGCCCAGGGCCATGTGGTCGTTGGCGGCGAACACGGCGGTGGGCCGGCTCGCGGCGCCGCTGCGGAAGGCCCGGGCGATCTCCCGGCCGGCCGCGTGGCCGGAGGCCGGGCTCCAGTCGCCCGCCAGGTGGGCGGGCACCGGCAGCCCGGCCGCCTCCAGCGCGGCGCGCCAGCCGCGCAGGCGGCCCTCGGCCTCGATCCACTCGCCGGGCCCGGCGACGTGCCAGATCCGGGTGTGGCCCAGCCCGATCAGGTGCTCGGTGACCGCCCGCGCCCCGCCGACCTGGTCGACCGCGACGCCCGGCAGGTCGAGGTCGTGCCCGCCCGCCACCGTCACGACCGGGAACGGCTGGGGCAGCCGGGCCAGCGCGGTCACCGTGTGCCGGTGCGGCGTCATCACCACCGCGCCGTCGACCCCCCAGCTCCCGAGCCGTTCGAGGGCGCTGGCCAGGGCGTGCTCGGTGAGCTCCTCCAGGCCGACCGACGCCACCAGGTAGTCCTCGCGCCGGGCGGCCCGTTCCAGGCCGGCCAGGATGCTGGCCGGGCCGAACAGGGTGGTGTTCGCGGCGACGACGCCGAGGGTCCGGCTGCGCCGGGTGACCAGCGTCCGGGCCGCCGAGTTGGGCCGGTAGCCCAGTTCGGCGATCGCCCGCAGCACCCGCTCCCTGGTCGCCTCGCGGACGTTGGGGTGGTCGCTGAGCACCCGGGAGACCGTCTGGTGCGACACGCCGGCCACCTGGGCGACGTCCGCCATCGTCGGCGGGCGCCGCTCACCGGTCTCGTCCATGGCTCTCCCGTCCCGCCCGGCCCGGGCCGGACGCTACCCCGGCGTCCACCCTACTGGCCGCCACCGGGTGCCGGGCACCCTACCGGCGGACGTCCGCCGCCGGGTCCGGGCGCGCGGGAACGGCACCCGGCCGACGGCTGCCGGCCGGGTGCCGTTGCCGGGCGCGCTACGGGCGGTCGGTGACCGCGAGCGCGGCGCACTGGCCGGTGGCGGCCCGGGCGGTGCGGTTCGGCGTTCCGCCGTCGACGGGGGCGGGGTCGTTCCCGGCGCAGCCCAGGGCGTCCTCGACGCGGTTGCCGGAGAGCAGCGGGGCGCTGCCGGTGTTGCCGGTGAGGTTCAGCGTCCTGGCGAAGGCGTTGCCGGTCAGGCCGATCCGGCCGGTGGTGCCGGAGAGCGTCGCGTTCCCCTCGAAGGTGCTGTTCTCAGCGACCACGGCGGTGCCCCGGTGGACGTTGAGGTTGCCGAGGATCCGGCTGTCGACCACGACCAGGACGGCCGTGTCGTCGACCACGGTGACGGTGCCGACCTCCGCTCCCTTCAGGCAGGTCGTCCCGGCGGTGACGACCAGGGCGGCGCGGCCGTGCCCGGTGACGGTGCGGGTGCACGCCGGCACCACGTCGACGGTCGCGGTGCCGGTGGCGCCGCGGTTGCCGGCCCGGTCGGTGGCCCGGTGGGTGACGGTGTGCCGGCCGGGGGCGTCGACGGTGACGGGGGCGGTGTACGGGTGCCAGTCGCCGCCGTCGAGGGCGTACTCCAGCGCGCCGAGGCCGGAGCCGGTGTCCTCGCCGGTCAGGGTGAGGGTCGCGGAGCCCTCGTACAGCCCGCCCAGGGTGGGGGCGGACAGCCGCGCGGCGACGGTCGGGGCGGTGGAGTCGCGCTTCACCGGGAGGCGGGCCTCCGCGCTGGTGTTGCCCGCGGTGTCGGTGGCCCGGTAGCCGAGCGCGGTGCTGCCCTCGGGCAGTGCCACGGGGGCGGTGTAGGGCTGCCAACTCCCGTCGCCGAGGCGGTACTCGACGCCGGCCACGCCGGAGTCGTCGGTGGCGGACAGTTCGACGGTGACCGGGCCGGTGAACCAGCCGTCCGGCCCGTCGGGCGCGGCGGGGGTGGTGCGCGCGGTGACGGCGGGGGCGGTGCGGTCGAAGCCGAAGCGCCAGTCGTCGACGTCGAACAGTTCGCCGGGGCCGGGGCCCCGGGCGGTGAGGAAGACGTCGTGGGTGCCGGTGACCCGGGTGGTGAGGTCGGCGCGGACCTCGGTCCAGGTGCGGCCGGACCCGGCGGGGACGGTCAGCGTGCCGACCGGGGTGCCGGTGGCGTCCGGGTGGTCGAGGCGGACCTCGATCCGGCTGCCGGCCTTGGGCAGCACGTCGGCGGCCAGGCTGGTGGCGCCGTCCTGGCCGAAGTCGACGCCGGCCAGCGCGGTCCACTCGCCGTCGTCGAGGTCGGCGAGCTTCTGCTCGCCGTCGCTCGCGGCGCCGACCGGCAGCACCCGGATGCCGGACGCGGGGTCGTAGGCGTCCTGGATGCCGGAGTCCCAGGCGATCGTCTCGGCCTCGATCCGCCGGTGCGCGTCGAGCGTGCCCTGCCGGGACGGGCCCCGGTAGGTGCCGGTGATCGGGGCGATGGTGCCGTCCGGGTTGACCGTCACCTGGTCGATGTGGGTGGAGCGGTAGCCGCGGGGCTGGTCGAGGGAGCCGCCGGCGACCAGCGCCGACTGCAGCGTCTGGGTGTGGTAGGTGATGTAGGTCCGGCCCTTGAACTCGAACATCGCGTGGTGGTTGTTGCCGCCCGCGCCGAAGAAGGAGCCGGGGTTGGCGAGGATCTGGCCCTGGTAGCGGAACGGGCCCGTCGGGCTGTCGGACACCATGTAGGCGATGTTCCCGTAGCCGATGTCCTGGCCGTCGATGGTGCTGGAGTGGCTGAAGTTGGTGCAGTAGCTGTAGTAGTACTTGCCGTTGATCTTGTTGATCCCGGAGTCCTCGAACACGGCGGGCGCGTCGATGGTGACGGCCTGGCCGACCGTGCTGACCATGTCGTCGCCGAGCCGGATCACCCGGGTGCTGCGCGGGTGGTCGGTGCCGCCGGCGGGCACGCCGCCGCCGAAGTAGAGGTACGCCGAGCCGTCGTCGTCGACCAGGACCGCCGGGTCGAACATCCACACCACGCCGGCGGTGCCGGGCGTCGCGGGGCTCACCAGCGGCCCGCCGATCGGGTCGGTCCACGGGCCGGTGGGCGAGTCGGCGGTCAGCACGCCGATGCCGCCGCCGCTGTTGGCGAAGTACAGGAAGAACTTCTCCTTCCCGCCGACCGGCTTGTGCGCGGCGGCCGGGGCCCAGGAGTTGGCGGCCCAGGGGGCGGCGCCGGGCGCCCCCGCGACCTTGACCTGGCCCTCGTTGGTCCAGTTCACCAGGTCGGCGGAGGACAGGACGGTGAGCGTCCTGATCTGCCCGTAGCCGTTGTCCTTGACGGCGCCCGCGGCGTCGTGCTCGTACGCCTGGACGACGTCGCCGGCGGCGTCGTAGGTCGACCCGTCGGAGGTCAGGTACTCGTACACGCGGCCGTCGTAGACCATCGCCCACGGGTCGGCGCCGTACTGGTAGTCGATCAGCGGGTTGGCGTTGCCGACGGTCTTGGCGGGCGCGGCGTGGCCGGGCGGGCGGGTGGGCGCGGGGTCCGCCTCGGTCAGCGAGACGTCGTCGGCCTCGAAGTCCATCAGGTTGGCGTGCGGGGCGCTCGCCGGGTCCTGGACCCAGGGGGTCTCCAGGAAGAGCCGGGCGGTGCCGACGTCCTGCCCGGCCGGGACGGTGAAGGTGCCCCGGAGGAGGCCCCACTGGCCGCGGGGCACGGTCACCGTGCCGAGGTTGGTGTAGGTGGCGCCGCCGTAGTGCATGGTGGCGAAGAACTGCTTGGCCGCCGGGGCGGCGGGGTCGTCGTACTTGACCCGGGCGGTGACGGTGTAGCTGCGGCCGGCCCGGACCTTGCCGGAGAGGTCCTGCATCGGGCCGGAGCCGGTGGTGGTGCGGCCGGTGACCAGTACGGCGGCGGCGCCGGAGTGGGCGTCGGCGGTGGACGACAGCACGGCGCCGTCGGTGGGGTTGCCGTGGTTGGCCGACCAGCCGGCGAGGCCGTTCTCGAAGCCGCCGTTGACGATGATCTCCGGGGCGGCGGCGGCCCGGGCGGGCGCCGCCGCGACGGCCAGGGCGGGGGCCAGCAGGGCGGTGGCGGCGGCGACCGCCGCGGTTCTGCGCCGGGCGGCTCCGAACCAGCGTCTGTCCATGGGCATCCTCGAAAGTCGGGTGGGTGGGTCGGTGGGTGCCCCATATTGTTAGCGCTAACAAAGCCTGTCAAGGCGCCGGACACCGCCCCCGCCCCGAAGGCTTCGAAATCTTTCGGTGTTATACGGCCGTAATCAGTCGCAAGTTTCGGCAACTTTTCGGAAACAAGTCATTGACGGCCGCTCCGCGCCGCGCCCATACTCTCCAGCATTCGAACCGCCCCTGCCGACCGCCCCACTCCGGTCACGCCGGCCCCGCCCGCGACCGGGGCGCAGGAGCCGCGGCGCTCCCCCTCTGACGTGCCCCTCACTTCGCGTACCCCCACCCGGGTGTTCCCGGCGACGACGACAGAACAGGAAGTCCTCACGATGATCAGAAAGACCCGCCGCGCGGCCGCCGCCGCGATCGCCCTGGGCGTCGCCCTCGCCGTCACCGGCTGCGCGGGCGGCGGTGAGGAGGGCGGCGGCTCGGCCGGCGGCAAGGTCACGCTGACCCTCTGGGAGAACGCCCAGCCGGGCGCGGGCGCCGAGTACTGGAAGACCGCGGCGGCGGCGTACGAGGCGCTGCACCCGAACACCAAGGTGAACATCCAGACGATCCAGAACGAGGACCTGGACGGGAAGCTGCAGACCGCGCTCAACTCCGGCTCCGCGCCGGACATCTTCCTGCAGCGCGGCGGCGGCAAGATGCAGGCCATGGTGCAGGCCGGCCAGGTCCAGGCGCTGGAGCTGACCGACACCGACCGGGCGAACGCGGGCGCGGCCGGCATCGCCGGCTACACGATCGACGGCAAGGTCTACGCGATGCCGGTCGACACCCAGCCCGAGGGCGTCTACTACAGCAAGGACCTGTTCCAGCAGGCCGGGATCACCGCGCCGCCCACCACGATGGGCGAACTCCAGGACGCCGTCGCGAAGTTGAAGGCGATCGGCGTCGCGCCGATCGCGGTCGGCGCCAAGGACGCCTGGCCGGCCGCGCACTGGTACTACAACTTCGTCCTGCGCGAGTGCGGCCAGGACACCCTGAAGAAGGCCGCCGCGTCGCTGAAGTTCGACGACCCGTGCTGGACCAAGGCCGGCGAGGACCTCGCCGCGTTCCTGAAGACCGAGCCCTTCCAGCAGGGCTTCCTGACCACCTCCTCGCAGCAGGGCGCCGGCTCGTCCGCGGGCCTGGTCGCCAACCACAAGGCGGGCATGGAGCTGATGGGCAACTGGAACCCCGGCGTGATCGCCAGCCTGACCCCGGACCAGGAGCCGCTGCCCGACCTGGGCTGGTTCCCCTTCCCGGCCGTGCCGGGCGGGAAGGGCGACCCGGCCGCCATCATGGGCGGCCTCGACGGCTTCTCGCTGTCCAAGAAGGCGCCGAAGGAGGCCCTCGACTTCCTGCGCTTCCTGGTCACCGCGGAGCAGCAGAAGGCGTACGCCAAGGCGTTCGTCGCCATCCCGGTGAACCAGGAGGCCCAGGCGGGCGTCACCGAGCCCTACAACGTGTCGGCGCTCCAGGCGTTCAACAAGGCCCCCTACTCGGTGCTGTTCCTCGACACCGAGTACGGCCAGAACGTCGGCAACGCGATGAACACCGCCGTGGTGAACCTGCTGGCCGGCAAGGGCGGCGCGGCGGACATCGCCAAGGACACCAACGCCGCCGCCGCGAAGGGCTGAGTGCGCACACGATGAGCAACACCCTGGGTACGGAGCCGGTCGACGGCCCCCAGTCGCAGGGCACGCCCCGAGCCGGGCGCGCGGCCCCGTCCGCGCGCCCGGCCCCGCGGCCGGCGGCCCCCCGCCGCCGGCGCGGCCGTGCCAAGCTGCGGTTCGAGATCGCGGTGCTGTCCGGACCGGCGGTCCTGGTCTTCCTGGCGTTCGTGATCTTCCCGGTGGCGCTGGCCGCGTTCTACGGCTTCTACCGGTGGCACGGCTACGGGCCGCCCACCGACTGGGTCGGCCTGCGGAACTACCGGCTGATCCTCACCGACCCGGCGTTCCAGCAGGTGCTGTGGCACACCGGGGTGATCCTGGTGCTCTCGCTGGCCGTCCAGGGGCCGCTGGCGATCGGCCTGGCGCTGCTGCTCAACCAGCGGATCCGCGGCCGCTCGGCGATCCGGATCCTGATCTTCGTGCCGTACGTGGTCTCCGAGGTCATCGTCGGCACCGGCTGGAGCCTGATGCTCCAGAGCAACGGCGCGCTCAACGACCTGCTGGCCCACGTCGGCCTGGGCTTCCTGCGGGCCGACTGGCTGGCCGACCCGGACCTGGCGATCTGGACGCTGCTGGGCATCATCTCGTGGAAGTACATCGGCTTCGCGGTGATCCTGATGCTCGCGGGCCTGCAGTCGATCCCGGAGGAGCTGTCCGAGGCCGCCCAGATCGACGGCGCCTCGTACTGGCAGATCCAGCGGCTCGTCACGCTGCCGCTGCTGGGGCCGACGATCCGGATCTGGGCGTTCCTGTCGATCATCGGCTCGCTGCAGCTGTTCGACCTCGTCTACATCATCTGGGGCCCGTACGTGGCGGGCACCGCGGGCACCTCGACCATGGCGATCTACATGGTCGGCCAGGGCCGCAACGCGGGCAACTACGGCTACGGGAGCGCGATCGCGGTCGTGATGTTCCTGATCTCGCTCGTCGTCGCCCTGCTCTACCAGCGCTTCCTGCTCCGCCGCGACCTGCGGGGCGCCCTCACCGAAGGAGCCTCCTGATGCGCGCGCGGACGGCCGAGCGGCCGCAGAAGTGGGGCAACCCCTTCACCTACTTCGTCGCCCTGCTGTTCATCGGCCTCTGCGTGGCGCCCGTGCTCTACATCGTGCTCGGCGGGTTCCGCACCAACGCGCAGATCAGCACCAGCCCGGCCGGCCTGCCCGAGCCCTGGGTGGCCGGCAACTACCTTGACGTGCTGGGGTCGGTGACGTTCTGGGGCGAGTTCGCCAACTCCCTGGTGGTGGCGCTCGCCAGCACCGTGGGCACGGTGGTCCTGGGCCTGATGGTGAGCTTCGTGCTCGCCCGCTACGACTTCAGGTTCAAGGGGGCGATGTACTCGCTGTTCGCGGCCGGCCTGATGTTCCCGATGGTCATCGCGATCACCCCGCTGTACATCGTGGTCAAGAACCTCGGCCTGGTCGACAACCTGCTCGGCGTGATCGTCCCGCAGATCGCCTTCGGCCTGCCGACCACCGTGATCATCCTGGTGCCGTTCCTGCGGGCCATCCCGCGGGAGATCGAGGAGGCCGCCGCGATCGACGGCACCGGCCGGCTCGGGTTCTTCTTCCGGATGGTGGTCCCGCTGTCGCGCCCCGGCGTGGTGACGGTCGGCATCCTCGGTTTCATCGGCAGCTGGAACAACTACGTGCTGCCGCTGTACGTGCTGAACTCGCAGGCGAACTTCACCCTGCCGCTCGGCGTCCAGGCGTTCTCCTCGCAGTACTCCGTCGACACCGCGAAGGTGCTCGCCTTCACCTCGCTCGCCATGCTGCCCGCGATGGCGTTCTTCGCCGCCTTCGAGAAGAAGATCGTCGGCGGCCTGACCGGTGCCGTGAAGGGCTGACCCCGCCCCGCACCGCACCGACCCGCTGAAAGGACCCGCTGTGCCCCGCGCCCACATCGCACTCGACCGGAAGGCCGTCGTCGGCCCCGTCCGGCGCCGCACCTTCGGCTCGTTCGTCGAGCACCTCGGCCGCTGCGTGTACACCGGCATCCACGAGCCGGACCACCCGACCGCGAACGAGGACGGCTTCCGGACGGACGTCGTCGAGCTGGTGCGGGAGCTCGGGTCCACGACCGTCCGCTACCCCGGCGGGAACTTCGTCTCCGGTTTCCGCTGGGAGGACTCGGTCGGCCCGCGCGAGCACCGGCCGGTGCGGCGCGACCTGTCCTGGCACTCGCTGGAGTCCAACCAGGTCGGCCTGGACGAGTTCGCCCGCTGGCTCAAGCTCACCGGCTCCGAGCTGATGCTGGCCGTCAACGTCGCCACCCGCGGCATCCTGCCCGCGCTGGACCTGCTGGAGTACGCCAACCACCCGTCCGGCACCGCGCTCTCCGACCTGCGGATCGCCAACGGCACGCCGGAGCCGCACGACGTGCGGATGTGGTGCCTGGGCAACGAGATGGACGGCCCCTGGCAGACCGGCTTCATGACGGCGGACGACTACGGCAAGATCGCCGCCCGGACCGCCGCCGCGATGAAGGCCGCCGACCGGGACCTCGAACTCGTGGTCTGCGGCTCCTCCGGCTCCGGCATGCCGACCTTCGGCGACTGGGAGCGGACGGTGCTGGAGCACTGCTACGACCACGTCGACTACGTCTCCTGCCACGCCTACTACCAGGTGCACGACGGCGACCTCGGCTCCTTCCTGGCCTCGTCGCTCGACATGGAGTTCTTCATCGACACCGTGCTCGCCACCGCCGACCACGTCGGCCACAAGCGGCAGTCGAAGAAGCGGATGAACATCTCCTTCGACGAGTGGAACGTCTGGTACCTGGAGGAGCACAAGGCGTCCGACGAGGTCAACCACGAGTGGCGGCACGCCCCCCGGCAGCTGGAGGACGTCTACACGGTGGCGGACGCCGTGGTGGTCGGCAACCTGCTGATGACGCTCCTCAAGCGCAGCGACCGGGTCACCTCGGCCTCGCTGGCCCAGCTGGTCAACGTGATCGCCCCGATCATGACCGAGCCGGGCGGTCCGGCCTGGCGGCAGACCACCTTCCACCCGTTCGCGATCACCAGCCGGCTCGCCTCCGGCGAGGTGCTCCGGCCGCTGGTCGACGCGCCGACCTACCCGACGGCGCGGCACGGCGAGGCGCCGCTGGTCGACGCGGTCGCGACCGTCGACGACGGCCGGGCGGCGGTCTTCCTGGTCAACCGCGACCTGTCCGAGCCGGCCCGGGTCACCGTCGACGTCCGCTCCCTGGGCCTGTCCCGGGTCACCGAGGCGCTCACCCTGGCCGACGCCGACCCGTACGCGCAGAACACCCTCGCCGACCCGCTCCGGGTCGTCCCGGCCGCGAACACCAGCGCCGTCCTGGCCGACGGCGTGCTCGACGTCGAGCTGCCCCCGGTGTCCTGGACGGCGATCGCCCTCGGCTGACCGGCGGCCCGCAGCAGCCCTTCGAAAGGACCGCCCCGTGCGGACGTACGACAATCCCGTGATCCCCGGGTTCCACCCGGATCCCAGCGTCTGCCGGGTCGGTGACGACTACTACCTGGTCTGCTCCAGCTTCGAGTACGTCCCCGGGCTGCCGCTCTTCCACAGCCGGGACCTGGTGCACTGGCGGCAGCTCGGCAACGTGCTCGACCGCCCCGGGCAGCTGCCGCTGCCGCTGCCCGGCAGCACCGCCTCGCGCGGCCTGTACGCACCGACGATCCGGCACCACGGCGGCCGGTTCCGGGTGGTCTGCACCAACGTCACCTCCGGCGGCAACTTCGTCGTCAGCGCGGAGCGGCCCGAGGGCCCCTGGTCGGACCCGGTGTGGATCGACCTGCCCGGCATCGACCCGGACCTGGCCTGGGAGGAGGACGGCACCTGCTGGGCCGCCTCCACCGCCCCCGGCATCCACCTCACCCGGATCGACCCGGCCACCGGCGAAGTGCTGGAAGGCCCCTTCCCCACCTGGTCCGGCACCGGCCTCACCTGGCCCGAGGCCCCGCACCTGTACCGGATCGGCGACTGGTGGTACCTGCTGATCGCCGAGGGCGGCACCGAACGCGGCCACGCCGTCTCCGTCGCCCGCGCCCGCTCCCCGCGCGGCCCCTGGGAGGGCGCCCCGGCCAACCCGGTGCTCTCCGCCGCCGGCACCGACCGGCCGGTCCAGAGCACCGGCCACGGCGACCTGGTCACCGCCCCCGACGGCAGCTGGTGGATGGTCCTGCTCGGCACCCGCCCGCGCGGCTTCTCCCCCGGCTTCCACGTGCTCGGCCGGGAGACCTTCCTCACCCCCGTGACCTGGGACGAGGACGGCTGGCCGGTCGTCGCACCGGTCCGGGAGCGGCACCCCGCGCCCGGCGGCGCCTGGCACCCCTTCCCCGCCCCGCCGGCCCGCGACGACTTCGACGCCCCCGTCCTCGCCCCGCACTGGATCTCCCCGCACGCCCGGCCGGACGGCTCCTGGTCGCTGACCGAGCCCCCCGGCCGACTCACCCTCACCGCCACCGGCCCCACCCTCGACCGCCCCGGCCACACCTTCGTCGGCCGCCGCCAGCAGCACCACGACTGCCGCGCCGCCACCCGGATCGACCCCGGCACCGGCCGGGGCGGCCTCAGCGTCCGCCTGGACGAGGCCCACCACTACGACCTGGAGGCCGGCGCCGGCGAGGTCCGCGTCATCGCCCGGATCGGCCCGCTGCGCCAGACCCTGGCCCGCCGCCCGGTCCCGCCCGGCCCGCTCACCCTGACCGTGACCGTCCGCACCACCCAGCTGGTGCCCCCGTCCCCCGAACTCGCCGGCACCGAGCCCTTCGGCCCCGACACCGTCGCCTGCTGGCTCGGCGACCCCGACACCCCCGGCGCGCGGCCGCTCGCCGAACTCGACGGCCGCTACCTCTCCACCGAGGTCGCCGCCGGCTTCACCGGACGCGTCATCGGCATGTACGCCACCGAGGGCACCGTCGCCTTCGACTGGTTCGACTACCGCCCGGCACCGTAGCCCCCGGTCCGCCGATCGCTAAGCTGCCGGAACGGGAGTGCGACGGTCTTGGAGGGGCGACTTGCCGGGCGAGTGGATCAGGGTACCGGTCGGCGAGGACTCGACACGGTGGACCACCCGCGGCGGCTGCCGCCAGGTCCTGCTGGTCGTCCACAACGTCACCTCGGCGACCCGGCTGCTCGATGTCGTCGGCCTGTTCCGCGACGACCTGCGCGTCCAACTGACGGCCACCTGCCCGGGCACCTCGCCTTTCCGGTCCGGTCTTCCGGAGCTCCTCGCCGCGCTCGGTGTGCCGGTCCTGCCCTGGGAACAGGCCCTGGCCGTCTCGCCCGACCTGGCGGTGTCCGCCAGCTTCGGCGGCCGACTCCGGGAAGTGAAAGGCGCGTTGGCCATCATTTCGCATGGCGTTGGCTACAATAAAAAGCTTGCGACGACCGGGAGCCGGGAGCCGGGAGCCGGGAGCCGGGAGCCGGGAGCCGGGAGCCGGGAGCCGGGAGCCGGGAGCCGGGAGCCGGGAGCCGGGAGCCGGGAGCCGGGAAAGGTGCCCACGTTCGGGATGTCGCCGGAGTGGCTGCTGGACGAGCACGGGGAGCCGATCGCCGACGCGCTGGTGCTGTCGCACCCCGATCAGCTCGACCGGCTCGCCGCGGCGTGTCCGGAGGCCGCGCACACGGGGGTGCTGGGCGGTGACCCGTGCTTCGACCGGATCCTGGCGGCCCTCCCCCGGCGGGACGCGTTCCGCCGGGCGTTCGGGGTGCGGTCCGGCCAGCGGCTGCTGGTGCTGAACTCGACCTGGAACCCGACCTCGCTGTTCGGCGACGGCGGCCCGGACGACGTGCTGCCGCTGCTGCTGTCCCGGCTGCCGGAACTGCCGTTGGACGATTACCGGGTGGCGGTGGTGCTGCACCCCAACGTGTGGCACGGCCACGGCCCGGGGCAGGTCCGGCTGTGGCTGGACGGGGCGCGCCGGGCGGGGGTGGCGCTGGTGGATCCGGTGGCGGACTGGCGGCAGGCGCTGATCGCGGCGGACGCGGTGGTGGGCGACTTCGGATCGGTCAGCTACTACGCGGCGGCGCTCGGCACGCCGGTCGTGCTGGCCGCGACCGGGCCGTCCGTGATCGATGACGGGTCACAGGTCGCCGCGTTCGTCCGGGAGGCGCCGGGGCTCGACCCGTACACCGCGCTCGGCCCGCAACTGGACGCCCTGCTCGACAGCGGTGAAGTCCCTTCCGGTCCAGGTGAGTTGACGTCGTCCGACCCCGGCCGGTCGGCCGCCCTGCTGCGTTCGCTGTTCTACCGGTTCCTCGGCCTGACCGAGCCGCCCGGGCCCGCGCTGCTGGATCCGCTGCCGCTGCCCGCGTACCAGCCGGCCGTGGTGACGGCCCCGGTCCGGGTGCTGACCCGGACCGGCGGGGACGGCGCGGTGGAGGTGCGGCGCTTCGCGGCGGCCCGCCACGAGCCGGCGGGGCCGGGCGCGGCGCACCTGGTCGTGCACGAGGACACCCTGGACCCGGGTGCCCTGGCGCTCGCCGACGTGATCGTCCGGCACGGGGACGCCGCCGACCCCCGGCTCGGCCCGCCGCTGCTCTGGGCCGAGCAGACGCTGCGCCGCCACCGCTCGTGCGCGCTGGCCGTGCAGGTGACCGGGCCGGCCACCTGCACGGTCCGGCACCGCTCGGGTGCGGCGCTGGAGCTGGCGGGCGACTTCGACGGAGTCGACCCGGCGGCGGCGGCCTCCGCGCTGCTGGCCGCCGGGCTGCCGGCCGCCGGGCCGCTGCCGGGGGTGCTGACGGTCCGTTCCGGCACCGCGATCCACCGGGTGACGGTCACTCCGGCTCGTTGACGCACAGCGCGCGCAGCACTCCGATCGGCACCAGGTGGAAGGTCGCGCCGCCGCGCTCCAGCAGCACGGCGGCCTCGTCCAGCAGCGGCAGCGCGTCCGGCCCGCGCCGCTGCTCGATCAGGGTCTGCGCCAGGTCGGTCAGCGCCCGGGCGAGGTTGTACGCCTCGTCGGTCTCCCGGAAGAACGCCACCGCCTCCTCGATCGCCACCCCGGCGGGCTCGAAGCGGCCCAGTCCGCGCAGCGCCCGGCCCCGGTGGCGGCCGAGCAGGGCGCGGGCTCGGGGCAGGTCGGCCTGGCCGCTGTCGCCCTCGGCGATGCCGTCGAGCAGTCCGAGGGCCCGGTCGAAGCACTCCAGTGCGTCGTCCCAGTCCCACTGGCGCAGCCGCAGCAGGCCGAGTGTCTCGACGGCGGTGGCCTGTCCGCGCAGGTGGCCGTCCTGCTCCTCGGCGTCGGCGGCGAGCACGAGGTGCCGTTCGGCCTCGCCGTACTCCTGCGACTCGGTGAGCGCGAAGGAGAGTTGGACGTGCATCCGGGCGGCCGTCCGCGCGCCGGTCTCCGGTGCGGCGGCCGCCCGGGCGCCGGCCCGCAGGGCGGGCAGCAGTTCGTCGTGCCGGCCCGCCTTCAGCTGGAGGGCCCACAGGGCTTCGACCAGCTGGCAGACCGTCCCGGGGACGGCGAACTCCTCGGCGGCGGCCACCGCCTCGACCAGGTTGGGCAGTTCGGCGCCGAGCACCGCCAGGGCGGCGGCCTCGTCCAGGTAGCCGTCGGGGCCGATCTCGGCGTACAGCGGGCCGAGGTGCCAGCGCTGCGGGAGCGCCGCGTGGTCGGCGCCGACGGCCAGCCGCAGGTAGTGGTCGACGGTGCGGTGCACGGCGGTGGCGCAGGCCGCGAGCCCGTCCTCCCGCACCGCCGCGGCCTCGGCGTGGCGGCGGACGGCCGGGCGGTAGCGGTGCCGGCCGTCCAGGGCGGTCTCCAGCAGTGCGGCGGCGGCGAGGTCGTCGAGCGCCTCGGCCGCGTCCGCCTCGCTCAGGCCGGTGGCGGCCGCGGCGGCCCGGGCGTCGATCGCGGGCCACGGGCGCAGCGCGCACCGCCGGTACGCCAGTGCGGAGTTCGGGGCGAGGCGGGCGTACCGGTCGGCGGTCGCGGCCTCGACCGGGTCGGTCGGGACCTGCCCGGCGAGCGCGCGCGGTGCGGCGTCGCCGAGGACGGGGGCGGCGGCGCGCAGCGCGAACGGCGAGCCCGCGCAGCGTTCCAGGACGCCGGGGAGGGCGGCCTTGGCGGCGGTGACGGCGTGCTTGCCCGCGAGGTCGGTGAGCAGGCGGCGGGCGTCCTTGTCGGCGAGCGGGCCGACCGGGATGTTCAGCGCGTCCAGTCCGGCCAGTGGGCGGCGGGCGGTGACGACGGTGAGCACGCCGGGGGCGGCGGTGAGCAGCGGACGGACCTGGGCGGCGGAGTGGGCGTGGTCGAGGACGACCAGCAGGCGGCGGGTGGCGAGCAGCGCGGCGAACAGTTCGGCGCGGTCCTCGATACCGGCGGGCAGGTGGTCGGCGGGGACGCCGAGCCGGCGCAGGAAGCGGCGCAGCACGGTCGCCGGGTCGGCCGCGCCCTGCGGGCCGGCGGCGCGCAGGTCCGCGTACAGCTGCCCGCCGGGGAAGCGGTGGGCCTCGCGGGCGCCCCAGTGGATCGCCACCGCGCTGGTGCCGATGCCGTCCGGGCCGTGCAGCAGCACCTGCCGGGGGCGGCCGTCGGCCTTGCGCCCGGCCTCCTTGTCGAGTGCGGCGAGCGGCTCCTTGCGGTCGGTGAAGTACCGGGTGGAGGCGGGCAGCAGCCGGGGCACCGCGTCCGCCGGGGCCGGCGCGCCGTCGGCCAGGCCGCTCATCCAGGCGGCCAGCGCCCGGGCCCGCTCCGGGTCGTTGCGCGCCCCCTCGACCAGCAGCCGGGCCAGCTCCGCACGCTCCTCCGCCCCGGCCGGGGCAGCGACCTGACGCCCGGTCATCCGCTGCGCGAGGTTCCCGACCGACTCCCAGGCCCACTTCCCCGCCTCCCCCGCCATCGCCGAGCCGACCGCGCCCAGCACCCCCGTGACCGCCGTGACCGACAGCGGATCGATCATGCCCCCGCACCCCCAGAACCGTGCCCGGCCGGCCACCGCCGCCCGCATGCGCCACCTGACGGGCCCCACCGTAGCCTGTGCGCCACGCACCGTCAGCACACGCCCGCCCGCTCCCCCGTCGCGACGCCGTCCTCCCCGGCCGGGCCCCTGGACCGCACCGGGTCGGCCGGAGACGCCACGGGGTGACTGTGACCTGGGGTTTCGCGGCTGCCGGGGAGGGGTCGGCTGCGTGTTCGTCGTCCCGGGCCGCCCGGCGTCAGGAGAGCGTGAGGATCCCGACGCCGACCGTCAAGGAACCGTACGAGCGGCTCCCGCGAGCCCGGGCAGCCCGGACGATCCCGGTGACAGCACTTCAGGCCCGCGGAGGTCACCGATGCCCGCCCCCACCGATCCGGCACCCGCCGGGATCCCCGCCGTCCCCGCCTCCGAGGCGCCCAGGGTGCCCGGAGCGCCCGGGGACGCTTCCGCCCCGGACGAGCGGCACCGGCTGACCGCGCTGGGCGGCCTGGCCGCACTGTCGCTGGACGCGATGGCCTCGGTGGCGTACGGCCCCGAGTCGATCGTCCTGGTGCTGGCCGCGGCCGGCTCGTACGGGCTGGGGTTCACGCTGCCGGTGACGGTGGCGATCGCGGTGCTGCTGGCGGTGCTGGTCGCCTCCTACCGGCAGGTGATCGCGGCGTTCCCGGACGGCGGTGGCGCGTACGCGGTGGCCAGGGCCCACCTGGGGCGGCGGGCGTCGCTGGTCGCGGCGGCGTCGCTGGTGGTGGACTACGTGCTGAACGTCGCCGTCTCGGTGACGGCCGGGGTGGCCGCGCTGGCCTCGGCGTTCCCCGGCCTGTACGGGCAGCGGGTGTGGCTGTGCCTGGGCGTGCTGGTGGTGGTGACGGCCGTCAACCTGCGCGGGATCGCCGAGTCGGCGCGCTGGTTCACGGCGCCGACGGCGGTGTTCGTGCTCGCGGTCCTGGCGGTGATCGCGGTCGGCCTGTTCCGGGACGTCCCCGCCTCCACGGCGGCCGCCGCCGGGCACGCCGCGCCGCTCGCCGACGGTGCGGGCACGGTCGGCGCGCTGCTGCTGCTCAGGGCTTTCGCCGCCGGCTGCTCGGCGCTGACCGGCGTCGAGGCGATCGCCAACGCCGTCCCCTCGTTCCGCGCGCCCCGGGTGCGGCGGGCCCAGCGCACCGAGGTCGCGCTGGGCGCGCTGCTGGGTGTGATGCTGGTCGGTCTGGCGGTGCTGATCGGCCGTTTCCACCTGCGCCCGGTCGAGGGCGTGACCGTGCTGGCGCAGCTCACCGACGCCTCGCTCGGCCACGGGTTCGCCTTCTACGTCGTGCAGTTCGCCACCGTGGCGCTGCTCGCGCTGGCCGCGAACACGTCCTTCGGCGGCCTGCCGGTGCTGCTGCGCCTGCTGGCCCGCGACAACCACCTGCCGCACGTGTTCGCGCTGCGCGCCGACCGGCAGGTGCACCGGCACGGCGTGCTGTTCCTGGCGCTGGTGTCGGCGCTGCTGCTGGTCGGCTCGGGCGGTGACGTGAACAGCCTGGTGCCGCTGTTCGCGATCGGCGTGTTCGTGGGTTTCACGCTCTGCCAGGCGGGCATGGTGCGGCACTGGCTGGCCCGCGGCGAGCGGGCCAGGGCCGCGCTGAACGGCTTCGGGGCGCTGCTCACCGCCGTCGCCGCGGTGGTCGTCACCGGTGGCAAGTTCGCCGAGGGCGCCTGGGGCGTCTGCGTCGCCCTGCCGCTGCTCGTCCTGCTCTTCGAGGCGGTCCACCGCGCCTACGCCCGGCTCGCCGTCCGCCTGGAGCTCGGCCGGATCCCGGCCGCGGTGACCCGGCAGCGCTCGCTCGTGCTGGTCCCGGTGCACGGCATCACCCGGCTGACCCGGGACGCCCTGTGCGCGGCCCTGTCGCTCGGCGACGAGGTCCGGGCCGTCACCGTGGTCCCCACGGCCCCGGACGCGGAGGACCGGCAGGCCGTCGAAACCCTGCGCCGCGACTGGGAGTCGTGGCAGCCGGGCGTCCCGCTGACCGAACTCGCCGACCCGCACCGCCGCCTCGGCCAGCCGATCGCCGCCCACGTCAACGCCCTCGCCGCCGAACGCGCCTACGACCGCCTCACCGTCCTGATCCCGGAGGCCGAACCGCCGCACTGGTGGCTGCGCCTGCTCCAGAACCAGCGCGGGGCCGTCATCGCCCACGCCCTGCGCCGCCACACCGACACGGTGGTCTGCCGACTGCGGACGCGCGTGTAGCCCCCCGGCGCCCCGGCCGCGCGTCCGGGGCCCCTCACCCCTCGATTCGCCCCTCGATTCACACCTCGATCTGCGAGCCCATGATCACCGTCCGGTCCCGGGGCAGGCCGAAGTACTCGGCGGCGTCCGCCGTGATGTACGAGGTCGCGATGAACAGGCGTTTGCGCCAGGGCGCCATGGTCGGCAGCTTGCCCCGCCGCAGCTCGATCTTCGACAGGAAGTAGGAGGCCCGGTCGAGGTCCAGGGGCCCCTCGGTGTCGGCGGGGTCGAGCAGGGCCAGCACGGCCGGCACGTCGGGGGTCTCCATGTAGCCGAAGCGGGCGGTGACGTGGATGATGCCGTCCTCGCCGTAGCCGAGGTCGTCGACGACGCAGCGCTCCGCCACCGGGACGCGCGGGACCGGCTCGGTCCTGATCGACAGGATCACCAGGTGGCTGTGCCGGACGTGGTTGTGCTCGACGTTCGCGCGCAGTGCCAGCGGGGTGGTCTCCTTGCCCCGGTTGAGGAAGACCGCGGTGCCGGGGATCGGGGTGGCCGGCACCCGCCCGTCGTGCAGCCGGTCGACGAACTCGCGCAGCGGGCCCTCGCGCCGCTCCCGCTCGGCGGTGACGGCGCGCCGGCCGCGCTGCCAGGTGGTCATCACGGTGAACGCGACCAGGCCGATCAGCAGCGGCAGCCACGCGCCGTGGAAGAACTTGGTGGCGTTCGCCGCCACGAACAGCAGGTCCACCGTCAGCAGCGCGGTCGCGCCGGCGGCGACCAGCCACACCGGGGTGTGCCAGCGGGTCCGGGCGACGTGGAAGAACAGCAGGGTGGTGATGGTGATCGTGCCGGTGACGGCCATGCCGAAGGCGAAGGCGAGGGCGGCGGAGCTGCGGAAGGCGAAGACCAGGGTGAGGACGGAGACCATCAGCAGCCAGTTGATCCACGGCACGTAGATCTGGCCGATCGTCGACTCCGAGGTGTGCGCGATCCGCAGGCGCGGCAGGTAGCCGAGCTGGGCGGCCTGCGAGGTGACCGAGTACGCGCCGGTGATCACGGCCTGCGAGGCGATCACGGTGGCGGCGGTGGCCAGCAGCACGATCGGCCAGCGGGCCCAGCCGGGGGCCAGCAGGAAGAACGGGCTGCTGATGTCGGCCGGGTCGTCCAGGATCAGCGCGCCCTGCCCCAGGTAGCTGAGGATGCAGGCGGGGAAGACCAGGAACAGCCAGCCGCGGGTGATCGCGGGCCGGCCGAAGTGCCCCATGTCGGCGTAGAGCGCCTCCGCGCCGGTGACCGCGAGGACGACGGCGGCGAGCGCGAAGAACGCCGTCCCGAAGTGGCCGACGAAGAAGCCGAGCGCGTACGTCGGCGACAGCGCGCGCAGGATCTCCGGGTGCCCGGCGATGCCGCGCACCCCGAACGCCCCGACCGCGGTGAACCACAGGATCATCACCGGCCCGAACACCCGGCCGACGGCCGCCGTGCCCCGGCGCTGCGCGAGGAACAGCAGCACCAGGATGCCGGCCGTCAGCGGCACCACCGCCTCCTTGAGCGAGGGCTGGACGACTTCCAGGCCCTCCACGGCGGACAGCACCGAGATCGCCGGGGTGATCATGCTGTCGCCGAAGAACAGCGCCGCGCCGAAGATCCCGAGCACGGTCAGCACGGTCGCGGTCCGCCGTCCCGCCTTGGCGCCCGACCGCCGGATCAGGGTGATCAGCGCCATGATGCCGCCCTCGCCCTCGTTGTCGGCGCGCATCGCCAGCAGCACGTAGGTGACCAGGACGACGACCACCACCGACCAGAAGACCAGCGACACCACGCCGTACACGTTGTCCGTGCTCACCGGCACCGGGTGCGGGTCGTCCGGGTTGAAGACCGTCTGCAGGGTGTAGATCGGGCTGGTCCCGATGTCCCCGAACACCACCCCGAGCGCCCCGACCACCAGCGCCAGGCGGGCGGGGCCCCTCACCCCCGGGTGAAGGGCCGGGGAACCGCGATCGGTCATGGTGACCGCCTTCCTTACGATCGTCTTCCGCCCTTGCCGGTCAAGAACCGACCGGATCCGAACGTACGGCAGTTCGGCACCGCCGCGCGCCCCGCCCCACCGCCGGGCGCGCCTCCCGCTCCCCCGCTCAGCCGCTCCCCCGCTCAGCCGGTCCGCCGGTACGCGCCGGGGGCGAGCCCGTGCACGCGCTTGAACGCGTGGGCGAACGCGAACTCGGAGGCGTAGCCGACCTGGGCGGCGACGGCGCGCAGCGGCGCCTCGGTCTCCCTGAGCAGCCGGGCCGCCCGGGTCAGCCGCCACCAGGTCAGGTAACCGAGCGGCGGGCGGCCGGTGGTGGCGCGGAAGCGCCGGGCGAACGCGGCCCGGGAGAGGCCCGCTTCGGCGGCCAGCGACGCGACCGTCCAGGGGGCCGCCGGGTCCCGGTGGACGGCGTGCAGCGCGGCGGTGACCGCCGGATCGCCGAGGGCCGCGGCCCAACCGGTGGCGCGGCCGCCGCCGGCGGGCGGTTCGGCGAACCCGATCCGCAGGATGTACATCAGCAGCGCGTCCAGCAGCGCGGGGACGGCGACGTCGCCGCCCAGCCGCGGTTCGCCCAGCTCGGCGGCCAACAGCCTTAGCGCGGCGTGCAGTTCGGGGTGACGCTCCGGATCGGCCGGCAGGTGGACGGTGTCCGGGAGGGTCAGCAGCAGGGGGTGGGTGCGGGCCGGGTCGAGCCGGTAGGCGCCGCAGAGCAGCACGGTGGCCGGGCCGTCGCCGTCGCTGTCTCCGTCTCCGCCGCCCGCCTCGGCGTACCGCGGCAGCGGTTCGGGGTCGTCGGGTGAGCAGGCGGACGGCGCGACGGCGGTGCCGGGGTGGTCGGCGAGCGTGTGCCCGGTGCCGTTGGGGAGGAACAGCACGTCGCCGGTGCCGAGTTCGAGCGGTTCCGCGTCCGGGCGCAGCAGCCAGCAGCCGCCCTCCAGGACCACCTGGAAGCCGGCCGACCCCGGCACCGGGGCGAACCGCTGGGCCCACGGCGCGTGCCACCGCACGTACGCCGAGCGGGGGCGGCCGGTCCTGGCCACCGTGACCACGTCGCTGAGCACGTCCACGCGGCGAGCCTACCGCCCGGCCCGCGAGACGGACGCGCATGAACGGGGCACTCCGGCGCATGGATCGTCTCGCCGGGCGGCCGTAGGTTTCCGGCATGACCACGAATCGGCACGTGCGGCAGACCCGGCAGGTGCGGCGGATGAGGGCCGCGCGGTTCCACGCGTTCGGCGGGGTGTCCGTGATCGGCCACGACGAGGTGCCGCGGCCGCGCCCGGGGGCCGGGGAGGTGCTGGTGCGGGTCGCGGCGACCTCGTTCAACCCGACCGAGGCCGCGCTGCGCGCGGGACTGCTGCAGGGCTTCCGGCCGGTGGAACTGCCCTACACGCCGGGCTGGGACGTCGCCGGCACAGTGGCCGAACTCGGCCCGCACACCGGCGGGTTCGCGGTCGGCGACCGGGTGGTCGGCTGGCTGGACAGGGCGGGGGCGGCCGCCGAGTACGTCCGGGCGCCGGCCGGGTCGCTGGTGGCGGCGACGGTGTCCGTCCCGCTGGCGCACGCGGCGGCCCTGCCGCTGGCGGGGCTGACGGCCTGGCAGGCGGTGGTCGAGCAGGCGGAGGTGACGGCCGGCCGGCGGGTGCTGGTCAACGGCGCGGGCGGCGGGATCGGCGGTTTCGCGACCCGGTTCGCCAAGCGGGCCGGGGCCGAGGTGATCGCCACGGCGGGGCCGCGCAGCGAGCGGGCGGTGCGGCGGCAGGGGGCGGACCGGGTGGTCGACTACACCGCGGGCCCGGTGGCCGCCGCGCTGGACCGCCCGGTGGACGTCCTGCTCAACCTCGTCCCGCTGAGCCCGTCCGACGCCGCCGCGCTGGCCCCGGCGGTCCGGCCGGGCGGACGGATCGTCTCGGTCGCCACCCCGATCGAACCGGTCGCGGGCAGCGGGGTCCGCGCGACGCACCTGATCGCCCGCAACGACCCGGCCCGACTGGCCGCCCTGGTGGCCCTGCTGGACGCGGGCGAGCTCACCCTCGACATCAGCGCCACGCACCCGCTGTCCGACCTCGCCGACGTCCACCTGCGCAGCGCGGCGGGCCTGCTCCGCGGCAAGGTGCTGCTCACTCCGTGAGCCCGGTGGTCCGGTGGTCCGGTGGTCAGCCGCCGTCCCCGCCTTCGCCTTCGCCGAGCGGGTCAGGCGGCCTCGACCGGGAGTTCGGCGAGCCGCCACTCCAGCATGCCGTCGTCGAGCCGGACGGCCCGGCGGCCGCGGGCGCGCAGCAGGCGGACGGCGTCGTGGGCGAGCGCGCAGTAGGCGCCGCGGCAGTAGACGACGACCTCGGTGTCGGCGGGCAACTCGCCGATCCGGTCGGCGAGTTCCTCGACCGGGATGGAGAGCGCGCCGGGGATGTGGCCGGCCGCGTACTCCTCGGCGGGGCGGACGTCGAGCGTGACGACCCGTCCGGCGGCGGCGCGTTCGCGCAGTTCGGCGCGGGTGAGCGGGTCGTCCTCGGCCGGGCCGAGGTAGGCGGCGCTGGCGGGGGCGACGGCGGCCTGGTGGCGGGCGGCGACCTCGCGGAGCTGGACGAACAGCGCGGCGACGTCGTCCCCGGCGAGGCGGTAGTGGATGCGGACGCCGTCGCGGCGGGTGGCGACGAGTCCGGCCTGCTTGAGGGTCTGCAGGTGGGCGGAGGCGGTGGTGAGGTTGAGGCCGGCGGTCCTGGCGAGGTTCTCGACGGTGCGCTCGCCCTGGGCGAGCAGGTCGAGCAGTTCGAGCCGTTTGCCGTTGGAGAGGGCCTTGCCGGTGGCGGCGAACGCCTCGTACAGCTCGGTCTTCGCGGCCCGGTCCGCCATGGCGGCCACCCCTTCCTCTCGCATTCTATGGAATAAGGGTACTCTCCTCGTCCGGGGCGGCGCGCAGCGCCGGAACCGCCCGCCGCATCCCGACGTACAGCAGGGCCGCCAGCGCCTGGAGCGCGGCGATCGCGAGCAGGAAGCCCCGGGCAGTGCCCGGGCCGGCCGCCGCGGCGAGGGCGGCCCCGGCCGCGGCGGCGGAGATCTTCAGGCCCGCGCCCAGCGTGAAGACCTGGGGCCGTCGGTGCGGCGGGGAGTACGCGGCGCGGATCCGCAGCGTCGCCGTCAGCACCAGGCCGTCCCCGGCCCCCGCCAGGGCGAAGCCGCCCACCGCGACCGGCAGCGCCGGCACCGCCGCCGCGAGGGCGAGGCCGGCGCCCGCGAGCGACAGCCCGGCCACGGCGAGCCGCTGCGGCGCGGTCCCGACCCACGGGCCGGTGAGCAGCAGCGATCCGGCCAGCGCGCCGAGCGCGAACGCGGCCGTCAGCAGGCCGCCCGCCTCGGCCCGGCCGAGCCGGGCGGCGAGCAGGACGCCGGTGGTGGTCAGCGCCCCGAGCCCGAGGAAGGCCAGGCCGGTCGCGGCGCTGACCGCCCGCAGTTCGACCACCCGCCACACCGTCCGTACCCCGTCGGCCAGTTCCGTCCGCAGCCGGGACGACCCCGCCCCCGCCACCGGGGCCGGTTCCGGCAGCCACGGCACCAGCGCCGCCGCCCCGGCCGCCACCACCGCCAGTGCCCACATCGCCGCCTCCGGCGACCACCCGGCGCCGACCGCCGCGACGGCCCCGGGCCCGGCCATCCCGGCCGCGTTGTACGTCACCGCGTCCCACGCCCGCGCCCGTTCGTCCCCGCGGGTGGCGGAGTCGCCGGAACCGCCGCGGGGCAGTCGACCGAGCAGCGCGGAGAGCCCGCCCGAGACGACCGGCCCGCAGCAGCCGCCGGCCGCGGCGGCCACGAGGGCGAGCGGCAGCGGGAGGCGGCCGAGGACCGCGGCGAGGACGGCGAGGGTGGCGGCGAAGCCGCCGATCGCGGCGGCGTGCAGCAGCCGGGGGCGGCGGGTGCGGGCCGCGAGCGCGCCGACCAGCGGGGCGGCGAGGACGTGCGGGGCGGTCCAGGCGGCCAGGACGAGCGCGCCGGGCGCCGCGCTGCCGGTGCGCGCCAGCGCGAGCAGGACGATCGCCACGGCGGCGCCCTCGTCGGCCAGCCGGGCCAGGAACGCGACTCCCAGGTAACGCGGCAGCATGGCGGCCCATCCCCTCCGGTAACGTCTTGCTTGTCGAAGGCATTACATCAGCAGGGTGCGCACCACCCCGAGGAGGAGACCGACGTGAGCAGCCCGGGCTTCCGGCCCGCCCAGCGCCTGATCGACCTGGCGAACGCCGTCCGCACCCACCCCGACCTGCCGCGCGCACTCGCGGTGCGCCTGCTCGTCCGGCACGGCGAACGCCCGGCGGAGCTGGCACCCGACGCGTTCACCGACGCCGACCTGTCCGAACTGCGTGACGCGGCAAGGCAGTTGGCCGACCTGCTGGCCGAACCCGACCCGGACGCGGCCGCCGCCGCACTGAACGCGACGCTGGCCGCGCACGCCGTCGCCCCCCGCCTGTCCCGGCACGACGGCCACGCCTGGCACCTGCACGTGGACCGCGCGGACGCCGGCTGGGGCGAGTGGCTGCTGGCGTCGAGCGCGCTGGCCCTGGCCCAGCTCCTGACCGAGCACGGCCGCCCGGTCTGGGGCGAGTGCGCGGCCCCCGGCTGCCGCACCCTGCACCTCGGCCCCGGCCCGGGCAGCCCCCGCCGCTACTGCTCCCCGGCCTGCGCCTCCCGCACCCGGGTCGCCGAGCACCGCCGCCGGCGCGCGGCCGCGCAGGACGGCGCGGGGGGCTGACCCCGCGTCAGGCTTCAGCGTGGGCACGACGGAACGAGACGGGCCGCCGAGGGGAGACTAGGAGTTGGTCAGTGGGGTCACCGTGCGGACCCCGGCACCACGCCGACCGGTCCGGGCCGCCGGCGCCCGGCGAACACAGCCCGGGCGGCTACCGGCCGTACGGCTCCGCCGGCCCGGCCCGGCGCCGGCGGATCCCGTTCCACCGGGAGCCCGGCTTCCCGCCGGACGGGATCGCCACCGTCCCGGCGGACCCGCAGGCCGACGCGCTCGGCCGCACAAGCCGGTCGACGTCGCCGAGCGGGCGATCGGGGTCCGCACCCCCGGGATCGACCTGACCCCGGAGGAGCGCTTCGAGGTCGTCGGCGACGTCGTCTTCGACCTCGGTCATGCCACCGACGCCCACCTCAGGTGGGGCGACCACGAGGGGCACCAGGGGTCCCCGGCCCGCGCCGGGTGGCGCCGTCTCAGCGCCCGTGGCGGGCGCCGACCGCCTCGCGCCGCTCCTGCCCGGCGGAGGGGCGGGCGGGGCCGGCGCTTCCGGCGGCCCCGCCCGCCCCTCCGGCGGACGCGGATGCGGACGCGCGGTGCCGGCCGCGGCGGGCCGGGGCGCGGGTCGCGGTGACGGCGGCGGCGAGGATCAGGGGGGCGAGCAGCAGGGCCATGGTGAGTTGCATTGCGGTGCCTCCGGGGGTCCGGTTCCTGCTGGTGCGGTTACCCGCCCTCGGCGCGGCCATGTGGTCGGCCGGGGCGGATCACCCGCCCGGACCGCCGCACGGCCCGGTTCTCGCCCGGTCGGTCGTCCGCCGATCGGAGGTCTTCCCGGGCCGACGATCCGTCAATCTGCCTCTCGGGGGCGCTCGGGCAGCACGATCGGCGCGCCGCCGCCGGGGTGCGCCAGCACTTCGACGGGGTGGCGGTAGACCCGGCTGAGCAGTGCGGCGTCCAGGACGTCGCCGGTGGGGCCGACGGCGACGGTGCGCCCGGCGTCGAGCAGGGCGATCCGGTCGGCGTGGGCGGCGGCCAGGGTGAGGTCGTGCAGGACGACGACCACGCCGCACCCGGCGGCGGCACGTTCCCGGGCGATCCGCAACACGAGTTCCTGATGGCGCAGGTCGAGCGCGGCGGTGGGTTCGTCGAGCAGCAGCAGCGCGGTGTCCTGGGCGAGGATCCGGGCCAGGGCGACCCGGGCGCGTTCGCCGCCGGAGAGCGCGGTGAACGGGCGGCGGGCGAGGTGGGCGCAGTCGGTGGCGGCCATCGCGGCGGTGACGGCGGCCTCCTCCCCGGCGGCGGAACGGGTGCCGGTCCACGGGGCGCGGCCCATCCGGACCACCTCGGCGGCGGGGAACGGGAAGGACACCTCGTGGGTCTGGGTCAGCAGGGCGCGGCGGCGGGCGAGTTCGAGCGGCTTGTACGCGGCCAGCGGGCGGCCGTCGATCCGGACCTCGCCGCGGGCCGGGCGCCGGTCGCCGGCCAGCACGGACAGCAGGGTGGACTTCCCGGCGCCGTTGGGCCCGAGCAGGGCGAGGATCTCCCCGGCGCGCACGGTCAGGTCGACGCCGGCCAGCAGCTCGCGTCCCCCGGCGGCGTAGCCGATGCCCTCGGCTTCGAGCAGTGCGGTCATGCCCAGCCTCCCTGGCGGCGTCGGGTGCGGCGCAGCAGCCAGAAGAAGAACGGGCTGCCGATGAGTGCGGTGAGGACGCCGAGCGGGAGTTCGGCGGGTGCGGCCAGGGTGCGGGCGGCGAGGTCGCCGGCCACCAGGACGAGCGCGCCGCCGACGGCGGAGGCGGGCAGCAGGAAGCGGTGGCCGGGTCCGGCGAGCATCCGCAGCAGGTGCGGGACGACCAGGCCGACGAAGCCGATGATGCCGCTGACGGCGACGGCGGCGGCGGTGAGCAGCGCGACGACGGTGATCAGCACGATCCGCATCCGTTCGACGTCGACGCCCAGGTGCCGGGCGGGGCGCTCGCCGAGCGCGAGCAGGTCGAGGCGGCGGGCGTGGCGGGGGGCGACGGCCAGGCCGAGGGCGGCGAACGGCAGTACGGCGAGCACCTTCGTCCAGCTCGCCTGGGAGAGCGAGCCGAGCTGCCAGAACGTCACCTGGCTGATCGCGGCGGTGTCGGCGGTGAACAGCAGCAGGCCGATCAGGGCGCCGCAGAACGCGTTGACGGCGACGCCGGTGAGCAGCAGGGTGACGACCTCGGTGCGGCCGCCGCTGCGCGACATGGCGTAGACGACGCCGACGGTGAGCAGTCCGGTGGCGAACGCGGCGGCGGTGACCGTCCAGGAGCCGAGGGCGTCCAGGCCGAGCACGATGCAGCCGACGGCGCCGACCGCGCCGCCGGAGGAGACCCCGATCACGGCGGGTTCGGCCAGCGGGTTGCCGAACACGCCCTGCATCAGGGCCCCGGCGCAGCCGAGCGCGGCGCCGACCAGCAGGGCGAGCGCCACCCGGGGCAGCCGGACGTTCCACAGCACCGATTCGGGGACCCGTTCCAGCGGGTGGCCACCGAGGTGGGCGCGGTGGGCGAGCGAGGCGAGGATGTCGCCGAGCGGGATGGCGTACGCGCCGGTGCCGGCGGCGAGCAGCGCCACGGCGAGCAGCGCGGCGGCCAGGCCGCCCAGCAGCAGCGGCCGGCGGTCGCGGACGGGCCGCTCGGCCGGCGGCGCGGCGGGGGCGGTGGCGGTGTTCTCGGGCAGGGTGGCGGTCACTTGGCGTCCCGGTGCAGCTGGGTGGCGAGGTCGCGCAGCACCTGGGGGGTGCGCGGGCCGTAGGAGAGCAGGCGGCCGTCGTCGATGGAGACGATCCGGCGGTCGAGTCCGGCGGGGGTCTGGGCGACGCCGGGGAGTTTCAGCATGCCGTCGACGCCGCCGACCGAGTCCAGGCCCTTGCGCATCACCAGGATGGCGTCGGGGGCGGCCTTGACCAGGGCCTCGCTGGTGAGCGGGGTGAAGTCGCCGGTGAGGTGGGCGGCGGTGCCGGCGTCCTCGCCGCCGGCGGCCTCGATCAGCGAGGGCGCGCCGGAGTCGGGGCCGCCGAGCAGGAAGACCGAGGCGCTGCCGCGCAGGTAGAGGAAGGCGACCTTGGGGCGGGTGGCCCCGGTGGCGGGGAGGTGGGCGCGGACCTCGTCGATCCGGGTCCGGGTGCGCTCCTTGAGCCGGGCGCCGGCGTCGGGGACGCCGAGGGCGGTGGCGACGGCGTCGATCCGGGTGTCGATGTCGGCGAGCTCCTTGGGGTCGTCGAGGACGATCAGCGGGACGCCGGCGGCCCGGATCTGTTCGACGGCCTCGGCCGGGCCGGTGCTGCGGTCGGCGAGCACGACGGTGGGGCGCAGCGAGAGCACGCCCTCGGCGGAGACCTCGTGGGCCTGGGTGATGACGGGGAGTTTCGCGGCCTGTTCGAAGGTGGTGGAGACGTCGCGGGCGACGGCGCGGCCGCCGAGGCCGAGGCTGAAGACCAGTTCGGCGAGGCTGCCGTTGAGCGGGATGATCCGCTCGGCGCTGGCGACGGTGACCTGCCGGCCGTCGGCGGAGGGGACGGTGACGGGCAGTCGGGGGACGGGGATGTCGGGGAGCGGCTCGATCCGGTCGGGGTCGGCGGGGGCGGCGGCGCCGGGGGCGGCGGGGGCGGCCTGGCCGGTGGCGCAGGCGCTCGCGCCGAGCAGGAGTCCGAGGACGGCGAACGGGACGGCGAGCCGGACGGCGGGGGCGGTTCTGGTCCGGTCGCGGAGGGTGCGGGTCAACCTCGGGCCTTTCTCGGTGCGTTGACGTCCCGTCGAGGCCGACCCGGGGGGTCGTGGGCGGAACACTTGACTCATATATTAGGTTAGCCTTACCTCAATTCGGCAAGGGGGTGGTTCCCCTGCACCCCCTGCCACCTGCCCGCTTTCCCCTCCGCCGAGGAGTGATCCGCCATGCCCGTCTCCGGACGGCCCCCCGTACCGCCCCGCCGCCCGGCCGCCCGGCTCCGCACCCCGCGCGCGCTCCTCGTACTGCCGCTCGCCCTGCTGCTCACCCTCGCCTGGCTCCCCGGCCGGGCCGCCGCGGCCGACCCGGCGGTCTCCGGCGGCCGGCTCGACTGGGGGATCAAGCAGTCCTTCCTCACCTACGTCACCGGCCCGGTGGCGCACGGCAGCTGGGCGCTGACCGGCGGCGCGGCCACCGTCGGCGGCTCGCTCTTCCGCTTCCACTCGGCGACCGGCGGCTACGACCCGGCCACCGGCGCGCTCTCCGCCGCCTTCCGCGGCGGCGTCCGCTTCACCGGCCACCGGGAGAACGGCGCCGACGCGCTCGACCTGGCGATCTCCCGGCTCACCGTCCAGGCCGGCGCGGACGGCGGCGCCGCCCTGTACGCCGACGTCAGCTCCAAGTCCCGGCAGACCGGCCAGACCTCCAGCGCGAGCCAGGCCCGGATCGCCGACCTCTCACTGGCCGGCGTCTCGCTGAAGAACGCCTCCGGCACCCTGACCCTGAGCAACGTCCCCGCGACCCTCACCGGCGCCGGGGCGAACGCCTTCGGCGGCTTCTACCCGGCCGGCACCGCGCTCGACCCGCTGACCTTCTCGGTCACCCTGAAGGCCCCGGCCGCCGACCCGGCACCCACGCCCACCCCGACGCCGACCTCGACGCCGACGCCCACCCCGACGCCGACGCCCGCGGAGACCGCCGCCGCCACCGCGCTCGACCGCGGCGCGTTCGACTGGGGCGTGCGCCGCACCTTCCGCGACTACGTCACCGGCTCGATCGCCAAGGGCGCCTGGCAGCTCGCCGACGGCGCGGCCGACGGCGGGGCCTTCTTCCGCTGGACGCCCGCCCGCGGCAGCTGGGACCCGGCCACCGGCACCCTCGACGCGCGCTTCACCGGCACCGTCCGCTTCACCGGCCTGCGCGAGGGCGACACCGACGGCCTCGACCTGACCCTCGCCAACCCCCGCCTCACCACGGCCGGTTCCGCGGGCCGGCTCACCGTCGACGTCTCCGGCCGCACCCCCGACGGCGCCACCCACACCGCCGCGCCCGTCGAGCTCGCCACCTTCGACGCGAGCCGCCTGGGCACGGCGGACGGCCTCCTCACCGCCACCGACCTGCCGCTCACCCTCACCGCCGCCGGCGCGGGCGCCTTCGGCAACCTCTACCCGGCCGGCACCGAGATGGACCCGCTGACGGTCAACCTCCCGCTCACCGCGACCGCCACCGTCCCCCCGCTGCCCGACCTCGGCCCGACCGCGAGCCCGACGCCGTCCCCGGCACCCGCGCCGGACGCCGCCGCCCCGGTCGCGGCCGCCGCCTCCCCGTCCACCCCGATCGGCCCGGTCACCGCCCTCGCCGCCGTCCTCCTCGCCGCCGCGGCGGCCGCCACCACGATCGTCCTGCGCCGCCGCAAGCGCCCCTGAGCCGACGGGCCGCGCCCCGCCACTCCCCACTCCCCCTCGTTCCACCCCACCGAATCCCGGAGCCACACCCATGTCGCACTCCCCCGCCCGCCGCCGCAACCGCACCCGGCTGGCCGCCCTCGCCGCCGCGACCGCGGGCCTCGGCCTGACCGCCTTCGGCCTGCCCTCCCTCGCCTTCGGCGCCGGCGCGCCCGGCACCGTCAGCTACGACGCCGGCTCGCTGGACTGGGGCGTCAAGGCGAGCTTCCGCAACTACGTGACCGGCCCGGCCGGCGGCGGCAGCGTCGCGCTGAGCGGCGGGGCGACCGTCAACCCGGACGGCACCTACCACTTCGGCCTCGCCTCCCCCGCGAGCTACGACCTGACGAACCACCGGCTGGACGCCGCCTTCGACGGCGGGATCCGCTTCCTGGCCCACGACGGCGCGCTGGACGTCGCACTGAGCGACCTGAGGATCACCACCTCGGGCACCACCGGCACCCTCACCGCCGACACCGCCTCGAAGGAGAGCATCGGCGCCGCCGCGCCGACCCTCCGCCAGGACGTCCCGCTGGCCACCTTCACCGTCGCCCGCGACACCACCGCCGGCGGGGCCACCGCCGCCACCCTGACCGCCGACGGCGCCAAGGCGTTCGCGGGCTTCTACCCGGCCGGCACCGCCCTCGACCCGCTGTCGATCGTCCTCAAGCAGACCCCCGCCCCCTCGCCGTCGCCGTCGCCGTCGTCGTCCGCCTCGGCCTCGCCGTCCGCCTCGGCCTCGGCCTCCGCCACCGCCGAGCCGTCCACCTCCGCCGAGCCCAGCACCTCGCCCGAGCCGTCCGGGTCGCCCTCCACCTCCCCGTCCTCCTCGCCGTCCCCCTCCGCGTCCGCGTCAGCGTCCGTGTCCACCCCGGCCGGGCACGAGCTGCCGGTCGTCGACGGGCGGCTGGAGTGGGGCGTGCAGTCGGACTTCGTCGCGTACGTGACGGGCCCGGTGTCGGGCGGCAAGGTGGAGTTCGGCGGCGGGGCGGCCGACTACCGGTTCGGTTCGGGCAGCGGCTCCTACCGGACGGACACCCACGCGCTGGCGGTGGACTTCGCCGGTTCGGTGCGCTTCCTCGGGCACCAGGGCGCCGACGGCGCCTACCAGTTGGACACCACGCTGGCGAACCTGCGTCTGCGGGTGGACGCCTCCGGGGCGTACCTGGTGGCCGACGTGCACGCGGCCTCGCTGAGCGGCGGGGCGCCGGTCGAGCTGACCGGGGCCCGGATAGCCAGGCTGGACGTCTCCAAGGCCGACTTCACCCCGGTGAACGGCGTGGTGACGCTGCGCCAGGTGCCGGCGGCGCTGACGGCCGAGGGCCGGCCGGTGTTCGGCCAGTACCCGGAGGGCAAGGCGCTGGCCCCGGTGACGGCGGTGCTCTCCTTCGACCAGGACGCCGCCCTGCCGTCCACCGCCCCCTCCGCCACCCCGTCCACGGGTGCCACCACCGGCACGGGCACCAGCGGCGGCACCGGCGGCGCGGGTACGACCGGTGGTGCCACCCTCACCACCTCCGGCGGCACCGGCGGCGAACTGGCCTTCACCGGCGGCGGCACCGACACCGTGCCGCTGCTGGCCACCGCCGCCGGCCTGCTGCTGGTCGGCGGGGCGACGACCGTCCTGGTCCGCCGCCGCTCGTCGGCCGCCGCCGCCGAGTAAGGCCGCGCCTCCCCGCACCCCAGGGCCCGGACGGATCCCCCCGTCCGGGCCCGCCCGCGTCCGCCTCCACCCGGCCGCAGACGCGCGACCGCCCCCGCCGGGTAGGCCCCGGCGGGGACGTGGTGGGCCGTTCAGCGCGCGGCGGCGAGTTCGGCGAGGGCGCGCAGGCGGGTGAAGTAGTCGGCGGCCGAGGGGTCGTCGGCGAGTTCGGGGAGCAGTCCGTCGACGGAGGCCATGCCGGTGCGCAGGGCTTCTCTGCGGCGTTGGTCGAGTGGGCCGGTCAACGCGGCGGACACGCAGCCGGCGAGGTGGCTCTCCAGCAGCACCAGGTCTTCGCCGGCGGCCGAACGCCGGTAGCAGCTCTGCGGAAAGGGCAGGTCGAGGAAGTCCTGCCAGAGGGTGGCCAGCTGGTCATCGTGCGTGTCGCTCATGCGGACGATGATGCACGAGCGCACCGGCGCTCCGACACCCGCCCCACCCCTGGTCGGGCCGCTCCGCCGCGGGCGCGCACGGCGGCGGGGCCCGGTGCGGGAGCGGTTCCGCACCGGGCCCCGCGGTGGTCCGGGAGTCCGGCTGTCAGGGTGTCAGGACCATGGCGCCGGAGGGCTTCAGGGCGTCAGGCGCTGAGCGGGTACCGGCCGCCCAGCTCGCCGAATATCGCGCCGTTGAGGACGAAGGCGCGCTTGCACTCCTCGGCGACCCGGCGGCGCTCGACCTCGTCCATCAGCTCGCCCGCGGCGTCCAGCTTGGCGCGGTAGTCGCGCTTGAACGCGGCGGGGTTGTCGATCTCCTCGAAGACGTAGAACCGGACGCCGTCGCCCTTGCGCGCGAAGCCCCAGGTGCGCTCGGCGACGCCGCGGATGATCTGACCGCCCGACAGGTCGCCGAGGTAGCGGGTGTAGTGGTGGGCGAGGTAGCCGGCCGGCCAGGTCAGGGCGAGGTGCTCGATCCGGGCGGCGAGCGCCTCGGTGGCGGGCAGCGGGGCGAGGGTGTCGCGCCAGCCGGGGCCGGCCAGGTGGTCGAGGTCGCGTTCGATCGCGGCGGTGCGCAGCAGGGCGCGGTCGGCGAGCGGGCCGGCCACCGGGTCGGCGGCGAGGACGTCGAGGTGGGCCTCCAGGGCGCGGTAGACGTACCAGAGCTGGCCGGTGAGGTCGGTGTACGCCTGGACGCCGAGCCGCCCGCCGAGCAGGTCGCTCATGAAGGAGGAGTGCTCCGCGGCCTCGTGCTCCTCGGCACTGGCGGTGCGGAGCAGGGCGGAGAAGGTGGCGGGCGGCAGGTCGGGGCTGGACATCGGGCAGGGCCTCCAAAGATCGAATCCCCCTGATTATTTAGGTGAGGCTCACCTAAGTCAAGCTGTTGCCGACACCTTGTCGGGAAGATCCCCCGGCCCGTCGAATCCCTCGGCGCACCGGCCCCGACGTGCTTGGATGCTCGCCATGGACCGATCAACGAACCGACCCGAGGACCGGACGACAGACCGGACGACGAACCGCCCCGCGGGCCCTGCGGCGGGCCGCTCCTTCGACGACCTGGTCGAGGAGGCCGCCGCCGCGCCCGTCGACGGCTGGGACTTCTCCTGGCTCGACGGCCGGGCCACCGAGCAGCGCCCGTCCTGGGGCTACCAGCGGCTGCTGGGCGAGCGGCTCGCGGCCGCGACCGCCGCGCTGGACGTGCAGACCGGCGGCGGCGAGGTGCTGGCCGGCGCGGGCGCCGGGAACTTCCCCCGGACGCTGGTGGCGACCGAGGGCTGGGCGCCGAACGCCGCCCGGGCGACCCGGCTGCTGCACCCGCTGGGCGCCGTCCTGGTCGCCTCGCCCGAGGGCGCGCCGCTGCCGTTCGCCGACGGCGCGTTCGACCTGGTGACCAGCCGCCACCCGGCGACGGTGGACTTCCCGGAGCTGGCCCGGGTGCTGGCCCCGGGCGGGACGTACTTCGCGCAGCACGTGGGCGGGCGCACCAACGTCGAGCTGAGCGCGTTCTTCCTCGGGCCGTTCCCCGTCCCGACCGCCCGCGAGCCCGAGGTGGAGGCGGCCCGGGCCCGGGCGGCCGGCCTCGACGTCGTCGACTGCCGCAACGAGCGGCTGCGGCTGGAGTTCACCGACGTCGGCGCGGTGGTCTGGTTCCTGCGCAAGGTGCTCTGGACGGTGCCGGACTTCTCGGTCGACCGCTACCGCGAGCGGCTGCGCGACCTGCACGGGCTGATCGGGCGCGAGGGCGCGTTCGTCTCCACCATGTCCCGCACCCTGCTGGAGGCCCGCAAGCCCGCCGCCGCCTGACGGCCCGCCCCCGCACCCCGCCCGTCCCCCGTTCGGCGCGATCCGCCACCCGCACGGGTGACCCGGCGAGACGGGAGGCGCCGGAGCGGCTATGCATCCCGGCGGACAGACCGGGACGGCCGCGAACGGCCGGGGACGGCGCCCGGGGACGACGGACGGGAGGCGGGCGCGGTGGCGGAGCAGAAGGCGGACGAGCGCACCGAGCTGGACCGCAAGGGCGGCCCGGGGCACACGGTACTGCTGGCACTGCTCGCGGCGGTGCCGGTGGTGAAGGTCGCCTGGACGGTCGGCGGCGGCTCGCACACCCGCGAGGTGGTCTCCACCATGGGCGTGCCGAACCTCGGCGAGGTGCTGGTCGGCATGGTGACGACCCGTCCGCTGCTGGGCTGCCTGGTCGCGGTGGTCACCTCCCGGGTGGTGTTCGCGCTGGCCGCGGCGCGCGGCGCCGTCCCGCGCGGCCGCTCGCTGGGCCAGCTGGCCCGGACGGTGACGCTGACGGTCGCGAACCCGCTGGCGATGGGCGTGCTGTGCTGGGTGTTCTACGGGTTCCGGTGGGGGCTCGGGGTGGCGCTGGTCTCGCTGGCGCTCCGGCACGGGCTGGTCCAGGAGTACCGGGCGGGCCGCCGCAGCCACCCGCACGGGCGGCCGGACCCGGTCTCCCTCGCGCCGTGGGAGCTGCGGCTGGTGGCCGCCGAGCAGTGGGCCGCGCTGCTGCTGACCGTCGTGCTGCTGCCGCTGGTGGCGTTCGGCTCCGCGCTGGACGGGCGGGCCTGGGACACCGTGCTGCGCTGCGAGGTGACGGCGGGCGAGCACACCGGGCCGTCCCGGCTGATCGAGTTGCGCCGCGAGGGCAACGGCGTGGTCGGCTGGGACCTGCACGCGCGGGAGATCGTCAACGGGGCGGGCTGCGTCAAGGAGGAGTCGCTGCGGGTCCGCCCGGCCTGGTGGGACTCCTGAGCCGCAGCCGCTACGCCTCCGGGACGCGGCGCACTGGGTGGCCGGACTCGCCGGCGGTCAGCCAACCGCCGTCGCCGAGCGGGCGCAGGTCGTAGCAGTCCCGGCCGCCGGAGGCGAACTCGCCGAGGATCCGGCCGCCGTGCGCGTCGACCCGGTAGCTGCGGAACCACTCCCGCCCGGTCTCCTCGTCCTCGCCGTACAGCACCACCGCGAGGGTGTCGGCGTCGAGGTAGCCGCCGCTCCACTCGACCACGGCCTCCCACTCCGCGCCGTCGTAGCCGAAGTCGTCGACGGTGAGCGTGAACACCGCCTCGCCGCCGGGCCAGGCGTGCACGGTGGCGTCGGCCTGGCCGTGGTCGACGGTCAGGAAGTGCCCGCCGTCCGGGGCGAAGCCGATCACGCAGCGGTCGTCCCAGGGGTACTCGACCAGTTCCAGCGTGCCGTCGTCGCCCAGCGTGCCGCGGAAGACCCCCGTGCCGTCCTGGCCCTCACCGACGCACAGCAGCACCGCCGTGCCGTCGGGGTGGACGAAGTGCTCGCCGCCGTGGCCGACCGTGCGCAGCGCGGCCCGGGCGAGCCGGGTGCCGGTGGCGGCGTCCAGCACCTCCCAGTGGTCGTGCGGGCCGCGGCCGGCCATCGCGTCGGGCCGGTACCACCAGAGCAGCCGGCCGTCCCGGGAGAGCGCGCAGCCGGGGTGGTGGCCGAGGTCCTCGGTGCGCTCCGGCTCGGCGGTGGCGCGCCACCGCTCGGTGCCGTCCGCGCCGACGCAGACCGCGCCGTCCGGCGTGGTGTAGTACGCCCGCCCGAGGTCGGGCGCCACCGCGTGCTCGCGGACCTCGTCGCCCGCGACCGGCCGGAACACCGCGACGGGCTCCAGCGGCCCGGGGGCGGCCGGGCGGTAGGCGTGGATCGCACCGCCGACCAGGCGGGTGACGATCGGGCGGCGGTCCTGTTCCTCGTCCGTGGCTTCCGCGCCCGTGGCTTCCTCGTTCATGGCCCGGAGCCTAACCGGCCGCGCCGACAGCCGGGTTCACCGCTTCTCGGCGGTGGTCACCAGCACGGTCACCGAGGCCAGGAACGGGCCGCGGGCCAGGTGGTCGAGCCACTGCCCGGCCTGCCGCTCGGTCAGGTGGCCGGCCGCGACGGCGCGTTCGGTGTTGCGGCGCAGGCCGAGGACGCGGTCGGCCTCCCGGACGTCCCGGTAGAGCGGGGTGACCGGGACGACGGCGCGCACCGCGAGACCGGCCCGCTCGGCCAGCCGGGGCAGTTGGCGGCCGATCAGCGGGTTGCGGACGATCCGGTCGGTGAGGTGCCGGGTGAAGGCGCGGGGCAGTTCGGGGTCGGGGTGGTCGACGGCGAGGGTGTCCCAGTCGGGTTCGGCGGCGACCAGCCGGCCGCCGGGACGCAGCACCCGGTGGGCTTCGGCGAGGGCGGCGGCCGGGTCGGCGAGGTGCTGGAGCAGCCGGTCGGTGCGGATCCGGTCGGCGCTGCCGTCCGCGAGCGGCAGGCGGTGGACGTCGGCGCGCAGCACGGCGGTGCCGGGCAGTCCGGCGGCCCGTTCGGCGGCGCGGCGGACCATCGCGGGGTCGTGGTCGATGCCGAGGACCCGGCCGCGGGCGGTGGCGGCGCGGGCCAGCGCGGGGAGCGCGGCGCCGGTGCCGCAGCCCCAGTCGAGCAGGTGCCCGCCGGGCCTGGCGTCCAGGGCGTCGAGCAGGACCTGCTGGTAGGCGCGGGCCTGGTCGGTGGTGTTGAGGCGCTCCTGGTAGGCGATCCGGTCGGGGACGACGGTCTCGAAGAGCTGTCCGGCGACGTCGGCGAGCGCGTCCAGTTCGCGGCCGAGCGTGCGGCGGCCCCGCTCGGTCAGTCGGACGGGGCGGCGGCGGCCCTCGCCGGGCAGGTCCGCGATCAGCTGTTTGTCGCGCAGCCGGGCGAGCGCGCCGGAGAGGCTGCCGCGGCCGAGCCGGGTGCCGGTCATCCGCTCGATGGCGGTGTTGACGGCGTAGCCGTGCAGCGGGCCGTCCGCGAGGGCGGACAGCACCAGCATCTGGGCGTCGTTGGTGCGCACCTGGCTCCGTTCGTTCGCGTCGGCCGTCCGGCCGCGCTTCTCGATGACACGCGTCGCGTGCTATTCATTGTGCACCACGCGGTCCGCCCCTCCGAAAGGCCGTCACCTTGCCCGTCCCGAAGGCCCTGCACGCCGTGGGCTCCGCCCTCGACTCCCTCCTCGGCCCGCTCCGCACCGGCCGGCTGCGCCGCCGCCTGGCCGGGGCCGAACTCCCCCGCCACATCGGCCTGATCATGGACGGCAACCGCCGCTGGGCGCGCGAGCGCGGCCTCGCCGACACCCGGCTCGGCCACCGGCACGGCGCCCGGCACGCCGGCGCGGTGCTCGGCTGGTGCGAGGCGCTGGGCGTGCGGCACGTGACGGTGTTCGTCTGCTCGGCGGAGAACCTGGAGCGCCGCGGCGACGCCGAGGTCGCCTTCCTGATGCGGGTGATCGAGGACGTCCTGGCCCGCGAGCTCGCCGGGCCGCGCCCCCGCTGGCGGGTCCACCTGGCCGGCGACCCCGCCACCCTGCCCGACTCGACCGTCCGCGCCCTGCGCCGCGCCGTCGACGCGACCGCGCACTGCGCGACCGGCGCGCACCTCACCCTGGCCGTCGGCTACGGCGGCCGGCAGGAACTCGTGCACGCCGTGCGCGGCCTGCTGAACGCCCACGCCGACACCGGCCGCCCGGTCCGGGCGCTGGCCGAGGAGCTGACCGCCGACCACATCGCCCGCCACCTGCACACGGCCGGCCACCCCGACCCCGACCTGGTCATCCGCACCAGCGGCGAGCAGCGGATGTCCAACTTCCTGCTCTGGCAGAGCGCCTACGCCGAGCTCTACTTCGCCGACGCCCACTGGCCCGCCTTCCGCGAGCTCGACTTCCTGCGCGCCGTCGCGTCCTACGCCGCCCGCGGCCGCCGCTACGGCCGGTAGGCCCGGCAGGTCCGGGTGGCCGGGCGGCGGCCGGAGCGGCGGCGGTGCGGGTTCAGTAGAGGCCCTCGGGGGACGAGCTGGCGATCTGGAGCGGGCGGACGTTGGCGACGCCGTCGGTGGGCCACCGGTCGGTCGGGTGCCGCAGGGCCTGGTCGCGTTCCAGGATGTTGGGGAGGAACAGGTCCTCGTGGAGGACGGTGAGCCGGACCTGGCCGACCGCGCCGGGGGCGACCGGGGTCGAGGGGTCGCCCTTCTCGACCACCCCCATGGTGACCTGCGGGTAGTTCGGGACGTAGCTGATCAGCTCGCCGTCCCGCTCGACGTCCAGGCAGGCCGCGTTGCCGAAGGTGTTGCCGTAGGTCAGCCCGCAGATGCCGCCGTGCAGGGCGGCGGTGAAGGCCCGGTACATGTCGGCGCTGATCTGGGTGCCGCTCAGCCGCACGCCGTCGAGGGCGGCGACCAGGTCGGGCCGCTGCCGGGCGAGGGCCTGGAAGAGGGCCGGGGTGGTGTTGAGGTAGTGGACCCGGCCCGGCTGGAGGACGTCGGCGATCTGCTCCAGCAGGTGGGCGGTGTAGTCGCCGACCTCGGCCAGGCGTCCCGTCCGGATCAGGCGCTTCACCCACCGGGGGTCCATGTCCACGGCGTACACCTGGCCGGCGTGCAGTTCGGAGACCTCCTGGACGCCGTTCCCGATCAGGTGCGGCCCGGTGGGGGTGGCCTGCAGCCAGGTGCGGCCCGGGGCGAAGCCCTCCCGGACGAAGGACCAGCGGCGCCAGAGGGCCCGGTGCCGCAGCATGTCGGGGGTGTAGAAGGCCCGGCAGGGGGTGCCGGTGGTGCCCCCGGTGTCCCAGACCCGGCCGACCAGCGGCCTGGGCACCGACAGCGGGACGAGGTCCGCGGGGTCCTCGGTGCGCAGCCGGTCGAGCGGGAACGGGCCGAAGGCGGCCAGCTGGTCGTAGCGGGTGACGTCGCGCGGGTCGAAGTCCAGCCCGGGGGCCTGCCGGAGCCAGTAGGGGCTTCCGGAGACCGGGTCGAAGTGCCGGCGGACCACGGCGCGGGTCCACGCGTCGAGGTCGGTGTCCAGCCAGCGCGCGATCTGGGCGTCCGGGTCGGTGGCGGCGGTGGTGCCGGTGGCGGCGGTCACGGCAGGGCCGGGGTGCCGGTGAGGTCGATGCCGAGCTCGTACGCGGTGGTCAGGGCCTGCTCGATGTGCTCGGGCCGCTCGACGTGCACCACCGGGAAGGGGAACGCCAGGATGCCCTCGGGGATCGAGGGGCCCATCACCAGCCCGAGCCGCACGCCCTGCTCCCGCATCCCGGTGTAGACGTCGACCAGGCTGATCGGGTCCGTGGAGTTGCGCTGGAAGAGGTCCCGGACGTCGGCGGCGGTGCGCAGGACCTTCGGCTCCAGGCAGGACAGCAGCGGGATCGCGGGGTCGGCGAAGGGGATCGCGTCGATCCGCGGGGCCATGAAGTCGCGGTAGGGCCGGCGCAGCGGGGTGTGGACGGCGATGGTGCGGCCGGGCAGCGGGACGACCGTGCCGGGCGGGACCTCGGCGGCGAGCGCGCCGAGCGCCTCGGCGCGGCCGGCCAGCATCATGATGCGCTGGGTGCCGTCGGCCGTGGGGCCGAAGTCGCCCGCCAGGTAGACGCCGGGGGTGTCCGCGCCGGGGTGGGAGGGCGTGCCGTCGGCGGCGGGGCCGAAGGCGATGGCGATGCCCTGCGGCGGCTCGTCGGCGGGCGGTTCCGGGACGTCGCGGGAGCCGGCCAGCAGCTCGAACAGCTCCCGGCGTCCCAGCGATCCGGCCAGGCAGCTGGCGGTCATCGCGCCGAGGCTGAGGCCGCCGATGGCCGCGGGGCGCAGGTCGAACGAGGCGAGCACCTCGTGCACGCCGATCGCGAGGGCGGCCTCGCGGACCGTGCCGACGCTCTGCCGCTCCTCCTGGGCGGTCGGGAGGTCGTCCTCCAGGATCTGTCCGACCGTCAGCCCGGTCCACGCGGAGACCTGCTCGTACCAGGCCCGCACGACCTCGTAGGTCCGGTAGAGCTCCAGGCCGTGCGGCTCGGTCCCGACTCCGCCGCCGAACAGGTACCCCAGACTCATGACGACTCCTGTGAATAGGTGTGAAAGGAGGGAACGGTGGTGCGGATCGAACGCGGTGGGACGGGAATGGATCCGACCGCACAATGACGCGCGATAAGGTGCCCGACCGGGCGGCGGGGAGTCCGGATCCCGGCGCGATATCGAGATGCTATCCGGATATGGGAAAATCACCTCCGGCACGACGGCGGGCGCATTTCCCGCGCCCGGCAGCAATTGCCCCCGCCATTCCTCCGAGGGGGGATCGGGCGACGCCCGGATAAAAGGCCCGACGCCGCCCGCCCCCGTCTATGGCTCAAGGAATTCCGGGAGAACACGGGGTGGCCACGACCCGACGCTGAGCACTCCGAGGGAGTGCGCCCGGGAGATCAGCGCGGGCCGGTTCACCGCCTGGAAACGGCGCATCATCAGCCCGATGCGGTACTCGACGCCCTGCCGGCTCAGGTGCAGCGCCGCCGCCAGCCGGACGGTCGGGATGCCGATCGCGACGCCCTCCAGGATCCCGACGTCCAGGGCGGTCAGCCTCCGGATGTCCGGGCCGCCGGCCGGATCGGGCCTCGGCCGCCGCGCGGGCCCGGCCTCCGTCGAGGTCGCTGACGGTGTCACTGCCCCACCCCCTTCACTGTCGTCCGCCCCCCGCCGTCCGTGTCCTCAGGCGCGCAGCGCGCCGGTGAGGTGCTCGCGCAGCACGGCGGTCACCTCGTCCGCCCGGCTGCTCAGGTAGAAGTGCCCGCCGGGGAAGACCCGGAGGTCGAAGGCGGACCTGGTGCGGTCGCGCCAGCGGTCGGTCCCGGGGACCGGCGCCCAGCGGTCCCGGTCCCCCACCAGGGCGGTGACCGGGCAGTCGACCGCGGCCTCGCGGTCGGCCCGGTAGGCCCCGACCGCCCGGTAGTCGGCGCGCAGCGCGGGGAGCACCATCCGCAGCAGCTCCTCGTCCTCCAGGAGCCGGGTGTCGGTGCCGCTCATCTCCCTGAGCTCGGCCAGGATGCCCGCGTCGTCGACCGGGTGGGCGGGGTCGGGCCGGTCCGCGGACGGCCCGTTGCGGCCGGAGACGAAGAGCCGGTCGACCCGCCCGCCCGCCCGCTCGATCCGCCGGGCCACCTCGAAGGCGACCAGCGCGCCCATGCTGTGCCCGAAGAGGGTCAGCGGGAGGTCGTCCCAGCGGCGCAGCGCCTCGGCCGCCTCGTCGGCCACCCGGTGCAGGTCGTGGAAGCCGGCCTCGTCACGGCGGTCCTGCCGGCCGGGGTACTGCACGGCCAGGACGTCGACCGGGCCGTGCAGCGCGGCGGACACCGGGAAGTAGAAGCTCGCCGAGCCGCCGGCGTGCGGGAAGCAGACCAGTCGGCGGGCGGCCGTCGGCGAGGGGTGGAAGCGACGGCACCACAGGTCGCTGTCCAAAGAGAGGGAGGTCATGTCGGCCTTTCATTCTCTTATCGAAATCCGCGCGGTGCCGGCGGGTGGGGCGTGGCGACCGGGTGGGGTATCCGCCGCACCGGCGGGCCGTCTGATGCACACTTATCAGGGGAGCCCGGATCGACGGTGACCTACGGCCCACGGTTGGCGCATATGACAGCCTGCCATACCGCTTGTAATGTCAGCAAGTACGCATCGGAGCGCATCGATCCGCTCATGCCCGGGGTCAATTCCGGCCATCTCTCCGACGGTTGGTGAGAACGTTGCGGTGCGGAGCAAAGCCGTGGGTTTTACTTGGCTCCGACTCGGCGGCGGCGACTCCGACCGCCGCGACCGTGTCGCGCGACGCACACCCGGCACGCACGCAGGACCCGCGTTCTAGGAATACCCCTAGACGCGACGGGACTTCGTTGACGCGTACACGGTCTCCCAAGAGGCTGGAGGCACCCCTGCCCACCGGCCGTGCGACGAAGAGGACTCCCGCCTTGAAATTCCTGTTGCTGGGCCCGCTCTCCATCCGGCTGAACGCGCGTGAGGTGCACGTGTCGGCGCCGAGGCAGCGCGTGGTCATGGCAGCGCTCCTCCTCAACGCCAACCGGGTGATCTCGGTCGACCGGATCGCCGAGTACGTCTGGGACGGCGCCCCGCCGCCGAGCGCCGCCGCGACCGTCCGCACCTACGTGATGCGCCTGCGGCAGTCGCTGGGCGAGATCGCCTCCGCCCGGATCCTCACCCGGGCGCCCGGGTACCTCCTCGAACTCGGCGAGCACGAGAGCGATCTCGGGCAGTTCACGGCCCGCCGCCGGCGCGCGGCGGAACTGGCCGGGCGCGGCGACCTGGCGGGCTCCGCCGCCGAACTGGCCGAGGCGCTCGCCCTGTGGCGCGAGGAGCCGCTGGCGGACATCCCCTCGCAGACGCTGCGCGACGTGGAGGGCCGCTACCTCCAGGAACTCCGGCTGCAGACCATGGAACTGCGCTTCGACGCGGAACTGGCCCTGCTGCGGCACGCCGAGATCGTCCCGGAACTGGTGCGGCTGGTGCGGCGGCACCCGCTGCGGGAGGCCCTGGTGGGCAAGCTGATGCTGGCGCTGTTCCGCTCGGGACGGCAGTCGGAGGCCCTGGACCTCTACCGGCGCACCCGGGTGCTGCTCGTCGAGCAGTTGGGCGCCGAGCCGGGCGCCGAACTGCGCGAGGTCCACCGGCGGATCCTCTCCGCCCACGACCGGCCCCGCACCCCCGCCCCGCCGCGGGAGCGGCCCGCGCCCGCCCGGGCGGCGTCCCCGGCCGCCGCCTGGGCGAGGCGGCCGGTGCCGGCGCAGCTGCCCTCGGTGCCGCTGCCGCTGTCGGCCCGCTCCGGCGAACTGGTGCGGCTGCGGCACTTCCTGACGACCGGTTCGATGCCCGCGGGCACGGTGGCCACGGCCGTGGTGACCGGCCGGGGCGGTGTCGGCAAGAGCGCGCTGGCCCTGCACGCGGCGCACGCCGTCCGCGGTTCGGCGGTGGACGGCCAGCTCTACGCGGACCTCGGCGGAGCCGGCCGGCCGCTGACCGCCCGGACGGTCCTGCCCCGGTTCCTGGCCGACCTGGGGGTGCCCAGGGACGGGATACCCGAGGAGGAGTCGGAGCGCGAGAGCCTCTACCGCTCGCTCACCTCGGGCCGCCGGCTGCTGGTGGTGCTCGACAACGCCTCCGGCGGCGCGCAGGTGCGGCCGCTGATACCGGGCAGCGGGGGCAGCAGGCTGCTGGTGACCAGCGGACGGCGGCTGGCCGAACTGGAGGGGGCCCGGACCCTGCGGCTCGGCCCGCTGGACGAGGCCGGGTCGCTGGAACTGCTGGGCGGCATCATCGGCCCGGACCGGGTCGACGCCGAACCGCAGGCGGCCCGGACCCTGCTGACGGCCTGCGCGGGCCTGCCGCTGGCGATCCGGATCGCGGGGACCCGGCTGCTGGAGCGCCCGCACTGGAGCATCGGGCACCTGGCCCGGCGGCTCACCGAGGCCCCGCGCCCGCTGGACGAACTGCGCGCGGGCGACCTCGGCGTCCGGCCCCGCCTGGACGCCGACCACGCCGGGCTCCGGCGGCCCGGACCGGGCGGGGTCGACCCGGCCGAGGTGTTCACCGCGCTGGGGGCCGCCGACCTGTCCTGGGTCTCCCGCTGCCGGGTCGCGGTGATGTTCGGCTGCTCCGAGGAGCAGGCCGAGGAGGCCCTGGACGCCCTGGTCGAGGCGAACCTGCTGGGCGCGCCGACCGGGGACCGCTACCCGCTGGACGCGCTGCTGCGGGCCTACGCCCGCGAGCGGGCGCAGGCGGCGGCCCTGCGGCGGCACGACGCCCCGTTCATGCGCGCCGGGTGACCGACCCCGCTCCCCTTCAACCCGTCCCGTTCCGCTCCGTTCCGTTCCGAGAGGACCCCTCGCCATGGCCGACCAGACGGCAGCCACCCCCGACCTGCTCGCCTACGTCCGGGAGGTGTCCCTCCGCGACGACGACCTGCTCCGGGAGCTGCGGGAGACCACCGCGGACCTGCCCGGCGGGGCCGCCCTCCAGGTGATGGCGGAGGAGGGCCAACTGCTGGCCCTCCTGGTCGGGTTGACGGGGGCGCGGACGGTGCTGGAGGTCGGCACCTTCACCGGCTACAGCACCCTGTGCATGGCCCGCGCGCTGCCGGCCGACGGGCTGCTGGTGTCCTGCGACATCGAGGAGCGGTGGCCGGCCATCGGCGCCGACTTCTGGAAGCGGGACGGCGTCGACTCGCGCATCGACCTGCGGATCGGCGACGCCGCCGCGACGCTGGACGCGCTGCTGGCGGAGCGCGGGCCGGAGGGCTTCGACCTGGTGTTCATCGACGCGGACAAGGCCAACTACGTCCGCTACTACGAGGCTTCGCTGGCGCTGCTGCGGCCCGGCGGCCTGATCGTGATCGACAACACGCTCTTCTTCGGCCGGGTCGCCGACCCGGCCGCCGCGGACCCGGACACCGCCGGGGTCCGGGAGCTGAACCGGCTGCTGCACGGGGATCCCCGGGTGGAGCTGTCGCTGCTGGTGATGGCCGACGGGATCACCCTCGTCCGCAAGCGCTGAGCACCGCGGGGCCGAGGGCCCGGCGCGCCCGGGGTTCCGGGGGCGCCGGGCCCTTCGGCGGTCACGGCGCCGCCGGGCCGCCTTCCGGCACGCCCAGGTCGGGGGCGTCCACGTCGATGACGGTGGACACCACGCGCGGGCCGGGCGCCAGGTGCAGGCGCTGGAGGCCGCCCTCCGCCGGGCCCGCCGGGTTCGCCGGGTTCGCCGGGTTCGCCGGGTTCGCCGGGTCGGCCGGGAGGACGGCGGCGCACGGGCACGGGGCCTCGTCCAGGCCCTCGAAGCCGGCGAACCGGTAGGCGATCTCCATCATCCGGTTGCGCTCGGTCGCCCGGAAGTCCGCGACCAGGTGGACCCCGGCGCGGGCGGCGGCGTCGGCCAGCCAGTTCAGCAGGGTCGCGCCGGCGCCGTAGGCGACGACCCGGCAGGAGGTGGCGAGCAGCTTGAGGTGCCACAGGCCCGGGTGCCGCTCCAGCAGCAGGACGCCGACCGCGCCGTGCGGGCCGAACCGGTCGGTGAGGGTGACCACCAGGACCTCGTGCCGGGGGTCGGTGAGCAGGCCCCGCAGCACCGCGTCCGGGTAGTGGACCCCGGTCGCGTTCATCTGGCTGGTGCGCAGGGTGAGTTCCTCGACCCGGGACAGCTCCTCGCCGGTGGCCCGGCCGATCCGCATCCGCAGCTCCAGGGAGCGCAGGAACTCCTCGTCGGAGCCGGGGGCGGCCGCCCGCTCGGCGTCGCGGCGGAAGCCCGCCTGGTACATCTGGCGGCGGCGCCGGGAGTCGACGGTGCTGGTTCCGGGGGTGAACTCGGCGAGCCCCGGCAGGTCGAGGACCCGCTCGGCCGGGTAGCAGCGGACCTCGGGCAGGTGGAAGGCCACCTCGGCGCGCTCGGCGGGCCGGTCGTCGACGAAGGCCACGGTGGTGAGCGCGAAGTTCAGCCGGTCGGCGATCCGGCGCACCGACTCGGACTTGGCGCCCCACCCGATCTCCGGCAGGACGAAGTACTCGGCCAGGCCGAACGCCTCCAGCCGGGCCCAGGCGTGCTCGTGGTCGTTGCGGCTGGCGACGGACTGCAGGATGCCGCGCGAGTCGAGCTCGATCACCACCTTGCGCACCTCGTCCGGCAGGTGCACCTCGCCGTCCTCCAGCAGGGTGCCCTGCCAGAGGGTGTCGTCCAGGTCCCAGACCAGGCACTTGACGGTGCCGTTCCCAGCCATGTCGTCCTTCCTCGTCTCGTCGGCCGCGGGCCCGCTCACGGCGTGCCCGGGGCGGAGAGGGCGTGCTGCGCCAGCATCAGCCGGCACAGCTCGCTGCTGCCCTCGATGATCTCCATCAACTTGGCGTCCCGGTACGCCCGGGCCACCGCGTGCCCGTCCCGGGAGCCGGCCGAGGCCAGCACCTGGACGGCCGTCGCCGCGCCCCGGGCGGCCTCGGTCGCGCTGACGTGCTTGGCCAGCACGGTCGCCACCACCTGGTCCGGCGATCCCTCGTCCCAGCTGCGGCTGGCGTGCTCGCAGACCCGGGAGGCCACCTGCTCGGCCGTGTAGAGGTCGGCGAGGTGCCCGGCGACCAGCTGGTGCTCGGCGAGCGGCTTGCCGAACTGCCGCCGTCCGGCGGCGTGCGCGGTGGCCGCCGCCAGGCAGGCCCGCAGGATGCCCACGCACCCCCAGGCGACGGACATCCGCCCGTACGCCAGCGCGGTCGTCACCAGCAGGGCGGGCGGCAGCGGGTGGCCGCCCAGGACGCTGTCGGCCGGCAGCCGCACCCCGTCGAGGTGCACGTCGGCGTGCCCGGCCGCGCGGCAGCCGAGCGGGTCGGCGATCCGCTCGATCCGGACGCCCGGCGCGTCGGCGGGCACCACCACGGCCACCGCGCCGTCCTCGTGGCGGCCGACGACGACCAGCAGGTCCGCGTAGTGGGCGGCGGTCACCCACTTCTTGTGCCCGTCGACGACGACCTCGTCGCCGTCGCGGCGGACGGTCGTCGCCATCGCCGCGAGGTCGCTGCCCGCGCCGGGCTCGCTGAAGCCGACCGCCGCCAGCGCGCCGCCGGTCAGCCGGGGCAGGTGGACGGCCGCCTGCTCGGCGGTGCCCAGGCGCCGGATGGTCCACGCCGCCATGCCCTGGGAGGTCATCACGCTGCGCAGCGAGCTGCACAGGCCGCCCACGTGGGCGGTGTACGCGCCGCTGTGCGTGCTGCTGAGCCCCCAGCCGCCGTACTGCTCGGGGACCTCGGCGCACAGCCGCCCCTCGGCGCCCAGTTCGCGGAGCAGGTCCAGCGGGATGAGGCCGGTCCGGTCCCACTCCGCCGCCAGGCCGCCGACCCGCAGGGTGACGGCGGTCATCGCGCCGCCCAGGTCGTCACCCACGCGGACCCCCGGCGGCGGACTCCCGGAGCCGGGCCACCAGCTCGGCCATCCGCCGCACCGTGCGGAAGTTGTCCAGCCGCAGGTCCGCGCCGCGGACGGCGACGGCGTAGGTCTTCTCCAGGTGCACCACCACCTGCATGGCGAAGAGGGACGACAGCCCGCCGGCGTCGAACAGGTCGGTGTCGGCGTCCCAGGCGGTGCCGGTGCGCGCTTCCAGGAACCCCAGCAGTTCCTTCTCCAGCTCGTGGGTGTCGGGCGTGTTCGCCGTGCTCATGGACGTCTCCTTGTCGGGTGTACGGGTGTACGGGGGTGCGAGGTGCAGGGGGTACGGGGGGCGCGGGGTGCTCAGGCGTAGTCGTAGAAGCCGCGCCCGGACTTGCGGCCCAGCCGGCCCTCGCGGACCAGCTGGAGCAGCAGTTCGGCGGGGCGGCAGCCGTCGTCGCCGGTGCGCTCGTGCAGCACGGTGAGGGAGTCGACGAGGTTGTCGATGCCGATCAGGTCGGCGGTGCGCAGCGGCCCGGTGGGGTGTCCCAGGCAGCCCTGCATCAGGGCGTCGACGTCCGCGGCGGTCGCCGTGCCCTCCTGCACGACCCGGGCCGCGTCGTTGATCATCGGGTGCAGGACGCGGCTGGTGACGAAGCCGGGCGCGTCCCGGACGACCACCGCCCGCCGCCGCAGGGCCGTGAGCAGCTCGGCCACGGCGGCCATCGCGGGCTCGCCGGTCCGGGCGCCGCGGACCACCTCGGCGGTGCCGATCAGGTAGGGCGGGTTCATGAAGTGGGTGCCGACCAGTTCCTCCGGCCGCTCCAGCGCCCCGGCCAGTTCGTCGACCGGGATCGAGGAGGTGTTGGTGATCAGCAGCGTCCCGGGCCGGACCAGTCCGGAGACCTCGGCCAGGACGGCGGCCTTGACCTCGGCGTTCTCGGTGACCGCCTCGACGACGGCGGTGGCTCCGGCGACGGCCTTCGCCGAGGTGCCGGTGACCAGGGTGCCGAGGGGCGTCCCGGCGGGCAGCGCGCCCATCAGCTCGGCCAGCCGGAGTTCGCCGTCGATCAGGTCGGCGGCCCGGTCGAGCCGTTCCCGGTCGACGTCGACCAGGTGGACCGGCAGGCCGTGCCCGAGGGCGAGGACGGTGATCCCGACGCCCATCACCCCGGCGCCCAGCACGGTCAGGGCGTGGCGCGGGGAGGGCTGGGGGGAGTCGTGGTCGTCGTGCGGGGTGGTGCTCAACGGGTTCTCCTTCGTGCTCACGGGCCGTCGGGGGTGCTGGCGGGGATGGCGGTACGGGTGGCGGTGTGGGTGGTGGCGGGGGTGGTGCGGAGCGTGGCGCCGAGCCAGTCGGCGACGGCCTCGCCGGTGGTCGCGACGTGCTGCTCCATGATCGAGAAGTGGTCTCCGGGGACGTCGACGGTGTCGGCGCCGGCCCAGGACGAGCGCCAGTCGCCGGCTTCGGCGGACGGGCGGCCGAGCGGGGTGGAGGCGCGGACCAGCAGCAGCGGGGCCCGGACCGCCGGGGGCTTCCAGTCGTCGAGCAGCCGGAAGTAGCCGCCCATCGCGGTCAGCCGGGTCCCGTCCATCGGGGCCGCCCGGTCCTCGCGGGCGAACATGCCGCCGAGCAGGACGTCGTTGAACTGGGTGATGCCCTGGTTGTCGGAGAGGTAGGTGTCCAGCAGCACCACGGCCGCCGGTCCCGCGCCGCGCCGCTCCAGCTCGGCGGCCACCCCGTGGGCGAGCGTGCCGCCGGAGGAGGAGCCGGCCAGGACGAGCGTCCGCCCGGGCAGTTCCCGGAGCAGGGTCGTCGCCTGGAAGTCCAGCAGGGCCGCCATGTCGGCGGGCAGTTCCTCCTCGGGGGTGAACCCGGGGGCGTCCAGCGCGGCGACGGCGTAGCGGTCCCGGAAGCGGGCGGCGAAGCGGGCGTACTGGTGGGCGCCGCCGAGGGCGACGATCGAACCGAAGCAGACGAGCACGGGGGCGTCGGCGCGTTCGTTCAGGCGCAGCAGCCGGGGTCCGGCGCCGGTGGCGGCGAGGCCACCGCCGTCGTGGAAGGCCGGGCGCAGGGCGGAGGCGTTCTTGAGCAGGGCGATGCCCTCGTCGATCCGGCCGAGCGCGCAGGCTTGGCGGAACAGCACGCTCGCCGGGTCGGCGGCGCTGTCGGTGTCGGTCTGCTGACCGGGCGCGGGTGGCGTCGCGGGCCGGGGGGCGTCCTCCGTCCGGGCCTCGGCGGCGAGGCGGGCCGCGAGCGCGGCGGGGGTGCCGCTGTCGAAGACGGCGGAGGGCCGCAGCCGCACCCCGGTGAGGGCGGCCAGCCGGTTGCGGAGCTCGACGGCGGTCAGCGAGTCGAACCCGACCGAGAGGAAGGGCTCGGTCGCGGACAGCGCCCCGGCGTCGGCGTGGCCGAGGACTCCGGCGGCCTCGGCGAGGACGAGTTCGCGCAGGACCCGCTCGCGCTCCCCCGGGTCGGCGGCGGCGTCGAGCCGGTGCCGCAGCGCGGCGGCGGCGGTCGGGGCCGCCGCCCCGGCCGGGGCGCGCCGGACCAGGGCGCGCAGCATGGGGTGCACCGGGCCGTCGCCGCGCCCGGCGAGGTCGAGGTGGGCCAGCACGACGGGGCTGCCGTCCGCCGGCGGGGCGGCGTCGGCGGCGCACACCGTGTCCAGCAGGGCCATCGCCTCCTCGTCGGAGAGGCCGCGGGCGCCGCGCCGGTCGATCCGCCGCCGGTCGGCGCCGGCGAGTTCCGCCGTCATCCCGCTGACCCGCGCCCAGGGGCCCCAGGCCAGCGAGAGGCCGGGCAGGCCGAGCCGCCGGCGTTCCGCGACGAGCGCGTCGAGCGCGGCGTTGGCCGCCGCGTAGGACGCCTGGCCGGGGCTGCCCAGTACGCCCGCGGCGGAGGAGAAGACGACGAACGCGGCGAGGTCCGCGCCGCGCGTCAGCTCGTCGAGGTGGTGGGCGGCGTCGAACTTGGGCCGCAGGACGGCGGCCGCCCGCTGCGCCGTCAGCCCGTCCAGCAGGCCGTCGTCGAGCACCCCGGCGGTGTGCACCACGGCGCACAGCGGGTGCTCCTCCGGGACGGTCGCGAGGGCGGCGGCCAGCGCCCGGCGGTCGGACACGTCGCAGCCCAGCGCGGTCAACTCGGCCCCGGCAGCGGCCAGTTCCGCCGCCAGCTCCGGCAGGCCGGGGGCGTCGGCGCCGCGTCGGCTCAGCACCAGGAGGCGGCGCACCCCGTGCGCGGCGACCAGGTGCCGCGCCAGCACGGCCGCGAGGGCGCCGCCGCCGCTCACCAGCACCGTCCCCCCGGCCGGCCCGAACGCGCCGACCGGCGGCTCGCCGGACGCGGACGTCGGGACGGGTGCGGGGACGGGGGCGGTCGCGGGGGCCGGGGGGCGCACCAGTCGGGGCGCGTACAGGACGCCGCCGCGCAGGGCCGCCTGCGGTTCGCCCCCGGCGAGCAGGTCGGCGAGCGCGTCGCCGAGCCCGGGGCCGTCACCGAGCCCGTCCTGGTCCGGCCCGTCGGTGTCCAGCAGCACGAAGCGGTCCGGGTGTTCGAGCTGGGCGGCCCTGAGCAGGCCCCAGACGGCGGCCGCGCCGGGGTCCGCCGGGCGCGGCCGCGCGCCGAGCGGGCCGGTCGCGTCCCGGGTGAGCACCACCAGGGGCGTCCGGGCGGTGGTGTCGTCGGCCAGGTGGGCCTGGACGCGGTCCAGCACCTCGGACACGACGGCGTGCACCGCCCCGGGGTCCCCGCTGGCGTCGGCGGACGGGGGGCAGGCCAGCAGCAGCGCGTCGGGGGCCCCGGGCGGGGGTCCGGCGGGGAAGCCGGCCGGCAGCAGCCGCTCGTCCCGGGGGCCGAGCAGGCCCCAGCGGGTGACCGGGCGCGGGCCGGGGGCGGCGGCGACCGGCGTCCAGCCGACGTGGAAGACCGAGCCGGTGGAGGCCCGCAGCGCGGCGGTGGAGGCCGTGCGCAGGGTGAGTGAGCCGACCGTCGCCACGGTGCGCCCGGCGGGGTCGGTGATCCGGGCGGTGACGGCGTCGGGGCCGTCGGGGCGCAGCCGGACGCGCAGGACCGGCGCGTCGGAGTCGTGGAGCGCGACGCGCTGCCAGGAGAACGGCAGGGGGACGCCGTCGGCGGGCGCCGCGGTCGGGGCGCCGTCGCGCAGGCCGGTGGTCTGGAGGGCCGCGTCCAGCAGGGCGGGGTGCAGGCTGAAGCCGTCGGCGCCGGTGCCGGGGAGGCCCTCGGGCCGGGCCACCTCGGCGTGGATCGCGTCCGGGGTGCGCCAGGCGGCGCGCAGGCCGCGGAACGCCGGGCCGTAGGCGACGCCGCGGGCTTCGAGCAGTGCGTACAGCTCGTCGACGTCCAGCGGGAGCGCGCCGGGCGGGGGCCAGGCACCGGCCGCGTCGGCCTGCTCCGGGCTGTCGGCGCGCTCCGCCGAGGGGTCCGGCGGGCCGACCGTGCCGGTCGCGTGCCGGGTCCAGGGCTGGTCGGGGGCGCCGGCGGCGTCGGGGGCGGTCTCGGGGCGGGTGTGGAACTCGACCGGGCGGCGGCCCGTGCCGTCCTCGGCGCCGATCCGGACGCGCAGGTGCACGGCGTGGTCGTCGGGCAGCAGCAGCGGGGCGGCGAGGGTGAGTTCCTCGACGAGGGGGCAGCCGTGCCGGCGGCCCGCGTGCGCGGCCAGCTCGACGAGGGCCGCGCCGGGCAGCAGCACCGTACCGGCCACGGCGTGGTCGGCGAGCCAGGGGTGGGTGGCCGGGGAGAGCCGGCCGGTGAAGAGGGTGCCCGCGTCGTCGGGCAGGTCGACCGCGGCGCCGAGCAGCGGGTGGTCCGCGGCGGACTGGCCGGCGGCGGTCTGGTCCCGGTCGGCGGGCTGGGCGTCGAGCCAGTAGCGGCGGCGCTGGAAGGCGTAGGTGGGCAGGTCCACCCGCTGGGCGCCGGTTCCGGTGAACAGCCGCTCCCAGTCGATCCGCAGGCCCCGGACGTGCGCCCCGGCGAGGGCGAGTTGGAGCCGGCGGAGTCCTCCGGCGCCGCGCCGCAGGGTGTCGAGCACGACGGTCTCCGGGGCGCCCGCGTCGGCGGCCGTGTCCTCGATCCCGTACATCAGGGCCGGCTGCGGGCTGGACTCGATGAAGACGCGGTGCCCGGTGGCGAGGAGCGCGCGGGTCGCCCGCTCGAACTCGACGGTCTGCCGCAGGTTGCGGTACCAGTACTCGGCGTCCAGCGCCTTGGTGTCCAGCAGGTCGCCGGTCACGCTGGAGTAGTACGGCACCGTGCCCGACCGGGGGGTGATGCCGTCCAGGTCGGCGAGCAGCCGCTCCCGGAGCTGCTCGACGTGCGCGGAGTGCGAGGCGTAGTCGACCTCGATGCGCGTCGCCCAGACCCCTTCCTCCAGGAGTTCCGCGACCAGCGCGGCCACCGCGTCCGCGTCACCCGAGACCACCGTCGAGGACGGGCCGTTGACCCCGGCCACCGACAACCGCTCCCCGATCCGCTCGCGGACCGCCTCGACCGGCAGCGGCAGCGACGCCATCCCACCCCGACCCGCCAGCGCCCCCACCGCACGGGAGCGCAGCGCCACCACCCGCGCCCCGTCCGCCAAGCTCAACCCGCCCGCCACGCACGCGGCGGCGATCTCCCCCTGCGAGTGGCCCACCACCGCGTCCGCAACCACCCCGAACGCACGCCACACCTCGGCGAGCGACACCATCACCGCCCACAGCACCGGCTGCACCACGTCCACCCGCGCCAGCAGCTCCTCGGAGCCCAGCGCCTCCGCCAACGACCAGTCGGTGTACGGCTCCAACGCCCGCCCGCACTCCGCCATCCGCGCCGCGAACACCCCCGATTCGGCCAACAGCTCCACCGCCATCCCCACCCACTGCGACCCCTGGCCGGGGAAGACCAGCACCGAGCGGCCCGGGAGCGGCCCGGCGCCGGTCGGCACGGCCGCCGAGCCGGTGCCGCGCGAGAGGGCGGCGAGGCCGGTGAGCAGTTCGTCCCGGTCGGCTCCGACCACCACGGCGCGTTCCGTGAAGCGGGAGCGGCCGTTCAGCAGCGAGTGGCCGACGTCCAGCGCGCTCAGCTCCGGTGCGGCGGCCACCCGTTCGTGCAGGGCGGCCGCCTGGGCGCGCAGCGCGTCGGGGGTGCGGGCCGACAGGATCCAGGGGACGGCGGCGGGCGGCGTCGCCGGTCCGTCGGCGGGTTCCGGGGCCGGGGCCTGTTCGAGGACGAGGTGGGCGTTGGTCCCGCTGGCGCCGAACGAGGAGACCGCGGCCCGGCGCGGACGGCCGGTCTCGGGCCAGGGGGCGGCCTCGGTGAGCAGGGTGACGGCGCCCTCGGTCCAGTCGACGCGGGGCGAGGGGCGGTCGACGTGCAGGGTGCGCGGCATCAGGCCGTGCCGGATCGCCAGCACCGACTTGATCACGCCGCCGACGCCCGCGGCGGCCTGGGTGTGGGACAGGTTGGACTTCAGCGAACCCAGGCGCAGCGGCCGGTCGGCGGGCCGGTCCTGGCCGTAGGCGGCCATCAGCGCCTGCGCCTCGATCGGGTCGCCGAGGACGGTGCCGGTGCCGTGCGCCTCGACCAGGTCCACCTCGGCCGGGGCGAGTGCGGCGTTGGCCAGGGCGTGCCGGATGACGCGCTGCTGCGCGGGCCCGTTCGGGGCGGTCAGCCCGTTGCTGGCGCCGTCCTGGTTGACGGCCGAGCCGCGGACCACCGCGAGCACCGGGTGCCCGTTGCGGCGGGCGTCCGAGAGCCGTTCCAGCAGGAGCAGGCCCAGGCCCTCGCCGAACCCGGCGCCGTCCGCCGCGGCGGAGAAGGACTTGCTGCGCCCGTCGGGGGCCAGGCCGCGCTGGCGGCTGAACCCGGCGTACAGGCCGGGGGTGGACATCACGGTCACCCCGCCGGCCAGGGCGAGGGTGGTGTCGCCGGCGCGGAGCCCCTGGCAGGCCAGGTGGACGGCGACCAGGGAGGACGAGCAGGCGGTGTCCAGGGTCACCGCGGGGCCCTCCAGGCCCAGGGTGTAGGCGATCCGGCCGGAGGCGACGCTGGGGATGGTGCCGGTGCCGAGGAAGCCCTCCAGTTCGTCGGGCACCCGGCCGAGGCGGGAGCCGTACTCGCTGTGGATCACCCCGGTGTAGACGCCGGTGCGGCTGCCGCGCAGGGTCGCCGGGTCGATGCCCGCGCGTTCCAGCGCCTCCCAGGACGCCTCCAGCAGCAGCCGCTGCTGCGGGTCCATCGCGAGGGCCTCGCGCGGCGAGATGCCGAAGAACCCGGCGTCGAAGCCGGTCGCGTCGTGCAGGAAACCGCCTTCGCGGACGTAGAAGGTGCCGGGGGTGTCGGGGTCGGCGTCGAAGCCGCCCTCGACGTCCCAGCCCCGGTCGGCGGGGAACGGGGAGACCGCGTCGCGCTCCTTGACCAGCAGGTCCCACAGGTCTTCCGGGGTCCGCACGCCGCCGGGGTAGCGGCAGCTCATCGCGACGATGGCGATGGGCTCGGCGGAGTCGTCGCGCAGCCGCCGGTTCTCCTGCCGCAGGCGCTGGTTGTCCAGCAGCGAGGCGCGCAGGGCGGCGACCACCTGGTCCGTGTCGGTGGGCATGGGGGCGGGCTTCTCCTTCGGCGGCTGTCGGTCAGTCACGGTCGCCGCCCAGGGCCATCCGGACGAGGTCGTCGACGGCCATGCCGTGGATGTCGGCGGCGGCGGGAGCGGTGGCGGGGGCGGGCGTCCCGGGTGCGTCCGGGCGGTCGGCGAGGGCCAGCAGCGCGTCCAGCAGGCCGGCCCGGCGCAGGGCGGCGGGCGGGATCGCGGCGAGCAGGGAGCCGATCTCGTGGTCGGCGGGGTCCGGCCGGCCCGGTGTCCCGGCGGCGGGCCCGCCCGGTCCTCCCGGTCCGCCCGGCCCGTCGGGGACCAGCCGCCCGGCGAGGTGGGCGGCGACGGCGGCCGGGGTGGGGTGGTCGAAGACCAGGGTCGCGGGCAGTCGGCGGCCGGTCGCGGCGCCGAGCCGGTTGCGGAGCTCGACGGAGGTGAGCGAGTCGAAGCCGAGGTCCTTGAACGCCTGGTCCGGGTCGACGGCCGCGGCCGTGCCGTGGCCGAGGACGTCGGCGACCCGGCTCCGCACCAGGTCGAGCAGGGCGGCGAGGCGGTCCTCCGGGGAGAGCGCGGCCAGCCGGCGGCGCAGCGAGTCGGCCTCGGCGGCGTCCGCCCCGGAGGCGGGGCGGCGGGCGGCCCCGGGGACCAGGGCGGAGAGCAGCGCCGGGACGGGCCCGGTCCGGGCCGCCGTCCGGAGCCGGCCGAGGTCGATCCGGACCGGGACGAGCAGCGGTTCGTCCAGGGTGAGCGCCGCGTCGAACAGGGCCAGGCCCTCTTCGCTGCCGAGGGCCGAGGTGCCGCCCCGGGCCATCCGCCGCAGGTCGGTGGCGCTGAGCGTGCCGGTCATGGCGCCGCGCCGGGCCCACAGGCCCCAGGCGAGCGACTGGGCGGGCAGGCCCAGGGCGCGCCGGTGCTGGGCGAGCGCGTCGAGGAAGGCGTTGGCGGCCGCGTAGTTGCCCTGTCCGGCGTTGCCGACGGTGGCGGACGCGGAGGAGAAGAGGGCGAAGGCCGACAGCGGCAGGTCGCGGGTGAGGGCGTGCAGGTGGAGGGCCGCGTCGACCTTGGGTCGCAGGACGGGGCGCATCCGGCCGGGGGTCAGCGACTCGACCGTGCCGTCGTCCAGGACGCCGGCCGCGTGGACGACCGCGCTCAGCGGGCGGTCGGCGGGGATCCCGGCGAGCAGGGCGGCGAGCGCGTCCCGGTCGGCGACGTCGCAGGCCGCCAGGTCCACCCGGGCGCCGCGGCCGCGCAGTTCGGCCGCGAGGTCGGCCAGGCCCGGGGTGTCCGCGCCGCGCCGGCCGACGAGCAGCAGGTTCCGCACGCCGTGCGCGGCCACCAGGTGCTCCGCCACCAGGCCGCCGAGCGCGCCGCCGGCCCCGGTGACCAGGACGGTTCCGCCGGCCGCGCCGATGGCGGACGGCAGGCCGGGGTCCGGGTCCGGCTCGGCGGCGGCCCGGGTGAGGCGGGCGGTGAGGAGCCGTCCGGCGCGGATCGCCAGCTGGGGTTCGGTGCCGGCCAGGGCCAGGGCCTGCGGGAGCAGGCCGGCCACGGCGGCCGGGTCGTCGGTGTCGATCAGCAGGAAGCGGTCCGGGTGCTCGGACTGGGCGGAGCGGACCAGGCCGCGGACGGCGGCGGCGGTGAGGTCGGTGACCTGCTCGCCGTCCGCCGCCGGGACCGCGCCCCGGGTGACGAGCACGAGCCGGGTGCCGTCGTCCCAGCGCGGGTCGGCCAGCCAGTCCTGGACGAGCCGCAGGGCGTCGTCCAGCGCGGCGTGCACGGCGGCGGCGTCGGGCGGGGACGACGGGAGCGGCGGGGCGTGGTCGCACCAGGCCAGGACGGCGGCGGGCGGCGGCGCCCCCGCGTCCAGCGCGGCGCCGAGCGCGGCCAGGTCCGGGTGGCTGTCCGGGAAGGACTCCCGGCCGCCGAGGACGGCCCAGGCCCCGAGGGGGGCGGCGGGCCCGCTGGCAGGCGCCACCGACCAGCGCAGCCGGTAGAGGGATTCCGGTCCGCCGCCGGGGCGCAGGGCGTCGAGGTCGATCGGCCGGACGGCGAGCGCCTCGACCGACACGACCGGGAGCCCGTGCGGGTCGGCCGCGTCGATCGACACCGACCCGTCCGGCCGGAAGCCGAGCCGGACCCTGAGTGCGGTGGCCCCGGAGGCGTGCAGCCTGACTCCGCTCCAGGAGAACGGCAGTCCGGCGGACGGCCGGTCCGCACCGGGACCGGCCTCCGGCCCGGCGTTCAGGAACAGCCCCTGGAGGGCGGCGTCCAGCAGCGCGGGGTGCACGCCGAAGGCGGCGGCGGACCGGTTGCGGTCCTCGGGCAGGCGCACCTCGGTGAAGATCTCGTCGCCCCGGCGCCAGGCCGCGGTGAGCCCGCGGAAGGCGGGCCCGTAGCCGTAACCGGAGGCGTCGAACCGCTCGTACAGGTCGTCGACGGCGACCGGGACGGCACCGGGCGGGGGCCAGGCGCCGGCGTCGGAGACGGGGGTGGCGTCGGAGGCGGAGGCGGCGGCGAGCCGGCCGGTCGCGTGCGCGGTCCAGTGCGGGGTGGCCGTGTCCTCCCGGCAGGAGAACAGGTCCAGGGAACGGCCGCCGTCCGCGTCCGCCGCGCCGACCCGCACCTGTAGCCGGACGGCGGTGTCGGCCGGTATCAACAGCGGCTGCTGGAGGGTCAGTTCCTCCACCGCGCGGCATCCGGCCTCGTCCGCCGCGCGGACGGCGAGTTCCGCGAAGGCCGCGCCGGGCAGGAGCACGACGCCCGCCACCGCGTGATCGGCGAGCCAGGGGTGGGTGCGCAGCGAGATCCGGCCGCTGAGCAGCAGCTCACCCGTGTCGGCCAGCTCGACGGCCGCGCCCAGCACGGGGTGGTCGGCCGGATCGAGTCCGGCCGCGCCCACGTCGGCCGCAGTGACGGGCGCCGGCGCGGGCCAGTAGCGGGTGCGCTGGAACGCGTACGTCGGCAGCTCGACCCGCCGCGCCCCCGGGAACGACCCCGACCAGTCGACCTCCAACCCCCGCTCCCAACCACGACCCACCGCACGCAACACCTGCGCCAGACCACCCTCACCACGACGCAACGTCCCCAACACCACCGCGTCCACCCCCGCGGCCTCCACCGACTCCCCCACCGCCACACCCAGCACCGCGTGCGGACTCGACTCCACGAAGAACCGGAAACCCTCCCCCAGCAACGCCTCCGTCGCCGCCCCGAACTCCACCGTCTCCCGCAGATTCCGGTACCAGTACTCGGCGTCCAGCGACTTCGTGTCCAACCACCCGCCCGTCACCGTCGAGAAGAACGGCACCCCACCCGACAACGGCGTGATGCCGTCCAGGTCGGCGAGCAGACGCTCGCGGACCTGCTCGACGTGCGCCGAGTGCGAGGCGTAGTCGACCTCGATCAGCCTCGCCCGCACCCCCTCCTCGACGAGTTCCGCCACCAACGCGGCCACCGCGTCCGCGTCACCCGACACCACCGTCGACGACGGACCGTTCACCGCCGCCACCGACAACCCGACCCCGATCCGCTCGCGGACCACCCCCACCGGCAGCGGCAACGACGCCATCCCGCCCCGACCCGCCAACGCCCCCACCGCACGCGAACGCAACGCCACCACCCGCGCCCCGTCCGCCAAGCTCAACCCACCCGCCACGACCGCGGCCGCGACCTCCCCCTGCGAGTGGCCCACCACCGCGTCCGCAACCACCCCGAACGAGCGCCAGACCTCCGCGAGCGAGACCATCACCGCCCACAGCACCGGCTGCACCACATCCACCCGCGCCAACAGCTCCTCGGAACCCAGCGCCTGCGCCAACGACCAGTCGACGTACGGCGCCAGCGCACGATCACACTCCGCCATCCGCCCCGCGAACACCCCCGATTCGGCCAACAGCTCCACCGCCATCCCCACCCACTGCGACCCCTGCCCCGGGAACACCAGCACCGAGCGGCCGTCGACCGGACGGCCGCCGCCCCACGCTCCCGCTTCGTCGTCGGCCATGCCGGCCAGCAGGGAGGGGAGTTGGTCCCGGTCGCCGATCAGGGCTTTCCGGTACTCGAAGGCGGTGCGGGCGTGCAGGGCGGAGCCGATGTCGCGCGGGTCGGAGTCGGGGTTGTCGTCCAGGTGGCGGCGCAGCCGGTCGGCCTGGGCGCGCAGGGCCTCGGGGGTGCGGGCGGACAGCAGCCAGGGCACCTCCGGGAGGGGGGTGCGCTCGGCGGGCGGGGCGTCGTCGTCCAGCGGGGCGTGTTCGAGGATGGTGTGGACGTTGGTGCCGCTCAGGCCGAAGGAGGAGACGCCGGCCCGGAAGGGGCGTCCGCGCAGCGGCCAGGGCTGTTGTGCGGCCGCGAGGGCGAGTGCTCCGCGCGTCCAGTCGACGTGGGCGGAGGGCGTGTCGACGTGCAGGGTGCGGGGCACCTGGCCGTGCCGCATGGCCAGGACCGTCTTGATGACGCCCGCCACGCCCGAGGCGGCCTGCGCGTGGCCGAGATTGGACTTGAGCGAGCCGACCAGCAGCGGCTGGTCGGCGGGCCGGTCCTGGCCGTAGGTGGCGAGCAGGGCCTGCGCCTCGATCGGGTCGCCGAGGGTGGTGCCGGTGCCGTGCGCCTCCACCACGTCGACGTCCGCCGACGTCAGCCCGGCGTCCGCGAGCGCCGCCCGGATGACGCGCTGCTGCGACGGGCCGTTGGGGGCGGAGAGGCCGTTGCTGGCGCCGTCCTGGTTGACGGCCGAGCCCCGGACCACGGCCAGCACCGGGTGCCCGTTGCGCCGCGCGTCGGAGAGCCGCTCCAGCAGCAGGACGCCGGCGCCCTCGCCCATGCCCATGCCGTCCGCGTCGTCCGAGAACGCCTTGCAGCGGCCGTCCTCGGCGAGGCCCCGCTGCCGGGAGAAGCTGATCAGGGCGCCGGGGGTCGCCATCACGGCGACGCCGCCGACCAGGGCGAGCGAGCAGTCGCCGCCGCGCAGCGCCCGGCCCGCGAGGTGCATGGCCACCAGTGAGGAGGAGCAGGCCGTGTCGACGGTGACGGCGGGGCCCTCCAGGCCCAGGGTGTAGGCGACCCGGCCGGAGACGACGCTGGGCGCGCTGCCGGTGAGCAGGTGGCCGTCCCCTTCCTCGGACCGGGCGACGACGGCCGCGTAGTCGGCGTAGTTGACGCCGGTGAACACGCCGGTGCGGCTGCCGCGCAGGGCGACCGGGTCGATGGCGGCGCGCTCGATCGCCTCCCAGGTGGTCTCCAGCAGCAGCCGCTGCTGCGGGTCCATCGCGAGGGCCTCGCGCGGCGAGATGCCGAAGAACTCGGCGTCGAAGTCGGCGGCGTCGTGCAGGAAGCCGCCCTGCCGGGTGGTCGAGGTGCCGGGGCGGTCGGGGTCGGGGTCGTAGAGGGCTTCGAGGTCCCAGCCCCGGTCGGTGGGGAAGTCCGAGACGGCGTCGCCGCCGTCGGCGAGCAGCCGCCACAGCTCTTCGGGGCTGCCGATGCCGCCGGGGAAGCGGCAGGCCATCGAGACGATCGCGATCAGGTCGTCGTCGGGCGCGGGCCGGTGCGCGGCGGTGTCCGGGCCGGCGGGGGCCGGGTCGGCGGCCGGTCGGCCGAGCAGTTCGGCGCGGATCTCCCGGGCGAGCGCGGTGGCCGACGGGTGGTCGAAGATCAGGGTGGAGGGCAGTCGCAGTCCGGTGGCGGTGTTGAGCCGGTTGCGGAGTTCGACGGCGGTGAGGGAGGCGAAGCCCATGTCCTGGAAGGCCGTGCCGGGCCGGATCGCGTCCGCCCCGCTGTGGCCGAGGACGGCCGCCGCGTGGGTGCGGACCAGGTCGAGCAGCAGGCGGTGCTGCTCGGACTCGCCGAGGGCGGCGAGCCGTTCGCGCAGTTGGGCGGCGGCGGGGGCCTCCGGGGCGCCGGCCGGGGCCTCCAGGGCGCGGCGGGCTTCGGGGACGCCGGTCAGCAGCGGGCTGGGGCGGGTGGAGGTGAAGACGGCGGCGAACCGCTCCCAGTCGACGTCGGCGACGGTGAGGACGGTCTCGTCGTCGTCGAGGGCCTGGCGCAGGGCGTGCAGCGCGAGGTCGGGGGCGATCCGGGGCAGGCCGTGCTCCTCCAGTTTGAACAGGTCGGCGTCGTCCCCGGCGGCGCGGTCCCGGTGGGGGTTCTCGGCCTGCCAGATGCCCCAGTCGACGCTGGTCGCGGTGAGGCCGCGGGCCCGGCGGTGCTGGGCCAGGGCGTCGAGGTGGGCGTTGGCGGCGGCGTAGGCGCCGTGGTCGCCGCTGCCCCAGACTCCGGCGATCGAGGAGAACAGGACGAAGGCGTCGAGTTCGCGGTCGAGCAGGGCGTCGAGGTGTTCGGCGCCGGCCGCCTTCGCGGCGACGATCTGTTCGAACGCGGCCATCGGCGTGCCGTCCAGGGGGGCGAGCGCGACGAAGGCGGCCGCGTGGACGACCGCGGTGACCGGGTCGCCCGCCGCCTCCAGGCCGGTGAGCAGCGCGGCCACCGCCCGGCGGTCCGCCAGGTCGCAGACCGGCAGGCTCAGCCGGACGCCGAGGGCGGCCAGTTCGGCGGCGAGTTCGGCCGCGCCGGGGGCCTGCGGGCCGCGGCGGCCGGGGAGGACGAGGTGCTCGGCGCCGCCGCGGGCCAGCCAGCGGGCGAGGTGCGGGCCGACGGCGCCGGTGCCGCCGGTCAGCAGGACGGTGCCGCGCGGCTTCCAGGGCTTCGCGCGGTCGGGGCTCCGGTCGGCGTTCCGGGGCGCGCGCCGGAGGCGGCGGGCCAGCAGGCCGGTGGGGCGCAGGGCGAGCTGGTCCTCGCGGCCGGGGCCGGCGGCGGTCGGCCCGGCGGCCGGCGGGACGGCGGCGGTCAGGGCGGCGGCGAGCCGGGTCCTGGCGCGGGCGTCGAGCTCGGGCGGCAGGTCGACGAGTCCACCCCAGCGGGCGGACAGTTCGAGCGCGGCGACCATGCCGGTGCCCCAGACCTGCGCCTGGCGGGGGTGGGTGACCGGGTCGTCCGGGCCGGTGGACACGGCCCCGGTGGTGGCGCACCAGAGGGGGGCGGTGAGGGCGAGGTCGCCCAGGGCCTGGACCAGGGCGACGGTGAGGGCCGTCCCGGTGGGCAGGGCCGGGTGGTCGGGGTGGGGCCGGTCGGCGGCGGCCAGCAGGGACAGCACGCCGGTCGGGACGCGGTCGCCGAGGGCGGCGGCGAGCGTCTCCGCGAGGTCGGCGCGGCGGACGGCGCCGGCCGTGAGTTCGGCCGTGACGACGGTGGCGCCCGCTTCGGTGAGGGCGAGCAGCGGGCCGCGCACCCGGGTGTCGTCGCCGTGCCCGGCGGGCAGGACGACCAGCCAGGTGCCGGCGGCGGCGGGGGCCGGCGGGTCGGGCAGCGGCTGCCAGCCGACCCGGTAGCGCCAGGAGTCGACGGTGCTCTCGTCGCGCCGCTGCCGGCGCCAGCCGCGCAGGGCGGGCAGGACGGGGGCCAGGGCGTCCTCGTCGACGGCGAGGTGGGCGGCGATCTCGGCCGGGGCGTCGTGGTCGACCATCTGCCAGAACGCCGCGTCGTCCGGGTCGGCGGCCGTCGCGGTGGCGGGCGCCGCCTCCGGTTCCAGCCAGTAGCGGCGCAGTTGGAAGGGGTATCCGGGCAGGTCGGTGCGGCGGGCGCCGGTTCCGGCGTACACGGCGGCCCAGTCGACGGCCGCGCCCGCCACCCACAGTTCGGCGGCCGAGCGCAGGGCCCGGCGCGGTCCGCCGTCGTCGCGGCGCAGGGTGCCGACGACGACGGGCGGCTCGGCGGCGCCGGTGGCCTCGACGGTGTCCTGGAGGGCCATGGTCAGCACCGGGTGCGGCGACACCTCGACGAAGACCTCGTGGCCCTGCTCGGCCAGGGCGCGGACGGCCGCGTCGAAGCGGACGGTGCCGCGCAGGTTGCGGTACCAGTAGTCGGCGTCCATGGCGGTGGTGTCGAGCCGGTCGCCGGTGACGGTGGAGTACAGCGGGATCCGGGCCGGGAGCGGGCGCACGCCGGCCAGTGCGGCCAGCACCTCGGAGCGGATCCGCTCGACCTGGGCGGAGTGCGAGGCGTAGTCCACGGGGACGGACCGGGCCCGGACGCCGCGCGCCTCGCAGTGGGCCAGCAGTTCGGCCAGGGCGCCGGTCTCGCCGGAGACCACCACGGCGGCGGGCCCGTTGACGGCGGCCACCGACAGCCGTTCGGCCCAGGGGGCGAGCAGGGCGCGGGCCTCCTCCTCGGGCAGCGGGACGGCGGCCATGCCGCCGAGTCCGGCCAGCGCGCGGATCGCCCGGCTGCGCAGCGCGACGACCTGCGCGCCGTCCTCCAGGGTGAGCGCCCCCGCCACCACGGCGGCCGCGATCTCGCCCTGGCTGTGGCCGACGACGGCGTCCGGCCGGACGCCCCAGGACTCCCAGTGGGCGGCGAGCGAGACCATGACGGCCCACAGCGCGGGCTGGACCACGTCGACCCGGTCGAGTCCCGGCGCACCGGGGGCGCCGCGCAGGACGGCCTCCAGCGACCAGTCGACGAAGGGCGCCAGGGCGCGTTCGCAGTCCGCGATCCGGGCGGCGAACACCGGTGCGGAGTCGAGGAGTTCGACGGCCATGCCGTCCCACTGGGCGCCCTGGCCGGGGAACACCAGGGCGGTCGGGCCCTCGACGGCCCGGCCGGTGCCCGCGACGACGTCGGCGGCCGGTTCGGCGGCGGCTTCCGCACCGGGGCCGGACAGGGTGCCGGGGGCGGACAGGGCGGCGAGGCCGTCCAGCAGGGCGGGCCGTCCGGTGCCGATGACCACGGCCCGGTGTTCGAAGGCGGACCGGGTGGTCGCCAGCGAGAACCCGGTGTCGGCCGGCCGGACGGAGGCGTCCGCGTCGAGCCGGGCCCGCAGCCGGGCCGCCTGCTCGCCGAGCGCGGCCGCGGTGCGGCCGGACAGCACCCAGGGCAGCACGGCCCCGGGCGCGGCCGCCGACCCGTCGACCGGCTCGGACTCCGGCACCGGTTCCGGCTCCGACACCGGTTCCGGCTCCGGTGCCTGTTCGAGGACGACGTGCGCGTTGGTGCCGCTCATGCCGAACGAGGAGACGGCGGCCCGGCGCGGACGGTCGACGGCGGGCCAGTCGCGGGCCTCGGTGAGGAGTTCGACGGCGCCCGCGGACCAGTCGGCGTGCGGGGTGGGCGCGTCCACGTGCAGGGTGCGCGGGAGGACGCCGTGCCGCAGCGCGAGGACCGTCTTGATCACCCCGGCGACGCCGGCGGCGGCCTGGGTGTGCCCGATGTTGGACTTCAGCGAGCCGAGCAGCAGCGGCCGGTCGGCGGGCCGGTCCTGGCCGTAGGTGGCGAGCAGCGCGTCGGCCTCGATCGGGTCGCCGAGGGTGGTGCCGGTGCCGTGCGCCTCGACCGCGTCGACGTCGGCGGACGCCAAGCCCGCGTCGGCCAGCGCGGCCCGGATCACCCGCTGCTGGGACGGGCCGTTCGGGGCGGTCAGGCCGTTGCTGGCACCGTCCTGGTTGATCGCCGAACCGCGCAGCACGGCCAGCACCGTGCGGCCGTTGCGCCGGGCGTCGGAGAGCCGCTCCAGCAGCAGCATGCCGACGCCCTCGCCCCAGCCGGTGCCGTCGGCGGCGGCCGCGAACGGCTTGCAGCGGCCGTCGGCGGACATCGCGCCCTGCCGGCTGAACTCGACGAACACCGCCGGCAGCGCCATCACGCTGACCCCGCCGGCCAGGGCGAGCGAGCACTCGCCGGCCCGCAGCGCCCGGGCCGCGAGGTGCATGGCCACCAGTGAGGACGAGCAGGCGGTGTCCACGGTGAGGGCGGGGCCCTCCAGGCCGAGCGCGTAGGACACCCGGCCGGACATCACGCTCATCGAGTTCCCCGTCATCAGGAACCCCTGGACGGCTTCGGCGGCGCCGGAGCCCAGCGTCGCGTACCCCTGGTCGATGGCGGCGGCGTACACCCCGGTGCGGCTGCCGCGCAGGGTGAGCGGGTCGATGCCGGCCCGTTCGATCGCCTCCCAGGAGGCCATCAGCAGCATCCGCTGCTGCGGGTCCATCGCGACCGCCTCGCGGGGCGAGATGCCGAAGAACTCCGGGTCGAAGTCGGCCGCGCCGTCCAGGAACGCCCCCCGCCCGGGGACCGTGCCCCCGGCCGGCCAGACCCGCTCCCAGCCCCGGTCGCCGGGGACGGGCCCGCTGGTGTCGCGGCCTTCGGCGAGCAGGTCCCACAGCTCCTCCGGGTCGCGGACCCCGCCGGGGAAGCGGCAGCTCATCGCCACGATCGCGATCGGCTCGCTGCTGCGGGCCTCGGCCTCCCGGAGCCGCTGCCGGGTGTCCCGGAGGTCGATGGTCACCCGGTTGAGGTAGTCGCGCATCCTCTGGTCGCTCACTGGGCACCGCTGCTTTCGTCTCGGGCTGCTCGGGTCTCGTCCCGAAGGACGCGGGGGACGCGGGGGACGCGGGGGGTGCGGGCCGGTGTCATGCGGACCCCAGTTGCCGGTCGATGTACTCGAACATCTCGTCGTCGCTGGCCGCCTCGATCAGGTCGGCGTCCAGGTCGTCCAGTCCGTCCGGGCCGCCCGGGCCGCCCACGGGCCGGGTCGCGGACTGGGTCGCGGCCGGGGCCCCGCCGGGCAGCGGGCGGGACAGCACGTCCCGGATCCGGGCGGCGAGTTCGTCGCTGACGCCGTCCGGCGGCAGGGCGTCGAGCAGGGTCTCCAGGGCGTCGAGCCCGGCCCGGACCGCGGCGTCGCCGCTCGGCCGGGCGGCGCCGGTCCGCTCGGCGAGGTGGCGGGCCAGTGCCTCCGGGGTGGGGTGGTCGAAGACCAGTGCGGCGGGCAGCCGCAGCCCGGTCGAGGACGCCAGCCGGTTGCGCAGTTCGACGCCGGTGAGGGAGTCGAAGCCGACCTCCTTGAACGGGCGGGCCGGGCGGATCAGGTTCGGCGAACTGTGGCCGAGCACCGCCGCGGCGTTGCCGCGCACCAGGTCGAGCAGGGTCCGGTACAGCTCGGCCTCGGGCAGTTCGGCGAGCTGCCGCGCCACCGAGCGGGCCGGCGCCTCCGCCGGGGCGGCGCCGGTCCGGGCCGGGCGGACCAGGCCGCGGAGCACGGCGGGCAGCCGGTCGTCCGCCCGCAGCGCGGCCGGGGCGATCCTGGCCGCCAGCCGGTAGGCGTACGGGGAGTGCAGGGCCGCGTCGAACAGGGCGAGGCCCTCCGCCGCGGTCAGCGCGCCCGCGCCGGCGCCCCGGCCGGGGGCGACCGCCGCGGTCATCGCGCTGCGCTCCTCCCACAGGCCCCAGCCGATGGACAGGCCGGGCAGGCCCTCGGCCCGGCGTTCGGCGGCGAGCGCGTCCAGGACCGCGTTGGCGGCGGCGTAGTTCGCCTGCCCGGCCGCGCCGAACTGGGCGGCGCCCGAGGAGAAGAGCACGAAGTGCGCGAGGTCGAGGTCCCGGGTGAGCGCGTGCAGGGCGAGCGCCGCGTCCACCTTGGGCCGCAGGACGCGGTCCAGCCGGTCCGGGGTCAGCCCGGAGAGCGTGGCGTCGTCCAGGACGCCGGCCGCGTGGACGACGGCGGTCAGCGGGTGCGCGGCGGGCACCGACCCGAGCAGGGCGGCGAGCGCGTCGCGGTCGGCGACGTCGCAGGCCGCGACGGTCACCGACGCGCCGAGCCCGGTCAGCTCCCCCACCAGCTCCGGCATCCCGTCGGCGGCGGCGCCCCGGCGGCCCGCCAGCAGCAGGTGCCGGGCGCCGTGCGCGACGACCAGGTGCCGGGCGAGCAGCCGTCCCAGGGTGCCGGTCGCGCCGGTGACCAGGAAGGTCCCGTCCGGGTCCGGCGCGGCGGGCAGCAGCAGGACGTTCTTGCCGATGCCCCGGGCCTGGCTGAGCGAGCGCAGCGCGGCCGGGGCCTGCCGGACGTCCCAGCCGGTGACGGGCAGCGGGCGCAGCACCCCCCGCTCGAACAGGTCGAGGATCTCGGCGAGCATCTCGCCGATCCGGTCCGGCCCGGCCTCCATCAGGTCGAACGCCCGGTAGCGCACCCCGGGGTGTCGGCGGGCGACCTCCGCGGGGTCGCGGACGTCGGTCTTGCCCATCTCGACGAACCGGCCGCCGTTCGGCAGCAGCCGCAGACCGGCGTCGACGAACTCCCGGGCCAGGCTGTCGAGCACGACGTCGACGCCCTGCCCGCCGGTGGCCGCCAGGAACGCGTCGGCGAAGTCGGTGCTGCGGGACGAGGCGATGTGGCCGTCGTCCAGTCCGGCGGCCCGCAGGGCGTCCCACTTGGCCGGGGAGGCCGTGGCGAACACCCGCGCACCGGCGTGCCGGGCGAGCTGGACCGCCGCCGTGCCGACCCCGCCGGCCGCGGCGTGCACCAGGACCGACTCCCCGCGCCGCAGGCCGCCGAGGTCGAACAGGCCGTAGTAGGCGGTGAGGAACACCACCGGCACGGAGGCGGCGCGGGCGAAGGACCAGCCCGCCGGGATCCGGGCGACGGTGCGGCGGTCGGCGACGACGGTCGGGCCGAACGCGCCCCCGAAGATCCCGAACACCCGGTCGCCGGGCGCCAGGTCGGCCACGCCCGGGCCCACCTCGACGACGGTGCCGGCGCCCTCGCTGCCCAGGCCCTGCTGTTCGGGGTCGGGGTCCAGGCCGAGCGCGGCGATGACGTCGTGGAAGTTCAGTCCGGCGGCGCGCACCGCGATCCGCACCTCGCCCCGGCCCAGCGGGGCGAGGGCCCCGGGGGCGGGCTCCGCCACGAGGTCCTCCGGCCCGCCCGCGCCGTCGGCGGCGAGCCGCCAGGCGGCGCCGTCCGGCAGGGTCAGCGTGCCGTCCGGCCGGCTGCCGCGGACCAGTCGCGGCAGCAGCGGCGGGCCGGTCCGCAGCGCCAGTTCGGGTTCCCCGGCGGCGAGCGCGGCGGGCAGCGCGTCCGCCGGTTCGACGGTCCCGGCGGCGTCGATCAGGACGAAGCGCCCGGGGTGCTCGGCGCGCGCGCTGCGCAGCAGGCCCCACAGCGCGGCCTGGGCGGGGTCGACGGGGCGGTCGACCGGACCGGTGCGGACCGCGTCCCTGGTGAGCAGGGCCAGTGCGGCCCCGGCGAACCGCTCGTCGTCCAGCCAGCGCTGCACGAGCGCGAGGCCCCGGTGCGCGGTGGCGCGGACCCGGGCGGCGGGGTCGGGCAGGTCGGCGGTGGGCACGGCCGCCACGAGCAGCGCGGGGAGGGCGGCGCCCGCGTCGACGGCGGCCGCCAGCGCGTCGAGGTCCGGCCAGGAGACCGCGCCGGGGACGGCGTCGCCGAGCGCGGCCCAGGTCGGCGCCGCGCCGTCGGCCGGGTCGGGGGCCGGGGTCCAGTCGAGGCGGTACAGCAGGTCGGCGTGGGCGGCCGCGGCGAGCGGCCCGCCCGCGGCCGGCGGCCGCAGCAGCAGCCCCCGCACGTCGATCACCTGCCGACCGGACAGGTCGTGGGCCCGCAGGGTCACGGCGTCCGGCGCGTCGGCGGCGAGCCGCACCCGCAGCGTGGTCGCGCCGGTGACCCCGCCGGTCACCCCGGTCCAGCTGAAGGGCAGCCGGGCCCCGCCGTCCCGTTCGGGCAGCAGCGCGGCGCTCTGCAGGGCCGCGTCCAGCAGCGCGGGGTGCAGCACGCACCCGGCGGCGTCGGCCTGCTGCCGCTCCGGCAGCACCACCTCGGCGAACACCTCGCCGCCGCGCAGCCACGCGGCCCTGATGCCCCGGAAGGCCGGGCCGTAGTGGTAGCCGGCCCCGGCGAAGCGCTCGTAGAGGTCCTCGGTGTCCACGGGCTCGGCACCGGCCGGCGGCCAGCTCAGCAGGGCGACCGGGGTACCGGCCGGGTCGTCGGCGGCGGGACGGGGTGCCAGGGTGCCGGTGGCGTGCTCGGTCCAGGGCCCGTCGGCGTCCCGCGCCGTCCGGGCGAACACGCTCAGCCGCCGCCGGCCGTCCCCGTCGGGCCCGGAGACCCGGAGCTGGAGGTGCGCGGCGTCCTCGGCCGGGAGCACCAGCGCCGCTCCGAGGGTGAGCTCCTCGACCACCGGGCAGTCCGCCTCGGCCCCGGCGCGCAGCGCGAGTTCGAGGAAGGCCGTGCCGGGCAGGAGCACGACGCCCGCCACCGCGTGGTCGGCGAGCCAGGGGTGGGTGCGCAGCGAGATCCGGCCGCTGAGCAGCAGCTCACCGGAGTCCGCGAGCCGCGTCGCCGCGCCGAGCAGCGGGTGCCCGGTGGCGGCGAGACCCGCCGAGGCGACGTCCTGGCTGGTGGTCGGCACGTCGAGCCAGTAGCGGGTGCGCTGGAACGCGTACGTCGGCAGCTCGACCCGCCGCGCCCCCGGGAACGACCCCGACCAGTCGACCTCCAACCCCCGCTCCCAACCACGACCCACCGCACGCAACACCTGCGCCAAGCCGCCCTCACCACGACGCAACGTCCCCAACACCACCGCGTCCACCCCCGCGGCCTCCACCGACTCCCCCACCGCCACACCCAGCACCGCATGCGGACTCGACTCCACGAAGAACCGGAAACCCTCCCCCAGCAACGCCTCCGTCGCCGCCCCGAACTCCACCGTCTCCCGCAGGTTGCGATACCAGTACTCGGCGTCCAGCGACTTCGTGTCCAACCACCCGCCCGTCACCGTCGAGAAGAACGGCACCCCACCCGACAACGGCGCGATCCCCTCCAAATCGGCCAGCAACCGCTCCCGCACCTCCTCCACGTGCGCCGAGTGCGAGGCGTAATCCACCTCGATCAACCGCGCCCGCACCCCCTCCTCGACGAGTTCCGCCACCAGCCCGGCCACCGCCTCCGCGTCACCCGACACCACCGTCGACGACGGACCGTTCACCGCCGCCACCGACAACCCGACCCCGATCCGCTCGCGCACCGCCCCCACCGGCAACGGCAACGACGCCATCCCACCCCGACCCGCCAACGCCCCCACCGCACGCGAACGCAACGCCACCACCCGCGCCCCGTCCGCCAAGCTCAAACCACCCGCCACCACGGCGGCCGCGACCTCCCCCTGCGAATGGCCCACCACCGCGTCCGCAACCACCCCGAACGAACGCCACACCTCCGCGAGCGACACCATCACCGCCCACAGCACCGGCTGCACCACATCCACCCGCGCCAGCAACGACTCCGAGCCCAGCGCCTCCGCCAACGACCAGTCGACATACGGCTCCAGCGCCCGCCCGCACTCCGCCATCCGCGCCGCGAACACCCCCGATTCGCCCAGCAACTCCACCGCCATCCCCACCCACTGCGACCCCTGCCCCGGGAACACCAGCACCGAGCGGCCGGAGACCAGCCCGCCGCCGGCCGCCGAGGCGCCCTGCGCCAGCGCGGTGAGGTGTGCGGTGAGGTCGTCCTGTGTGCCCACCAGCACCGCGCGGTGTCCGAGTGCGCTGCGGCCGGTGGCCAGCGAGTAGGCCACGTCCGCCGCGCGGACGCCCGAGCCGTCGCCGATCCGGGCCGCGAGGGCCTCGGCTTGGGCGTGCAGGGCCTCGGGGGTGCGGGCCGAGAGGAGCAGGGGGACGGTGGCGGGTGCGGTCGGGGGTGTGCCGGGTTCGTCGGTGGGTGCGGGGGTCGGCTCGTCGGCCGGGGCCTGTTCGAGGATGACGTGGGCGTTGGTGCCGCTGACGCCGAAGGAGGAGACGCCGGCCCGGCGCGGGCGGCCGGTGTCGTCCCAGGCGCGGGCCTCGGTGAGCAGCCGGCCGGCGCCCGCCGACCAGTCCACCTCGGGCGTCGGGCCGTCGACGTGCAGGGTCTTGGGCATGACGCCGTGCCGCAGGGCGAGTACCGACTTGATGACGGCCGAGACTCCGGCGGCGGCCGAGGTGTGGCCGATGTTGGACTTCAGCGAGCCGATCCACACCGGCCGGTCGGCGGGCCGGTCCTGGCCGTAGGTGGCCAGCAGGGCCTGCGCCTCGATCGGGTCGCCGAGGGTGGTGCCGGTGCCGTGCGCCTCCACCACGTCGACGTCCGCCGCCGTCAGCCCGGCGTCCGCCAGCGCCGCCCGGATGACGCGCTGCTGGGACGGGCCGTTCGGCGCGGTCAGGCCGTTGCTGGCGCCGTCCTGGTTGACGGCCGAGCCCCGGACCACGGCCAGCACCGGGTGCCCGTTGCGGCGGGCGTCCGACAGCCGCTCCAGCAGCAGCATGCCGCTGCCCTCGCCGAAGGCGGTGCCGTCGGCGGCCGCGGCGAAGGACTTGCAGCGGCCGTCCGGGGCGAGTCCGCCCTGCCGGCTGAACTCGACGAACAGTTCGGGGCTGCACATCACGTTGACGCCGCCGGCCAGCGCCAGCGAGCACTCGCCCGAGCGCAGCGCCCGGGCCGCCAGGTGCAGGGCGACCAGGGAGGACGAGCAGGCCGTGTCGACGGTGACGGCGGGGCCCTCCAGGCCGAAGAAGTAGGCCAGGCGTCCGGAGACGATGCTGCCCGAGTTCCCGGTGCCGAGGAATCCCTCGACGTCCTCGGGAATGTAGGGCAGCAGCCGGGCGGCGTAGTCCTGCTGCATCAGGCCGACGTAGGTGCCGACCTGGGCGCCGCGCAGGGTGGCCGGGTCGATGGCGGCGCGCTCGAAGAGCTCCCAGGTGGTCTCCAGCAGCAGCCGCTGCTGCGGGTCCATCGCGAGGGCCTCGCGCGGCGAGATGCCGAAGAACTCGGCGTCGAAGTCGGCGGCGTCGTGCAGGAAGCCGCCGTGCCGGGTGACGGAGGTGCCGACGCGGTCGGGGTCGGGGTCGTAGAGCGCGTCCGGGTCCCAGCCCCGGTCCTCGGGGAATTCGGAGATGCCGTCGCGGCCCTCGTCCAGCATCCGCCACAGCTCCTCGGGGGAGCGGACGCCGCCGGGCAGGCGGCAGGCGGTGGAGACGATCGCGATCAGGTCGTCGTCCGCGTCCCGGTCCCGGCCGGTCGGGCGGACGGGGGCGGCGGGGGCGGCGGCCTGGTCCGGGGTGGTGAGGCCGGCGCCCAGGAAGGCGGCGAGCACCGCCGGGGTGGGGTGGTCGAACACCAGGCTGGCGGGGAGCCGCAGGCCGGTGGCGGCGTTCAGGCGGTTGCGCAGTTGCACCGAGGCCAGCGAGTCGAATCCGAGTTCGCGGAAGGCCCGTCCGGAATCGAGGGTGTCCGGGGAGGCGTGGCCGAGGACGGCCGCCGCGTGGGTGCGGACGAGTTCGACGAGCAGCCGGGTCCGTCCGGCGCCGTCGAGGGCCGCGAGGCGCAGGCGCAGGGCGTTGTCGTCGGCCTGCGCCGCTGCGGCCGCGGCCTTGCGCGGCGGGGTGCGGACCAGGCCGCGCAGCAGCGGCGGCAGGGTGCCGTCGGCCGCCGCGGACCGCAGGGCCGCGGTGTCGAGGCGCATCGGGACCAGGGCGGCCCGGTCCACGGTGAGGGCGGTGTCGAGGAGTTCGAGTCCCCGTTCGGTGGAGAGCGGCGGCATCCCGGACCGGGCGAGGCGGCGCACGTCGTCCGCGTCGAGGTGTCCGGTGAGGGCGCTGGGCTGCTCCCACAGGGTCCAGGCCAGGGACTGGCCGGCCAGTCCCGCCGCCCGGCGCCGGACGGCCAGGGCGTCCAGGAAGGCGTTGGCGGCGGCGTAGTTGGCCTGCCCGGGGCCGCCGAAGGTGCCGGCCGCCGAGGAGAACAGCACGAAGTGGGTGAGGTCGAGGCCGCGGGTCAGCTCGTCCAGGTGGAGGGCGGCGTCGACCTTGGGGCGGAGCACGGCGTCGACCCGCTCGGGGGTGAGGGCGGTGACGACGCCGTCGTCGAGGGCGCCGGCGGTGTGGACCACGGCCGTCAGCGGGTGCGCGGGCGGCAGGTCGGCGAGGACGGCGGCCAGGGCGGTCCGGTCGGCGGCGTCGCAGGCGACGACGACGGCCTCGGCGCCCAGCGCGGCGAGCTCGGCCAGCAGTTCCGCCGCCCCGGGGGCGGCCGGGCCGCCCCGGGAGAGCAGCAGCAGGTGCCGGACGCCGTGCCCGGCGACCAGGCGGCGGGCGACGTGCGAGCCGAGCAGGCCGGTGCCGCCGGTGACCAGGACCGTCCCGTCCGGGTCGAAGGCCGCGCCGCCGTCCGGCCGGTCGGCGGCGTTCCGGTCGGCGTCGTCACGGTCGCCGTCGTTCCGGGGGACGCGGGCCAGCCGGGGGACGCGGACCTCGCCGCCGCGGACCGCGGACTGCGGCTCGCCCGAGGCGAGGGCGGCGTCGACGGCCGCAGCGGCGTCGGGGTCGACGGCGTCGGGGTCGAGGTCGAGCAGGGCGAAGCGCCCGGGGTGTTCGGAGTCGGCCGAGCGGATCAGGCCCCAGAGCGCGCTGTGCGCGGGGTCGCGGACGTCCTCGCCGTCCCGGGTGCCGACCGCGCCCCGGGTGGCGAACACCAGGCGGGAGCCGGCGAAGCGGTCGTCGGCGAGCCAGGTCCGGACGTCGGCGAGGGCCCGGTGGACGGCCGCGCGGACCGCCACCGCCACCGCCGACGACGCGGCGTCGGGCGCGGCGTCGGACGCGGCGCAGGTCAGCAGGACCGTCTCGGGCACCGGGGCACCGGCGTCGACGGCGGCCAGCAGCGCGGCCAGGTCCGCGGTGCGGTGGGCGGCGGGGCGGGCGGGCGCGCCGCCGCGCGGGGGTGCGGTGACCCACTCCGTCGCGTAGAGGTCCCGGTGGTGGCCGCCGCGGGGGGCGGCGGGGCCGGTGCCGAGGGCGGCGGGGCCCGCCGGGCGCAGGGTGAGCGCGTCCACGGTCGCGACGGGGGCGCCGGTCGGGTCGGCGACGGAGAGGGCCAGCGCGTCGGGGCCGGCCGGGGTGAGGTGGACGCGGATCGTCCCGGCGCCGGTGGCGTGCAGTGTGACGCCGCTCCAGGAGAACGGCAGCCGGCCCTGCGGGTGAGCGTCCGCGCCGGGGGTGCCGGGCACGCCGGTGGCGTGCAGGGCCGCGTCCAGCAGGGCGGGGTGCAGGGCGAAGCGGGCGGCCTCGGGGGCGGGCGCGGCGGGGAGGGCGGCTTCGGCGAACAGGTCGTCGCCGCGCCGCCAGGCCGCGCGCAGGCCCTGGAAGGCGGGGCCGTAGGCGAATCCGGCCGCCGCGAAGCGGTCGTAGAGCGCGTCGAGGGCGAGGGGTTCGGCGCCGGGCGGCGGCCAGGGCATCGGTCCGGCGGCCTCGGCGCCGTCCGCGCCGTCCGCGCCGTCCTGGGCCAGGACGCCTTCGGCGTGCCGGGTCCACTCCTCGTCCGGGTCGCCGTCGGCGGGCGCGTCCGGCCGGGAGTGCAGGCTGAGCGGGCGGTGGCCGCGGGCGTCGGGGGCGCCGACGGTGAGGCGCAGCACGGTGCCGCCGTGTTCGGGCAGGACGAGGGGGGCCTGGAGGGTGAGTTCCTCGACCCGGGGGCAGCCGGTCCGGGCGCCGGCCTGGAGGGCGAGTTCCAGGAAGGCGGTGCCGGGGAGCAGGGCCCGGCCGCCGACGGCGTGGTCGGCGAGCCAGGGGTGGGTGCGGGTGGACAGGCGGCCGGTGAGGATCAGGCCGTCGCTGTCGGCGAGGACCACGACGGCGCCGAGCAGCGGGTGGTCCGCGGGGGTCAGTCCGGCGGAGCCGACGTCGGCGGCGGGCGGGGCGCCGTCCTCCAGCCAGTACGGGTCGCGCTGGAAGGCGTAGGTGGGCAGGTCGACCCGGCCTGGGCGGCGGCCGGCGAAGACGGCGTCCCAGTCCGGGGAGACGCCGCGCAGGTGGAGTTCGGCCAGCGCCTCGGTGAACCGGCGCGGTCCGCCGTCGTCGCGGCGCAGGGTGCCGACGGCGGTGGCGTCGGCGCCCGCGTCCTCGGCGGTCTCCAGGACGCCGACGGTGAGGACGGGGTGCGGGCTGCTCTCCAGGAGGACCTGGTAGCCGTCGGCGAGCAGGGCCCGGGTCGCCTCTTCGAACCGGACGGTGCCGCGCAGGTTGCGGTACCAGTAGTCGGCGTCCAGGACGGTGGTGTCGGCCAGTGGGCCGCCGGTGAGGGTGGAGTAGAAGGGGACGGCGGACGGGCGGGGGGCCAGTCCGTCGAGCCGGGCGAGCAGGTCGGCGCGGATGTCCTCGACGTGGGCGCTGTGCGAGGCGTAGTCGACGGGCACGCGCCGGACCCGGACGCCCAGGGCGGCCGCCCGGTCGAGGAACGCGTCGAGCGCCTCGGTGTCGCCGGAGACCACGGTGGAGGCCGGGCCGTTGACGGCGGCCACGGAGAGCCGGCCGTCCCAGGGGGCGAGGTGCTCGGCGGCCTCGGCGGCGGGCAGCGCCACCGAGGCCATGCCGCCGCGGCCGGACAGCGCGCGGATCGCCCGGCTGCGCAGCGCGACGACCTTCGCGCCGTCCTCCAGGGTGAGCGCCCCCGCCACCACGGCGGCGGCGATCTCGCCCTGGGAGTGGCCGACGACGGCGCCGGGGGTGACGCCGTACGAGCGCCACAGTTCGGCCAGCGAGACCATGACGGCCCACAGCGCGGGCTGGACCACGTCGACCCGGTCGAGTCCCGGCGCGCCGGGGGCGCCGCGCAGGACGGCCTCCAGCGACCAGTCGACGTGGGGCGCCAGGGCGCGTTCGCAGTCCGCGATCCGGGCGGCGAACACCGGCGCGGAGTCGAGGAGTTCGACGGCCATGCCGTCCCACTGGGAGCCCTGGCCGGGGAACACCAGGGCGACCTCGCCGCCGGTGCCGGCGGTGCCGAGGACCAGGCCGGGGGCGTCGAGGCCGGCCGCCAGGGCGTCGAGGCCGGACCGGAAGCCGTCGGGGTCGGCGGCGATCAGGACGGCCCGGTGCTCGTGCGCGGCGCGGGTCGTGGCGAGGGCGTGGCCGATCTCGGCCGGGCCGGGCCCGGGGTGGGCGTCGAGGTGGTCGCGGAGCCGGGCGGCCTGGGCGCGCAGCGCCGGGGCGGTGCGGCCGGAGAGCACCCAGGGCAGGACGGCGGGGGCGGCAGCGCTTTCGGCCCGCTCGGCCCGCTCGGCCGGGGCGGGCTGGTCGGCCTGCTGCGCCGGGGCGGGCTCGTCGGCCTGCTCCAGGACGACGTGTCCGTTGGTGCCGCTGACGCCGAAGGAGGAGACCGCGGCCCGGCGCGGCCGTCCGGTCTCGGGCCAGGGGGTGTTGGCGGTGACCAGGCGCACCGCGCCCGCGGTCCAGTCGATCCGCGGGGACGGGTCCTGCGCGTGCAGGGTGGGCGGGACGGTGCCGTGCCGCATGGCGAGGACGGTCTTGATGACGCCGCCGACGCCGGCCGCGGCCTGGGTGTGCCCGATGTTCGACTTCAGCGAGCCGAGCAGCAGCGGCTGCCCGTCGGCGCGGCCCTGGCCGTAGGTGGCCAGCAGGGCCTGGGCCTCGATCGGGTCGCCCAGCGGGGTGCCGGTGCCGTGCGCCTCGACGACGTCCACGTCGGCGGGGGTGAGTCCGGCGTTGGCCAGGGCGTGCCGGATGACGCGCTGCTGGGCGGGGCCGTTGGGGGCGGTGAGGCGGCTGCTGGCGCCGTCCTGGTTGACGGCGGTGCCGCGGATCAGGGCGAGCACCGGGTGGCCGTTGCGGCGGGCGTCGGAGAGGCGCTCCAGCAGCAGCATGCCGACGCCCTCGCCCCAGCCGGTGCCGTCGGCGGCGGCGGCGAAGGACTTGCAGCGGCCGTCCCGGGCCAGGCCGCCCTGGCGGCTCATCTCGACGAACGGGACGGGGGTCGACATCACCATCGCGCCGCCGGCCAGCGCCAGGGTGCAGTCGCCGCCGCGCAGGGCCTGGGCGGCGAGGTGGATGGCGACCAGCGAGGAGGAGCAGGCGGTGTCGATGCTGACCGCCGGGCCCTCCAGGCCGAAGGTGTAGGCGACCCGGCCGGAGGCGACGCTGTCGGAGCTGCCGTTGCCGACGTAGCCGGCCACGTCGTCGGGGACCTGGCGCAGCCGTACCGCGTAGTCCTGGTACATCACGCCGGCGAAGACGCCGGTCCGGCTGCCGCGCAGGGTCGCGGGGTCGATGCCGGCCCGTTCGAACGCCTCCCAGGTGGTCTCCAGCAGCAGCCGCTGCTGCGGGTCCATGGCGAGCGCCTCGCGCGGGGAGATCCCGAAGAAGCCGGGGTCGAAGTGCCCGACGTCGTCGAGGAAGCCGCCCAGGGCGGTGTGGCTGCTGCCCTCGCGCAGCTGTTCCGGGTCGTCCAGGTGGTCCAGGTCCCAGCCCCGGTCGGCGGGGAAGCCGGTGATGGCGTCGGTGCCTTCGGTGACCAGGCGCCACAGGTCCTCGGGGGTGCGCACGCCGCCGGGGTAGCGGCAGCTCATCGCGACGACCGCGATCGGTTCGCGGGCCGCCTCCTCGGCTTCGCTCAGGCGGCGGCGGGTGTGGTGCAGGTCCGCCGTCACGCGCTTGAGGTAGTCCCTCAGCTTGTCGTCGTTCACCATCGGGGGCCGCCGTCCTGGTTCGCGGGTCGGGTCGGGTCGGTGTCGTGACCGGCCGGGTTCGTCGTGGGTCGGGCCGGGGTCATGACCGGCCGAGTTCGTTGTCGATGAGGTCGAAGAGCTCGTCGTCGCTGGCGCCGTCCATCCGGTCCTCGATGGAGGCGGTGGCGGTGCCGTCGCCGTCGGCCGCCGGGGCGGCCGGGTCGAGGCGGCGCAGCAGCTCGCGGAGCCGGTCGGCGAGCCGTTCGCGGTCCGCCGGGTCGTCGGGGACGCCGTCGAGGGCGCCCGTCAGGAGGTCCGCCCCGGCGGGGCCGGCGAGCGGGCCGGGGCCGGCGTCGACGGCCAGTTCGGCGGCGAGGTGGGCGGCGATCGCGGTCGGGGTGGGGTGGTCGAAGAGCAGGGTGGCGGGCAGCGGGTGGCCGGTGGCGGCGCGCAGCCGGTTGCGCAGTTCCACCGCGGTCAGCGAGTCGAAGCCGACCTCCAGCAGGCCGCGTCCGGGTTCGATCGCGGCCGGGCCGCTGTGGCCGAGGACCAGGGCGGCGTGCGAGCGGACCAGGTCGAGCAGGACCCGGCCGCGCTGGGCCTCGTTGAGGGAGCCGAGCCGCTGCTTCAGGGCGTCGGGCCCGTCGGGGCCGGTGCCGGGCGCGGTGGCCGCAGCGCCGCGCCGGGCGGCGGGGCGCACCAGGCCGCGCAGCAGGGCGGGGACGCCGCCGGCGCCGGCCTGGGCGCGGACGGCCGCGGTGTCGAGCCGCAGCGGCAGCAGGACCGGCTCGTCGACGGTGCCGGCGGTGTCCAGGAGGGCCAGTCCGCGGGCCGGGTCGAAGGCGACGATGCCGCCGCGGGCGATCCGTCGCAGGTCGGCCTCGGTGAGTCCGCCGGTCATGCCGGTGCTGTTGGCCCACAGGCCCCAGGCGAGCGAGCGGCCGGGCAGGCCCTCGGCGCGGCGCCGGTGGGCGAGGGCGTCCAGGAAGGCGTTGGCGGCGGCGTAGTTGCCCTGGCCCATGCCGCCGAAGATCCCGGCGATGGACGAGAACAGGACGAACTCGGACAGTTCCAGGCCGGCGGTGAGCTCGTGCAGGTTGAGCGCCGCGTCGACCTTGGGGCGCAGCGCCCGGGTCAGCTGGTCGGGCGTCATGGCGGCGACCACGCCGTCGGCCAGCACGCCCGCGGCGTGCACCACGCCGGTCAGCGGGTGCGCGGGGGGCACGGTGGCCAGCAGGGCGGCGAGGGCGTCGCGGTCGGCGGCGTCGCAGGCGGCGATCTCGGCGTGCGCGCCGAGGGCGGCGAGCTCGGCGAGGAGTTCCGGCGCGCCGTCGGCGGCGGGGCCGCCGCGGCTGGTCAGCAGCAGGTGCCGGACGCCGTGCTCGGCGGCCAGGTGGCGGGCGACGTGGGCGCCGATGGCGCCGGTGCCGCCGGTGATCAGGACGGTTCCGTCGCCGCCCCAGCCGGGGGCCCGCCCGGGGGCGGCCAGCGGTACCCGGGCCAGCCGGGCGGCGTGCACGGCGCCGGCCCGGATCGCGAGCTGCGGCTCCCCGGAGGCGAGGGCCGCGGCGAGCAGCGCGGCCGGGGTCAGCGGGTCGTCCAGGTCGAGCAGGACGAACCGGTCCGGGTGCTCGGTCTGCGCCGAGCGGACCAGGCCCCAGAGCGCGGCCAGGGCCGGGTCCGGGACGTCGTCGCCGGCCACCGGGACCGCGCCCGCGGTGACCAGGACCAGCTTGGCGCCGGTCAGCCGCTCCTCGGCCAGCCAGTCGCGCAGCAGGGCGAGGACGGTGCCCAGGCCGTCGTGGACCGCGTCGCGCAGCACGCCGGGCGGCGCGTACGGGGCCGGGGCGGACGGGGCGGCGGCGAGCACCAGCCGGGGCGCCGGGGCGCCCGCGTCGAGCAGCACGGACAGCGCGGCGAGGTCGGCGACCGGGCGGCCGGGCAGCGGCGCGGCGCCGAGCACGGCCCAGCCCTCCGCCGCCGTCCCGGAGAGCGCGGGCGAGGCGGGCAGCGCGGGCCACTCGGGGCGGAACAGCTCCTCGTGGTGGCCGCCCCGGGTGGCCGTGAAGCGGTCGCGGGTGACCGGCCGCAGGACCAGGGAGCGGGCCGAGAGCACCGGCCGCCCGGTGGTGTCGGCCGCCCGCACGGTGACGGCGTCGCGGCCGGTGGGGGTCAGCCGCAGCCGGAGCTCGGCGGCCCCGGCGGCGTGCAGGCGCACCCCGTTCCAGGAGAACGGCAGCCAGCCCTGCGCGGGCCCCTCCAGGACGTCGAACACCAGCGCGTGCAGGGCGGCGTCCAGCAGGGCCGGGTGCAGGCCGAACGCGCCGGCGGCCGGCCGCTGCTCCTCCGGCAGGCTCGCGAGGGCGTACACCTCGTCGCCGAGCCGCCAGGCCGCGCGCAGGCCCTGGAACGCGGGGCCGTAGGCGAACCCGCCGCCGGCGAAGCGGTCGTACAGGCCGTCGGTGTCGAGCGGGACGGCGCCGGGCGGCGGCCAGGCGGCGTCGGCGGCGTCCGAATCGGCCGGGTCCGCCGGGTCGGCCGGGTCGGTGGCCCCGGCGGGGCTGAGCAGGCCGCTCGCGTGCCGGGTCCAGGGGGTGTCGGGGCCGTCGTCGGCGGCCCGGGCGTGGACGCTCAGCGGGCGGGTGCCGGAGGCGTCCGGGGCGCCGACGGTGAGCTGGAGCGCGACGGTCCCGTCCGCCGGGAGCACCAGCGGTGCCTCCAGGGTCAGTTCCTCGACCCGGTCGCAGCCGACCTGGTCGCCCGCCCGGACCGCGAGTTCCAGGAACGCGGTGGCCGGGAACAGCACGCCCTCGTAGACGCCGTGGTCGGCCAGCCAGGGGTGGCTGCGGACCGAGAACCTGCCGGTGAAGAGGAAGCCGTCGGAGTCGGCGAGCTCCGTTCCGGCGCCGAGCAGCGGGTGGTCGACGGCCCGCAGTCCGGCCGCAGGCAGTCCGGCGGCGGCCGGGCCGGCCGGCAGCCAGTAGCTGCCGCGCTGGAAGGCGTAGGTCGGCAGGTCGACGGCGGCGGCGCGGTCGGGGGCGGCGGCGCCGTCGGGGGCGTGGACGGCCGCCCAGTCGACGGGGACGCCCGCGACGTGCAGCCGGGCCAGCGCGGCCGTGGCCGCGGGCGCTTCGGGCCGGTCCTTGCGCAGCAGCGGCACCAGCACCGGGCCGCCGGTGTCAGCGGTGGTCAGGCAGTCCTGGCCCATCGCGGTGAGCGCGCCGTCCGGTCCGAGTTCGAGGAACGCGGTGACGCCGTCGCGCTCCAGGTGGCGCACGCCGTCCTGGAAGCGGACGGTGCCGCGCACGTGCTCCACCCAGTAGTCCGGCGAGCCGAGCTGCTCGGCGGTGGCCGGCTCGCCGGTCAGGGTGGAGACCACCGGGATGGCGGGCTCCGCCGGGACGGTCCGGGCCACGGCCGCGCGGAACGCGGCGAGCACCGGTTCCATCAGGGGCGAGTGGAAGGCGTGCGAGACCCGCAGCCGCCGGGTCTTGCGGCCGCGCGCGGCGAGCACGGCGGCGATCTCGTCGACCGCGGCCTCGGTGCCGGAGACCACGGTCGAGGCCGGGCCGTTGACCGCGGCGAGGCCGACCTCGGCCTCGCGGCCGGCGAGCAGCGGCAGCACCTCGTCCTCCCCGGCGGCGAGCGCGGCCATCGCGCCGCCCTCCGGAAGGGCCTGCATCAGCCGTCCCCGGGCGACCACCAGGGCCGCGGCGTCGGGCAGCGTGAACACCCCGGCGACGTGGGCGGCGGCCAGCTCGCCCACGGAGTGGCCGAGCAGCCGGTCGGGGCGCACGCCCCAGTGCTCGACCAGGCGGAACAGGGCGACGCCGAGGGCGAACAGGGCGGGCTGGGCGTACTCGGTGCGGTCCAGCAGGCCGTGGGCGGGGTCGCCGGGGGCGGCGTCGACCACCTCGCGCAGCGGGTGGTCGAGCAGCGGGTCGAGCTCCGCGCAGACCGCGTCGAAGGCGTCGGCGAAGACCGGGAACCGGGCGTACAGCCCGGCGCCCATGCCGGTGCGCTGGCTGCCCTGGCCGGGGAACAGGAAGGCGGTCCTGGCGGCCGGGCCGGCGACCCCGAGGGCCAGGTCGGCCGACGGTTCGCCGGCGGCGAGGGCGGCGAGGGCGGCGAGCAGGGACGCCCGGTCGGTGCCGGTGAGGGCGGCCCGGTGCGCGAAGGCGCTGCGGTGCAGGGCCAGCGAGCGGCCCAGGTCCGCGACGGCGGGGGCGTGGTCCCGTTCGACGTGCGCCAGCAGCCGGGCCGCCTGCGCGCGCAGCGCGTCGGCGCCGCGGGCGGAGAGCAGCCAGGGCAGGGCGGGCGCGTCGGCGGCGGGCGCCGGGAGGAGCGCCGGCGCCGGGGCCGGGGCCGGGGCGGCGGGCTGTTCGAGGATGGTGTGGGCGTTGGTGCCGCTGACCCCGAACGAGGACACGGCGGCCCGGCGCGGCCGTCCGGTCTCCGGCCACGGGGTGTCGTCGGTGAGCAGGCGGACCGCGCCGGCCGTCCAGTCGACGTGCGGGGTCGGCGCGTCGACGTGCAGGGTGCGCGGCAGGGTGCCGTGCCGCATGGCCTGGATCATCTTGATGATGCCGGCGACGCCGGCGGCGGCCTGGCTGTGGCCGATGTTCGACTTCAGCGAGCCGAGCCAGAGCGGGTCCCGCCCGTCGCGGCCCCGGCCGTAGGTGGCCAGCAGGGCCTGGGCCTCGATCGGGTCGCCGAGCCGGGTGCCGGTGCCGTGCGCCTCCACCGCGTCGACCTCGGCGGCGGTGAGTCCGGCGTCGGCGAGGGCCGCCCGGATGACGCGCTGCTGGGACGGGCCGTTGGGGGCGGTCAGGCCGTTGCTGGCGCCGTCCTGGTTGACGGCCGAGCCGCGGACCAGGGCGAGCACCGGGTGGCCGTTGCGCCGGGCGTCGGAGAGCCGTTCCAGGACGAGCAGTCCGGCGCCCTCGGCCCAGGAGGTGCCGTCGGCGGCGGCCGCGAACGGCTTGCAGCGGCCGTCCTCGGCGAGCACCCGCTGCCGGCTGAACTCGACGAACGCGCCGGGCGTCGACATCACGGTCACGCCGCCGGCCAGCGCCAGCGAGCACTCGCCGGCCCGCAGCGACCGGGCCGCGAGGTGGACGGCGACCAGCGACGAGGAGCAGGCCGTGTCCACGGTCACCGCGGGGCCTTCGAGGCCGAGGCTGTAGGAGATCCGGCCGGAGGCGACGCTGCCCGCGCTGCCGATGCCGAGGTAGCCCTCGAACTCCTCGGAGGGCTCGGTGACGCGCGAGCCGTAGTCGTGGTGGCTGCAGCCGACGAAGACGCCGCTGGGGCTGCCCTTGAGGGAGAGCGGGTCGATGCCGGCCCGTTCGAACGCCTCCCAGGAGAGTTCGAGCAGCAGCCGCTGCTGCGGGTCGATGGTCAGCGCCTCGCGCGGGGAGATCCCGAAGAAGGCCGGGTCGAAGCGGTCGGCGTCGTGCAGGAAGCCGCCCTCCCGCGCGTAGGTGCTGCCGACCCGGTCCGGGTCCGGGTCGTAGAGGCCGTCCAGGTCCCAGCCGCGGCCGGTGGGGAAGCCGGTGATGGCGTCGCCGCCGCCCGCGACGAGCTCCCACAGCTCCTCGGGGGTGCTGACGCCGCCGGGGTAGCGGCAGCTCATGCCGACCACGGCGATCGCGTCGTCCTCGTCGTCGGCCTCGGGCCGGGCGGCGGCCGGGCCCGGCCGGGCGGGGGCCTCGGGGGCCTCGGCGGCGGGGGCGCCGGGCAGTTCGGCGCGCAGGTGTCCGGCCAGGGTGGTGGCCGTGGGGTAGTCGAAGGCCAGGGTCACCGACAGGCGCAGGCCGGTGGCCGCGGCGAGCCGGTTGCGCAGTTCGACGGCGGTCAGCGAGTCGAAGCCGATCTCCTTGAACGCCTGGTCGGGTCCGACGGCCTCGGGCCCGGGGTGGCCGAGCACGTCGGCGACCTCGCGGCGGACCAGCTCCAGCAGGGCGCGGTCGCGTTCCGCCGGGGGCAGCGCGGCCAGCCGCCGGGCCGGCGGTTCGGCGCCGGCGGCCGCGCCCCGGGGGCCGGCGGCGGCGAGCGCCTCCCGGACCTCGGGCAGGTCGCCGAGGGCGGGGCTGGGCCGCAGCGCGGTGTACGCCCGGGTGAAGCGGTCCCAGGCGAAGTCGGCGACCAGGACGGTCGTGTCGTCGTGGTCGAGGGCGCGGCGCAGCGCGGTGGTGGCCGCGTCGGGGTCCATGGCGGGCAGGCCGTCGCGGATCAGCCGTTCGGCGACCGCGCCGCTGGCGAGGCTCTCGCCGCCCCACAGGCCCCAGGCCACCGAGGTGCCGGGCAGGCCGAGGTCGCGGCGCTGCCGGGCCAGGGCGTCGAGGTAGGCGTTGGCGGCGGCGTAGCTGCCCTGGCCGGTGCCGCCGAGGGTGCCGGCCAGCGAGGAGAACAGCACGAAGGCGGTGAGGTCGTGGCCGCGGGTGAGCGCGTCGAGGTTGCGGGCGCCGTCGAGCTTGGGGCGCAGGACGCCGGCCGCGCGTTCGGGGGTGAGCGAGTCGATCACGCCGTCGTCGAGGACGCCCGCGGTGTGCAGGACGGCGCGCAGCGGGCGGTCGGCCGGGATGCCGGCGAGCAGGTCGGCCAGCGCGTCGCGGTCGGCGACGTCGCAGGCCGCGGCGGTGGCTTCGGCGCCGAGCTCGCGCAGTTCGGCGAGCAGGGCCCGGGCGCCGGGGGCCTGGGCGCCGCGCCGGCTGGTGAGCAGCAGGTGGGCGGTGCCGGTGCGGGCGAGCCGGCGGGCGATCTGGGCGCCGAGGCCGCCGGTGCCGCCGGTGATCAGGACGGTGCCCTCGGGGGTCCAGGCGCGGGCGGGGGCGGTGTCGCCGAGCGCGTCGTGGACGATCCGGCGGCCGTAGAGGCCGGTGGCGCGGACGGCGAGCTGGTCCTCGCCGTCGGGGTTGGCGAGGGCTTCGGCGAGCCGGGCCGCGGCCCGGTCGTCGAGGCGGCGCGGCAGGTCGACCAGGCCGGCCCAGCGCCGCGGGTACTCGACGCCGGCGACTCCGCCGAGGCCCCAGGTCAGGGCCTGGAGGGTGCTGTCGGTCCGGTCGGAGCGGCCGACCGAGACCGCGCCCCGGGTGGCGCTCCAGAGCGGGGCGTCGGTGCCGAGGTCGCCCAGGGCCTGGAGGAGGGCGACGGTCAGGGTGAGGCCGCGGGGGAGCGCCGATCCGTCGCCGTGCGGTTCCTCGTCCAGGGCGAGCAGCGACAGGATGCCGGCGGGCGGGCCGTCGGCGCGGTCGTGGGCGGCGCGGAGCAGGGCGGCGAACCGGGCGCGGTCGGTCGCGTCGGGACCGGCCTCGACCGGGACGGGGGTGGCGCCGTGGCCGCGCAGGGCGGTCGCGGCGAACGTGACGGCCGGGTCGTCGGCGGCGCCGGCCGGGACGACCAGGAGCCAGCGGCCGGCGAGCCGGGGCCGCTCGGGGGCTGGCAGCGGCTTCCAGGCGACCCGGTAGCGCCAGCTGTCGGCGGTCCGGTCGCCGGCCCGGTCGCGGGCCCAGGCGGCGAGGGTGGGCAGCAGGGAGGCGAGGGAGGCCCGCAGTTCCCCGTCCTCGACCCGCAGGGTGGTGGCCAGGGCGTCCGGGTCGCCGTGCTCGACGGCCGCCCAGAAGCCGGAGTCGGCCGGGCCGCCGCCGGTCGCGCCGGTCGCGGCGGCGGCCCGGTCGGGGGCGGCGTCCAGCCAGTAGCGCTGCTGCTGGAAGGCGTAGGTGGGCAGCGGGCGCTTGCGCGCGCCGGTGCCGGCGAACACCGCGTCCCAGTCCACCGGCAGGCCGCGGACCTGGACCTCGGCGAGCGCCGCGAGGAAGCGGCCGGGGCCGCCCTCGCCGCGGCGCAGGGTGCCGACGACGGCCCCGTCGCCGGCCCCGGCCGCCTCGACGGCCTCCTGGATCCAGACGGTCAGCGCGGGGTGGGTGCTGCACTCGACGAAGGTGTGGTGCCCGTCGGCGACGAGCACGTCGAGCGCCCGGCCGAACTCGACCGGCCGGCGCAGGTTCTCGTACCAGTACGCGGCGTCCAGGCCGAGGGTGTCGACGGGGCCGCCGCTGACCGTGGAGTAGAACGGGACGGCGGAGGTCTGCGGCGCGGTGTCGCCGAGGAGGGCGAGCAGGTCCGCGCGGAGCTCCTCCACCTGGGGCGAGTGCCCGGCGAAGTCGACGCCGGGCACCGGCCAGGCCAGGACGCCCGCCTCGGCATACCGCTCGCGCAGCAGGTCCAGGGCCGCCGGGTCGCCGGAGACCGTCACCGACGTCGGCCCGTTGACCGCGGCGACGTCGAGCGCCCCGCCGTGGTCGGCGAGCGCCGCGCGGACGGCTTCGACCGGCTGCGGCACGAACAGCATGCCGCCGCGTCCGGTCAGGGCGAGCAGGGCCCGGCTGCGCAGGGCGACGATCCGGGCCGCGTCGTCCAGGGAGAGCGCGCCGGCCACCACGGCGGCGGCGATCTCGCCCTGCGAGTGGCCGACCACGGCGTCGGGGACGATCCCGTGCGCCCGCCACAGCTCGGCCAGCGACACCATCACCGCCCACAGCACCGGCTGGACGACGTCCACCCGGTCCAGCGGGGGCGCGTCGGGCTCCTCGCGCAGGACGGCGAGCAGCGACCAGTCCAGGTGCGGGGCGAGGGCGCGTTCGCAGGCCGCGATCCGGTCGGCGAAGGCCGGGGCGCGGTCGAGCAGTTCCCGGGCCATGCCGGGCCACTGGGAGCCCTGGCCGGGGAAGACGAAGACGGTCCTGGCCGAGCGGGCGACGGTGCCCCGGACCAGGCCGGGGGCGCGCTCCCCCGCGGCCAGCGCGGCCAGGCCGCCGAGCAGGGCCTCCCGGTCGCCGCCGACGACGGCCGCGCGGTGCTCGAAGGCGGTCCTGGTGGTGGCCAGCGAGTAGCCGACGTCGGCGGCCGGCAGCTCCGGCCGCTCGGCCAGGTGGGCGTGCAGCCGCGCCGCCTGCTCCCGCACCGCCTCGGCGGTCCGCCCGGACAGGATCCACGGGACGACGGACGGACCGGGAGCGGGTGCGGGCGCGGGCGCGGCGGGCGGCTGTTCGATGACGACGTGGGCGTTGGTGCCGCTCAGGCCGAACGAGGACACGCCGGCCCGGCGCGGGCGGCCGGTCTCCGGCCAGGGGGTGGCCTCGGTGAGGAGTTCGACGGCGCCGGCCGTCCAGTCGACGTTCGGGGTCGGGCGGTCGACGTGCAGGGTGCGCGGCAGTTCGCCGTGCCGCATCGCCTCGACCATCTTGATGACGCCGGCGACGCCGGCGGCGGCCTGGGTGTGCCCGATGTTGGACTTCAGCGAGCCGAGCCACAGCGGCCGGTCGGCGGGCCGGTCCTGGCCGTAGGTGGCGAGCAGCGCGTCGGCCTCGATCGGGTCGCCGAGCCGGGTGCCGGTGCCGTGCGCCTCCACCGCGTCGACGTCGGCGGCCGACAGCCGGGCGTTGGCCAGCGCGTCGCGGATCACCCGCTGCTGGGCCAGGCCGCTGGGCGCGGTCAGGCCGTTGCTGGCGCCGTCCTGGTTGATCGCCGAGCCGCGCAGCACCGCGAGCACCGGGTGGCCGTTGCGGCGGGCGTCGGAGAGCCGTTCCAGCAGCAGCAGGCCGACGCCCTCGGCCATGCCGAAGCCGTCCGCCGCGGCGGCGAAGGACTTGCAGCGCCCGTCCTCGGCGAGCCCGCGCTGCCGGCTGAAGCCGGTGAACGACAGCGGGGTGCCCATCACGGTGGCGCCGCCCGCCAGGGCCAGCGCGCACTCGCCCGAGCGCAGCGACTGGGCGGCGAGGTGGATCGCCACCAGGGACGAGGAGCAGGCCGTGTCGACGGTCACCGCGGGGCCCTCCAGGCCCAGGGTGTAGGCGATCCGGCCGGACAGGACGCTGGTGGAGATGCCCGCGATGAACAGGCCCTCCAGCTCCTCGGGGACGTCGCGCAGGGTGCCGCCGTAGCCCTGGTAGGAGGCGCCGGCGAAGACGCCGGTCGGGGTGCCGCGCAGGGTGGACGGGTCGATGCCGGCCCGCTCGATCGCCTCCCAGGAGGTTTCGAGCAGCAGCCGCTGCTGCGGGTCCATGGCCAGGGCCTCGCGCGGGGAGATCCCGAAGAACCCGGGATCGAAGCGGTCGGCGTCGCGGACGAACCCGCCCGCGGCGGCGTAGCTCCGGCCGGGCCGGTCCGGGTCGGCGTCGTACAGCGTGTCGAGGTCCCAGCCGCGGTCCGTCGGCAGCCCGGAGACGGCGTCGTGCCCGTCCGCGACCAGGCGCCACAGCTCCTCGGGGGTGCGGACGCCGCCGGGGTAGCGGCAGCTCATCGCGACGATCACGACGGGGTCGTCGTCGACGGCGGGGGCCGCCGCCGGGGGCCGCCGGACGGCGGCGGGCCGACCGGCGGCGGGCTGGTCGGCGGCGCCCAGCAGGCCGGTCTCCAGGCGCCCGGCGAGCGCGGTCGCGGACGAGTAGTCGAAGACGACGGTGACCGGCAGCCGCAGGCCGGTGGCGGCGTTCAGCCGGTTGCGCATGTCGACGGCGGTCAGCGAGTCGAAGCCCAGCTCGCGGAAGGCCCGTCCGGGGGCGACCGCGTCGGGCGAGCCGTGGCCGAGGACGGCGGCCGCGTGGGTCCGGACCAGGTCGACCAGCAGCCGGGTCCGCTCGGCCGGCGGGAGCGGCTCGAGCCGCTCGCGCAGCACCGAGGGGGCTCCGCCGGCGGTCTCGCCGGCCTCCGGTCCGGCGGCCAGCGCGGCGCGCACCTCGGGGAGCTCCCCGATCAGCGGGCTGGGGCGGGCCGAGGTGAAGACCGTCGCGAAGCGCTCCCAGTCGATGTCGGCGACCACGACCACCGTCTCGTCGTGGTCCAGCACCTGCTGGAGGCCGGTGATCGCGACGGCGGGCGGCATGAAGAGCACGCCGTGGCCGCGCAGGGTGTCCTCCGCGAGTTCGGCGGCCATCCCGCCGGCCCCGTCCGCCGGGCTCCAGATGCCCCACACCACGGAGGTCGCGGCGAGGCCCCGGCTCCGGCGGTCCTCGGCGAGGCCGTCGAGGTAGGCGTTGGCGGCGGCGTAGGCGCCGTGCACGGCGCTGCCCCACACCCCGGAGATCGAGGAGAACAGCACGAACGCGTCGAGGGTGTCCCGGTCGAAGAGCAGGTCGAGGTTCCGGGCCCCGCCGACCTTGGCGTGCAGGGTGTCGGCGAACTCGTCGGCGTCGGTGTCGGGCAGCGGCACCAGCAGTCCGGCGCCCGCGGCGTGGAAGACGGTGCCGATCCGGTGGCCGTCCTGTTCGAGGCCGTCCTTCAGGGCGCGCAGGGCGGCCAGGTCGGCGACGTCGCACGCGGCCAGGGTGACCCTGGTTCCGAGCGCGGTCAGTTCCTCGGCGAGCTCCGGCGCGCCCGGCGCCTCCGGGCCGCGCCGGCCGGCCAGCACCAGGTGCGCGGCGCCGCGCCGGGCCAGCCAGCGGGCGATCTGCGCGCCGATCCCGCCGGTGCCGCCGGTGATCAGGACGGTGCCCCCGGGCCGCCAGCTCCGCCGGGGCGCGGTGTCGCCGAGCGCGGAGCGGACCAGCCGCCGGCCGTGGCAGCCGTCGGCCCGGACGGCGACCTGGTCCTCGTCGCCGGCCCGGCCGGCCAGCACCCGGCACAGCCGCGGCGCGGTGTCCTGGTCCAGGACCTCCGGGAGGTCGACCAGGCCGCCCCAGCGCTGCGGGAACTCCAGCGCGGCGACCCGGCCCAGGCCCCAGAGCAGGCTCTGCGCGGCGCTGACCCGGCTGCCGGTGTCCGGGCCGCCGACCGCGACCGCCCCCCGGGTCGCCCACCACAGCGGCGCGCCGGTCCCGGTGTCGCCGAGGGCCTGGAGCAGGGCGAGGTTGAGCGCGGTGCCGAGCGGCAGGGCGGGGTGCGCCGGGTGCGGGCGCTCGTCGAGGCCCAGCAGCGACAGCACGCCGGTGACCGGCTCCGGCAGCGCGTCGAGGGCCCCGCGCAGCCGGTCGGCCAGCACGGCCCGGTCGGCCGCCGCCGCGTCGAGCCGGACGTGGAGCACGCTGGCCCCGGCCAGTTCCAGGACGCGGACCACCTCCGCCGTCCGGCGCGCCGCGTCCTCGGGCCCGCCGTCCGGCGACAGCACCAGCCAGCTGCCGTCCAGCGCGGTCGCGGGGCCCTCGGGCAGGGCCCGCCAGGTCACCCGGTAGCGCCAGGAGTCGACCGCCGAGCGCTCGGTGCGCGCGGTGCGCCAGGTGGCGAGCGCGGGCAGCACCACGTTCAGCGGGTCCTCGGGGGCCACCCCGAGGGCGGTGCTGAACCGGTCCAGGTCGCCGCCGCCCAGGGCCTCCCAGAAGTCGTCGCCCGCCGCGCCCGGCCCGGCCGGGCCGCCGGCCGCCGGGCCGGTGTCCGCCAGCCAGTACGGGCGGCGCTGGAACGGGTAGGTCGGCAGCGGGACACCGCCCGCCGGGCTCCCCGCGAACACCCGCTCCCAGTCCGGCGGCAGCCCGCCCACCTGGGCCTCCCCCAGGGAGGCCAGGAAGCGGCCGAGGCCGCCCTCCCCGCGCCGCAGCGTGCCCAGCACCACGGCGGGACCCTGCGCGGAGTCGGCGCTGCCGGCCGCGTCGGCGCTCTGCTGGACGCCGAAGGTGAGCACGGGGTGCGGGCTGGACTCGACGAAGAACCGGAAGCCCTCGCCGAGCAGCGCCTCGGTGGCCGTCCCGAACCGGACGGTCTCCCGCAGGTTGCGGTACCAGTACTCGGTGTCCAGGGCCTTGGTGTCCAGCCAGGTGCCGGTCACCGTCGAGAAGAACGGCACCCCGCCCTGCAACGGCGCGATGCCGTCCAGGTCGGCGAGCAGCCGCTCGCGGACCTGCTCCACGTGCGCCGAGTGCGAGGCGTAGTCGACCTCGATCAACCGCGCCCGCACCCCCTCCTCGACGAGTTCCGCCACCAGCGCGGCCACCGCGTCCGCGTCACCCGACACCACCGTCGAGGACGGGCCGTTCACCGCCGCCACCGACAACCGCTCCCCGATCCGCTCGCGGACCGCCTCCACCGGCAGCGGCAGCGACGCCATCCCGCCCCGCCCGGCCAACGCCCCCACCGCACGGGAGCGCAACGCCACCACCCGCGCCCCGTCCTCCAGGCTCAGACCGCCCGCCACGCACGCGGCGGCGACCTCGCCCTGCGAGTGGCCCACCACCGCGTCCGGGACCACCCCGTAGGAGCGCCACACCTCCGCCAACGACACCATCACCGCCCACAGCACCGGCTGCACCACGTCCACCCGCGCCAACAGCTCCTCCGAGCCCAGCGCCTCCACCAACGACCAGTCGACGTACGGGGCGAGGGCCCGCCCGCACTCCGCCATCCGCGCCGCGAACACCTCCGATTCGGCCAACAGCTCCACGGCCATCCCGACCCACTGCGACCCCTGGCCGGGGAAGACCAGCGCCACCCGGCCGGAGGAGACGCCGTCGCCGCGGATCAGCCCCGGCGCGGTGCGGCCCTCCGCCAGGGCGCGGACGCCGTCGAGCAGCCCGTCCCGGTCGGTGCCCAGGACGACGGCCCGGCGTTCGAAGGCGGTGCGGGTGAGGGCGAGGGCGCGGCCGGTGGCGGCGGGGCGCAGCGGGCCGGGGGCGGCCTCCAGGTGGGTCAGCAGCCGGGCCGCCTGGGCGCGCAGCGCCTCGTCGGTGCGGGCGGACAGGACCCAGGGCAGCGGGTGCGGGCCGTCGGCGGGCCCGGTCGCGGCGGCCGGTTCGGCTTCCTCGGCGGGGGCCTGTTCGACGATCAGGTGGGCATTGGTGCCGCTGACGCCGAAGGCGGAGACGGCGGCCCGGCGCGGGCGCCCGGTGTCGTCCCAGGCGCGGGCCTCGGTGAGGAGTTCCACGGCGCCCGCCGACCAGTCGACCATCGGGGTCGGCCGGTCGGCGTGCAGGGTGCGCGGCAGCAGGCCGTGCCGGATCGCCAGCACCATCTTGATCACGCCGCCGACGCCGGCCGCCGCCGAGGTGTGGCCGAGGTTGGACTTCAGCGAGCCCAGCCGGAGCGGCCGGTCGGCGGGCCGGTCCTGGCCGTAGGTGGCCAGCAGGGCCTGCGCCTCGATCGGGTCGCCGAGGGTGGTGCCGGTGCCGTGCGCCTCGACCGCGTCGACGTCGGCGGAGGCCAGCCCGGCGTCGGCCAGCGCGGCCCGGATCACCCGCTGCTGGGACGGGCCGTTCGGGGCGGTCAGGCCGTTGCTGGCGCCGTCCTGGTTCGTCGCCGAGCCCCGGATGACGGCCAGCACCGGGTGCCCGTTGCGCCGCGCGTCGGAGAGCCGCTCCAGCAGCAGGACGCCGGCGCCCTCGGACCAGCCGGTGCCGTCCGCGTCCGCCGAGAACGCCTTGCAGCGGCCGTCGGCCGACAGCGCGCGCTGGCGGCTGAACGCGACGAACGCGTCGGGGGTCGCCATCACCGACACGCCGCCGGCCAGCGCCAGCGTGCAGTCGCCCGCCCGCAGCGCCCGGATCGCCAGGTGCAGGGCGACGAGGGAGGAGGAGCAGGCCGTGTCGACGGTGACGGCGGGGCCCTCCAGGCCGAGGGTGTAGGCGATCCGGCCGGAGACCACGCTGCTCGCGGTGCCGGTGTCCAGCAGGCCCTGGACCTCGGGGAGGTGGCGCGAGCCCGCGCCGTAGCCGTTGCCGATCGCCCCGAGGAAGACGCCGGTGCCGGTGCGGCGCAGCGTACGGGGGTCGATCGCGGCCCGCTCGACCGCCTCCCAGGCGGTCTCCAGGGCCAGCCGCTGCTGCGGGTCCATCGACAGGGCCTCGCGCGGCGAGATGCCGAAGAACTCGGCGTCGAAGTCGGCCGCGTCGTGCAGGAAGCCGCCCTGCCGGGTGTAGGAGGTGCCGGACCGCTCGGGGTCCGGGTCGTAGAGGCCCTCCAGGTCCCAGCCCCGGTTGACCGGCCAGGCGGAGACCGCGTCGGTGCCCCGGGCGACCAGGTCCCACAGCAGTTCGGGCGTGTCGGCGCCGCCGGGGTAGCGGCAGGCCATCGAGACGATGGCGATCGGTTCGTGCCGGGCCTGTTCGGCCTCGCGCAGCTGCCTCCGGGCGTCGCCGAGGTCGGCGGTGGCACGCCTGAGGTAGTCGAGCAGCTTCTTGTCGTCGGACATCGGGGCCAGCTCTCTCTCAGACGTTTCCGAAGTCGGTGTCGATCAGGGCGAACAGCTCGTCCGCCGTGGCCGTCTCGGCCACCGTGGCGGTGTCGGCCGCCGCCCCGGGGGGTGCCGTCCGGCCGCCGCCCGCCGCCCGGCCGGCCGGTGGGCCGGCCCGCCGGCGCCAGTCGCGCAGCATGTCGTCCAGCCGTTCGCCGACCCCGTCGCCGTCGTCCGCCCCGGGCGGGGCGGCCGTGAGGAGGGCGGCCAGCCGGTCCAGTTCGGCCAGCAGCGGTGAGGGCGGTTCGGGCACCGCGGACAGTTCGGCGTCCAGGTGGGCGGCGAGCGCCTCGGGCGTCGGGTGGTCGAAGACCGCCGTCGGCGGAACGGCCAGGCCGGTGGCCTCGGACAGCGCGTTGCGGAACCGCACCGCGAGCATCGAGTCGAAGCCGACCTCGGCGAAGGAGCGTTCCGAGCGCACCGGGCCGGTCCCGGTGTGGCCGAGGACCGCGGCCGCGTGCCGGATCACCAGGTCGAGCACCGCCTGGCGGCGGGCCCGCCGGTCCAGCGGGGCCAGCCGGGCGGCCAGCGGTACGGCGGGGGTGGCGTCGCCGTCGCCCGCGCCCGCGCCTGCGGGTTCCTGGGCAGCCGGGGTGGCGGCCGTGGCCGTCCGGCCCGGGGTGGCCAGCCAGTAGCGGTCGCGCTGGAAGGGGTAGGTGGGCAGCAGGAGGGGTGCCGGGCCGTCCGGCCCGGGGCCGCCCGTCCAGGGCGTCCAGTCCACCGGGCCGCCGCCGGCCGCCCACGCCTCGGTCAGCGAGGCCAGCAGCCGGTCCCGGCCGCCGTCGCCGCGCCGCAGCGTGCCGACCGCCGCCACCTCCCGCCCGGCCGCCGCGGCCACCTCCTCGATCCCGGCGAGCAGCACCGGGTGCGGGCTGACCTCGACCAGCAGGGTGTGGCCCGCGTCCAGCAGGGTGCGGGTCGCCCCGGCGAAGTCGACCGGCTCGCGCAGGTTGCGGTACCAGTAGGCGGCGTCCAGCGACTCGCCCGGGACGGGGGCGCCGGTCACCGTCGAGTACAGCGGGACGGCGCAGGCGCGGGGGCGGATCCCGGCGAGGGCCGTGCGCAGTTCGTCCTCGACCTCGGCGACCTGGGCGGAGTGGGCCGCGTAGTCCACCGGGATCGCCTTGGCCCGGACGCCCTCCCGCTCGCAGGCCGCGAGCAGGGCGGCCAGCTCCGCGGGCTCCCCGGCGACGACCACCGCCCCGGGGCCGTTCACCGCGGCCACGCAGGCGCGCCCGCCGGCCGGCAGCAGGCCCGTGGTCCGCTCGGCGGAGGCGGCGACCGACACCATGCCGCCGCGGCCCGCCAGCTTCAGCAGCGCCCGGCTGCGCAGCGCCACCACGAGGGCGGCGTCGTCGAGCGACAGCGCCCCGGCGACGCAGGCGGCGGCGATCTCGCCCTGGCTGTGGCCGACGACCGCGTCCGGGGTGACCCCGGTGGCGCGCCAGTGCGCGGCCAGCGCGACCATCACGGCGAACAGCACCGGCTGGACGACGTCCACCCGGTCGAGTCCCGGTGCGCCGGGCGCGCCGCGCAGCACCTCGGTCAGCGACCAGTCGGTGTGCGGGGCGAGCGCCCGCTCGCAGTCGGCGACGGCGGCGGCGAACGCCGCCGAGGCGTCGAGGGCCGCCGCGGCCATGCCGGCCCACTGCGAGCCCTGGCCGGGGAAGACGAAGGCCGTGCGGCCGCCGCGCGCCCGGTCGCGCACCGCGCCGGGGACGGGTTCTCCCGCCACCAGCGCGTCCAGCCAGTCGAGCAGCGCGGCGCGGTCACGACCGGTGGCGGCGGCCCGGAAGGGCAGGGCGGGTCGGGTGGTGGCGAGGGCCCGGGCGGCCGCGGCGGCGCCCGCGCCGGGGTCGGCCCGCAGGTGCTCGCCCAGTCGGCGGGCCTGGCGGCGCAGGGCCTCGGGGGTGGTCGCGGAGAGCAGCCACGGGACGGTGGCCCCGGTCTCCTCGGCGGGTGCGCCGTCCGGGCCGCCGGGCGGCGGGCCGTCGGCGGCGGGGGCCTCCTCCAGGACGGCGTGGGCGTTGGTGCCGCTCATGCCGAACGCGGAGACGCCGGCCCGGCGCGGCCGGCCCCCCTCCGGGGCGTCCCAGGGGCGGGCGTCGGCGAGCAGCCGCACCGCGCCGGCCGACCAGTCCACCCGGCTGGACGCCTGCCGGGCGTGCAGGGTGCCGGGGAGCACGCCGTTGCGCAGCGCGAGGACGGTCTTGATCACCCCGGCGACGCCGGCGGCGGCCTGGGTGTGGCCGATGTTGGACTTCAGCGAGCCGAGCCACAGCGGCCGGTCGGCGGGCCGGTCCTGGCCGTAGGTGGCCAGCAGGGCCTGGGCCTCGATCGGGTCGCCGAGGACGGTGCCGGTGCCGTGCGCCTCGACCAGGTCGACCTCGGCGCCGGAGAGGCGGGCGTTGGCCAGCGCGGCCCGGATCACCCGCTGCTGGGCGGGGCCGGACGGGGCGGTCAGCCCGTTGCTGGCGCCGTCCTGGTTCACCGCCGTGCCCCGGACCAGGGCGAGCACCGGGTGCCCGAGGCGGCGCGCGTCGGAGAGCCGCTCCACCAGCAGGACGCCCACCCCCTCGCCCCAGCCCGTGCCGTTCGCGCCGTCGGCGAAGGAGCGGCAGCGGCCGTCGGGCGACAGGCCCTGCTGGCGGCTGAACTCGACGAAGACGTCCGGGCTGGCCATCACCGCGGCGCCGCCGACCAGGGCGAACGAGCAGTCGCCGGCCCGCAGCGCCTGGCCCGCCAGGTGCAGGGCCACCAGCGAGGACGAGCAGGCCGTCTCCACGGTCACGGCGGGTCCGCCCAGGCCGAGGGTGTAGGCGACCCGGCCGGAGGCGACGCTGGTGACCGTGCCGCTGAGCAGGTGCCCCTCGACCTCGTCGGACGGGTCCTGCGGGCCGCTGCCGTAGCCCTGGGAGGCGACGCCGACGTAGACGCCGCCCTCGCTGCCGCGGAGCGACGCGGGGTCGAGCCCGGCCCGCTCCAGGGCCTCCCAGCTGGTTTCGAGCAGCAGCCGCTGCTGCGGGTCCATCGCGAGGGCCTCGCGCGGGGAGATCCCGAAGAACTCGGCGTCGAACTCGGCCGCCCCGTCCAGGAAGCCGCCGCCGGTGGTGTAGAAGGTGCCCGGGTGCAGCGGGTCCGGGTCGTAGAGGGCCTCCAGCGGCCAGCCCCGGTCGGCGGGCAGCGCGGTGACCGCGTCCACTCCGTCGGCCACCAGCCGCCACAGGTCCTCGGGCGAGCGGACGCCGCCCGGGAACCGGCAGGCCATCGAGACGATCGCCAGCGGTTCGTCGGCCGCCGCGGGTCCGTCCGGGCCGGCCGGGCCGGCCTGGTCCGTCCTGTGGGTCGGGCGGTCGGCGGTATCGGTCGGGTCGGCGGCGGCGGCCGGGGCCGGGCCGCCGAGTCCGGCGAAGAGGTGCGCGGCGAGGGCGGCGGCCGTCGGGTGGTCGAAGACGGAGGTGAGCGCGAGCGGCAGGGCGGTGACCGCGACCAGCCGGTTGCGGAGCTCGACGGCGGTGAGCGAGTCGAAGCCCGCCTCCCGGAACGGGCGGTCGGCCGCGAGGCCGACGGCCGACTCGTGGCCGAGCACGGCGGCCGCCTCGCTCCGGATCAGCTCGGTCAGCAGCTTGCGGCCCTCCGGCCCGGGCAGCAGGCGCAGCCGCTCCGCCCAGGACGGGTCGCCGCCCGGGGCGGGGGCGTCGGCGGCGGGGCCGCCGTCGGCCGTCCGGAACTCCTCGGCCGCGGGCAGGCCGCGCAGCAGCGCGCTCTCCCGGGCCGAGCCGAAGAGCGGCGCGAAGCGGCTCCAGTCCAGTGCGACGACGACCGGCTCGCCCTCGTCCAGGGCCAGCGCCAGGCCGAGCGCGGAGAGCGCCGCCGCCGGGTCCATCGGCAGCAGGCCGTGGCGGCGCAGGCCGTCGCCGACCGCGCCCTCGGCCATGCCCGGGCCGGCCCAGGGGCCCCAGGCCACCGAGGTCGCGGGCAGGCCCCGGCCGCGCCGGGCGGCGGCGAGGCCGTCCAGGTAGGCGTTGGCCGCCGCGTACGCGCCCTGGCCGCCGCTGCCCCAGGTGCCCGAGATCGAGGAGAAGAGGACGAAGGCGTCCAGCGGGCGGCCCTCGAACAGGGCGTCGAGGTGGGCCGCGCCGCGGACCTTGGCGGCCGTCAGTCGGGCCAGTTCCTCCGGGGTGCAGTCCGTCAGCGCGGTGTCCGAGGTGAGTCCCGCGGCGTGCACCACGGCCCGCACGGTGTCGCCCTCCTCGCGCAGCCGGTCCAGCACCCGTTCCAGCGCGGCGCGGTCGGCGACGTCGCAGGCCGCCAGGGTGGTGCGGGCGCCGAGCGCGGCCAGTTCCGCGGCGAGCTCCGGCGCGCCGGGGGCGTCGGGGCCGCGGCGGCCGAGCAGGACCAGGTGGTCCGCGCCGCGCTCGGCGAGCCAGCGGGCCACCTGGGCGCCGAGGCCGCCGGTGCCGCCGGTGACCAGGACGGTGCCGCGCGGGGTCCACGGCGCGGGCGCGGGGGTCGCCGGCTCCGGGGCGGGGACGAGCCGGCGGCCCAGCGGCCGCGGTGCGCGCACCGCCACCTGGTCCTCGCCGTCGAGTCCGGCCAGGACGGCGCACAGCCCGGCGGCGGCGGGGCCGTCCAGCGCGTCCGGCAGGTCGACCAGGCCGCCCCAGCGCTGCGGGTGCTCCAGGGCGGCCACCCGGCCCAGGCCCCAGACCCGGGCCTGCCCGGGGTGGACCCGCTCGGTTCCGTCGGCCGCGACCGCGCCCCGGGTGGCACACCACAGGGGCGCGTCGACACCGCTCGCGCCCAGGGCCTGGAGCAGCAGCAGGGTCCCGGCCAGGCCGGCGTCCGACGGTTCCCGGTCCGGTCCCCCGGCCAGCGCGAGCAGCGACAGGACGCCCTCCAGGGCGCCGAACTCGGGGATCAGCGCGGCCAGTTCGGCGCGCTCGACGGCGGCCCCGACCCGGGTCACCACCACGTCGGCGCCGTGTCCGGCGAGGGCCTGCTCGCAGGCGAGCGCGGTGTCCTCGACGCCGGGTCCGTCCGGGACGACGAGCAGCCAGCGGCCGGCCAGGCGGGGGGCCGCGGGCACGGCGAGCGGCTGCCAGCCGATCCGGTAGCGGTGCGGGTCGGCGGGGGCCGCCGTCCCCCGGCGGGCGCGCCAGGCGGCGGGGGCCGGGTCCGCCGCGGCCCGCGGCCAGAAGCGCCGGCGCTGGAAGGCGTAGGTGGGCAGGTCGACCCGCCGCACGTCGGTACCGCTCCAGCCCGCCGACCAGTCCACCGCCACGCCGCGCAGGTGCAGCGAGGCGAGTGCGGTGCGGACCGCGTCCGACTCGCCCCGGTCGCCGCGCAGCAGCGGCACCGCCCCGACCGGACCGCCGGGGGCGGCGGAAGCGGAAGCGGAGGCAGAAGCGGCCCCGGCTCCGGCCCCGGGCTCGGGCTCGGGCTCGGGCTCGGCGAGGCAGGCGTGGAGCATGCCGGACAGCACGCCGCCCGGTCCGAGTTCGAGGTACGTCGTGGCGCCCTCGGCCCGCAGTCGGCGGGCCCCTTCGAGGAAGCGGACGGTGCCCCGGGCGTGGCGCACCCAGTAGTCGGGCGAGCGGAGTTCCGCGGCCGTGGCCGTGCGCCCGGTCAGGTTGGAGACGATCTCGATGCCGGGCGCGCGGTAGGTCAGCGACTCGGCCACCTCGCGGAAGGCGTCGAGCATGCCGTCCATCCGGGCGGAGTGGAAGGCGTGGCTCACGCTCAGCCGCCGGGTGCGCCGGCCCCGGGCGCGGAACGCCCCGGCCAGGCGCAGCACCGCGTCCCCGTCGCCGGACAGCACCACGGAGGCGGGCCCGTTGACGGCGGCGATGTCCACCTCGTCGCGGTCCTCGCCGAGCAGCGCCAGCCGGACCTCGTCCTCGCCGGCCTCCACCGCCGCCATCGCGCCGCCGCCGGGCAGGTCGTCCATCAGCCGGCCGCGGGCGGTGACCAGCGCGCAGGCGTCGGGCAGGTCGAGCACGCCGGCCGCGTGGGCGGCGGCGAGTTCGCCGACGGAGTGCCCCATCAGCAGGTCGGGCCGCACGCCCCAGTGCCGGACGAGCCGGAACAGCGCCGTCTCCAGGGCGAACAGCGCGGGCTGGGTGTAGCGGGTGCGGTCGAGCAGTTCCGCGCCGGGGGTGCCGGGTGCGGCGAACAGGAGGTCGCGCAGGTTCAGGTCGAGGTGCGGGTCCAGGCCGGTCAGCACCTCGTCGAGGGCGTCGGCGAACACCGGGTCGTCGCGGTACAGCTCCGCGCCGGCTCCGGCCCGCTGGCTGCCCTGCCCGGGGAAGAGGAAGGCGGTCCGGCCGGGGCGCACGCCGTCGCCGGTGAGCAGCCGGCCCGCGGTGGTGCCGCGGGCGAGCGCGGCCAGCGAGCGCCGGACGGAGGCCCGGTCGCGGCCCAGGACGGCGGCCCGGTGGGCGAGCGGGGCCCGTCCGGTGGCGAGCGAGTAGGCGACGTCGACGAGTTCGACGTCCGGGTCGGCGTCGAGCCGGCCCAGCAGTCGGCTGGCCTGGGCCCGCAGGGCCTCCGGTGTCCTGGCCGCGAGCAGCAGCGGCACGGGCGGGCCGGTGCGGCGGGCGGTCGGGGTGACGGTGACCGCCGCGAGGGCCGTCGCGACGGCGGGGGGCTGCGCGGCGGGGGCGGCCGGGGTGTCGGTCCGGTCCAGGGCGGGGACGGCGGCGATCGCGGGCGCCTGCTCGATGATCGCGTGCGCGTTGGTGCCGCTGATGCCGAACGACGACACGCCCGCCCGGCGCGGGCCCCCGGTCTCCGGCCACGGGGTGTGCGCGGTGAGCAGCCGGACGCCGCCGGCGGACCAGTCGACGTGCGGGTTCGGCGTGCCGGCGTGCAGGGTGCCGGGCAGTTCGCCGTGGCGGATGGAGAGCACCATCTTCATCACCCCGGCCACGCCGGCCGCCGCCTGGGTGTGCCCGATGTTCGACTTCACCGAGCCGAGCCACAGCGGGCGGTCCGCCGGGCGCTCCGGTCCGTGGACGGCCTGGAGCGCCTGCGCCTCGATCGGGTCGCCGAGCCTGGTGCCGGTGCCGTGGGCCTCGACCGCGTCGATCTGGTCGGCGCGCAGCGCGGCGTCGGCCAGGGCGGCCCGGATGACCTGCTGCTGGGACGGGCCGTTGGGGGCGGTGAGCCCGTTGCTGGCGCCGTCCTGGTTGACCGCGGTGCCGGTGACCAGCGCGAGCACGGGGTGGCCGTGGCGCAGGGCGTCGCTGTGGCGCTCCAGCAGCAGCACCCCGGCGCCCTCGCCCCAGCCGGTGCCGTCCGCGTCCGCCGAGAACGCCTTGCAGCGTCCGTCGGCGGCGAGCCCGCGCTGGCGGCTGAACTCGACGAAGAGCCGCGGCGTGCTCATCACCGTCACCCCGCCCGCGAGGGCCTGCTCGCAGTCGCCGCGCCGCAGCGCCTGGACGGCCAGGTGCAGGGCCACCAGGGAGGAGGAGCAGGCGGTGTCGACGGTGAGCGAGGGCCCCTGGAGGCCGAGGACGTAGGACAGCCGGCCCGACAGCACGCTCGCCGTGTTCCCGGTCAGCAGGTGGCCCTCGGACACCCCCTCGGCGCCCTCCAGCAGCGCGGAGTAGTCCTGGCCGTTGGTGCCGATGTAGACGCCGACCTGCCGGTCCTTCAGCGCGGTCGGGTCCTGCCCGGCGCCCTCGACCGCCTCCCAGGCGGTCTCCAGCAGCAGCCGCTGCTGCGGGTCCATCGCGAGGGCCTCGCGCGGCGAGATGCCGAAGAACTCGGCGTCGAAGTCGGCCGCGTCGTGCAGGAAGCCGCCCCGCCTGCTGTAGGTGGTGCCGGCCCGGTCGGGGTCCGGGTCGTACAGCCCCTCGGTGTCCCAGCCCCGGTTCGCCGGCCAGTCGCCGACGGCGTCGGTGCCCGCGGCGAGCAGCTGCCAGAAGTCCTCGGGCCCGGCGACCCCGCCGGGGAAGCGGCAGCCCATGCCGACGATCGCGATCGGCTCGTTGCCGAGGGGGTCGGCGGAGTCGGCGGGGTCGGCGGGGCCGCTGGACACATCCGGCTGGTCCTGGTCCTGGTCCGGGTCCGGGGCGAGGTCCAGGGTCGCGAGCAGCCGGTCGGCCAGCGCCGACGGGGTGGGGTGGTCGAAGAGGACGGTGGCGGGCAGGGCCAGCCCGGTGGCGGCGGCGAGCCGGTTGCGCAGCTCCACTGCCATCAGGGAGTCGAAGCCGAGCTCGGAGAACGCCCGCGCGGGCTGGACCGTGTCGACGCCGGGGTGGCGCAGGACCGTCGCCGCGTGGGCCCGGACCAGTTCGGTGAGGGTCCTGAGCCGGTCCTCGTGGCGCGGCAGCGCGGCGACCCGCTGCCGCAGGGTGTCGGCGGCGCCGTCGCCCTCCCGGGCCGCCGGCGGCGCGGCGGCGTCCGGGGCGGCGTCCGGGGCGGGCCGGGCGGCCGTCGGGTCCGGCATCCCGTCGAGCAGGGCGGCGGACCGCAGGCCGATGCCCGCGGCGAAGCGCTTCCAGTCGACGTCGGCGACCACCACCAGCGCGTCGTCCGCGTCGAGGGCCCGGCCGATCGCGCTGACGGCCGTCTCGGGCTCCATCACCGGCAGACCGAAGTCCCGCAGCCGGTCGGCGACCTCGTCCGCCAGCATGCCGGGACCGGCCCAGGCGCCCCAGGCCACGGAGGTGCCCGGCAGTCCGGCGGCCCGGCGTTCGGCGACGAGCGCGTCGACGGCCGCGTTGGCGGCCGCGTAGTTCCCCTGCCCGGGGTTGCCCAGCACGCCCATCAGCGAGGAGAACACCACGAACGCCGACAGGTCGAGGCCGGCGGTGGCCTCGTGCAGGTTCCGGGCGGCGGTCAGCTTGGCGCGCAGCACCACGGCGAGCCGCCCGGGGTCCAGCGCGTCGAGCACGCCGTCGTCGAGGACGCCCGCCGCGTGGACGACGGCGGACAGCGGGCGGTCGGCCGGGAGGTCGGCGAGCAGGGCCGCCAGCGCGGCCGGGTCGGCGACGTCGCACGCCGCGATGGCCACCTCGGTGCCCAGCTCCGCCAGCTCGGCCCGCAGCGCGTCCGCGCCGGGGGCGTCGGCACCGCGCCGGCTGACCAGCAGCAGCCGCTCCGCGCCCTGCCCGGCCAGCCAGCGGGCCGTGTGCGAACCCACGCCGCCGGTGCCGCCGGTGACCAGGACCGTGCCCCGCCAGCGCGACCGGACGTCCGGGGCGTCGGCACCGGCCTTCGACCGCGCGGACGGGGCGGACGGGGCGGACGACGCGGGCAGCGCGGGCCGGAGGCGGCGGCCGTGCACCCCGGTGGAGCGCACCGCGACCTGCTCCTCGTCGGCCGCGGCTCCCGCGAGCACCGCGCACAGGCGGCGGGCGGCCCGCACGTCCAGCACCTCGGGCAGGTCGACCAGGCCGCCCCGGCGGTGCGGGTGCTCCAGCGCCAGCGTCCGGCCCAGGGCGGCGGAGGCGGCCTGGCCGGCCGGGCCGGGCCGCTCGGCGCCGCCCAGGACCGCCAGCCCCTTCGTCAGGATCCAGAGCCGGGCCGGGCTGCCCGCGCCGGCCTCCTCCGGGTCCGACGCCGACAGGCCCGCGTCCTCCAGTGCCTGGGCCAGCGCGAGTGTCAGCGCCGGACCGCCGGGCAGGTCGGGGTGGGCGGGGTGGGGGCGCTCCTCCCAGGACAGCAGGGACAGCACCCCGGCGATCGGCTGCCCCCCGGCGGTGTCGGTGAGCAGCGCGGCCAGCTGTTCGCGGGTCGCGCCCGGGTCGGTGACGACGCACGGGAGGAGGTCGGCCCCGGCCGCGCCGAGGGCGTCCAGGACGGCCGCCGCGGCGCCGCCCTCGGGCCGCAGGGCGAGCCAGCGGCCGGGGAGGCCGTCGGCCGGCGCGACCGACAGGGGCGCCCAGGCGACGTGGTAGCGCCAGGACTCCGCCTTCCGCTCGCGGTTCCTGGCGGAGCGCCAGACCGCCAGCGCGGGCAGCACCTCCGCCAGGGCGGCCCGGCCGACCCCGAGGACGTCGGCGAGCCGGGCCGGGTCCTGCCGCTCCAGGTCGTCCCAGCGGTCCTCGACGGGGGCGGCCGGGGCCGCGGGGGCGGGGGCCGTCAGCCAGTAGCGGGTGCGCTGGAAGGCGTACGTCGGCAGCTCGACCCGCCGCGCGCCCGGAAACGTCCCCGACCAGTCCACCCCCAGCCCGCGCTCCCAGCCACGGCCCACCGCACGCAGCACCTGCGCCGGGCCGCCCTCGCCACGGCGCAGCGTCCCCAGCACCGCGGCCTCCGCGCCCGCCGCCTCCACCGACTCCCCCACCGCCACGCCCAGCACGGGGTGCGGGCTGGACTCGACGAAGAACCGGTGCCCGGCCGCGAGGAGCGCGCGGGTCGCCCGCTCGAACTCGACGGTCTCCCGCAGGTTGCGGTACCAGTACTCGGCGTCCAGCGCCTCGGTGTCCAGCAGGCCACCGGTGACGCTGGAGTAGAACGGCACCGCGCCCGACCGGGGCGTGATGCCGTCCAGGTCGGCGAGCAGCCGCGCGCGGACCTGCTCCACGTGCGCGGAGTGCGAGGCGTAGTCGACCTCGATCAGCCGCGCCCGCACTCCTTCCTCGACGAGTTCCGCCACCAGCGCGGCCACCGCGTCCGCGTCACCCGACACCACCGTCGAGGACGGGCCGTTGACCGCCGCCACCGAGAGCCGGCCGCCGATCCGCTCCCGCACCGTCTCGACCGGCAGCGGCAGCGACGCCATCCCACCCCGACCCGCCAACGCCCCCACCGCACGCGAACGCAACGCCACCACCCGCGCCCCGTCCGCCAAGCTCAGACCGCCCGCCACGCACGCGGCGGCGACCTCGCCCTGCGAGTGGCCCACCACCGCGTCCGGGACCACGCCGTAGGAGCGCCAGACCTCGGCGAGGGACACCATCACCGCCCACAGCACCGGCTGCACCACGTCCACCCGCGCCAACAGCTCCTCCGAGCCGAGCGCCTCCGCCAACGACCAGTCGACGTACGGCTCCAGCGCCCGCCCGCACTCCGCCATCCGCCCCGCGAAGACCCCGGATTCGGCCAGCAACTCGGCCGCCATCCCGACCCACTGCGACCCCTGGCCCGGGAACACCAGCACCGAGCGGCCGGAGACCAGCCCGCCGCCGACCGCCACGGCGTCCCGGGCCAGTGCGGTCACGCCGTCGAGCAGGTCGCTGCGGTCCGTCCCCACCACCACGGCGCGGTGTCCGAAGGACGCGCGGCCGACCGCCAGCGAGTAGCCGACGTCCGCCGCGTGGAGGCCGGGCTCCGCCGCCAGGCGCGCGGCCAGCGCCGCCGCCTGGGCGCGCAGCGCCTCGTCGGTGCGCGCCGACAGCGGCCACGCCACCGTCCGGGGGCGCGGGGCCGCTTCCTCCACGGCCTCGGGCGGGGCCTGTTCGAGGATGACGTGGGCGTTGGTGCCGCTGATGCCGAACGAGGAGACGCCGGCCCGGCGCGGGCGGCCGGTGTCGTCCCAGGCGCGGGCCTCGGTGAGCAGCCGGCCGGCGCCCGCCGACCAGTCCACCTCGGGCGTCGGGCCGTCGACGTGCAGGGTGCGCGGCATGACGCCGTGCCGGATCGCCAGCACCGACTTGATCACGCCGCCGACGCCCGCCGCGGCCTGGGAGTGGCCGATGTTGGACTTCAGCGAGCCGATCCACACCGGCCGGTCGGCGGGCCGGTCCTGGCCGTAGGTGGCCAGCAGGGCCTGCGCCTCGATCGGGTCGCCCAGCCGGGTGCCGGTGCCGTGCGCCTCCACCACGTCGACGTCCGCCGCCGTCAGCCCGGCGTCCGCGAGCGCCGCCCGGATGACGCGCTGCTGGGACGGGCCGTTCGGCGCGGTCAGGCCGTTGCTGGCGCCGTCCTGGTTGACGGCCGAGCCCCGGACCACGGCCAGCACCGGGTGCCCGTTGCGGCGGGCGTCCGACAGCCGCTCCAGCAGCAGCATGCCCACGCCCTCGGCCAGGCCGAAGCCGTCGGCGGCCGCCGCGAACGCCTTGCAGCGCCCGTCCGGGGCGAGTCCGCCCTGCCGGCTGAACTCGACCAGCATGCCGACCGTGGACATCACGGTCGCGCCGCCGGCCAGCGCCAGCGAGCACTCGCCCGAGCGCAGCGCCCGGGCCGCCAGGTGCAGGGCGACCAGGGAGGAGGAGCAGGCCGTGTCGACGGTGACCGCCGCCCCCTCCAGGCCCAGGGTGTAGGCCAGCCGGCCCGAGGCGACGCTCCCGGTGTTGCCGGTCAGCAGGTGGCCGCCCTCGTCGGCGCCCTGTTCGAGGGAGGGGCCGTAGTCCATGGTCATCGCCCCGACGTAGACGCCCGTCGGGGTCTGCCGCAGGGTGGACGGGTCGATCCCGGCCCGCTCCAGCGCCTCCCAGGTGGTCTCCAGCAGCAGCCGCTGCTGCGGGTCCATCGCGAGCGCCTCGCGCGGCGAGATGCCGAAGAACCCGGCGTCGAAGTCGGCCGCGCCGGCGAGCGAACCCGCCTCCCGCTGGTAGTAGCGGCCCGGGGTGCCGGCGGCGGGGTCGTACCGTCCGGCGGTGTCCCAGCCCCGGTCGGCGGGCAGCGCGGAGACGGCGTCGGCGCCCGCCGCCACCAGCTCCCAGAGCTCGTCGGGGCTGCCGACCCCGCCGGGGTAGCGGCAGCCCATGCCGACGATCACCACGGGGTCGTCGTCCGCGGCCCGCCGCACCGGCGCCTGCGCGCCCGCGCGCGGCGCCGGCCGGTCGCCGCTGATCCGGGCGTGCAGGTAGGCGGCCAGGGCCGCCGGGGTCGGGCAGTCGAAGACGGCCGTCGCCGGGATGCGCAGCGCCGTCGCCGCGCTCAGCCGGTTGCGCAGCTCGACGGCGGTGACCGAGTCGAACCCGAGGTCGAGGAAGGCCAGGTCGGCGGGGACCGGCTCGGACCGCCCGGTCAGCGCGGCGATCTCCTCGTCCACCAGCCGCACCAGCGCGGCGCGGCGCTCCGCCGCGTCCAGGCCGGCCAGCCGCGCGCGGAACGCGCTGCCGCCGTCCCCGGCACCGTCCGCCCGGCCGGGCCCGTCCGGGGCCGCAGCCGCAGCCGGGTCCGGGTCCGCCGGGGCGGGCGCGGTGAGCGCCGCCAGGACGGTGGCGGGCAGCTCCGGCAGCCGGGCGGGCGGCGCTTCCGGCGCTGCTTCCGGCGCCGGGGTGACGCCGTGCACGTACAGGTCGCCGAGCGAGGTCAGGAACCGGCGCGGGCCGCCCTGGTCCCGGCGCAGCGTCCCGAGGACGACGGCCCGCGCGCCCGCCTCCTCCGCTTCCTCCGCGCAGTCGGTGAGGGCCGAGGTCAGCACGGGGTGCGGGCTGACCTCCAGCAGGACGCCGTACCCGTCCCGCAGCAGGGCGCCGGCCGCCTGCTGGAACCTGACCGGGTTGCGCAGGTTGCGGCACCAGTAGTCGGCGTCCAGGGCCGGGGCGTCCAGCCGTCCGCCGGTCAGGCCGGAGTAGTAGGGCAGGTCGGCCGGGCGGGGGCGGATCGGTGCGAGGTCGGCGCGCATCCGGGGGACGATCGCGTCGATGTGCGGGGAGTGGGCGGCCAGGCCCACCGCGATCCGGCGGGCGTGCAGCCCGGCGGTGGCGAGGTCGGCGAGGAGTTCGGCCGCGGCGTCGCGGTCGCCGGAGACGATCACGGAGCGCGGGCCGTTGTGGGCGGCGACGACGAGGCGGCCGTCCCAGCGGCGCAGCCGGGGTTCGACCTCGTCGGCCGGGGCCATCACGGAGACCATGTCGCCCTGCCCGGCCAGGGTCGCCTGGGCCTGGCTCCAGCGGGCGACCACCCGGGCGGAGTCGTCCAGGGAGAGCGCGCCGCTGACCGCGGCGGCGGTGACCTCGCCGACGCTGTGGCCGAGCACGGCGGCCGGTTCCACGCCCCGGGAGCGCCACAGCGCGGTGAGCGACACCGTCACGGCGAACAGCAGGGGCTGCACCACGTCGGCCCGGTTCCCGGCGGGCGCGCCCGGCGCGTCCGGGTCGCGGAGCACGTCGATCGGCGACCAGTCGAGGAACGGTTCCAGGGCCTGCGCGCAGGCGTCCATCCGGTCGCGGAAGACCGCGGAGGCGTCCAGCAGCTCCACCGCCATCCGGGGCCACTGCGCGCCCTGGCCGGGGAACACGAAGGCGACCCGGCGGTCCGCCGCCGCGACGCCCTCCACCAGGCCGGAGGTGCTCCGGCCGGCGGCGAGCGCGTCCAGCCGGCGCAGGAACCCGTCCCGGCCGCCGGCCACCAGCGCCGCCCGCCGGCTGCCCTCCGAGGCGGTGCGCGCGAGGGCGAGCGCGACGTCCTGGGGGCTCCAGTCGTCACGGCCGGCCAGGTACCCGTGCAGGGCGCGGGCGCCTGCCGCCAGCGACTCCCTGCCGCTGCCGGCCAGTGTCCACAGCAGCGGTGCTTCCGTACCGTCGGGGTGCGCCATCGTGTCTTCGGACTCCTTCGCGGCGAGCGGGTCCACCAGTCGCCGGACCGTGGCGGGCGCCCGCTCTCGCGGGTCGCGCACCGACCGGGACGCCTTCGTCAGGCCCGGCGCGTACCGCCGTCCGGCCTGCGACGTCGATCTTTCCCGCGTCGCATAGCGGCCCGATAGCGCAGGCCGCGACACGACGCGGGGACGGCGCGGGAACAAGCGGGGAGCGGGCCGGGCGCGCCGGTTCAGCCGGGCGCGCCGGTTCGGCGCGCCGGTTCAGCCGGCCGGTCGCGGTTCCCGGGCCCGCGGCACGCCCAGCTCCCGCCAGATCCCGTCCAGGGCCTCGACGAACCCCTCGATCTGCGCGGGCTGGTGGACGGCGCCGGGCGCGCTGCGGAGGATCTCCTGCCCGGCGCGGACGCTCGGCGCGTTGATCGCCTGCACGTAGATGCCGTGGCGCTCCAGCAGCAGGGCGGAGACCCGCTGGGCGAGCGCGTCGTCCCCGACGAAGATCGAGACGATGTGGGAGCCGTCGGAGACGAAGGGGATGCCGCGCTCGGTGAGCAGCCGGTGGGTCAGCCGCGCGTTGGCGTGCAGCCGGTCGCGCTCCTCCTCCGAGCCGCGCAGGTGCCGGACGGCGGCGAGCGCGCCCGCCACCACCGCCGGGGGCAGGGCGGTGGTGAAGATGAAGGAGCGGGAGAGGCCGCGCACCGCGTCGACCAGCTCGGCGGGGCCCGCGATGTATCCGCCGGTGGTGCCGAATCCCTTGGCGAGCGTTCCCATGATGACGGTGAACTGGTCGGCGATGCCCAGACTGGCGGCGATTCCGGCGCCTTCCGGCCCGTACATCCCGACCGCGTGGACCTCGTCCAGGAAGGTCATCGCGCCGTACTTCCGGGCGATCCGGGCGATCTCGGCGAGCGGGGCGACGTCACCCGCCATCGAGTAGACCGATTCCATGACGATCATCTTCGGGCGGTCGGGGTCGGCGGCGGAGAGCAATTCCTCCAGGTGCGCCGTGTCGTTGTGCCGGAATATCCGCTTCTCGGCGCCGCTGTGGCGGAGTCCGTCGATGATCGAGGCGTGGTTCATCTCGTCGGAGAAGACCACGCAGTCCCCCGGCCGGCCGGCCAGGACGGTGAGGGCCCCGTCGTTGGCGGTGTAGCCGGAGCTGAAGAGGAGGGCGTCCGCCTTGCCGTGCAGGTCCGCCAGTTCGCGCTCCAGCAGCACGTGGTAGTGGTTGGTGCCGCCGATGTTCCGGGAGCCGCCTGAGCCCGCGCCGTGCTCGTCGAGGGCCTCCCGGGTGGCCGCCAGGACCAGCGGGTGCTGGCCCATCCCCAGGTAGTCGTTGCTGCACCACACGCTGACCTCGGCGGCGGCGCCGCCCAGCGGGCTGCGGGCCGCCGGGAATTTCCCGGCGATCCGGCTGATCTCCAGGAACTCCCGCTCCGCCTTCGGGGATCCCCCTTCACGCATGCGCCGCGAGAAGATCTCCAGGTATTGGTTCATGCCGACCCTTTTCTCCGAAGACTGCGCCGGTTCGGGGCCCGGACCGGCAGAGGGAATTGTCCCAGGACGGAATATCACTTCGATGGCGCGGAATGCGACAATCGGGAACCCCGCCATTCTCCTGCCCTAGCGATTCACGACCCTGGTGAATCCGATGGGCGCACTGTAGGGTGTGCGGAAATTCCTCGGAGCGGCACCACTGGAGTTTCCCATGCCGTCGGACGAAACATATGTCAGCCAGATCCTCGGGGTGCTCTCCGCGGAACCGGAGAGAGTGGTCCTCTCCTGGCGCGACCGGACGCTGACCGCGGCGGAGCTGACCGCCCTGGTCCGGTCGGCCGCCCAAACCCTGCACCGGCAGGTCGGCGGGGACGGCGGGGACGGCGCCGGGGCGGTGGTCGCCGTCCTGACCGTCACCAACACCGCCCCGACCCTGGTCCTGCGGTACGCCGCGAACCTGGTCGGGGCCACGGTGGTCCACCTGCACACCACCAACGCGGTCGACCCGGCGGACCCGCTGGCCGCCGGCGCCAAGCTCAAGATCCTCCGGGAGACCGGCGCGACGCACCTGGCCGTCGACGCGGAGAACCTCGCGACCGCCCGCGAGCTGCGCGAGCGGCTGGGCGCCCCGCTCGTCCTGGTCGCCCTCGGCGACCTCGGCCCCGACGTCCTGGACCTGACCACCGGGGACCCGGACGCGCTGGACCCGGCCGACATCCGGATCCCGCCCGACCGGCCCGCGGTGGTGACCTACACGAGCGGGACGACCGGCGAGCCGAAGGGCATCGCCTTCGACTTCCGGGCCCGCAACGGGTTCATCTCGGCCGGGCTGCAGATGCGCTGGCGGTCCGTCTACCTGGCCTTCCTCCCGCTCAGCCACTCCAGCGGCGCCACCGCCGACGACTCGCTCGCGTCCGGCGGCTCGGTGGTCCTGCTGGACGGCTTCGACCCGGGCGAGGCGCTGCGCGCCGTCGCCCGGCACCGGATCACCCGGATGCTGCTCTCCCCGCCCCAGCTGTACCTGCTGATGGACCACCCGGAGCTGGCCTCGACCGACCTGTCCAGCCTCCAGATGGTCACCTACCTGGGCTCCCCCGCGTCCCCCGAGCGGCTGGCCGAGGCGGTCAAGGTCTTCGGCGACGTGCTGCTCCAGGTGTACGCGACCAGCGAGGCGGGCTTCGTCAGCATGCTCTCGCCCGCCGAGCACCTCGACCCCCGGCTGCGGGCCACGGTCGGCCGCCCGATGCCGGACTGGGTGCGGATCGCCGATCCGGACGACCACCGCGACCTGCCGCCCGGCGAGACCGGCGAGGTCTGCGTCCGGTCGCCCTTCACGATGAGCGCGTACGTGGCCGAGCCCGAGCTCACCGCCCGGACCGTGCGGGACGGCTGGGTGCACACCGGCGACCTCGGCTTCGTCGACGGCGACGGCTACCTCCACCTGCGCGGCCGGATCGGCGAGGTGGTCAAGACCAACGGCATCAAGATCCACCCGGTGACGGTGGAGAACGCCCTGCTGGCGCACCCCGACGTGGTGCAGGCCGCCGCCTTCTGCGTCCGGGACCGGGACCGGATCGAGTACCTGCACGCCGCCGTGGTGCTGCGCGAGGGGGGCACGGCCGGCCCCGGCGAACTGGCGGAGCACGTCCGGGCCGCCGTCTCGCCCAAGCACGTCCCCGCCCGGATCAGCGTCCGCGACGCGCTGCCGCTCACCGGCGTCGGCAAGCCGGACAAGGCCCGGCTGGCCGCGGAAGCCGACGGGTGAGGCCCCGGTGACCCTCTCCGTGGCGGCCATCCTCGCCGAGTCCGCGCTGCGCCGGCCGGACCACCCGGCGCTCGTCTCCGGCACCCGCCGGACCACCTACCGCGAGCTGTGGGACGGCGCGCGGCGGTACGCGGCGGTGCTGCGCGCGCGGGGCGTCGGCCCCGACGACAAGGTGGCGCTGCTGCTGCCCAGCACCCCGCACTTCCCGCTGGCCTACTTCGGAGTGCTCGCGCTCGGCGCGGTCGCGGTCCCGGTCCACGCCCTGCTCCGGGCGGACGAGATCGCCTACGTCCTGCGGGACTCCGGGGCGGTGGCACTGATCTGCGCCGCCCCGCTGCTGGCCGAGGGCGGCCGGGCGGCGGCGGCGGTCGGCACCCCGCTGCTCACCGTCATGGAAGAAGAAGGCACGGAGGACGGGGAGGGCGCGGGCGCCGCCGCCCGGCGGCTGGACGTGCTCGCGGCGCGGAGCGCCCCGATCGACCGGCTGGTGCCGCGCGATCCCGGGGACGTCGCGCTGGTCCTCTACACCTCCGGCACCACCGGCCGGCCCAAGGGCGCCCTGCTCACCCACCTCAACGTGGTGATGAACGTCGACACGACCATGCTGTCGCCGTTCGACTTCACCGAGCAGGACGTCCTGCTCGGCTGCCTGCCCCTGTTCCACACCTTCGGCCAGATCTGCGGCATGAACACCTGCTTCCGGGCGGGGGCGACCCTGGTCCTGATGCCGCGCTTCGACGGACCGGGCGCGCTGGACCTCATGCTGCGGGAGGGCTGCACCGTGTTCATGGGCGTCCCGACGATGTACACGGCCCTGCTCGACGCGGCCCGCGCCGACCCGCGCAGGCCCGCGCTCGACCGCGCGTTCTCCGGCGGGGCCGCGCTGCCGGTGGCGGTCCTGGACGCGTTCCGGGAGACGTTCGGCTGCCCGGTCCTCGAAGGCTACGGACTGACCGAGACCTCCCCCGTCGTCGCCTACAACCAGCGGGCGTGGCCGCTCAGACCCGGCACCGTCGGCCGGCCGATCTGGGGCGTCGAGGTCGAGATCGCCCGGGCGGAGGTGGCGGACCGGATCGAGCTGCTGCCCGCCGGCGAGACCGGGGAGATCGTCATCCGGGGCCACAACGTGATGGCCGGCTACCTGAACCGGCCGGAGGCGACCGCCGAGGCCATCGTGGACGGCTGGTTCCGCTCGGGCGACCTCGGCGTCAAGGACGACGAGGGCTACCTGTCCGTCGTCGACCGCAAGAAGGACGTGGTGCTGCGCGGCGGCTACAACGTCTACCCCCGCGAGGTGGAGGACGTGCTGGCCCGCCACCCGGCGATCGCCCAGGCGGCCGTCGTCGGACTCCCCCACCCCGTCCTCGGCGAGGAGGTGTGCGCGGTGGTCCGGGTCCGCCCCGGCACCGCGCCGGGCCCCGACCTCGGCGCCGGGATCGTCGCCTGGAGCCGGGAGCGGATGGCGCCGTACAAGTACCCGCGCCGGGTGGAGTTCGTGGACGCCTTCCCGCTCGGCCCCAGCGGCAAGGTGCTCAAACGGGAGCTGGTCGCCCGCCTGAGCGCCGCGGACCAGGCCCCGGACCAGGCCCCGGACCAGGCCGCGGACCGGCCGCCGGGCGGCTGAGCCGGGCCGCCCGACCGGCCGTTCAGGGCGCGGTGGTCCGGGCCGGGACGGTCGGGGGGCGGCCGGTGGTGACCCGCAGCAGGGCCTCCAGGATGCCGGTGCTCTCGGCGGCGGAGAGCGCCACGGGGTGCGGCAGGCCGGGCGGGGTGCAGGCGATCTCCAGCAGGACCCGGGCCGCGTCGGCCAGCGCGGCGGCGGCGTGCTCGGCCCGCTCGACCGGGTCGGAGTCGGCGAGCAGGCCGAGCGCGGCGGCGGTGCGGCGGCGCTCCCGGCGGGCCTCGTAGGCGCGCTGCCGGCAGGTCTGGCCGCAGTACTTGGGGCGGGTGCCCCGCTTGCCGGCCTCGGCGGCGGGCTTCCCGCACCAGACGCAGGGAGGCGCGTCCGTCCGGGCGTCGGGGGTGGTGGCGGCTTCGTCCATGCCCTGTTCCAACGCCCGCCGGACGGAGGCGGGCCCGACCGCGCCGCCGGTTCACCCGAACAGGTGACGACCGGCGCCGCTCGGGCCCGCACCGCTCGGGCCCGTACCGCTCAGGCCCGGGGCAGCGCCGCCACCAGCGGGTGGTCCCGGCCGACCGGGCCGTACGCGCTGGCGCCGCCCGGCATGCCCAGCTCGGCGCAGAACTCGGCGTTCGCGGCGGCGAACGGCCGCAGCTCCGCCGGGAGGTCGTCCTCGTAGTGGATCGCCTCGACCGGGCAGACCACCTCGCAGGCGCCGCAGTCGATGCACTCGTCGGGGTGGATGTAGAGCATCCGCGGCCCCTCGTAGATGCCGTCCACCGGGCACTCCTCGGTGCACGCCCTGTCCTTGACGTCCACGCAGGGCAGGGCCACCACATAGGTCATCGGGCCGCCGTCCTCTCCGGTTCGGTACCGCTCGCCGCTCTGGCACGGCCGACCGTAGGTCCTCAAGTAAGGTTGAGGTCAATCCGGACCAGGGGGGAGGCGGCGGTGACGGACCGTCAACCGGGCGGGGCGCAGGCGGCGGAGCCCTCGGAGCCGGCAGCGTCGGCCGAGTCGGCGGAGCCCTCGGCGGACGACTGGCTGCCGATCGGCGAGGTCGGCGCGCGGACCGGGGTGGCGGCGTCCGCGCTGCGGTTCTACGAGGAGTTCGGCCTGATCGCGTCCGGGCGGGACGGCCGCGGCCGGCGCCGCTACCCGCGGCACATGCTGCGCCGGATCGCGCTGATCTCGGTCGCGAAGCGGATCGGCATCCCGCTGGAGGACCTGCGCGAGGCGTTCGCCGACGTCCCGCTCGACCGGCCGCCCAGCCACCAGGAGTGGCAGCGCGCCTCGCGCGGCTGGAAGCGCCGGCTGGAGGAGCGCCGCCGGACCATCGAACGGCTGGAGGCGGAACTGACCGGCTGCATCGGCTGCGGCTGCCTGTCGATGAGGGCCTGCGCCCTGCTGAACCCGGGCGACTCCCTCGCCGGGGACGGCACCGGCCCGCGCCGCCTGTAGCGGCGGCGGTGGGGTCGGCGGGTCAGGCCACGCCGGCCCGGCACCGCCAGTGGCCGGGATCGGCGGACGCCGCGGCCGCCGCCCGCAGCCGGGCGACGCCCTGTTCGAAGGCGTCGGCGAGCGAACGGCCGTCGCCGACCACGGTGCTGACCGGGTCGGCGACGTGGCCGCCGTGGTCCCGCTCGCAGGCGCAGCCGACCTGGACCTGGGTGTGGCAGGCCAGTCGGCCGTCCGCCACCGGGCCGACCTCGATCTGCAGTTCGACGTCCCGGTTCGGGTCGAGGAAGACCTCGGTGAGGAAGGAGCGGCCCGCCGGGAACCACTGCCAGATCCGGCGGACGTCGGTCGCGGGGCGCAGCGCGTCGACCGCGTCGGCGGCGGCGGTGATCCGCCGCCGCTCGTCCGGGGTCAGTTCGGGGAACAGCTCGGCCAGCGGGACGTCGGCCATCCGGTGCGCGCCGGGGTACTGGTCGCTCATGCGGTCGATCCTCGGGCACACCCGCCGTGCCCGGCAAGGGTGTTCAGCGGCGGAGCGCCAGCACGGTGTTGTGCCCGCCGAAGCCCATCGAGTGGCTGAGCGCCAGCCGGGGGCCGTCCCGGCGGGGGTGGCCGGTGACCAGGTCGAGGCCGGCCGTGTCGGGGCCGGGGGCGTCGTGGTTGGCGGTGGGCGGGACGGTGCCGGTGCGCAGGGTGCGGACGGTGAGCGCGGCCTCGATCGCGCCGGCCGCGCCCATGGTGTGGCCGAGCGCGCCCTTGGCGGAGGTGACGCTGGGCGGGGTGCGGGCGAAGAGTTCGCGGATCGCGGCGGCCTCGGCCCGGTCGCCCAGCGGGGTGCCGGTGCCGTGCGCGTTGACGTGCCCGACCTCGTCGGGGCCGGCGTCGGCGGCGCGCAGCGCGAGCGCGACGGCCGCCCGCAGGCCGCGGCCCGCGGGGTCGGGGGCGGTGGGGTGGTGGGCGTCGGAGGTGGTGGCCCAGCCGGCCAGCCGGGCCAGGGCGGGGGCGCGGCGGGCGGCGGCGTCGGCGGCGCGTTCCAGGACCAGGACGGCGGCGCCCTCGCCGAGCACGAAGCCGTCCCGGTCCCGGTCGAAGGGGCGGGAGGCGGTGGCGGGCCGGTCGGTGCGCCGGGAGAGCGCGCCGGCCTTGGCGAACGCGGCGGCGCACAGCGGGGTGGCCATCGCGTCGGTGCCGCCGGCGATCGCGAGGTCGCAGGCGCCGGCGGCGAGCAGCAGCGCGGCGTGCGCGACGGCGTTGGCGCCGGAGGCGCAGGCGGTGGAGGTGTGCAGGGCGGGGCCGGTGGTGCGCAGCGCGAGGGCGAGGTGGCCGGCGGCGGAGAGGTTGGGCAGGTAGCCGGTGAGGGTGAGCGGGGAGAGCGCGTCGGGGCCGCGTTCGAGCAGGCGGCGGTGGGCGTGTTCGAGGACGGCGACGCCGCCGGCGGCGGAGCCGATCACCACGGCGACCCGGGCCGGGTCCCAGTCGGGCGGCCGTTCGCCGAACGCCGGGTGGCCGGCTTCGGCGAGGGCCTCGCGGGCGGCGGTGAGCAGGTAGCGGGTGCAGCGGTCGAGCCGCCAGGCCTGCCGGACGGGGGCCTGTTCGGGGTGCGGCGGGCGGCAGCTGATCGGTGCGGGGGTGCCGAGCAGTTCGGGGTCGGTCCGGGCGGTGCCGCGTCCCTCGCAGAGGGTGCGCCAGGTGGCGTCGAGGGTGTCGCCGCCGGCGGTGACGGCCCCGGTGCCGGTGACGACGATCCGCGCGGGGTCGGTGCGCTCAGTCGTCACCGGTTCCGCTCCCGTCCGGCGGCAGGGCCGCCCCGGAGGACGCCCGCCCGTCCAGCGCCTGGCGCAGTTCGTCGACGAGTTCGCCGACGGTGGTCTCGGCGCCGGGGGCCTCGGCGTCGAGCGGGACGCCCCACTCCTCCTGGAGGGTGACGTACAGCTCGACGACGGACAGCGAGTCGAGGTCGAGCTCCTGGAAGCTCGCCCTGGTGGTGATCAGGTCGGCGGGGACGTCGAACTTGTCGGCGAGGACGGCGGCGACGCGTTCGGTGATCCGGTCCACGGGGGTCTCCTGGGGTCAGTCGAGGGTGCGGCGGACGGGGGTGGCGGCGGGCCAGGTGAGGGCGACGGACGCCCAGGTCAGGCCGCCGCCGAAGGCGGTGAGCAGGGTGGGGGTGCCGGGGGCGACGGCGCGCTGCGGGCCGTCGTCGGCGAGCACCAGCGGGATGGACGCGGCGGCGGTGTTGCCGAGGTCGCGCAGGTTGCCGAAGCGGACGGCGGGCGGCAGGCCGAGGCGGTCGGCGACCGAGTCGAGGATCCGCTGGTTGGCCTGGTGGGCGACGAACGCGCCCAGGTCGGCGGTCTTCCAGCCGGCCCCGGCCAGCGCGCGTGCGGCGGAGTCGGTGAGGTGCCGGACGGCCTCGCCGTAGACGGAGCGGCCGCGCATCCGGAACCAGTGCGCGTCGGGGACGGCGCGCTGCCGGTCGGGGTGCCGGGAGCCGCCGGCCGGGATGGTGATCAGGCCGGACCCGGCGCCGTCGCTGCCCAGGTCGGCGGCGCGCAGGGTGCCGGGGGCGCCGTCCTCGGCGGCGGCCAGCAGGACGGCTCCGGCGCCGTCGCCGAACAGGGCGGCGGTGTCGCGGTCGGCGGGGTCGACGATGGTGGAGTAGGTGTCGGCGCCGATCACCAGCGGGCGGCGGCAGGCCCCGGCCCGGACCAGGGCGTCGGCGGTGGCCAGCGCGTACAGGAAGCCGGAGCAGACCGCGGCCAGGTCGAACGCGGGGACGTGCGGCAGGCCGAGCCGGTGGGCGACGGCGGGGGCGGTGGCGGGGCAGGGGTGGTCGGGGGTGGTGGTGGCGAGCAGCACGAAGTCCGGTGCGGCGTCGGCGGATTCGATGGCCGCGGCCGCGGCGTGCGCGGCCAGGTCGCCGGTGGCGGTGCCGGGTGCGGCGCGCCGTCGGCGGTGGATGCCGGTGCGCCGGCGGATCCACTCGTCGCTGCTGTCGAGCGCTCCCTCGGCGATCACCTGCTCGTTGTCGACGCTGCGGGCGGGCAGGCAGGAGCCCAGTCCGACGACGGCCGCGCGGTTCATCCCGGGGCCGCCGCTCAGGCCGCGAACGGGGACGGCGGCTTGGGGATCGCCGCGAGTCCGCCGTCCGGGGTGCTCAGTCCGCCGTCCAGCACCAGGGCCTGGGCGGTGACCAGCGCGGAGGCGGGCGAGGCGAGGAACAGCACCGCCCCGGCGACGTCCTCGGGGCTGCCCCAGCGGCCCTGCGGGACGTGCGCCATCAGCCAGTTCGAGAACGCCTCGGTGCCGGAGGCGAAGCCGGTCATGTCGGTGGTGATCCAGCCGGGGCAGACCGCGTTCACCCGGATCCCCTCCCGGGCCCAGCCGACGCCCAGGCTGCGGGCCAGCGAGATCTGCGCGGCCTTGGTCGCGGCGTACGCGTCCAGCAGCGGGGTGCCCATCACCCCGGACGCCGAGGACATCAGGATCAGCGAGGCCCGCCCGGACGCCGCCAGGTGCGGGTGGGCGGCCCGGCAGAGCTCGGCGGTGACGTTCAGGTTGAGGGCGATGACGTACTCCCAGTCCTCCTGGGTGGAGTGCTGGAACGGCACCAGGACGGGGCTGCCGTCCGCCGCGGTGGGCAGCACCCCGGCGTTGTGCAGCACGACGTCGAGCCCGCCGAGCGCGGCGGCCGCCCGGTCCACCACGTCGCTCGGCGCGCCCGGGCCGGCCAGGTCGGCGGCCAGCGCCACGGCCCGAACCCCGTGCTCCTCGGCCTCCTTGGCGGCGCCGTGCAGCGCCGCCCCGCTCCGGGCGGTCAGGGCCACGTCGGCCCCGGCGGCGGCCAGCGCCAGCGCGCAGGCCCGCCCGATGCCCCGCGACGCCCCGGTGACCAGGGCGCGGGCCCCGTCCAGCCGGAACGCCCCCGGCAGTGTGCTGGTGCTCATGACGGTTCTTCCTTCCCATCGATGCGGATTCCCTCCAGGGCCGCGGACCAGCGCAGCAGTGCGCTGCCCCAGGTCATGCCGGCCCCGAAGACGGTCAGCAGGATCAGGTCGCCGGGCTGCAGCCGCCCCTCGGCGTGCGCGGTCGCCAGCGCGTAGGGGGCGCTGGCCGCGCCGATGTTGCCCACGGTGTCGCCGACCACGGTCATCCGGTCGGCGAGGCCCGCCTCGGCGGCGAGCCGGCGCAGCAGGACGGGGTTGGGCTGGTGGGTGATCACGTGGTCGATGTCGTCGACGGTCAGGCCGTGCCGCTCCAGGGTCTGGGCCAGCATCCGCGGGAACGCGTCCCGGATGAACCGGCTGACCGTCCGCCCGTCCATCCGGATCCGGTGCGCGCCCTGGTCGAGGGTCTCCCGGCTGGCCGGACGCCGGCTGCCGCCGGCCGGGATCAGCACCCGGTCGGCGAGCGTCCCGTCCGATCCCAGCCGGAACCCGCCCAGGCCGCCCGGCGGCTCCACCGGCCCCAGCACGGTCGCCGCCGCGCCGTCCGCGAACAGCACCGCGGTGCCCCGGTCGGCCGGGTCGAGGAACTTCGAGTACGCCTCCACCCCGACCACCACCGCGAGCATCGGCCCGTCCGCCTCCCGCAGCCAGTCGTGCGCGACCTTCGCCCCGAACAGCCAGCCCGAGCAGGCCGCCGACACGTCCAGCGCGACCGCGTTCCGCGCGCCCACCAGCGCCTGCACCCGGCAGGCGGTGGCCGGCCCCAGCTCGTCCGGCGTCGACGTCGCGCAGACCAGCAGCCCGATCTGCCCCGCCGCCACCCCGGCCGAGCGCAGCGCCCGGCGCACCGCCTCGGCCGCCAGGTCCGACGTCGCCTGGTCCGCCGCCGCGACGTGCCGGCGGAGCACCCCGGTCCGCTCCGCGATCCACTCGGCGGTCACCCCGACCGCCGCCGCGACCTCCGCGTTCCCCCGCACCCGGGACGGCACGTACCGCCCGGTGCCCCACACACCCACCGCGTTCACGGTCTGCGCACCTCTCCTTGTCCTTGTACTTGCTCTTGTCCTCGCTCTGCCCTGCCCTTGCCCTGGTCCGGGGCGGGCCCTGCCTCCGCCTAGACGATCTCCTCGGGGAACGCGAAGACCTCCTCGACCTCCTCCAGCCGGGGCAGCAGGCCGTCGTAGCCGCGTTCCAGCGCGTTCTCCAGCCCCGCCAACTCCCCCGGGGCGAGCGTGCGGTGGCGCAACAGCGGGCCCGCCGCGCGGTCGGCGGCGCGGAGCGCGGCGAGCCGGCCGAGGGCCGCCGCCGGGCTCTCCGGGGGGAGGGCCGCGACCGCCCGGGCGAGGTCCTCGGCGGCGAGCCGCGCGGCGTAGGTCGCGCCGAGGTCGGCGGCCCGGTCGAGCAGCGGGTTCCACACCTCGAAGGGGGTGGCGCCGGCGGCGGCCCGCTCGGCGGTGGCCCGCCGCAGCCAGCCGGCCTGGTCGTGCTGGTGCCGGGCCAGGACGGCGGGCCACCAGCCGGGGTCGCCGAGGTCCGCGGGGATCGGCGGGAGCCCGCTCGCGGGCGGGTCGTCCAGCAGGGCGCGGCCGAGGTCGTAGCGGATGAGCCGGCTGTCGCCGCCGGCCGGGTCGAAGGCGCGGGCGAAGCCGTGGTAGCCGGCCAGCCGGTTCTCCTCGGCGAGCCCGGCGTGGCCGCAGCGGCGCTGGCACTCGGCGATGATCCGTTCGGCCTCGTCGGCGCAGTGCGCCTTGTACGCGGAGAGCGGCCGGCTGACGGCGGCCCACGGCGCGTACCCGGCTTCGGCGCCGGCCGGGTCGGACGCCCCGGACGCCCCGGACTCCCTTGTGGCGGCGAGCAGTTCGCGGGCGCGGGCGGCGGCGCAGCTGAGCGCGAAGGCGTCGGCGAGGGCGCCGAGCAGGGCGCGCTGCTGGCTGCGGTGGGCGAGCAGCGGGGTGCCGGGGGCGAGGGCGGCGCGGGTCTCGCGGTGGCGGGAGTGCCGGACGGCGAGCACCGCGGCCTGCCGGGCGAGCGCGGCCAGCGCGGTCGGCAGGACGCCCCACAGGTCCTGGCCGACGGCGAGGGTGCGGCGCAGCCGGTCGGCGGGGGTGCGCGGGTCGTGCAGGCGGCCGTGCTCGTCGAGGCGGGCGTCGTCGCGCAGCCAGTGCGCCTCGGGGACCCGGACGCCGTCGAAGCGGACCCGGTGGTAGCCGAGCGGGAGCGCGCCGACCGGGACGGGCGGGGAGAGCGTGACGCCGGGCCGGGGCCCGTCGTGGTCGGCGAGCCTGACCAGGAAGGCGAACACGCCGCCGTCCCGGCCGGCCGCGTCGACGGCGCGGGCGATCACCACGGCGCCGCGCGGTCCGGGGTACTGGGCGACGCCACCGAACTTGGCGTCCTCCTCCCCCGGGGTGCGCAGCACGAACTCCCTTCGCTCCGGCCGGAATTCGGCGACCGTACCGGCGCCGAGGTGGCTGCCGGCCCGGCCGGCCTCGGTGACCAGGTAGCCGATCCGCAGCTCGCCGGCGTCGACGGCGTCGAGTGCGGGGGCGACGTCCTTGGGGTCGCCGGCCAGCCGCAGCAGGGAGCCCTGGCCGAGGACGTTCTGGGTGATCAGCGTCATCCCGAGCCGGGGGTCGGCGACGGTGGCCCAGGCCAGCGCGGCGGCCAGGCCGTCGGGGGCGGCGTGCAGGTCGGCGGCGGACGGGAGGGCGCGCAGCAGGGCGCGCAGGCGGCGGTAGAGGTAGGTCTCGCGTTCGGCGGGCGCCTCGGCGACCCGGTAGGGGTGCCGGGCCAGGGCGCGGTGCAGGCGGGGTAGGTAGCCGGGGTGGTGGCGGCCGTGCAGCAGTTCCGCCAGGGCCCGCTCCGGTGCCTCGTCCATGCCGGCCCTCCTCTCCTGGTGGTGGGTTGACGGTCCGTCGGCCCGCTGTCCGTGCACCCGGGCGCCGGTGCCGCGCAGGCAGTCGGCGGCGTTGCGGGTGAGCGCGCCGCCGGGGCCGGCCTCGCGGTAGTCGGTGTGGCCGTGGGCGGCGAGCAGGGCCAGCACCCGGGGCAGGTGGGCCGGGCGGACCAGGCAGTCGGCGGCCCGGGCGGCGAGGTCGTCCCCCGGGGTGTAGCGGCGGCCGGCGACCGCCGAGTAGACGGGCACGGCGAGCGGGCCGATCGGCGGCCCGGCCCGCAGCACCGCCTCGAACTCGGCGCGCTGCGCTTCGAGTTCGGGATGGTGCGAGCCGAACGGCAGCCGCAGCCGGGCGACCTGGACGCCCTGCCCGGTGGCGAGCCGTTCGACGGCGGCCAGTTGCTCCAGCGGGCCGCCGATCACGCACTCGCCCGGACTGTTGACGCAGCCGACCGCGACCCGTCCGCCGCCGGCCCGGGCGGCCAGTTCGGCGGCCCGGCGCTCCCCGCAGCCGATCAGCGCCAGCCGGCCGGGCGCCCGGGCCAGCACCCGGGCCAGTCCGTACGCGGCGGCCGCCCCGGCCCCGACCGTCCAGGCGCCGGCGGCGGTCAGCGCGGCGAGCTCGCCGAAGCTGACGGCCAGCAGCGCGTCCGGCGGCCCGTACCGGGCGGCCAGCACCCGCTGCCAGGCCACCGCCGCGCCGTGGTGGGCGAGTTGCTGGAGGCCGACCGGGCCCCGCGCCAACTCCCGTCCGCCGGGCGGGTGTTCGCCGAGCAGCAGGGCGGCCAGCGGGGGCGGCGGGGCGGCGGCGGCCGCGATTTCGGCGGTCTCGGCGGCGGGGTCCGTGGGAGTGGGGGTGAGGACGGCGGTGGCGTCGATCTCCTCGTAGACGTCGCGCAGCGCGCGGCGCAGGGTGCCGTCCCGGGCGGCGGCCCGGTACAGCGCTGATACGGGAAAATCTCCCTGTCCGGGGAACATGTGAACCGACACGGGCATGACTGCACGCTCCGCAGCAGCGAGGGAAGCGATCAGGTGCGGGCCGCGACACTCCCGGCCCCGCGCCGACTCCCCGTGGCGCGGCCGGTGTCGGGCCCGTCACCACAGTGCCGAATCAGTACGTCCACCATCCAGTCATATGACCCGTGGATGTGTTGAAAATTCCGACCCGGTTGAATCTTGTTGAACCTTCACCGGCATTCCGGCGGGCCCTCACCCGTGCAACAGCCGGGCCGCCGACCCGGGGGCGCCCGACTCGACCTCGGCCGCGCCCTCCGCCTGCGCTCATCCGGCCCCTGCCGCGATCATCCCGGCCAGCGCGAGGTCGAGCAGCCGGTCGGCCTGTTCGGCGGTGTCGTGTTCGCGGGCCCAGGCGGCGGCGTTCGTCAGGGTGAACACGTCGGCGCCGGTGGTGTCGCCGCGCAGCGCGCCCGCCGCCCGGGCCCGGTCGACCAGGTGCTCGCCGATCGCGGTCATCCGGTGGCAGGAGTCGAGGAGTTCGTCGGCCCGGGCGGCGAGTGCGGCGGCCAGGCCCTGGTAGGCGGCGGCGTGCCGGACGACCGCGCGGATCCAGTCGGCCAGGGCGCGCGCCGGGTCGGGGTGGGCGGCCAACCCGTCCCCGTAGTCGAACAGTTCCTCGTTGCGCGCCTCCAGCAGCGCGGCGATCAGCGCGGCCCGGGTCGGGAAGTGGCCGTAGAGCGTGCCGGTGGCGACGCCGGCCCGGCGGGCGATCCCCTCCAGCGAGGCGCCGGTGCCCTCCGCGCGGAACACCGCGTCGGCCTCGGCGAGCAGCCGTTCGCGGTTGCGCAGCGCGTCGGCGCGCGGTCGGCGGCGGGCGGTCCCGGTCACGTCATCAGCTCCCTTTTCCCGGTGGGTACTTGCCCTCGCACAACAAGTCGAGGCATCCTCGACTTAAGCCGAAACCGAGGATGCCTCAGCTTACCCGGGGCCCCCTCCACACCCGCATCCCCACCCGCACCCGCACGCCCAGCCGAGGAGAGAACCCGCCATGATCCTGCTGACCGGAGCCACCGGCTCGATCGGCCGCCACCTGGTCCGCCGCCTCACCGACCGGGGCGCCGAGTTCCGCGCCCCGGTCCGCGACGAGGCCAAGGGCCGCGCCCTCGGCTGCCCGTACGCCGTCGGCGACTTCGACGACCCGGCCTCGCTGACCGCCGCCTTCGCGGGCGTCGACCGGCTGTTCCTGAACGGCCCCGGCGCCGTGCCGGTGGACGGGGAGCAGCCGATGGTCCGCCAGTACACCGCCGCCATCGAGGCGGCCGCGGCGGCGGGCGTCGAACGCGTGGTGAAGGTCTCGGTCTGGCACGCCGAACCGGGCAGCCGGCTCGCCCAGGGCGCCCACGGCGTCCTCGACCGCCGCCTCACCGCCGCCGTCCCGGGCTGGACGCTGCTGCTGCCGTCCGGCTTCCTGCAGAACCTGCTGCTCCCGGGCGCCTTCACCCCGGACGGGCGACTGGTCGGCCGCTACGGCGGCGCGCCCGTCTCGCACCTCGACTGCCGGGACATCGCCGAGTGCGCGGAAGTCCTGCTGACCGGGGCCCCGCGCCCGGGCGAGTCCTTCGTCCTGACCGGCCCGCAGGCCCTCACCGACCGGCAGTTGGCCGACCGGGTCGCGCACGCCCTGGGCCGCCCCGTCGACCTGCTCCCGCTCACCCCGGACGAGGTCGCCGCCGCCCTGACCGCCCAGGGCCTGCCCGCCTCCTTCGCCGCCGACCTCGCCACCCTGCTCCGCGAGGTCGCCACCGGCACCCTCGCCGAAGTCACCACCGCCGTCCCCGACCTGCTCGGCCGCCCCGCCCGCACGGTCGACACCTTCCTCGCCGACCACCTTCCGGCCCTCCGCGCCGCCACCCGACTGCCCTGACCCCGCCACCCGACTCCCGCCCGACCCCGCTGACGCCCCCTCAGTCGAGTGCGCGTACTCTTCCCTCCGATACGCCGCACACGAAACGATGGCGGCCCGACGGGCCCGGAGCCCGCCCCCGCCCACCGACCGACCGACCGACCGACCGACCGGAGCAGCGCACCGTGATACGTCCCACCCTGTCCGCGACCGCCGCCACCCTCGCCGTCGCCGCCCTGCTCGGCGGGCTCACCGGATGCGGCTCCACCCGCGCCGCCGGATCCTCGGGCGCCCCCGGCGCGCAGACTTCCGCGCAGGCAGAGGCCCAGCGGCAGTACGCGGAGCAGCGCCGGCAGGCGGAGGCCGCCCACGACCGGGCCTTCCCGGCCGTCGCCGCGGCCTGCGCGGGCAAGGAGGCCACGATGCCGCCGTCCACGCCCGCCGCCGGTTCGTCCGGCGGCCACCAGCCGGAGAACCCCAAGTACGGCGAGAACCACGCGTACCTGAAGATGACCTCGATCACCCCGCTCCAGCAGTGCCGGGGCAACGAGCACGCCTCGCGGCTCTCCGTCGAGGCCGCCCGGCAGCCCCCGGCCGGGCCCGAGCAGGCCAAGGCCCTGCTGACCCGCCTCGGCTACCCGGAGGCCCGGGTCGGCCAGAGCGCCGACGGCGTGCGGTTCTCGTTCTCCGTCCCGGGCGTCGGGCCGTGCCTGTCGGGCGTGCTGTCGGCCACGCCCCGGATCGAGGTGCACGGCGCGTACGTGGAGGGCGGCTGCGAGACCCCGCAGGGCGGCCACTGACCCGGCCACCGCGCCGGACGCCGCCGGGCACACCGACCCGCTACGCGCCCGCCCCGGACGCGCCCGCCGTCGAGCGACTCCCGGCCGACCACCCTGCGTTGCGCGCGCTGACGGACCGGGTCGGCCCGGCGGAGCGCGACGAGGCGTCGCCGGACGAGATCACCTGGCCCGCGCCCGCCCTCGCCGCCGGGCTGCTCCCGCAGTGGCACGCCCGCGTCCCGGCCTCCCGCCGGGTCGCCACCCGTATCGGCTTCCGCGCACCGGACACCCGGCTCTCCGGCGAACTCCCCTGGCCGGAAGGCCCGTTGGCGGCCCGCCCCGATCAGCGGCGGGCCGAGACCAGCAGGGCCGCGTGCGGGAGGGCCAGTGCGCCGTCCGCGGTGCGGAACTCCTCGGCGAGGCGGACGAATTCGCGCCTGACCCCGGCCCGGACCTCCGGCGTCTGGTGGTGCAGCAGCTCGCCGATGAAGGCGACCCGGCCGGCCGGGCCGGCCCACCACTCCTCCACGGTGGTGCGGTGGTCCCAGCGCAGCGTGCGGCAGTGCGCGTCGGGCAGGCCGGCGGCGGCGAGCAGCGCGGTGAGGCCGTCGGGGCTGCCGGTGGCCTGCAGCGCGGCGGGCGCCGGCGGCAGGTGCGCGGGGCGGGGTGCGCCGGCGGCTTCGACGGCCCGGCCCAGCAGGCTCTGCCCGCGCGGGGCCGGGGTGGCCCAGGTGGTGAGGGCGAGCCGGCCGCCGGGGCGCAGGACGCGGCGCAGTTCGGCGACGGCGGCGCGCTGCCGCCCGACGTGGTTGATCACGAAGTTGCCGACCACCGCGTCGAACGTCCGGTCGGCGAAAGTCAGTTCGGGCAGCGTCGCGGCGTGCACCGCGGCCCCGGGGGCGTTCCGCCGGGCCTCGGTGAGCATGCTGGGCTCGGCGTCGACGGCGGTGACCCGGGCGCCGCGCGCGCAGGCGGCGGCCGCGACGGCACCCGTTCCGGTGCCGACGTCCAGCAGCGCGGTGCCGGGGCCGACCCCGGCGGCGTCGAGCAGGTCGGGCACCGGGCGGGCGCAGAGCCGGGCGAAGCTCGCGGCGTAGGCGGCGGCCCGGCCGGTCCAGATCCGCCGCTCCAGGGCGTCGTACGCGGCGATCACCTCGTCGGTGTCGGCCGCCGCCCCGCCCAACGTGAAGTTCGCCATCCGTCCGCACCCCTCCCCCGCGCCGCTCGCTTCGTCGACGCACCGACCGTCCCGGGCAGCTTAGTCTCGATCTTGGGCGAGCAGCTGGTCGGCCGGGGCGCGGGGCGCGAGGCCGGTGCCGCGCCTAGCGCCGGCCAGCGGAGACCAAGCCGTGTTCGTAGGCGGTGATGACGAGGTGGACGCGGTCGCGGGCGTCGAGCTTGGCCAGCAGGCGGGTGACGTAGGCCTTGACGGTGGCAGCGGTGATGAAGAGGGCTTCGGCGATCTCGGCGTTGGACAGGCCCCGGCCGATCAGGGTGAGGACTTCGCGTTCGCGGTCGGTGATGCCCCGGAGGTCCTGAGGGGGCCGGGCGGCGGCGGGCCGGGGGCGGGCGGTGAACTCCTCGATCAGGCGGCGGGTGACTTTGGGGGCGAGCAGGGCGTCCCCGTCGGCCACCACGCGGACGGCCGTCGTGATGTCGTCCAGGGCCATGTCCTTGACCAGGAAGCCCGAGGCGCCGGCCCGTAGCGCGTTGTGGACGACTCCGACGGGCGGCCCCTCCCCGCGACGGTGGTCGGCGAGTCCTCCGGCGGCTGGGACGTCACCAGCCTCGACTGGGACAGGTTCATCAAGCTGAGCCCCGGCCGGCGCGCGGTGAACTTCTACGTCCAGCTCGCCCCGGGCACCGATGCGGCCGCCTACGCCTCGGCGGTCACCGAGGCGGACCACGGGGTGGGGGCCTCGGTCAACGGCGGCGTCGAGACCATGGAGAAGGTCGTGATCGGCGTGGTGTCGACGCTCACCCTGATGCTGATCGCGGTCTCCGCCCTCGGGGTGCTCAACACCGTGGTGCTGAGCACCCGCGAGCGGCGCAGGGACCTGGGCGTGCTCAAGTCGATCGGCATGACCCCGCGCCAGGTGATCGCCATGGTGGTGACCTCCATGACGGTCCTCGGCGCGGTCGGCGGGCTGCTCGGCGTACCGCTCGGGGTGCTCGCGCACCGGATCGTCATCCCGCTCACCGGGCACGGCACCGGGGTCGACCTCCCCGCCTCCCTGCTGCACGTGTGGCACTGGCCGACCCTGGTGCCGCTGACCCTGGCCGGCGCCCTGATCGCCGCCCTGGGGGCCTACCTGCCGGCCCGGGGCGCAGCGAGGCTGCCGGTGGCGGAAGTGCTGCGGACGGAGTGACGGCACCGGCCCCGGAGCCCGCCTGGAAGGTGCCTCGCGCCCGGCGACGTACTGGACCCTCGACACGTCCCGTCGTCCCGGCGCAGAGGCCCCTTCGGCCGTCCTGGCCGTCCGTTCGACAGCCGGCTCCGCGAAAGCGCGGGGCCGACACGCCTCGTCCGCGCGGCGGTTCAGCCCTCCGCGTCGGCCGCCGCCGTCCCGCGCACCTTCGCCAGGAAGCCGGCCAGGTTGCCGCGCATCCGCTCGATCCGCTGCTCCTGCGTCAGCGACTCGTGGATCCGGTTGCCGGTCTCGCGCAGCCCGCGCACGTACAGCGAACAGGCCAGGTCGCTGCACATGTACGCGCCGACCGAGTTGCCCTGCCGCCCGGCGGGACCGGCCAGCGGGGCGACCAGCAGCGAGACCCCGCCGGTGTGGGTGGTGACGCACAGCGAGCAGATGCTCCGGCGCGGCTGCCAGGACGCACCGGAGGAGGCGCGCAGGACGACGGCCTGCGGGCGGCCGTCCAGCTCGGTGACGAGGTACGCCCGGTCGGGGGCCTGCGGGTCGCGCCAGCCGAGGAAGTCCAGCTCCGGCCAGGGCTGTTCGGCCAGCTCACGGGGAAGGTTCAGCCGCTTCGCCTCGCCCTTGGAGCAGTTCAGGAACGCGGCGCGGATCTCGGGGTCGGTCAGCTCTCTCACGAAACACCACGCTAATTTGCCTAAGTCGTTTAGGCAAATGGATAATCTCCCCAGGAAGCACCGGCCGTCACCGGCAGGCACCGCCGAACGGTGAACGAACGTACGAACGCATGAAGGGACGGGTGGACGCCGTGGCACGCGCAGGTCTGACCCCCGAGGTACTGGCCCGGGCGGGCGCCGAGCTCGCCGACGAGGTCGGGTTCGAGCAGGTCACGGTGACCGAGCTGGCCCGCCGCTTCGACGTGAAGGTGGCCAGCCTCTACTCGCACGTCAAGAGCTCGCACGACCTCAAGGTCCGGATCGCCCTGCTGGCCCTCGCCGAACTCGCCGACCGGGCCACCGACGCCCTCGCCGGCCGCTCCGGCCGCGACGCGCTGGCCGCCTTCGCCGAGGCGTACCGCGGCTACGCCCGGGAGCACCCCGGCCGCTACGACGCCACCCGCCTCCGCCTCGACCCGCAGACCGCCGCCGCCAGCGCCGCCCCCCGCCACGCCCACCTCACCCGGGCCATCCTGCGCGGTTACCACCTCCCCGAACCCGACCAGACCCACGCGGTCCGGCTGCTCGGCAGCGTCTTCCACGGCTACATCGGCCTGGAGGCGGCCGGCGGCTTCGCCCACACCCCGGTCGACCCCCAGCAGTCCTGGGACTGGATCGTCGACTCCCTCGACGCCCTCCTCCGCGCCCGCGCCGGCACCTGAACCACCACGCCCACCACGCCCACCACGCCGACGAGATCACCACCGGACACGTCGCCACCGCCGCGCCCGGCGCCGGCGTCCACCTGTCCGCCGCACTGCGCAGACGCCGACCGGCCCTGCCCCCCGGCTCCCAAAGGCCGGTGGCAGGAAGGCCCTTGGGGTGGGCGCGGTGCGTACCGGTCCGAGGACGGGCCAGGATGGTGCCGTGACCGACAGAACCTTCGTGATCGTCTCCGGACTTCCGGCCAGCGGGAAGAGCACCCTGGCCCGGGCTCTCGCCGAGGAGCTGGGGCTGCCGCTCCTCGACAAGGACGAGATCCTCGAATCGCTCTACGACTCGCTGGGCGTCGGGGACCACGACTGGCGCCGCCGCCTGAGCCGCGCCGGCGACGACGTCCTGTTCCGCCTGGCGGCCCGCACCCGGGGAGCCGTGCTGGACAACTGGTGGCACCACGAGACGGCACCCGCGCGCCTGCGGGAACTGGGCGGCCGACTCGTCGAGGTCTTCTGCGACTGCGACCCCGCCCTCGCCGCCGAACGCTTCCAGGCCCGCACCCGCCACCCCGGCCACCTCGACCGGCGGCAGAGCCCCGAGCAGGTCGCCGAACGCGTCGCCGTCATCCGCGCCACCTTCCCCGGCCCCCTGCGGCTCGGCGGCCCGCTGCTGGCCGTCGACACCAACGACCGGGTCGACCCGGCCACGGTCACCCGACGCCTCGCCCCGCTGCTGGCCGCCCCGGTGCTCCCCGGCTGACCGGGGGCGGGCGAGGGCGGTCAGGGCGTTCCACGGCGAGCCGCCCCTCGGTGGCGGGCCCGGGCGGTTCCGGCTCCGGCTCCGGCTACTACTCCGGTTCCGGTTCAGCAGCGGAGCGCTCGGCGTGCCGCCACAGGACCGCCGGTCAGCCCGGTCAGCCCGGTCGGACGGCCGGGTCGGGGCGCTCCCGGCGCCGGACACGCCGACGGGCGGCGGCCGCCGGAGGAACCGGTGGCCGCCGCCCGTCCGTCCTGCTGCCCGGCTGACCGCCCACCGGGCCGCCCTCAGGCGCCTTCGCGTGCCGGGAGCTTCCACCCGGGGCGCGGGTAGTGGCAGGTGTAGCCGTTGGGGTAGTGCTGCAGGTAGTCCTGGTGCTCGGGCTCGGCCTCCCAGAAGTCGCCGACCGGCACCACCTCGGTGACCGCCTTGCCGGGCCACAGGCCGCTGGCGTCGATGTCCGCGATGGTGTCGAGGGCGGTGGCGCGCTGGGCCTCGTCCGTGTAGAAGATCGCGGAGCGGTAGCTGCTGCCGATGTCGTTGCCCTGCCGGTCCAGGGTGCTCGGGTCGTGGATCTGGAAGAAGTACTCCAGCAGCGTCCGGTAGCTGATCCGCTCCGGGTCGTAGACGATCTCCAGTGCCTCGGCGTGGCCGGGGTGGTTTCGGTAGGTGGCGTGCGCGTTCTGACCGCCGGTGTAGCCGGTGCGGGTCGACTCGACGCCGGGGAGTTTGCGGATCAGCTCCTGCATGCCCCAGAAGCAGCCGCCGGCCAGGACAGCCCGGTCAGTGGTCATCTCGTACTCACTCCTCGCATCCGTACCTCGACTCGTCCCGCCCGGGGCACCGCCCCACGGGGACCATCCGGTCCAACCCCCGGCAGCCGCTCGATGTTCCCGCCGACCCGGGCCTCTTGGTCCCCTTGGTCCCTGCCCCGGGTCCCGTTCTCAGCCGGCCAGGCCCTCCAGCACCCGGGCTCCGGGCAGCGCGGCGGCGACCGCGCCGGGCAGGATCAGCTTGCCGCGCCGCCGACCGCTGCCGACCAGGACGTACGGGGCGGCGGCGACGGCCGCGTCGACCAGCAGCGGCCAGGGGGCGGGCAGGCCGACGGGGGTGATGCCGCCGTACTCCATGCCGCTCTCGCCGACGGCGGTGTCCATCGGCGCGAACGAGACCTTGCGCGCGCCCAGGTGACCGCGCACCGCCTTGTTGACGTCGAGCCGGGTGGTGGCCAGGACGAGTCCGGCGGCCAGCGTGGTCTCCCCGCCGCGCTTCGCCGCGACCACCACGCAGTTCGCGGACGCCTCGGCCGGGACGTCGTACGCGGCGCAGAACACGGCGGTGTCGGCCAGCTCCGGATCGGTGTCGACGTACAGCACCTGCCGGGCCAGCCCGGCGTCCCACCCAGCCAGCAGCGCGGCCACCGGCGGCGCCAGCTCCGCCGCCGCGTCCACCGCCCGCCGCACCCGCGGGAAGTTCCCGAACGGTGCCCGTACCGCCTGCTCCGCCTGCTGCTCGCTCATGTCCCGACTCTAGCGACCCCGCACGGGGTCGGGGATCGAGGTCGCCCAGTCGGACATCGCCTGGAGGACCGGCCCGAGGCGCTCCCCCAGCGGGGTGAGCCGGTACTCCACCCGCGGCGGGATCTCGGGGTAGGCCGTGCGGACGACCAGGCCGTGCGCCTCGAACCGGCGCAGGCGGCTGGTGAGGGTGTGCGGGCTGATCCGGGGGAGCGCCTCGCGCAGCTCGGTGAAGCGGTGCGGGCCGTGCAGCAGTTCACGCACGATCAGCGTGGCCCAGGGCCCTTCGAGCAGGACCAGGAACCGGGCCACCCCGCATTCGGGCAGCTCGGGCAGCTCGGGGAGTTCGGGAACCTCGGAGGCTTCGGGGAGCCCGGGGGATCCGGAGCGGGATCCGGAGCGGGGCCCGGGACGAGGCCCGGAGCGGGATTCGGTGGACACAGGGGCACCGTAGCCCATTAGTGCAGTTGAAGTAACTGGTGCACCCCGTGCACTAATTGGGGCCATGAGCTACGTCATCCACGGCGCCACCGGCGCCCAGGGCGCCCCCGTCGCCGCCGCCCTCGCCGCCGCCGGCACCCCCGTCACGGCCCTCACCCGCAACGCCGACGCGGTCGTCGCCGGCGCCCGGGTGCGGGCGGTCGACCTCGGGGCCACCGAGGCGCTGACCGACGCCTACCGCGGCGCGGCCGGCGTCTTCGTCCACCTCCCGATCGGCGCGCCGGAGGACCGGCTGCGCCACGCCCGCAGTGTCGTCGCCGCCCTGGAGGCCGCCCGCCCGGGCCGGGTGGTGTTCTCCACCAGCGGCGGCGGGCCCGTCGCCGCCGCCGACCCGGCGGTCGCGGCCGTGATCGACGGGCTGGGGCGGAGCGGCCTGTCCCACGCGGTGGTGGCGCCGCGCCTGTTCCTGGAGAACCTGCTGCTGCCGCCCGTCGTGACCGGGGCCCGCGAACAGGGCGTGCTGCGCTACCCGCTGCCCGCCGGCCACCCGGTGTCGTGGTCCTCGCACCTGGACGTCGCCGACGCCGTGGCAGCCCTGTTCGACCGCCCGGACGTCACCGGCCTGGTCGAGGTCGGCCTGCACCCCGCGCTCACCGGCCCCGAGCTCGCCGAGGCGTTCACCGCCCACCTCGGGCACGCCGTCCGCTACGAGGCGCTCGCCCCGGCGGCCTTCGGCGGCCTGATCGCGCCCCTGCTCGGACCCGGCGCGGCCGCCGGCATAGCCGGGCTGTACGACTTCCTGGGCACCCTGCCGGACAACGCGATCACCCCCGACCGCTCCGCCTCGACGGTCCTCGGTCTGCCCTCCCGCACCGTCCTCCAGTGGCTGGCGGACGCCGTCCGCTGAGGGCCGCCCGGCCCCGTCCCCCGTCCGTCCCGCTCCCGCCCTCCACCCCGCTCACTCGTCGAGCGCCGCCCGCCACGTCCAGGACGCGCGGCGCGGGCGGCCCGGCAGTGCGGCCCGGCCGGTGCACCAGAGCAGGACGGGGGCGGGGTCGCCGGGCGGGGCGTCGGGGAAGAGCCGGGCCAGTACGGCGGCGCACAGCGCGGGCGGCGGCGTCCAGTCGAGGGCCAGGCCGGTGGCGATGTCGTGGGTGTGCAGCAGCGTCTCGGCGGTGCCCATCGCGGCGAAGCCCGACGGGTCGGTCGGGCCCCAGTGCCAGGCGCGCAGGCCGGGCTCGGCGGCGGCCAGGGCGAGGGCGAGCAGTTCGCCGCAGGCCAGCGCGGTGTCCAGCACCTCGGCGGGGCCCGCTTCCGGACGGACCGTCAGGTCGAAGGGCAGGTAGCGGTCGCCGGGCCGGGCGGTGACCTGCCCGGCGTAGCCGAGCAGGTCGTGTCCGAGGTGGGCCAGCGTGTCGCGGCAGTTCCACTCCAGCGGGCCGGCCGGAACGCTCCAGTCCCGGCCGAGCCGCGGGGCGAGGACGCGTCGCGTCTCCGCGAGCGCGGCGCGCAGTTCCCGATGACCGATCACCGCGCCATCCTCGCACCCGCCCCGCGGCTGTAGGGCGGCCGCCCTACCGGCGACTGCGCCACCTGCGGGCAACCGTCTACAGGTAGGGGCGGGTGATCAGTTCCAGGCCGTGGCCGGCCGGGTCGAGCAGGTAGACGCCGCGCCCGCCGTGCTCGGTGTTGGTCTCACCGGCGCGCCGCATCTGCGGGTCGGCCCAGTGGTCGATACCGCGCTCGCGCAGCCGCGCGTACGCGCGGTCGAACAGCTCGTCGTCGAGCAGAAAGGCGTAGTGCTGCATCTGGATCTCCACCGGCGGCGCGGCGAACTGCAGCAGGACGCCGTCGGCCAGCTTCAGGTTGGTGAACGGGCCCCAGGAGGGCGCCTGTTCGGCCTCCAGCAGCTCGCGGTAGAAGTCGGCGGACGCGGCGGCGTCCTTGGAGGCGATGATGGTGTGGTTGAAGGCGGCGGGCATGGCCGGGTGAACCTCGTTCCGGGTGTGGTCGGTCTGGGGCGGGTAGGCGCACTGCTCCCGGACCTCGGCGGCCCTCGTGCGTGCGGACGCCCTCGCGGCACCCGGGGCGCGGTCAGCCGCCCACCGGGTCACCGATCCGTGCGTGGCCCAAGGCCGTTCCGGTGTTCACCCGGCCCACCGTACGCACCCGCCACCCCCGCGGCAAACCCTTTTCCGCCCCGCCGTCCCCGCTCCGATAACCGGGTGCACCGCCGCGGACCGCGGACTACCGTCGCGCGGATGGCCGACGAATGCTTCACGCTGCCCCGCCTGGCGGAGATCTACGACGCACTCGACCCGGACCGCGGCGACCTGCTCCCCTACCTCGCCCTGGCCGGGGAGTTGGGCGCCGCCGAGGTCCTCGACCTGGGCTGCGGCACCGGCGTGTTCGCCCTGCTGCTGGCCGGGCGCGGCACCCGGGTGGTCGGGGTCGACCCGGCCGCCGCGTCCGTCGAGGTGGCGCGCGGCAAACCGGGCGCCGAGCGGGTCCGCTGGCTGGTCGGGGACGCCACCGGGCTGCCCCCGCTGCGGGTCGACCTGGTCACCATGACGGCCAACGCCGCCCAGGCGATCACCGCCCCGGCCGACTGGCACGCCACCCTGCGGGGCGTGCGCGCGGCGCTGCGCCCGGGCGGCCACCTGGTGTTCGAGACCAGGGTGCCGGCGGCCCGCGCCTGGGAGTCCTGGACGCGGGCGGAGTCCCACCGGGTCAGCGAGCTGCCGGGCGTCGGCGCGGTGGAGAGCTGGGTCGAACTGCTCGCCGTCGACGGCCCGCTGGTCTCCTTCCGCTGGCACTACGTGTTCGCCGCGGACGGGCAGCACCTCACCTCCGACTCCACCCTCCGCTTCCGCGAACGCGCCGAGGTGGAGGCCGACCTGCGCGCCGCCGACCTCGAACCGGTCGAGGTCCGGGACGCGCCGGACCGCCCGGGCAAGGAGTACGTCTTCCTGGCCCGCCGCCCCTGAGCCCCGTCGGCCCCTGGCCCCCGACCCCTGCCAGCCGCAGCCGCGTCCCGTGTGCCGGTCAGCTCCGTACGCCCGGCCGGTCGGCGCTCTCGGCCGGGTCGCCGTACCCGCCCGCCGCCCAGACCTCCCGCCGGAAGTCCCCCAGCGTCAGCGCCCGGGCCGGGCAGCCGGGTTCGGCGCGGAAGTGCACGGTGCCGCAGCGCCGGCAGTACCAGCCGCGCGACCACAGCCGTTCGGCCTCCGCCCGCCGGTCCGCCTGCCGGGCCGCCTGCCGCCGACCCGCGCGCGCCCGCCGCCGGACGGCGACGAACAGCGCGACCGCGAGCAGCAGCGCGGCGCCGGAGATCCAGCCGAGGAACAGCAGCGAGGGCCGGTCGGCGGACGCGGCGTCCGCCGGGTGGAGCACCGTCCCGTGGAACCGGCCGCCGTACGGATCCGGACCGTCGGGCACCGGGTCCCCGCCGTCGAACCAGTGCCCGGCGAGCGCGCCGGCCACGAACGTCCCGATCGAGACCGCCACCAGGTGCAGGCCCACGACGACCATCAGGCACGAGGTCGCCCTCGGCAGCCGGGTCGGCGCCGGGGCCAGCGCGCTGGACAGCGAACTGCTGACCGTCCGGACGCCGCCCTCCTCGCCGTCCCGGACGGTGTCCCGCCCGGCGTGGTACGCGGCCGGCACCCCGACCACCTCGTCGTCCAGGCCGCAGGTCGGGCACTCCTGCAGCACCGGCGACCGCCCGTCTTCCGTTCCTGCCATGGCCTCTCCCCGAAACCGTGCCGCCGGTCGGCGGGCGCCGCACAGCCTGTCAGAGCCGCGGAGCGACCACCAGGGCATTTGAGCGACCCTTGAGCAGCCGCCGCTCCCGCGCCCTCGGCGGGGGCGGGGCGGGGCGGGGTCAGCCGCCGCGGAGGATCCGGAGGAGGACGCGCGGGCCGAGGAGGGCGGTGGGCGGCGCGGCGCGCTGGAAGACCCGGGCGAACGTCGCGGCGGTGGCCGGGTCGGCTGCGGCGGCCCGGTAGAGGCGGTCCAGGTACCAGGTGACGGCGCGGTCGCGGCGGGTGGTGCGGCCGGCCCGGTGGCGGGCCCAGATGGCGTCCTGGAAGGTCGACATCCGCCAGGCGTACCCGGTGGTGCGGGGCAGGCGGCGCTGGAACTCCCTGGCCAGGCCGGTCAGTTCGGCCACACCGGCCACACCGACCGGGCCGGACGGGGTGCTCCGCCCGGTGCGGGCGGCGAGCAGGGAGCGCAGCAGCAGGGCCTGTTCCAGGGCGACGCCGATGCCCTGGCCGTAGAGGGGGTTGAAGGCGCAGACCGCGTCACCGGCGACCAGGAAGCGGTCGGGCCAGGCGGGCATCCGGTGGTAGTCGGTGCGGTGGTTCTCGGTGCGGACGTAGCGGTGCAGCGGCGAGACGGGCCGGGCCTCGGCGAGGAACGCGGCCACCACGGGGTTGTCGAGGCGGTCGGCGAACGCCCGGAAGCCCTCCTGGTCGGCGGGCGGGTGGTCGCCGCAGGCGCCGACCAGGGTGACCATCCAGCGGCTGCCCTCCAGCTTGCCGATGTAGGCGCCGCGAGTGCGGTCGGGGCAGACGGTGGGCTGGATGAGGGCGAGCCATGACTGGTCGGGGGCTTCGAAGAGGCCCGAGGCGTAGCCGACGCCGGCGTCGATGGTCCGGGTCGGCGGGGTGGGGAACCCGGCGTCGGCCAGTCGGCGGGGCAGGCGGGAGAAGCGTCCGGTGGTGTCGACGACCAGGTCGCCGGGGACGGTGCCCCCGTCGTCGGTGGCCACCGCGCGGACGGCGCTCCGGGCGGCGTCGGTGACCAGGCCGGTCACCCGCAGGCCGGTGCGCGGTTCGACGTTCGGGAGGGCCAGGACGCGGCCGCGGATCCGCGCCTCCATCAGCGCGCGGCTGCTGAGCCGGGAGCCCAGGTCGGTGTCGACGCGCGGGGCGTTGCCGGTCGGGAAGCAGGTGAGGACGTCCCGCCCGTGGTCGAGTCGCGGGGTGCCGGCGTCCTCCAACTCGCGGTCGAGGCCGGGGAAGAGCTCCTCCATCAGGTCGAGACCGCGCGCGGTGAGGCCGTGGATGTGGTGGGCCTGCGGGACGCCGCCGCGAGGCCGGTCGTCCGCGGGCAGCGGGTGGGGTTCGACGAGCACGACGGCGTCGAAGAAGTCGTGCAGGACCCGGGCCATGGCGAGCCCGGCGATACCGGCCCCGAGGACGACCGCGCTCCTCGGGGTGCTGCTGGTGTCCATCGGCGTCGGCTCCGCTCTCGGCTTCGACGTAGGCATAGGCGTAGGCATAGGCGTAGGCATCGACTTCGGCATCGACTTCGGCTTCGGCCTCGCTGAAGCGGCAGCCGGGGGTACGGGGATGCGGGGATCCGGGGTCGCTGACCGGGTACCCGGTCGCGGGGCCCGAACGCCTGTCCCGCCAGGGCGCACGGAGGCGCGGCGGGGCGCGGGCGGAGCGACCGGCAGCGCCCCGGAAGCACCACCGCCCCCGTTCGGCCGTGACGGCGGGCTGCCGGAAGATCCGTTCCCGTCCCCGGGGCCTGTCGGTCCCCCCGGCTAGGGTCCGTTGTGGTGGGGCCGGTTCCGAGGCCACCAGCACTGGAGAACGGCAGCCTCCCCGGCCTGCTCGGGGGTGGTCACGGCCCAACCGGCGTCCGGGCTCAGCCGAGCGCCACGAATGCAGCCTGTCAGCCCCGGCCCCACCGCCCGCCCGCCCGTCCACCCGTCCTTCTCCTCCGCCGCCGTTGCCGTCGCCGCCGCCCGGGAGCGGTCAGCAGTACCAGTCCGGGCAGTACTGGACGTTCAGGACGGTCGGGGCGGACGCGTCGTGGCGGAGGGTGTGGCGGAGCGGCTGGGCCGGGAGCAGGGTGGTCTCGGGGCCCCGGCGTTCGTGGCCGCCGGCGGAGGCGAACGGGCCGAGGGTGTGGTGCAGGGCGGGGGCGGTGGCGAGCAGGTCGCGGAGGGCGACGCCGTGGTCGCGGTAGGCGGGGGCGGAGCCGGTGACGAAGAGGGTGTGGGCGGCGAGGTCGTAGCGCAGGTGGTCGTGGGTCTCGCGGTGGTGGCGCCGTCCGGTGGCGGCCGGGGCGGTGGTGAAGTCGGCGTCGGGGGTGCGGGTCGTCTGCGGGCGGCCGGGGTCGAGGCGAGAGCGCAGGTGCTTCCACCCGGTGGGCGGGAACTGCAGCGAGTGGTGGGCCAGCACCAGGTCGTAGCGGACGCTCCGGTCACCCAGCGGCGGGTTGGCCGGCGCCGGACGGGTCCGCAGCGGGAGGTGGACCAGGGTGTGCGGGGAGCGGGCCGCGAGCGACCAGGCGGCGAGCAGCCGGGACAGCCCCGCGCGGTCCGCGTACACGGTGATCCGGAACTGCTCGTCCAGCACCGAGAGCCGTCCCGGCCGGTCCCCGACCCGCACCACCCGGTACTGCCGCCCGCCGGACCGCCCCTGATGGACCGTCACCCGCTGCTCCATGCCCCCCTCCTCCGCACTTCCCTGCCCGTCCCCGCCCGTCCCCGCCCGTCCCCGCCCGTCCCCGCCCGTCCCCGCCCGGAACCTAACGGTCCGGGCGGTGCGGCGCACCCGGTTTCGGCCGGCTCACTCGCAGGTGAGGGCGACGATGAACGGGTCGCCCCCGTCCGGGGTGCCCGCCTCCGGGTGGGTGACGGGGTGCCAGGTCAGGTCGGTGAAGCCGGCGGCGCGGGCGGACTGCTCGTAGACGTCCGCGTCCCAGCGGGTGAAGGACAGCTCGACCGGCGGTTCGACCGGGAACTCCAGGACGAGGGCGGTGCCGCGCGGTACGGGCCGGGCCGCCGTGATGCGGGCCCGGAGGGGCTGGCGGTCCGGATCGTCCGGGTCGTAGCCGGGGTGGACGGTCACCGCGACCAGGCGGCCACCGGCGGCGAGGTTGGCGCGGACGCCCCGGAACATGTCGGCCATCCGGCCGGGGTCCTCGGCGTAGTTGAACAGCCAGATGGCGACCACCGCGTCGAAGCTGCCGAGGACCGGCAGCGCGGCCGCGTCGTACTGGTGGTAGACCGCTCCCGCCGGGTCGCGCTCCTCCTGCTGCCGGGCCTGCGCCACCATCTCCGCGGAGATGTCCACGCCCTCGGCGCGCGCGGCGCCGAGCCGCCTGGCCAGCCGGGTGTACTGACCGAAGCCGCATGCCAGGTCGAGCACCCGGGCGCCGGTGAGGTCGCCGAGCAGGGCGCGCACCGTGGGCTCCTCGGGCGAGAGGCCGTGGTGGCGCTTGAAGTCGCTGTACCGCTCGCCGATGACGTCGTACTGGGCGGGTTCCCGCTCCTGCGCTGCCATGGAACGCCCTCCTGGTCGGATCGGTCCGGTTCGTCGCGGGTCGCGGGTCGCGGGGACCCGTGACCCGCCGTGCACCAGACTGCCAGAACCGCTGGCCCCGCACCCGGCGGACGGCGGCCAACCCTCCGCCGAAGAAGGTGCGTTGACCGTTCTCCCCTCGCCCGCACCGCCCCGGGCCGGCAGGAGCGCCGTGCCGAACACCCCCGCCCCCTCCTCGCCGCGACGGTCGGCGCCACCGTCGGGTTCTACGCCTTCGTCTTCTACGGGACGGCGGCGGCGCTGGCCTGCGGCCACGAGTTCTCCCCCTCCGGGGTCCTGGCCGCCGACACGCTCGCCTCCTACCCGGTCGTTCCTCGCCCGACCGCTGGGCAGGCTGTTCTTCGGCCCGCTCGGCGTCGCCGAGCCGGTGCTGCTCGTCGCGCCGCGCTTCGTCCAGGGTTTCGCGCTCGACGGCGAGTGGGACGGGGCGACCCTGACGGCGGTGGAGCACGCGCCTCCCGGCCGTCGCGGCCTCTGCGGGACCTTCGTCCAACTCGGCAGCGCCATCGTCCCGTTGCTCGCCTCCGGGGTCTTCCTGCTGTCGGCGGTGCTGACCGTCGCGGGGCTGCTGATCCGCCGCTCGGCCCGGCACCCTGGCGCCGGCCGCCGGAGCGAGGATGCCGGGGACGGGCGGCTACCAGCTCGTCGCGGTGTTCCTCGTCCTGGTGTACCTGCCGTCCATCGGCGTCTTCGCCGACCTGGTGCTGCTCGGCCTGTACAGGTGGCTCGGCGATCGGAACAGGCTGGAACGGGCCTCGCGGCCCGGCTGCGACTACACCGCCGCCGCCGCGTTCCCGATGTTCATGCTGGCCGACACCCGGAACACCGCCCCGGTGCTGCTGGCCGTCCCGGTCCGCTGCACCGGCGCCACTGCTGGCCGGCGAGTTGCGCGCCCGCGCCCACGGCGCCTCCTGGCCGGTCGCCGCCCTGCTGGTCGCCCAGGCCCTGGTCAGCCTTGCCGCCATCACCGCGCTCCGCTCCCGCTCCCCCTTCACCCTCCCCCGGCTACGCGCCGGGAGTGAGCGGCTCGCCCTCCTCGAAGCGCAGGACCCGCTCGCGCAGCAGCCGCTTGGCCCGAGGCAGGAAGGCGCTGCTGGGGCCGCCGACGTGCGGGGTGATCAGCGTGCCGGGGGCGTGCCAGAGCGGGTGGTCGGCGGGCAGCGGTTCCGGGTCGGTGACGTCGAGCGCCGCGCGCAGCCGCCCCGCGGTGAGTTCGGCCAGCAGCGCCGCGGTGTCGACGACGGGGCCGCGGGCGACGTTGACCAGCAGCGCGCCGTCCTTCAGCCGGGCCAGGAAGGCGGCGTCGACCAGGTGGTGACTCTCCGGGGTCAGCGGGGTCAGCAGCACGACGACGTCCGCAGCGGGGAGCAGTCCGGGCAGTTCGTCGACGCCGTGCACCCGCTCCTCGGGACGGGCCCGGCGCGCGACCCGGACGATCTCGCACTCGAAGGGCTCCAGGCGGGCGGCGAGGGCGCGGCCGATCGAGCCGTAGCCGAGGATCAGCACGGTCTTGTCGGCCAGCGACTGGTGGAACTCCTGCTGCCAACGCCCCTGGTCCTGCAGCCGGGTGAAGCGCGGCACGCCGCGCAGCGAGGCGAGGACCAGCGTCACCGCCAGCTCGGCGGTGCTGGCGTCGTGCAGCCCGCGCGCGTTGCACGCCTCGACGCCGTCCGGCACGTGCGGCAGGACGTCGTCCATCCCGGCGGTGAGCGTCTGGACCACTCGCAGCGCGGGCAGTCGCCCGATCACCGGGAGCGCGACGGCGTGCCGCATGTACGGCAGGCAGAAGAACTCCACCTCGCGGAGCGCGTCGGCCGGCGGCACCGGCCCGTCCCCGTCCCAGACCAGGGCGGGGAGGTCGGCGGGCAGGCCGCCGATCGCGTCGGGGGCGTACGGGAGGAGGTAACGGGCGCTCATGCTCCCGACCTTAACCACCCCACTGACCGGCCTGCCCGACCGGCCTGCTCGGTAGGTCGGGACGGCGGGTCGGACGACGGGTCGGACGGCGGGTCGGGGCGGCTTCGGTCGGAGCCTGTCGGCCGCGGCTCAGGGCTTCACGATGCCCACCGCCTTCCGGACGATCCGGCGTCGGCCGAGCAGCGGCACCGTACCCAGCAGGCCGTCGACCTTGACCCGGGCCCGGAGCGTGATCTCCATCGGCAGTTCGGTGGCGCCGGCCGGGAGCGTGATGAGCGCGCGCAGGTTGCGGTCCACGTGCAGCGGGGTCTCGCCGGTCTGCAGGAAGTCCCACTGGGCGTAGGAGAAGTCGCGGCCGGAGGCGGTCAGTCCGGGGAGGAAGACGTCCTGCTCGCGCACCCGCTCGGCCGCCAGCTCGGGTGCGAGCGGGACGAGTTCGGTCTGCAGGGAGAGGCCGCCGCTGTACCGGGTGACGATGTGGACCGGCTGGTCGGCGATCTCGCCGTCCGGGCTGAGGTCGAGGACCGTCCCGTCGTCCGGCAGGTCGACGGTGAGCCTGACCCAGGCCAGCCGCACGTCCGGGTCGCGGTGGAAGGTGCAGCGCAGCGCCAGGTCGACGAGGGTCTGCGGCGGCGGGGTGTGGTCCACCCAGGCGCTGGGCAGGGCCCGCAGCGCCAGCCTGCTGCGGCGGGCCAGCAGCACGGCCTCGTCGTCCAGAGCCAGGCTCTCGGCACGCTCCGCCAGGTCGTCGCGGTCGAGCTCCAGCTCGATCTCCTCCTCCCACGCCGCGCCCTGCTGCTCCTGCTCCTGCTCCTGCTCCTGCTCCTGCTCCGCCAGGGGACGTTCGAGCACGTTCTCTCCTCTTTCGGTGGGACGGAGTTGCGGTTCGATGGAACGGGGCCCGGGCCGGTCGGGGCTCAGGACCAGTCGCCGACCAGGACGAAGGCGCCCCAGTGGTAGAGGTGCCGCGGGGGCCCCTCGGCGATCCGGGAGACCTCCACCGCCGCGTGGTGCAGCGCCCGGGCGGGTGGGTCACCGGCGGCCAGCCGCTGGTGGAAGGAGGTGAGCAGCTCCCGGGAGGACTCGTCGGCCACCCGCCACTGGCTGACCAGGACGGACCGGGCCCCGCCGAGGAGCAGCGCCCTCGGCAGGCCGACCGGTTCGTCCCCCGGCCGCTGCTCGTTGACCCCGGTCTCGCAGCCGCTGAGCACCACCGCCCCGGCCCGGATCCGGCGGCCGACCAGGTCACCGGCCGTCACCGGGCCGTCGGACAGGTGCACCCCGCGCTCGAACCCGCTGCCGGTGGTGACCACGCCGTGGCCGGCCAGGTGCACCAGCCCGGACGATTCGAGCGCCGCGAACAGGGCGGCCCGGGTGGCCTCCCCGCCGATCGCCGCCCGGACCCCGAGCAGCCCGGCCACGGCCGCGCCCTCCGCCGCCGCGTGCGGCAGGTTCCGCTGCGGGTCGGCGAGCACCGCCCGCCCTGCCGAACGGGAGGCCGGGCCGCGCACCTCCCGCCGCAGCAGGTCTACCAGGACCGAACTGCTGGGCAGTTGGACGACCGGGTTGCGCAGCAGCAACGGCACCCCCGCCACCGGCAGGGTGTGCAGGGGCAGGTCGTGCAACGACCCGTGCGGAACGAGGACGACGACGTCGTCCGGCTCCGTCCACTCGGCCAGCGGCTCGACCAGAACGGCGAAGGCCGCCCAGCCGCGCAGCATGGCCGCGGTCATCATCCGCACCTCGCCGGAGCGCTGGAAGGTGCCCCGGGTGAGCCGGCGGAGCCGGTCCTGGTCGACGGCGATCTCCCGCACCTCGGGCTGCTCCCAGTCGTGCCGCATCCCGAACAGCAGGAGGCCGGTCGGCGAGCTGCGGTACTGGGCGAGGACCAGCCGCTGCCCGCTCCGGGCGAACTCGGCGGCCAGCGCCGCCTTCAGCACCGGCCACTCCCCGGCCTTGGCACCGGGGCCGGGGTTGAGGTCGGGACCGGTGGCGGGGTTGAGGTCGGGACCGGAATCAGAACCGAGGCCGGGGTCGGCGGCTGCGCCGACGTCCGCTCCGCTCCGGTCCAGCGCGGCCAGCCCGTCCAGCAGGGCGCGACTCTTGGCACGCTCCAGCCAGTAGAGGGCGGCGGCCGAGTCGTGGAGCCGGTACCAGTGCAGCTCGAACGCCAGCCGGTACACCTCGTCCTTGTCATGGGCGGAGGCGATTCCGGCCTCCTGGGCCTGGAGGGGGTGCGTCGCGGGGGTCGCGGCGCCCCGGCGCAACCGGTCGGCTTCGTCCGCCGCTTGCGCCAGCAGTTCGCCGGCCCGGACCCAGCGCGCCCGCCGCCCGTCCTCCTGGTCTCCCTCCTCCCGCTCCTCCCCCTGCTCCCCCTGCACCTCCGGTGTCCGATCACCGGCCTCCAGCGCGCAGACGGCGCGGTGGAAGAGCGAGCGCCATCGCTCGCCGGTCATCCCGGCCGCGCTGAACAGCCGCTCGGACTCGGCGAAGCAGGCGTCGGCCTCCTCGTAGCGGCCCGGGTCCGTGCGGGCCGCGGAGACCAGGAAGAGGCCCTGGTAGGCAAGGGTGAAGGCGAGCGCCGGGCCCAGGCCGGCCGCTCGGCCGATCTCCGCCGCGCAAGCGAACCAGTGCGCGGCGGCGGGGCCGTCCTGCCGGAAGAACGCCGCCTGGCCGCGCTGCTGGAGCACGCTGGTGAGGTGTTCGAGGGCCTCCAGGGTCCGCAACGGCAGCAGCAGCCCGACCGCCTCGTCGAACACCGCCTCGTACTCGGCGGTCCGGTCGACACCCCCGACCGCCGACGAGCCGGCCGAGGCCGCCGAGGCGAACGATCTGCGGGCGATCGTCCAGCCGAGCAGGCTCAGGCAGCGGGCCCGGTCCATCACGCTGCCGAGGGCGTCGGCGGCGGCGGCCCCGCGACGCAGGCAGACCTCCGCCGCGTCCGGGTCGTCCTCGACCAGCAGCGCGCTCAGCGAGAGGTGGACCTCCGGCAGCAGGGCGGACGCCCCCGGGCGTGCCTCCAACTCCTCGGCGCAGGAGCGGAGCAGGGCGACGGCCTCCTTCCGCAGGCCCATGGTGGAGAGCGCGGAACTGCGGACCACGCGCAGGCCGACCGGGTCACCGAGCGCGTCCTCGGCCCGGTCGGACGTCAACTTCCGTGCCTCGCCGAGCCGTCCGTCCCGCATGGCGGTGTCGGCCGCGCCCAGGGTCAGGCCGTCGGCGGTGAAGCCGTTCTCCAGTCGTTCGGCGGCGGTCCGGGCCGCCGCGTGCGCCGCGGCCCGGGCGACCGCGTCGCCCTTGCGCAGGTGGTAGATCGCCACGTCCTGCCAGAGGGAGTGCTCATCGGCGTCGGCCCCGTGCTCCCCGAGCAGGACGGCGGCCCGCTCGGCCTGCTCCACCCCCTCCGCCAGCCCGTGCGCGAGCAGCAGCCGTGCCTCGGCCGCGGCCGCCCGGGCCTCCGCACTCGCCACCCCGGCCGCGGTCAGCGCCCCGGTGGCGAGCTCCCACTCCAGGGCCGGCCCCTCCAGCCCCTCCGTCCCTTCCACCCGTTCAGCTTCCTCCGGCCCGTCTGCTGCCTCCGGCCCACCGCTGCCGAGCGCGGTGAACCACTCGCGCACCGCGTTCTCGGCGAGCGCCGAGCGCGCCTCGGCGATCCGCAGGGTGTCTGCCCGGGTGACGGCCTCCGCGAGTTCGGTTTCGAGGATCGTCCGGGCCCGCGCACGCTGGGCCGGCGGCCCGTCGAAGGCGAACCGCGCCGCCCGGCGGGCCGCCCGCCCGGCCTCCCGGCCGAGCCCCGCCTCCCGGTACGCGGCGGCAGCCCGCTCCCACTCCCCGACGGCCACCGCCCGGGTCTCGACCGAGCCGCCGTGCAGGAGCAACTCCAGCCCGATCGCCTGCGCCCGGAGATCCACGGCGAGCGCCACCACCCCGGGCCGGGCCGTCGTCTCCACCGCCGTCGCCGTTGCCGTCGCGATCACCGCCTCGCACTGCGCGCGCAGTTCGGCGAGCAGCCGGGGACGAGCAGCGTCCGGCGTGTCGAGGACGATCGCCAGCCTGCCCCAGAGGTTCCCCGGGCCGTCCGCCGGAAAGCGCCCCATCCCGGAGCGGGCCGCCCCGGCCGCAGCCCGGAACGCCCCGCGTTCGAGCCGCCCCCGGAGCAGCAGCACGAAGACCGCCTCGTCCCCCTCCGAAGCACCCGCCCCGTCCGAGCTGTCCGAGTCGTTCCGGCCCCCGGCCGCCCAGACCTCCAACTCCTTCCAGCGCTTGGTGTCGTACAGCTCCTGTCCGCTCCAGCCCGCCCCGGAACCCGTTGCCACGCAGCCCTCCCCTCCCGGTGGATCACCGATGCCCCGCCCTGGCCCTTCCCTCCGGCCGACCGTTTCAACCGAAGCAATAAACAAACAATCGGATTTTCATTTCAAAGATTCAACCCTTCAACACCTCCAGCCCATCCGCCCACTGGAATTGTCCACCATCATCGACGGGGCGCACCAATGATTTTTCCACCCGGTCCGCCGAGCGCCGACTGCGCCCCGTGCGCTCCCGCCGGACCGGCGAATCCAGCGGACCGGTCGACCGCCGAAGAATCGGATGCCTTACATTCGGGGCATGAGCGCCCCGCAATCCAATACCGAGAAGCCGAAGAACCTCCGCTGCGCGCAGTGCAACGGCCACGTGGACGCCGTGCACGCCGGAACGTCCCAGGACGACGCCGGAAACCGGGTCGAACGCTGGGAACACGGCCCCTGCCACAACCCGCAGTGCTCGAAGTCCACCCGCACCCCGCGCTTCTGACCCACGCCCACCCCACTTCCGCGGCTGCCGCCCGACCGGTCCGGGCGGCGGCCGCCCCTTTTCCGGACCTTCTCCCGCCGAGCCACGGTGGAATTCCCTCACCCACCGTGAGCATTGACGAAAACCAGCCGCCCCGGACGCACTTTCAACATGGCTCGCGACGGAAATGGCGCCCCTCACGCCCGCAAGGGGAGAGGAAATCCAAACCACCCACCCACCCACCGAAAACACGGACCGCCCCGAGCAGCAGTTCCGCTCGCCGCCCGAACCGAACCCGCCCAGGTCGCACCCGCCCGGGTCCGCGCCGAACGGCCTCCGATCACGCCCGGAGTCGCCGCGAGGTGGATTCCAGGGCCCGGTTGTCCGGGCCCCGCGCCGGCCCCCGCACCGCTGCGCCGCTCCCCCGCCGGCCCGGTCGCACCCGGCGCGCGGGCGGCGACCTCCGTGCCCCCGCACGCCCCCAACCGCGCGGCGTCGCGCACCGAATGCCCTCGACACCGCAACCGATCGCGGTCCCCGAAGCCACCACGGGCCCGCCGTGGGCCGCCCGTCCCCGGAAGGGGCCTCGTGAACAGACCACAGCGCACCGAGTGGTTCGCCGCCGTCGCCGACGACGGCCTGGTGGTGGTGTCCGCCTTCACGCACCCAGGGCGCGGGCCGGTGGAGTGCCCGGCCGCGCCGCTGGTCTCGGCGTGGCTGAACGCGCGCGGCGTCCCGAACCGGATCGCCCCCCTGACGGGCGGCCCGGGGCGGGCCGTCGCCGGTCCCGGCAGCGGCGGGGGCGAGGGGCAGCTCGCGGCCACCACCTACCCGGCGCCCGACGGCCGGATCCTGGGCCTCGCGGTCCTCGCCCCGACCCTGTTCGCCGACACGGCGGGCACCGCCGTCTCGACCTGGGGCGGATGCCTGCGCACCCGCCGACTGGTCGTGCCCGAGCTGGTCCCGCACTGCGACGGCTCACTCGCCCCCGGCCCGTCCGCGCCGGCGAGCGCGCTCACGGACGGGAACAGCTGCCCGTCCCTCGCGGGCGCCCGCGAGGCCGCCTTCCGGCACCGGGCGGAGCACCGAACGGTGCTGCTCCTCGGTGCACCCCACGACACCGCCAGCGCGATGACCTGCCCCGTCCCGGACCCTACCCCGGGCCTGATCCCGATCCCGGACCCGGACGCGGCGGCCCGGCTGGCCGTCGCCGACCCGCGCAACCTCGCCTTCGTGGTGGCCCCGTGCGCCGACGTCCGGAACGTGAGCCGGGTCGTCGCGGTCCTGCGGGAGCGCTTCCCCCTGCTGCGCGGCCAGCACCCCGACCAGTGGTGCTACCGCGCCACCGACAACCAGCACGTCCTCGAAGCCGCCGTGCGCCACAGCGACCTCGTGCTCTCCACCCTCGGCACCCCGCTCCGCGCCCCGCACGTGGGACGCCTGGTCAACGTCCGCTCCCTCGCGGACCTCAGGCCACCGGACCTCGCCCGGGCCACCACCGTCACCCTGGTCGGTCCCCCGCTCCCGCCGGCACCCGGCACCGGCCCCACGGTGGCCGACCTGACCGGGGTGCTGACCGGCCTCGGCCCCACCAGCGTCGTCCGCCAGCGCTTCCGCAGCGAGGTGGCCGTCCCCGCCGCCGCACCACCCGCCCACCCGTGAACGCCTCCCGGCCGTCGCCGCTCCTGTGACCGAGCGCTTCAGTCGGCGAGTCGAGCGTTCGACCTGGTGGACCCGGGTTATCCGGCCGGCGGACGACATGGCAGTGGTGGTTCGCCCCGACGGAAGCTCAGCGGGGCAACGGCGTTCGGGTGCCCGGCGGTGGAAGCCGGCCGGGCGTGTCCTCGGTGTCGGCCATGTCCTCGGGGTCCTCGGTAGCGGCGATGGTCTGGCGCAGCAGACGACGGACGGTCTCCAGGTCGAGGCGCACGTGGGGCTGCTGGACGAGGCCGGAGTCGACCGCGCCGTCCTGTTCGGCACCCGGCCGCACCCGGACCGGTTCGTCGGCTTCCTGTCGGTGCCGCTGGGGCTGGGAGCGGAGGAGACCGCCGCGCTCGTGGAGCGGGAAGTCCTCGGGCGGGGCCTGCGCGGGATCGGGGAGCTGGCACCGGCACCGGGAGGGGCGGGACTGGTCGAACCGGTGCTCCGAGCGGCGGCCGACCAGGGGCGGCTGCCCGTCGTCGTCCACGGATCCGCGCCGACCACCGCGGCGGACCTGACGACGCTGGCCACGCTGGCCCGCCGGTACCCGGATGTTCCGCTGGTGGTCAGCCAACTGGGCGGGCAACACTGGATACAGGCCGTCGAACTGGTCCGGGACACCCCGAACATGTACCTGGAACTGTCCACCGCCAACGTCGTCTTCGCGGTGCGAACGGCCGTCAAGGAGATCCCGGACCGGACCCTGTTCAGCTCGGACGCGCCGTACGGCGAACCGGTCCTCGGCGGGACGATCGCTGAACTGATCGACCTCGGCTGACACCAAACCGACCCTTCAACGTGTGGCCCGACGGATCCGCACACCGGGCCCGCCGACCGAACCGCTCCGCCACCGCCCCTCAGACCTCCAGCTCCAGCCAGCCGAGGTCGTTGATCTCGGCGGTCAGGCCGTCGGCCCGGCGGCCGCGGTCCTTGAAGTAGTGCTCCTGGAGCCCGGTGGCGAGGATCCGCCGCTGTTCGGTCTCGCTCGCCCCGGCGTCCCGGGCCGCGTACAGCTCGCGGGCGACGTCGCCGGGCAGGTGCTGGGTGATCAGCCGTTCGCGCGGGTCGTCGGTGGAGCCGCCGGCCGCGCTGTAGCCGAACCTGGCCTGGATGTGCAGCATGAAGCCCTGCTCCTCGGCCCGGCGGCGGACCCGGCGGCGGACGCCGGGCTGCCAGGTGGCGCGGACCCGCTCCTCGATCCGGCGGGCGGCGTCCGGCTTGGGCGCGATGGTGCCCTTCAGCCAGCGCTGCACGGTGCGCTGGGAGACGCCGAGTTCGGCGGCCACCGCCCGGGTGGAGCCCTTGGCCCGCTTGACCAGGTACCGGACCCGGGCGGGCACGGTGCGCGGGATCGGCCTGGTCCGCTCGACCCGTTCGAGTCCTTCGTCGATCTCCCCCACGGGGTGTCACATCCTCGCTGCCGCGCCGGTACCGCTCACGTCTCTCCCACTGCCCGCCCGGTCTCATTCATCGGCGGAGACCAGCCCCCCGGTCTTGATGTGGCGGGCCGGGTTGGCGCCGTCGGCGAGCAGTCCGCGGATCTCGGCCAGCGGCCGGCTGCCCTCGAACTTGACGTGCCCGGGCGAGACGCCGAGCCTCAGCGCGCCGGACAGGGTGCCGTCGGGGCGGCGCAGCACGTCCGTCGCGGACGGCCCGGGGGCCGCGAAGACCGCGCAGTCGGAGAGCACGGCGAGCGGCGCGGTGCCGAGTTCGGCGCGCAGCCGGGCGAGTTTGCGGTGCAGGTTGACGGTGGCGGTGTCGATCACCAGGGCGCGCACCAGCGGGTCCCAGGTGGGGCGTTCGAGGGCGGCCCAGCGCTGGCCGGGGCGGTAGCCGAGGCCGCGGGGGCGTTCGCGGAACTTGCCGATGGTGCCCTTCGCGGTCTGCTTGATCGCGCCGAGCACGGCCAGTTCGGCCGGGTCCCCGGTGCCGAGCGCGGCCATCGCGGCCAGGAAGGCGTCCGGGTCCCGGTCGGCCAGGTCGAGCGGGACGCCGAGCGCGGCCATGGTGTCGACGTACGCCTGCCGCAGCCGCTTGTGCCACGGGTCGAGGTACGGGCCGGACTCGTGGCGCAGCCACCCTTCGCTGGGGCGGACCTCGGCGCCGAGCTCGACAGCGTACGCGAGTTTGGCGGTGCTGTACCAGGCGGGGCCGGTGGGCGCGCTGCCGTCGGGGGTGAACGGGTTGGGCAGCAGCGGGTCGAGGACGAGTCCGCTGAGGTCGGCGCGCCAACTGCCGGGCGTCTTCCGGTCGAAGACCGGGTCCAGTTCGTGGACGGGTTCGGAGAGCGGCAGGTTGAGGCGCCCGGCGGCGGCGAGGAAGGCCGTGTTGACGTCCAGCCCGACGGCGAACGGCGCGGCCTGCTCCCGCTCGGTGAGCGGACGGTGCCAGTCCCAGGCCTCGGCGATCAGGACGGCGTCGTCCGCGCGCTCGGCGGCCAGCGGGTGCTCGTCGGGGACTTCGGGCGGCGCGGCGTCGAACACCCGCGACCGGGAGCCCTCCACCGGGCCGGACGTCCAGCCGCCGGCGGTGCGGACCGGCCGGGTCGGCGGGCGCAGCGCGGTGACGAGTTCCAGCCCGGAGACGGCGGTGGAACCGCGCGGAGTGTGCACCCGCTGGGCGTACGTGCCAAGCAGGCGGGCGAGTTCGGGCGCGGCGAGGCCGTCCGGGAGCTTCCAGCCGGCGCTGTCCAGCGCGCCCCACGGCAGCACGCAGAGCTGCACGCACTGCCGGCGGCCGGCCTCGGGCTCGCGGTGGATCCGGGCCCAGGGGCCGAAACCGCGCCGGGTGAGCTGCCAGCCGTCCTTGGTGAGCGCCTTGACCTGCCGGTGGGTGTCGGGCAGCCGGCCGATCCGGGGGACGTACTGGGTCTTCTCGTCGCGGCCGGCGGGTGGCAGGCCGAGTTCGGTGGCGGCGGCATCGGTCAGCACCAGCAGCGGGTCGCCGTCCTTGCCGTACCGGTGCAGCCGGGCGGTGCCGAGGCCGGTCCGCAGCGCCCACTCCAACAGTCCGCCCAGCGTGCGGCCGGTCGGCGGCTCCCCGACCGTCTCCTGCCCGTCCGCGCCGTACGCGACCAGTCCGCGCCCGTCCGCCGCGACCTCCAGCACGGCCAGCGGCCCGGCCGGGAAACGGGCGGCGGCAGCCTGCTCCCAGTCCTCGCCGCCCCGCTCCTTCCCGCCCCGGCCCCCGGCGGACCGCGCCCGGGCGGGCGCCGCCTTGGCGGCGCTCCTGGCCGCCGGCCGCGCCGCCGGGGGCACGGCGGGGGGCGCGGCGATCGCGGGCGCGGCCGTCGGCGCCGGCGGCCGGCAGAACCCGCCGAGGTGCATCGGCCGCCCCTGCGCGCGGTACACCGACGGCTGCCCGCACTGCACGCACGGCGCGGCCCCGGCCATCACCAACGAACCGTCCGGGTGCTGATCGAGCATCACGGCCTGCCCCACCGGCTCCGCCGCCGATTCTGGCTCCGCCACCGCCACCGCCACCCCCACCGCCGCCACCGGCTCCGGCTCCGGCTCCGCAACGAGGGGCTCCGCCGCTGCCGCTTCCTCCGCCGCCAGTTGCGCGACGATGCCCTCCAGCAACCGCGCGTACGCGGCACGGCCCTCGCCCTGTGGTTCGCGCCGGCCCTGCTCCCAGGCGCTGAAGGTGCTCGCGCTGATGCCGAGGGCCTGCGCGGTCTCGGCCTTGCCCAGCCCGTACGCCACCCGCAGGCGTTCGCGTTCGGCCGGTTCGGGTAGCGGGACGGCCCGCCGGGGGCCGGATCCGAGCAGGGCGCCGACGGCGTCGGGGGTACCGGTCACCTCACGCCCCCTTCGCCCGCGGAACGCCGGCCGTACCGGCTCCGCTCCCGCACCACGCTGCCGGACGGGGGCCACACATCGTGCCGCTGCACCTCTTCTTGCATCCTGCCGAACGGTCGAACTCCCGCCCAACATAGACATGCCCTGAGCAGCGGCACAAGCAAGCCCACCCACGAGCCGCCCCTGCTGCCCGGTTCAGGTCCCGACGGCGAAGACCCAGACGGGGAACGGCCGAGGCTCGGACCCGCCCCGCGCCCCGTCAACCGACAGTTCCCCCGGCTCCTCCCACTCTTCTGACTCCTCGGACTCCTCGGACTCCTCCGATTCCGATTCCTGCTGCGCCAGGTACCGCTCGACGATCGGCAGCAGGTCGTCCGTCGGGCGGTGGGGTCCGTCGAACGGCAACTCCTCCCGACCCACCGAACCCGTGGAGCAGCGCAGTTGGCGGGCCTGTTCGTCGTGCCAGGCGTAGAAGGTGGCGGGCCCGTCGTACGGCAGCTCAGCGATGCGGCGCCGGATGCCCTCGGCGGTGCTGCGGAACACGGCGACCACCTCGGCCGCGGTCGGCGCCGGTCCGTCGTCGGGACCGATCCACCAGGTGTTGGTCTCCCACTCCTCCCGCCGGTCCTCGGGGGTGAGCACGAGCGGTTCGTCGGCCACTTCGGCGATCCAGGTCAACAGCATCCGCCGAGTATCACCCACCGCCGCCCCCGCCCGGGCCCAGCGAACGCTTCGACCCCCACCCCCGTATCCGTTCATCTGTTCGTCGGGTGAAATCAGTTCCAGCACTGCGACACTTCAACGCCAAATCATCACGCTGCGTACAAATGGCGGCCGCCCGAGTGACGGACCGTCAGGAAAGGAGGGCCCTCGCGTGCCCGGCCCGTCCGGGCCTCGTTGGGTGGGACATGGAAAAGATGATCACTTGCGCATCGGTCGGGCTCCTGCTCCTGGCCGCCGCCGCGGGCCCGGCCGACGCGGCCACCGCCCAGCGCTCCGGCTCCCACCTGGTGCGCGGACAGAGCGTCGCGGCCTGCCCGACCGACGCGTTCTGCCTCTACGAGCACGAGAATTACAACGAACAGGAGGACGGCCAGATCTGGGTGTTCCAACAGGAGAAGCGCAACTCCACCCCCCGTCTGGACCTGCCCCGCTCCGGGGCGCTCGGTTTCGGCCGCTCGGCGGTGGCCAACGACAAGGACTTCGTCACCATCCGGCTCTCGCCCAACACCTGCTCCACGGTGCACAACCCGGCCCGCGACTGGGAGTACCTGATCTTCCTCCCCGGCAGCGGCTACCCCGAGCGCACCGCCCGCGTCCCCGACCTGAGCGCCGCGAAGGGCATCCACCACAACGCCCGCGAGGTGGACGAACAGGGCCGTCAGGTGATCTCCGGCCGCGTCCTCGACCTGGACAACCGAGCCCGCTGCCTGCTCTTCGACGAGTCCACTCCCGGCCTGTGACACCCGGCCGCCCGTCGGCGGCCTGACCCTCCCTCCCCGCCCCACCCAGGTCCGTCCCCGGACCACCCCGCGGCCCGCCCACGGCCGCGCCCCCGCCCGGCCCGTCTCACCCCAGAGCGGCCCGATCCGGCGCTGGGGGCCACTCTTCCGCAGTCCGGTCCGCCTCCCCGAGTCAGCCGAAACGATTCTTCCGCCCAAGGGGAGGCGGACCGTCCGCCCGCCCACCCCGAACCGTCGGCCCGAGCCGGGCCGAACCGTCCGGGGCGGTACTCACCGCCCCGGGTGGTGGACGAACACGTAGGTCTCCCGGTCGAGTTCGGTGATCTCCACCCCGAACGCGGCGGGCACCCGGACGTATCCGCGCAGCAGTTCCGTCACCCGGGCGGAGAGCGTGCTCCTGGCCTCCGCGCTGCGACCGGCCAGGATCTTGATCTCCACCAGGACGACAGCGTCCGTGGAGGCGCCGTCGCCGACCAGGTGCCGCGCGGCCGGACGCACCAGCGTCTTGCAGTCGTCCACCCGGGCGTCGATCACCTCGGGGATCAACTGGTGGACCTCCTTGGCGAAGCCCGTGGCGTCGAAGTCCAGGCCCGGCGAGTGGTCGATCAGGATCTGCGGCACGACGGTCGCCCTCCCCGGACGGCGGGCCGCCCCCGGGGCCTTCCCGGAGCGCCGACGTCCGTGATCCAGAACATAGCCCCGCGAGGACACCCCCGGCGGGCATACTGGCGCAATGCCCGACCGCCGACCGCCCGATTCCATCGAGCCCCCGGACCCGTTCGAAGGTCTGGTCCTGGACGAGGAGTTCATCCGCGCCGCCACCGTGAGCGAGCCCTCCGCCCGGACCCGGATGCTCACCGAGCGCTGGCGCCACGAGCCCCCGGTCGACCCGGGCGGCCGCCGCTGGTCCCCGGGCGATCGCGCCCGCTCCCGGCGCGCCCACTCCACCGGACGGCCCGGCCGCGGCCGGTTCGCCGGGTTCACCAGGTTCTCCCGGTCCGGCAGGACGGGCGGCGGGCCCGCCCTCGGCCCGCGCGGCCGCCGGGGCGGCGCGCGCCTCGGCTCCCGGTTCCGCGCCCTCAGCCGGGGCGAGCGGTGGACGGCCGTGCTCGGCACGCTGATCGTCCTGCTGGTGGTCGGCGGGCTGCTGTTCGGCCCGAACCGGGCGCACACCCCGCAGGTCGCCGCCCCCGGCGCCCATCCGGGCAGCCCCCGCCCGACCGGCGACCGGGCCCTCCCCGGCGGCGGGACGTTCGCGGGCAGCGAGTGCGGGCAACACGGCTACCACCACTTCCCGAACCCGCTCGACACGCTCCCCGGTGACACCCCGCCCGGCCCCTGGCTGGGCTTCGCCCCCAACGCTTCCCGGTCCGGCGCCTCCCCGTCCGGCGCCTCCCCGTCCGGCGCCTCCTCGCCGCTGAGGACCTCCCCGTCCGGCGGGCTGCTGCTCGACCTGGAGCTCGGCTCCGGTTCGAGCGCCCCGCTGGCGCTCCCCGCACCGCTGGGCAGTGCCGGCATCGCGGTCGAGATCGAGGGACCGAACGGGGTGGTGGCCGCCGCCCACGGGCTGCCCGCCACGGTCTCCGGCGCCGCGCACACCCCCGACGGCACCGGCTGGCTGGTCGCCGAGAACGGCACCACCGCCCACCTGGAACTGCCGGCCGTGGCCCTCTGCCCCGGCGTCGACGCCGCGGCGCTGGCCGTCGGCACGGCCCCCCGGGTCAACGCCGACGGCACCGTCCCCGGGCCCCCTGCGTACACCCTCACCGTGTCGGTGGCCGACCCCGAGATCGCCGAACTGCGCCGCACCCTGGGAACGCGGTTGCACGGCGAGGTGCTGGCGGTCACGAACCTACTGCGGGTGGCCGTCAAGCCGGTCTGACGGCCGCCGCCCTCCGCCCCGTCTGGGGGCGGTCGGGCCGGGGGGTGGCCGCCGGGCGGGGGTGGGGATATCCCCACCCCATGGTCTCCGGTCGCCTCCATGGTGGTTGACCTGCGAGTTTCCTAGCGTTGAGGGTGCCCCGGTGCGAGTCCGCCGGGGCGCCGTCTCCGAGGAAGGCTCCACCATGTCGCCCCGCCTGCGCCGTTCCGCCTCCGGTCGGCCCGCCCCGTCAGCCGTCCCCGGATCCCCAAGGCCCGCCGGTCCCGCCGGGCCCGCCACCGGGGTGCCCGCCGTGGAGCTGCGCGGGGTGCGCCGCGGCTACGGGCAGGGGGCGGGGGCGGTGACCGCGCTCGGGGGCGTCGACCTGGTGCTCCCGGCGGGCACCTTCACGGCCGTGATGGGTCCGTCCGGCTCCGGCAAGAGCACCTTCCTGCAGTGCGCGGCGGGCCTCGACCGGCCGGACGCCGGCCAGGTGCTGCTGGCCGGGCAGGAGATCAGCTCGCTGGGCGAGGACCGGCTGACCAAGCTGCGGCGCACCCGGATCGGTTTCGTCTTCCAGTCCTTCAACCTGCTGCCGTCCCTGACCGTCCTGCAGAACGTGCTGCTGCCCCAGCGGCTGGCCGGCCAGCGGCAGGAGCGGGCCCGGGCCGGCGAACTGCTGGCCCGGGTCGGCCTGGGCGAGCACGCCTCGCGCCGCCCCGGCCAGCTCTCCGGCGGTCAGCAGCAGCGCGTCGCGCTGGCCCGCGCGCTGATCACCCGCCCCGACGTGATCTTCGCGGACGAGCCCACCGGCGCCCTCGACACCCGCAGCGCCCACGAGGTGCTCGGCCTGCTGCGGGACGCGGTGGACGCCCTGGGCGCCACCGTCGTGATGGTCACCCACGACCCGGTGGCCGCCTCCTTCGCCGACCGGGTGGTCTTCCTGGCCGGCGGCACCCTCGCCGGTGAACTCCACCACCCCGATCCGCGCACCGTGGCCGACCGCATGCTCACCCTCTCCGCCTCCCCCTCGGGGGCCGCCGCATGACGCCGCGCCGCCGCCTCCTCGCCCGTTCCCCCTCCCTCTCCGCACCGACCGCCGCCCACAACACGGAGCCGACCGCATGAGCAACGGACTGGCCCGCGCCGCCGTGCGCTTCCGCCCCGCCTCCTTCGCGGGGACCTTCCTCGCCCTCTTGTTCGCGTCCGCCATCGTCACGGCCTGCGGCGTGCTGCTGCAGACCGGTCTGACCGCGAGCGTGCAGCCCTCCCGGTACGCCGACGTACCGGTCGTGGTCGCGGCCGACCAGCAGGTGAAGGTGGAGGTCGCCCGCGGCGAGGACCGCGAGACCGTGGCCCAACCCCTGCCCGAACGAGCCCGCCTGGACGCGGCCCTGACCACCACCGTGGCCTCGCTGCCCGGCGTCGCACAGGCCCTGCCGGACTCCGCCTTCCCGGTCTCCGTCGCCTCCGCCCCCTCTTCCTCCTCCGCCTCCTCCGCCGGATCCACCTCCGCACCGTCCGACCTGCCCGGACTCACCGGCCGGGGCTGGGCCGCCCTGGGGATCGGCCCGGGCGAGCGGCTGGCCGAGGGCCGGGCACCCGCCGACGGCGAACTGGTGTTGGACGCCGCCAGCGCCCGCGCCGCCCACCTCTCCCCCGGTGACAGCGTCACTGTCGCGACACCCGCCGGCAGCGCCTCCTACCGGGTCTCCGGCCTGGCCGAGGCACGGCCCGGCTCGGCCACCGCCTGGTTCTCCGACCGCACCGCGGACCGGATCTCCGGGCACCCCGGCCGGATCGACGCCATCGCGGTACGGCCCGCCGCGGGCACCGATCCGCGCGCCCTGGCCGCCGAACTGCGCCACTCGCTGGACGGTCGGGCCCAGGTGTCGACCGGTCTGCAGCGCGGCACGGTCGAGCAGCCGGCGCTGCACGAGGCGAGGGCGATGCTGACGGCGCTGGGGGCGTCCTTCGGCGGGGTGGCGACCATGACGGCGGTGTTCGTGGTGGTCAGCACGGTCGCGCTGGCGACCGGCCAGCGGGCCCGCGAGTTCGCGCTGCTCCGCACCATCGGTGCGACGCCCCGCCAGATCCGGCGGTCGATCGCCGCGGAGGCGGTGCTGGTGGCGCCGCTGGCCGCCGCGGTCGGTGTGCTGCCCGGGCTTGCGCTGGCCCGCTGGTGGTTCGGCGAGCTGGTCGCCCGCGCCGCGGTGCCGGCGGACGTGGTGCTCGGAGTCGGCCCGCTGCCGGTGCTGGCCGCCGTCGCGGCGTGCACGGTGACGGCGCTGGCGGCCGGCTGGTTCGCGGCCCGGCGCAGTGCCCGGATGCGGCCCGCCCAGGCCCTCGGCGAGGCGAACACGGGCCCCGGATGCCCCGGTCCGGTCCGGACGGTGACGGGTGCGGTGTTCACGGCGGGCGCGGTGGCGTTCGCGGTCGTCGCGGCCAATCTGACGGGTGCCGCCGCGGCGAACACCGCGCTGGGTGTGGTGCTGTGCTTCCTGGTCTCGGTGGCGCTGCTCGGCCCCTGGCTGGTGCGCGGGGCGGTGGGTCTGGTCGGGGTGCTGCTACGGGCGGGCGGTGCGCCGGCCTCGCTGGCCGCGGACAACGCCCGGGCCTCGTCCCGCCGGTTGGCTTCGGCGACGGTGCCGATCGTGATGGTGACGGCTTTCTGCGGCACGCTGGTGTTCCTCCAGTCGAGCCTGCAGCACACTGCGGCGGAGCACGTCCGCCAGGGCCTGACGGCGGATCAGGTGGTGTCCGCCCAGGCCGGCCGTCCGGGCCTGGACGCGGGCACGGTGGAGCGGGCTTCGCAGTTGCCCGGGGTCGCGGCGGCGGTCGGCCTGCGGCCGACCGGGCTGGTGTACCAGCAGTCCGATGTGCTGGCCACGGCCACCGCGCTGGGGGTGGAGGGCGACCCGGCGGCCCTCCCCTCGGTGCTGGACCTGGGTGTCAGGTCGGGTTCGCTGGCCGACCTGTCCCGTTCCGCGGACACGGTCGCGCTGGACGCCACGCTGGCCGACAGCCTCGGCGTCCGGGTCGGTGACCGGGCTCCGCTCTGGCTCGGCGACGGCCACAAGGCCGAGCCGACGGTGGTCGCCACCTACAGCCGGGGCCTCGGCCTCGGTGAGGCGCTGCTGCCGGGAGCCACCGTCGCCGCGCACAGCGACTCCCCGTACCTGGCCCGACTGCTGGTCTCCCGGGCGCCGGGGGCGGACCGGGCGGCCACCGCCGAGGCGTTGTCCGGGCTCGCCCCCGGCGGCCTGACGGTGACGGACCGGCAGGGCTACGCGGCGCAGGCCGACCGGCAGCGCGAACTGAGCGGCTGGGCGAACAACGTGATGGCGGGTGTCCTGGCGGGCTTCGCGGCACTGGCCGCCGCCAACACCCTGGTGATGACGGTGTTGGACCGCCGTCGTGAGATCGCCCTGCTGCGGCTGGCCGGCACCACCCGCCGCCAGGTCCGCGCGATGCTCCGGTGGGAGGCCCTGCTGATCGCGCTGATCGGCCTGGCCACCGGCACCGCGATCGCCTGGACGACGCTCACCCCGATCACCCGGGCCCTGACCTCCGCCTCCCCCTACGTCCCCCTCGGTACGGCCCTCCCGCTCGCCGCCGGGGCCGCCCTGCTCTGTCTGGCGGCCACCGCCCTCCCGGGCCGCGCGCTCCTGCGCTCCCGGCCCACCGCCACCCGCTGACGGCGGTCCCGGCCACCTCCTCGACCGCCCGGGCCGCCCTCCCCCTCCCGGGAGGGCGGCCCGGGCTCAGCGCCCCTTCCGGCGCCTCCCGCTCCCGACCAGGCCCCAGCCAGACCTGCTCCCTGCCCCGACCCCGACCCCGACCCCGACCCCGACCCCGACTCAAGGCTCATCGCGATATCGACTTGTCAAGGAGCCCACGCCCACCACGCTTCGACGGCGGATCAGCGGCCGGTGCCCAACCGCACCGTCATGGTCGGCCCAGCAGCTGCGTCCCGGCGACGCTCTCCGTGCGGGCGGTGAAGAACTCGGTGAATCCCCTCACGAACTCCTCCTCGGTGATCTGTCCGTCCCCGTCGGTGTCCAGTTGCCGGAAGCCGTGGGTCAGTTCGGCCGGGTGGACCCGGGAGCCGCCGAACAGGGTGCGGTACTCCTCGGCGTCCAGCAGTCCGCTGTGGTCGAGGTCAGCGGCCCGGAACATCGCGCGGACGGCGAGGTGCAGGCCCTGGTCGAGGTAGTCCGGGTCCCGGTCGATGCCGGCGAGCATCGCGGTGACGAACTCCTCGCAGGAGATCTCGCCGTCGCCGTCGGCGTCCATGGTGGCCAGCAGGTGCTGCCACCAGGCGTCGAAGGCCGCGTACACACCGGACTCGCCGGCCTGGTCGAGCTCCAGCGGCCAGCAGACGTTGTGCGCCATCGCCGCGAAGTCGGCGGAGGTCAGCCGGCCGTCGCCGGTCTGGTCCATCACCTGGCGGTAGAACGCGGCGATCCGCCCCGGCCGGTTGTCGCGCAGTGCCCGCGGCGTGCGGGCCGGGCGCGGGGCCTTGGCCTGCTGCGGTCGGGCCCGCTCGCCGTCCGGCAGGGTGCGGTAGCGCAGCCGGTCGGGCAGTTGCAGCGCCACCGCGCGGGCCCCGCGGTGGACGAGCCAGGAGAGTGCGGCCGCGCCCCGGCCGCGCGGCAGGTCGAACTTGGCCCGGAACTCGGCCGGCAGGTCGGCCAGCGTGAGCGTGGTCAGGAAGCGGGCGACGAGTCGGCGCAGCAGCGGCCAGGCGGGGCGCAGCCGGCCGAGGCGGCGTGGGGCGGGTGCCCGGGTGAGGACGGTGTACAGCATGTCCTGGGCGGCTTCGGTGAGCTCCAGGGTGTCCCGGATGGTGGCGCGGATGTAGCCGGGCACGTCGGCGGCGGTGGGCGGGAGGAGTTCGGCGGGGAGTTCGAGGGCGGCGCAGACCGTGCGGAACTCCGTGTAGAGCCGGTCGAGCTGGGCGGGGCGCAGCGGCCGTCCGGCGAGGGCGTGCAGGGCGGTCATCGCCTCGTACAGGGTCACCATCACCCAGACCCGGACGGCGGGGTCGAGGGCGCTGTAGGGGCGGCCCCGGTCGTCGACCCCTTCGATCCGGCGGTGGCTGCGTTCGAGTCGTTGGATCTCCCGGTGCAGGGCCTCCTGGTCGGAGAAGAAGAGCCGGCGGCCGCTGTCCATGGTGTGTTCGATCCGGCGCCAGGGGTGGTTGCGGTAGGTGGAGAGCCGGCCGACCCCGGCGCCGACCGCCGGGTGCGCGTTCTGCAGGACCAGCAGCCGCCAGGCGACCAGGACGATCCGCTGCTCGCCCAGCGTGCGGCGGAGCATCGAGGCCGCTCCGGCCCGTGCGACGTCGGCCGCGCTCGGCATCGCGCCCGGCGCCTGGCCGGATGCCGGGCCGCCCGCTCCGGTCGCGCCGCCCCCGGGCACGGCGCCCGCCCTCGTCGTCTCCGTCATGGTCCGCTCCCCCCTGGGCGTCTGCGCCCGGCTTGCTCCGCTTGATCCCGTTCGTCCTTTGTCTCGTCGGCAACCCTAGGGGCGGTGCGGACGGGTTCTCGGTGCTGCGGGAGCCAAACCACCCGGCAGGGCGAATCTTCGTGCGATTCTTCGCTCGCCCGAGTGGGGCCCGGTCAAGCGGAGTTGACGTTTCAGTGGGGACCTGGCGGCCGGCAGTGGGCGACGGGCCGCCGCCGGGGGCCGGTCAGTCCCACCAGAACGACCACTGCGGGGCGCCGATCAGCCCGGGCGCGTACGCGGTGAGCGTGCCCGCGCCCTGGAAGATGTTGTCCGGACAGAAGGCCAGGTGCTCGGCGGCGATCCGGAGCGCGGTCGGCTCGTCGACCGGCGGGGCGGCCACGCTCAACTCCAGCTCCGCGAAGCCGACCTGGACCACCCTGGTGCCGTAGCGGCGCTCCCAGTCCAGCAGGACGGCGGACACCTTGGCGATGTCGTCCTCGTGGTTGACCGGGCCGGACCAGCCGCAGGCGGTCAGCGCCTCGGCCCCGCCGGCCGCCGCGACCAGGCCGATCCGCAGGTTCGCGTTGAACGCCAGCAGTTCCCGGGCGAGCGCCCGGGCCGCGCCGTCGGGGTCGCCGGTGCGGTCGGCGGCGGGCGCGGTGCCGGGCCAGCCGTCGAGGAACGGGGCGACGGACCGCCCGAGTTCGGACGCCTCGTCCGGGTCGAGCGGTTCGCCGTCGGAGTCCACCGTGGTGGAGTACTCCCAGCCGTTGCGCAGCAGCGCGGCCGGGTCGTACCAGTCCGGTTCGCTCGCGGACTCGGTGCTGAGCTCGCCCGTCGCCCAGGGCCGGAACTCCTCGTCCCCCTCCCGGAGCGGCGCGAGCAGCAGCGGCCACAGCCCGCTGCGCGGGTGCGCGCGGTGCAGTTCCTCCCACAGCCCGAACGGCGCGGGCCCGTCGCTCAGCCAGAGCACGGGGGGCGCGTCCTCCCGGTCCTGCCGGGGGCCGACCAGCCGCCCGGGGGGCAGCAGGTCGGCCACGGTGCTCGGGTCTCCACTGGGCAGCAGCCGGCCCAGATCACGCTCGGCATCGGTCATGCGAACACGCTAGCGAGCGCCGGTGACAACCCCGGCACGGCACCGCCCGCCGCGCGACCCCCGGAATCAACACCACCCCCGCCCCGCCTACGCGGAGCGCTGCGCGGCCGCGTCCAACAGCCGGTACTCCAGCCCGAGCCGCCGGTAGAGCCGGACGGCCGGCTCGTTCCAGCCGTCCACCATCAGCGCCGCGCGCGGCGAACGCCCGAGGATCGCGGCGAGCACCAGTCGGCAGGCGGCGGCCGCGTGTCCGCGGCCGCGCCCGTGCTCGCGGTCGCTGACGACGCCGGCGAGCAGGCCGACGGTGGGGGCGGGCCAGGCGTCGGCCGCGACGGCGGTGAGCCGCCCCGCGCCGTCGCGGACGCCCGCCCAGGCCCGGACGCCCGGCCGGTGCGGATGGGCGTGCGAGGCGGGAAAGTGCCGGTCGATCAGTTGCGCCGCCTCGTCCAGTTCACCGGGCGCCAGCCAGTAAGCGGCACCCTCGCCCCCGACCGCCCTGCCACCCGCCGCTATGCCCCCGCCCGCCGGAACGTCCCGGCCCGCCGCGTCGCCTTCGAGCAGCGGGACGCCGACCGGGCCGCGCTGCATCCAGCCGAAGCGCCCCCGCGTTTCCAGGTCGTCGCGGCGGGTGCAGAGTTCGGCGAGCAGTTCGGCGTCGCCGAACGGCCGGTAGCCGGGGCCGACGAGCGGCAGCACGTCGTCGAGCAGTGGCAGCAGGTCCGCGACGGGGCCGCGGACGGCGATCCGGTCGCGGCCGGAGAGCGCGGGCGAGGCGACGGCGACGGCCCGTCCGGCGGTCCAGGCGCGGGCGCCGCCGTCCAGGCCCTGGGCGGCCCAGGCCAGTACGGCGTCGTCGTCGGTGGCGGTGCGGAGTTGCTCCTCCGAGGTCAGTTCGAACACGGAGTCATTCTGCGCCGCGCCCCGGTCCGCCCCGCGCCCGGGTCCCGGTGCCGCCTGCGCACTACTGGTCGTACCGCTCCAGGAGGGCCGCGATGTACGTCTCCAGCCGCTCGGCGAGCAGCCAGGGGGTGAGGTCGGCGCGGCCGCTCTCCCGCCAGGGCACCGCGACCTTCTCGGCGTCCGGCGCGAAGGCGAGCGCGTCGAGCAGCCGCCAGTACAGGTGGTCGCGGGGGTGGTCGGCGAGCGTGCCGCCGGCGGCGGTGTAGTGGTCGGCGAAGGCCGTTCCGTGGGCGGGGCCGTGCAGCAGGGCGAGGGCGGTGGCGCAGTGCGCGACATCGAGGTCGGCGGGGCCCCAGGAGGTCTCGACCCAGTCGACCACGCCGCTGATCCGCAGTGCGGGGCCGTGGCCGGTGAGGAGCACGTTGCCGGGGTGGTAGTCGCGGTGCAGGAAGAGCGGCCGGTGCGCGGGGGCCGGGCGGTCGATGAGCGCGACGGCGCGGGCCCAGAGTCCGGGCCGGCTGGTGGCGGGCGGGACGGCGACGCGTTCGGGCGCCGTCCAGGCCTGGTAGTCGCGCGGCCGGGTGAGGTCGGTGGTCTCGGTCCGGTGGATCGCGAGGAGCTGCCGGGCCATCAGTGCGGCCTGCCGGGCGGCGTCGGCGCCGTCCAGCCGGATCGTGCCGGGCAGCAGCGTCATCAGCAGCGAGGGGTGTTCGCACCGTTCGGCGCGCTCGTCGACCGCGATCAGGCGGGCGGCGGGCACCTCGCCGGGGCCGAGCAGGCCCAGGATCGCCGCCTCCCGGCCGAGCAGCCCCTCGGCGTGCCGGACGAAGAACGGTTTGACGAACGACCGCAGCACCAGCGTCCGCCCGCCGTCCGGTCCGGTGACCTCGATCCGGCGCATCTCGGACGTCCAGCCGCCGCGCAGCCTGGTCGCGCCGGCGATCCGTTCGCCCTGGTCGAGGTGGTCCGAGATCCACGCGGCGGTGCGTTCACCGATCAGTTCCGTCACATGTGACACCTTACATACCGTATCCCGGATGGCATCAGCCCCCGGCGGGGCCGGTCCGGGCTGACCCGTGGTCAACGGACCACCGTCGGCGGCGGGTTCACCTAGCGGATGGCAGTGGACGCGGGGACGACTTTTCATTACGGTCAGGCTGCAAACCTATATTCGGACGATCACTCGAACGAATGAGTCCGACCCGAAGAGGGAGCCCCGATGGCCTCGCACCGCCGCCCCAAGCAGCCCAGTCGCGCCCGGGTGGCCGTGCTCACGGGGGCCGCCGCGACCGCCGTCGCGCTGTCCGCCCAGGGCGGCGCGCAGGCGACGCCCGCCCAGCCGAACAAGGACGAGGTCAAGGCGCAGGTCGACAAGCTCTCCGAGGAGATGGAGCGGGCGACCGAGAAGTACAACGGCGCCAAGGAGCGCTCCGAGCAGCTGCGCCAGCAGGCCGGCCAGTTGCAGGACCAGGTGGCCCGCGGCCAGGAGCAGTTGAACGAGCTGGCCGCGGGGCTGGCCGCGGTGGCCGGGGACCAGTACCGGCAGGGCGGCGTCGACCCGTCGATGCAGCTGATGCTCTCCTCCGACCCGGACCAGTACCTGGCCAAGGCCACCTCCTTCGACCAGGCCGCCGGCACCCAGGCCGAGACGCTCAAGTCGCTCAAGGAGCAGCAGCGCCGCCTGGACCAGCAGAAGCAGGAGGCCACCGCCGTCCTGGCCGAGCTGGACAGCGAGGCGAAGACGCTGAACGACACCAAGAACGAGGTGCAGACCAAGCTCGCCGAGTCGCGCCGGCTGCTCAACCAGCTCAGCGCCGCCGACCGCGCCGCGATCCTCGCCGACGAGGGCGGCACCGCCTCCCGCGGCTCCGACCGGGTCGACGTCGCCACCCTGCCGAAGGCCTCCGGCGCCGCCACCCAGACCGCCATCGACGTCGCGCTCGCCCAGCGCGGCAAGCCGTACGTCTGGGGCGCCGAGGGCCCGAACAGCTTCGACTGCTCCGGCCTGATGGTGTACGCGTACGCGAAGGCCGGCGTCTCGCTGCCGCGCACCTCGCAGGAGCAGGCCCGCGTCGGCGGCAACGTGGGCCGCGACTGGCACAACGCCCAGCCGGGCGACCTGGTGATCTACAGCGTGCACGGCGCCCAGGACCACGTCGCGATGTACCTCGGCAACGGCGTGGTGGTGCACGCGCCCAAGCCGGGGGCGCCGGTCCGCACCATGGCGGTCGACGCCCTGCCGATCAGCACCATCCGCCGGGTCTGACCCCGGCACCCCGCGGCCGGCCGCCGCACCCGGGGCCCTCCGCCCGCGAACGCCTCACGTCCGGGCCGTCCGGGCGGCCGCCCGGCGCTCCGGCAGCTGGCCGGCCACGATCGAGGCCAGCGCCAGCGCGAAGCCCAGCAGTTGCACCGGGCCGAGCGTCTGGTCCAGCAGCAGCGCTCCGAGCACCGCCGCGACCAGCGGCGACAGCAGGCCGAGCACGGCGACGCCGGTGACCGGGAGGCGGCCGATGCCCTGGAACCAGAGCGCGTACGTGAGCAGCCCGCCGATCAGGCCCAGCCAGAGGTAGCCGAGCGCGGCCCGGCCGTCGATCGCCGGGGGCGCGCCCTCGAACAGGAAGGTGACGGGCAGCAGGAAGAGTCCGCCGGCGGTGAGCTGCCAACCGGTCAGCGCGAGCGGGCCGACGCCCTCGGGGCGGCCCCAGCGCTTGGTGAGCGTGACGCCGAGGCCCATCGTGGCAGCGCCGCCGAGACCGGCGGCCACGCCGACGGCGTCCAGTGCCGCGCTCGGCCCGATCACCACCAGCCCGACCCCGAGCACGCCCACCAGCCCCCAGCCCAGCCGCCGGAGGGACAGCCGCTGGCCGAGCACCGGGACGGCGAGCAGCGCGACGACCATCGGCTGGGCGGCGCCGAGGGTGGCGGCCACGCCGCCGGGGAGGCGTTCGGCGGCGGTGAACAGCAGCGGCAGGAAGAGCCCGATGTTCAGCACTCCGAGGACGGCGGCCTTGCCCCACCAACTGCCGCGCGGCAGCGTCCGGGTGAGGAGCAGGGCGATCAGCCCGGCGGGCAGGGCGCGCAGCAGGCCGGCGAAGACCGGGTGGCCCGGGGGCAGCAGTTCGGTGGTGACCACGTAGGTGGTGCCCCAGACCACCGGGGCCACGGCGGTCAGCGCGGTCAGCGCGGTGCGGGCCGACCTGCCGGAGCCGGCGCTCCCGAGCGAGCCGGCGGGAGGCGAGCCGGCCGGGGGCGAGCCGGCGGGAGGCGAGCCGGCCGGGGGCGAGCCGGCGGGAGGCGAGCCGGCCGGGGGCCTCGGGGTGTCGAGCGGGCTGACGTTCGGGGTGGTGCCGCTGTTCGCTCTCATGCGCAGCAGTCTGGCCCCGGCCCGATCGATGAGTCCAACACATGTTTGTCAGCCAATCGATCTACCGTGATGATTGATCGCATGGAACTCCAGCAGTTGCGCTACGTCCTCGCGGTGGCCGAGACGCTGAGCTTCACCCGGGCCGCCGAGCGCTGCCTGGTCGTGCAGTCCGCGCTCAGCCACCAGGTCGCCCGGCTCGAACAGGAGCTGGGCGCCCGGCTGTTCGAACGCACCAGCCGCCGGGTCCGGCTGACCGCCGCCGGGGAGGCGTTCCTGCCGGCCGCCCGGCAGTGCCTGGAGGCGGCCGAGCGGGCGGCCGCCGAGGTCGCGGCGGCGGTCGGCGAGGTGCGCGGCCGGCTCGCGGTCGGGCTGATCTCGACCGTCACCGCAGTGGACATCCCGGCCGGGCTGCGCGAGTTCCGCGGCCGGTACCCGCAGGTGCGGATCAGTCTGCGGGTCGGCGCCAGCAAGGACCTGGTCGAGCAGGTCCGCCAGGGCTCGCTGGACGTCGCCTTCCTCGGGCTGCCGACCACCTTCCGGCCCGAGGGCGTCACGGCCCGCGAGCTGGCCCGCGGCCGCCTGGTCGCCGCGGTCGCCCCGGACCACCCGCTGGCCGCCCGGGAGCGGGTGCCGCTGGCGGAGCTGGCCGCCGAGCCCTTCGTCGACCTGCCGCCGGGCACGGCGGGGCGGGCCCAGACCGATCTCGCGTTCGCCGCCGCGGGGCTGGTGCGCGACGTGGCCTTCGAGGTCGACGAGGCTTCGTACATCCCGCGCCTGGTGGGCCCCGGGCTGGCGGTGGCCATGCTGCCCGCCGCGTACGTCCCGCAGCTGACCGGGATCGCCGTGGTCGAGGTCACGGACGCGCCGACCCGGATCGAGACGGTGGTCTGGCCGCGCACCGGGCCGTCCCCGGCGACCGCCGCGTTCCTCGCCCTGCTCGGGATCCCGGCGGCGGCCTCCGACTGATCCCCCGCCCCACCCGCCAAATATAAGTACGACCATCAGATGATGACCCGTCAAGTCGCCACCGCATTGCGCCCCGTGTCCCCCCGTGTCCGCTTCCGCGATCTGCTGGCGGGGCGTTCGCGGCCTGTGCTTACCTGACGCCGTGACCGTCCGGCGGCGGCACCGCACCGCCCGTGCGGAAGCCCCCGCAGCTCCACGCGGGCCCGCACGGGCCCCGCAGACCGGCGCGGACCCGTCGGCGGCATCCCTCCCCTGCCCCTCCCCGCGTCCGAGCGGCGGCTTCGCCGTACCCGGTCGCGCCCGTGATCCCGTACAGGAGCAGCATGTCCGAGCAGAGCCCCGCGGCCGTCCCCGGCTGGTCGTTCGAGACCCGGCAGATCCACGCGGGCGCGCAGCCCGACCCGGCGACCGGGGCGCGGGCGGTGCCGATCTACCAGACCACCTCGTTCGCCTTCCGGGACACCAAGCACGCCGCCGACCTGTTCGCGCTCGCCGAGCCGGGCAACATCTACACCCGGATCCACAACCCGACCACCGACGTGCTGGAGCAGCGGCTGGCCTCGCTGGAGGGCGGCGTGGCGGCGGTCGCGCTGGCCTCCGGGCAGGCCGCCGAGACGCTGGCGCTGCTGACGGTGGCCCAGGCGGGCGACCACCTGGTCTCCTCGTCCTCGCTGTACGGCGGCACCTACAACCTGCTCCGGCACACGCTGCCCCGGTTCGGCATCGAGGTGAGCTTCGTCGACGACCCGGACGACCTGGACGCCTGGCGGGCGGCGGTCCGGCCGAACACCAAGGCGCTGTTCGCGGAGTCGCTGGGCAACCCGCGCGGCAACGTGCTGGACGTGCGCGGGGTCGCGGACGTCGCACACGCCGCCGGGGTGCCGCTGATCGTCGACAACACCGTGCCGACCCCGTACCTGCTGCGACCGCTGGAGCACGGCGCGGACGTCGTGGTGCACTCGGCGACCAAGTTCCTCGGCGGCCACGGCACCACCATCGGCGGCGTGGTCGTGGACGGCGGCAGCTTCGACTTCGGCGCCGACCCGGAGCGCTTCCCCGGTTTCAACGAGCCCGACCCGAGCTACCACGGCCTGCGCTTCTGGGAGGCCCTCGGACCGGGCGCGTTCGCCGCCAAGCTGCGGGTGCAGCTGCTGCGCGACCTCGGACCGGCGCTCTCCCCGCACTCGGCGTTCCTGCTGCTGCAGGGCGTGGAGACGCTGTCGCTGCGACTGGAGCGGCACACCGCGAACGCCCTGGAGCTGGCCCGCTGGCTGGAGCAGCGCGACGAGGTCGCGGCCGTCCACTACCCGGGCCTGCCGTCCAGCCCCTGGTACGACGCGGCGCAGCGCTACCTGCCGCGCGGCGCGGGCGCGGTGCTCTCCTTCGAACTGCGCGACGGCGTGGAGGCGGGACGGCGGTTCGTCGACGGGCTGGAGCTGTTCAGCCACCTCGCCAACATCGGTGACGTGCGCAGCCTGGTGATCCACCCGGCCTCGACCACGCACAGCCAGCTGGACGCCGAACAGCTGGTCGCCACCGGGACGGCGCCGGGCCTGGTGCGGCTGTCGGTCGGCCTGGAGAGCGTCACCGACCTGCGGGCCGACCTGGAGGCGGGGTTCCGCTCGGCGAAGGGCGCGTCGTCCTGAACGGCCCGGCCCGGGTCGCCGTCCCGCCGGCCTCCGGGGCCTGGCGGGACGGCGACCCGGTCGGCCGGCGGCACTGGTTCGCCCTGCCCGGGCCGCTCGCCCTGGAGGCGGGCGGCACCCTGCCGGGGGCGCGGCTGGCCTACCAGAGCTGGGGCACGCCCCGTCCGGACGGCTCCAACGCGGTGCTGGTGCTGCACGCGCTGACCGGCGACAGCCACCTCACCGGCCCGGCCGGCCCCGGGCACCCGACGGCGGGCTGGTGGGCGGAACTGGTCGGGCCGGGACGAGCGCTGGACACCGACCGCTGGTACGTGGTCGCGCCGAACGTGCTCGGCGGCTGCCAGGGCTCCACCGGCCCGTCCTCGGCCGCGCCGGACGGGCGGCCCTGGGGCAGCCGGTTCCCGTTCCTCACCCAGCGCGACCAGGTGGCCGCCGAGGTGCTGCTGGCCGACGCCCTCGGGATCGACCGCTGGGCACTGGTGGTCGGCGGCTCGATGGGCGGGATGCGCGCGCTGGAGTGGGCGGTGGCGCACCCCGGACGGGTCGGGGCGCTGCTGGTGCTGGCCACCGCGGCGGCGGCCTCGGCCGAGCAGATCGCGCACGCCTCCACGCAGGTGCACGCGATCCGCGCGGACCCGGGATGGCACGGCGGCGACTACCACCACCTGCCGCCGGGCGGCGGCCCGCACCGCGGGCTGGGCCTGGCCCGCCGACTGGCCCAGATCACCTACCGCAGCGAGTCCGAGCTCGCGGCCCGCTTCGGCCGGGACCCGCAGTACGGCGAAGACCCGTGGCGCGGCGGCCGGTTCGCCGTCGAGTCGTACCTCGACCACCACGCCGCGAAGCTCGCCCACCGCTTCGACGCGGGCAGCTACGTCGTCCTCAACGAGGCCATGAACGCGCACGACCTCGGCCGCGGCCGCGGCGGCACCGCCGCGGCGCTGCGCCGGGCCGCCGTCCCGGCGCTGGTCGCCGCGGTCGACTCGGACCGGCTCTACCCGCCCGCCCAGCAGGCCGAGCTGGCCGCGCTGCTGCCGGACGCCGACGCGGCCCGGGTGATCCGCTCGCCGTACGGGCACGACGGGTTCCTGCTGGAGGCCGGCCAGGTGGCGCCGCTGTTCGCCGAACTGCTGCCGGCCGCCCGCCCGCGGGTCCACCGGCCGTGAGTCGACGGGCCCGCGAGTCGGCGGGCGCGTGAGCCGGTCGGCTCGGGTCAGGCGATCGAGGCGGCCACGATCGCGGCGGCGGCGAGGTTGCAGCTGGCCGACACCCACACCGCCGGGTGCGGTGCGGTGGAGACCAGGATCGCGCCGAGCCGCCCGGGGGTGAGCAGGTCGAGCAGCCAGAACGCGAGCGCCATCAGCAGCAGGCCGAGGACGCCGAAGCAGAGCGTGGAGAGCAGGCCCTTGCCGAAGTCGTCGTAGGTGTACCGGATCGCCGTGTACACGATGCCGCCGACGCCGAGCAGCGCCGAGCTGAGCAGCACGGCCGCGTTGCGGTTGCCCTCGGCCCAGATCAGCCGGCCCAGCTTGCCCGGTGTGAGCACGTCGATCAGCAGGTAGCCGAGCAGCAGCAGCACCAGGCCGACCAGGCCGTAGACGGCGGCCGCGCCGAGGCCGTGGAGTATGTCGTTCATCTGCGGGGCTCCCGGGGGTCGGACGGCCGCACGGGCCGCGCCTGGGTCAAGGATCGGCAAAAGATATCCCATGTCCCTGGCGTCACGTCAGTTTCCAGGGGCCCCTCCCCTATCATTCGGCGGCACGCGTACGATGATCCGCCATGACACCGCCGCACCCCTCCGCCGCCGGACCCGACCGGTCGATACCCGCCGGCCGCCGCCGCTCGGGGTTCGTCGCCCTGGGCATGGTCGGCACCCTCGCCCTGACCCTCTCCGGCTGTTCCTCGTCCGGCGGCAGCACGCCCAGCCGCTGCGTCGACCCGAACACCCTGAAGGTCCTCGACTCGCACTCCTGCTCGGCGGGCGGCTCGGGCGCGGGCCAGTGGTACTACTGCGGTTCCGGCGGCACCGTCGCGAGCGGCGGCACCTTCAGCAAGTCCGCCGCCAAGCGCGGCGGTTTCGGCTGCCCCAAGGGCAGCAGCAGCGGCTCGGGCGGGGGCTGATCCCCTTGCGCCGCCACACCGTCGCCCCGCGCCCCGACTGGCTGGCCACCGTCGAGTCCCAGGGGCTCGTCTACGCGATGTGCTCCGACCCGTGCAACCAGGGCGGGCCGCACGCCTACTGGGACGAGAGCGCCTACTACGAGTTCTCGCTGCCGGAGGTCGAGGCCCTGGAGGAGGTCGTCGAGGAGCTGCACGAGCTCTCGCTGGCCGCCGCCGAACACGTGGTGCGCACCGGCCGGTTCGCCGACTTCGGGATCACCGACCCGCGGCTGGCCGCCGTCGTCGCCGAGTCCTGGCGCCGCCGCGCGGAGCAGCCCAGCGTGTACGGCCGCTTCGACCTCGCCTACGACGGCACCGGTCCGGCCAAGCTCTTCGAGTACAACGCCGACACCCCGACCTCGCTGATCGAGGCCGCCGGGCCGCAGTGGTTCTGGATGGAGGAGCGCTTCCCCGAGGCCGACCAGTGGAACTCGCTGCACGAGCGGCTGGTCGAGTCCTGGACGCGCCAGAAGCACCTGCTGCCGCCCGGCCCGGTCCACTTCGCCCACTCCCGCGGCGACACCGAGGGCGAGGACTGGCTCACCACCCTCTACCTGCAGGAGTGCGCCGAGCAGGCCGGACTGCGGACCGTCGGCATCGCGATGGAGGACATCGGCTGGGACGAGCTGTCCGGCCGCTTCGTCGACCTCGAACACCGCTTCATCCGCTCCGCGTTCAAGCTCTACCCGTGGGAGTGGCTGGTCGACGACGAGTTCGCCGACCACCTGCTCGACGTCATCGACCTCGGCGGCGGCACCGGCTCCACCCTGTGGATCGAGCCCGCCTGGAAGATGCTGCTCTCCAACAAGGCCCTGCTGGCCGTCCTGTGGGAGCTCAACCCGGGCCACCCCAACCTGCTGCCCGCCTACCTCGACGGCCCGCGCGAACTCGCCGACCCCGGCGGCCCCGGGTACGCCGCCAAGCCGCTGCTCGGCCGGGAGGGCGCCGGCATCCGCATCGTCGAGCCCGACGGCAGCCAGACCCGGCTCGCCGACTGGGCCGGCGACCCGGACCGCTACGGCGCCGAGGGCTACTGCTACCAGCAGTACCACCCGCTGCCCGACTTCGACGGCAACCGTCCCGTCCTCGGCACCTGGGTCGTCGACGGCGAGGCCGCCGGCCTGGGCATCCGCGAGACCGACGACAGCCCCATCACCCACCAGGGCGCCCGCTTCCTCCCCCACCTGATCCGCTGATCCGCTGATCCGGCGGGCCGTCCCGTCCGGTACGGCCCGCGGCCCCCTGGCACCCACACCAGGGGGCCGCGGCGTTCTTCCTCCCCCGCCCGCCCGACCGTCCGCGCGGGCCCTCTTCGGCCTCCGGTCCTCCGGCGGATCAGCGCTCCGCGGAGGACGCGGGACGCCCCGCGGAGGAGCGCTGCGCCGGGATCAGCGGGACGGTCTTGCCGCTCCCGGCCACCGCCCACCGGCGCTGCCCGGACGCCCGCAGGCCGACGACCTCCCCGGCCGGCCGCGCGGGGACCGGAACCGGCGCCGGCACCGGGTGCTTGGGGGCGATCCGCGCCAGCGAGGCCAGCCGGGCACGGCTGGTCTGCCGCTCCACCGTCCCCCGGCAGCCGGACCGGCCGGCGGCCGAGACGTCAGGAGCGGTGAAATGCTCGGCGGCATAACGTCGGAAGAGTTCACGGCGGGTCATCGAAACCTCCTGGGCGGCCTGGGCCGGCTGGCAGCCGTCTTCGGGAACGCCCCAAGCAAAACCCCGCCCCGACGACCGAACAATGCGTATCCCCTACCCAACATCCGGCCCGAACCCTGGGTACCCCTATCCCTGCCGGGCCACTACCCACCCTTCGCCCGCCGCGTTGGGTACCACTACGCATTGATCACCCCGTTCGTTCACCGGTTAGCTGGTACCCGTTCCCTCCTACTCTCGACCCGGAGGTCCGGATGACCCGCCGCGAACGCTTCCGCCTGTACGCAAGCGAGCACTTCACCACCCTCACCGACCAGCCCGCGACCGGCCGGCTCCGCGGCACCGTCGAGCGCCAGACCCGCCAAGCCACCCTCACCAGGCTCGCCCGGCTCTCCCACCACCCCCGTACCTGAGAACTGCGTGGCCCCCACCATGACCCTCATGACCCTCACCGCCACCGCCCCGGCTCCCCCCGTCGCCTCCGCCCGGCGACTGTTCACCGCGGTCGACCTCCCGCTCTGGCTGGTCACCATGCCCACCACCAGCCGCACCGGCGCCCGCGGCGAACAGACCTTCGCCGTCCGCGCCCTCACCTACACCGACGCCCTCGACGCGGCCACCACCACCGCGTACGACCACCCGGCCCTCCGCCACCGCCGCGGCGCCCACATCGACCCGGCCTCGGCCTACGCCACCCTGCACCACTGACCGGCCCGCCACCCGCGCGCGGCAGACCGCGCCGACCGGCCGCCGGCGCCCCGCGATTCCCGACGCGCCCACCGGAGCGACCCGCCGGAGGCCCCGCGGCAGCCCGGGTCCGCACCACGGCTCAGCCCGCACCACCCCGCCACCGCGCCACCCCGTAACACCGCCCCCCGCCGTGAACCGGTGGGGACGGCCCGGCCGGATGTCCGACCCGGCACCCCCGAGGACATCCCGCCCCGCACCGCCAGCAGTCCGGCCCAGGACCGTTCGCGGCTCCGCACCGCCCTTGTTCCGCGGGCCTTCCGGGGAGCCGTCCGCACCGCAACCGGCTCCCCGCCCCCTGTCAGCCCTCCCTGTCAGCCCTCCGTCTCCGTCAGCGCCTCCGCCACCTCCTTCCGGCCCACGCCGAGCTTCCGCAGCACGCTGGCCACGTGGTGCTCGACCGTGCGGGGGGACAGGAACAGGGCCTGGGCGATGTCCTGGTTGCTGGCGCCCTGCCCGAGCAGTTCCGCCACCTGCCGCTCGCGCGGCGAGAGCGCCTCGCCGTAGCCGCGCCGCCCGGGCGAGGCCATCCGCCCCAGGCCGAGGTCGCGCCGGACGTGCTGGCAGCGGGCCGCGTCGGAGGCCGCGCCGAGCGTGGTGTAGGTGGCTTCGGCGGCGGCCAGCCGCTCGGCCGCGGTCTGCGGGTCGCGCTCGGCGAGCGCCCGTGCCAGCCGCTCCTCCACCCTGGCGACCTCGTAGGGCCGACCGATGGCGCGCCAGGCGTCCCGGGCCTGGCGGTAGGACTCGATCGCCCCGCCCGGGTCAGTCCCCTCCAGCAGGACGCCCCGGGCCAGGGCGAGCCCGGCGTGCGCGGCCGGCGCGTCCACCCCGCCGAGGGCATCCGCCGCCTCCTCGATCAGGTGCTGGGCCGCCCCGTCGTTGCCGACGCCCCGCGAGACCTCCACCCCGATCGGCAGCAGTTCGCCGGCCCGGGCCCACGCCCCGGCCTGCCGCAGGATCGCCACGGCGGGCGTCAGCACCAGCGCGGCGGCCTCCGCGCCGCGCTCCACCAGCTCCACCCCGCCCAGGCCGGCGGCGGCCCTGAGCGCTGCGGTGACCTGCGACTCCCGCTCCCCGTACCGGGCGGCCGACTCGAACTCGGCCCGCGCGACCGCGAGCCGCCCCCGCGCGGCGGCCATCCGGCCGAACAGCATGGCGCGCTCGACCCGGGCCATCGCCACGTCCGGGTACTCGGCGCCGAGGGCTTCGAACCGCTCCTCCAGCCCCTGCCAGCGCCCGGCCAGGCCGTCCAGGCGCAGCAGGGCGATCCGGCTGTAGCACTCCAGGTAGGAGATCGCCGCCTGCCGGGCCAGGGCGCGGCTCTCGGCCAGCAGGCGGCCGGCCCGCTGGTCGTGCCCGGTCTCCATGGAGATGTCGCCGACGTTGAACAGGGCCCGGGTGGTCTGCCGGACCAGTTCGGGGCTGGAGGCGTCGCGCGGCAGCCGGTCGAGCTCGGGCTGCAGTTCGGGGTCGCCGTCGCGGGCCTGGAAGGTGAGCCGGGTCGCGCGGTAGGCGGCGGCGACCTCCTCGTCGGGTTCGGCCTCCAGCGCGGTGGCGGCCCTGGCCATCCGCTCCTTGGCGGCCGCGCCCGCGCCGTCGCGTTCGTCCATGGCCAGTGCGACCAGGGCCCGGGCCGCGCGGGCGGGCCGGTCGGCGATCAGTTCGTCGGCGGCCTGTTCGATCAGCGCGAAGCCGGCCCGGTCCCCGCCCTGGACGGCGACCCGCAGGCCCAGGGTCAGCCGGACCTCGCCGCGGTCGGCCACCGGCAACCGGGGGTCGGCGATGATGGCGGACAGCACCTGGGTGCTGGCCGCGTCGTAGGCGGCGTTCGCGGCCAGCCCGGACAGCGCCCGGGCCGCCCGCCCGCGGCGCTCGGGCGCGAGGTCGGTCTCGGCGAGCAGCTCGCGCAGCAGCGGACCGGCCGCCGCGGTGTCGCCCTGCTCCACCGCCTGTTCGGCCGCCGCCTCGGCGGCCTGCTGCCAGGCGTCCCGGTCGCCGAGGGCGCGGGTGTGCGCGGCGATCCTGGCGAGCGGCTGCGGCTCCCTGCCGCGCAGCGCCTCGATCGCCCGGCGGTGGAGCGCGGAGCGCATCGGGCCCGGTATCCGCCGGTACGCCACCTGCCGGGCGGGCTCCCAGCGGAACGCGTACCTGGCCGGGGCGGGCTCGTTCAGCACCCCGGCGCGCAGGGCCTCCACCAGCCCGGCGGAGACCTGCTCGGCGGGCAGCGCGGAGACCTCGGCGAGGAGTTCCTCGCTGGCGGGCTCGTCGAGCACCGCGGCGCTCTCCGCCACGGTGCGGGCCGCGGTTCCGAGGCCGGCCAGCCGCTCGACCACGCTGTCCCGCAGACCGCGCGCCAGGTCGGCACCGGCCAGGGCGGCGACGGGGTCCGCCCGTCGGCCGTCCCCGCGCAGACCCTCCAGGGTCTCCAGGTCCTCGACGATCGCGGCCGGAAGCCCGCCGGACCGTTCGTACAGCGCGCCCGCCAGCGCCGGCGCGCTTCCAACCCCGCCACCGGCTGCGGTGCCGGTGCCGAGGACCTTCCAGACCAGTTCCAGCACCTCCGCCTCGTCCAGGGGCTCGACCCTGAGCAGACCTCCGGAGACCCCGGGCGGACAGCGGTAGGCGGTGCCCAGGACGGGCGCGCCGTCGGGCAGTTCCTCCGCCCGGTAGGTCACCAGCAGTGACAGACCCGGGTGCGGGTCCCTGGCCAGCAGCAGCAACAGCTCCCGGGTCGCCCGATCGGCCCACTGCGCGTCCTCGATCAGCAGGACCACGTCGCCCAGCGCGTCGAGCAGCGCCCGCAGGCCCTGCGTCAGCCGGTACCGCTCGTCGCCTCCCCCGCCGGTGCTGTCCTCCGGCAGCAGGTCGGCCAGGTCCGGCAGCCAGGCCCGGAGCGCGCCGGTACTCGGCGGCACCTCCGCGGCCTCCCGCAGGACCGGCCTGCTGCGGCGCAGCGCGTCCAGCAGCGGACCGTAGGGAGGTGGGTCGGCCACCGGGTGGCACCGGCCGGTCAGCACCCGCTCCCGGGGCAGCCCGGCCTCCGCCAGCGCCCGTCCGACCAGCGCGGACTTCCCGACGCCGGCACCGCCCTCCACCAGCACCACGGCCGGTGCCGCCCGCACTGCCCCGACCAGCCACGCCACTTCGCGCTGCCGCCCGACAAAACCCGGCGCTCCGCCGTCATGCCTCATCACCGCACACCCCATCCGCACACCCGACCCGACCGCACAATCCGGCGAGAGCACGTACGTTCCATACGCCCATCATGCCGTGCCGCTCTGACGTCCCGACCCCCGGCCACCGTCCGATCACCGCCCGGCGCTCCCGACCGGGCCGCCACGCTGCCGTAACGCTTCGTCTCCGCCCCCTCCCGCTCCCGGCATCCGGCTGCCCCGCCGACCCGGATCCAACCCTCCCCCGTCCACTCGCCCCGGTCCCGTCCGCAGGCCGCTCCTCGGCCGCCCACGGGCGCCGCGCCACCGCTCCGCAGGCGGGCGGCAACCGCCCGCGGGCCCGGCCGCTCCGAGCCTTTCCGCACCGCGCCGTGTTGCGGGGCGGGTCACTCCCTGGCGAGCATGAAGAAACTGCGTGTGGCCTCACCCGAGTGACCCCGAGTGACGAGGACAGGTGCTGTCATGACCGACTGGGACGCCCAGGACCCGGACTCCGCCGAGGACGACGGCGTTCTCGAACCTGCCGACTCCCTGCTCACGGACCGGCTGGACGACGATCCGCTCGACACCGGGATCATCCCGCCGGACGGCTACCACGGCGCCACCGCGTACGGCACCACGCCGGAGGAGGCGGAGCGCGGCGAGTCCCTGGACCAACTGCTGGCCGAGGAGGAGCCCGACACCGATCCCGACGCCGTCGACGACCGCTGGCCGGACGGCCCCTCGCCACGGGCCGGCCGCCTGGTCGAGGACGGCATCGACACCGAGGGCACCGACGTCGGACCGGACTCCGGCGCCGCCACCGCGGAGGAGGCCGCCGTGCACCTGGTCTACCCGGACGAGGACGCGGACGCCGAGTTCGACGACGCCGGGCCCGACGAGCCGCTGCGCGAGGCGGTCAGGTTCACCGTGCTCGACGACCTGTCCGACCGGGTGCCCGACGACGACTACCGCTGAGCCGCCCACCGCCCACCGCCCGAGTTCGCGGACCGGCCCGGCCTCAGTCGCCCACCTCCACCTCCGCCACCTCCACCTCCAGGTCAGCCACCAGCAGCCGGGGCCCGCTCTCGTCGGCATCGGCCATCACGGTCCCGTCCGGCGCCCACACCGCGCTGCCCCCGCAGCCCGTCCACGGCCCGGCGGAGCCGACGTGGTTGGCGAGCACCACGTACATCCCGGTGGCCCTCGCGATCGCCGGGTGCACGGTGCGGCGCTCCTGACGGCCGCCTCCTGTTCCGTACAGCGAGCTCGCGAGGTGGATCTGGCAGCCCTGGGCGGCGTTCCGCGCGGACACCTCCGGGAAGTGGTTGTCGAAGCACGTCGCCAACGAGTAGCCGATCCCGCCCAACCGGAAGCGGCCGCCACCGCTCCCCGGTTCGAAGACCTCCCGCTCGTTCTCGTACAGGTGCTCCTTCGCGTACACCGTCAGCACGGCGCCGTCCGGGGCGTACACGGTGCTGACGATCGCCGGGCGCCCTCCCGGCCCCGCCGCGGCCCCGTTGACCACGATCGCGATGCCCGTTCCGCGCAGGGGGTCGAGGCGGGCGTCCTCCGCCTCGGTCCACAGCGCGCGGTCCGCGCCGATCCGCTCGGGCGCGTACCCGGTGAGCGCCAACTCCGGGCAGACCATCACCGCGCTGCCGGCCTCCCGCGCGTCCACCGCCAGATCGGCGATCTGACGCACGTTGGCCTCCACGTCACCCGCCACGCACTCGAACTGGGCCGCCGCCACCCGTACCCGTGCCACTCCGGTCTCCTCTCCGTTCTCCCACCACAAGGACCATCCGGACGCTACCGCCCGTGCTCACCGGGCCGCACCGCCGGGACTACCCGCTCCCACCGCCGGGTGATCCCCCACCCCGAGGATCAAGAAGCTGTCAGGACGCGGTACCCGGCCGGACTTTCCGGCGTAGCGTCGATGCCATGACGTGCCGCATCGGACGCGTGCCCGGTACGTTTCCGCGACCACCACTCCTCGTGGAGGCATCCCCATGCAGCAACGCCCCGACGACGCCCTCCTCCTGGTACCGGTCAGGCCCGGCCCGCTGGGCTACACCATCCGGCTCTTCCGCACCGCGCTCGGTGACCGCACCGCTGTCGCCTTCACCTCCGAAGACCTCCTCGTGTCCGTACTCGGCGGCACCCAACTCCGGACCGGGCTCTGCGCGCCGGCCCTGCGGGCGCTGGTCGCGCCCCTCGGCATCACCACCCTCACCATCGACCCCCAGCTCGTGGCCGCCGCCCCGCGGAACCGCGTGCTCACCGGCAGCGTGCTCGACACCTCCCGACCGGTCCCGACCCCCGCCCCGCTGCCGGCCACCGCCTTCCCCGGCAATTGAGCCACTGCCGGTCCTTCCGCGAACCGCTGGACGCTGACCGGTTGGGTACCACCAATCCTGGGGGCGGAGGTATCCGGTGGACTTCGATAGGCACATCATCGCCCCGGGCAGTCCGAATGCCCGGCAGTGGCGCACCTTCGACAGTGAGCGCACCGTGCCGGTCGCGGCCCGGACAGCGACCTCCCTGGTCCGCGTCCTGGAAGTCCTTCCGGAACCGGTGGCCGTGTTCGCCCACGATGCGATCCTCGCGTTCGGTGGGGGCGTCCCAGAGCTACTCCGTTCATTGCGTTGCCACACTCTGCCGTGGAACCAACTCACCAGCGCGAAGCCTGACCTGATGATCTCGGCGAGCGAGCACACCGGGGTCCCGGCCGGTGAATATCCGGTTCTCGTCCTCGCTGGCATCGGGCGGGTCGCCCAGGACAGGTCAAGCCGCGCTGCTGGTTCGTTCCCAGTGGAGATCGGCTTTTCGCACCAAGTAAGGTGAAGCAGCCACGCGTACCGCTCCTACCTGCGAACTCGCAGACCAACCTGCTGTCCGCCGACAATTCGACACCGGAACGTGTCCGAAGCCTCGACGCGCGACGGCGCGTCCGCGGGTGCGCGACCCGCTCGGCGGCTTGTCGCGTCGCGTTCCGCCCGCACCCTCGATCAGGAGTCCCAGTGCCGCCGATCTTTCCCGAGACCACTCTGCGCACCGAACGGCTGGTGCTCCGGCCGTTCACCGCAGAGGACGTGGACGACACCCGGGCCGCCTGCTCCGACGAACTGACCCAGCAGTGGCTGCCGTTGCCCGCGCCGTACACGGTCGAGCACGCGGCTTCGTGGTGCACCGACGTGTCCCACCGGCTGCGCACTTCCGGCGACGGCATCCACTTCGCCGTCACCGACGCCGAGTCCGGGAGGCTGCTCGGAACGGTGGGGCTCAAGAAGACCGACTGGCCGGCCCGGGTGAGCGAGGTCGGGTACTGGGCCGCACCGTGGGCACGCGGCCGCGGTGTGACGGCGGAGGCGACGCGGGCTCTCGGCGAGTGGCTGCTGGGCGCGCAGGGTTTCCAGCGGGTGCAGTTGTTCGCGGCCACCGCCAACACGGCCTCCCAGCGGGTCGCCGAGAAGGCCGGGTTCCAACGGGAGGGCATCCTGCGGAACGCCGGCTACGTGCACACCGGCCGGGTCGACCTCGTCCTCTTCTCCCTCCTGCCCGACGACCTGACGGGCTGACGGGCTGACGGGGAACTGGCACCCTGCGCGGCACCGGAGCCGTCATCAGAGAGGGGTGCCGGCGCCGCACGAAGCGTTGGACGCCCCGGCGGGCTCCCTACGGAACGGTTCCTCAGCTACGCAGGACGAGAAAGCGCGCGCTGAACCAGAGCCCGATGAAGCCGAGGACGTTGCCGACTGCCATCAGCTTCGACAGGTCTCCGGCGTCGACGGGCCCGGGTATGAGGAACGTGGCACCCAACATCGCCGCGAAGTACACCACGTTCAGCAGGAAGGCCGCCCCCGCGCGGCCGATCTGCTCGAGATAGCCGAGCAGTGCGAGCGTCCCTCCGAAGAGCACCAGGGTGGGGCCGACCCAGGCGAAGTATTCGGCCGCGACGGAAGCGGCGGCTTGATCGGTGGTCAGGGCGCGGGCGATCGTCTCCCGGCACAGGAATGCCGCGGTCCCGAGCAGGAGGTACGGCGGGATCGACAGCCGCAGGGTGGTGATCAGACCGGCGTAGTTGATCCCCCGTCGGCTGTCTCCCGGTCGGAGGGTCACCGCGATCGCCGCCCCCGAGCCGACGGCCATGGCTATCACCATCAGCAGTCCGACGGCCATCTGCCCGAGCGCGAACCCGGCGACCTCGGCCGTCCCGGCCGCGCGCAGCACTCGCAGGTAGCCGAAGGTCACCGTGGACAGCAGCAGGAACGTGCCCGCCACCGGTGCGGCGAAGCCGAGGAGTTCACGCACCGCGTCCCGGTTGCCGGCGAGTACGGGCCGGGCCACCCCCTTGCGCTTGAGGACGATCACGACTGCCGCGCCGACGATGGCGGTGGCCGGCAGGCCGCCGAACGGCACCGCGAGCACGCCGAGCCCCGTGACGGCGTGGAGCACGGTCGTTCCGGCGATGGAGAGCGCGGTGAACAGCACTCCGAGCCAGGCCGCCGGGCCGGTGTGGCCCAGCCCGCGCAGAACGCCCGTGCCGAGGTAGGGGATCAGCCCGAGCACGGAGGCCGCGGCAACGGCCACGACGAAGACCAGTACGGAGCGCCGTGCCTCCGGGGCGACTCCGAGGGCGGTCAGGAACGGTCCCGCGGCCACGAGCACGACCACGGCTTGCAACGCCAGCAGCCCGGCGCCGACGGCGAAGAAGGTCGGCACGGATCCGAGCGCGTACCGCCCCCGACCGGTGCGGCCAGCGATGCCGGCGGAGACCTGGGCGGCGACCACCAGCCCTTCCGTGACGGCGAGCACGAGATAGCCGACGGGTGTGTACACGGATCGGACGTACAGCGCCTCGGGCCCCAGGCGGCCGAGGAAAGCCACCGTCCACGTCTGCAGCACCAGCCCGGCCAGCAAGCCGAGCAGGATGGACAGGGCGAACCGTCCCGCCGAAACGTCCAGCGGAGCGAGCGCCGGCTCCCGGCTCCCGACCGCGCTCGTGGTCTCCCCCGTCATGGCTCTCCTCCTCGTCGTGTCGACCTCTCCCGCGTATCGGTGCTGTCGACGCTGATGACCGTAGCCGGACATTTTTATGAATTCAATAATTAAATTTCTTCCAGATCGGGGGCGCTGCGGAAATTCGGCCGGCGAGCAGCAGACTCGGTCCGGACCGGGCCCGACTGCCGGCCCTCGGCGAACTCCCGTGCAGTGCGCCACTCGTTGGAGGCATCCGCCGGTGCGACCCGGTACTCCGCCCCGATCGGATGCGTTCTGCCGTGCGGCACCCTTCGGTCCCGTGTGACCGTCCACCGAATCCCGATCCACCCCTGACCCCATGGAGGCATCCATGCCCACCACCGCTGTCTTCACCGTCGAAGGAATGAGCTGCGGCCACTGCGAACGGACCGTCACCGCCGGCCTGACCGCGCTGGACGGCGTCACCGATGTCACCGCCGACGCGAAGTCCGGCCAGGTGACGATCGAATCCACCGAGCCCCTGCCGGAGGATCAGGTCCGCTCCGCCGTCATCCGTGCGGGTTTCGCCTTGATCGGTCGCGCCTGAGCCCTTGCCGGGCCGCCGAACGTCGAGGACACCACCGCACCCCCTTCTCGTGGTCCTGCCGCTGTCCGAGCAATTACCGCGGCAGGATTCGAAGTAACCCTCTCCTTCGCTCCCAGCCCCTTGGTTCACTCTTTCGGGCAGTTCTGCGTAACCTGCAATCGACCCTGGCGAGCTGCCCGGAAATCTCGGCCGAATAATAATTTGCAGGCGATCCTCCACTCTCCTAACCTGTGGGCATCGTCGGCGACGGAGTACCTACCGCAGTCGGCCCACCAGGCATTCACCCGGCCACGCCCATGGCCCGCGCTGCCACGTTCCGAGAGGAGTCCCGTGATGGTTCCAATAATCCGCAGCCACGTCATGGCGCTCCCGATCGCCGCGCCTTCCACTCGGTCCGCCCTCGCGCGCTAGCGCGGCGGACCGCCACGATCGGGTTCCGCGCCTCCCAATCCCTTTCCCGGAGGCACCGTGATCTTCCGTCCGATCGTTCCGCAGGAAATCAACGCCGTACTGGCCCAGATCAGGCCCGACCCGTCCACCGCGGTCTCCGCCGACACGGTCCGTGCGCGCCTGGCCGATGGCGAGTACCGGCCCGGCTGGATCTGGGTGGCGGAGCCCGCCCCTGGCCAGGCCCCGCTGGCTGTCGCCATCTGGTGGGGCAGCCCCACCGACCCCCGTCCGAGCAATCTGGACGCGCTGTTCGCCAGGTCCGATGCGATCTCGGGCCCTCTTCCCCAGGCCCGCCGACTGCCCCGCGGCCCTCGGCCGACCACCGACCCCCGCAGTGCGGTCGCCGCCGCTCTGCTCACTGCCGCGCATCAGGTGTTCGCGGCCGACGGGCTGACCCCCGCGCCCGACTACCACCTGTTCCTACCGCCCGACTGGCGTGATCATCCTGCGATCGCCGCTTCGGTCGCATGGCGCCGCCAGGCGGCCGAAGCGGCGGGCCTGCGCCTGACTGCCGAACGACTCAGATTCGAATGGGAAACCGATCGTCCTGTCCCGGCCCTGTCCAATCGGCTGTTCTTCACTTCCGAGCCCGACGACGAGGTCTTCGTCGACCTCTTCCGCCGGACTTCACAGCGCAGCCTGGACGTGGCATCCACTCGGGAGGTGTTCCTGGTCGGCGCGGAGGCCCATGCCCGGAGCGAGGTCTCCTTCTATCACTGGGAAATGCCCGGCGAGCGGTCCTGGTGGCGAATAGCCCGTACGTTGTCAGGGCGGGTGGTCGGCTTCGCCATCCCCTCGCACAACTCAGTCGTACCGGTGGTGGGTCACTTCGGCGTCCTGCCCGAATTCCGGGGCATGGGATTCGCCGCCGAGGTCCTCGCCGAGGCCACCCGGATCCTGGCTGCCGAAACCGATGCCGAGGTGATCCGTGCCGAAACCGATCTCTGCAACCATCCCGTGGTCGGCGCCCTGGAACTGGTCGGTTACCGCGACCGCACCCACCGCCTGGTCCTCTCCGCCGTCTGACCGGGCGCGGCTGGCCTCCGGCCTCCCCTCCCCGGCCGCCGCTCCGTCCCTGGCCCACCTCACGCCTTCCGCCGGCCGGCGCCGAACGGCTTCTGCTCTCCCCACACGACGAGGAGAACCTCCCATCAGGTACGACTTCCAGTACGACGTCCCGTCACATGACCGCTCCGGCTCACTCCAGCGAGAACGCTCCGCTGGGCGGAGGCGGGGAGTCCTCAGCCGTCTCGTCCGTGACCGGCTCCGTCGCCTGCTCAGGCGCCTCCGTCAGCCTGGCGGGAAACGGGTCGGCGGCGAGCAGTCGGGTCAACTCCCCCGTGGGGAGGGGCTCGTCGGAGCCGATCAGCAGCACGTTCCCGTAGCGCCGCCCCCGCAGCACTGCGGGCTCGGCCACCAGACAGACGTACGTGAACACCGCCGCGACCGTGGCGGTCTGGGCCTTGGCGAACGTGAGTGGCGGACCGTCCGCCAGGTTCGCCGCGTAACAGCCGCCGGGCCGGAGCGCGGCAGCGGCCTGGCGTACGAACTCGACACTGGTGAGGTGCGCCGGCGTCCGCGAACCCCGGAACACGTCGGCCACCACCACGTCGAAACCAGCGGCCGGCACGGATGCGAGGGCGGCCCTCGCGTCACCCACCGTCACGTCGATACCGGAGGGCCAGGGCAGGTGCTCGGCGATGAACTCGGTCAGCGGACCGTCCACTTCGACCACCTGCTGCCGCGAACCGGGGCGGGTGCCCGCCAGGTACCGGGGCAGGGTGAGACCGCCACCGCCCAGGTGCAGCACGTCCAGCGGTTCGCCGGGGTCTGCGACCACGTCCAGCAGGTGCGCGATCCGCTGCACGTACTCGAACTCGAGGTGCGTCGGGTCCTGGAGGTCGACGTACGACTGCGGGGTACCGTCGAGAGTGAGCAGCCAGCCGCCCTCGACATCGATGTCGGGCACCAGCTTCGCCGTGCCCAGCGCCACCTCGCGCTCCACCGGCCGCGGGTCCGACCCGTCGATGTCGCTCATCGGCCGCGCCTCCGGGAAGTGGCGGCGCGGAGAACGATCGACGAAGGAACAGCCATGCGGGCAGCTTAGGCCCCAGCAGGGCGGTCTTCCCAAACGAAGGCTCCTACCGACCGGTATGGTCGCGGAGGTGGTACCGCCCGGGAGGGTCCGGGGCGGCGCAGCGGTCCAGGAAACGGATGTGGCTGGCATGGAGTTCCACGAAGACATCCTGGGTGCCCCGTACGAAGCGGCGGAGCTCCCACTGATCCCGGACGAGGAGGGGGAGGTCAGCGCCACCCTGGTCCGTCGGCTGGTCGAGGGGTCGAGGCAGGCGGTACTGTACCTGCACGGCTACAACGACTACTTCTTCCAGACCCACCTCGCGGACCACTTCACAGCTGCCGGCTTCTCCTTCTACGCGTTGGACCTCCGCAAGTACGGCAGGTCGCTCCGCCCGCACCACTCCCCCAACTTCGTGACGGATCTCGCCGCGTACGACGAGGAGTTGGACGAGGCGGTCCGGATCATCCGCGAGCTCGACGGCCACACCCGGCTCCTGGTGAACGGGCACTCGACGGGCGGGCTGGTGGCGGCCCTGTGGGCGGCCCGCCGGGTCGGTCGCGGGCTGGTCGACGGGCTGGTCCTCAACAGCCCGTTCCTGTCGATGCCCGCCTCGCCGGCCGTCCGGACCCTGGGCGCCCCCGCGCTCGACTTCATCGGGCGGGCCGCACCGACGCGCAAGCTGCCCGCTCCGCTCAATCCGCACTACGTGCACAGCCTGCACCGGAACCACCGCGGCAGTTGGGAGTTCGACCTCGCCCTGAAGCCGGCCGAGGGGTTCCCGATGTTCGCCGGGTGGCTGGCAGCGATCCAGCGGGGGCACCGGCAGGTGCGCCGCGGCCTCTCGGTCGACTGCCCGGTCCTGCTGATGGCCTCCACCGCGTCCACCGTCACCAACCGGTGGGATCCGGCCCTGATGCACACCGACGCGGTGCTGCGCGCCGATGACATCGCCGCGCTCGCCCCACGTCTCGGCCGGCATGTCACCACAGTCCGGGTGGAGGGCGGGGTGCACGACCTGGTCCTGTCGGCCGAATCGGTCCGCGCCGAGGTGTTCGCCGAGGTGGACCGCTGGATGGCCGCCTACTTCCCCGCTCCCTGACCGTCAGGCCGGAGCCAGCGGCTCCGGCGGGCGCACCGTGCACACCGACGAACCCGTGGGCCTGCGCCCTGGGTGCTCAGGATTCGATCCGGTGGCGCTTCCGATGGCCGCCGGGCGCTCCGGAGCGCTCCACACCGCCCCGGAGGACGGAGACCACCCCGAGCCCGGCGGCGCTGACCGGCACCGCGAGCAGGGCACCGATGATTCCGGCGATCCCTGAGCCCGCCACCACCGCGATCATGATGGTGGCGGGGTGCAGTTCGACCGTCCGGCTCTGGATGAGGGGTTGGAGGATGTTCCCCTCGATCGCCTGCACCGCCAGCACCACCCCGAGGGCCCACAGGGCGGTACCGAGGCCGCCGTTCGCGAGGGCCACCAGGACGGCCACCGTTCCCGACAGGAAGGCACCGACGAAAGGAATGTAGGCGCCCATGAAGACCAGTGCACCGAGTCCGGCCGCTCCGGGGACTCCCAGGACCAGCAACCCGATGGAGATGAACGTGGCGTCGATCAGGGCGATCAGGGTGGTCCCCCGCATGAAGCCGGCCATGGCCGTGAAGGCCTGCTGACCACAGGCGATCACCGTGTCGGCATGCCGGCCGGGCATCAGCTCGTGCATCGCGTCACCGAAACGGTGGCCGTCGCGCAGGAAGAAGAAGACCAGTGCGAGGGCGAGCACGCCCCCGGTCAGCAGTTGGGTGACCAGGCCGAGTCCGGACAGGACTCCGTTGGCCAGCGAGTCCACCAGGGTGCTCCCGGAGCCCGAGCTCTCCTTGAGCGCGTACTGGACCTTGTCGCCGAACGGTCCCAGCCAGGAGGCGATGCGATCGCCCGCCTGCTGGAGGCCGGAGGCGATCTGCGGCGCGCTGTTCACCAGGGAATTGACCAGCAGCGCGATCCCCCCGGTGACCACCAGGACCAGGATCGCGCAGGTCAGCCCTGCTGCTACACCTCGTTTGACGCCCCGGCGGACGAACCAGGGCATCACCGGGTAGAGCAGGGCCGTCGCCAGCAGCGCGATCACCATCGGAATGGTCGCGGCCCGCAGCTCCACCACGACGAAGACGGCGAACGCGCCCACGGTGATGAAGAGGATCACCGCCGTGGACCAGGCGGCGGCCGATCGGACCGCCGGCGGCAGCATCTGGGCCGGCCGTCGGTTGTCCGGGCCGCTGCCGACCGTCGCCGACACGGGCGCCGGTCCCGTCATCCCCCCGACCTCCAGGAAGGGAGCTCCACTTGATGTCGGTTCTCGCGAGGGTCCGTTCGAAGCCGTGGCACGACCGGCAGGGGCCTTCGGTCGACGGCCCGCTGCCTGCTCCGGCGGCTGCGGGCGGCCGTCTCCTCCGCCGGATTCTGTCGGCTGCCCTCCGCCTGCCCGTTTGGCGGAGTCCTCGGCTCCATCACCGTCCCCGCTGGGTACCGACGGGTCCTGGTGGTCGCCCGGATCCTGCGGATTCGGGGAGCCCTCTGCCGTCACCGCCACCTCCGCAGCCAATGCGTCGCCATGATCGTCCAATTTCAACAGACCGCGGTCACATCGACTGGCAGGAGCTGACGGCGCGGCGCGCCACGGCGGGCTGCCGCCCCGGGCCGTCCGCGGCGGCGGCGGCGGGGGTAGCGGCATCCGGGGCGGACACCCCCAGCCGCCCCCGCACCGACCGGTGTCCGGGCTGCGGCGCCAACGGCCTCGACGCCTGGGGCCTGGGCGTCGATCGCCCGGCCGACGGTGCTCGGCCGGGCGCGGGTCGCGCTGTCGGCGGGTCAGGGCCGGTGCTGGTCGATCGTGCGGCGCAGCAGGGTGATCCGGTTGGAGGTCAGCGAGTCGACGCCGAGGGCGAGCATCCGCCGCATGGTGCGGCGCAGGTCCACGGTCCAGGTCGCCAGGCCCAGGCCGGCGTCGTGGACGGAGGCCACCAGCCGTTCGTCGACCAGTCCGAAGGGCGGGTTGAGGTAGCTGGGGCCCAGTTCGGCGAGCAGTCGCTGCTTCGGCAGTTGGAGGCGGTTCCAGGTCAGGGAGATCTCCGCGTCGGCGTCCAGTTCGCGGACGGCGAGCATGGCCACGACCGGACCGCAGAAGGCGACGCGGTCCGCCATTCCCAGGTCGCTGACGGCCTGCCAGGTGGCGGCGGCCGGGCCGCTGTCGTCCAGGTCGATCATCAGCCGGGCACCTTCGGTGGCGGCGACGGCCTGCAGCGCCTCGGCGAGAGTGGGGATCCGGAGCCCCGGGGAGGCCACTTCCGCCAGCTCGTCGAGCGTCACGCGGCCGATCTGGCGTTGGTCGCCCCAGAGGCGTTCGAGGGTGCGGTCGTGGAGCAGGACGGGCACCTCGTCGCGGGTCAGCTGGACGTCGACCTCGACGGCGTCGGCTCCCGCGGCGAGGGCCGCGCTGACCGCCGGCAGGGTGTTCTCGCGGTGCAGGTACGGGTCACCACGGTGGGCAACGGCGCGCACGCGGCTCTTCAACGGAATCGTCCTCTCGCACGGTCGGAACACTCACAGCACTGGCCGCCCCACCACCGGTCGACCGCAGACCCCCGCATCCTAGGCGGCGTCAGTTCGCGGTCCGCTCCCGGCCACCGGTACCAACCGGACAACCCCGTACCGACCCCGACCGACACGGGGCCGGGGCCGGGGCCGGAAGGGCGGGGAGCTCCGTGCGGCCCGGTCCGGTCTCAGCGCCGCTCGACGACCACGTTGGTCGACTTGATCACCGCGGTCGCTGGCGCTCCGGGGACGAGGCCGAGTTCCTCGGCCGAGTCTCGGCTGATCAGGGAAACCACCCGGAACGGACCGGCCTGGATCTCCACCTGGGCGGCGACGTCTCCGAGGACGACCGCGGTCACGATCCCGGGGAACCGGTTCCGGGCCGAGGAGCGCCCCTCCACCTCACCGTTCTCCGGCCGCGCCAGCTCCCGTGCGAACGCCGCGAGTTCCGCCCCGGCGATGATCCGGTGGCCGTGCTCGTCACGCATCGCCGGCAGCCGGCCCGCGTCCACCCACCGCCGCATGGTGTCGGCGCTCACCCCCAGCATCGAGGCGGCCTCGCCGATGCGGTACGGGTGGACGGGTCGGTCGGACATGACCATCGATGCGACTCCGGGGCGTTTCGAGGACGGAACTGGCGGAACTGGCAGCCCCCGCCATCCTGCCGTACCGGCGCCCCTCCCCACGCACACCCCACCATCCGCTGCGGTGAGGCGGCACCGACGGGCGGGCGCGAGCCGATTCGGCCCCCACCGGTGGCACACGGGCCCGATCGCGGTGCGCGGTGGGGTACTCGACCACCAGGACGGACGGGGTAGGGGCGTCCGACGGCGGGGCGAACAGCGCCGGGTCGGACCTCGGTACGACGGACCACCCCAGGGGTGGTCTCACTCGCCGCCGAACAGCTCCCGCCGTACCGCGTCCCCGGCGGTCAGGACCGCGCCCGCCAGCACAGCGCCGCCGCCCGCGGTGCCGGCCCGCACCTCGGTGGCGAGCGGGGACAGCCGGGCGAGGTGCCGTTCGACCCGGTCGGCCAGTTCCGGGCCGCCCGCCTGCCCGATCTCGCCGCCCAGCACCACGCACCCCGGGTCCAGTACGACGCAGATCGCGGAGGCGCCGACGGCGATCCGCAGGGCCAGTTCGTCCAGAAAGCCGTCGGCGCCGGTCTCGACAGCCCGCCGCACCACGGCCTCGGCCATGGGCTCCCGCCCTTCGCCGAGCCATTCACCGTGCTCTTCACCGCGCTCTTCACCGCGCTCGTCACCGGATGCCTCGCAGTCGTGCCCGCTTCCGGTGCCGGGCTCGGAGGTGAGCCCGTGGCGGGCGGCGAGTTCGCAGATGGCCGCGCTCGACACCATGGAGTGGAAGCCGCCGTCGCACTTCGTGGAGTCCGGCAGTCCGGCGGTTCCGGGGACGGGCAGGAATCCGATCTCGCCGGTGCCGCCGGAGGCCCCGCGGCGCAGGCGGCCGTCCAGCACCACGGAGGCGCCGACGCCGTGTCCCAGCCAGATCAGTGCGAAGTCCCGCCTGCCCTGGGCCGCGCCGATGCGGTGCTCGGCGATCCCGGCGAGGTTCACCTCGTTCTCAAGGATCACCTCGGTTCCGGGGCGGGCCCGGAGCGCAGCGAGCAGCTTGGTGTGCCATTCGGGCAGCTTGCCGGAGTTGTTGAGCGCACCGGTCGCCGGGTCGACCAGGCCCGGGGCGCCGACGGCCACGGTGTGGAGTTCGCCGGCGCCGGCCTCGGCCGCGGTGGCGAGCAGCGCTTCGACGGTCCGTTCGACCAGCAGGTCGCCGTCCCCCGCCCCGGCAGCGTCCGCCCCACCACCGTCTCCCGTGCCGGGGGCGGTGGTGGGTGCGGGGGCCGCGATGGTGGCCGTGCCGAGGGTCCGGCCGGTCAGGTCGGCGACCACCAGGCTGACGCCGGTGGAGCGGATGTCGATGCCGGCGAGGTGCGCGCGGTCGCCGACCAGCTCGTACAGCCTGGCGTTGGGGCCCCGGCGCAGCGCGGCGCTCTCGCCGGCGTGGGCGACCAGGCCGCTGCGCTGGAGGCGTTCGAGCAGATCGGCGACGGTGGGCCGGGAGAGCCCGGTCAGCGTGCGCAGGTCGGATGCGGTGAGCGGGCCCCGTTCGAGCAGCAGGTCGAGGGCAAGCCGGTCGTTGATGGCCCGGGCGGTGCTCGGCGTGGCGGTGCGAGCGGTCGTCATGAGCCTGCATCCTTCCAGAGGTTTCTATCAGGCAGGGTCCCTGATAGTTTATTGCCATCCGATCGACCCAAGGGGGACCCCGGCATGGGCGGAACTCTCAAGGACGTCCAGCGCGCCAGGGTGAGCGTGGCGCTGGTCTTCGCCGTTCACGGTGCCGTCACCGGCACCTTCGTCACCCGCATCCCGTGGATCAAGGACCACCTCGACCTGAGCCCCGGCCAGCTCGGGCTCGCGCTGGTGTTCCCGGCCATCGGCGCGTCGGTGGCGATGCCGCTGGCCGGCCGGATCGTGCACCGCCTGGGCGCCCGGACGGCGTTGCAGGGCCTGCTGACGCTGTGGTGCCTGGCCCTGGCGCTACCCGCGCTCTCCCCGCACCTGGTGGTGCTCTGCCTGTCGCTGTTCCTCTACGGCGCGACGGCCGGCATGTCGGACGTCGCGATGAACGCGCAGGGGGTCGAGGTCGAGGAGCGGCTCGGCCGGTCGATCATGTCCGGCCTGCACGGCATGTGGAGCGTCGGCGGCCTGGTCGCCTCCGGGTTCGGCGTGCTGGCGGCCCACCAGCACGTGGACGCCCGCCTGCAGTGCGCGGTGACCGCGGCGATCCTGGCGGTGCTCGCCCAGGTGGTGTCCCGCGGAGTCCTGGACGTCCGGCCGACCGCGGGCGAGGAGGCCCCGCCGCGGTTCGCGCTGCCCCCGAAGGAAGCCCTGGTCATCGGCCTGGTCGGATTCTGCGCGGTGTTCGCCGAGGGCGCCTCGATGGACTGGAGCGGGGTCTACCTCCGTGACATCACCGGCGCCTCCGCCTCCCTCGCCGCCGCCTGCTTCACCGCCTTCTCCGCCACCATGGCCGCGGCCCGACTGGCCGGTGACGCGGTGGTCCGCCGGCTCGGCCCGGTGCGCGCCGTCCGCCTGAGCGGCGTAGTCGCCGCCACCGGCGGCCTGCTGGTGGTGGTCGCGGACACGCCGTACGTGGCCATCCCGGGCTTCGCGCTGATCGGCATCGGCATCGCCGTGGTCGTCCCGCTGGCCTTCGCCGCCGCGGGCCGGGCGGGCAGCAATCCGAGCCAGTCCATCGCCGGTGTCGCCACCATCACCTACACCTCCGGCCTGGTGGCCCCGGCCGTGGTCGGCGGCATCGCCCAGGCCAGCTCGCTGACGGTCTCCTTCGTCGCGGTCACGCTGCTGGCGGCCGCGCTGATCCCGTCCGCGGCGGCGATGCGCCACCGCAACGCGACCGGCTCCCCCGTCGCGGCCTCCGGCTCCCTGGAGCCGACCCACTGACGGACGGCCGGACCATGGGCGGGCGGACGTCCGTCGAGGGGCGCGGGAGATCCACTCCCGCGCCCCTCGGCACGTCCGCGACGGAAACCACCCGCCGCCGCTGCCCTGCGGTCCGCGGCCCCTCGCCTGCCCCGGGGCCCTGCAACTGGACGGCTCGACGGCGGTAGGGCGTCAGTCCGGTCGCCGCTGGGTCACCCGCCAGAGCCGGCGCGGCAGGTCCCCCTCCTCGAACGGCTCGGTCCGCGGCGGGGTCCAGCCGGTCGCCAGGCGGTCGACCAGTTCCGCCGGAAAGAAGTGCACCGCGAAGCCGCCGTGCTCCCAGATGTCGTCGCCGTGTCCCGTCCCGGCCCCGTAGTGCGCGTCGCCGGTGTGCCGGACGGTGTACACCAGGGTGCCGCCTGGTCGCAGGACCCGGCGGACCTCGGCCACCAGGGCTTCCAGCTCGGCCGTGGACAGGGCCATGCAGAACAGCATGTGCGCGTACACCGCGTCGACCGATCCGTCGGGCAGGCCCAGCGGCTCGCGGACGTCCTGGACCAGCGTGCGCACTGCCAGCCCGTCGGCGGCGGCCCGTTCGGCGAGCTGGGCCAGGCCGACGGGGCTGAAGTCCGCCGCGACGACCGTGAAGCCGCAGCGGGCGAGGAAGAGGGCGTCCCGCCCGTGCCCGGCGCCGAGCTCCAGTACCGTTCCGCCGGGGCGGAACACCGTCGCGGCGTACTCGGCCGACTCCGACGGCCGCTCGCCGTACATGCCGGGGTGGGCGCGGTACGTCCGCTCCCAGTGCTCGCGCTGCGCCCGCGCCAGTGACTCGCCCATCCGCCTGACTCTCCTCCGTCCGACCCGGCCCAACCGACCCAACCGGCCCACCGGCCCACCAGCACACCAATCACACCGGCCGACCGGCCGTCGGGCCCACCCGCTCCCCCGTCGCGCCGCCCCGGTGATCTGCGCTTCCATCCTGCCGTGCGATGCTCCTGAGATGGATTCCGCCCCGCGCAACCCGATCGGTGCCCATGTCCCCGTCGCCGGGAGGGGGCTGGCCGGGACGGGGCTGGCCTACGCCGAGAAGGTCGGGGCGGAGGCGGTGCAGGTGTTCGTCGCCAACCCGCGCGGGTGGGCGACTCCGGCCGGGAACCCCGCTCAGGACCTGGCCTTCCGGACGGCCTGCACCGAGCGGGGCGTTCCGGCGTACGTGCACGCGCCGTACCTGATCAACTTCGGCTCCGACTCGGCCGCGACCCGGGAGAAGTCCGCCGAGTCGCTGACCCACTCACTGCACCGCTCGGCGGCGATCGGCGCTCTCGGCGCGGTCGTGCACACCGGGTCCGCGCTCTGCGGCACCCGCGCGGAGGCGCTCGCCCAGGTCCGGGCCCAGGTGCTGCCGATCCTGGACGGCCTCGACCGGTACGGCGCCGACGCCCCGTGGCTGCTGCTGGAGCCCACCGCCGGGCAGGGCAGCTCGCTCTGCTCCCGGATGGACGACCTGGCGGCCTACCTGGACGCCCTGGAGCACCACCCGCTGGTCGGCGTCTGCCTGGACACCTGCCACGCCTTCGCGGCCGGCCACGACCTGGCCGCACCGGGCGGGGTCGACGAGCTCTTCGACGCCCTGCACCGGGCGGTCGGCCCCGGACGGCTGCGACTGATCCACGCCAACGACTCGCAGGACGTCACGGGTGCCCGCAAGGACCGCCACGAGAACATCGGCGCCGGCCACATCGGCACGGCCGCGTTCGCGGCGCTGCTCGCGCACCCCGCGACCGCCGGCGTCCCGCTGATCATCGAGACCCCGGACGGCCGCCACGACCCCGACCGGATCGAGGGCGCCCGCCACGCGGCCGACATCGCCCTGCTCAAGCGGCTGCGCCGCCCCGCTTCCTGAACCGCACCGCCCGCACCCCCGGGCGGGTGGGGACGGCGGACGACCGGTTAAGCTCCCCGGGTGTCCGCCCCGCAGCCCCCGCCCGCGCCCGTCACCTCGGCCGCCTCGGCCGCCATGACCGTCCCGGACACCCCCGCCGAGGCCGCCACAGTCTCCGTGGCGTCCCTGGCCTCCGCGACGTCCGTGCCGCCCGTCGGTCCCGAGGCCCCGGTCGGCGGGGCCCGGCCGCCGGGGCGCCGTCCGGGTCGCGGGGCGCTGCTCCGGCTCGGCGCGCTGTTCGCCCTGCTCGCCGCCGCTTCGGCCTCGCTGCTGCTGTGGGATCCGTCCGCCGTGCTGTCGACCGCTTCGGGGCCGTGGCGGGTCCCGGTCGCGCTCCTCGCGTACGCCTTCGGCACGCTGGTATTCCTGCCCCGTCCGGCGCTGAACGCGGGGATGGGGCTGCTGTTCGGTTCGCTGGGGGGCGTGCCGCTGGCGGTCGCGGGGTCGGTGGTCGGCGCGGCGGCGACGTTCGCCCTGGGGCGTTCGCTGGGGCGCGAGGCGCTGCGGCCGCTGGTGCGCGGCAGGGTGTTGACGGAGATCGACCGCCGCCTGTCCGAGCGGGGGTTCCGCAGCGTGCTGCTGGTCCGGCTGTTCCCGGGGGCGCCGTTCCAGGCCGGCAACTTCGCGTGCGCGTTCTCCGGCGTCGGGTTCTGGCCCTACCTGGCGGGCACCGCGCTCGGCGTCCTGCCGAGCACCACCGCGTACGTGGTGGCGGGGGCGAGCGCGGGTTCGCCGACCTCGCCGACGTTCCTGCTCTCCGCCGCGGTGATCGTCGCGATGTGCGTGTACAGCGCCGTCAAGCTGTGGCGCGCCCGCCCGCGCCGCTCCACCTGACCGCGCCCCGCCCCCGCCCACGGCCCGCGACGCACAGCTCGACGGGACCGGAACCGGGGCCGGGCCGGACCGTCCTAGCGCTCGATCGCGGGCGACCACTCGCCGAGGGACCGCAGCGCCACCGTGTTGACGGCCATCACGGCGCCGAGGCCGAGTGCCCAGCCGGGGTAGCCGCCGACCGCGAGCAGCGCGACCGCGCCGCCCCAGACCAGCAGTTGCACTCCGTACCAGAGCGCCGGCGAGTCGCGCACCGGCCGCCGGGGCGCCGCGTAGCGGCCCCACAGCACGATCGCCAGGGCCGGCAGGGCCGGCGCGAGCAGCACCCGCAGCGCTACCGGGCCGTCCGGCCAGGCCCGGTAGCCGCCGATCGCCAGCGCGACCAGCGAGGCCAGTTCGAGCAGCAGGCGCAGCATCAGCTGCGTCCCCGTCACCGCCTTGCGCACGTCCGTGCCCCTCCCCGTCCCACCGCGCCGATGGTCGGCTCTTCCTACCACGGCAACCGCCGCTTCCGGTCCGCCCGAGCGCCCTCGGCCCGAAAAGGACTCGCCCATCCGATCCGTTCTGCCCCACCATGTCCGCATGACGGACACCTCCTCGAACGCGAACGCGAACACGGGCACGAGCACGAGCACGGGCACCGGCACTGCCGCGAGCACCGGCACCGATCGGGTCAGCCCGCCCTTCGCCGCCGACGAAGCGGCCATGCTCGGCGCCTGGCTGGACTTCCACCGCTCCACGCTCGCCCTCAAGTGCGAGGGGTTGACCCCCGATCAGCTGCGCGAGCGCGCCTGTCCGCCGTCCTCGCTGTCGCTGCTCGGGCTGGTGCGGCACATGACGGAGGTGGAGCGCCACTGGTTCCGCAAGGTGCTGGCCGGGCAGGCCCTGGATCCGGCCGGCGGCTACTGGACCGAGGAGTTCCCGGACGGCGACTTCGACCTGGTGGACGGGGCCGACCCGGTCACCGACAGCGCGCTCTGGCAGGCGGAGGTGGCGTTCGCCCGCTCGGCCGCCGCCAGTGTGTCGTTGGACACGGTCGGCGCAAGCCGGTGGCGCGGCAACGACGTGACGCTGCGTTGGATCCTGGTGCACATGATCGAGGAGTACGCCCGCCACAACGGCCACGCCGACCTGCTCCGGGAGCGGATCGACGGCGCCACCGGCGAGTAGCCCGTCCGGCGGCACGCACACCCCTCTCGCACGCCCCAACGGCCCCTGCCCCGCACGGCCTTCGCCCGGTACGGCGCCCGGCCGCGTCCGCGCGCCCCCCGGCGGCGACCCGCCACCTCGAGGTGAAGCCGTTACATGATTGTTGACAGCCAGTCAACTAGCCTCGGAGCACCACCGATAGGGTCGTCACGCGCAACCGTTCACCGGCCGGTCGCGTCGTTGCGGGTATCCGGGCGACCACGGATCCTCCCCCGCGCCACAACCCGTCCGGTGGGCGCAAGCGGGCACATCCACGGTGATCAGTGCGATACTCGGACAGTTCCAACAAGTGGATGACGTGTCAAAACGACCCGTCGTCCCCCGGGGGACGAGTACGGAACGAGACAGGGAGGCGCGGTCAATGGGAGCACTTCGCGACGAGCACCACAACGGGTGGCTGATGCCTTCCGGCAGCTACCCGGCCGCGGTGTACGAGGAGCAGTGGGAGGGCGAGGAGACGCTGCCGAGCAGCGTCCAGAGCAGCCCCACCAAGATCGTCTCGCTCCGGCCGACCGGCTTCGAGGCCGCCCGCACCGTGGGTGAGCACATCCGCGCCGCCACCCCGGTGGTGATGGACCTCACCGAGATGGACGACGCCGAGGCCAAGCGGATGGTCGACTTCGCCTCCGGTCTGATCTTCGGCACCCGCGGCGGTATCGAGCGGATCGCCCGCCGGGTGTTCCTGCTCACCCCGGCCGACGTCGAGGTGATGGTCATCGACCGCCCGCTCGACGAGACGGGCTTCTACAACCAGAGCTGACCGGGCCGGCGGGCCGCCGCCCCGGCCCCACGAGCCCCCGCAGCCCACACGCCCCGCACTTCCCGGACCCCGCGCCCCGCGCGGGGTCTTCGGCATGTCCGGACCCCGCGCGCCCCCGCGCCACCGCGCCACCCACCGAAGGCACCCCCTCCCCCACCCCCTCCGTGAGACACAGGAAGAAAAATTGAGACATCAATGTCTCATATGCGCTATCCTCTTCTCATGGCAACCGACCGTGACTCCGTCCTTGAGGCGGCCGTGGGCATCCTGTCCCGGCGCCCGACGGCCCACCTCGACGAGATCGCCCGCGCCGCCGGCATCAGCCGCGCCACGCTGCACCGGATCTTCCCGGGCCGCGAGGCGCTGATCCTGGAGGTGGGCGCCCTCGGCCTGCGCCGCTTCTCCGCCGCGCTGGACACCGCGCGGGTCGAGGAGGGCAACGCCGAGGCCGCGCTGCGCCGCCTGGTGGACGCGGTGGTCCCGGATGCCGCGCTGTGCGCCTTCCTCGCCGGGGAGAACCAGCTGTACGACCACGAGGAGATCAACGACCTCTGGGAGCTCCAGGACGCCCGGGTCCGCGCGCTGTTCCTGCGCGGGCAGCAGGAGGGGGTGTTCCGGGTCGAGCTCTCGGCCGCCTGGCTGAGCGAGGCGTTCTTCGACCTGGTGGCCGGCATCGGCTGGGCCGTGCAGGAAGGCCGGCTCGCCCCTCGCGAAAGCGCGTTCTCGCTCGCCGAGCTGTTCCTCGGCGGTGCTCTACGGAGACCTGATACCCCATGAGTTCCACCCTCGTCGCCCGGTCCGGCCACCGCTGGGCCGGTCTCGGCGTCCTCGTGCTCGCCGTCACCCTGGTGGCGGTGGACGCGACGGTGCTCTCCCTCGCCATCCCCTCGATCACCGAGACCCTCCGCCCGTCCGGCACCCAGCTGCTGTGGATCGGCGACGTCTACTCCTTCGTGCTGGCCGGCCTGCTGGTGTCGATGGGCGCGCTCAGCGACCGGCTGGGCCGCAAGCGGGTGCTGCTGGCGGGCTCGGTCGCGTTCGGCGCGGCCTCGCTGCTGGCGGCGTACGCGCCGGGCCCCGGCTGGCTGGTGCTGGCCCGGGCGCTGCTGGGGGTGGCCGGTGCGACGATCATGCCGTCCACGCTGTCGCTGATCCGCACGCTGTTCCCGGACCCGCGGGAGCGGGCCACCGCGATCGGCGTCTGGGGCGCGGGCGCCGCGGCCGGTGCCGCGCTGGGCCCGCTGGTGGGCGGCGTGCTGCTGGAGCACTTCTGGTGGGGTTCGGTGTTCCTGCTGAACCTGCCGGTGATGGTGCTGCTGCTGGTGTTCGGCGCCTGGCTGCTGCCGGAGTCGCGCGATCCGCGACCGGGCCGGTGGGACGTGCTGAGCGTGCTGCTGTCGATGGCCGGCGTGATCGGCGCGGTGTACGGCGTCAAGGAGCTCGCCGTGCACGGCCTGGAGTCGTGGACGACCCCGCTGGTGTTCGCGCTGGGCGCGGCCGCGCTGGCGCTGTTCGTCCGGCGCCAGCTCCGGCTGGAGACCCCGCTGCTGGACGTCCGGCTGTTCCGGAACGCGCGGTTCACGGCGGCGGTGGTGTCCTCACTGATCTGCCTGATCGGCCTCTCCGGTGTGATCTTCTTCATGTCGCAGTACCTGCAGCTGGTCCGCGGCTACTCCCCGCTGCACGCGGGCTTCGCCGAGCTGCCGGCCTTCGTCGGCTCGGTGGCGGGCGGTCTGCTGACGGCCCGCCTGGTCCGGCGCGCGGGCGCCCGCCGGGTGCTGACGGTGAGCCTGTTCGTGATGGGCCTGGGCATCGGCGTGCTGGGCTTCATCCGGGTGGACAGCGCCTACCTGCTGCTCGGCTCGTCCTTCCTGGCGCTGGGCACCGCCGAGGGCGTGGTGTACACGCTCTCCTCGGACCTGGTGCTGGGCGCCGCCCCGGCCGACAGGGCGGGTGCCGCCTCGGCCGTGTCGGAGACGGCGTACGAGCTGGGCGCGGCGCTGGGCATCGCCCTGGTCGGCTCGATCGTGACGGCGCTGTACGCGGGTTCGCTGTCCGTTCCGGCGGGCGTCGACCCGGCGCTGGCCGCGCAGGCCGAGGAGTCGCTGGGCGGTGCCCAGGAGTCCGCGGCCGCCCTCCCGGCGGGCCCGGCCGAGCAGCTGATCGCCAACGCGGACAGCGCGTTCGTGCACGGTGTGACGGTCGCGGCCTGGGTCTCGGCGGCTCTGCTGCTGGCGGCCGCCGCGCTGGCCCACCGCCTGCTGCGCGAGCGGAAGGGCGCCGCCGAGCACCCGGTCGCGGACCACCCGTCGGCCGAACCCGCCAAGGCGCCCGCGCACCACTGACGCGCGGCACGCGCGACGCACACAGCACGCGCGGCGCACGCGGCACACGCGGCGCACGCGGCACGCACGAGAGAGCGCCGGACGCACACGCCCCCGCCCCGCCCGTCAGGGGTGGTCCGCCAGGTACCCGACCAGCCGGTCGGTGTCCTGCTCGGTCCACCCGGCGGGCGGGGCGATCCGCGCCCAGGCTTCGGCGGGCATCAGCCCGTAGCGGTGCCCGTGCCCCTCGGGGACCGCCTCGGAGGCCGCCAGGTCGCAGGTGACCTGCCAGAACGTCACCAGCGGGTACCAGCGCATGGTCGGGGAGACGTCGTGGGCGCGCTGTCCTTCGAGCCACTGCGGCTTGCGCCAGATCAGCGCGGGCTCCCACCACACCACCGGGTCGCTGCCGTTCTGCAGGTAGACGACCCGGGTCTGTTCCCAGGGCGCGTCCGCCGGCACCGCGAAGTCGGACGGCAGCTGGGCGAAGCGGACGTTCCGCCCCTCCTGGTAGACCGGCCGCCAGACCGGGCTGCCGGGTTGCCGGGCGTCGGTGACGTCCTCCCGCAGCGGGTTGTCGGGGGTCGGGCCGACCAGCAGCGCTCCCCCGGTCTGCTCGGTGAGCTGCGGGACGCCGCCGGGGAAGGCCCGCTCGGTGGCGTACGAGCCGAGGCTCTCGCCGGCCACCATCAGCCGGGGCCGGGAGGCGGCGGGCAGTTGCGACCAGCGGGCGCGCACCGCGTCGTAGAGGGCCTGGCCGGCGTCGGTCGCCTCGCCCTCGGTGAGGAAGGAGATCCAGCTCGGCAGGTACGAGTACTGGTAGGCGACCTCGGCACTGTCGCCGTCGTACAGGTACTCCACCGGTTTGGCGATCTTCTCGTTGACCCAGCCGCTGCCGGTGGTGCCGAGCACCACCAGGACCTTCCGTTCGAAGCCGCCGGCCCGTTCGAGTTCGGCGACCGCGCGCCGGGCGCGTTCGCGCAGGCCGGCGCCGGTCCGGGCGCCCTCGGCGAAGGAGGTGCCGTCGACCGAGCGCAGTCCGACGTAGGCCCGCACCGGGTCCTTGGCGGGGCGGCCGGTGAAGCCGGAGATCTGCGCGGCGGTGGGGGCGTTCCCGACGAAGTCGCGGCCCTTGGCGCCGAGGCTGTCCCAGCTCTCGTACGAGGCGGGGCTGCCGGAGAGCGTCGGCGAGGTCGGCCGGACGGTGCCGGGGCTGGTGGAGCGGTCGGTGAGGGCGGCGCCGCGTTCGGCCAGGTCGAGCAGGCCGCGCAGCAGGAAGCCCTCGACGAAGCCGACCACCAGCACGGTGGCGAGCGCGGCGGCCCCGGCGGCGGCCGCCCAGTTCGGGACGGCCCGGCCGAGGACCGCGCGCAGCCGGTCGGTGCCGAGCCGGACCGTCCGGGCGCACAGCACCAGCAGCGCGCCGAGCAGCAGCGCGACGGGGAGCACCAGGGCCCACTGCCACCAGGAGATCCGCGGGTCCATGCCGACGGCCCGCCGCAGGTCGCCCTGCCAGCGGACGCTCCACGCGGTGGCCGTCACCACCGCGGCCGAGCCGACCCCGACCAGCGCCCAGCGGGCGACCGGCCGGGCCCGGCCCTCCAGCCGCAGCCCGCAGGCCCGGGTGAGGTGGCCGAGGAACGCGCCGATGCCGTAGCCGAACGCGGCGGTGATCGCGCCCGCGGCGGCCTGCAGATACCAGGGGCGGGGCAGCAGGGAGGGCGTGAAGGACAGGCAGTAGAACACCACCGCCCCCGCCAGCGCGCCCCAGCTCGGCCACCGCCGTACGATCCGCCGCTCCCCCACCGCCGCCCTCCCGTCCCGGTCCGCCGGACCGCCGTCACCGCTGCCGTCAGCACTGCCGTCAGCACTGCCGTCACCACCGCCTCCGGTGCCGGGGCGGTGACCGGTCATACGTATCTCGCCGTCGGTGCCGCCGATCTGACGGCCCGTCCGGCTCCCCCCAATGGCGCAACGCCGCTGGCCCCGGGCCCCACCGGGCTCCGACGATGGGGGCGTAGGGCGGACGCGCGTCCGGACACGGGCCGCGGGCCCCCGGGACGGCCGAACAGCAGGACGACGGAACGACCCAACGACCGCGGCGCGCACGGGGCCGGCGCGGTTCTGAGCGAAAGGGTGCATCGCGATGCGAGACGCGGAGCGGAACGGTTCGGACCGGGGGCTGGTCCGGCAGGGCCGGGTGGAGCCGCCGGAGCGTCCGGGGCGGCGCCCGGGGCGGCGCGGCCTGCGGGTGTCGCTGGCGGTGGCCGGTGCGGCCGCCGGGATCACGGTGGTCGCGGCCTGCGGCGGCACCTCGGGCGAGGACCCGGTGCAGGCCGCGATGTCGACGTTCACGGTCGGGGCGCCGGAGACGGCGAGCTTCTCGGGCAAGCCGCCGTCCGCCTTCGCCTCCGCGCACGGGTCGGCGCTGGCCTCGGCGTCGGCGGCGGAGGCGTCCGCCTCGGAGCGCGCCGCCTCGTTCGAGGCCTCGGCCAACGCCCAGTTGGAGAGCACCCGGGCGAAGGCGGCCGAGGTGCTGGCGGCCGTCCCGGACGCGGGCAACGCGATGACGGACGTGACGCTGACCGGGGTGCCGAACTCGACGTCCGGCGACCTGACGGCGGCGATCGTCACGGTCACCAACAGCACCCAGGAGACCCGCTCCTACGCGGTCCAGGTCGACTTCACCGACAACACCGGCAAGAGCGTGGACAGCCAGGTGGTCGGCGTGGAGCACCTCGCGGGCGGCGCGACCGCCAACCCGGTGGTGTTCAGCAAGCTGGGCAAGGACGTGAACCTGATCCCGGTGGTGGTGAAGGCGTACCGCTACTGACCGCCGCACCGCCCGAACGTCGAGGCGCCCGGGTTCCCGCCGGCCGGCGGGAACACGGGCGCCTCGGTGTCGCGGTCCTCCGCCGCGCGGCGGGCGTTCAGTTGACGGACCGGAGGATGACGTCCTCGTAGTCCCAGCCGGGGTCCTCCTCCTCGTCCGGCCGGGCCCCCTCGATGAGCTCGGCGAGCGGCTCGGCGAAGCCGAAGGGGTCGGTGAGGGAGTCGCTGAGGGAGTCGGTGAGGGAGCCCGTGAAGGGCTCGGCGAAGGGGTCGGCGGGGAGGAGTCCGGTCGGTTCGGCGGTTCGTCCGTTCTGGGTGTCCATGGGTCCATAGTGGTTCGGCCCGCAGGTGCGGGCCCGGTGCCCGGCCGCAGATCCCCCCGATCGGGTGTACGGGTGGTACCGCCCTCCCGGCGCGGCCCCGGTGCCGTCGTCCGGTGCCACCCGGTCGGCGGGTGCGGGCAACCCGGGTGCGCGCGCCCGGCTGGCCGGGGCCGGGGCGCGACCTTAGCTTCGAGGCGGTGGACGTGCCCGCTCGCCGTCCACGTCCGCGACTTCTGGAAGCCGGCTGCTCTTCGATGACTCCTCTCCGCACTCCGGCGCGCCCGCTCGTCCGGGCCGCCGCCGTCCTGCTGTCCTGCGCCGCCTCGGTGCCCACCGCGCTGGCCGCCGCCCCGGCGGCGACCGCCCCGACCGGGCGGACCGTGCACCGGGTCGCGCCCGGCGGCTCGGTGCAGGCCGCGCTCGACGCGGCCGCCCCGGGCGACGTGGTGGAGCTGGCCGCGGGCCGCTACCCGGGCAGCGTGACGCTGGCCACCGACGGCGTGACCCTGCGCGGCCAGGGCGCCGGCACCGTCCTGGTGCCCGACCCGGCCGACCGCGGCTCCTGCGCGCAGGCCGGCAACGGCGTCTGCGTGACCGGGAGTTCGGACGACCGGGGCGCGCCGGTGCGCACCCTGTCGGGGGCGGTGGTGGAGTCGCTGACGGTGGCGGGCTTCCCGCGCAACGGCATCGGCGCGGCCGTCACCGACCGGCTGACGGTGCGCCGGGTGTCGGTGCGCGACAACGGCATGCAGGGCATCAGTGTCGAGATGTCGACCCGGACCGCGCTGACCGACAACGAGGCCCGGGACAACGGCCAGGCCGGGATCTTCGTCGCCAACTGGTACGACCGCAAGGGCGGCGCGCTGGAGACCCGGGGCACCGAGGTGTCGGAGAACCGGCTGACCGGCAACCGGATCGGCCTGCAGCTGCGCCGGGTCCGCGGGCTGACCGCGGAGGCCAACCTGGTGTCCGGGAACTGCGGCGGCGTGTTCGTGGTCGGCGACGACGGGGTGCCGCGGGCCGGGGCGCTGACCGTCCGGGACAACGTGGTGCGGGCCAACAACCGGTACTGCCCGCCGATCCCGCGGCTCGACTCCGTCCAGGGCACCGGGATCCTGCTGACCGGCACCGAGGACGTCACGGTCTCCGGCAACCGGATCACCGACCACAGCGGGGCGTCCCCGATGTCGGGCGGCGTCGTGCTGTACCCGAGCGCGGTCGGCGCGCCGAACGCCCGGGCCACCGTCACCGGCAACGCGCTGGACGGCAACCTGCCCGCCGACCTCGCCGACCGGGACCCGCGGGGCACCGGCAACGCGTTCACCGACAACGCCTGCCGCGTCTCCGAACCGGCCGGCCACTGCTGAGGCCCTTCCCCGGAAAACCGAACGCCCGCACGACCGAAGCTCCGAAGGAATCCGAAGAAAGGCGCATCCCCATGACCTCCGCGACGACCACCGCGACCGCCGCTCCCCCGTCCGAACCGTCCGTCCCGCCCGCGATGCTGCTGCGCGAGCTGGTGTTCGGCGCCGCCTGCGCCGGCGCCGTCCGGGCCGCCGCCAGCCTGCGGCTGCCCGACGCGCTGGAGGAGGAGCCGGCCGGGCCCGAGGAGCTGGCCGGGCGGCTGGGCGTCGAGCCCGGCCCGCTGCGGCGGCTGCTACGCGCGCTGTCCTGCTACGAGGTGTTCGCCGAGGACGCCGACGGCCGCTACCGGCACACCCCGCTGTCGCGCCTGCTGCGCTCCGACGAGCCGGGCAGCCTGCGCGACATCGCGCTGTGGTGCACCGAGCCGTGGACCTGGCAGTCCTGGTCCCGGCTGGACGACGCGGTGCGCACCGGGCGCAGCGTGTTCGGGGACGCCTTCGGCAAGGAGTTCTTCCAGTACCTGCACGACGACGCGCCGGAGTCCGCCGCGCTGTTCAACCGGGCGATGACCCAGTCCAGCCGGCAGTCCGCGCAGGACCTGGCCGGGTTCCTGGACCTGGCGGGCGTCTCCTCGGTGGCCGACATCGGCGGCGGCCAGGGCCAGGTGCTGGCCGAGCTGATGGAGCGCCACCCCGGCCTGCGCGGCACTCTGCTGGACCTGCCGAAGGTGGTGGAGCACGCGGACGCCCGGCTGCTGCCCGGCGGGCCGCTGGCCGACCGGGCCCGACTGGTGCCCGGGGACTGCCGGGTCGAGGTGCCGGTGCGGGCGGACCTGTACCTGGTGAAGAACATCCTGGAGTGGGACGACGACTCGACCCGCCGGACGCTGCGCAACCTGCGCGCGGCGGCCGCGCCGGGGGCCCGGGTGGTGATCGTGGAGAACCTGGTGGACGACTCCCTCTCGATGCGGTTCACCACCGCGATGGACCTGCTCCTGCTGCTGAACGTCGGCGGCGCCAAGCACACCCTGGGCAGCCTGACCGCGCTGATCGCCGAGTCGGGGCTGCACCTGGACGCCATCGACCCGGTCAACCCGTACCTGCACGCCTTCTCCTGCACCGTCCCGTAGCCGGCGCGCACGCGGAAGGGGCCCGTCCGCACCGGGACGAGCCCCTTCCGCGTGCGGCGACGCTCACCCCACGGCGGCGGCCTCCTCGGCGGCCATCTCGGCGACCAGGCCGGTGGTGTGCCGGCCGGCCCGGAAGCGCGGGTCGGCGAGGGTGCGGCGCAGGTAGCCGGTGGTGGTGCGGACGCCGGGGCCGTCGATCCGGAACTCGGCGAGGGCGCGGTCGAGCCGGGCGATCGCCTGGTCGCGGTCGGGGGCCCAGGCGACGGTCTTGGCGAGCAGCGAGTCGTAGTCGGGGCCGATCAGCCAGCCGGGGTAGGCGTGGGTGTCGACCCGGACGAACGGGCCGCCGGGCGGGACGAACTCGGTGAGCAGCCCGGGGGTGGGCAGGAAGCCGCGCCCGGGGTCCTCGGCGTTGACCCGGGCCTCGACGGCGGCGCCGCGCGGGCGGACGGCGTCCTGGCGGAGGGTGAGCGGTTCGCCGGCCGCGATGGTGAGCTGTTCGCGGACCAGGTCGATGCCGGTGACCATCTCGGTGACCGGGTGTTCGACCTGGAGCCGGCAGTTGACCTCCATCAGGAAGAACCGGCCGTCGGGGGCGAGCACGAACTCGAAGGTGGCGGCGCCGACGTAGCCGACCGAGAGGGCGCCGCGGACGGCGGCGGCGCAGATCTCGCGGCGCAGCGGGTCGGGCAGGTTGGGCGCCGGGGACTCCTCGATCAGCTTCTGGTGGCGGCGCTGCACGGAGCAGTCGCGTTCGGCGAGGTGGACGGCGTTGCCGTGGCGGTCGCAGAGCACCTGGACCTCGATGTGCCGGGCGCCGTCCACGTAGCGCTCCAGGTAGAGCCGTTCGTCGCCGAAGACGGCGCGGGCGTGGGCCCGGGTCTCCTGGTAGGCGCCGGCCATCTCGGCGTCGTCGCGGACCACGGCCATGCCGCGGCCGCCGCCGCCCGCGACGGCCTTGAGGATGACGGGGTAGCCGACCCGGGCGGCGGTGGCGCGGGCCTCGGCGGGGCTGCGGACGGCGCCGACCGAACCGGGCAGCACCGGCAGTCCGGCCTCGCCCATCAGTCGGCGGGCGACGGCCTTGTCGCCGAGCTGCTCCATGACGCGCGGCGGCGGGCCGATGAAGGTCAGCCCGTTGGCCTCGCAGATCTCGGCGAAGTCGGGGTCCTCGGAGAGGAAGCCGTAGCCGGGGTGGACGGCCTGGGCGCCGGTGAGGCGGGCGGCCTCGACGATGGACGGGATGTGCAGGTAGCTGTGCCGGGCGGCGGGCGGTCCGAGGTGGACGGCCCGGTCGGCGAAGCGGACCACCGCCGAGTCGCGGTCGGCGGTGGAGTACAGGGCGACGGTGCGGATGCCCATCTCCCGGCAGGTGCGGGCGATCCGCAGGGCGATCTCGCCGCGGTTGGCGATCAGCACGGTGGAGAACACGCCGCCCCCTCAGGCCGGTTCGACGGCGATCAGCCGCTGCTGGAACTCGACGGCCGTGCCGTCCTCGACCAGGATCTCCACCACCCGGCCGGCGGTGTCGGCCTCGACCGGGCTCATCATCTTCATCACTTCGAGGATGCCGATCGGCTGGCCGGCCGTGACGGTGTCGCCGACGCTGACGTACGGCGGCGCGCCGGGCTCGGGCGAGCGGTAGAAGGTGCCGACCATCGGGGCGCGGACGTGCCGGGCGGTGCCGTTCCCCTCCGGTGCGTCCGGTGCGGCCGGTGCGGGGGCGCTGTCCGGGCCGGCGGCCGCCGGCGCCTGCTGCTCCCCGGTCGGCCACTCCACCTCGACGGCGGTGCCCAGGTGTTCGAGCCGGATCCGGCTGGGCGGCCGGGCGGTGGTGCGGGCGAGTTCGGCGACGCTGCGGCAGAGCGCCGTGAGGTCGGCGACCGGGTCGGCGGGGACGGCGCCGTCGCCGATCAGGGTGATCCGTCCGCGCTGCGCCTCGTGCTTGACCTCGACGGTCATGGCTGGCTCCGATCTGCCGCGGCCGCCCCGGTGTCGGTGCCGGTGTCGGTGCCGTAGCGGTGGAAGCGGGCCCGGCGGTCGGCGAGCAGCCGGCCGGGGGCCCAGGGGATCAGTTCGTGCAGGGCCGCGGTGAGGGCGGCCTCCAGCAGGTCGGCGGCGGCGGCGTGGTCCTGGTGGGCGCCGGCCGGGGGTTCGGGGACGATGCCGTCGACGATGCCGAGGCTGAGCAGGTCGCCGGGGTGCAGCCGGAGCGAGGCGGCGGCGGCGGGGGCGGCCCGCGGGTCCTTCCAGAGGATGGCGGCGCAGCCCTCGGGGCTGATCACCGAGTAGGTGCCGTTGGCGCAGACCAGGACGCGGTCGGCGACGGCGAGCGCGAGGGCGCCGCCGCTGCCGCCCTCGCCGATCAGCACGGCGACGATCGGGACGGGCAGCCGGGCCATCAGCCGCAGGTTCTCGGCGATGGCGGCGGCCTGTCCGCCGGTCTCGGCCTCGGGTCCCGGGTTGGCGCCGGGGGTGTCGATCAGGGTGACGACGGGGAGGCCGAGCTTGGCGGCCAGCCGCATCAGCCGGGCGGCCTTGCGGTAGCCGGAGGGCTGGGCCATGCCGAAGTTGCGGCGGCGCCGTTCGCCGAGGTCGGGTCCGCCCTTGTGGTGGCCGATCAGGACGACGGGGGTGCCGGCCAGCCGTCCGGTGCCGGCCACGATGGCGGGGCAGTCCTCGGCGAGCCGGTCGCCGTGCAGTTCCTGGAAGTCGTCGACCAGGCGGCGGATGTAGTCGAGCGTGGTGGGCCGTTCGGGGTGCCGGGCGAGCCGGACGTTCTGCCAGGGGTCGCGGTCGGCCAGCTCGTCGGCGGCGCGCAGGATCGCGGCGCCGTCGCCGGGCGGCAGCGGACCGGTGACGGCGCGCAGGCCGAGCAGCCGGCCGAGGACGGGGCGCAGCCCGACCCGGGGGACGACGTCGTCGACCATGCCGTGGGCGAGCAGGAACTCGGCGGTCTGGAAGCCCTCGGGGAGGGTCTCGCCGGTGGTCTGCTCGATCACCCGGGGTCCGGCGAAGCCCATCCGGGCGCCGGGTTCGGCGAGGATGACGTCGGCGAGGGTGGCGAAGGAGGCGGCGACGCCGCCGTAGGTGGGGTCGGTGACGATCGAGACGGTGAGCACCCCGGCGTCGTCGAGTTCGGCCATCGCCTGGGCGGTCTTGGCCATCTGCATCAGCGACAGCGCGCCCTCCTGCATCCGGGCGCCGCCGCTGGCGGTGACCAGGACGAGCGGGACGCGGCGTTCCAGGCTGGTGCGGGCGGCGTGGGTGATGAGGGCGCCGACGGCGCAGCCGAGGCTGCCGCCGAGGAAGCGGAAGTCCATCACGGCGACGACGCACGGCTGGCCCTCGACCGTCCCGGCGGCGCACAGCACGGCTTCGGCCAGTCCGGTGTCGGCCCTGGCCCGTTCGAGGCGTTCGGTGTAGGGGCGGCTGTCGACGAAGCCGAGCGGGTCGTGCAGGGCGGGCACCGGTCCGATGCTCTCGGCGCTGTCCGGGTCGAGCAGTTGGTCGAGCCGTTCGGGGGCGGTGAGCCGCCCGTGGTACCCGCAGTCGGGGCACACGTGCAGGGTGCGCGTCCAGCGTTTTCGGTAGACCAGGGCGCCGCAGCCCGCGCAGCGCGTCCAGTCCGCCGGTTCGGTCCGCTCGGGCACGGCGGCTCTCCCTTCCCTGCCGCGTACGGGTGCGTGCGTACGCGCGTCCAACGGGGGTCCGGCCGGGTTCAGCGGTCCCAGCGGTAGAACTCGTGGGCCATGGCGTCGGCGGGGCTGCGCCAGGTCGCCGGGTCGTAGGCGTCGACGTAGACGGCGAGGCGTTCGCTGACGTCGCGGAACTCGGGGTGGGCGGCGTACTTGGCGACCTCCGGTCCGGCGGGGCGCGCGGACTCGATGAGGTGCAGGTAGACGTCGCCGAACTGGAACAGGCTGCGGCCGCTGACGCCGATCAGGCCGGGCAGCTCGCCGCGGTCGGAGTCGGCGAAGACGCCGGCGATGTGGTCGGCGGTGCCGGGTTTCATCCGGGCGACGATCAGGGTGCGGTGCACGTCGTTCATCCGGCCGCTCCGGCGCGGTGCTCGACCTTGGCGCGGATCAGCTCCATCTGGACCTTGGAGTTGCGGTTGATCCGGTCGGTCATGCCGAGGTCGTCGACGGGGGCGGTGGGCTTCATCGCGAAGTCCTGGATCCAGCGCATGCTGGTGCCCTGCGGGAGGTCCTCGTACTCCCAGCGGATCTCCATGAACTCGAACGGGCCGGGTTCGACCCGGCGGGCCCGGACGGCGAGGGAGTCGCGGTCGGTCTCGCGCTCGGAGACCCAGCTCCAGACCTGGCCGTTCTCGTCGGGGTGCATGGTGAGCCGGAAGCGGACCAGCTGGCCCTGCCGGTCGAGGACCTCGACGGCGGCGTACTCGCTGAACAGCTGGGGCCAGTTCTCCAGGTCGTTGGTGACGTCCCAGACCAGGTCGAGGGGGGCGTTGATGAGGATCGTGTTGTCGGTGTGTCCGGGCATCTCAGGCACCAGCCTTCACGGTGGAGTTGACGGTCTGCAGGAACTCGGCGACCGGGCGGCCGAGCAGGTCGGAGGAGTCGATGGAGACGCCGTAGCGGTTCTCCAGGTCGGCGAGGACGCCGAGCACGCCGAGCGAGTCGACGCCGAGGTCGAGGAACATGCAGCCGGGGTCGGCGAGTTCGTCGACGGTCACCGCGACGCCGGCCCGGGTCTTGATCAGGGTGGCGAGCTCCTCGTAGGTGATCTCGGTGGCCATGTCGTGCTCCTTCGGAAGGCGGGACGGGACGGGCGGTCAGGGCCGGCGCAGCACCAGGGCGGTGTTGGAGCCCATCAGGCCGCGGCTGAGCACCAGGGCGGTGCGCAGGCCGGCGGCGCGCGGGTGGCCGGTGACCAGGTCGATGCCGTGGTCGCAGTCGGCGGTGTGCGGGGTGGGCGGGACCAGGCCGTGTTCGAGGGCGAGCACGGCGGCGGCGGTGTCCAGCGCGGCGGCGCCGCTGTGGGCCCGGCCGAGGCCGGCCTTGGGGGCGGTGACCGGGACCCGGCCGGCGTGCTCGCCGAGGGCGTCGGCGAGGGCGAGGGCCTCGGCCCGGTCGGCCTCGGGGACGCCGAGGGCGTCGGCGAAGACCACGTCGATCTCGTCGGGGGCGCAGCGCGCCTCGGCGAGGGCGCCGCGGATCGCGTGGGCGAGTCCGTCGCGGCTGTCGGTCCAGCGGGCGGCGCCGGTGAAGGTCGCGGTGTGGCCGGCGATCTCGGCGCGCGGGCGGGCGCCGCGTCGGCGGGCGGTCCGCTCGTCCTCGACGACGAACATGGCGCCGCCCTCGGCGGGGACGAACCCGGCCGCGTCGGTGCCGAACGGGCGGTAGGCGCGTTCGGGGTCGGCGCTGGTGGAGAGGCCGGGGTAGCCGAGCTGGCAGACCATCGAGTACGGGGCGACGGGGGCCTCGGCGGCGCCGGCCAGTACGGCGTCGGTGCCGCGGGCGACGGCCCGGGCGGCGTGCGCGAGGGCGTCGAGGCCGCCGGCCTCGTCGGAGGCGACCACGCCGCAGGGGCCCTTGAAGCCGCCGCGGATGGAGATCTGGCCGGTGGAGGCGGCGTAGAACCAGGCGATCGACTGGTAGGGGCCGACGTGGTGCGGCCCCTCGGCCCACAGGTGCTGCAGTTCGCGCTGGCCGAACTCGCCGCCGCCGGAGCCGGCCGCGGTGACCACGGCGACGCCGAACGGGTCGTCGGGGTGGTCGGCCAGGTCGGCGTCGGCCATGGCGAGTTCGGCGGCGGCCATCGCGAAGTGCGTGAAGCGGTCGGTCTGGACGAGGTAGCGCGGTTCGACGTACTCCTCGGCGTCGAAGCCGCGGACCAGCCCGGCGACCTTGAGCGGCAGGTTCTCGCAGCCCTCCCGGTCGATCGGGGTGAGGGCGGAGCGGCCCTCGCACAGGGCCTTCCAGTAGTCGTCGGCGCCGATGCCGTTGGGCGCGACGACGCCGAGGCCGGTGATCACCGCGCGGCGTCCGTTCATGCGGCGGCCTCCGCCCGGCTCAGCACGACCGCGGACTGGAAGCCGCCGAACCCGCTGCCGACCGACAGCACGTGGCGCAGCGGCAGTTCGCGGGCGGTGCGGGGGACGTAGTCGAGGTCGCACTCGGGGTCGGGCTCGGTGTAGTTGGCGGTGGGCGGGACGACGCCGTGGTGCAGGGCGAGGGTGCAGGCGACGAGTTCGATGGCGCCGATCGCGCCGAGCGAGTGCCCGACCATCGACTTGATGGAGCTCATCGGGGTGCGCCGGGCGTGCTCGCCGAGGGAGCGCTTGACGGCGGCGGTCTCGTGCCGGTCGTTCTGCTTGGTGCCGGAGCCGTGCGCGTTGACGTAGTCGACGGCGTCGCCGGGGAGTTCGGCGTGCGCCAGCGCCCGGTCGATGGCCCGGGACATCTCCAGGCCGTCCTGGGTGAGGCCGGTCATGTGGTAGGCGTTGCCGAAGGTGGCGAAGCCGCCGAGTTCGGCGTAGATCCGGGCGCCGCGCCGCCGGGCGTGCTCCCACTCCTCCAGGACCAGGACGGCGCCGCCCTCGCCGAGGACGAAGCCGTCGCGGCCCGCGTCGAAGGGGCGGGAGGCGTGCTCGGCGTCGTCGTTGCGGGCCGAGGTGGCCTTGATGGCGTCGAAGCAGGCGACGGTGATCGGGGAGATCGGCGAGTCGCAGGCCCCGGCGACGATCACGTCGGCGCGGCCCTCCTCGATGGCGAGGGCGGCGTAGCCGACGGCGTCCAGGCCGGAGGTGCAGCCGGTGGAGACGGTCTGCACGGGGCCGCGGGCGCCGACCTGCTCGGCGACGGCGGAGGCCAGGGTGGACGGGGAGAAGGCCCGCTCCAGGTGCGGGGCGGCCGGGGCGTGGTCGACGTCCCAGTGTTCGCCGCGGCCACTGACCAGCACGTAGTCGCGTTCCAGCCGGGTGGTGCCGCCGACGGCGGTGCCGAGCGAGACGCCGATCCGCCAGGGGTCCTCGCGGTCGGGGTCGATCCCGGCGTCGGCGACCGCCTCGGCGGCGGCGACCAGCGCGAACTGCACGTACCGGTCGTTGCGGGCGGTCTGTTCGGGGGTGAGTCCGTGCGCGGCGGGGTCGAAGTCGCACTCGGCGGCGATCCGGGAGCGGAAGCCCTCCGGGTCGAACAGGGTGATGCCGCGGGTGGCGGTGCGGCCCTCGGTCAGCAGCGACCAGAACCGGGGGACGCCGATGCCGCCGGGGGCGACCACGCCGATCCCGGTGACCGCGACCCGGCGGGTCACGAGGCCGCCCCCGCCGGTTCCGGCGGTCCGGCTTCGGCGCCGGTCTCCTCGGTGTCGACGTGGCCGAGCTCGGGGCGCGGGGCGAGCGGTCCGAGGTGGAAGACCATCCGGGCCTCGGTGGAGCCGACGTTGCGGAAGCGGTGCCGCATCCCGATCGGGATCATCAGCCCCTGGTCGGGGCGCAGCGGCCGGGTGACGCCGTCGAGGTCGACCTCCAGCTCGCCGGCGACCACGAACACGAACTCCTCGGAGTACGGGTGGTAGTGCTCGCCGATCCGGTCGCCCGGTTCGATGATCGCCACCCCCATGAACCCGCTGGTCGCGCCGACCGCCGGCGGGGTGAGCATGGCCCGCAGGTCGCCGCCGCGCTTGCGGTTGGGGGGCGCGTCGTCGACGTGGATGATGCGTGGCGTCTCGGTGGTCACGGTGGTCTTCCTCTCGTGGCGGGTCGTGCGGGGTGCGCGGGTGGTGCGGGGGCGTGCGGGGGTGTGCGGGCCGTGCGCGCGGGTGGCTCAGTCCTCGGCCGAGGTGCGGTCGGTGACCGGGGTGGTGGCGCAGGCGTCGAGCAGCCGGCGCAGGCCGTCGAAGGTGCGCTCGGCGGGCTCGGAGAGCTTGCCGAGGACGGCGGCGGCGCGCGGCCCGGACAGGCCGAGGGCGGTGGCGGGGTCGTCGGCGGGGTCGCCGAGCAGGTCGACCAGCCGGACCACCAGGTCGCCGCTGCGGTAGACGGTGGCGCGCACCAGCGGGCCGCCGGGGTCGGCGGCGGCGTGCTCGTCCTCCTCGGCCAGCAGCTCGGCGAGGGCGGCGCCGGCGCCGGGGCGGACGGGGTACAGGTAGGCGTGCCGCCCCGCCTGGCCGGTCTTGAGCGCGGCGTGGTGGTGGACGGCGGGCAGGGCGGCGCGCTGGAAGAAGTCGCGGGCGGACAGCGGGTCGTCCAGGTCGCGGTCCTCCTCCAGGTACGGGTTGATCGCCTCCTCGACGGCCCGCACCTCGGGCTGCCGGGCGACGTGCCGCAGCGCGGCGACCAGGTCGCCGGCCACCTCGACGCAGCGCACGATCCGGTTGCCGCGGATGAACAGCGAGGTGCGCAGCAGCCGGGTGGTGTCGTCGACCCGGGCCTGCGGGGAGCGGTAGCCGGCCAGCAGTTCGGCGGCCCTGGCCTCGCTGCCGGGCTTCACGGTGAAGCTGAGCGCGTGCCGCACCACCCCGTCCGGGCCGGGCCGGGGGGTGCCGGGGACGGCGGGGTGGTGCTCGCCGGGGCGCAGCGGCGGGGCGTCGGTGTCGGTGGCGGTGGTGCCGTGGGTCTCGCGCAGGACGGTGTAGCGCAGCGAGCGGTTGTCGCGGACGCAGCCGTGCATCGGCTTGACCATCTCGCGGTGGGCGGGGCTGTCGACCCAGGCGAGGAAGGGTTCGGCGCTCTCCCACTCGCTGGTGATCAGCCAGCGGGACGGGTCGTCGATGGACTGGCAGAGCTGGTCGCTGATGTGGCCGGGGACGGCCGAGACCTGGTAGCGGAGCAGCTCGTAGGCCTCCAGGAAGCGGTCCTGGGCGCCGTCGTAGACCTCCAGCATCAGGATGACGCGGAGCCGGCCCGGGGTGGGCCGGCCCGCGGTGGTGGTCTCCTCGGGGGCGGAGAGCAGGGTCATGGTGGCGGGTCCTGTCGTCGGTTCGCGGTGCGCGGTCGGTGCTTCGCCCGCGAAGGGCCCTTCGCCGCCGCGGGGTGCGGGCCGCCGCCGGCCGGGGCGGTCGGCGGGTGGGGCCCGGTTCGCCCTCGATCGTCAGCGCGCGGCGGGGGCCGCGCGAGAGTTCGCGGCCATCCGGGCGAAGCACCCTGCGTGCCCGTCCGCGACGGGGGATGGATGTCGGGTCTGGCGCGACCCGCGCCCCGCACGAATGGAGCAGAGCTGATGAACACACAGATGGCGGACCGGGTGCCGGTCCTGATCGCGGGCGGTTCGCTGGTCGGACTGTCGGCCTCGCTCTTCCTGGGCCGGCTCGGCGTCCCGCACCTGTTGGTGGAGCGGCACGCCGAGACCTCCCGGCACCCGCGCGGGCGCGGCAACAACCTCCGCACCATGGAGCTGTTCCGGGTCGCCGGGGTGGAGGAGGACGTCCGGGCCGCCGCGTCGGTGCTGGCCGGCAACCACGGCATCCTGCAGGCCGAGACGCTCTCCGGCGGCGAGCAGGAGTGGCTGTTCCGGGAGATCGACCCGGGCGGCGGGCTGGCCAGGTTCAGCCCGTCCGGGTGGTGCCTGTGCAGCCAGAACGACCTCGAACCGGTGCTGCTGCGGCACGCCGCCGGGCGCGGCGACGTCCGCTTCAACACCGAGCTGCTGTCCTTCGTCCAGGACGCCGACGGGGTGACGGCCCGGCTGCGGGACCGGGCCACCGGTGAGGAGAGCGAGGTGCGGGCGGACTACCTGGTCGCGGCGGACGGGCCGCGCAGCCCGGTCCGGGAGCGGCTGGGCATCGGGCGGTCCGGGCGCGGCGACCTGTTCCACAACGTGTCCGTCACCTTCCGGGCCAAGCGGCTCGCCGAGGTGGTCGGCGACCGGCTGTTCATCGCCTGCTACCTGACCGACCCGGCCGGCGCGGGCGCGCTGCTGCCCGTCGACAACCGCGAGCAGTGGGTGTTCCACCTGCCCTGGCACCCCGAGCGCGGCGAGGCCGTCGAGGACTTCACCGACGCCAGGTGCGCGGCCCACATCCGGGCCGCGGCCGGGGTCCCCGACCTGGACGTGGAGATCACCGGCCGGGCGCCCTGGCACGCCGCCGAACGGGTCGCCGACCGGTACGCCGAGGGCCGGGTCTTCCTGTGCGGCGACGCCGCCCACGAGATGCCCCCCACCGGGGCGTTCGGCTCCAACACCGGCATCCAGGACGCGCACAACCTGGCCTGGAAGCTGGCCGCCGTGCTCGGCGGCTGGGGCGGCCCGCGCCTGCTGGAGTCGTACCAGGCCGAGCGGCGGCCGGTCGCCGTGCAGACCGCGGCCCGGGCGGCGGCCCGCTCGGTGGAGCACCGGCACCCGGGCTTCGACGCGGCGCCGGTCGGCGGGCCGCGCACCGACGTCCTCGCGGTGGCGCTCGGCTACCGCTACCCCGAGGGCGCGCTGGTCGGCGCGGACGCCACCGCCGGGGTCGTCCCCGAACGCTTCGCCGCGACCGGCGAGGTCGGCACCCGGGCCCCGCACCTGTGGCTGCGCGGCGCCGACGGCGAACGGGTCTCCACCCTCGACCTGTTCGAGCGCGAGCCGGTGCTGCTCGCGCCCGCGGCGGGCGGCGGGCGGTGGGCGGAGGCGGCCCGGGCGGTGACCGGGGAGACCGGCGTCCCGATCCGCTGCCTGCTGCTCGGCGAGGGCGGCGACTACCTCGCCGAGCCCGTCCCCGAGCCCCCGGCCGGCCGCGGCCCGGCCGGCCCCGTCGGCTGGCCCGCGGTCTACGGGCTGCGCGAGGGCGGCGCGGTGCTCGTCCGCCCGGACGGGTTCGTCGGCTGGCGCGCGAGCAGCCCGGTCGGCGACCCGGCGGCGGCCCTGCGGGTGGCCGTCCGGGGGGTGGCGGGCCTGTAGCGCGGGGCCGCGTGGGGGCGGGGCCGCGCGGGCGTGCCGGTGGGCCCCGTCGTCCGGCCGCGCGGGCCCCGGCCCGGGGAGGGGCCCGCTCAGTGGCGGGTGGCCGCGGCGAGGGCGAGCAGGACGAAGCCGAGGACGACGGCGAGGCTGAGCTGGAAGGCGGCGGGGTAGTCCGCGGGGGTGCCGAGGTGGGAGAAGAAGGTGGCTCCGACGGTGGCGATGCCGGCGGCGGAGCCGATCCGCTGGGCGGTCTGCAGGACGCCGCCGGCCGAGCCGGCCCGGGTGACGGGGACGTCCTGGAGGGTGAGGGCCTGGTTCGGGGAGACCACCAGGCCGCTGCCGAGGCCGGCCAGCAGCAGCGGGAGGGCGGTGGCCCAGCCGACCTCGGGGCCGTCGAAGAGGTGGACGGCGAGGGCGGCGAGGGCGAGGCCGACGGCGACGGTGGTGAGGCCGGCGGCGATCAGCCGGCGGCCGTACCGGGTGACGAGGCGTCCGCCGACGGTGGAGGCGACCGCGGAGGCGAGGGCGAAGGGGGTGATGGCGAGGCCGGCCTGCAGGGCGGTGTAGTGGCGGCCGGACTGCAGGTAGAGGGTGAAGACGAAGAAGACCGCGGTGAACCCGGCGAAGTAGAGCAGCGAGACCAGCGCGCCGCAGGTGAAGGAGCGGGTGTCGAACAGCCCCGGGTGGACCAGCGGTTCGCGCCGCCGGGCGTACCGGCGCTCCCACCACACGAAGGCGCCCAGGACGAGCGCGGCGCAGGCCGGCAGCAGCCACTTGCGGGCGTCGTGCCACTGGGTCTGGACGAGCGGGAGCAGCAGCAGGACGGTGCCGGTGCCGAGCAGCAGCACGCCGACCGGGTCGAAGTCGCGGCGGGCGCAGGTGGCGGGGGTGGGCGCGGGGAGCAGCCGGTGGGCGAACGGGAGGGCGGCGACGCCGATCGGGAGGTTGACGTAGAACACCCAGCGCCAGCCCTCGGCGGTGCCGAACGCGGCGATCAGCAGGCCGCCGAGCAGCGGGCCGACGGCGGTGGAGAAGCCGATGGTGGTGCCGAGCAGGCCGAACGCGCGGGCCCGTTCCTCGCCGCGGAAGAGCTGCTGGATGAAGCCGGAGACCTGGGGGACGAGGAGTCCGCCGGCCATGCCCTGGAGCAGTCGGGCGACGACCAGCCAGCTCTCGCCCCGGGCGGCGCCGGCCAGCGCGCTGGTGGCGGTGAACAGGGCGAGGCCGGCGAGGAAGACCGGGCGGCGGCCGATCGCGTCGCCGAGCCGTCCGGCCGGGACCAGGACCAGGCCGAAGGCCAGCGAGTAGCCGGAGAGCACCCACTGCAGCCCGGCCTCGGACATGTGCAGGCCGTCGCGGACGGACGGCAGGGCGACGTTGACGATCGACACGTCGAGCAGGGTCATGAACCCGGCGACCAGGCACACCGCGAGGGCCCGCCAGCGGTGCGCCTCCGGGCTCGGGGCGTCGGTCGTCGTGCTGGGCTGGGTGGCCATCGCGGGGGTTCCCTTCCGTCCGGCGTCCAGTCTCGGAGGCGTCGGCGGCGGGCGGCGGGCGGCGCGCCGGGGCCGGGCGGCTGACGCGGGGTCAGGGGCCGAGCGGGATCCGGCGGGCGTCGGCGGCGGCGGGCGGGACGGCGCCGAGGTCGGTGAGGGTGGTGACGACCACGGAGTCGGGGCCGGGCAGCCAGTTGCTGGTCTTGGACTGGACGGTGACGGCCTGCCGCTGTTCGGTGCCGTCGCAGACCACCTGCGAGGGGGCGGTACGGGTCGAGCCGAACGCGATGGTGGCGGGGTCGTCGGGGTCGGGCTGCTCGACCGAGGTGTTCAGCGAGCGCGGCTGGTCGCTCGGCGCGCAGGTGTAGGCGAGGACCACCCGGACCCGGCCGGGCATCCTCGGGTCGATCGCGGCCCCGGTGATCGCGATGGCGGTCCGGGCCGGCTCGGCGGATGGCGAAGGCGAGGGCGAGGGCGAGGGCGTCGGCGAGGGTTCAGCGGACGGCGAGGGCTCCGCGGAGGGGGACGGGCTCTCGGCGAGCGGGGCCGGCGCGGCGGACGGGGCCGGGGCGAGGGCGGCCGCGGCGGTGGTGAGGGCGAGCAGGCCGGCGGCGAGCAGACGGACGGGCACGGGGGGCCTTTCGGTCGACGGCGGGGCGTGCTCCGACTGTCCGCCAGTTCCGCCGCCCGGGCGAGCCGTCGCGCCCGGGCGGGTGTCGGTCCGTCAGCCCGGCCGGTACGGGAGCTCGATCTCCGCCCAGACCACCTTGCCGTGCCGGGTGGGGCGGCTGCCCCAGCGGTGGGCGAGCTCGCTGACCAGGTGGATGCCGCGGCCGCCCTCGTCCTCCTCGGCGGAGCTGCGCAGCCGGGGCGGCTGGCCGCCGACGTCGGAGACCTCCAGGGTGAGGGTGCGGTCGCGGAAGATCCGCAGTCGGCGCGGGGCGTCGGCGTGCAGCAGGGCGTTGGTGACGAGTTCGCTGACCACGAGTTCGGCGTAGTCGGTGAGCGCGGACAGGCCCCAGGCGTCCAGGGTGGCGCGGGTGAAGCGGCGGGCGCGGGCGGGCAGCGGGCCCTCGCTGGGCAGCAGCAGGGTGGCGATCCGGTCGGCGGGGACGGGCAGGACGCGGGCCATGATCATGGCGATGTCGTCCTCGGTGCCGTCGGTGACCAGGGTGGAGAGCGCGGCGTCGCAGCTCTCCTCCAGGGTGCGGCCGGGGATGGCGAGGGTGCGGGCGAGCAGGCCGATGCCCTCGTCGAGGTCGCGGCCGCGGCGTTCGACCAGGCCGTCGGTGTAGAGGGCGAAGGTGGCGCCGGGCGGCAGGGTGAACTCGATCGACTCGAAGGTGCCGCCGCCGACGCCGAGCGGGACGCCGGAGGGCAGGTCGACGACGTGCGCGGTGCCGTCGGGGTCGACCCGGACCGGCGGCAGGTGGCCGGCCGAGCAGACCACCACGCTGCGGTCGACCGGGTCGTAGACGGCGCACACGCAGGTCGCGAACTGGCCCTCGCCGATCGCCGAGGCGGTCTCGTCGAGCCGGCCGAGGACCTGCTCGGGCGGCAGGTCGAGGGTGGCCAGGGTGCGGGCGACGGTGCGCAGTTGGCCCATCGTGGCGGCGGCCCGGATGCCGTGGCCCATCACGTCGCCGACCACCAGGGCGACCCGTCCGCAGGAGAGCGGGACGACGTCGAACCAGTCGCCGCCGACCTCGCTGACCACGCTGGAGGGCAGGTAGCGGTGGGCGATCTCCAGGCCCAGGGTGCGGTGGATCTCCTGCGGCAGCAGGCTGCGCTGCAGGGTGAGGGCGGTCTCCCGCTCGCGCCGGTAGAGCCGGGCGTTGTCGATGGCCAGCGCGGTGCGGGCGACGAGTTCCTCGGCGAGCGCGACGTCGGCGGCGCCGAACGGCTCGGGGTTGCGGGTGCGGACGAACTCGGCGCCGCCGAGCACCATGCCGCGGGCGATCAGCGGCACCAGCAGGTACGAGTGGATGCCGGCGGCGACGCCGGAGGCGACCCGGTCGGGGTCGGGGACGAGGCCGCGCAGCACCTCCTCGTCGACGTGCGGCTTGAGCAGCGGGCGGCCGCTGCGCAGGCACTGGGTGTAGACCCGGTGCGGGCCGTACTCGGTGGTCTCGCCGACGGTGTCGGAGACGGTGGTCAGCCCGGAGCCGTACGCCTCGCCGACCGCGACGGCGCGGACCTGGACCGGTCGGCCGGGCTGGATCGGGGCGGGCTCCTCGCCGCGCAGCACCGGCTCCAGCAGGTCGACGGTGGCGAAGTCGGCGAACTTCGGGATGATCGCCTCGACCATCTCCTCGGCGGTGCGCTTGAGGTCGAGGGTGGTGCCGATCCGGGCGCCGGCCGCGGCGAGCAGGGTGAGCCGCTCCTGGGCGCGGGAGGCGCGGGCCTCGGCCCGGAAGCGCTCGGTGACGTCGATGATCGAGGAGGAGACGCCGAGCACCTTGCCGGTGGAGTCCTCCAGCCGGAAGTACGAGGCCGACCAGGCCCGGTCGCGGCGCGGGTCGCCGGGGACCCGGCCGTGCGAGCGGGCGTCGACCACCGGCTTGCCGGTGGCGAGCACCTGGCGCATCACGTTCTCGATCTCGGCGGCGTTGATGCCGGGCAGCAGGCTGGAGATCCGCCGGCCCAGGTGCTCCTCGACGCTGAGGCCGTTGATCCGGGCCAGCGCCTCGTTCAGCCGGACGAAGCGCAGGTCGGTGTCGTAGACGGCCAGGCCGATCGGCGACTGGTCGAAGAAGCCGTCCAGGATCGCCAGGTCGGACTCGACCTCGTGCAGCACGTCGGTGTCGGAGGCGGTGGCCAGCAGCAGGGTGCGGCCGTCGGGGCCGGCGATCGGGTAGGTGTGGAACTCCAGCTCGACGGTGGAGCCGTCGCGGCGGCGCACCGGGTGGGTGCCGGACCAGCCGTGCCCGGCCACCAGCCGGGCGAACCAGGCGTCGGCGGCGGCCCGGTCCTCCTCGGGGAGCAGCAGCCGGATCGGGTGGGCGCCGATCGCCTGCCCGGCGGGCCAGCCGGTGAGCGCCTCGGCCTCCTGGCTCCAGTGCAGGATCCGGGCGTCCTGATCGACCAGCGCGGTGGCCAGCGGGACCAGGCGGTGCCCGGCCAGGCGCGCGGAAGCGGCACCCGCCGCGTCGCGGCCGGGCGTCTGTTCGAACCCGTGCGTGCTCAGTTGGCCACCTGCCCGGTACCTTCCCCGGTTCCGCCGGTCGTTCCGGCTTCCACCAGACTGCACGGCCCGTCGCACGCTGGCGACTGGTGGTCGTGCGGGCGGTCGGGCCGAAGAAGGCGAGTCTGCTCGATTCGGACCGGTTCGGGCAAGACTGTGCACCTCAACTGCCGGTCCGTGACCGTCCGGCCCCCTCCTCGCCGCCCGCCAGCGCGGCGTCCAGCAGCCTGGACCACTGGCGCACGACACCGGCCCGGCGCGGTCCGTCGTCGGTGAGCAGGTTGGCCAGACCGAGGCCGCGGGCCAGGTCCAGGGTGGCCTGGACGGTCTCCCGGACGCCGGCCGCGGACTCGTCCGCGCCCAGGCACTCGACGGCGGCCCGGTGCGCCTCCCGGCCGACGTGGTTCTCCAGCGCGGCGATCCGGCCGCGCAGCGGCTCCTCGGTGGCGGCGGCCACCCACAGGTGCAGCGCGGCCCGGAACAGCGGACCGGTGTAGAGCCGGACGATCATCTCCACCACCGCCTCGGTGCGGGCCGGGCCGGACGGCGGCAGCTGCTCGACCTGGGCCAGCACGGCGGCCACCCGCTCGGCGGCGACGTGCTCGACGGCGGCGGCGAACAGGTCCTCGCGGGTGCGGAAGTGGTGCTGGGCCGCGCCTCGGGTGACACCGGCCCGCTCGGCGACCACCAGCACCGTGGAACCGTTCCAGCCGACCTCGGCCAGACACTCGACCGCCGCCTCCAACAGCCGCCGCCGGGTGGCGCGGCTGCGGTCCTGCTGCGGGGCCCGGGCGGCGGGCGGGCTGGTCGTCATCGGCGGCTCCTGGTGGGCGCGTTCGGGTGGACGCGTTCTGTTCGGATGGCGGTGCCCCGAATCCTATGGGGCGGTGCCGGGGACGGGAGCGGTACGGGCGGGGACGGTGGTGGTGGCAGCGGTGGTGGTGGCGGCAGCGGTGGCAGCGGTGGTGGCGGCGGCGCTGCGGGCCGCGCGGTCCCGTAGTTCCCGGCGGAGGATCTTGCCGCTGGCGGACTTCGGCACCGCCTCCAGGAACTCCACCTCGCGGACCTTCTTGTACGGGGCGACCCGGCGGGCCACGTACTCGATCACCTCCTGCTCGGCCAGGTCGCAGCCGAACGCGGGCACCACGTACGCCTTGGGGCACTCGGCGCCGTGGGCGTCGGTGACGCCGATGACGGCGGCGTCGGCGATCCGCGGGTGGGTGAGCAGCAGGGCCTCCAGCTCGGCCGGAGCGACCTGGTGACCCTTGTACTTGATCAGCTCCTTGACCCGGTCGACGACGAACAGCCAGCCGGCGGCGTCGACGTGGCCGACGTCGCCGGTGTGCAGCCAGCCGTCCGGGTCGACGGTCGCGGCGGTCGCGGACTCCCGGCCGAAGTAGCCGTTCATCACCTGCGGGCCGCGGAACAGCAGCTCGCCGTCCTCTCCGGGGCCGAGGTCGCGCGGCGGGGCGTCCAGCGCGCGGATCCGCAGCTCGGTGCCGGGAACGAGGCGGCCGACCGTGCCGACCGGCGGGTGCGGGTCACCGGGCGGGACGACGTGGGTGACCGGGGAGAGCTCGGTCATGCCGTAGCCCTGCAGCAGGTGCGGCAGGCCCAGACGGCGGGCGCAGGCCGCGGCCAGCACGGCGTCCAGCGGGGCGGCGGCGGAGAGCACGTACCGGATCGAGGACAGGTCGAAGCGGTCCACCAGCGGGTGCTTGGCCAGCGCGAGGGCGATCGGCGGGGCCACGTACACCGCCTCGATCCGGTGGCGCTGGATCGCGGTCAGGAACTGCTCCAGGTCGAAGCGGGGCAGCACGACCACGGTGGAACGGGCCCGCAGCGGGCGGTTGAGCAGCGCGGTCAGGCCGTAGATGTGGGCGAACGGCAGCACGGCCAGCACCCGTTCGCCCGGGGCCGGGCCGAGCAGGGCGTCGACCTGGGCGAGGTTGGTGGAGACCGAGCGGTGGGTGAGCATCACGCCCTTGGGCAGGCCGGTCGTCCCGCTGGAGTACGGCAGCACGGCCAGGTCGGCGGCCGGATCGAGGCGGGGCGCGGGCTCGGGGGCGTCGGAGGCGGCCAGCTCGGCGAGGGTGCGGGGGCCCGCCCCGCGTTCGCCCTCGTCCGGTGCGTCCGGCGCGTTCGGCGCGTCCGGCGCGTCGCAGAGGAAGACGCCGGCCGGCGGGTGCTCGGCGGTGGCCTGCCGGACCAGCGGGAGGAAGGCGGCGGCGGTGATGATCCAGCGGGCTCCGGAGTCGCGCAGCTGGCCGGCCAGTTCGGCGGCGGTGGCGAGCGGGTTGACGGGGGTGACGGTGGCGCCGGTGCGGGTCGTGCCGTAGAAGGCCAGCGGGTACGCGAGCGAGTTCGGGCAGAGCAGCGCCACCACGTCGCCCTGCGCGACCCCCGCCGCTGCCAGCCCGGCGGCCAGCCGGCGGCTGCCCGCGTCCAGCTCCCGGTAGCTGACGGAGCGCCCGGTCAGGCCGTCCACCAGGGCCGGGCGGTCGGCGTGCTCGCCCGTCGCACAGCCGCCGAGGACCGCCTCGTGGATCGGCAGGTCGAGCGGGGCGACGGGCGGGTAGTCGCTGTGGAACACCATGCGGGCCTCCGGGCGGCTCGGCGGTCGCGGGCCGCGGGATGCGGCCACGCGGTGCCAGCCTGCCGGGGCCCAGCACGGCGCTGCCAGGGCGCGTGACGGGCTTACCGGCGTACGCGGGTACCCTCCTGGCGGACCAGCAGGTCGAGCGGCCGGGCGTGGGTCTCGGCGGCGGGCCGCGGAACGCGGTCACGCGGTCACGCGGTCACGCGGTCACGCGGTCACGCGGTCACGCGGTCACGCGGTCACGCGGTCACGCGGTCACGCGGTCACGCGGTCACGCGGTCACGCGGTCACGCGGTCACGCGGTCACGCGGTCACGCGGTCACGCGGTCACGCGGTGCCAGCCTGCCGGGAGCCGACGCCGCAACGCCAGGGCGCGTGGCGGGCTTACCGGCGTACGTGGGTGCCCTGCTGGCGGGCCAGCAGGCCGAGCAGTCGGGCGTGGGTCTCGGGGTCGGCGGCGGCGATCAGGCCGCCGGCGCCGGTGTGCACCGGTGCGCCGCGCAGGTCGGTGACGGTGCAGCCGGCTGCCTCGCAGAGGGCGATGCCGGCGGCGAAGTGCACGCTGTCGGCGAGGTGGCCGTCGGTCAGGTAGGCGGCGCGGCGGCCGGCCGCCACCCAGGCGACCGCGAGGGTGGTCGACACCACGCGCGGGCGGAACTCCTGCTCGAAGTCGGGGTCGGTGAGCAGCCGGGCGACCCGGAGTCCGGGGGCGTTCGGGTAGGGCGGGTCGAGGTTGAGGTCGACCAGCCGGGAGCGGGCCGTCGGCGCGAGCGGGGTGTCCAGGCCGTTCCGGCGCAGGTGCGCGGCGGCGCCGTCGGTCCAGTACGTCTCGCCGGTGTACGGGTCGGCGGTGGCGGCGGCGACCGTCCGGCCGTGCTCGCGCAGGGCGACGTTGACGCCCACCAGGTGCGTCCCCACCGCGAAGTTGAGCGTGCCGCACAGCGGGTCGACCAGCCACTGCCGGGCAGCGGAGCGGTCGCCGCTGCGGCCGCTCTCCTCCCCCGTGAACGCGTCGCCCGGCCGGGCCGCCCGGAGCAGGTCGAGGACGGCCCGCTCGGCGGCCAGGTCGGCGGCGGTCGCGAAGTCGCCCCCGCCCTTCTCCTCCCTGGCGATCCCCGCCCAGTCGGTGGCCCGCACCACCGCGGCTCCGGCTTCGGCGGCGCGGCGGGCGAGATCGGCGTCGTTCACGGGCGACCTTTCGGCGGGCGAAGCGGCAGAAGTGCAGGAGAGGGAGGGGGAAGGAGGGAGGAGGCGGGCGGGACGGCCTGGGGCCGGAAGCGTGCCGCCGTCTCCCGTGGCGTCTTCGACGGCGCGCCGCGGCGCGGGCCCCTGCCGGCGGGGGTGCCCGTGCTGCCTACTCCTCCGGCTCCCAGTCGTTGAGCTGGTGGAAGATCGCGGCGTCGCCGTCGATCGGGAGGCTGTCGATGGGGAGGCGGCCGTAGAGCATCCGGATGAGCTCGTCGGCGGTGCCGCGGATGGTGGCGTCCGGGGCGGCCGGGGTCGCGGGGGTGCGGGTGGCGTGGGCGCCGGTGGCGGAGAGGGCGAGGTACCAGGTGGGGCCGTCGGTGGCCTGGAAGGCGAGGGTGGCGGGGGTGTGCGGCCAGGCGACGGTGGTGGAGCAGCAGGTGAGGAGGAACTCCTCGACGCTGTCGAGGGCGACCTCGCGGGGCAGCTCGGTGGGGAGGCCGGCGGTGAGCCGGGCGTCGTAGGTGTGGACGGCCGTCTCGTTGAGGCGGCGGCGGGCGGCCCCTGCGGTGTTCTGCGGGGACTGGCCGAGGGTCCACCACGTCCAGCAGGGGGCGTCGGGGCCGGTCTCGCGGAGGGCGGCGAGGAGTTCGGCGGTGGAGTCGGCGAACCAGGCGATCAGCTCTTCCCGGTCGGTCGGGGCCGGCTCGGTGGGGCGGGGCGGGGGCGTCTCGGCGGCGCCCGCGGTGACGATCGCGGCCCAGAAGCGCTGCCCCTGGCCGAGGTGCTGGGCCAGGTCGTGCAGCGTCCACTCGGGGCAGGTCGGGACCTGCGCGTCGAGGGCGGGGGCGGCGGCGAGCGCCTCGCGGAAGGCCGCGGAGCGGTCGTCGATGAGGTTCAGCCGGGCCGGGAAGTCAAGATCGTTGGACACGGTTGACTGTCTATCATCAAGCCTCCGACGGGCGGTAGCGGTTATTCACGGCGCCCGGGCGGTCGGCGGGAGCGGCCGGTCAGTAGGAGCGGGGCAGTCCGAGGGTGTGCTGGGCGACGTAGTTGAGGATCATCTCCCGGCTGACCGGGGCGACCCGGCCGACCCGGGTGGCGGTGATCAGCGCGGCGAGGCCGTACTCCTGGGTGAGGCCGTTGCCGCCGAGGGTCTGGACGGCCTGGTCGACAGCGCGGCAGGACGCCTCGCCGGCCGCGTACTTGGCCATGTTCGCGGCCTCGCCGGCGGCGGCGTCCCGCCCCGTGTCGTACAGGTGGGCCGCCTTGCGGGTCATCAGCCGGGCGAGTTCGACCTCGACGGCGCACTGCGCGAGCGGGTGGGCGATGCCCTGGTGGGCGCCGATCGGGCGGTCCCAGACGGTGCGGGTGCGGGCGTAGGAGACGGCGGTGGCGAGAGCGTGGCGGGCGATGCCGAGGGTGAAGGCGGCGGTCATGATCCGTTCGGGGTTGAGGCCGGCGAAGAGCTGCGCCAGCCCGGAGTCGTCCGGGTCGCCGACCAGGGCGTCGGCGGGGAGCCGGGCGTCGTCCAGGAAGACCTGGAACTGCCGTTCGGGGGCGGTGAGTTCCATCGCGATGGGGCGGTACTCGAAGCCGGGGGTGTCGCGCGGGACGACGAACAGGGCGGGCCTGAGCCGACCGGTGCGGGCGTCCTCGGTGCGGGCGACGAAGAGGACGGCGTCGGCCTGGTCGATCCCGGAGACGAACACCTTGCGGCCGGTGAGCAGCCAGTCCTCGCCGTCGCGGCGGGCGGTGGTGGTGATCCGGTGGGAGTTGGAGCCGGCGTCGGGCTCGGTGATGCCGAACGCCATCACGGCGGTGCCGTCGGCGAGCCCGGGCAGCCAGCGGCGGCGCTGCGCCTCGGTGCCGTAGCGGGCGATGACCGTGCCGCAGATCGCCGGGGAGACGATCAGCATCAGCAGCGGACAGCCGGCGGCGCCCAACTCCTCCAGGACGATCGCGAGTTCGCCGATGCCCGCGCCCCCGCCGCCGTACTCGGCGGGGAGGTTGACGCCGAGGTAGCCCGCCTTCGCGGCCTCGGTCCAGAGCTCGCGGACCGGCTCCCCGGCGCGGGCCTTGCGCTGGAAGTAGGCGCGGCCGTAGCGGGCGGCGAGCGCAGCGACGGCGGCGCGCAGGTCGTGCTGTTCCTCGGTGTCGATCAGCGCTGCGGACATGGCGGGTCCTTCCGGTCGGTGGTCGGGGCGGACGGGCGGGACGGGCGGGACAGGTGGCGGTGCGGACGGGGCGGCGATCAGTGGCCAGCGGCTGGCGCTCAGCGGTCGGGGCGGACGACGGCGAGGACCGCGCCGGTCTCGACCTGGCGGCCGACGGTGGCGGTCAGGTCGGTGAGGGTGCCGTCGGTGGGGGCGGTGAGCCGGTGCTCCATCTTCATCGCCTCGATCCGGAGCAGGACCTGGCCGGCGGTGACGCGTTCGCCGGGGCGGGCGTCGATCCGGACGACGGTGCCGGGCATCGGGGCGAGCAGGGCGCCGGGGGCGAGCGGGGCGGTGGGGACCGGGAGGAGGTCGACGGCGGTGAGGGCGTGGTGGCCGGCCGGGGTGTCGACGAAGATCCGGTCGCCGTACCGGGCAACCAGGTAGCGGCGGCGCAGCGGGCCGATCGCGAGGTCGACGGACTGCGGCGTGCTGTCCAGGAGTCGGACGTCCGGGTGGCCGTCGGCGCGCAGGCCGTCGCGGGTGAGGCGGTAGTGGACGTCGAGTTGGGTGCCGTCGGCGGTGCGGTAGCGCTTGGTCTGCGGCTGGGAGGGGAGGTTGCGCCAGCCGGCCGGGAGGTGGCGCAGCGGGCCGCGGCGGTCGGCGGTGTCGGCGAGGGCGGCGGCCAGGGCGGCGAGGGCGGCCGGTTCGCCGGTCAGTTCGCCGGCGGGGGCGGTGAGTCGGGCGTGCTGGTCGGTGAGCAGGGCGGTGTGGACCCGGCCGGCCAGGAAGTCGGGGTGGCGCAGGGCGCGGACCAGCAGGTCGCGGTTGGTGGCGGGGCCGTGCAGGCGGGCGCGGGCTAGTACTGCAACGGTGCTTACCGTGACGGTTGTCGGGTTCGCTCGTTGGGCGGTTCATGGGTGGAGACATATCCGAGGTCGATGCTCGTCGCTGGTCGGACGGGCTGGCCGACCTGCACGAGCGGTTTGCTCACCGGTTCGCGCGGAGCGAGTCGCGCGAGTCGGCACTGGCCTACATGCGGGGCCTGCTGGCGCCGTTGGAGCGCAAGAACGGCTGGACGGTGGCGGAGGAGGCCGGCCATGGCGGGCCGGACCGGATCCAGAGGCTGCTGAACCGCATCGACTGGGACGCCGACAGGGTGCTCGACGACGTGCGCGGGTACGTCGTCGAGCACCTGGCGGATCCCTGCGGCGTGCTGATCGTGGACGACACCGGCTTCCTGAAGAAGGGCGTGCGGTCAGCCGGCGTCCAGCGGCAGTACTCCGGCACCGCGGGGCGGACCGAGAACTGCCAGGTCGGAGTCTTCCTCGCCTACTCCAGCGAGCTGGGCCGGACGTTGATCGACCGGGCGCTCTACCTGCCGAAGTCCTGGACCGACGACCGCGTGCGCTGCCGAACGGCCGGGATCGGCGACGAGGTCGAGTTCGCCACCAAGGTCCAGCTCGCACGGGCGATGGTCCGCCGTGCGATCGACGACAAGATCCCGTTCCGCTGGGTGACCGCGGATGCCGGCTACGGCTACAGCAAGGGCTGGCGCTACGAACTCGAGCAGGCCGACGTCTTCCACGTCATGGCCACCACCAGCCACGACACCGTCGTCACCTGGCAGGCCATGGACCATCGGCTGCACGACCTGGTCGCCGGCCTGCCCCGGCAGAGGTGGAAGCGCCGCTCCTGCGGCGAGGGCGCCCACGGCCTGCGGATCTACGACTGGGCTCGCGTGGAGGTCCGCCCCTGGCACCGTCCTGACCGCAGGCACTGGGTCCTGGCCCGCCGCAGCATCAGCGATCCCACGAAGGTCGCCTACTACATCGCCTACGCGCCGGCCGAGGCCACACTCAACGAGCTGATCGCCGTCGCGGGCGCCCGCTGGGCGATCGAGGAGTGCTTCCAGACCGCGAAAGGCCAGTGCGGCCTCGACGACTACCAGGTCCGCCGCCACCCGGGCTGGTACCGGCACATCACCCTGGCCATGGCCGCCCACGCCTACCTCACCGTCGTGCGGGCCCAGCAGATCGAAAAGGGGCCGGACCCGCTCGAACGCCAGACCTGGTACCCCTCACCCTCCCCGAGATCCGCCGGCTGATCACGCAGCTCACCCGGCCTGTCCGCCGCAGCATAGGCCACGTCCTGCACTGGTCCCGATGGCGCCGCAGACGCCAACAACAGGCCCGGACCAGCCATTACAAGAGACGAGGCCACAGCCCAAGAGCTGAAGCCTCGTCAGGGTAAGCACTGTTGCAGTACTAGGGCGTCGGCGAGGCGGCGGGCGGCGGCGGCGCGGGTGGGGGCCCAGGCGACGGCCTTGGCGAGCAGCGGGTCGTAGTGGGCGGTGATCCGGTCGCCCGGTCCGGCTCCGGCGTCCAGGCGCAGGCCGGTCGGGGTCGGCAAGGTGGAGAACTCGACGTCGGTGCCGGGGATTTCGAGGAGGTGGAGGTCGCCGGTGGCGGGCTGCCAGTCGCGGGCGGGGTCTTCGGCGTACAGTCGGGCCTCGATCGCGCAGCCCCGGGTGGGCGGTGGCTCGGCGGGGAGCTTCTCGCCTTCGGCGACGGCGAGTTGGAGGGCGACCAGGTCGAGTCCGGTGACGCATTCGGTGACCGGGTGCTCGACCTGGAGGCGGGTGTTCATCTCCAGGAAGGCGAGGCGTCCGTCGGGGGCGAGCAGGAACTCGGCGGTGCCGGCGCCCTGGTAGCCGACGGCGCGGGCGGCGGTGACGGCGGCGCCGTGCAGCCGGGCACGCAGTTCGGGGGCGAGGCAGGGGGCGGGGGCCTCCTCGACGACCTTCTGGTGGCGGCGCTGGAGTGAGCAGTCGCGGTCGCCGACCGCCCACACGGTGCCGTGGGCGTCGGCGAGCAGTTGGACCTCCAGGTGGCGGCCGGCGGGCAGGTAGGGCTCGCAGAACACCTCGCCGTCGCCGAACGCGGCGGCGGCCTCGGCCCGGGCGGCGGCCAGCGCGTCCGGGAGTTCGGCGAGGGTGCGCACCACCCGCATGCCGCGTCCGCCGCCGCCGGCCGCGGCCTTGACCAGCAGCGGCAGGTCGCTCTCGGCGGGTTCGGGGCCGACGGTGAGGACGGGGATGCCGGCGGCGGCCAGCAGGCGCTTGGCGGCGGTCTTGGAGCCCATCGCGGCGATGGCGGCGGGCGGCGGCCCGATCCAGCGCAGCCCGGCGTCGAGCACGGCCTGCGCGAACTCGGCGCTCTCGGACAGGAATCCGTACCCGGGGTGGACGGCGTCGGCGCCCGCGTCGAGGGCGGCGCGGACCAGCAGGTCGGCGCGCAGGTAGGTGTCGGCGGGCGCGGCGCCGGGCAGTCGGACGGCGGTGTCGGCCTCCCGGACGTGCCGGGCACCGGCGTCCGGATCGGAGTGGACGGCGACGGTGGCGATGCCGAGGGTGCGGCAGGTGCGCAGGATCCGGCGGGCGATCTCACCCCGGTTGGCCACCAACAGCGAACTGATCATCCGTCACTTTCCTTTGCTTGCATGGTGGTTGGTGGTCACATCCGGAAGACGCCGTAGCCGGCGGCGCCCTCGACCGGGCCGCTGTGGACGGCGGACAGGCAGAGCCCGAGGACGGTGCGGGTGTCGCGCGGGTCGATCACCCCGTCGTCGTAGAGCCGCCCGGAGAGGAAGACCGGGAGCGACTCGGCCTCGATCTGCTGCTCGACCGCGGCGCGAATCGCGGCGTCGGCGTCCTCGTCGTAGGGCTGCCCCTTGGCGGCGGCGGCCTGGCGGGCCACCAGGGAGAGCACGCCCGCGAGTTGCTGCGGGCCCATCACGGCCGACTTGGCGCTGGGCCAGGCGAACAGGAAGCGCGGGTCGAAGGCGCGGCCGCACATGCCGTAGTGGCCGGCCCCGTAGGAGGCGCCGATCAGTACGGAGAGGTGCGGGACGGTGCTGTTCGCCACCGCGTTGATCATCATCGCGCCGTGCTTGACGATGCCGCCCTGCTCGTACTCCCGGCCGACCATGTAGCCGGTGGTGTTGTGCAGGAAGACCAGCGGGCGGTGCAGCCGGTTGGCGAGCTGGATGAACTGGGCGGCCTTCTGGGACTCCTGGCTGAACAGCACGCCCTGGGCGTTGGCCAGCAGGCCGACGGGGTAGCCGAACAGGGTGGCCCAGCCGGTGGCGAGGCTGGTGCCGTAGTCGGGCTTGAACTCGTCGAAGTCGGAGCCGTCGACGATCCGGGCGATCACCTCGCGCGGGTCGAACGGCACCCGGAGGTCGTCCGGGACGATGCCGAGCAGTTCCTCCTCCGGGTACTTCGGCGGCTCGGGCGAACTACCGGGCTCCGGGCCGGACTTGCGCCAGTGCAGCCGGTGGACGGCCCGGCGGGCCAGCCGCAGCGCGTCGGGTTCGTCGAGGGCCAGCTGGTCGGCGAGGCCGGAGGTGCGGGCGTGCATCTCGGCGCCGCCGAGCGACTCGTCGTCGGCGTCCTCGCCGGTGGCCATCTTCACCAGCGGCGGGCCGCCGAGGAAGACCTTGGCCCGCCCCTTGACCATGATCACGTGGTCGGACATGCCCGGCACGTAGGCGCCGCCCGCCGTGGAGTTGCCGAACACCACGGCCACGGTGGGGATTCCGGCGGCCGACAGCCTGGTCAGGTCGCGGAACAGGGCGCCACCCGGAATGAAGACCTCTTTCTGGCCGGGCAGGTCGGCGCCGCCGGACTCGACCAGGTTGATCAGCGGGAGCCGGTTGCGCAGCGCGATCTCGTTCGCCCGCAGCGCCTTGCGCAGCGTCCACGGATTGGACGAACCGCCGCGCACGGTGGGGTCGTTGGCGGTGATCACGCATTCGGTGCCGGCCACCGTGCCGATACCGGTGACCAGGGCCGCGCCGACCTGGTAAGGGCTGCCCCAGGCGGCGAGCGGGGAGAGTTCGAGGAACGGCGAGTCCGGGTCGAGCAGCAGCTCGATCCGCTCGCGGGCCGGGAGCTTTCCCCGACTCCGGTGCCGCTCAAGGTACTTGGGACCGCCGCCGGCCAGCGCCTTGGCGTGCTCGGCGTCCAGCTCGGCGAGCTTGGCCAGCATCGCGGCCCGGTGGGCGGCGTACTCGGGCGCGTCCGGATCGAGCCGGGTGGGCAGGGTGGTCACGGCTGGGCCTCCGGTCCGGCGGGGGTGGGCGGCAGCAGGTGCCGCGGGATGTCGAGGTGGCGGGAGCGCAGCCACTCCCCCAGCGCCTTCGCCTGCGGGTCGAAGCGGTACTGGGCGGCGACGCCTTCGCCGAGCAGCCCGCGCAGGGTGAAGTTGACCGCGCGGAGGTTCGGCAGCAGGTGCCGTTCGATCTCCAAATCGGCGGTCTCCGGCAGGAGTTCGCGGAGCAGGGTGGTGCTGAGGGTGTGCGCGAGCCAGCGCCAGCCGGCCTCGTCGCGGGCCCAGACACCGAGGTTGGCGTCGCCGCCCTTGTCGCCGCTGCGGGCGCCGGCGACCAGGCCGAGCGGGGCCCGGCGGGTGGGGCCGGGCGCGGGCGGCGGGGGCAGGCGCGGCGGGGACGCGGGCGGCGCGGGCAGCGGCGCCACGGTGGGGGGCGGGAGGCGCGGCGGCGGGACGGCGACCTGACCGCCGTCGGGCAGGTGGGCGCGGTGGTCGACCTCCGCGCGGTCCAACTCCCTTGCCTCGAAGACGCCGTAGGGGCTGGGCCGGGCGGGCGGGGCGATCAGGTGGAAGCCCGGATAGCCGGAGAGGCCGAGTTCGACGGCGGCGGCGGTGAGGGCGCGGCCGACCCGGTGCTCCCTCGGGTCGCGGGCGGTGAGCCGCAGCAGGGTGCTGGCGCGCTCCTCGGTGTCGGCGTCCGGATGCTGGGTGCGGGTCTCGGTCCAGCGCAGGTCGGCGGGCGGACCGGCGGGCGGGCTGGTGGATGGGCCGGTGGATGGGCTGGTGGGTGGGCCGGCGGGCGGGTTCGCGGATGGGTCGGCGGCCAGCGCGCGGGTCAACTGCCTTCGTACCAGGGCGGCTTTGGCCTCGGTGTCCAGCCCGGTGAGGACGAAGACCAGTTCGTTGCGGTAGCCGCCGAGCCGGTTGAGTCCGACCTTGAGGGTGGCGGGCGGGGGCTCGCCGCGCACCCCGTCGATCCGGACCCGGTCGGGGCCCTGCAGGGTCAGCGTCACGGTGTCCAGCCGGGCCGTGACGTCCGGCCCGAGGTAGCGTGCTCCGCCCGTCTCGTACAGGAGTTGGGCGGTGACGGTCTCCACGGTGACCGCGCCGCCGGTGCCCGGGTGCTTGGTGATCACACTGCTGCCGTCGGCGTGCAGTTCGGCGATCGGGAAGCCCGGATGGTCGGTGTCGTGCTCGGTGAAGAACGCGTAGTTCCCGCCGGTGGCCTGGGCCCCGCACTCCAGCACGTGGCCCGCCACCACCGCGCCCGCCAGCGCGTCCAGGTCGTCCGGCGTCCAGCCGTGGTGGGCGATGCCGGGCCCGACCACCAGGGCGGCGTCCGTCACCCGGCCGGTCACCACGACGTCCGCGCCGGCCCGCAGGCACTCGGCGATCCCGAACGCCCCGAGGTACGCGTTCGCGGCGAGCAACGGGCGGTCCGGATCCTCCCCCGCCCAGCCGAACTCCGCCGCCCTGGGGAGGAGTTCGTCGCCGGTGACATGGCCGATCCGGGCCCGCAGGCCCTGTCCGGCGGCGAGCTCGCCGAGCGCCCCGGCCAGGCGGGCCGGGTTCAGGCCGCCCGCGTTGACCACGATCCGCACGCCACGGTCGAGCGCCTCGGCGAGGCACTCCTCGGCCTGCCGCAGGAACGTCCGCGCATAGCCGAGCGCCGGGTCGCGCAGCCGGTCCCGGGCCAGGATCAGCATCGTCAACTCGGCCAGGTAGTCACCCGTCAGCACGTCCAGCGGACCGCCGGTCAGCATCTCGCGGAACGCGCCGAACCGGTCGCCGTAGAACCCCGAGGCGTTGCCGATCCGCAGCACGGAACCTCCCCAACTTCGCTTCGGACGAATGCCGTTGACGACCCGGCCGAGAGCGGCCGGAAGCAGCCAGGAGCGGCCGGGACCGAGCGTGACAGCAGACCGGGGACAAAGCAAGCACGCATGCTTGTTTCAGGTCGGAGTAGAGGCGAGGGAGCGAAAGGAGGGATGATCATCGGCATGCTTGATGTGATCTTCTTCGATCTGGACGGCACCCTGGTCGACCACCGCGGCGCGGTCTTCGCGGCGATCGGCCGGATCGCCCAGGAGAGCCCCGGGGCGACCGCGGGGCCGGCGGAACTGGCTTCGGCCTGGTGGGAGTTGGAGGCCCGCCACATGCGGGAGTACCTGGCCGGCGCGTGCTCGTTCGCCGAGCACCACCGACGCCGGGTCCGGGCCTTCCTGCCCCTGCTGGGCGAGCCCGTACCGGCGGAGGCCGAACAGCTGGACGCCTGGATCGGCGGGCGCTACCTGCCCGCGTTCGAAGCGTCCTGGCAGTGCTACCCCGACGTCCGGCCCGCACTCGACGCCCTGGAACGGCTTCCCTCCCCGCCCCGGCTCGCCGTCCTCACCAACGGCGACCCCGGGCAGCAGCGCGCCAAACTGGCCCGCTTCGGCCTGCTCGAACGCTTCGAGGCCGTACTGACCCCGACCGAACTCGGCGCCGCCAAGCCCGCCGCCTACGCCGCCGCCTGCCGCCTACTCGGCACCACCCCCGACCGGGCGGCCAACGTCGGCGACATGCTGCCGAGCGACGTCACCGCCGCCACCGCCGCCGGGCTCACCGGCATCTGGCTGGACCGCGGCATCGACTTCGTCACCGGCGGGCCCTCGCCGACAGCGGACGCGGCGGTACTGCGGATCGAGAAGCTGACCGAGCTGACCGAACTCGCCTTCTGTGAGAGGACGTTGGCCTGAACGGGCGGTCGAAAGCGATCGGTAAGTCGCTGAACTCACCCTTCCGGCAACGCACTTGCATCCAGTAAGCCCGCTCTCCGGCCCAGGACGGCTGACCGGGCCCACGGAACCCGCGCGCCCGGTGGCGGCAAGCGAGCCGCCGATCGGTGCCCGGTGCTAGCCTCCTGCGCGCAGTCCTACAAGGGGGAGAGATGGGAACCATCACGCCGCTGCGATTTTCCGGCACCTACGAGGACGAGCAAGGTCGCGAGGAGATCAGCTGGCTCCTTCAGCCTTCCGCCCACAGTTGGCGAAAACCCGAGACCTTCGAACTCCACACCGTGATACGCGGCGTGGAGTTCCACGGGTCGGACTTCGAGGGGTTGGCGGCGCTCGACCGGGACGCCGCGGCAGCCGCGGGCCTCGATCCCGACCTGTGCGACTGCCGCCTGTCCGGCGGGCTCCCCGTCCAGGTGACGGCCACCGGCGGACAGCGCATCGTCCTGGCGGAGTTCTCCTGCGAGCTGCGGAACGGGACCGCCGAGATCGTGCGGGTCGCCATCGAGATCGACGGGACCGTCCACCAGGGAACCGGCGAGTACTTCGAGGACTGTCTGGACAAGGTCCAGCGGACCTTTCCGCCGGGCACGTTCCTGATGTCCTGCCACACGTGCCAGTGGTCCGGCCCCGTGCTGCACTACCAGAACGTGCTGGGGGTGCGGTGCTGCCGCGACGCCGGCCGACAGCACCTCGACGCACCCCCCAACGGCCGGCACTGGCGGGTTCCCGTCGCGGAGTGGGTCCCCGACACCCACCTCTGCGCGCGGTACGCACGACGAACGCCGACCACGCCGACCACGCCGACCTGAACGGACAGCTCGGGATTCCGTCCCGTCAACGTGCGGTATGTTGCCACACCTACCCCAGCGCGCGGGCCACAACAAGCGCCCGCGCTCGGCATCTGGCACGAGAACCAGACTGGCGCACCTGTCACCCGCTCGCCGATCGCGTTCGACCACTGATCGCTTCGGACCTACTCGTCCAGGATCGGACGGTGTCCGAACTGACTCTGCTGCGCGCCGATCACACCCCGGCGGCACTCGCCTTCGAGACGGCGAACCGCGCCTACTTCGCGGCTTCGGCCCCCGATCGCAGGAACGACTTCTTCGCCCGGTACGCCGAACGGCACGCTGCTCGGCGGGTTCAATCTGGTCGGCATCGGCGGCCGCAGCGCGACCCTCGGCTACCGAGTCGCCCGGCAAGCCCGGCAGCTGGTACCGGCGCGACCTGGAGGGCGGACGGACGGACAGGCGTCGGCGGGCCGGCGTCCGCGGGCAGGTGTCTGCGGTCAGGTGTCGGCCGGATCGGCTACCGTCCGGGCATGTCGCCGAAGCAGCGCTCCCCCGGGTCCGTCGCCGAGCGGACGGCGGTGGTCGAACGGCTTCGGGTGGCGCCGTTCCCGGAGGTGGCGGGGCGGGCCCGGGTTCCAGCTGGTGCGGCTGGAGGAGAGCCAGGACTTCCGGGAGACCCGGAGTTCCGAGGCACGGGGTGAGGCGCGGCGGGAGATCAAGGCAGCCCGGCAAGCGCTGGGAGCCCTGCTGACGGCCCGTCGGGGCGCGCCGGAGGACGTGGAACTGCGGGACCACCTCGACATCACCTGCTCGGCGCTCCGCGCGCCCGCACCGCTCGGAACGCTGTGCGCCGTGGCCGGCCCGATGCCGCTCCGGCACCTCCCCGGCACGGGGCGCTGGGCGGGCCTGGCGATCGGGCAGGCCGCCCCGGAGTTCCCGATCACGCTACTGCTCGCCGTCGGCGAGACCTCGGCCCTCGCGCCGAAGGCCCCCGGGGAGGGCTGACCCTGGGAGAGGGGCCGGCGCAGGCGCTCGAAGCGTTCGCGCTGCCGCTCGACCCAGCCGTCCGGCAGGTCCACGGGTACGGCCACGGCCGTCCCCGAACCCGCGGTGTCCTCGACGGTGACCAGGGGGCGGCGAACTGGGTGCCGAACTCGATTCGATCCGCGACCCGGGCCCGACCGTCCTGAACCGGCTGGTCGCGAACATGCGGCGCGGTGACTCACTCCTGATCATCGAACGGTTCGGCCCGGACGAACCGGAGGGCAGCTGGTACGCGCAGGTGCGCCTGCGGGCGGACGGCGTCTACCAGTTGGAGGACCGCGACGGCGTTCCCGCCGAGCACTACCAGACCCTGACGGTCTCCCTCCCCAAGGTGGTGGACGCGCTGCTCGGCTGGTCGTCCGGCGAGACGGCATGGCGGACGGGTTCGCGGAGCCGGGAGCCCCTGGAGCCCGGGGAGACTAACGGGACCGCGACCGGTGCCGCGACCGAGGCCGTCCGGGTCAGAGCAGCCAGAGGCCGAAGCCCGCGACCAGGATGCCGGCGGCGATCAGCAGCGGGCCGAGCAGGTGGTCGCGGGGGCGGTCGGTGCCGGGGCGGATCCGGATGGTGGAGGCCAATCCGAGGCCGGAGAGCAGCAGGCCGATCGGGGTGAGGACCGCCCACAGGGCGGGGACGGCGAGGTGGCCGGAGATCATCGGGCCGTCGGCCGGCCGGTGGGTCGGGGGCGCGCTTCGGGCGCTGCCGGGGTGTGGGGTGCGGCCATGGTGGATCCTCCTGCTGGGCTCCGCACGACGCTACCCGGGTGCGGAACAAGACTCCGCCACGGATTGGCAAAGCCTTCACCGAACCCGTCCGGGCAGGCCGGGGGCGGTGCGGCTGACGGCCCGTCAGCTTCACCCGGGTGGCCGCTCGGTGCACACGAAAAAACCATTCGACTCCCAGCGAACGCCCAGGGACTTCCAGGCTTGTGCCCAGTGGCTCCCGTCGGCTCTTCCGGCCCCCGTCGGGAGGGTCGCCCGGCGGGGGTCGGGAGGCGGTCGGGAGGCGGTCGGGGACGGCATGAAGGGACCCCGGTCCGGCACCACCTTGCCGGGCCGGGGCCGGGGTCCTTCGGGGAGCGGTCCGCGCTCAGCCGACCGGGACGGCCGGCTCGGCGGCGGCGGGGGTGGTGGCGGCTGCTGCCTCCTTCGCGGCTCGGGCCGCCGCGCGGCGGGCGGTGAAGCGGTTGACCAGGGTGACCATCGCCCAGGCGTAGGCCCAGCCGACCAGGATGTCGATGATGAAGTGCTCGGCGCCGTAGACCAGCGTGAAGGCCATCGCCGGCGGGTACGCGGCGAGCAGCACGCGCAGCGCGCGGTTGGCCTTCGGCCAGAACACCAGGGCGATCATCATCGGGTAGGCGGCGTGCAGCGAGGGCATCGCGGCGACGTCGTTGGCGAACTTGCTGCCGTTCTCGAAGATGGTGCCGGCCCGGTGCAGGCCGCTGTTGTCGAGGACGGTGGCGACGATCCGGTTGACGGCCGGCATGTGGTTCTCCAGCGCGGCCAGCCACGGCGGGTCGGCCGGGTAGAGCACGTAGGTGACGAAGCCGATCGCGGTGATCGCCAGGTAGCAGCCGAGGAAGTGCCGGAACCGGGCGTGGTTGCGCTTCCACAGCACGGCGAGGATCACGAACACCGCGAAGAAGTGCGACATGTAGACGGTGACGGCCGCGTAGTCGTACCACTGCGGCCGGCCCGGGTGGTAGAGCCAGTCCTGCAGTCGGACGGTCCAGGTCTCGCCGAAGCCGAGCACCTCGTCGAAGGCGATCTGCGGCGCGTAGTGCGGCGGCCAGGGCGTGTGCGCGCCGTAGCCGCGCAGCAGGGAGTAGACCCAGACCACGCCCATCACGGGGACCCAGTCCCGCAGGACGTACAGCCAGCCCTTGCGGCCGCCGCTGTGCACGGACGCCGCGACCAGCGCGGCGATCAGCCAGAGGAAGACCACGTCGTTGGCGTAGGGCAGGCCGTAGACCGCCAGGTAGCGCCAGAAGGCGAGGGCGAACAGGGGCCAGGCGAGGTGTCGGAGCCTGAGCCGGGAGAGGAGGTGGAGCGCCAGGGAACGTGACCGGGCTGCCAGGTGGGACGAGTCGATCATGCGTCACGAAGCTAGCAACCGCGGCTTGGAGATTCCTCCTGCCGCGCGCCGGGGTTCCCAGCGAGTTCCCAGGGGCCACCCGGACGAGTGCGTGCCGCCGCCGACCGGGCTAATGCTCGACATTAATAATGTCGAGCATTAATGTGTGCGGCATGGAGAGGAAGTCGACGGGTACCCGAAGCACCCCTGCACGGGGTGTCCGCGGGCCGGGGCCGGGGCCGAGCGGCGACGGTGACGGCGACGGGAGCGGTGGCGGCGCGTCCACCCGGGCGCGGCTGATCCGCTCCGCCGAGCGGCTGTTCGCGGCGCAGGGCGTGCACGGCGCGCAGCTGCGGGACGTGGTGCGGCAGGCGGGGCAGGCGAACCCGTCCGCCGTGCAGTACCACTTCGGTTCGCGCGAGGGGCTGCTCGAGGAGGTGATGGCCGAGCGGCAGCGACGCACCGAGCGGGCGCTCGGCGAGCGGCTGCCGCAGCCCGAGGGGCGCTCGCTGGGCGAGCTGCTCGGGGCGCTGGTCGACGCGGAGGCCACCGAGCTGCGCACCGAGCGCGGCCGGGACTGCCTGCGGATCTCCACCCAGGTCAGCCACCGCAGCGGCATCCGGGAGCGGCGTCCGCACGCCGGCCTCGCGGGCACCCTGTACTGGCGGCTGATCCTCGCGCTGGAGACCCCGCTGATACCGCTGGCGCCCGAACCGGTCCGGCTGGAGCGGATCGACCTGGCGCTGACCCTGATCGGAGCGGCGCTGGCCGAGCGCGCCCGGCAGTTGGCCGAGGCCGAGCCGACGCTGAGCGACGACCGCGCGTACCTCGCCGACCTGGTCTCGGTCTGCGCCGGCCTGCTGACCGCACCGCTCCCCTGAGCCACGCACACCCGCACACCCGGCCCCGGCCCCGGCCCCACGAAGCCTGCCTGCTCCGACCACCTGGAACGACCGGTGGTGGACGCAGGACCGAACGCGGTACCGAACCACATGCCCACGAGGCGAGCACCAAGGAGCAAGTCATGAGCGAGCTGTCCGGCAAGACCGTCATCATCACCGGCGGGGCCCGCGGCCTGGGCGCGGAGACCGCGAAGCAGGCGGTCGCGGCGGGGGCGAACGTGCTGGTCACCGACGTCCTGGACGAGGACGGCGCGGCGACCGCCGCCGAGTTGGGCGAGCGGGCCCGCTACCGGCACCACGACGTCACCTCGGAGCAGGACTGGGCGGACGTGGTGGCGTACGCGCAGGCCGAGTTCGGCGCGGTGCACGGGCTGGTGAACAACGCCGGGATCTCCACCGGCAGCTTCCTGGCCGACGAGTCGGTGGAGCACTTCCGCCGGGTCCTCGACATCAACCTGACCGGTGTGTTCATCGGCATGAAGGCGGTCATCCCGGCGCTGCGGGAGGCCGGCGGCGGCTCGGTGGTGAACATCTCCTCGGCGGCCGGCCTGATGGGCCTGGCGCTGACCGCGGGCTACGGCGCGTCCAAGTGGGGCGTGCGCGGCCTGACCAAGATCGGCGCGGTCGAGCTGGGCGTGGACCGGATCCGGGTGAACTCCGTCCACCCGGGCATGACCTACACCCCGATGACGGCGTCCACCGGCATCCAGCGCGGTGAGGGCAACTACCCCAACACGCCGATGGGCCGGGTCGGCGAGGCGCCGGAGATCGCGGCGGCCACCGTCTTCCTGCTCTCGGACGCCGCGTCCTACGTCACCGGCGCCGAGCTGGCGGTGGACGGCGGCTGGACCACCGGCCCGACCGTCCGCTACGTGATGGGCCAGTGATCCCGGGCGGCTCCGCCGGTACGCGCCGCCCGGTGCGCGCGTACCGGCGGGGCCGTCAGCCCAGGAGGACGGAGCCGCCGGGGGCGAGGCGGGTGTGGCGGGTGTCGGTCGCGCGTTCGATCCAGCCGTCGAAGTTCTCGTTCCCGGCCTCGCTCAGGTGGGCGTCGTGGATCGGGACGGTGTGCTCCGGTTCGATGGCGCGCACCATCTCGATCGCCTGCCGCAGGCTCTGCCAGGGGCCGCCAGCGGGCAGCAGCAGGGTCCGCACCTCCTCGCCCGGGCCGGCCGGGACGTGCAGCGAGTCGCCCGGGTGGTAGGTGCCGCCGAGCAGGTAGCCGAGGTTCGCGCAGTCGGGGTACCCGTCGATGGTCTCGGCGTGCCGTCCGCCGACCGCGCGGACGTCGAAGCCGCCGGCCGTGAACTCGTCCCCGGTCCGGACGGCGATCGGCGCGGGCCCGGTGAGGCCGGGGAGCGCGGCGAGTTCGGCGGCGAGCTCCGGGTGGGTGTAGACCGCCAGTTCCGGGTCGGCGGCGCGGGCGGCGACCAGCAGGTCGTCGTCGACGTGGTCGGCGTGCGCGTGCGTGTAGAGGACCGCCCGGACGCCCGCGAAGGCCCCCGGCTCCGTCCAGCAGCCGGGGTCGATCAGGACGGACCGCTCCCCGTCGGGCGAGTCGATCCGGACGCAGGCGTGGGCGTACTTCGTCAGGCGCATCCGGTCAACGTATCGCCGGGGCGGCGGCGGACGCCCCCGGTTTTCCCGGCCGACCGCTCCGGCCGGTCTACCTGTTCACTGCGGGCCCGCCGGACGCCGTCGTCCGCGCGCGGCGACTGACCGACGCGGACGTGCCGGCCGCCCGACTGCCTTCACCCCAGGCCGAGTTGGCGCTCCGCCGCCTCGACCGTCTGGGCCAGCAGCACCGCGATCGTCATCGGGCCGACGCCGCCCGGGACGGGGGTGATCAGGGCGGCCCGCTCGCGGGCCGAGGCGAAGTGGACGTCGCCGACGTTGCCGGGGTTGTAGCCGGCGTCGATGACGACCGCGCCGGGCTTGAGGTCCTCGCCGCGGATGAGTTCGGGCCGACCGACCGCGGCGAGCAGGACGTCGGCCTCGCGGAGGATCGACGGGAGGTCCGCGGTCCGCGAGTGGCAGTAGGTGACGGTGGCGTCGCGGCCGAGCAGCAGCATGCCGGCGGGCTTGCCGAGGATCGCGCTGCGGCCGACCACGACGGCGTGTCGGCCGGCCAGTTCGACCTGGTACTCGTCGAGCAGCCGCATGATGCCGCCGGGGGTGCAGGAGGCGAAGCCGGGGAGGCCGAAGGACATGGCGGCGAAGGAGTGCGTGGTGACGCCGTCGACGTCCTTGGCCGGGGCGATCGCCTCGAAGGCGGCGCGCTCGTCGACGTCCGGGCCCGCCGGGTGCTGGAGCAGGATGCCGTGCACGGCCGGGTCGGCGGACAACTCGCCCAGGACGTCGACGAGTCGGGACGTGCCGGTGCCGGCCGGCAGCGGCACGTGGCGGGAGCGGATGCCGGCCTGCTCGCAGCGGGCGCGCTTCATCCGGACGTAGGTGACGGAGGCCGGGTCCTCGCCGACCAGGACGGTGGCGAGGCAGGGGGTGACGCCGGTCCGGAGGCGGAGGTCGGCGGCCGCGGCGGCGGTGGCCTCGGTGAGGCGGCGGGCGGGGGCGGTGCCGTCCATCAGGCGGGCGGACGGGCGGGATCGGTCGGTCATCGGCGCGACTCCTGGGGTCTCGTGGCGAGTTCGCCCAGGCGCGCGGCAACGGTGCGGCGGCCGCTCCCCGGTGGTGCTCCACCCGTGCGCCAGTCACGGCCCTCGGACATCGTAGCCGAGGGCCGGACGGGAGCGCCCGAAGGGCAGGCGGGGCCGGGAAGCGCGGGGCCGGTCAGTCGGCGGCGGCCTCGATGCGTTCGACGACGAGTTCGCAGAGTTCGTGGGTGCGCAGCGCGTCGGCGGCGTCGAGGGTCTTGCCGGCCCGGAGGGCGTCGAGGAAGTGCAGGACGACCTGCTCGATGCCGCGCTGGCGGGCGACCGGGACCCAGTCGCCGCGGCGGCGGACGGTGGGCTGGCCGCGGTGGTCGATCACCTCGGACAGGTTGTGGACCTCGCGCTTGGAGTCGGCGCCGGAGACCTCCAGGATCTCCTCGGTGGAGCCGGAGAGCCGGTTCATGATGCCGAGGGCGGTGAAGCCCCGGCCGGCCAGCGTGAGGACGACGTGCTCGACCAGGCCGTCCCGGGTGCGGGAGCGGACGTCGACGTGCTCGATCTCGCCGGGGGCGAGGAAGCGCAGGCTGTCGATGACGTGGATGAAGTCGTCGTAGACCAGGGTGCGGGCCCGCTCGGGGAGGCCCTCGCGGTGCTTCTGCAGCACGATCAGGTCGCGCGGGCGCTCTGCGGCGAGCAGGTAGCCGGGGGCGTGGCGGCGGTTGAAGCCGACCAGCAGGGAGCGCCCGGTGTGCTCGGCGAGGGCGACCAGGCGGCGGGCGCCGTCGAGGTCGTAGGCGAGCGGCTTGTCCACGTACACGTCGACGCCGCGGGTGAGGAGTTCCTCGACGATCGGGACGTGCTGGTCGGTGGCGGCGTGCACGAACGCGGCGCGGATGCCGGAGTCGATCAGCTCGCCGAGGTCGGTGGTGCGGAACGGGATGCGGTGGGCGTCGCCGATCCGGTCGAGCTTGGCCCGGTCGCGGGTCATCAGCCGGAGGTCGAGGCCGGGTTGGGCGGTGAGGACCGGCAGGTACGCCTTCTGCGCGATGTCGCCGAGCCCGATCACGCCGATCGGGATCGGGGGCGCGCTGCGGTCGGTCTCTCGGTCGCTCATCGGCACTCCTGCGAGGATGGGTGGTGGTCGTCGCTGACCACCCGGCAGCATATGCCAGGACGTTCGTTGAGCTGTCCGAACGTCCTCGAACGGCCGGTTCGCGTCGGTGCGGGGCCGCCCCGGGACGGCCCCGCACCCCGCCCGGCGGCGTCAGCAGGACAGGCTGCCGCCCCCGGTGTCGGTGCCGAGGACGCCGACGAACTGCTTGTAGAGGTTGATCCGGTCGTTGCGCTCGTCCGGGTTCTTGCCGTCGCACTCGAGCGCGCCGTTGATGCTGCGGATGGTCTCGCCGAAGCCCTTGTTGTTGACGATCGCGTCGTGCGGGGTCATCCGGCCGGCGCCGCTCTGGGTGTTCCAGAACCAGAGGCCGGTCTTCCAGGCGGTGGCCGGGTTCTTCTCCACCTGCCACGGGTCGTGCAGCAGGTCGATGCCGAGGGCGTCGCCGGCCGCCTTGTAGTTGAAGTTCCAGCTGAGCTGCAGCGGGCCGCGCCCGTAGTAGGCGCTCTGCCCGGCCGGGCAGCCGTAGGGCTGCGAAGTGTCGCAGTAGTGAGGGTAGTTGGCGGTGTTCTGCTCGACCACGTAGCGCAGCCCGCCGGTCTCGTGGCTGACGTTGGCGAGGAAGGCGGCGGCCTCCCGCTTGCGGACGGCGTCGCCGCCCGCGTTGGCGAACTTCGGGTAGGCGCCGAGGGCGTCGGTCAGGCCCTTGTACGTGTAGAAGGCGTTCCGGCTCGGGAACATCTTGTTGAACTGGGCCTCGCTGACCACGAAGGACGCGGCCGAGGCGGCGGGCACCGGCGCGGCGGCCAGGCCGAGGGTGCCCAGCAGCGCGGTCGAGGTCAGCACGGACAGGGCGCGCGCGAGGACGCGGGAGACGGACATCGGGAACCCCGGTGGATCGACGGTGGAGTGCGGCGCCGGGCGGGAACGCGCGGTGACACGGGGTGACGTGCGGTGGCGCGTGGTGGCACGCGGTGGCGTGCGGCGGTGCCCGGCGGCACGGGATGACTTGGAGTGACGCATCACTGGCGATGCGTCACCGGTCCATCTTCGCCAGCGGGGTCGACCGTACCCAAACCGGTCGGGCGCCGTTCACCCGTTCGGCGGCAGCAGCGCGACGGCGAGGGGACGAGGGCGCGGGGGTTCAGGCCCCGTCGGCGCCGAGCATCCGGCGGAAGTCGGCCACCGCGTCGTCGAGCCGGCCCGCGTAGCCGCCCTGGGCGAGCCGCAGCATGAAGGCCACGGCGTCGTCCGGGTGCGGGTCGGCGTAGGGCTGCCCGTTGTAGTCGAGGAACAGCAGCATCGACTCGAAGGTGGTGCGCTTGTTCCGGTCGGTGAGGGGGTGGTTGCGGGCGATGGACTCGCCGAGCGCGACCGCCTTGGTCCAGGCGTCCGGGTAGGCGTCCGCGCCGAAGGCCGAGGCGCGCGGGCGGCCGAGCGCCGACTGCAGCAGCGAGCGCTCGCGCACCGCGGCGGCGTCGCCGACCAGGTAGGCGACGTCGTCCTCGTCGAGGTGGTCGGTGCGGGCGGGAACGGAACGGTGCCCGCTCACAGGTCGGCCAGCCTCTCCAGCGTCTCGGCGTTCGCCGCCCTGATCCGCGCCACCAGCGCGGCCCGCCGCGCGGCCCGCCGCTCCGGCGGCAGGTCGGCGGCCCGCGGGTCCTGCCGCTCCGCCCGCTCGACCCGCTCGGCCTGCTCCTGCTGCTCCACCTCGGTGCCTCCTCCCGGCCGGTCGCCGTCGGTCATGGGGGGAAGTTAACGGTCCGGACGGATCGAGGTCGATCGATTATTCGACGGCGGGCCGGTCCGTCGCCGGTGCCGGCCGGGGCCCTCGGGGGCCGACGGGGCGGCCGGCCGTCAGAGCGGCAGGTCGACGACCAGTGGGCGGTGGTCGGAGAGCGGCAGTCGCAGGTAGTGGGCGGTGTGCGGGTGGTCGCGGGGCAGGCCGCTGGCGAGGATGTGGTCGAGTTGGAGTCGGGGGCGGTGGGCGGGGAAGGTCCGGGCCCGGGCCAGGTCGTGCCAGCCGGCGGGGCCGCCGGGCGTTCCGGCCCCGGCGGGGGTGAGCAGGTCGGCGGCGCGCAGCGCGGTGGCGGGCAGGCGGCCGCCGAGGTTGAAGTCGCCGAGCAGCAGGTGCGGCCGGGGCAGGTCGGCGATCCAGCGCCGGACGGCGAGGAGTTGGCGGACGTTCGAGCCGGGGAAGAGCGACAGGTGCAGCACCACGGCGGTGAACGGGCCGCGCCGGCCCCGCAGGACGGCGGCCAGCGCGGCGCGCGGCCGGTCGCGGACCACGGTGAGGCCGGGCCGTCCGGGCATCGGCAGCGGGGCGGCCAGCGGCGAGGCCGGGAGGCGGTGGGCGTGCCAGGCGAGGACGGGCAGCCGGGTGATCAGGGCGACGCCGTGCGAGGGCGATTGGCCGTCGTGGCCGGTGCCGGGCGGGCCGTAGAGGCGCAGGCCGGGTTCGGCGGGGTCCGGTTCCCAGCGCCGGCCGGGGGCCGCGCGGGCGTGCAGGGCGGTGGCGTAGCGCCAGTCGGTGGCGCCGGTGGCCTCGGCGACGGCGCGGGCCTGGTCGGTGTGGCCGGTGCGGTCCTGTCGGCGGTCGAGTTCCTGGAGGGCGAGGACGTCGGCGTCCAGCGCGGTGGCGGCGGCGATCAGCGGGCCGGGGCCGAAGGGTTCGGGTCCGGCGGCGGCGGGTCGGCCGTCGGCGCGGACCGGTCGGCCGTGCAGCACGTTGAAGGTCGCGAGGCGCACGGGCGCGGTGGCGTTCACCGCCCGACCGTACCCCCCTCCCCCGGTACTCGGGACGAGGGGGGTGGGTGACGGCCGGTCAGGCCGACGGCGTCCCAGGGTCGGCCGGGTCAGGCGGGGTCGGGCCGGCAGGCCAGGTCGCGGGCGGGCAGGGTGCCGGTGGCGAGGAAGCGGTCGGCCGCGGTGACCGCGCAGGACGGGGTGCCGGGGTCGTAGGCGCCGTGGTTGCCGCCGTCGACGGTGACCATCCGGGCGCGCTGCCCGAGCGCGGCGCGCATGCCGAGGGCGCCGGCGTACGGGGTGGCGGGGTCGCGGGTGGTCTGCAGGAGCAGGATGTTCGCGGGTCCGCGGTCGGTGACGCGGACGGCGGGTTCGGCGGGGGCGGGCCAGAACGCGCAGGGCGTGATGTCGGCGCCCATGCCGGCGGAGATCGGGTTGCGGGCCCGGCTCTCGGTGACGGCCCGCTGGTAGCGGGCGGGGTCGCGGTCGGCGGGGGTGTCGTTGCACAGGACGGCGACGAAGGCGGCGATGTCGTTGTCGGCGGGGACGCCGGGGGTGGCGGGCTTGTCGAGCCACCAGTACGGTACGGGGCCGGTGCCGCCGGCGGCCAGGTAGCTCCACCAGTCGGCGATCTCCGGGAACAGCGCGGTGTGGTAGCTGTCGAGGCGGTAGAGGGTGCGCCACAGGTTGCCGTCGACCGGTCCGGCCACCGGGTGCCGGACCGGCGCGCGGTCGAGCGCGGCGGCCAGCGCGAGGTAGCCGGCCCGGACGGCGGCGGGCGTGGCGCCGAAGTGCAGGTCGGCGTCGCGTTCGGCGGCCCAGGCGGCGAAGTCGGCGAAGCGCAGTTCGGCGCCGGCGTCCCAACTGGCCAGGCGCTGCTGCCAGGTGGTGTTGGGGTCGACGTTGGCGTCGAGGACGAGGCGGTCGGTGCGGCCGGGGAAGAGTTCGGCGTAGACCGCGCCCAGGTAGGTGCCGTAGGAGGCGGCCCGGTAGGAGATCCTCCGCTCGCCGAGGGCGGCCCGGATCCGGTCCAGGTCGCGGGCGGTGTCGGCGGTGGTGAGGTGGCGGACCAGGTCGCCGCCGGCGGCGAGGCAGTCGCGGGCCAGGTCACGGGCGAAGCGCGTGTTCGGGGCGATCGAGCCGTCGGGGGCGGGGAACGGGAAGACCCGCTGCCAGGGCACCTCGGCGGGGGTGCGTCCGCAGGTCACCGGGGTGCTGTGGCCGACGCCGCGCGGGTCGAAGCCGATCAGGTCGTAGCGGTCGAGCACCTCGCGCGGGTAGCCGGCCGCGGTGGCGCTCGGCAGGTGCAGGCTGGCCACGCCGGGGCCGCCGCCGTTGTGCACCAGGACGCCGCGCCGCAGGCCGGGCTTGGCGGTGGCGAGCCGGGAGACGGCGATCTCGATGGTCCGCCCGTCCGGCTTCCGGTAGTCCAGCGGCACCCGCACCGTGGTGCAGCGCAGCGCCGGGTCGACCGGCGCCCCGGACGGGTCGGCGGGGCAGTCCGTCCACACCGGCGGCCGGGGGTGCTCGGCGGCGGCCGCCTGCGCTTGCGCCGCCGTACCGGTCAGGGCCAGGGTCAGGGCCAGCGCCGGCGCGAACCCGGCGGCCGGCAGGCGTCCGCCCACTCGTGATCTCCTCGACATGGACGAGACCATAGGGAGGTAAAGGGCCCGGCGCATACCCCTGTGGGGGTATCCGCCGTCGGTCCGCATGCCGAACGACTCCGGTGTTCGGGACCGGAGTTGACGACGGGTCAGGCCGGGTGGTCGAGGTGGCCGGCGGCTTCGGCGAGGGCGGCCAGGACGGGGCTGATCAGCGGGTGCTGTTCGGCGCCGGCCCGGGTGGCGGCGAAGACCCGGCGGGTGGCGAGGGCGCTGTCGACGGGGCGGACGGCGACGGCGTCGAGTTCGGCGCCGCGCAGGGCGGAGCGCGGGACGAGGGCGACGCCGGCGCCGGCCGAGGCGAGGGCGGTGACGGCCCGGAAGTCGTCGGAGGAGTGGACGAGCCGGGGCTGGAAGCCGGCGTGTTCGCAGGCGAGCAGGACGACGTCGTGGCAGGGGTTGCCGGGGTAGGGGCCGATCCAGGGTTCGGCGGCGAGGTCGGCGACGGCGACCGGGCCGGGGCCGGCGGCCAGCGGGTGGTGCAGCGGGAGGACGGCGTCGAAGGGTTCGGCGTACAGCGGCAGCCGGGTCAGCCGGCGGTCGTCGGGGCGCGGGGCGCCGCGGTACTCGACGGCGACGGCGAGGTCGGCGCGTCCGTCGAGCAGCATCGGCAGGCTGGCGTCGCCCTCCGCGTCGAGGACGCGGACCCTCAGGTCGGGGGCGGTGCGGGCGAGGGCGGTGACGGCGGGGGCGAGGACCAGGGCGATGCCGGTGGCGAAGGCGGCGACGGTGATCTCGCCGGCGGCACCGGAGCTGTAGGCGGCGAGGTCGGCCTCGGCGCGTTCGAGCTGGGCGAGGACGGCGTCGGCGTGGGTGAGCAGGATCTCGCCGGCGGCGGTGAGCCGGACGCCGCGGCCGGCCCGGACCAGCAGGGTGTGGCCGGTCTCCTGTTCGAGGGCGGCGAGCTGCTGGGAGACCGCGGAGGGGGTGAGGTAGAGCGCGGCCGCCGCGGCGGTCACGGTCCGGTGGTCGGCCACGGCCCGGAGGGTCCGCAGCCGTCGTGCGTCGATCACGGGGTCAATTCTGCCAGCGCGGCGGGGCCGGTCGGGACGCCGGGTGGCCGGGGCCGGGTCGGTCGGGTCGAGGCGTCCGGCCCGCTGGGGGCCGGTACGGCGCGGGCGGCGGGCGTTTCGGGGCCGGCGGACCGCTCTGCTGCGGGGGAAAGGGGGTGGCGCGGGGAGCCGGGCATGGCTCCCCGCGCCGGACGGGCCGCCCCGGCAGGGGTGGGTGCGGGGCGGTCCGTCGGGGTGGCGCGGTCGAGGGTGCCCGCACCTGGCCCTGGGGGTGGAGGTCAGTCCTCCAGCGCGGCGCGGGCGTCGATGAACGCGGCGACGGCGCGCTCGACGTCCTCGGTGCTGTGCGCGGCGGAGAGCTGGACCCGGATCCGGGCGGCGCCGTGCGGCACCACCGGGTAGGAGAAGCCGATCACGTAGACGCCGCGCTCCAGCAGCAGCTCGGCGAGGCGGCCGGCCTTGGCGGCGTCGCCGACCATGACGGGGGCGATGGCGTGCTCGCCGGGCAGGATCTCGAACCCGGCCCCGGTCATCTTCGTCCGGAACAGCTCGGTGTTGGCGCGCAGCCGGTCGCGCAGGTCGTCGCTGGTCTCCAGCAGGTCGAGCACGGTGAGCGAGGCGGCGGCGATCACCGGGGCGAGCGAGTTGGAGAACAGGTACGGGCGGGAGCGCTGGCGCAGCAGGGCGACGATCTCGCGGCGGGCGGCGACGTAGCCGCCGGAGGCGCCGCCGAGGGCCTTGCCGAGGGTGCCGGTGATGATGTCGACGCGGTCCATGACGCCGTGCAGTTCGGGGGTGCCGCGGCCGGTGGGGCCGACGAAGCCGACGGCGTGCGAGTCGTCGACCATGACCATCGCGCCGTAGCGGTCGGCGAGGTCGCAGATCTCGGCGAGCGGGGCGATGTAGCCGTCCATCGAGAACACGCCGTCGGTGACGATCAGGCGGCGGCGGGCGTCCTGGGTGTCCTGGAGCTGCTTCTCCAGGTCGGCGAGGTCGCGGTTGGCGTAGCGGTGGCGGCGGGCCTTGGAGAGCCGGATGCCGTCGATGATGGAGGCGTGGTTGAGCGCGTCGGAGATGACCGCGTCGCGCTCGTCGAGCAGGGTCTCGAAGACGCCGCCGTTGGCGTCGAAGCAGGAGGAGTACAGGATGGTGTCCTCCTGGCCGAGGAACTGGGAGAGGCGCTGCTCCAGTTCCTTGTGGACGTCCTGGGTGCCGCAGATGAAGCGGACGGACGCCATGCCGTAGCCCCAGCGGTCCAGGGCGTCCTTGGCGGCGGCGACCACGGCGGGGTGGTCGGCGAGGCCGAGGTAGTTGTTGGCGCAGAAGTTGAGCACCTCGCCGCCGTTTCCGGAGGTGACGGTGATCTCGGCGGACTGCGGGGTGCCGATGACGCGTTCCGGCTTGAACAGGCCGGCCTCGCGGATCTCGGCCAGGGTGGCGGAGAGGTCGTCGCGGACGTTCTCGAACACGGTGGGTCGCTCCTCACGGCGGGTACGGCGGTCGTGTGCGGGGTGGGTCAACCGGTACGGGTCACAGCGTCGTCCAGTCGAGGATGACCTTGCCGCAGTTTCCGCCGGCGGCCTCGTCGAATGCGGCCTCGAAGTCCTGGACGGGGTGCCGGCCGGTGATCACCGGGGAGAGGTCGAGCCCGCCCTCCAGCAGCACGGACATCGCGTACCAGGTCTCGAACATCTCGCGGCCGTAGATGCCCTTGATGGTGAGCATCGAGGTGACCACCCGGGCCCAGTCGATCGGGAAGCCGTCGGCGGGCAGGCCGAGCATGGCGATCTTCCCGCCGTTGGTCATGTTGGCGATCATCGACTGCATCGCCTCGGGGCGGCCGGACATCTCCAGGCCGACGTCGAAGCCCTCGCGCAGGCCGAGCTGGTGCTGGCCGTCCTCGATGGTCTGCCGCGAGACGTCCAGCGCGAGGGTGACGCCGAGCCGGCGGGCCAGGTCGAGGCGGTACGGGGAGACGTCGGTGATCATGACGTTGCGGGCGCCGGCGTGCTTGGCGACGGCGGCGGCCATGATGCCGATCGGGCCGGCGCCGGTGACCAGGACGTCCTCGCCGACCAGCGGGAAGGACAGCGCGGTGTGCACGGCGTTGCCGAACGGGTCGAAGATCGCGGCGACGTCGAGGTCGACCGGGACGCGGTGCACCCAGACGTTGCTCGCGGGCAGCGCGACGTACTCGGCGAACGCGCCGTCCCGGTTGACGCCCAGGCCGATGGTGTTGCGGCACAGGTGGCGGCGGCCGGCCAGGCAGTTGCGGCACTTGCCGCAGACCAGGTGGCCCTCGCCGCTGACCAGGTCGCCGACGCTGACGTCCGCGACGGCGGCGCCGACGGCGGCGACCTCGCCGACGAACTCGTGGCCGATGGTCATCGGGGTCTTGATGGTCTGCTGGGCCCAGTTGTCCCACGCGCGGATGTGCAGGTCGGTGCCGCAGATGCCGGTGCGCAGGACCTTGATCAGGACGTCGCCGGGGCCGACCTCCGGTTCCGGGACGTCGGTCATCCAGAGTCCGGGTTCGGCGTTCAGCTTGACGAGTGCCTTCACGGCGAGCGCTCCTGACGCGGGGTTCGGGCGGCCCGCGGACGGGCGGGCCTGGGGGTGGGCGCGCGGGGGGCGCGGCTCCGGCGGGGCGTCCCGGCGTGCGGCGGTCACCGGCCGGGCAGGGTGAAATCTGCCTGGTCACGGTGGGTGCGGTCCATCGAGGAATTCTTAACGGGTGCCACAGCTGGGCTGAACGATCGTGCCCGAGCTGGGCCCGCGGGGGGCTTCCGGCGTGCCGCAAGACACCCGGACGGAGCAGCGGCCGGCGGGGTCCGGACGCTCCCCCGGCGGGTCCTGACGGGGGGTCAGGGTGGTGTCCGCGCTTTGACCTAGCCTTGACATAACCAATTGGTCCAGTCCATTTTGTTGTGCGCGCTCCCTACGCACCTCCACACCCCCATCCCCCACTGGAGGTACCCGTGCATGCCCCCAACCGCCGCGCCACCGCGGTCGGCGCCGCGGCGCTGCTGCTGGCCACGGCCGCCGTCGCGGCCGTCCCGAGCAGCGCCAGCGCCGCCAACGTCCTGACCAACCCCGGCTTCGAGACCGGCACCCTGAGCGGCTGGTCCTGCTCCGGCGGCCTCGGCTCCGTGGTCTCCACGCCCGTCCACGGCGGCTCGAAGGCGCTGGCCGGCGCCGTCAGCGCCGCGGACAACGCCAAGTGCGTCCAGACCGTCGCGGTGCAGCCCAGCACCACGTACTCGCTGTCCGGCTGGGTCCGCGGCAACTACGTGTACCTCGGCGTCACCGGTGGCACCTCCACCTGGACGCCGGCCGCGGCCGACTGGAAGCAGCTGACCGTCAGCTTCACCACCGGCGCCGCGCAGACCAGCGCCGAGGTGTACCTGAACGGCTGGTTCGGCCAGGGCACGTACTACGCGGACGACATCAGCCTGGACGGCCCCGGCGGGACCCCGCCGGACACCCAGGCGCCGACCGTGCCGGGCACCCCGATCGCGACCGGCTCCAGCGCCACCCAGGTCTCGCTCTCCTGGGGCGCCTCGACCGACAACGTCGGCGTCACCGCCTACGACGTGTACAAGAACGGCACGCTGGCCACCAGCGTCACCGGCACCACGGCGACCGTCACCGGCCTGACCGCCTCCACCGCCTACACCTTCACCGTGAAGGCCCGCGACCTGGCGGGCAACACCTCCGCCGCGTCCAACCCGGTGTCGGTGACCACGCCGTCGAACGGCGACCCGACCGCGCCGACCGCGCCGACCAACCTGGTCGCCACCGCGACCGCGTCCACCCAGGTCTCGCTCTCCTGGGGCGCCTCGACCGACAACGTCGGCGTCACCGCCTACGACGTGTACAAGAACGGCACGCTGACCACCAGCGTCACCGGCACCACGGCGACCGTCACCGGCCTGACCGCCTCCACCGCCTACACCTTCACCGTGAAGGCCCGCGACGCGGCCGGCAACGCCTCCGCCGCGTCCAACGCGCTCGCGGTGACCACCCCGCCGACCACCACCCCGAGCGGCTTCAAGCAGGCCGCGCCGTACCTGTACAACGGCTGGGGCAACCCGCCGGCCGCGGCCACCGTGATGAACGCGACCGGCATCAAGTGGTTCACCCTGGCGTTCGTGCTCGCGCAGAACGGCTGCAACCCGACCTGGGACAGCCAGCGCCCGCTGCTGAACGGCGTGGACCAGCAGACCATCAACGCGGTGCGCGCCGCGGGCGGCGACGTCGTCCCGTCCTTCGGCGGCTGGTCGGGCAACAAGCTCGGCCCGAACTGCGCCGACGCGACCGCGCTGGCCGGCGCCTACCAGAAGGTGATCGACGCCTACGGCCTGAAGGCGATCGACATCGACATCGAGAACACCGACGAGTTCGAGAACTACACCGTCCAGGACCGCATCCTGAACGCGCTGAAGATCGTCAAGCAGAAGAACCCCGGCATCAAGACGATCGTCACCTTCGGCACCGCGATCAGCGGCCCGACCGACCCCGGCAACCGGCTGATCGAGCAGTCCAAGGCGCTCGGCGCGGACATCGACGTCTTCACCATCATGCCGTTCGACTTCGGCAACGCGTCGACCGACATGTACGCCGCCACCGTCAGCGCCGCCAACGGCCTGAAGAACAAGCTCAAGTCGGTGTACGGCTGGGACGACGCCACCGCCTACTCGCACATCGGCCTCTCCGGCATGAACGGCCTCAGCGACAACAACGAGGTCACCACCATCGCCAACTGGACCGCGATCCGCGACTGGGCCAACACCAACCACATCGCCCGCCTGGCGTTCTGGTCGGTCAACCGCGACCGCGGCTGCGCGGGCGGCGGCCTGCAGGAGACCTGCTCCGGCATCGCCCAGTCCGACTGGCAGTTCACCTCCATCACGGCCGGCTTCACCGGCTGACGCGCCACCACCCCTGACGGCCCCGGTCTCACCCCACGGAGACCGGGGCCGTCCCCGTCCCCGTCCCCGTGTCCGCGTCCGTCCTCGGGCCGGGGGCGGGAACGGGGGCGGGGGCGGCGTCGTAGGCGGGGAGTGCGACCTCGCTCGCCTTGGCGGCCTGGGCCTCCATCAGGCGGCGCAGCGGCCGGCGGGTCATCCAGCGCATGGAGGCGGCGCGCAGGCGGATCACGGCGGCGCTGGTGGGGGCGTAGCCGGCCACGCCGCCCGGGGGGAGCTGCTGGGCCTTGGCGGCGTAGGGGCGCATCTGCCGCTGGTAGGCGGCGTAGGCGGTGGTGTGGTCGCCGCCGGCGGCGGCGAGTTCGTGGGCGAGGAGGTAGGCGCCGACCAGGGCGAGGCTGGTGCCGAGGCCGGTGAGGGGGGTGGGGCAGCAGGCGGCGTCGCCGATCAGGGCGACCCGGCCGCGGCTGTGGCTGTCGAGGCGGACCTGGCCCATCGAGTCGAGGTGGAAGTCGTCGGCCTCGGCCATCGCGGCGAGCAGGCGGTCGCTCTCCCAGCCGCGGCCGGCGAAGCGCTCGGTGAGCAGGCGCTGCTGGGCGGCGCGGTCGCGGCGGTCGTGGGTGAGCGGGCCGGACCGGAAGGCGAAGGCGGCCTTGACCTCGCCGGGGAGCCGGCCCGGGCGGGCGCTGACCACCAGGCCGCCGGGGGCGTTGTACATCAGGAACCAGCCGTCGAGGTCGAGTGCGGTGCGGGCGGTGAACCAGGCGGTGTGGCAGTCGAGCGGGGTGACGAAGTCGCGCTCGGGGCCGAAGGCCAGGCGACGGGTGGTGGAGTGCAGGCCGTCGGCGCCGACCACCAGGTCGAAGCGGCGGGGCGGGGCGTTCTCGAAGACCGCGTGGACGCCGTCGGCGTCCTGGTGCAGGGCGGTGAGGGTGTCGTCGAAGAGGTACTCGACCTCGTCGGCGGTGGCCTCGTACAGCAGGTCGGCGAGGTCGCCGCGGAGGATCTCCAGGTCGGAGACGATGCCCTCGCCGCCGAAGAGCTCGGTGGGCAGCCGGGCGGTGTGCCGGCCGCGACGGTCGACCAGGGCGATGCCGCGCTGGTCGACGGCGAGTTCGCGGACCCGCTCCAGCAGGCCCATCCGCTCGATGACGGTGCGTCCGGCGCCGCGCAGGTCGACGGTCTGGCCGCCGGGCCGGGGCGCGGGGGCGCGCTCCACCACGACGGGGCGGAAGCCCTTCCTGCGTAGCCAGTACGCCAGGGCCGGGCCGGCGATTCCGGCGCCCGAGACGAGGATGTCGAGGCTGGTCTCCGTGTTCTTCATGACACCGAACGTACGCCGTACGCGCCGCACTAGGCAAGCTGATTCCTTGGGTTTTGGGGATTGCTGCACTAGTGCACTAGTGCGCTGCCCCGGGCGCCGGAAGGTGGTGCAGGGAGCACTTCGGCAGCTAGCATGGCCTCCCACGGGTGCACTAGTGCGGAGGTGGAGCGGGTGGACCGCTACGAGCAGATCGCGGCCGAACTGCGGGGGCGGATCGAGCACGGTGAGCTGCGCCCCGGCGACCGGGTGCCGTCCACCCGGGAGATCACCCGCCGGTGGAACGTCGCGATGGCGACCGCCACCCGGGTGCTGGCCGAGCTGCGCGGCCAGGGCCTGGTCCGGGCCGTGCCGGGCGTCGGCACGGTGGTGGCCGGGAACCCCTCCCCCGCGTCCGGCCCCTCCTCCTCCACCTCCCCCTCCACCGTTCCGGAGGCCGGGCGCGCGCCGCGCACCGCCGGGCGGCAGGTGCCCCGGCGGCCCGCGCCGGAAGGGGTGCTGACGGCGGAGCGGATCGTCGCGGCGGCGATCGGGGTGGCCGACGGCGAGGGCCTGGAGGCGCTGTCGATGCGCCGGGTCGCGGCCGAACTGGACGCCGCCACCATGTCGCTGTACCGGCACGTCCCGGACAAGGACGGCCTGGTCGAGCTGATGATGGACCGGGTCTTCGCCGACCTGGCGTTCTCCCCCGCCGAGACCCGGCTCGACTGGCGGGCCCGGCTGGAGCTGGCCGCCCGCCGCCTCTGGGCGCTGTTCCGCGCCCACCCCTGGCTGGCGTCCGCGATGTCGGTGACCCGCCCGCAACCGCTGCCCAACGCGCTGCCGTTCGGCGAGTGGATGCTCGCCGCCATGGCCGGCGCCGGACTCGACCTGCAGAGCGTGCTCACCGCATACCTGACCCTGGTCAACTACGTCCGGGGCACCGCGCTCAACCTGGAGCTGGAGGCCGCCGCGGAGGCCGCCACCGGGCAGGACGCCGAAGCCTGGATGGACCAGCACGAACCCCGCTACGCCGAACTGGTCGCCGCGCACCCGACCTTCCGACGGCTGACCGAGGAGGGCTACGACTTCGACCTCGACCAGCTCTTCGAGTTCGGCCTGCAGCGCCTGCTGGACGGGCTGGCGGCGCTGGTCGCGGAGACGGCCGGAGCCGAGCGGCCGTAGCGGGCGGACGGCGGCCGCGGGTGGCGGCCGTGGCGGACGCGGGTGGCGGTTATGCGGGGCATCCGGGCCGGGCGGGGAAAAGCCGTGGCACCCCGTCCGCGCCGTCCGTAGCATGCCCGGGTCCCGTCAGCGGTCCCGTCAGCCAGGGGAGAAATCCGGTATGCCCGCTCAGCGCCTCCTGTTGCCGCGTTCGGCGCCGTCCGCCGTCGGTGTGTCGTCCCGGGCGGTCGGGGCGTTCCTGGACCGGCTGGCGGAGCTGTCGGTGGAGTGCCACTCGCTGGTGGTGGTGCGGCGCGGGCAGGTCGTCGCGGAGGGCTGGTGGGCACCGTACTCGGCCCAGCGGCCGCACCTGCTCTACTCGTTGACGAAGTCGGTGACGGCCCTCGCGGTGGGCCTGGCGGTCGCGGACGGGCTGCTGGCGACGGACGACCTGGTGGTCGACCTGCTGCCGGAGCACGTCCCGGCGGACGCCTCCGCGCAGGCCCGCCGGATCACCGTCCACCACCTGCTGACGATGACCGCCGGGCACCCCCGGAACAGCCTGGAGGAAGCCTGGCGGCGGGAGCCCGGCGACCTGGTCCGCGGCTTCCTGGGGCTGCCGTTCGACGCGCCCGAGGGGACCCGGCACGTCTACGACGACGCGACCGCCTTCCTGCTGGCCCGGATCGTGGAGCGGGTCACCGGCCGCGGCCTGGCCGAGTTCGTGGACGAGCGGCTGTTCGGGCCGATGGGCGTCGGGCCCGCCGAGTGGGACCGGGTGCGCGGTGGCGCGGTCTTCGGCTTCCAGGGCCTGCACCTGACCACCGAGGCGGTGGCGGCCCTCGGCGAACTGCTGCTGCGCGGCGGCAGTTGGGGCGGGCGGCAGCTCGTCCCGCGCGCGTGGGTCGAGCTGGCGACGCGCCGGCACATCGACTCCGAGCCGTTCATCGAGGGCGCGGACGACCCCGACTTCGCGTGCGGCTACGGCTACCAGTTCTGGCGCTCCCGGCACGGCTTCCACGCCAACGGCGCCTACGGGCAGCAGTGCGTGGTCGTCCCCGCGCACGACCTGGTGGTCGCGGTGACCGCGCAGGGCAGGTCCCAGACGGTGTTCGACGCCCTGTGGGAGTTCCTGCTGCCCGGCCTCGCCCCGCTGGAGGGCCCGGACGGCCCCGACACCGCAGCCGGCCCCGACCGCCTGGACACCGCCGACGGCCCGGAGCAGGACGCGCTGCTCGCCGAGCGGCTGCGGCGGCTGTCGCTGCCGCTCGTCCCGGGCACCGCCGAGCCGGGCCGGGCGGCCCGCGCGAAGCTGGACGCCGCCGCCGCGGAGTCGGCGCTGCCGGACGGCACGCAGGCCGCGGTCGAACCGGTCGACGGCGGCTGGCGGGTCAGCCTCGGGCCGCTGCCCGACACCGGGACGGTCCTCGACTTCGAGGTGGGCCACGGCGGTTGGCGGGAGAGCGCCCCGCTCGGCCGCCCCGTCGTCGCCGCCGGCGGCTGGCAGGACGGCCGCTTCCACGCCGACCTGTACGTGATCACCACCCCGCACCGGGTCCGGCTGACCCTCGACCCGGCGGCCGGGACGGCGACGGCGCTCTGGAGCACCCCGCCGCTGACCGGCCCCCGGCTCGAACTGCACCTGCGCGCACCGCTGCTGACCAGGCCGGACGTCTGCTGACCTGGCGCTCCGCCAGTGCCGCGTCAGGCAGCTTTTGCCGTCAAGGAGCGGCTCCCCAGCCCCCAGGGGGGGTTGGGAGGTGCCCCCTTGGGGCGTGCTCTCGGCGGGCCGGCCGGAAGCCCTCGTCCTGGATGTACTCGGGCTTCCGGCCGGTGCGACGAGCGGGCCCCTCCTGCCCGGTGGCGGGCAAGGAGGGCGCGTGCCGGGCGTCGCGACGGGCGAAGGCCGCCTGACGCGGCGCTAGGAAGCGCCGCCGTCGTGGGCCAGCAGCAGCGCGGCCCAGCGGTCCGGCACCCGGAGCAGGGCGCCGCGGCCGGGGTCGGCGGCGGCGTGGCAGCGGACCAGGCCGGCGGCCCGGGTGAAGGAGACGTAGGCGGGGAAGCCCTCGAAGGCGTGCACCAGCAGCCCGGCCCCGCGCAGCGGCGCGCCGAAGGCGGTGAGGCCGTCGGGCAGGGTGACGCTGCTGACCACCAGCGGGCTCGCGTCGGCGCGCAGCGCGGCCGCGTACAGCCGGACGCCGAGTCCCGGGGCGACCCGGGGGGCGAGCAGGGCGCGCAGCGCGTCGCGCCGGCGCCGGGAGCGGGCGGCGGCGGTGCGGCGGACGACCGCGGCGAGGGCCGCGTCCAGGGTGTCGGCGCGCTGCGGGAGGCGCAGGCGGTGGACACCGAGCCGGTTGCCGGGCAGGTGCCGTTCGGCGGGGGTACGGGTCGACATGACGACACTGGCCACGGCGGGGCGCCGGGCGTCGTCGGAGTGGTGTTCGCGGCGCAGGTCGGCGAGGACGGTGCCGAGCGCGGCCAGCGCGACCTGGTGGACGGTGGCGCCGTGGGCGTCGGCGATCCGGCGCAGCACCGGGAGCGGGACGTCCCGGCCGGCGGTCTGCCGGGCGCTGCCGAGGCCGGGGCCGGGGTCGGAGTCCGGGGCGGGCGGCGGCGTCCAGGCGCGCGGGCCGGCCAGGGTGCGGGCCAGCTCGTACAGGGTGCGGGCGGCGGCCCGGAGGGTGGGCGGCACGGACGGGTGCAGGCGGGCGCCCTCGGCGGGCGTGTCGGCGAGCAGCGCGGCGGCGGCGTGGGTGGCGCCGACCCCGTCGAGGAAGCCGTGGTGGGTGCGCAGGCAGATCCGGAACGTGTCGGGGCCGGTGATCAGGTGCAGGTCCCAGGGCGGCGGTTCGGTGCCGAGGTCGAACGGGAGCCGGGAGATCCGGTCGGTCTCCGCGTCGAGCGCGGCGGCGTCGGGGGCGCGGCCGGGCCGCAGGCGGGCGCCGGGGTCGGGCGTGGCGTGGAAGGCGGGCAGTCCGGGCGCGCGTTCGGCGAGGCGGCGGCGCAGGGCGGCCGGTTCGGGGGCCGGGCCGGGGAAGTCCAGCACGAGGGTGACCACGGGCTGCTGCGGGCCGTCGTGGGCGAGCAGCGCCCGGTCGAGCGGGTTGGGGCCGGGGATCCGGCCGGCGAAGACGGCGGGGGCGTCGGGGACGGCCGGGGCGGCCGGGGCGGAGGTCTCGACGGCGGGTGCGGGTGCGGGTGTGGTCACAGCAGGACGTCCAGGCGGGCGGGGCTGCGCTTGACGAAGCCGGTGCGGGTGGGGTCGAAGGCGGGCGCGGGGCGCAGCCGGGGGAAGGCGTCGAGCAGCAGGCCCGCGCCGGTGGTGAGTTCGGCCCGGACGAGGTGGGAGCCGAGCCGGAAGTGCCGGCCGTGGTCGAGAGCGTCGGTGCGGCCTGGGTCGAGAGCGTCGGCCGGTGACGGCGGCGTCTCGAACGGCAGGCGCAGCCGTGGCGGTGCCGGCGGTGCCGGCGGTGCCGGCGGTGCCGAGAGCGGACAGGACGGCGACAGCGACAACGGCACCCGGACGTCTCCTCGATGGCCACGACGGACGCCCCTCCGCGCCCGTACTTGGCACCGAGAACCGCCCGGGGAGCCGCCGGGGCACGGCCGGGGTCCGGCGGTCACCCGATCGCCCGCTCCGACTGCTCCGTCCGGGAGGCTCGGGCGGACGGCCCGGGCCGGGCTTTCCGGGCCGCCGATCAGCCTGTCGTACCGGCCGATACGGGCGCGTCGGCGGTCGGGCCGGCGGCGGTCGGCCCCGCTCCGGACGCCGGGGCGGGGGTCGGACGGCGGACCAGCAGGGCGGTCAGGGCGGCGGCGAGCAGGGCGGCGGCCGCGGCGGTCAGGTAGACGTGGTCGAGGGCGGTGGCGTAGGCGTGCCGGGGGTCGGTGCCGGGGCGGTCGCGCAGGGTGTTCTGGAAGACCGTGCCGAGGACGGCGATGCCCAGGGTGAGGCCGAGTTGGCGGGCGGTGTTGAAGGCGCCGGAGGCCATGCCGGCGCGTTCGCGCGGGACGGCCGCGAGGGCGGCGGACATCATCGGCGGGGTGGCCAGGCCGACGCCGACGCCGGCCAGCAGCTGGCCGGGCAGCAGGGCGGTCCAGCCGCCGGCGGGCGAGACCAGGGTGAGCAGCAGGGAGCCGGCGCCGATCAGGGTCAGGCCGAGGGTGATCGGCAGCACCGGGGGCCTGCCGCGCAGCAGGCGGGTGCCGGCCGGGGCGGTGAGGAACGCGGCGGCGGCCAGCGGGCTGAGTGCCAGGCCGGCGGTCAACGGGCCGAGCCGGAGGACCTGTTGGAGCCAGAGGCCGGTGTAGGTGAGTTCGGCGAAGGCGGCGGCGGTGAGCAGCAGTCCGGCGGCGGCGAGGCCGGCGAAGGCCGGGGTGCGCAGCAGGCGCAGGTCCAGCAGCGGGCGGGCGGTGCGGAGTTCGACGGCGGTGAAGGCGGCGAGGGCGAGCGCGGCGACGGCCAGCGGGATGAGCACCCGGGCGTCGCTCCAGCCGCGTTCGCCGCTCTCGATCAGGCCGTGGGTGAGGGCGGCGGCGAACAGCGTGAAGGCGGCGGCGCCGGGGAGGTCGAAGCGCCCGGCCGTCCCTGCCACTGCCCCTGCCCCTTCCGGGCGGGCGGCCGGGCGGGGCCGGTCGGCGGTGAGGTGGCGGACGGTCAGCCGGGCGGCCAGGGCGGCGATCGGCAGGTTGACCAGGAAGATCGAGCGCCAGCCGAACTGCTGGGTGAGCAGCCCGCCGAGCAGCGGCCCGGCGGCCGCCGCGGCGCCGTTGACCGCGCCCCAGAGGCCGAACGCGGTGGCCCGGTCGGGGCCCTGGTAGGCGGCGTTCAGCAGGGCGGTGGTGGAGGTCATCATGGCGGCGCCGCCGGTGCCCTGGACCGCGCGGGCGACGATCAGGGTGACGGCGTCGGGGGCGAGCGCGCAGCCGAGCGAGGCGAGGCCGAAGACGGCGAGGCCGGCCAGGTAGAGGCGGCGGTGGCCGAGGCGGTCGCCGAGCGAGCCGAAGGCCATCAGCAGGGCGGCGAGGGTGAGGGTGTAGACGTCGATCACCCACTGCAGGGCGGTGAAGGTGGAGTCGAGGTCGGCGGCCATCTTCGGCAGCGCGGCGTTCACGATGCTGGCGTCGACCAGCAGCATGAAGGCGCCGGCGCTGACCGCCGTCAGGGGGATCCACTTGCGCACGGGAGGGTCGTCCTTCCGGGACGGAGGGGTCGTCGACCGCGGGGTCGGCGACTGCGGGGCGTCGGCCGCGGGATGTCGGCCGCGAGGGCGTTCGTTCCTCCGCACTGTCCGCCGTCGGCGGCACTTCTCCCTACTCGATCGGCTTTCGGCGTCGCTTTCCGACACCGCGTACGCTGGTGCGGTGGGATCCGACACGTACGACGCGCTCGATCGGCAACTGGTGCACGCCCTGCAGTTGGCGCCGCGGGCGGCGTTCAGCCGGCTGGCGGCGGTGCTGGGGGTGTCCGACCAGACGGTGGCGCGGCGGTACGGGCGGCTGCGCGGGGCGGGGCTGGTCCGGGTGCTGGGGCTGTCCGATCCGGAGCGGCTGGGCGAGGCGCGCTGGCAGTTGCGGGTGCGCTGCACGCCGGATTCGGCGGGGGCGGTGGCGGCGGCACTGGCCCGCCGGGAGGACACCGTGTGGGTGTCGCTGAACTCGGGCGGCACCGAGATCGCCTGCTCGACCCGGACCCCGCCGGACCGTTCGGACCACTCGCTGCTGCTGCAGCACCTGCCGCGCACGCCCAGTGTGTCGAGCGTGACCGCGCACTGCGTGCTGCACACCTTCTTCGGCGGCGCGCAGAGCCTGGCGGTCAAGTCCGGTGCACTGACCGCCGGGCAGGTCGCGGCGCTGACCGAGGCGGGTCCGCGACCGGCCGAACCGGGCGGCCCGGCCGTGCAGTTGGACCGGACGGACCTCCGGCTGCTGGCCGTGCTGGCGGTGGACGGGCGGGCCCCGCTGGCCGAACTGGCCGCCGCCTGCGGGAAGTCGGAGACGACCGTGCGCCGCCGGCTGGACGAGCTGGCCGGCTCCGGCGCGCTGTACTTCGACCTGGACGTGGACTGGCGGATCTTCGGGCTGCGCACCCACACCTGGCTGTGGCTGAACGTGGTGCCGTCCGAACTCGCCGCCGCCGGGGCGGCGTTGGCCGAGCATCCGGAGGTGGCGTACGCCTGCGCGACCACCGGGCCGAGCAACCTGCACGCGGTGGTGATCACCCGTGGCGCCCGGGAGCTGTACGGCTACCTGACCACCCGGGTGGCGGCGCTGCGCGGGGTGCAGCACGTGGAGACCGCGCCGACCATCCGGATCGTCAAGGGCCCGGGGCCGCGCCCGCTCCAGGCCCCGCGCGACATCTGACGGAGCGTCAGGCAGGTTGCGGGATCCGGGCGGTGAGGTCGGCGAGGGCGTCCCGGGCGGTGGCGAGTTCGCCGATCCGGGCGTTCAGTTCGGCGAGTTGGGCATCCAGCCGGTCGCGGACGCAGGGGTGCAGTTCGCCGTCCTCGTAGCAGGGCATCAGTTCGCGGATGGTGCGGCTGGTGAGCCCGGCGGCGAGCAGCGCCCGGATCCGGCCGACCTGGACGGGCGCGTCGGCGGCGTACTCGCGGTGGCCGCCCGGGGTGCGGTGCGCGGAGAGCAACTCCTGCTGCTCGTAGTAGCGCAGCAGCCGGACCGGGACACCGGTGGCCCGGGACAGCTCGCCGATCCGCATCATGTGACCCACCCCACACCGTCGCGACTTGAACCTCACACCGGTGTCACATCCTACGGTTGCCGACATGACGACGAACCAGAACACGAACCAGAACACGGACGGAGCCGGCTCCGACGAGCCGGTGGCGCTCTACGGCTTCCTCACCCCGAAGGACGGCCACCGCGAGCAACTCCGGGAGCTGCTCGCCTCGTTGGTGGAGCCCTCGCGCTCGCACCGGGGCAGCCTGGTGTACCGGCTGCAGGAGCAGGAGGACGGCCGGTTCTTCCTGTACGAGCTGTGGGCGAGCCGGGCGGAGCTGGCGCTGCACCACGGGACGGCCGTCCTGAAGGACGTGCTGGCGCGGCTTCCGGAGCACCTGGCGGGCGCCCCGGAAGCGTACGAGGGACGGCTGGTCGGCGAGTGACACCCGCGGCGCCCCGCCACGCCCCTTTCAGCTCAGCTCAGCTCAGCTGCGCAGGAACTCGCGGTTGAGGCGGGCGATCCCGGTCAGCGGGATGCCCTTGGGGCAGGCGGTGGCGCACTCGCCGGTGTTGGTGCAGCCGCCGAAGCCCTCGTCGTCCATCGCGCCGACCATGTTCCGTACCCGGGAGGCGCGTTCCGGCGCGCCCTGCGGGAGGACGTTGAGGTGGACGACCTTGGCGGCGGTGAACAGCATCGCGGAGCCGTTCGGGCAGGCGGCGACGCAGGCTCCGCAGCCGATGCACTCGGCGTGCTCGAAGGCCAGGTCGGCGGCCTCCTTGGGGACGGGGGTGGCGTGCGCCTCGGGGGCGGAGCCGGTGGGGGCGGTGACGTAACCGCCGGAGCCGATGATCCGGTCGAGCGCGGAGCGGTCGACCATCAGGTCGCGGACGACGGGGAAGGCGCCGGCCCGCCAGGGTTCGACGTCGATGGTGTCGCCGTCGGTGAAGTGCCGCATGTGCAGTTGGCAGGTGGTGGTGCGTTCGGGGCCGTGGGCCTGGCCGTTGATGACCATGCCGCAGGCGCCGCAGATGCCTTCGCGGCAGTCGTGGTCGAAGGCGACCGGGCGCTCGCCGCGCAGGATCAGCTCCTCGTTGAGGGTGTCGAGCATCTCCAGGAAGGACATGTCCTCGCTGATGCCGGAGACCCGGTACTCGGTCATCTCGCCCGGGGTGTCCGGGCCTTGCTGGCGCCAGATGCGCAGGGTGAGGTTCACGCGTAGCTCCGCTGGGTGGGGTGGACGTGCTCGAAGACGAGCTCTTCCTTGTGCAGGACGGGGGCGGTGCCGGTGCCGGTGAACTCCCAGGCGGCGGCGTAGCCGAACTCCTCGTCGCGGCGGGCGGCTTCGCCCTCGGGGGTGGCGGACTCGGTGCGGAAGTGGCCGCCGCAGGACTCGGCGCGGTGCAGCGCGTCCAGGCACATCAGTTCGGCGAGTTCGAAGTAGTCGACCAGCCGGTTGGCCTTCTCCAGCGCCTGGTTGAGCTCCTCGCCGGTGCCGGGCACCTTGATCCGCCGCCAGAACTCGTCCCGGATCCGCGGGATCCGGTCCAGCGCGCGGCGCAGTCCGGCCTCGTCGCGGGCCATTCCGCACTCCTCCCACAGGAGTTCGCCCAGTTCGCGGTGGAAGGAGTCGGGGGTGCGGTCGCCGTCGACGGCCAGGATCCGCTCCAGCCGGTCGGCGGACTCGGCTTCCACGGCGGCGAGCTCGGGGTGGTCGGCGGGGACGGCGGGCAGCTTGGTGCGGCCCAGGTAGTCGTTCAGGGTGGGCGGCAGCACGAAGTAGCCGTCGGCCAGGCCCTGCATCAGGGCGCTGGCGCCGAGCCGGTTGGCGCCGTGGTCGGAGAAGTTGGCCTCGCCGATCGCGAACAGGCCGGGGATGGTGGTCTGCAGGTCGTAGTCGACCCACAGCCCGCCCATCGTGTAGTGGATCGCCGGGTAGATCCGCATCGGGACGGTGTACGGGTCCTCGGCGGTGATCCGCTCGTACATCTCGAACAGGTTGCCGTACTTGGCCTCGACGGCGTCCCGGCCGAGCCGGGCGATCGCGTCCGCGAAGTCCAGGTAGACGCCCTGCCCGCCGGGGCCGACGCCGCGGCCCTCGTCGCAGACCACCTTGGCGGCCCGGGAGGCGATGTCGCGGGGCACCAGGTTGCCGAACGCCGGGTAGATCCGCTCCAGGTAGTAGTCGCGCTCGTCCTCCGGGATCTGCCCGGCGGGGCGGGTGTCGCCCTTCGCCTTGGGGACCCAGATCCGGCCGTCGTTGCGCAGCGACTCGCTCATCAGGGTCAGCTTGGACTGGTGGTCGCCGGAGCGCGGGATGCAGGTCGGGTGGATCTGGGTGAAGCACGGGTTGGCGAAGTGCGCGCCGCGCCGGTGGGCCCGCCAGACGGCCGTCGCGTTGGAGTTCTTGGCGTTGGTGGAGAGGTAGAAGACGTTGCCGTAGCCGCCGCTGGCCAGCACCACGGCGTCCGCGGTGTACGAGCGGACCTCGCCGGTGACCAGGTCGCGGGCGACGATGCCGCGGGCCCGGCCGTCGACCACCAGCAGGTCGAGCATCTCGGTGCGCGGGTGCATCTCGACGTTCCCGGCGGCGATCTGCCTCGACAGCGCCTGGTAGGCGCCGAGCAGCAACTGCTGGCCGGTCTGGCCGCGGGCGTAGAAGGTGCGGGAGACCTGGACGCCGCCGAACGAGCGGGTGTCGAGCAGCCCGCCGTACTCGCGGGCGAACGGGACGCCCTGCGCCACGCACTGGTCGATGATCTCCACCGAGACCTCGGCCAGCCGGTGCACGTTGGACTCGCGGGCCCGGAAGTCGCCGCCCTTGACGGTGTCGTAGAACAGCCGGCGCACCGAGTCGCCGTCGTTGCGGTAGTTCTTGGCCGCGTTGATGCCGCCCTGCGCGGCGATCGAGTGCGCGCGCCGCGGGGAGTCCTGGAAGCAGAACTGGACGACGTGGTAGCCCTGTTCGGCCAGCGTCGCGCCGGCCGCGCCGCCGGCCAGGCCGGTGCCGACCACGATCACGGTGTGCTTGCGCCGGTTCGCCGGGTTGACCAGCTTCGCCTCGAACCGCCGCCGCTCCCAGCGCTGTTCGATCGGCCCGTCCGGCGCGGCGGCGTCACGGACGGGGTCGCCGACGGTGTAGTCGAGGTAACTGCTCATCGGGCGCCTCCGGCCGTCGCGGATGTGGTTGCGGGTGTGGTCGCGGGCGTGGTGACAGGCGGGCGGGTCATCGGGCTCACCGGACCAGTCCGGTCATCACGGCGACCGGCACCGACAGGAACCCGGCGGTCAGCAGCAGCGCCAGCCCGTTCGTGCCGAGCTTCAACGCCCGGTCGCGGCGCGGGTTGTTGACGCCGAGCGTCTGCGCGGCGCTCCAGAAGCCGTGCCGCACGTGCAGGCCGAGCGCCAGCATCGCCAGGCAGTAGACCGCGCCCGAGTACCAGGTCGAGAACGAGGCCACGATGTTCTGGTACGGGTGCCCCTCCTCGGCCGCCGGGTTCACCGTGAGGGTGGTCAGGTCGAGGATGTGCCAGACGATGAACAGCCCGAGGATCACCCCGCCCCAGCGCATCGTCCGGGTCGCGTACGTCGCCTGCCGCCGCCGGTGCGCGTACTTCACCGGCCGGGCCCGCAGGTCGCGCCGGGAGAGCTGGTACGCGGCGGTGCCGTGCGCGACCACCGCCGCCAGCAGGACGAACCGGGCCAGCCAGAGGAACCAGCCGTGGTGCAGCAGCGGCTGCCCGAGGGTGCGCAGCCAGTGCGCGTAGCCGTTGATGTCGTCCGGGCCGAAGAACACCTTCAGGTTGCCGAGCATGTGGGCGACCAGGTACGCCAGCATCAGCAGCCCGCTGACCGCCATCACGGCCTTCTTGCCGACGGAGCTGCGCCACAGCGCCGCCAGGGAGGACGGGGGCCGGCCGGGGGCCGGGGTCCGGGTCGTCCGGGTCGTCCGGTGAGCAGAAGCCATGAGCATGACCGTAGGCCGGGCCTGTCGCCGCTGTCCAAGACATGGAAGTGCTGATCACGATAGGCAGTGCCTATGCTGGCTGGTGTGCAGTTGCAGCAGCTCGCCTACTTCGTCGCGGTCGCCGACGCCCGGCACTTCACCCGGGCCGCCGAACTCAGCCACGTCTCGCAGCCCTCGCTCTCCCAGCAGATCCGGGCCCTGGAACGGGAGCTGGGCGCCGAACTGTTCCACCGCTCGCGCTCCGGAACGGCCCTGACCGACGCCGGGGAGGCGCTGCTGCCGCTGGCCCGGCGCATCCTCGCCGACGCGGACAGCGCCCGGCGGGCCGTCGCCGAGACCGTGCAGCTGCGCCGCGGCCGGGTCCGCTTCGGCGCGCCGCCCTCGCTCTGCGCCAGCCTGGTCCCGCAGGTGCTGCGGGCGTACCGTGCCCGGCACCCCGGCGTCGACCTGCGGCTCACCGAGGGCGGCTCCGGCGACCTGGTCCGCGACCTGGAGGCCGGGCAGCTGGACCTCGCGCTGGTCATCGCCCCCGCCACCGCCCCGCCCGCCCCGCTCGACGTCACCCCGCTGCTGCACGAGGACCTGGTCCTCGTCTCGGCCACCCCGCTCCCCCGCCGCGCCCGGATCACCGATCTGCGCGGCCAGGACCTGGTGATGTTCCGCGAGGGCTACGACGTCCGGGAGAGCACCCTGGCCGCCTGCCGGGCGGCCGGCTTCGAACCCTCGTACGCGGTCGAGGGCGGCGAGATGGACGCCGTCCTCGCCGCCGTCCGGGCCGGCCTCGGACCCGCCGTCGTCCCCGGCATGGTCGCCGCCAGCTCCGGCCTGCCCGCCACCCCCTTCGCCCCGCCCGGCCTCGGCCGCACCATCGCCCTCGCCCACGGCCGCGACCTCCCGCTCACCCACGCCGCGGCCGCGTTCCACGCCACCCTGCTCGCCTACCTCCGGGAGGCCGACCGCACCGACACCCTCCCGCCGGGGACCCGGCTGCTCCGGTAGCCCGCACCCGCCGCGTCCGTGCCGCGTCCGTGCCGCCCCGGCCCGGGGGCGCGCAGCCGGGCAGGCATAGGGTGAGTGCGCGAAGCATCCATGTGCGGGACGTGAGAGGAAGGTGGGCCGGGTGGCCGGGAGCGTGGTGGCGGTCGGCAGGAGCGAGGGGCACTCGTTCAGCAAGCCGAACCTGGACGGGATACGGCTGGTGGCGGGCATCGGCGTCGAGGGCGACACGCACGCCGGGGTGACGGTGCAGCACCGCTCCCGGGTCGCGCAGGACCCGACGCAGCCGAACCTGCGGCAGGTGCACCTGATGCACCAGGAGCTGTTCGAGGAACTGGCCGAGGCCGGATTCGCCGTCGCACCCGGCGACTTGGGCGAGAACGTGACCACCCGCGGCGTCGACCTGCTCGGCCTGCCGGTCGGGGCGCTGCTGCGGCTGGGCGAGGACGCCGTGGTCGAGGTGACCGGGCTGCGCAACCCGTGCGCGCAGATCGACGACTTCCAGCGCGGCCTGCTCAAGCAGCTGGTGCGGCGGGCCGAGGACGGGTCGCTGATCCGCCGGGCCGGGATCATGGGCGTGGTCCGCTCCGGCGGCGAGATCCGCCCCGGCGACGGCGTCACCGTCACACTGCCGCCCGAACCGCACCGCCCGCTCGACCGGGTCTGAGCGGGGCCACCGCGGCGGCACAGCACGGCGCGGCGCGGAAATCGCCGGGAAACGGTCGGGAATTGCGCGCGCCGGGGGAATGACGGGTCTCATTCGGGCAAAGTCCGGCCATCGGCGGGGTTCTTCCGCCCTCCTCGCCGGGGAATTGCGGGGGCCAAGACTCCTTGCGGTGACGGCCGCCGCGGGAGTAGCTTGACACCGTGCTCAACTTCCTTTTCCCACAGCTTTACTGAGGCTCCGACAGGTGCCGGAGGGAAAGGGCTCCCCTCGCCGGAGACGGCTTTTCCCTTGCGATTCCCTTGTTGATTGTCGGGGGCGTGTCGCAGCGTTCCGTCCCCGTCCTAGCGTCCTGCCGCCGAGCCGTCACCGGCCGCGACCCCACACCCATCGGAGTCGCGGCCGCCCCCATCGACCCCGGCTCGGCGGGAGGAATTGCGATGAACCGCAAGACCGCTCTGGCGGCGGCTGTCGCGGCGGCCCTCACCCTGGGCACCGTCGTGATGGCGAGTTCGCAGGACGTCGCGCTGGCGAGCGGCCCGGCCGTGCCCGGCGCCGGGTTCCGGGCGATGAGCGCTTCGGACCGGGCCTCGGCCCTGACGCAGGCCGGGCAGGAGGCCGGCGCGGTGGCGAAGGCGCTGGGCCTCGGCCCGGACGAGCGCCTGCTGCCGAAGGACGTGCTGGTCGACAACGACGGTGCCCGGCACGTGCGCTACGACCGCAGCTACCGCGGGCTGCCGGTGCTGGGCGGCGACCTGGTCGTGCACCGGGACGCCAAGGGCGCTGTGCTGTCGACGAGTTGGGCGCACCAGGGGGCGATCTCGCTGGCCGGCGTGACGCCGAAGCTGTCGGGCCAGGACGCCGCGGCGACGGCCGAGCGCAGCGCCAAGCACGTCCGGCAGGCGCGCACCACCAGCAAGGACAGCGGCCAACTGGTGGTCTGGGCACCGGCCGACGGTGCTCCGGTGCTGGCGTACCGCACCACCGTCACCGGCGCGGGCGAGGCCGGCGCCGACTCCCGCGAGGCGGTGCTGCTGGACGCGGGCACCGGCGCGGTGCTCGACCAGTACGAGGTGGAGCAGGGCGTCTCCGGAACCGGCAACGGCGTCAACGTCGGCCAGGTGACCATCGAGACCAGCCAGGGCGGCAGCGGCTACACGCTGACCGACGCGCTGCACGGCGGCACGATCGTCTACGACTCGTACAACAGCCCGCAGTCGAACCCGGCGCAGAACGCGCGGGCCTTCTCGAAGTCGTCCAACTCCTGGGGCAACGGCTCGACTTCGAGCCGGGAGAGCGCGGCGGTGGACGCCTCCTACGGGCTGGCGAAGACCTGGGACTTCTACCAGAGCGCCTTCAACCGCTCCGGCATCCGCAACGACGGCCGGGGCGCCCCGGCGTACGTGCACGTCGACAACCAGCTGCTGAACGCCTTCTACGACGACTCGTGCTTCTGCATGTCGTTCGGCGACGGCTCCTCGCAGAACGGCAACACCCCGCTCACCGCGCTGGACGTCTCGGGCCACGAGATGAGCCACGGCGTCACCGCCGCCACCGCCAACCTGAACTACTCGGGCGAGAGCGGCGGTCTGAACGAGGCCACCTCCGACATCTTCGGCACCATGGTCGAGTTCTACGCCGGCAACACCACCGACCCCGGTGACTACTACATCGGCGAGAAGCTGAACATGGGCAACGGCTACCTGCGGCGGATGGACAACCCGGCCGCCGACGGCAACTCGCTGTCCTGCTACAACTCCGGCGCGGGTTCGGTGGACGTGCACTACTCGTCCGGCATCGCCAACCACTTCTTCTACCTGACCGCCGAGGGGACGGGCGCGAAGACCATCGGCGGGCTGCCGCACAACGGCACCCCGTGCAACGGCGACAGCTTCAACGGCATCGGCCGCGACAAGGCCGCGCAGATCTGGTACCGCGCGCTGTCGACCTACCTGACCTCGACCAGCAACTACGCCTCGGCCCGCACCGCGACCCTCCAGGCCGCCGCCGACCTGTACGGCGCCAACTCGCAGGAGCGCTACATCGTCTCCAAGGCGTGGGCCGCCGTCTCGATCGGCACCGCGCTGCCCGACCCGGGCAACGGCAACCCGTCGCCGTCGCCGACGCCCACCTCCTCGCCGACCGGCAACCCGAACCCGGGCGGCAACGCGCTCACCAACGGCGACTTCGAGCAGGGCGCCACCGGCTGGACCCAGAGCGCCAACGACATCACCAACTCGACCCAGCAGTCCGCGCACGGCGGCAGCTGGTACGCGTGGATGATGGGCTACGGCTCGGCCGCCACCGAGACCCTGTCGCAGTCGAACATCGCGGTGCCGTCCACCGGCAGCCCGAAGCTCACCTTCTGGCTGAAGGTCACCACCCAGGAGTCCGGCACCACCGCCTACGACACCCTCAAGGTGAACGTCAACGGCCAGACCCTGGCGACGTACTCGAACGCCAACGCCAGCGCCGGCTACGTGCAGAAGACGATCGACCTGAGCGCCTTCCGGGGCCAGAACGTCAACCTGACCTTCGCCGGGCAGGAGGACGCCTCGCTGTCGACGATCTTCCTGCTGGACGACGTGAAGATCGGCTGACCCGCCGCCGCCGGGGGTGGGCGCTCGGAGCCCGCCCCCGGCGTGGCGCACCGCCGCCCGGTCCCGGTGGCGGGCCGCCGCTCAGTCCCGGTGGCGGGCCAGTTCGGCCCGGCCCCGGACGCCGTACTGGCGGTAGAGGCGGGTGAGGTTGGCCTCGACGGCCTTGACCGAGAGGTGCAGCCGGGCGGCGATCTCGCGGTTGGTGGCGCCGGCCCGGATCAGCGCGAGGATCTGCTGCTGCATGGGGGTGGGGTCGGCCTCCAGGGCGTCGAGGGCGGCGAGCGCGGCGGCGGTGTGCTGCTGCCAGGGCAGGCAGCCGGCCGCGGCGTACCGGGTGTGGGCCTCCTGGAGGGCGGCGCGGGCGGCGGCCCGGCGGCGGGCGCGGCGCTCCAGGGTGCCCAGGGCGAGGTGGGCGCGGGCGAGTTCGAGGGGGTAGGGGTGGCTGTCGGGGATCAGTTCGCGCAGCGTGTCGGCGGCCCGGCGGGGGTCGGCGGCGGCGGTGAGGTGGGCCTCGGCGCGGTGCAGGCCGAGGGTGAGGACGTCGCGGCCGAGGCCGGTGGCGCGTTCGCGGGCGTCGGCGAGGGTGGCGGCGGCCTCCTCGGGGCGGCCGGAGAGCGCGAGCGCCTCGGCGAGGTCGGCGTCGACCAGGAAGAACGCGGGGTCGGTGAACTCCATCCGGCGCAGCAGGTGCAGGCAGCGGCCGAGGTGTTCGGCGGCGGCCTGGTGGTTGCCGCGGAGCAGTTCGACCCGGCCGCGCAGGCCGTGCGCGTAGGAGAGCCACTCGCGGTCGTGGTCGTCCTCGGCGGCGCGGATCGCGGAGTCGAGGAGTTGGGCGGCGCGTTCGGCGGTGCCGCCGTTGAGTTCGGCGGCGCCGCCCAGGACGCGGGCCGGGCCGGGGCTGGGTTCGATGCGTTCGCGCAGGTCGTGCGCGGCGCGGCCGGCGGCGTACGCCTCGGTGCAGCGGCCGGCCCGTTCGTAGACGGAGGCGGTGATGTAGAGGACGTTGGCGAGGTCCTCGGTGCGGCCGGCCGCCTCGACCTCGGCGCGCAGGGCCTCGACCTCGGCGACGGCGCGGGGCAGGTCGCCGCTGCGCAGGGCGGCGACGGCGAGGCCCTCGCGGCAGAACACGGCGGCGGCGGTGGCGGGGCGTCCGGCGGCGAGGCGGCAGCCGCGTTCGAGTTGGGCGAGGCCGAGGGCGGGGTCGGTGAGCAGGGTGAGCGGGGCGCGCTGGGCGAGGAGTTCGACCAGCAGGTCGGGGTCGTCGGCGAGGTCGGCGTGCTTCTCGGCGGTGGCGAGTTCGGCGAGTCCCTCGGCCCGGTCGCCGCGGTGCAGGGCGCGGACGGCGCGTTCCTGGTGGACGGCGGCGGTGAGCGCGGGGTGGCCGCCGGTGTCCTCGGCGGCGGCGGTGAGCAGCGGTTCGGCGCCGGGGTGGTCGGGGCCGAGCAGGCGGGCGAGCAGCAGCCTGGCGTGCACCCGGACGTCGGCGGCGGGGGCGGTGGCCAGGCGTTCGCCGCAGGCGCGGGCGAGGTCGGGCAGGCCGGCGGCGGTGGCGTTGCGGGCGGCGGCGAGCAGGTGGCGGCCGGCGGTGTCGGGGTCGGGGGTGTGGTCGGCGGCGAGCCGGAGCAGTTCGGCGGCGGTGCCGGGGGCACCGCGGGTGAGGGCGGTGTCGGCGGCGGCGGCGAGCCGGTCGGCGAGGTCGGGGTCGGCGGCGTCGGCGGCGAGGGCCTGGTGGCGGACCTGTTCGACGGGGTCGTCGGTGAGGTCGGCGAGCAGCCGATGGGCGGCGCGCAGCTCGGCGGGGTCGGCGGCGGCGAGGACGACCTCGGCGACCAGCGGGTGGCTGAACTGGGGGTGGTCGGGGCGCGGGGTGCCGGCCGGGACGGGGCGGACGATGCCGTGCCGTCGGGCGGCGCCGAGCGGTTCGGTGACGGTGTCGGGCAGTGCGGTGCCGGGCCGGGCGGCGGCCAGGACGGTGAGCGACTGCCGTGCGGGGTCCGGGAGTTCGCCGAGCCGGGCGGCGACCAGGGCGCGCAGCCGGTGCGGGACGTCGAGCGGGCGGGCCGGGTCGGCGGCGAGCGCGCTCTCGCTGCCGTCGGCGGCCAGCGAGCGGCCCAGTTCCAGGGCGTAGTAGGGGTTTCCGCCGCTGACGGCGTGCACCCGGGTGAGGGTGAGGCCGCTGAGGCGCAGGTCGAGGCGTTCGCGCAGCAGGGCGCCGGTGCCGCGTTCGCCGAGCGGGCCGACCGGGATCTCGCGGGCGGCGGGCGGGCAGAGCGCGACCATCTCGGGTGCGGTGCCGGCCTGTTCGACGCCTTCGGTGCGTTCGGTGACGGCGAAGCGGACCTGCCGGTCGGTGAGCCGGCGGGCGGCGAAGGCGATGACCTGCCGGCTGGCCTCGTCGAGCCACTGGGTGTCGTCGAGCAGGACGAGGACGGGGCCGCGCTGGGCGAGTCGGCGCAGCGCTTCGAGGACGGCCACCCGGACGGCGAGCGGGTCGGTGGCGGTGCCGGGTGCGGGGGCGCGGTGCAGCAGGGCGCGTTCGAGGGCCTGCCGCAGGTGGTCGGGCAGGTCCTCGGCGAGGCCGGGGAGGGCTTCGCCGAGCAGGTCGATGAGCGCGAGGTGCGGCAGGTCGGCCTCGGCGGCGGTGGGGCTGCTGCGCAGGACGGTCTCACCCGCCCGTTCGGCGTCCCGGGCGAGTGTGTCGAGCAGCGCGGTCTTGCCGATGCCGGCCGGTCCGTGCAGCAGGACGCCGCCGGTGGCGGTGAGCGCGGCGCGGATCTCGGCGAGCAGGTGGGCGCGGTCGACGAGTGGGGGCTCGGTCGGCTCCGCCGGGGTGGTGGCGGGGCCGGCTCCGCCGGGGAGGATGCCGGTCATGGCGGTCAGTGTGCCGCCTCGGAACCGGCTGCGCGAGGGTGTCGCATGAACACGACACCCTCACGACCCGCTGTTAAGTCCCTTTTAAGGCTTGATCATTGGGGACTGTGCCGGGAACCTCCGGAACCTCCGATTCCGCTGGTCAGCTGCCCGACCGGTCAGGCGGTGGGGCGGTGGGGCGGTCAGCCGACGCTGACGTCGTCGAGCAGGAAGGTGGTCGCCAGGTAGGCGTCCTCCTGGCCGGCGAACGAGATGCTGACGTTCTGGCCCCGGAAGGCGCTCAGGTCGACGGTCTTCTGCACGTAGCCGGCGCTGGCGTTGGCGTTCGAGTACGTCGCCAGGGTCTGGCCGTTGACGTTCACCTTGAGGGTGTCGTAGGCGGTGGTGCCGGACTCCGCGGTGGTGACCTTCAGCCAGAAGGTGAGCTTCGGGCTGCCGGTGGACGGCACCGCGATGTTCGACTGCGACAGGGTCTCGGTGGCGGCCGAGCCGTAGCCCATCATCCACGCGTACCAGCTGCCGCCGTGCGCGGACTGCTGGGTCGAGTTGGTGATGTCGTTGGCGCTCTGGGTCCAGCCGGCGGTGCCCTGCTCGAAGTCGCCGTTGGTCAGCGCGTTGCCGCCCGGGTTCGGGTTGCCGGTCGGCGAGGAGGTGGGCGTCGGCGACGGCGACGGGTTGCCGTTGCCCGGGTCGGGCAGCGCGGTGCCGAGCGAGACGGCGGCCCACGCCTTGGAGACGATGTAGCGCTCCTGCGAGTTGGCGCCGTACAGGTCGGCGGCGGCCTGCAGGGTCGCGGTGCGCGCCGCGCTGTAGTTGCTGGTGGAGGTCAGGTAGGTCGACAGCGCGCGGTACCAGATCTGCGCGGCCTTGTCGCGGCCGATGCCGTTGAAGCTGTCGCCGTTGCACGGGGTGCCGTTGTGCGACAGGCCGCCGATGGTCTTCGCGCCGGTGCCCTCCGCCGTCAGGTAGAAGAAGTGGTTGGCGATGCCGGAGGAGTAGTGCACGTCCACCGAGCCGGCCCGGCTGCTGTAGCAGGACAGCGAGTTGCCGTCGGCGGCCGGGTTGTCCATCCGGCGCAGGTAGCCGTTGCCCATCCGGAGCTTCTCGCCGATGTAGTAGTCACCGGGGTCGGTGGTGTTGCCGGCGTAGAACTCGACCATGGTGCCGAAGATGTCGGAGGTGGCCTCGTTCAGGCCGCCCGACTCGCCGGAGTAGTTCAGGTTGGCGGTGGCGGCGGTGACGCCGTGGCTCATCTCGTGGCCGGCCACGTCGAGCGCGGTGAGCGGGGTGTTGCCGTTCTGCGAGGAGCCGTCGCCGAACGACATGCAGAAGCAGGAGTCGTCGTAGAAGGCGTTCAGCAGCTGGTTGTCGACGTGGACGTACGCCGGGGCGCCCCGGCCGTCGTTGCGGATGCCGCTGCGGTTGAAGGTGCTCTTGTAGTAGTCCCAGGTCTTCGCCAGGCCGTAGGAGGCGTCGACGGCGGCGCTCTCCCGGCTCGAAGTCGAGCCGTTGCCCCAGGAGTTGGACGACTTGGAGAACGTCCGGGCGTTCTGCGCCGGGTTCGACTGCGGGCTGTTGTACGAGTCGTAGACGATGGTGCCGCCGTGCGCCGCGTCGGTCAGCGTGTAGCCGCTGCCGCCCTGGCTGGTCTCGATGGTGACCTGGCCGACGTTGACGCCGTTGCCGGTGCCGGAGACCGTCGGGTTGACCTCGTACTGGTCGAGCACGGCGCCGGTGCCCGCGTCCAGCAGGACGGCCTCGCGGGAGTTCGCGCCGGCCTCGCCCGCGCCGGTGACGGTGTTGCGGTACGCCAGCACCGGGACCTTGCCGACCGCCCAGACCAGCAGCTGGCTGGTGTCCAGGTTGGTGGTGCGGGCCTCCTTGACGTGCTTGGCGCTGCGGGTGGCGGTGGACGCGGCGTCCTTGTCGGACAGCATCGGGGTCACGCCGTTCAGCTTGATCGCACCCTCGTGCGCCCAGCTGGTCGAGGTGATCCTGCCGTTCTTGGCCCGGTGCACGACCAGGTCGCCACCGACCACCGGCAGCCCCCGGTAGGTGCGGTCGTAGCGCACGTGCCGGGCGCCGTCGTTGTCGACCTGCACGTCCTTCGGCAGCAGGCGCTCGTCCGGGCCGAGGCCCAGCGCCTTCGCCACCGCGCCGGCCTCCTTGTCCGCCTGATCCAGGAGCGCGAGGCGGCCGACGGTGGTCATCGCCTGCGGTCCGGCACCGTTCGCGGTGGTACCGCTGGCCAGTGCGGGCGACTGGGAACTCGCGACCATCACGGTGCCCATGGTGAGGGCGGCCGCAACAGCTGCCGCCATGGCGGTCTTGCGGTTCATCGGGTTTCCTCCCACCGAGCCGGGGTTGATGGGGGACGGCCGTGACACCGGTTGGGGTGTGGTGCCACGGCCGGTTTCAGCTCGGCGGCAGGACGCTAGGACCGCGGACCACCCCGGCGACATGCCCTCGCCGAGTCGGCAAGGGCCGGTCAAGGGTGAGTCATCCCCTCCCCCAGGGAACCCCCGACGCCCCTTCGGCCCCACCCCGCCCGTGGCCTCCGGACGGGGCGGGGCCGGGCCGGGGGAACGTCAGGGCGGGGCTGGGCGGCCCGCCACCCGCCTGGCCGACCACCCGACCGCCCGTCTGCCCGGCCGCCTGCGGTCAGCGGGCCACCCGGAAGCCGATGTTGCCGCTGGAGCTGTCGGGGGTGTTGGAGGAGCGGGCGGCCAGCCGGTAGCGGTTGCAGTAGGAGGCGTGGCACATGTGGGAGCCGCCGCGCATGACCCGGGCGGTGCCGGTGGGCGGGCCGAGGGGGTCCTGGCGGGTGGCGGGGGTGTCGGGGCGGTGGTGGTCGGGGCTGAAGTGGTCGGCGCACCACTCCCAGACGTTGCCGAGCACGTTGTAGAGGCCGTGGCCGTTGGGCCGGTAGGAGCGGACGGGGGCGGTGGAGCGGTGCCGTCCGGTGTTGCGGGTCGGGAAGTCGCCCTGCCAGATGTTGAGCAGTTCCCGGCCGCCCGGGGCGAGTTCGTCGCCCCAGGGGTAGCGGGTGCCCTCGCTGCCGCCGCGGGCGGCGTACTCCCACTGGGCCTCGGTGGGCAGCCGGGTGCCGGACCAGGCGCAGTACGCCTGCGCGTCGTTCCACGAGACGTGCACCACCGGGTGCTGCTGCCGGGCGGCGAAGCCGCTGCCGGGGCCCTCCGGGGTGCGCCAGGCGGCGCCCTCGACGGCCCGCCACCACGGGGTGGCGGCGACCCGCGGGGAGCGGGCCCGCAGCCGTTCCGGCAGGAAGCCCTCGAAGACGAAGCTGGAGCCGAAGCGCTCGGCGTCCGTGACGTACCCGGTCTCCCGGACGAAGGACGCGAACTCGGCGTTGCTGACGGTCGTCGCGGCGATCGCGAACGGCCCGAGCAGCACCTCGCGGACCGGCCCCTCGCCGTCCCCCGCGATCCCGTCCGGGTCCTGACCGCCCATCCGGAACGCCCCGCCGGGCAGCTCCAGCAGCCCGCGCCCGGCCCGCACCGCGGCGGGCGAGAGCGCGGGTGCGGGCGCGGGCTCGGGCGGCGTCGGCACGGGCGGCGTCGGCACGGGCGGCGTCGGCACGGGCCTCGGCTGCAGGGTGAGCAGGGTCGACGGGGGCGACAGGGTCGGCAGGCCGAGGTCGGCGGGCTCGTGCCCGGGAGCGCAGCAGGAGGGCATGACGGCCTCGTTCCTTCACGGGAGTGCGGTGTGGTGCGGGTCCGGCCGGCCGCCGGGGAGACGACCGGCCGGGGCTCGGGGCGGGGCGGGTCAGGCGAGGCGGGTCAGGCGGCCCGGTGGGCGGCGAGCGCGGCCGCGAGGGCCGGGATGCCGAGCGCCTGCTCCTGCGCCGGGGTGGCCTGGTACAGCTTGTTGACCAGCTGGTAGGGGTCGGCGTCCAGGTCGTAGTACTCGCGGAAGTCGAGCGCCCCGGTGCCGACGGGCTGCCCGTTCGCGTCCGTGTGCAGCTTGTAGTACTCGGTGTACTGCTCGGTCTTCGACAGGTAGGAGGCCCAGGTGTGCGGCCGCCCGGCCTGGTGGACGCCCTGCTCCCAGTACTCGACCAGCAGGTGGTCGCGGCTGTACGAGCCGAGCAGCGAGTGCCCGTCGACCGCCCAGTCCGGGGTGATGCCGGCGGCGTCCAGGATGGTCGGGGCGAGGTCGATGTTGGCCACGATCCGGTGGTCGGCGGGGCTGCCCGCGCCGAGGCCGCCGGCCGGCCAGGAGACGTAGAACGGCACCTCGACGGACGGCAGGTAGGGGACCGACTTCTTCGACCAGCCGTGGTCGGCCCAGGTGTAGCCGTTGTCGCCGAGGTAGATGACCAGGGTGTTGTCCAACTGCCCGAGCGCGGCCAGCTTGTCGTGCAGCGCCTGCACGGCGTCGTCCACCGAGAGCAGGGTGCGCAGTTGGCGGGCCCGCAGCTGCCGGGCGGTGGCCAGGGTGCCGGTGGAGTTCTGGATCCACTCGGGCTTGTCGCTGCGGTCGGCCTCGTCGACGGACGGGCGGCCGTTCCAGACCGGGACGACCGTGTCGGCGTACTTCGGCTCCGGCGTGTTGGGCTCGTGCGAGGCCTTCGGGGCGACGAACGCGAACCACGGGCGCGGGTCGGTGGCGGCCTTGTCGAGAAAGGCCAGCGCGTGGTCGCGGATCACCGAGGTCGAGTAGCCGGGGATGGTGTGGACGGTCCCGTTGTCGTTGTACTGCCCGTCGTTGTAGACCACCGGCGCGGACAGCAGCCACTCGTCGAAGTGCGGCGGGTTGTCGGCCGGCTGCCAGGCGTTCAGGTACTTGCCGAACAGGCCGGTCCGGTAGCCGGCCTGGTGCAGCGCCCGCTGGACGGTGTCGTGCTGGTCGAGGTTGTACGGGTGGCCGTTGTCCCGGACGCCGTGGTGGTGCGCGTACTGGCCGCTGAAGATCGACGAGCGGGACGGCGCGCACAGCGGCGTGGTGACGTGCCCGGAGGTGAACCGGACGCCGTGGCCGACCAGCCAGTCCACCGTCTTCGGGGTGGCCCACTCGGTCTGCTTCGGCTGGTCGTCGGTGAGGATCACCAGGATGTTCGGCCGGGCCCCCGCCGCGGCGGCGCCCCCGGCGCCCACGGTCAGCGGCAGCGCGGTCGCGGCGGCCACCGCGGCGGCCCCGGCGAGGAATTCACGGCGGCCGAGCTTCGACCGGTCGCGCGGCGGTTCGGTGTTCCGACTCATGGCGTGCGTACCCTTTCGACGGCGTGCGGGAGGGCGGACGGGAGGGCGTGCGGGCGGAGCGAGTCGGCGGGCGTCCCCGGCCGGGCGGAGCGTTGAACGGTGTGCGGCGCGCTTGACCGTGAACCTACGGGCGCCGCTGAGCAGGCCGCAATTGCCTGCGGACAGACAACGCACGCTGTTCACGGCCCCGTTGCAATGTTTCGCACACTGTCCGAAATCCTTGCGAGCCCCCGTCAGGAACATCCGCCCCACCGGTGCCGTTGCTCACGTCATGACCAAATCCGTACCGCCCCGCAGGCTCTCCGAGGACGCCCTCTCCGACCTGCTCGCCCGCCAGCGCTTCGGCACCCTCGCCAGCGTCCGGCGCAGTGGCCACCCGCACCTGACCACCATGCTCTACGGCTGGGACGCCCCCGCCCGCACGCTGCGCTTCTCCAGCACCGACGACCGCGCCAAGGTCGCCCACCTGCGCGCGAACCCGCACGCCTCGCTGCACGTCCAGGGCGAGGACGTCTGGTCGTTCGCCGTCGCCGAGGGCGAGGCCGAGGTCTCCGCACCGACCACCGTCCCCGGCGACGCGGTCGGCCGCGAACTCCTCGCCATGTTCCCGCCCGACCTGCGCCCCGCCGACGAGAACGCGTTCTTCGCCCAACTGGTCGCCGAACGCCGGGTGGTCGTCCGCCTCCGGGTCACCCGCCTCTACGGCACCGCCCTGGACATCGAGGGCTGAACCACCGCCAACCGCCGCCGCGAGGCACCGTCAGCCACCGCGCAGGCCCCAGTCGTCCAGGCCCTCGTAGACGAGGGCGAGCCGGGAGCGGTCGTGCGCGCGGGGCGCCCTCAGCCGGCCAGGTCGCGGACCAGGGTGCTGCTGACCTGCGGGAGTTCGCCGTACTCGGGGTCGTCGCAGTCGACCGGCAGCTGGTGGATGACGGCGGCCAGCCGGGGCGGGAGCTTCACGTCGAGGCCCTCGTGGCAGAGGGTGAGGATCTCGGCGAGGACCCCGGCCGGCAGCAGCGCGTCGCGGACCCCCAGGACGCGCGGGGGCCGGCGGGGGCCGGTGGCGAGGGCCTCGGCCTGGCGGCGCCAGAGCTCGGCGTCGAGGAACTCCCCGAGGCTGCGGTGCAGCAGGCTCAGACAGGACGCGGCGGTGTAGGAGCCGCCGCCGGCCGCGAACTGCCACCAGAACTGGGCGGCGTCGCGGTGCCGGGCGGTGTGCAGCAGCGCGCCGAGGACGAGGGCGCCCTCGGGGTGGATCCGCCGGTCGTTGACCAGCAGGTCGAGCGAGGCGGCGGCGGTCGGCATCGCGAGGACCAGGGAGGCGGCGAGGTCCAACTCGTGGGCGGCCTGCAGGTTCTCGGACGGGAACGGCCGCGGGGCGGTCAGCAGCCGCTCCCAGGACACCCCCTCGTCGTCGGGGCGCGGCGGCGCGGAGCGGGTGGGTGAGTGGAGGCTGTCGCTCCCGGCGCTCATCTGGTTCCCCCGTCCGTCCGTCGTCCTGCGGCCGGTAGTGCCGCGCTCGGTCGTACTGCGTTCAGTGGTCCTGCGTTCGCGTTCTGCGGTGCTGGGTTCGCGTTCGGTGGTGCGGTGTTCGGTGGTTCCGCGTGCCCGTCACCGGCCACCGTGGGTCACCACTGGTCCCGGTACTCCCGGCGTTCGCGGTGGCCGCCGCCGAGGGCGGCGGCCAGGCGGTCCAGGGCCTGGAACGCGGTGGAGCGGACGTGGGCCTCGGTGGTGGCCAGGCAGTCGGCGATCTGGGTGTCCGTCAGGCCGAGCAGGTAGCGCAACACCATGACGTCGTGGCGCCGTTCGGACAGCCCACACAGCGCAGCGTACATCCGCTCGTGGCCGACGCCGGTCTCCGGCAGGTGCCGGGCGCGTTCGGCGGCGGCGCGCAGGGCGCCGACCCAGTGCGGGACGGGCTCGGGGGACCCGTGGGGTTCGAGGGGTATCGCTCCGCCGTCGATCATCCGGTGCAGCAGGGCGGCGGCGACCTCCTCCTTGAGGATCGTCCAGGCCTGGAAGGCCGGGTACTGGTCGCGCAGGATCCGCGGCCACTCCCGCCAGACCCGGTCCTTCGCGGTGTTCACGGCCTCGCGCGCGGTGGCGGTGTCGCGCAGGCGGGTGCCGGCGAAGCCGGACCACGTCCGCTGGTGGGTGTCGCAGAACGCGTCGAACGTCAGCCGGTGCCGGTCTCCGACTGCCCGGTCGCTCTCGTTCATGCCGTTCCTCCTTCCCGGACCGTCGGCGCGGCGGGGGAACTCGCGTCCCCTGGAGGAACATTAAGACGCATCAGGTGTCCAGATGCTAATCCGGCACAAGGGGTTTCAAGATCAGACATAAGTCGTTCGAACCGACAAGCTGCCCATCTTCAACTCTGAACGTTCATTGGCGATATGAGATCGATACCGACCGTTTCGGTCACGGCGGCCACCGAACCCGGTCGAAGCCCTTGATTGCCCGTTCGCCCGCATGGGCATAGTGGGTGCGATCGACGGAAGATCAGCGGAAGACCGACGGCAGCGCGACGGAAGCACGACGGAAGACCAGCGGGCGATCAGGGGGAGCAGATGGCAGACGCACACGGCACGGCCGACGGGGCCGGACTGGAGACCGGGGTCGAGGTCAACCTCGACATCCACCTGGCGCACTCGGCCCGGATGTACGACTTCTACCTCGGCGGGACCACCAACTTCCCCGCCGACCGGGAGGCCGCCGGGCGCGCGCTGGCCGTCTTCCCGTACGCCCGCTCCGCGGCCCGCGCCAACCGCGCCTTCATGCGCCGCTCCACCCGGCTGCTGGCCGAGCGGGGCATCAGGCAGTTCCTCGACATCGGCACCGGCATCCCGACCTCGCCGAACCTGCACGAGGTCGCCCAGCGGGTCGCGCCGGACGCCACGGTCGTCTACGCCGACAACGACCCGATCGTCCTGCTGCACGCCCAGGCGCTGCTGCGCGGCACCGACCAGGGCGTCACCGCCTACGTCCAGGCCGACGTGCGCGAACCCGAGGCCCTGCTGGAGGCCGCCGCCCGCACCCTGGACTTCGACCGGCCGATCGCGCTCAGCATGAACGCCCTGCTGCACTTCGTCCCCGGCCGGGCCCACGGGATCACCGAGTACTTCAAGGACCGGCTGCCCAGCGGCTCCGCCCTCGTGATGAGCCACCTCACCCCGGACTTCGCCCCGGACGAGACCGCCCGGCTGATCCAGGTCTACACCGCCGCGGGAACGCCCGTCGCGTCCTGCACCAGCGAGGAGTTCGGCCGCTTCTTCACCGGCTGGGACGTCCTCGACCCCGGCATCGTCGCCACCCCCCGCTGGAACCCGTCCCCCGACGACGACACCGAACGGATCAGCGACGCCGGCGCCTCCTGCTACGGGGCGGTCGCCCTCCGCCCCTGAGGCAGAGGGGTTCCGGCAGGTACGGAGCCCCGGCAGCCCGTCGCCGCCCAGCGGCCCCTCGGGGGCCTCGGCGAGGGGCGCCGCCTCCGCCTCCGCGCAGGCCGCGCGCAGCCGTTCCGGCGCGGAGGCGAGCGAGGGAGGCGCGGGGCAGCCGGCGACGGCAGGGCCGTGAGCCCGCCGCCCCGCTCCCCCGCGACGCCTCGGCCCGGCTACTCCCCTTCGGCCGGGGCGGATTCGGCAGGGGCGGATTCGGCCGGGACGGCTTCCGGCGGCACGGATTCCGCCAGCACGCGTTCCGCCATTTCGCGGGCGACGGCGACCGGCTCGGTCCCCGGGCGGGTGGCCGCGGCGGCCATCGCACCGTCGATCAGCAGCAGCAGTTGGGCGGCGGCGCGGTCGGGGCGGGGGTGGCCGAGGGCGCGCAGTTCGTCGGCCAGTAGCGCGGCGACCTGCTCGCGGTAGCGGCGGGTGACCTCGTGGCCGGGGTGCTCGGGGTCGGTGAGGGCGAGGTCGGCGGCGAGGTAGCGGCAGCCGCGGAAGCCGGGTGCGGCGACGACGACGGCGAGCCGGTCGAAGACGGCGAGCAGCCGGGTGCGCGGGTCGTCGCCGGCCGCGCCGAGGGTGCGCCGGTAGTCGGCGGCATCCTCGGCGGTGCTGCGGCGGAGCACTTCGACGATCAGGCCGTCCTTGCCGCCGAAGTGCTCGTACAGCGAGCGGCGGGCCACGTTCGCGCCCTTGAGCAGCGCGTCCACGCCGACGCCCATGCCGTGGCGGTACGTCAGCTCCTGGGCGGCCGCGAGCAGTCGTTCGCGCGGCCCGGGCCCGACCGCCGCGCCTGCCGCACCCGTCCTGTCGGTCCTGTCCGTCCCGTTCGCCGTGGCCATGGGTGTCAGCCTGCCAGGGGTTGACCGGTAGATCAAACGGTCTATACATTCACGCCCCATATAGACCGACCGTTCTATCTACTGCTCTCCAGCCCACCGGAGGAACCAGCCCATGCGCAGCTACCACCTCGACAGCGGTGCCGGGATCGACGGCCTCACGCTCCGCGAGCACCCGGATCCGGAGCCGGGGCCCGGGCAGGCCCTGGTCGCCGTCCGCGCCGTGTCGCTGAGCTTCCGCGACCTGATGGTGCTGCGCGGCGACTACGTGCTGCCGGTGAAGCCGGACGTGGTGCCGGTCGCCGACGGCGCGGGGGTGGTGGCCGCGGTCGGGCCCGGCGTCACGGCGGTGCGGGTCGGCGACCGGGTGGCCGGCAACGTGTTCCCGAGCTGGCGGGACGGGCCGTTCGACCTCCGGCACCTGGCGCAGCTCGGCGGCTCGCTGGACGGCACGCTCACCGAACTCGCCCTGCTGGACGCCGACTCGCTGGTGCCGCTGCCCGCGCACCTGTCCTTCGCGGAGGCCGCGACGCTGCCCTGCGCGGCCGTCACCGCCTGGAACGCGCTGACCGGCGACGGCGTGGGGCTGCGTCCGGGACAGACCCTGTTGACCCTCGGGTCGGGCGGGGTCTCGCTGTTCGCACTGCAGCTCGGCCGGGCGCTCGGGGCGCGGGTGATCGCCACCACCAGCGGCCCGGCCAAGGCCCGCCGGCTGGTCGAGCTGGGCGCGGACGAGGTGATCGACTACCGGACCGTCCCCGACTGGGCGGGCCGGGTCCGCGAGTTGACGGACGGCCGGGGCGCGGACCGGGTGGTCGACGTGGCGGGCCTGCTGGAGCAGTCGCTGCGGGCGGTACGGGTCGCGGGCCACGTCGCCTGCGTCGGCTTCGTCTCGGACACCGCCCCGCCGCTCGACCCCCGGGCGCTGTTCGGCTCCGGCGCCACGGTGCGCGCGCTGGCCGTCGGCAGCCGGGCCCAGTTCCTGGAGCTGAACGCCTTCCTCGAACGCCACCGGCTCCACCCGGTGCTCGACCGCTCGTTCCCCTTCGACCGGGCCGCCGACGCCTTCCGGCACTACGCGTCGGGGGCCGCGTTCGGCAAGGTGACCATCGGCCTCCCGGCCTGGTCACGCCCGCACGGGGCGCTGTAGCGTGCCCGCCATGGCGATCGGCAGCACGACGGACGGCGACACCGCGAACAGCGACTCGGCGGGCAGTGACTCGGCGCGCAGCGACTCGGCGCGCAGCGACTCGGCGGTGCGGACGGCGGCGCCCGGCGTGGTGCCCCTGGTCCTGGCGGCGGCGGTGGCCGGCGCGTGGGGCTTCGGCGCGGCCGCAGCCGGGGCGTCCTGGGCGGACGGGGCGCGCGCGGCGCTGCGCGGGGACGGCCTCGCGGTGTTCGCCGGGTACGCGGCGGCGGTGGCGGCCGGGAGCCTGCTGCGGACGGCGGCGCCGGCGTACCGCACCCGGCCGGTGGGCGCGGTGTGGGCGGGGGCCGTCGTGGCGCTGCTGTTCGGGGCGCTGGTGGCGCTGCTGGCCTGGCCGGTGGCGGGGATCGCGCCCGCCTCGGGCCACGACCCGGTGTCCAACCGGGACCCAGGCTTCGTCTACCCGCTCTGGCTGGCCTCCACCCTGTTGCCGCCCGCGCTGGCCACGGCCGGCGTCCGGATGGGTCTGCCGTACTCCCCCCGGCGCCCTCCCGCCCCGAGCCCCTCTCCGGACTGCTCTCAGGCCGCCGCCCCGGCCGCCGCGCCGCGCCTCCCGCTGCCCGCCGACGGGACGGTGCGACGCGGCGTGCTGCGCGGACTGGCCTGGGGCGCGGCCCCGTTCGTCCTGCTGCTGTTCCTGTCGGCGCTCTGATCACCGCGATCGCGCCCGCGTCCGCGCCCGCGTTCCCGCCCCTGCCCGCGTCCCCGTCCCCCCTCCGCCGTCAATCGGTGGTGGGGGCGGTCAGGTCGAGGGTGAAGCTGAACCGGTCGCCCCGGTAGAGGGTGCGGACGAGTTCGAGCGGGTGCCCGTCGGCATCCCGGCTGCGGCGGTGCAGCAGCAGCATCGGGAGGGCGGGCGGGGTGCCGATCAGCAGTGCCTCGCGCGGGGTGGCGAGCACGGTCTCGATCCGCTCCTCCGCTCTGGCGAGGCGCACGCCGCGTTCGCGCAGGTGCTCGTAGAGCGAGCCGGCCGGGTCGAACTCGGCGGCCAGGTCGGGTACCCGGGCCACCGGCAGGTAGGTGGATTCCAACCCGACCCGCTCCTCGTCGGCGCGCAGCACCCGTTCGAGGTGCCAGAGTGGTTCGCCGGCCGGGACGGCGAGCCGTTCCGCCGCCACCGGGTCGGCGGGCAGCCGGTCCAGCGCGATCAGGGTCCGGCCGGGGCGCAGGCCCTGCCGGGTGACGCCCTCGGTGTAGCTGGCCAGCGACAGCGGCTGTTCGATCTTCGCCCCGGCCACCACCGTGCCGCGCCCCTGCCGCCGCAGCCGCCCCTCGATCAGCAGGTCCCGCAGCGCCTGCCGGACGGTCGCCCGGGCCACTCCGTACCGCTCCGCCAGCCCGGCCTCGGTGGGCAGCCGGCCGCCGGGGCCCAGCTCGCCGATCAGCTCCTCCAGTTCGGCCTTGACCAGGTAGTACTTGGGCACCCGGCCGTGCTCGGGCACCCCCGACCTGGCGGGGGCGAGGGGGGTGCGGGGCGCGGCGTGGTTCACCTCCCCAGCGTAGCGAGCGCCCTCCCCCCGAGTGTCCGGCCCCGAACGTCCGGCCCCGACCCCGAGCGTCCGGCCCGCCCCGTCCTCCGCTTGCTTCCGCCACCACTCGCATCGTCGGCGAATCATCACGGAACGATAACTGGTCTGGACTGAATTTTGACGCTTGTTCATACAACCGTGGATTCGGTGCGGGCTCGCGCTCGCCCGCCCGGCCCATCCTCGGTTGCCGGTGCAACCGCACCGCGTCGCTTTCCCGTTGGGAGCCCCCCGTGCGCAACTCCCGTTCCACCATGGCCCTCTCCCTCTCCGCCGCGGCCGTCGTCGCGGCCGCGCTGGTACCGCTGAGCGGTTCGTCCGCCGTGGCGGCGACCGGCGCCTACAACGGCCTGCCGAACGGCAGCAAGCAGGCCAAGACGCTGGTGATCGGCATCGACGGCACCCGGTACGACAAGATCGCGGCGGCGGACGCGCCGAACCTGAAGGCGCTGATGGCGTCGGGCACCACGGCGACGTCCAACCTGTACGCGAACCCGCTGGCGCCGACCCTCTCCGGGCCGGGCTGGTCGACCATCGCGACCGGTGTGTGGCCGGACAAGCACAAGGTGCTGGACAACAACTTCACCGGCTCGCGCTTCGACCTGTACCCGGACTACGCGAGCCGGCTGGAGGCCGCCGACCCGTCGAACTCGACGCTGGTGATCGGCTCCTGGAACCCGATCACGGCGAACGTCTTCAACGGCACCGCCGACCTGCGGATCCCGGAGAGCGAGAACGACGCGAAGACCGCCTCGGACGCCGCCGACTACCTGGCGCACGGCAACCCGGACTCGGTGTTCCTGCACTTCGACGAGGTCGACGAGGCCGGGCACTCGTACGGCGGCGCGTCCGCCCAGTACCTGTCGGCGATCCACGGCGCGGACGCCCTGCTCGGGCAGGTGCTGACCGCGCTGAAGTCCCGCGCCACGTACGCCGCCGAGGACTGGCTGATCGTGGTCACCACCGACCACGGCCACACCGACGCGGGCGGCCACGGCGGCAACAGCGCCAACGAGCGGCAGACCTGGATGGTCCTCAACGGCCGGGGCCACGCCGCCGGGGCGCGCCGCTACGACGTGAAGCCGGTCGACATCGCGCCGACCGTGCTCAAGCACGAGGGCGCGCCGATCGACCCGGCCTGGGGGCTGGACGGCAAGCCGGTCGACGAGATCGCGCCGGACGAGTTCGACGCGCTGCGGCCGAGCCTGCAGACCCGGGTCGACGAGACCGGCATCGGCTCGACGGTCAAGGGCTTCACCCACACCCCGCCGGCCGGCTGGACCATCGACAACTCGCGGATGCCCACCGGCGGCGTCACCGAGTGGCGCGGCTGGGCGTTCGCCACCGACGAGTTCTGGACGGCGGCGCAGCTGGGCCAGAGCCGCGAGACCAACGTCCGGGCCCGCAACGTGTTCGCGGTCGCCGACTCCGACGAGTGGGACGACAAGACCCACGGCGCCGGCCAGTTCGACTCGACGCTGGTCAGTCCGGCCTACCCGGTGGCGGGCCGCACCCGCGGCACGCTGTCCTTCGCCACCGACTACAAGGTCGACGGCCCGCAGACCGGCGACGTGTACGTGTCCTTCGACGGCGGCGCCGCGCAACTGGTGAAGTCCTACCGGGCCGACCTGAACACGGTCGAGCACCTGGACGTGACCGTGCCGGCCGGGGCGTCCACGGCCCGGTTCCAGTTCCGCTACACGGGCACCAACTCGGCGTTCTGGACGGTCGACCAGGTGGTCTTCAGCTGACCCGCGCTCCCGGAGCGGGCGGGCGTCCTCGTCCGGCCCGCCCGCTCCGGGGCCGCCACGGGTCCGGGGCCCGACCCGCCCCGGACGCGTGACGGCCCGGCCTCACGGGCCTCACGGGCCTCAGCGGGTCTTCAGCACCACGCCGGCCGCGAACGCGACCTGCTCGGCCGTCAGGTCGGCGCGGGCGGTGAGCCGCAGGCGCGGGACGCCGTCGGGGACGGACGGGGGGCGGAAGCAGCCGACCGCCAGGCCCTCGCCCCGGCAGGCGGCGGCCCAGCGCACGGCGTGTTCGGGATCGTCGGCGCGGACGGAAACCACCGCGCCGTCGGGGGCGGAGGCGTCCAGGCCGGCGTCGGTGAGCCGGTCGGCGAGTTCGCGGGCGACCCGGAGGGCGTCGGCGGCCCGGCCGGGTTCGGCGCGCAGCAGGCGCAGCGCGCCGAGGGCGGCGCCGACGGCGGCGGGGGCCAGGCCGGTGTCGAAGATGAAGGTGCGGGCGGCGGAGACCAGGTGGCGGATGACCCGTTCCGGGCCGAGGACGACGCCGCCCTGCGAGCCGAGGGACTTGGAGAGCGTCGCGGTGGCGACCACGTCGGGCTGTCCGGCGATGCCGGCGGCGGCCCCGGCGCCCGCGCCGCCCGGGCCGAGGACGCCCAGGCCGTGGGCGTCGTCGATGACCAGCGCGGCGCCGTGCGCGCGGGCGGCGGCGAGGTGGCCGGCCAGCGGGGCGGCGTTGCCGTCGACCGAGAAGACCGAGTCGGTGACCACCAGGGCCCGGGGTTCGGCGCGGGCGGCGAGGGCCGCGCGCACCGAGGCGGGGTCGCAGTGCGCGGCGCGGGCGACCCGGCCCCGGGCGAGGCGGCAGCCGTCGATCAGCGAGGCGTGGTTGTGGGCGTCGGAGACGATCAGGGTGTCGGGGCCGGCGAGCGCGGTGAGGACGGCGAGGTTGGCGGTGTAGCCGGAGGAGAACACCAGGGCGGCCTGGTAGCCGCAGAACTCGGCGAGTTCGCGTTCCAGCGCGGTGTGCTGCTCGGTGGTGCCGGTGACCAGCCGGGAGCCGGTCGCGCCGCCGCCCCAGCGCAGGGCGGCCTCGGCGGCAGCGGCGGTGACGGCCGGGTGGCGGGTCAGGCCGAGGTAGTCGTTGGAGGCGAGGTCGAGCACCGGGTCGTCGGCGGGGCGGCTGCGCAGCCGCCTGGTCAGCCCGGCGGCGTCGCGGACGGCCGCGGCCCCGTCCAGCCAGTCGAACACCCGCTGCGGAGCCTCGTCCGCTCCGCTGACCTGCGCGTCTGCCACCATGCCCGGCACTCTTCCACCCGGCGCGCGACCGGGGCAACGCGTACCGTCCCGATGTGCGGTGTCCCACACTTCGGGACGACGGCGGGCGGCGGTGCGGCCGGTTCCGGCAGACTCCCCCGATGGATGATCTTCGTCGCCCCACCCACCTGCTGTTCGACTTCTTCGGCACCCTGGTGGACTACTCGCCCAGCCGCACCGAACAGGGCTACCCGCGCTCGCACGCGCTGCTGCGCGGTTTCGGCTCCACCCTCGACTACGACGGCTTCCTCGCCGCCTGGTCGGCCGTCAGCGCGCGCTTCGACCGGGAGACGGCGGCGGACGAACGCGAGTTCTCGATGGACGAGCTGACCGCCGCCTTCCTCACCGAGACGCTGCCCGCGGCGCCGACGGAGGGCCAGGTCGCCGGGTTCGTGGCCGCGTACCTGGCGGAGTGGGGCGCCGCGATCCGCCCGGTCGAGGGCGTCGCCGAGCTGCTGCGCACCCTGGCCGGGCAGTACCGGCTGGCGGTCGTCTCCAACACCCACAGCCCGACCATGGTGCCCGCGCTGCTGGACGATCTGGGCGTGCTCGACCTGATGGACGCGGTGGTGCTGTCCGTGGACACCGGCCACCGCAAGCCGCACCCGTCCATCTACCGGGCCACCCTGGAGCGCCTCGGCCTCTCCCCCGCCGACGCCTGGTTCATCGGCGACTCCGCCGCCCCCGACTACCACGGCCCGCGCCGCACCGGCATCCCCGCCCTGCTCATCACCCCCGCCGACGCCGCCGGCACGGCCGACACCGCCCCCGACGTTCCCCCCGCGCACCGGATCCCCTCCGTCCACGCCCTCCCGGGCCTGCTGGCGGCGGTCTCCTGACCCAGGAGGGACGTGCGCGGGGCCCACGGGACCCACGGGACCCGTGGGATGGCGGGGCCTGAGCGCGGGTCAGTTGCGGTAGCGGAACAGGATGCGTCCCCTGGTGAGGTCGTACGGGCTGAGCTCGACCAGGACGCGGTCGAACGGGAGGATCTTGATGTAGTTCTTGCGGATCTTTCCGCTGATGTGGGCCAGTACCTGGTGGCCGTTCTGCAGCTCAACCTTGAAGGTGGCGTTGCGCAGGCATTCGAGGACGGTGCCCTCGAGTTCCAGGCCCTTTGCTACTCGTGGCAAGAGTGGTCTCGATTCTCTGGTGGGAAGAGCGGGATGTCTGCCGGGTACGCCGGTCCGCGCCGCCCGGTGAAGGCCGGTGAAGGCCGGTGGTAACCAGTGGTGGCCGGTGGTGATCGGTGGCGTTCAGTCGCGGATCAGTTGCAGGACGTGGCCGGCCCGCTGCGCGCCGAGGCCCTCGAAGAGGGCGGTGGCGGCGGCGTGGGACTGGTCGACCTCGGCCCGGGCGGTGGCGGTGCCGGATTCGTGCAGGGTGTGCAGGGCGTGCGCGAGCAGGGTGCGGCCGAGACCGTGCCGCCGGTGGGCGGCGCGGACGGCGAGCAGGCCGATCCGGGCGGGGCCGCGGTGACCGCGGACCACCCGGACCAGGCCCGCGTACCGGCCTTGGTGCACGGCGACGGCGTACAGCGAGGGGTCGATGAGAGTGTCCCCCGGAGGGCCGGGTCGAACCTCCGCGGGCATGGTGTGCCAACCGGGTCCGGCCGCGACCTCGGCCCGGATCTCGCGGTCCAGCACCCGCAGCCGGCCTTCGTCGGCCGTCCCGGCGGGCAGGACGGCCACGTCCGGGGCCGGACTGGGCAGGTCGACGGCGGTGGACAGGACGTACTCCCACTCCCGCCGCTCGGGGACGAACCCGGCCCGCTCCCAGCGGGCGGCCGCGTCGGTGTCACCACCCTCGACCAGGGTACGCAGCGGGGTGGCGGGGAGGGCGGCGAGCATCGCGGCGGCGAGCGGTTCGAAGGCCGCGTCGTCCCACACGTCGACGCTGACGAAGTGTCGGCGGTCGGGGCGGACGGAGACGTCGGCGTGGCCGACGACCACGCCGTCGGCCAGGGCCTGCCACCGGGTCTCGTCGACCCGGGCGATCTGCACGGTGTTGTCAGTGTTCATGGCTTTCGCCTTTCGGGAGTGCCTGCGTTGTCACGCGAGCGCTCCCGACGACACCTGTGTCAGTCGTTGCACCGTGGGAAAGGGGGGAGCACCCGCCTGGATCCTGCTCTCATGGGGAACTCACCTCCTCGTTTCCGTTCACGGCGATCCGAACAGTAGCAACCTCCGGCGGCCCCTCCAACTCATTTATTCTCCACCGTTCTCCGTCCCGTTCTTGATCCGGCTCCCTGTGACCCCTGCCAGCCCCTGACTGCCCCGGCCCGTCCCCGGCCCGTCCCCTGCAAGCCACCTGACGGTTGCTCAGAGCGACAGCGCGAGGCAGCCGGCCGCGACGGCGAGCAGGGCGAGGTTGAGGCCGATCCGCCGGTCCCCGCCGGTCAGGTGGACCGGTATCGCGCCCAGTTGCAGCAGGAGCAGCCCGCTCGCGGCGGCCGGGGCGAGCCAGCCGGCGGTGCCGGTCAGCGGGGGCAGCAGCAGGCCCGCGGCGCCGAACAGTTCGGCCGCGCCGAGGGCGCGCGGCGCGGGGCGCGGGACGCGGTCGACCCAGGCCATCATCGGGCGCAGCCGCTCGGGGTCGCGCAGCAGCTTGAGCGTGCCCGCGTAGGCGTAGAAGAGGGCGAGCGGGTCCGCGAGGGTCCAGTAGGCGATGTCCATGGTTCCCGTCCGTCCGTGGGGCCCGGTCGACCGGGCCCGTCGTCGGCGCCGGCCGGACCGGCCGCGCCCCACGAGTCCACCGCCGGGGCCGGGCCGCTGTCCAAGACCCGTTCCGCACGGCCGATACCGGATGGGTATCGTCGCAGCGTGGAGCTACGGACCTTGCGCTACTTCGTGGTGGTCGCCGAGGAGCTGCACTTCGGCCGGGCCGCCCGCCGCCTGCACCTCAGCCAGCCGCCGCTGAGCCGGGCGGTCCGGCGGCTGGAGGACGACCTCGGCACGCCGCTGCTGGTCCGCTCCCCGGCGGGCGTCGCGCTGACCCCGGCGGGGGCGGTGCTGCTGGCGGAGGCCCGGGAGCTGCTGGCCCGGGCCGACCGGGTCCGGGCCAGGGTCGGCACGGCCGCCGGGCGGGCGGGTCTGACCGTCGGCCTCCTGGGCGACGGCACCGACCCGGGCGTGGCCCGGCTGGCGGCCGCGTTCCGCCGTGACCACCCCGGCGTGGACGTGCTGGTCCGGGAGACCGACCTGACCGATCCGACCTGCGGACTGCGCGCGGGGCTGGTCGACGTCGCGCTGACCCGGGCACCGTTCGACCCGGACGGCCTGGCGGTGCGGGTGCTGCGGTCCGACCCGGTGGGGGTGGTGCTGCGCGCGGACGACCCGCTGGCCCGCCGCGAGCGGCTGCGGCTGGCCGAGCTGGCCGACCGGCGCTGGTTCAGCTTCCCGCCGGGCACCGACGTCCGCTGGCAGTCGTACTGGCACGGCGGCGTCCCGCGCGAGGGCCCGGTGGTGCGGGGTGTCCAGGAGTGCCTGCAGGCCGTCCTGTGGAGCGGGACGGTCGGCCTGGCCCCGCTCGGCCACGACCTGCCCGCCGAACTGGCCGTGGTCCCGCTGGCCGACCTGCCCCCGAGCCGGGTGGTGGTGGCCTGGCCGGAAAGCCGGACCGACCCGCTGCTGCACTCCTTCGTCGAGGCCGCGACCGCCGCCTACCGGCCCTGACTCCCAGCAGCCTTCCGGCGCGGTCCGCTGGACGGCCAGCGGACCGCGCCGGGTTTCCACAGGGCTGAGCAGGGCTCAGCAGGCGCAGGAGATGCCCGAGCGCGGAGCGGTCAGGTCGTCGACCGGGCGCTGCTCGCTGCCGCCGGCGGTGTCGTACGCGAAACCCTCACGGGCCCAGTACTCGAAGCCGCCGAGCATCTCCTTGACCCGGTAGCCGAGCCGGGCGAAGGCCAGCGCGGCCCGGGTCGCGCCGTTGCAGCCCGGGCCCCAGCAGTAGGTGACCACGGTCAGGGCCGGGTCGATGCTCCCCGGCGCGAGCTCGGCGATCCGCGCAGTGGGCAGGTGGAGGGCCCCGGGGATGTGCCCCTGGTCCCAGGCGGCCTTGCTGCGGGTGTCGACCACCACGATCCCGGGCACCCCGGCCGCCAGGTCGGCGTGGACGTCGGAGACGTCCGCCTCGAAGGCGAGCCGCGCCGCGTAGTGGGCGGCGGCCTCGGCCGGGTCGGCAGCGGGAACGTTCAGGACCGCGCTGGTGACGGCGGTGGCGCTGACGGTGGCGGTGGCGGACATGGGGTGCCTCGTTTCTGGTGGTGCGGCGGGGCGGCACAGGTTGCGGCGGCGACACAGGTCCCCGGCGGTGCGGGGTCCGGTGGGCCTTCCTGGTTTCCCGGCCCGGTGGCGACGACCTTGAGTCTTCCGCCTCGCCTCCACCCCCCACGAGTGGCGTGAGCGCCTATGGCCATCAAGATCCCGCCAAGCCCTCCGCGTCCTCCTCACCAGCGCTCCATCGCGCGCAGGGCCCGTTCGAGCTCGCCCAGGTACTGCCACAGCTCGAAGCGGACCTCCTCAACGATCCGGTCGTCGGCCCCGGGGTACATCAGTCCGCTCCAGACCACCATCCGCCCCCGGAACCCGACTGCCGCACCCACTTCCTCCCCCGCCCCGCCTCCATCACGTCCACGGTGCGGGCCCGGTCGGTCGGCCAGAGCTGGCCGCCGGGGCGCAGCAGCCGTCCCGGCACGGCACCGCGGGCGTTGACGTTGCTGCGGCTGATCAGGTCGAGGCCGTCCACGAAGAGGTACGTGTGGGTGGCCGTGCACTGCGGCGGCCCCGGACAGACGCCGAGCAGCAGCGTACTGATCGGCAATGTGCCGTTCTGTCCGTACGCCCGGCGACTGCCGGCGCTGCCCGCGTGCAGGAGGCTACGCGGTACCGGACACCGGGGCGGCCGCCGGGCGCGGATCCGCTCCGGCCGGGGCTCGGTAGAGCAGCAGGTAGCGCCAGAAGAGCAGCCGCCGCATCCGCGCACCGGGCAGCAGCCTGGCGGCCTCCTGCCGCGTCCATGCGTAGGTCATCGTCGGCGGGGCGACCGGTGCCCGTACCGCGTTCGGGCCGGTCGGACGGGTGCGGCGGGCCCGTTCGATGAACGCGACGACGGCGCGCGCGGCCGCATTGACGGGGACGGCGGCCAGGCTCCACAGCCAGTCCGTGCGCGACTTCTCGGGGTAGCAGCCGAGGATGACCAGCACCCCGCCCGGGGCCAGCGAATCGCGCAGCGCCCGGACGGTCTCGAACGGCATGTGGTGCAGGCTGGCCAGGCAGGAGACGAAGTCGTAGTGCCCGGAGGGTAGTTCGGCCCGGGTGGCGTCCTCGCACCGGAACCTCGGCGCCGGCCCCTCTGCGGCGGACGTGACCGCCCGGGCCGCCTCGATCGCCTCCGCCGAGGGGTCGACGGCGTCCACCTCCACTCCCCGCGCGGCCAGTCGCCGTGCGAAGCGGCCCGTCCCGCAGCCGACGTCGAGCGCGGTCCGAGAGCCTACGGGGAGGTGCCGCAGCAAAAGGCGGTGGTAGTGGTCGTTGTGGTCGAAGGGCATAACTCCGACCCTGCCACAGCCCAACCACGCCGCCGGCAGTGTCCCGCGGATCCACAGGCACCGGCCGGCTCAATCCGTGATCGGACCGCGCATCAGGAAGTCGTGCAGCCCGACGGCCGCGGTGTCGATGTCGGTGGGACCCGGTGGGCCGGTCAGGTTGATCCTGCACAGGGCGCGCAGCGCATCCGCGCCCAGTGCCAGGGCGTGGAAGGGCAGCGCGTTCGGGTCCTCGGCCCGGTCAGGCCAGGAGTCGCCGACGACGGCTCGGTCGGCCTCCTGGTACGGAACCTCGAAGAGGAGCGGTTCGCCGATGTCCTCGATGATCCCCTCGTCCGGACAGAGACTCAGTGAACGGACCAGCCGCCGGTCCTCCCAGACCCCGAAGGCGGACCAGTCGACGACGCTGTGCATGGAGTGCGCCACCAGCCGCCGACCGGCGCTGGCGGCGATCAGCCGGACAGGGAGTGCGGACGGCCGTTCACCGACCAGTCGCTGCGCACAGATGACGTCGATCCCGGGAAAGCTCCCCGCGCAAACCCGCCCGAAGGGCGGCCACATACCTTCTGCGAGGGAGGCCGGACCCATGAGCTCGATCGCGCAACCTGGTAGCAGCCGCCGCAGCATCGTGGTGGTCCGCCCGAGGTCCGCCGGGCCGGCAGGGCTGACCGTTCTCGGGCGGTCAGCCACGTCGCCATCGGTATAGACCAGCAGGCTTGTCCTGAACCCCACGGTCTTCCCCTTCCCGGCATACGCCCCGGCCCCTCCGGCAGACTAACCGGCCGCGCCGACGGCGGGATCGGCCTCCCTTCCGCCTCCGGTGCCCGTTCGCCGGGGCGTTCGCCACACGCCGCGTTCCCCGGTGGGAACCCGCTCTCGCCCCGTCGTCCGAGCGGCGCTTGCCAGGCGTACCGAAGACGGGTGAGGGTGGGGTCTTGAACCGGAACTGGTACAGGGGAGATGGACGGGTGGAGGTCGTCGAGCGCGCGGTGACGGCGCCTTGGGAGGGAGTACGGTGCACGCCGGTCGGAGGGAGTGACGTCGGGGTGGTGGTGCTGTCGGGGTCAAGCGGGCGGGTGGAGCTAGCCCGGGCCCGGGTGCTGGCCGCAGCAGGGTTCGACGTGCTGACGTTCCGCTGGTTCGGCGGGCCGGGGCAGCCGCCGGGAGTGTGTGAAGTCCCGTTGGAGACCTTCACGGCGGCGGTCGACCTGCTGCGGGCGGAAGGAGCGCGGCGGATCGGCTTCCTCGGGACGTCGAAGGGTGCAGAGGCCTCCCTGCTGACAGCGGTGCACGACCCGCGGGTGGACGCGGTGGTGGCACTGGCACCGACCTCCCTGGTGTGGTGCAACGTGGGACCGGGCGCGGACGGTGCGAACCGCCCGTTCCGCTCGTGCTGGACGTGGCGCGGGCAGCCACTGCCGTTCGTTCCGATGGACGAGACCTGGACGCCCACCGAGCCGGAGGGCACCCCGGCCGCCATCCGCGGCTGGTACGAGCAGAGCGAGCGGACGTTCGCCGACGCGCTGCCCGCCGCGACGATCCCGGTGGAGCGGGCCCGTGCCGACCTGCTACTGATCGCGGGCGGCGCGGACGCGATGTGGCCCTCGCTGCCGTTCGCCGAGCAGCTGCGCGCCCGACGCGAAGCCGCCGACGCGTCCGTCCGCTTGCTCACCGACCCGGAGGCCGGCCACCGCCTGTTGCTGCCAGGCGAGTCGCCGCTGCCCCCGTCCCTGGTCTTCGAACACGGCGGCGGCCCGAAAGCGGACGCCCGCCTGGGCACGGCGGCCTGGCCGTACGTCCTGGCCACACTCGGCGGCGGACTACCGCAGACGAACTGAGCGACTGACGCTGCATCAGCTCCCGCCGCCCAGAGGGCGGCCCCGCAGAGCCCGATGGCGGACCGCCGCCCCCGCACGCGGGCAACCGGGGCCGGGCCTGCGCGGGTGCTACCCCGAGACGGCGGCCGTCCACCGTCGCCCGCGCCCGAGCGGCCACCGAGAGCCGGAGCCAAGACCAGACCCGGACCCGGGACCGGGACCGGGACCGGGACCGGGACCGGGACCGGGACCGGGACCGGTCCTGACAGCAGGGACGCCACACGGCGGAACCCAGCCGCCAGGCGAGTCGTGAGCCACCGTACGGCGCCGCGCCACATCTTCTTCGTTTTCACTCCGACAAGAGTTCGCATGCCCTCAAGGTAGTCAGCCGCACATCTGCTGTCTCTGGAGGTAGGTTCCGTCTTTTCGGTGTAGCCAGCCCCACCGAAAAGACGGAACCTACCTCCAGAGACAGCGCCTCGCCGATCAGTGAACCTTGGATCCAGTGAGCGCCAGGACGATACAAGGCCATGGAAATTCAATGATTTTGATTTTTCATCAGACAATCGGAGGAATACATGACGGCGAACATGCGCGCAGTGCTCAGCAGGCCCGCGGTGCGCTGGGGCGCGACTGCACCGACTACCGCAACCGCCATGGCACTCGGTGCGACCGCTAGGCGGGTGATGGTCGGCTGGCTCTTCGGCTGTTTGGAGCCCCGCCGCTCAGCGCGGTCCCACGACACCCCGAGCACGGAGGCTCACATACCGGCCCGGTAGCCGACCTCCGCGATGCAACCGGCGAGTTCGGCGAGCTCAAGCTTCGGGTTCAGTGTCCGGACGACGTCCGACGCGAACGGCCGCAGGACGTACACATGGCGGACGGCATGAAGATCAAGGTCCGTCTCGTGACAGTCCTCCGCGAAGCTCTGGTACACCTCGGGACTGCCGTCCAAAAGCAACTGGAACAGCGCGGCAGCACCGCCGCCGTCCGGCCCGGGCGCGAAGTTGTCGCCACACCAGGCGGCGTCGGCCGTCTCAGGCCAGAAGCACACCGTGGCCTCCGGCACCCCGTCGAGCAATCCGGGCCACGACTCCGCCGATTTCCGCCGGTACCGGCTCAGGATGGATTCGTGGTTGAACCCACGAGCGAAGACCCCGGCCTCCGCAAAGACAATCGAATGCGCGTTTCCGCTGCCATCCCGCATCAAGGACATCACCTCGCCGGGCGCCCAGCGCGAGTCGCACGAGTAGTACCTGTCCCCCCAGTTCGGGCTCAGGACAGCGTCCAGCATCGCGAAGACGCGGCAACACTGAAGGACGACCGAGACCTCGGGCAGGCGGAGGAATCAGTGCTGCGATGTGCGCCCGCCCATCGCAGCACCCTGCGCCGACACCTCTGTCGCCACTGCGCGCACGGGGCGGCACGGCCGGCGTTGCTCTGCCCCGCGTCCGTCACGGGCCTGCCCCTCCCCGCGGGAGGCGGTGCCCGGTCCACGCTCGCGGCGGACGGCACGGCCGTCCTGCGGCGGGAGCCGAAGCGAGCGGCGTTCAGGCACCGCCTGCGGTGCCCTGCTCGTAGGCGGCCATGGTGCGAACGAAGAGGGCGCGTTCGGCGGGGGTGAGCGGGGCGAACGCGGCCTGCCAGGAGGCGGAGCCGTTGGCGAGCCAGCGTTCGATCGCGGTACGGGTGGCGGGGTCGGCGGTCAGCGAGACGATGGTGCGCCGCCGGTCAGCCGGGTCGGAATTGCGGTCCAGAACGCCCTGGCGAGCGAGGTCACCGACCATCAGGCTGGCGGTGGTGTGCGCGACTTCGAGGCGTTCGGCGAGCGCGCCGACCGGCATCGGGCCGTCGAAGACCAGGTAGGACAGCAGCGACAGGTGACGGGGCGCGAGTTGGAACCCGGCCAGCGCCTCGGGCACGGCGGTCCGCTTGACCCTGGCGGCGACCCTTGGCATCAGCAGCAGCATGGCCCGGACGGCGTCGTCCGCGCCGAGGCCAACGGGGTTCGCGCTGCCTGCACCGCCCGCCGCGCCTTCGCCCCCTCGCGGGGCACCCCCGGCAGGTGGGGTGGACGGGCCGGCCATGCGCCCTCCTGGTCGGTACGCGTAGAGGTCCGGTCCGCCGACGGTAGCAACGAACCGGGCCTCACCGTACCGGACGGCCGCTCAGCGCTCCGGGTGCGGGGCGGACGTGGCGATCAGGTGTTCCTCCTCGTAGGCGAAGTGCGCTTCCAGTCCCTCGGTGAGCCGGTCGAGTTCGGCGCGCAGGACGGCGGGGCCGGAGGCCTGGCCGGCGGGGTCGACGGGCGCCGCGAGGTGGGCCTCGAAGCGGGCGAGCGCGTCGGCGACGGTGCGGTGGTCGGCGCGCAGCCGGGTGATCGCGGGGGTCAGTTGCGGGTATCGGCGTTCGAAGGCGGTGAAGGCGCCCTCCTCGCGGATGTGGTGCATGTCGAGTCCGTGGCAGAAGCTCAAGCAGCGTTCGCGCAACTGGGCGGCAAGGTCGGGGCCGGGCAGCGGGTCGGCACCGTCCAGACGGGCACGCAGGTCGGCGAGTTGGCGGCGCAGATCCTCGTGGTGGAGCCGGAGTCCGGCGACGATCGCGGCGGGCAGCCCGGGGTCGCCGGCCAGGTCGAGGGGGTGCAGGGCGATCACCGGAATGACCCGGTCGGCAAGGTCGGCCCGATCGGCGTACTCGGCGAAGCTGGGAACGCGACGGGCCTGCTCGACGTACTGGCGGGCGCGTTCGTCCGGGGCGAGTTCGACGGGGCGGACCGCGAGGGCGACGATGCCGTCCTCCCCGTCGGACAGTTCGACGGTGCCGCCGCCTGCGGCGAGCACGTTGTGGTACCAGAGCGGGTGCGCGGCGGCACCCCCGTTGGAGCCGAACACCAGGTAGCGTCCGGCGTCCTCGCGGTAGGCCAGCGGCGTGGTGCGGGGCCGGCCGGTGCGCCGGCCGGCGGCAGTGAGCAGCAGGAGGTCGGGGAATCCCTCGACTTTGCCGCCGTTCGCCCGGAACTGTGCGATGACCTGCCGGTTGAAGTCCTCAGCCATGGTGGTGTGCCCTCCCCGTTTCCCGCGACGCAACGCGGCACAGCGCGACCAGGCATCGCTCGCGCGACACCGCAGAGCACAGCGCCGTATGGCGCGGCGCCACACGGCGCGGCATGGCGCGCCGCCGTCGATTTACATTTGCAAGCAAATACAATCTAGGCACGCCCCACCCCGGCGGTCAACAGCGACCCACCCCGCGCACCGCCCACCACCCCCCGCCCCCTGACCGTCACCCTTCGACCGCCAGCCCTCGACCGTCACCCTTCGACCGCCAGCCCTCGACCATCACCCCTCGGCCGCCTCCACGATCACCAATGTGCCACGGCTCCCGGGCCGGACAGCATGCACAGCGCCCGCCGCGACCACGCACAGTTCGCCGGCGCGAACCGTCAGTGGCGCACCGTCCACCTCCAACTCCAGGCGGCCGTCCAGGACGAGCAGGGCCTCGTCCACCTCGTGGCACTCCGCCGACAGCGGCAGGTCGTCCATCCGCAGCACCTTCACGGAGGCTTCCCCCACCCGGGCCAGCGCGCGCGAGTTCCATGCCAGCGGCAGTTCGGCGGCTGCCTCCGCCAGGTCGATCGGGTTCACGACACACTCCTCCCCGCGAGGCCCCAGGGCCTCGCGCACCAGGTTTCGACGGATGTTCGGAAGCTATCCGGCCAGCCGCCCGAAGTGGTCGACCGTTTGGCAAAAACCGGCGCCGGACGGATCCGAGCCACCGCTCGGCCCGCCCTTCCCGCCTTCGAGCGCTCCGCATACAGCCTTCGAGTCCTGTACGTACGGGGGGTTGACGTGACCGCGCAGACGCCCCTAACTTCACGTCTTGAAAAAGGTCCAGACCAAAGCCGCCAGGGCTAATGGCCACCACCACTGATCCTCCATCAGGAGGACGCGCCGCCCTGCCCGGACCACTCCGGACACCCTCTCAGGCATCGCTTCGCGTTCACTTCATGAACGAGTGAACGTTTCCCCCACGAGGAGCCGCCTTGATCCGCGCACACACCCGCACCCATTCCCTCACCGGGGCCCAGACCCGCACCCGGGCCCGCACCCTGCTGCGCGCGACCGCCGCCGCCGTCGCGCTGCCCGCCACGGTGGCCGGCCTGCTGGTGAGCGGCGCCGGCCCGGCCTCGGCTGCGGCCAACGCCGGGCCGGGCTTCCCAGCGCACTACGCGGCGCCGTACCTGGAGACCTGGAACTCGCCGAACACGCTGGCGGACGCCCGCAACAACGGCGGGCTGAAGTACGTCACGCTGGCCTTCGTGATCAGCGACGGCAGCTGCAACGCCACGTTCAACGGCAACACCTCCATCACGGACGCCGGTTGGACCAACGCGGTCAACGCCCACCGGGCGGCCGGCGGCGACGTGATCGCCAGCTTCGGCGGCGCCTCCGGCACCGAACTGGGGCAGGCGTGCGGCAGCGTCTCCGCGCTGCAGGCGCAGTACAAGCGAGTGGTGGACGCGCTCAACCTGACCAGGATCGACCTGGACATCGAGGGCGGCGCGCTGAACGACACCGCCGCCAACGACCGCCGCAACCAGGCCCTCGCCGCACTCCAGCAGGCCCAGGCGGCGGCGGGCAAGCGGCTGGACGTCAACTACACGCTGCCGGTGAGTCCTTCGGGTCTCGAATCCAACTCGATCAGCCTGCTGACCAACGCGAAGAGCCGCGGCCTGACCGTCAACGCCGTCAACATCATGACGATGGACTACGGCTCGCCGATGGACATGGGCCAGGCCGCGATCAGCGCCGCCAACGGCCTGCACACCCAGCTCGGCCAGATCTGGACGTCCAAGACCTCCGACCAGCTGTGGGCGATGGAGGGCAACACCCCGATGATCGGGGTCAACGACACCACCTCCGAGGTGTTCTCCACCGCGAACGCGCAGACCCTGGAGTCGTTCGCCGCCTCCAAGGGCATCCAGTTGCTCGCCTTCTGGGCGGTCGGCCGTGACAAGGCCTGCGCGACCAGCGGAACGCTCTCCGACAGCTGCAGCGGCACCCCGCAGTCGGCGTACCAGTTCTCGAAGACCTTCAACGCGCTCACCGGCGGCTCCACCACCCCGCCGCCGAGTGGCGGGCGCACCGGACAGATCACCGGCTACGGCGGCAAGTGCGTGGACGTGGCGGCCGCGAGTTCGGCCAACGGCACCGCCGTCCAGCTGTACGACTGCAACGGGACCACCGCCCAGCAGTGGACGGTCGGCACCGACGGTACGGTCCGCGCGCTCGGCAAGTGCCTGGACCTGACCTCGGGCGGCACCGCCAACGGCACCCAGGCCCAGCTCTACGACTGCAACGGCACCGGTGCCCAGCAGTGGCAGGCGCAGTCGAACAAGACCCTGGTCAACCCGGTCTCCGGCCGCTGCCTGGACGCCACCGGTCCGTCCTCCGCGAACGGCACCCGGCTGCAGCTCTGGGACTGCTTCGCCGGCGCCAACCAGCAGTGGAACCTGCCCGCCTGATCGCCCGTCGGCCCGAGAAAGGAGCGACTCCCTTGCGCAGCAGAAGACTCCTCCCCACGACCACCACCACCACCGCCGCGACCGTCGGCCTGCTGGTCTCCTCGGTGGTGCTGCTCTCGCCCGCCCCCGCCGCGCTGGCCGCCGTCCCGACCGGGGCGACCACGCTGGTGGCGCAGCACTCCGGCAAGTGCGTGGACGCCGCCGCGGCCGCCACCGCCAACGGCACCGTCGTCCAGCAGTACGCCTGCAACGGGACGACCGCCCAGCAGTGGCAGGTCCAGGACCTCGGCAACGGGTACGTCCGGATCAACAGCCAGAACGACACCTCGAAGGTGCTGGACGTCGTCGACGTCTCCACCGCCGACGGCGCGAAGGTCCAGCTGTGGGCGTACGGCGGCGGCCTGAACCAGCAGTGGCAGGCGGTCGCCGAGGCGAGCGGCGCGTACCACTTCGTCAACCGCAACAGCGGCCGGTGCCTGGACGTGCCGAGCGCCTCCACCGCCGACGCGGTGCAGTTGCAGCAGTACGCCTGCAACGGCACCGCCGCGCAGTCCTTCACCTTCGGGAGCACCGTCACGAACCCGCCCGGCACGCCCGACTTCGGGCCGAACGTGACCGTCTTCGACCCGTCGATGCCCGCCGCGACCGTCCAGGCCAAGCTGAACGCGGTCTTCGCGCAGCAGGAGACCAACCAGTTCGGCGCCCAGCGCCAGGCCCTGCTGTTCAAGCCGGGCAGCTACGGCGTGGACGCCAACGTCGGGTTCTACACGCAGGTGGCGGGCCTCGGCCTGTCCCCCGACGACGTGACGATCAACGGCGCGGTGCACGCCGAGGCCGACTGGTTCCAGGGCAACGCGACGCAGAACTTCTGGCGCTCCGCCGAGAACCTGTCCGTCAACCCGACCGGCGGCACCGACCGCTGGGCGGTCTCCCAGGCCGCGCCGTACCGCCGGATGCACGTGCGCGGCAACCTGCAGCTGGACGACGGCGGCTGGTCCTCGGGCGGCTTCATCGCCGACTCGAAGGTCGACGGCCAGGTCCGCTCCGGCTCGCAGCAGCAGTGGCTCTCGCGCAACGCGCAGTGGGGCAGCTGGACCGGATCCAACTGGAACATGGTGTTCGTCGGCGACGTCAACGCGCCCGCCAACTCCTTCCCCAACCCGCCGTACACCACCGTCAACCAGACCCCGGTGGTCCGCGAGAAGCCCTTCCTGTACGTCGACTCCGCGGGCGCCTACCGGGTGTTCGTCCCGGCGTTGCGCTCCAACAGCTCTGGCACCAGCTGGGCGGCCGGGGCGCAGGCGGGCGGCTCGCTGCCGATCGACCAGTTCTTCATCGTGAAGCCGGGCGCGACCGCGTCCGCGGTCAACGCGGCGCTGGCGCAGGGCAAGAACCTGCTGTTCACCCCGGGCGTCTACCACCTGGACCAGACCCTGAACGTCACCCGCGCCGACACCGTGGTGCTCGGCCTGGGCCTGGCCACCCTCGTCCCGGACAACGGCGTCACCGCCGTGAACGTCGCGGACGTGGACGGCGTCAAGCTGGCCGGCCTGCTGATCGACGCCGGGACGGTCAACTCCCCGGTGCTGATGCAGCTCGGCGCGGCGGGCTCGTCCGCCGACCACTCGGCGAACCCGACCTCGCTGCACGACGTGTTCTTCCGGATCGGCGGCGCGGGCGTCGGCAAGGCGAGCCAGTCGCTGGTGGTCAACTCGAACAACGTGATCGGCGACCACATGTGGCTGTGGCGCGCGGACCACGGCAGCGGCGTCGGCTGGACCAGCAACACCGCCGCCAACGGGCTCATCGTCAACGGCCGCAACGTCACCATGTACGGCCTGTTCGTCGAGCACTACCAGCAGACCCAGGTGATCTGGAACGGCGACAACGGCCGGACGTACTTCTTCCAGAACGAGCTGCCGTACGACCCGCCGAACCAGGCCGCCTGGATGAACGGCTCCACCCGCGGCTACCCGGCCTACCAGGTCGCGCCCGGCGTCACCGCGCACGAGGCCTGGGGCCTGGGCTCCTACGCCTACTTCAACGTCAACCCGGCCGTGGTGGAGGACCACTCCTTCGAGGCCCCGAACCGCACCGGCGTGCGCTTCCACGACATGGTGACCGTCTCGCTCGGCGGCACCGGCACCATCGCCCACGTCATCAACTCGACCGGCGGCCCGTCCAACTCGGCCACCAACGTGGCCAACCTGGTCGCCTACCCCTAAGCCCGGCCCCCACCGGAGAAGACCGGGGCCGCCCCTCCGTGCGGGAGGGGCGGCCCCGGCGCGTCCCCGCACCGGACAGCGGCCAGGCCGGACCAGGCCGGACCAGGGCAAGCCGAGACAGCGTTCAGGCCCTGGCGGCGTTCGGGCCCGGACGGCGGTCAGGCCCGTTCGGCCGCGCTGCGCAGGACGCAGAACTCGTTGCCCTCCGGATCTGCCAGGACCGCCCACCCCGTGCCGTCGGGGTTGCGGCGGTCGGCGACCAGGGCGGCGCCGAGGGCGAGCAGCCGGTCGACCTCCGGGTCGCGGGCCGTGTCGGGGCGCAGGCAGAGGTGGACGCGGTTCTTGGTCGTCTTCGGCTCGGGCACCTGGTTGAAGTACAGCACCAGCCCGCCGTCGGCGAGTTCGACCTGGGTCTCCCGGTCGCCCGGCGCGCTGTCCGGGTCGATCGGGCGGCCGGTCACGGCGCTCCAGAAGCGGGCCAGCCCGAAGGCGTCCGCACAGTCGATCGCGACGTTCTGCACTACTGAGACCATGCCCGCGAGTCTCCCCCACCAGCGCTCCGGCAGGCGAGCGGAACGCACCGGACCGGCCCCGGCGGACCGGCATGACGGCAGCGGCCCGGGGTATCCGGTGCGGGCGGGAAACCGGTAGCGGAGGATCGGACGCGCGATGGGGAGGACCTCGACGATGGGCTACGAACGGGCGGCGAGCGGCAGACCGACGGCGGACAGCGGACGGGCAGTAGCTGGTGGACGCGGAGAGCCGCCGCAGGCCGGCACCGGTCGGGCGGACGGGAGCACTCGCTGGTGGAGCCGGAAGCACCCGGACACCGGGTCCGGCCCCGGACCCGCGCTCGGCGCCCGGCGGGCGGTGCGGACCGGGCAGCCGCTCGCGCGCCGGTGGGGGCCGCTGGCCCCCGCCGTCCGGTGGCTGGTCCTGCTGGCCGGGTTGGTGCTGACCGTGGTGTTCGCGGTCGGGCTGGCCCGGGTGACGCTGGTACCGGTGCCCGGTGCCCGGGACCTGGTGCACCCCAACTTCCACCTCGGCGCCTCGCTCCGGGGCTACCTGGACCAGCCCGCCGTCCGGGCCGCGGCCCAGCAGGTCGGCGGGAACGTCCTGCTGGGCGTGCCGTTCGGCGTGCTGCTGCCGGTGCTGTTCCCCCGGCTGCGCGGCGTCCTGGCCGCGACGGCGCTGACCGCGCTGGTGATGGTCACGGTCGAGGCGGCGCAGGGGCTCCTGGTGGAGGGCCGGGCGTTCGACGTGGACGACGTGCTGCTCAACACCCTCGGCGCCCTGCTCGCCCACCTCCTGGTGGGCCGCCGGATCGGTCGCGCCCTGCACCCACGACCCTGACCACCCCGGCGGGACAGGTAGGACGGGCGGGACGGGCTGGACGGGCTGGACGAACAGGGCAGGCCGGACGGGCGGTCAGCGGCGGGCGGCCCAGACCTGGCGTTCGGTGCGCGCCGCCAGGTCCGGGCGCAGGGCGATGCTGCCGGGGCCGTCGGCGTCGGTCAGGCGGTCCAGGGCGGCGAGGTCGGCGGGGTCGAGGTACTGGGCGGCGGCGGTGCGGATCCGGCGCAGCCCGGCCAGGGCGTAGCGGCCGACGGAGGGGTGCTCGGTGGCGGCGATGTCGACGGTGACGGTGCGTTCGCCGGTGACGGTGAGGCCGGCGGCGGTCAGCAGCGGGCCCCAGTCGGCGCCGCGGTGCGGGACGTGCGCGGCGTGCAGGTGGTCGGTGGCGGCGTGGCAGCGCTCTTCCAGGCCGGGACGGTCGGCGGGGGCGTCGGCCGGCAGGAACCGCGGGAAGCCCGCCAGTTCGACCAGGGCGAACAGGCCGTGCGGGGCGAGCAGGTCGCGGATCCGGCGCAGGGCCCGTCCGGGGTCGGCCATGTGGTGCATCGAGGCGGACGCCCAGACCAGGTCGGGGGTGCCGAGCTCGGGCCACCGGTCGGCGTCCAGGTCGGCCTGCACGGTGGCGACCCGGTCGGCGAGGCCCAGCGCGTGGGCCTTCTCGCGCAGGCGCAGCAGGTGGCCGGGCGAGGCGTCGACGGCGGTGACCCGGGCCGTGGGGAAGCGGTGCAGCAGCGCGAAGGTCCCGGCGCCGGTGCCGGCCCCGAGGTCGAGGACGTGCCGGGGTTCGGCGTCCAGCGGCAGCCAGTAGATGATCGCGGCGAGGTGGTCGGCGAGTACCTCGGCGTCGAGGTCGAGGACCTCGGCCAGGGCGGCGTCGTCCTCGACCGGGTGCGCGTGCTGCTGGTGGCCGTGCTGGTGGTGGCCACCGAGCTGGTGGTGGGCGGGCGCGTGGGCGGGGGTGCGGGGGTCGCTCATGGGGTCACCGTACGACCGCCCATGCGCGTGGGGCACGCACCCTCCCGGAACACGCAAGAGAGTGGTGCTCCGGCATGCGGCAGGCGCAAGCCGCGACCGCGCCCTCGGCCGTCAACAGTCGCGCGGGCCTCAGCAGTCGCGCGGGCCGGGGTCGGGCTGGTGGCCGCGGCGGGCGTCGCGGTCGAAGATGCCGAGGACCTCGCACGGGCCGCCCTCGGCGCCGATCGCGTGCGGCATCATCGTCGGGAACTCGGCGGCCTGGTGGGTGGCGAGGCGGATCCGGCGGTGGCCGAGCATCAGGATCGCGGTGCCGGAGAGCACGACCAGCCACTCCCGGCCGGGGTGGGCGCGCATCCGGGCGGGGTTGTCGGGCGGCGGTTCGGTCATCCGCTGGCGGACCACGCTGATGCCGGGGTCGCCCTTGACCGGCCAGCGCATGATGCCGTGCGGGCCGTCGACGGTCGGGCTGATCACCACGTCCTCGGCGGCGGTCTCGACGAGTTGGTCGAGCGTGGTGTCCAGGGCATTGGCCAGGGTGACGAGCTGGTCGAGGGCGAGGCGGCGCTGCCCGTTCTCGATCCGGCTCAGCGAGGACTGGCTGAGGTTGGCGCGGGCCGCCAGCTCCTCCAGCGACCAGCCCTGGGCGACCCGCAGCGCGCGGATCCGCTTGCGGACCAGTCCGTCCAGGTCACCGGGGTCTTCGGTCATACCCGGCATCGTAAGGGGCCGCGGATCCGCCCGAGGACCGTACGGGCCGGCGACCGTAACGGGAGGGCGGCCGGACGCTCAGTGGTCGTAGACCGTCACCGGGACGCCCCGCGCGGTGAGGCGTTCGGCGATCAGCGGTTCGACCCGTTCCCACCTGCCGCCGGCCAGGCCGCAGCCGATCCGCGGCATGTGCACGGACGCACCGAGCCGCCGCGCCTCGGGGGCGAGCCTGGCGAGCGCGGCGTCGATCGCCTCGTAGCGGACGGGGACGCCGGTGGAGCGGCCGGTGCGGATGCCGCGCTGGCCGACCATGTTGGCCACCCACAGCTGCGGGCCGACCTGGACGAGTTGCAGCGCGCCGAGGCCGAAGTCGTTGCCGGCCCGCTCGCGGTGCCAGCGACGGAACGCGGCCTCCGGTTCGGGCCAGCGGCGGGAGAGCGCGAGCACGAAGCCCTTGCCCCAGCCGCCGAGGTCGTTGCACACGTGCGCGATGATCCGCGCGCCCTTGCCCTGCGGCGCGGTGGCGTCGCCCCGCAGATAGGTGATCGTCTCCGCCATGCCGGCATTCTCACAGCCGCCACCGACAGCACGCGAAGTGTTTGTCGTACGAGCGGTGCCACCGTAACGGCCGGCCGGCAGGTACGGACCGCGGCACGACGGACGGCGCCGCTCACCGGACGGACGGTTCGCCTTCCCGCAGCCCCGACGGCTTCTCGGACCGGACGCCGGACAGCGCGATCGGGGTGAACCCGGCGGCTCCTGGTCGGGCCCGAGCACGGTCGGGCCGCAGCTCCCGTCGGTGAACGCGTAGTCGTCGACGGCCCGTCCGCGCAGGACGGCATTGCGCCGGTGGCGGGCCTCGCCGAACGGTCCTGAGCCGTGCGGCTCAGGGTCTGCGAAGTCCTGGGCGAGGAGAGCGAACGGGCTGTCATCAAATTCGCCAGAAGCAAACGGTGGGAGAAGGAAGCCCGTCCATGGCCTCGCCTGGCCCACACGTTAGCAGCGCGCCCACGGTCCGGTCGCCCGAATTCCCGGCCCCGCCCCACCCCTCCCCGCCCCGACGCACGGAGCCGGGGCACCCCGTCGCAGGGTGCCCCGGCTCCGGGTCGACGGCGAGGAAGGCGAGCGGGCCGCGTTTTGCAGACGGTGGAGAAGGAGGCCCGCTCATGGCCTCGCCAGCGCACACGTTATAGCACCGGCCCGGCAACCGCCGAGCGCTGGGCGCCGGGCGCCAAGCGGGCGGGCGTCGGCCGCTCAGGCCGGGATCAGCTCGCGCAGGTTCCCGGGTGTGATCACCCGCGAACCCTCCGGCAGGCCCTCGGGGTGGTCCAGGCCGAGGTAGGTGACCGGGCCGTCCGGCGCGGGGCCGTCCCAGGGGAGCAGTTCGGCGCCGTTCGCGACCATCAGGCCGACCAGGTGGCGGACCGTCAGGTACGTGGGCTCGGTGCCGGCCCGGAGCAGGTCGGCGACGGTGACCCGGTTGCCCTCGACGCGGTTGCCGACCGGCTCGCCGCGCAGGTACACGTGCAGCCAGCGGGCGTACCACTCGCCGTCCGCCCGCCGTTCGAAGACCAGCGGCAGCGCGACCCGTCCGGCGCCGCGCAGGTCGGACTTCATCCGGACGGTGCGCGGCTCGAACGGGCGGCCCCGCTGCTCGTCCTCGCGCAGCATCCAGCCGAAGAACGACTCCTCGACCTCCGCGAAGCCCTCGCCCCTGTACACGTTGACCTGCGGCACGATGAACGCGCCGGGCACCTTCGCCAGCCGCAGGTTGATGAACTCCGAGGCGCCCTCGGGCGCTTCGATGACGTCGCCGGAGTGCTCGCCGGCGACGGAGCTGAGCTCGGTGTAGGACAGCCAGGTCGGGTTGTCGTACGACTCGTCCAGCATCAGCGCGGACAGGTCGAAGTCGGTGGCCCGCTCGCGCTGCTTCCAGTAGACGAAGAAGCGCAGCAGTTCGCCCCGGACCGGCTGGAGCGAGCCGCGCGGCAGCACGCCGAGGCCGGCCGCGCTCGCGTTGCCGCTGAGCGGGAGGGCGACGTCGAGGAGTTCGGGGTCGACCAGCAGGCGCGGCGGGTCGACGGGCAGTCGGCGGGCGGTCTCGGCGTCCAGCGCGGCGACGAGGCGGGCCCGGGCGGTGGCGGGCAGCGGCGGGCGGAGGTCGGCGGTGACGTGGCTGCGGGCGTCCCGGTTGACGAAGACCCGCCGCCCGGTGCCGGGTGCGCCGGCCCCGTCCGGCGCTTCCGCCTCGTCCGAGCGCCGGTTGTCCAGGTGTTCGCGCAGCGAGAGCAGCAGCCGGCCGGAAGCGGCGGGCAGGGCGCGTTCGGCGGCGGCGGTGACGGCGGCCCGCTCGGGTTCGGTGCGGGCCGTGCGCAGCAGGCGGTCCAGGGCGCGCAGCAGCTTGCCGGGCGCGGCGGCGGCCAGCAGTTCGGCGGCGGCGCCGGGTTCGCCGGCGGCGAGGAGTTCCTCGACCCGGCCGTCCACGCCCTGGGCCCGCTGCTCGCCGCGGGCGACGGCGAACACCTGGGCGGCGTGCGGCCACTTCGGGTACTCGTGCGGGTGCAGGCGTTCGCCGAGCCGCTTGAACCGCTCGCGGTGGCGGAGCACGTCGGCGAGCTTGCCGGGCGCGGCGGCCACCACGGCGTCGAGGGCGGCGAGCAGGGCGCGGCGCACCGGGCGCGGCAGCGGGCCGAACCGGGTCGGCGTGGCGAGTGTGGCGTCGCCGTCGGCCAGCGCGCAGGCGGCGCGCAGCACGTCGGTGACGGTGTCCACCGGCAGCAGGCCCGAACCGGCCTTCAGGCGGGCGGCGTTGACCACGGCACGGTTCTCCCGGACGGGTATCCCGGCGGGCTGCGGGCCGTCCGCGCAGTGCCGGGCGAGGGCGGCCAGGTCGCGCAGCGCGTCCGCGCCGAGCGGGGTGGTGCTGCCGGCCAGCGCCAGGTAGAGCGTCTCGGCCTCCCGCTCGGGGGCGCCGCCGAGGTGCAGCACGGTGACCCGGTCGCCCGCTCCGGCGATCAACTCCTCGTGCGCGGCCAGCAGTTCCTCGTACCCGTGCCGGTAGCGCCCGTAGCCGGGCAGGGCCAGCAGGTCGAGCCCGCCGAACCGGTCGAACGGCTCCGCCGCCTCTTCCTGCTCCCCCTCATCCTCTTCCTCGGCCCCGATCAGCTCGGCCAGCAGTCGGCCCCAGAACTCCTCGGTGTCGGGCACGTTCCGCGGGAAGTCCACGAAGTACGTGTTGTGCCGCACGTGGTCGCCGAGCAGTTCCCGGACGGCCGCCAGCCCGCCCGCCGCCAGCTCGCGCACCGGCGCCTCCGGCAGCTCGGACAGCCGGGCCAGCAGCTCCCCCGACAGCTTGAACCCGACCGACATCAGCGCGGCGTCGAACTGCCGCGCCAGCACCGCCCCCTGCCCGTCGACTCCGCCCGCCCCGCCCTCGTCGGGGGCGGCCGGGGCCGCCGGAGCGGCCGGAACGGCCGGAACGGGCAGTCGGCAGGTGTGGCGGACGACCAGCGGAACGAACAGGGCGACGGCATCGTGCGGCATGCCCCGCATGCTCGCAGACCCCCTCCCCCACCCGCACCCCGGTTTCCTCTCCCGCGCTGACACCCGCCCGCGCGGAGGGCCGCTCAGGCCAGCGCCGGGATGACGTGCTCCCCGCACGCGTCGATGACGGCCTCCCGGGCGTCGTGCATGGCGTACAGCGCGAACTGGTCGACGCCCAGTTCGCGCAGTTCGCGGAGCTTCTCGACGTGGGCGGCGGTGGGGCCGAGCAGGCAGAAGCGGTCGACGACGGCGTCGGGGACGAAGTCGGTGGAGGGGTTCCCGGCCCGGCCGTGGTGGCTGTAGTCGTAGCCGTGCCGGTCCTTGACGTAGGCGGTGAGCTCCTCGGGGACGAGGCCGGAGTGCTCGCCGTAGCGGGCGACCAGGTCGGCGACGTGGTTGCCGACCATGCCACCGAACCAGCGGCACTGCTCGCGGGCGTGGTCGAGGTCGTCGCCGACGTAGGCGGGGGCGGCGACGCAGACGGTGACGGCGGCGGGGTCGCGGCCGGCTTCCTCGGCGGCCCGGCGGACGGCCTTGACCATCCATTCGGTGAGGTAGGGGTCGGCGAGTTGGAGGATGAAGCCGTCGGCCTTCCGTCCGGCGAGGGCGAGCGCCTTGGCCGGCGGCGTCCCGGGCGGCCCGCTAGGCGGCGTCCAGCATCGATTCCTTGTCGCCCGTCCACGCGGTCTGGAACAGGGCGGCCCTGACGACACGACTCATGGCCGTCTCCTCGGCTCGGAGGCGCAAAGGCCCGGCGGTAAGGAGCGCCGTAGCGCTGTAGACCGTTGAGACTAGGAGCTCTGCGGCGCATGGGTGGGTGCCACGCGGGGCCGGGGGATAAATCGGTCCGGCGGGATGCGCCGTGCGCCGGAGGGTGCTCCGGCGAGGGGGCTAGGGTGGGCGGCGTGACGGCATCCGGGGGGCGGGCGTGACGGGCGGGCGTGACGGGCATAGCGGGCGTGACTGGCGGGGCGTGCTGGTGCGGGGGGTCCGGGGGCGGCCCGGGGCGCTGGTCGAGGTGCTCGGCCTGCTGCTGTGGCTGTGGCTGTTCACCCGGCTGCACGCGGCCGCGGGCAAGGACGTCGCGGCCGCGACCGCGCACGCGCTCTCGCTGCGGTCGGCGGAGCGGGCGCTGCACCTGGCCGTCGAGCCGGCCGCGAACGGCTGGCTGGCCGGGCACCCGCTGCTGTGCCACCTCGCGGTGTACGTGTACCGCGGCTACTACCTGGTGGTGCTGGGCGTGCTGGTCTGGCTGTTCGTCCGGGACGGCGCGGCCTACCGCCGGGCCCGCCGGGCGCTGCTCGCGATGACGGCGCTGATCCTGCCGGTGTACTGGGCGGTGCCGATGTCCCCGCCGCGCTTCGCCCTGCCGGGCGCGGTCGACGTGGTCGCCCGCTACGACGTCCTGTCCGGCGCCGACGGCGGGGCCGGCGGCACCGGCGGGAACCACTACTCGGCGATGCCGAGCCTGCACGTGGGCTGGGCGCTGTGGTGCGCGTACGCCGCCTGGTCGGCGCTGCGGCCCGCCCGGCCCCGACTGGCGCTGCTGCCCTGGGCGTTCCCGGTGCTGATGACGGCGGTGGTGATCGCCACCGGCAACCACTACGTGCTGGACGTGGCGGGCAGCGTCGTCCTGGTGTCCGCCGCCGTCGGGGCCGCCGCGCTGTACGGGCGCCTCGCCGAGCGGCGCCGCGACCGGGCCCGGCCCGCCGCCCAACCCGCCTGACGGTCGGCCGCCTGAGGGTCGGCCGGCGGCACAGGGCGGATCAGCAGCCCGCGGCGGGCAGCAGCCGGTCCAGGGCGCGGCGGGTGCGGGTGGCCGCGAGCGGGTCGCGGAGCAGTTGCAGGGCCTGGTTGAGCGCGAGGTAGATGCCGGTCAACTCGTGGACGACCTGCTCGGGGTCGGTGTCAGCGGGCAGTTCGCCGGCCTCGACGGCGAGCCGGACCTCGCCGGCCAGTCGGCGGCGCCAGACCATCAGCAGGCGGGCGACGTTGCGGCGGACCGGGCCGTCGTGGGCGTCGAACTCGACGGCGGCGGTGGTGAACAGGCAGCCGCCGGGGAAGATCTCGCGGGCGTGCTCCAGGTAGTCGATCCAACTCCGGCAGACCGCCCGCAGCCGGCACAGGCCGGGCCGGACGGCGGCGGCCGGGTCCCAGACCAGGGCGGTGAAGAGGGCGCAGGCCCGTTCCAGGGTGGCCAGTTGCAGGGCCTCCTTGGTACCGAAGTGGCCCAGCACGCCGGCCTTGGAGAGGCCGAGGTCGCTCGCCAGCCGCCCGATGGTCAGCCCTTCCAGCCCGTCGACCGAGGCGAGGGCGACGCTCCGGTCGATGATCCGGGCCCGAGTGCGGCGGGTCTCCGCCACGGTGCTGCGCGGGCTCATCGCTCCTCCTCCGCGGTCCGTTCCGCCGGAGGCCGCGTACGCCGGTCCGGTCGGTCCGGTCGGTCCGTTCTGTCCGGGTGGGCGCTGTCCCGCCCCTGGCCTGGAATCCTACGACGCGCGGCGGCCGGACGGGCCCGGCCGGGCGGACGGGCTGGGCGAGCCCGTCGCCCTGGTCAGCAGGTAGCCGCCGCAGGGGTCGTCGATCTCGGCGGCGAAGGCGCACAGGGCGGGCCGCCCGTTCGCGCGGGCCGAGACCAGGACCAGCCGGGCGGTGTCCGATCCGTCCGGGGGCCGGAAGAAGCCGAGTTCGACCGAGGTGTCCGGGGCGTTGCCGCGGTCGCCCAGCCGCCAGCGGCCGTCGCGGGTCTCCGGGGCCGGGCGGAGGGCCGTTCCGGCCGGGGCGGCGTTGGTGGAGAAGCCGCCGTCGGCGCGCAGGACGAGCGTGACGCCGTCGGCCGACTCCCAGCGGCCGGCCAGTTCGTCGGCCGTCAGTCCGGGGCCGCTGACCGGCGGGCGGAAGCAGCACCGGTCGACGGCGTCGCAGGCGGCCGGGAGCAGGACCAGGCAGGCGCCGAGCGCGACGGTCACGGACAGGGCTCTTCGCACGTCGGACACTCCGTTCCGTTCGAAGGGGGTGGGCGGTCAGCCGTTCGGCCGGACCGGCAGGGTGGCCAGGCACAAGGCGGCCCAGCCGAGGGCGGCGACCGCCGCCGGGACGCCGACCAGCAGCGGGCGAAGCCCGGGCTCGGGGCGGGCCAGGGTTCCCGCCGCGACCAGGGCGAGGGCGGGGACGGCGAGCACCAGCAGTCCGGACAGGGTGCCGAGCACCGAGAGGACGAAGACGATCCAACCGATGACGGGGCAGACGAACCGGAAGGAGTTCTCCTGCCGGGCGGCCGACGGCAGGGCCAGCAGCAGCACGCCGACCAGCAGTGGGCCGCAGGCCGCCGAGCCGCCGGGCGAGAACAGCACCGAGCCCGCCCCGGACAGCGCGGACAGCACCGCCAGGACCGCCAGCCCCCGGGCCGGCCCGGGCACCGGCCGGTCCCCCTCCGAGCTCCCCACCCCGCCCACCCCATTATTGAACGCGTTCAGATCTGGCGGGAGGACCGTACCAGAACCATTTCTCCCGCCGACACCCCGGCCCAGGCCGGGCCGCTCCGCGTCACATCCCGCCGGGCCGGCACCCCTGGTCAGCGGCCCGGGCCGCCCGCCAGGTCGGCCAGCACCTCGCGGGCGGCCCGCGCCCCCGACGCCAGCGCGCCCTGGACCGATCCGGTCGCCCGGTGGTCGCCGCACACGTGACGGCCGGGCGCCCACCGGCTGGTGCGGGTGAGCGGGTGCGGGGCGGGCATCGCGGGGAGGGCGGCGGGGATCCGGTAGGCGGCCAGCGGCTCCCAGGACGAGGTGTCGCAGCCGTACAGCTCCGCCAGCCGGGCCCGCACCGGCCGCTCCTCGGCCGTCGTGCCGAGCACCGACGTCGAGACCAGTGACAGCCCGCGCGGCGCGCAGCCGGGGACCACCTCGGAGAGCACCACCGAGTTCAGCAGCTCGCGGTCGCCGTCGACCAGGAGCGTCGGCTCGGCCAGCGGGCTGCGTTCGGCCGCGTGGTAGAAGGTGGTCACCCCGCGCCCGGGCGGGACCGGGAGGCCGGGCAGCAGCCGGGCCGCCGCGGCCGCCTCGGTGGCCACCACCACGCGACGCGCCCCGACCTCCCGGCCGTCCGCCAGCAGCACGCCGTCCTGGTGCACCCGCTCCACCGGGGCCTCCAGCTCCAGTGCCCCCGGCGGCAGCAGGGCGGCGAGGGCGGCCGGCACCGCGCCGATCCCGGCGGCGGGCAGCGCCAGGGTGCCCCGGACCATGCTGCGCCAGTACAGGTGGAGGACCCGGCTGGAGGTGTCCAGCTCGTCCTCCAGGAAGACGCCGGACAGGAAGGGGCGCAGCACCCCGTCGAGGGTCGCCCGCGAGAGGCCGGCCCGGCGCAGCGCCGCCGCCGCCGGCACGTCGCGGCCCCGGCGCAGGAGCGCGGCGGGCAGCAGCGCGTCCCGGGCGGTCAGGGCGGCGAGCACGGCGGCGTCCCCGGCGGGCAGCGCGCGGCCGGTCAGCAGGTCGCCCGCCTGGCCGGGCCGACGGGTGGGGTCGACGAGCCGGCGCCGGCCGGAGCGGCCCGCCAGGACGAAGCCCGGGGTGAACGGCCGCAGGCGCAGCGGGCGCAGGTCGAGTCGGCGGCGCACCTGCGGGTAGCAGGTGTTGAACACCTGGAAGCCCCGGTCCAGCCGGAAGCCGTCGCGCGGGTCGGTGCGCATCCGGCCGCCCACCGCGTCCGACGCCTCCAGCAGCCGCACCCGCTGCCCGGCGGCCGCGAGGTCCAGCGCGCAGGCGAGGCCCGCGACCCCGGCTCCGACCACCACGACGTCCACCGCACCGTTCGCGTCCACCGTGCTCCTCCTCGCCTCGCCGCCGGGGCCGTCCCGTACGAGTACGCCCTCCGGGACGTCCTCGTACGACCGTTTCGGAGCCGGCGCGCCGCACGGATGGGCGGCGGTCCGGCAGGCAGCCGGGCGGGTGACGGGCAGCCGGGCGGGCGGGCAACCGGGCGGGTGACGCGGGCAGCCGGGCGGGCGGCAGGCGGGCTGGCAACCGGGCGGGCGGCGGATCGGCCGTGGCGGCTACGCGTCGCCCGCCCCGGCCGGGTTGAGCGCGGCGACCACCCGGTCGTAGTCGCCGCGGGCCTCGCCGTAGCGCAGGAACTTCACCCGTTCGACCTGGATCTCCTTCGCGTCCGGCCGGTTCTCGATCAGGTCGACCACCTCGGCGGTGAACTCCGCCAGCGGCATGGCCGCCTCGCTCTCCTCGTGCCCGGGCATCAGGGCGGTGCGGACGGCCGGCGGCACCAGTTCGACGACCTTGACGGAGGTGTCGGCGAGCTGGAGGCGGATCGACTCGCTGAGCATGTGGACGGCGGCCTTGGTCGCGTTGTAGGTCGGCGTGATCTTCAGCGGGGCGAACGCCAGGCCGGAGGAGACGGTCATGACGGTGGCGTCCGGCCGCCCCTGGAGGTGTTCGAGGAAGGCCGCGATCAGCCGGATCGTGCCCAGCAGGTTGGTGGTGACCATGGCTTCGGCGTCGGCCAGGAAGGACGCGGGGCGGTGCCAGTCCTCGGGGATCATCACGCCGGCCATGGTGACCAGGACGTTCAGCCCGGGGTGGCGGGCGATCACCTCCTGCGCGGCCGTCTCGATGCTCGCCGGGTCGGCGGCGTCGATCCGCACGGTGTCGATGCCGGGGTGCTCGGCGGCGATCCGCTCCAGCAGGTCGGCGCGCCGGCCGCCCACCACGACGGTGTTGCCCTTCTCGTGCAGGGCGAGGGCCAGCGCCAGGCCGAGGCCGCTGGTGGCGCCGGGGATGAAGACGGTGTTTCCGGTGATGTCCATGGCTCCGAATATCGCCCTCCCGGGCGGGCGGCGGCAGAGACCCGTTATCGGGGGACCGGCGGTCCCTGGCTGAGCCGCGGCGGCCGGACCACAATCGGAACCATGGACCGCACCGCACTCGCCGACTTCCTGCGCCGCCACCGCGAGGCCCTCCGGCCCGAGGACGTCGGCCTGCCGCAGGGCGCCCGCCGCCGGGCGCCGGGCCTGCGGCGCGAGGAGGTCGCCTCGCTCGCCGTGATGTCGACCGACTACTACACCCGGCTGGAGCAGCGGCGCGCGCCCCAGCCCAGCGCGCACATCCTGGGCTCGCTCGCGCGGGCGCTGCGGCTGACCGGCGACGAGCGCGACTACCTGTACCGGATCGCCGGGCACAACGCCCCGGCCGCGCCGTCCGCCTCCCCGCACGTCGCCCCCGCGCTGCTGCGGGTGCTCGACCGGCTCGCCGACACGCCCGCGCTGGTGCTGAGCGACCTGGGCGAGACCCTGGTGCAGAACCGGCCGGCCGCCGCGCTGTTCGGCGACACCTCGCACCTGACCGGCCTGGCCCGCAGCGGGATCCACCGCTGGTTCACCGACCCCGCCGCCCGCACCCTCTACCCCGAGGAAGACCGCGACCGGCAGAGCCGCGCCCAGGTCGCGAGCCTGCGCGCCGCCTACGGCGTGCACGGACCGCACTCCCGGGCGGCCGAACTGGTCCGGGTGCTCGGCCGGGCCAGCGACGAGTTCGCCGACCTGTGGGCGCGCCACGAGGTCGCCCGGCGCTTCGAGGACCACAAGACCCTGGTGCACCCCGAGGTCGGGCCGATCGAGGTCGACTGCCAGGCCCTGTTCACCGAGGACCAGTCCCAGGTGCTGCTGGTCCTCACCGCCGCGCCCCGCAGCGAGAGCGAGGAGAAACTGCGCCTGCTCGCCGTCCTGGGCCACGACCGCTTCGCCGGCACCGCCGCGACAGCGACCGCTACCGCCACCGACCACTGACCGTCCGGCGCCCGGGCACCGACGACGACGTCAGGCACGCGCACGGGACGCACCCGGTCCACGACGCCCCGCGGCGGGTACGTCGTGGCCCTTGTCCCGTCTCAATCGATTCCTGATGCCTTATGTCAAGGCCACTGGCACGAATGAGCGCCGTCGCCCCGGCACCGGGGAGCGTGGAACAGCGGTGTCCACCTTGATCGGGGCGAGTCGTTGGGGGAGGCGGGATCCGGCCCTGGCCTGCCAGCTCACGTTCTTCTGTCGGGCGGGCGAGGAGAGCGGGCAGGCGGCAATCAGTCGGCTGCTGGATGAACTCCTGCCGGCCGGTGACCTCATAGGGGTGGGGTGGATCGCGGAGTCGGTGATCGCCGCATCGCCCGGCAACGAGCAGGGCATCTGGGGCTGCGACCTGCTCGCAACGGTCACCCTCACGGGGAACGTCCCCTGACTGGCCGCTCGTCGACCGCGTCTGGGAGGGCCGAGGCGAGTACGGCCTGGGTGTGGCGCTTGCCCTCGGACTGACCGGCGCTACGAACGCCGCGGTTCCGCGGCCAGGTCTCCAGCCGTTTCGCGCCCAGCCGGCGCTGGGCGGCCGGGGTCCGGCAGCCGGTCAGCAGTGTCAGCGGCCCGGCGTTGGTGAGGTCCAGGGCCCGGTCCAGCGCGGGGAAGACGTCGGTCAGGAGGCCGCGGAGGCGGTTGACGGTGCGGGTGCGGTCGGCGACCAGGTCCGTTCGGTGGGCGGCGAGGAGCTGGAGGAGCTCCGGCTCGTCGTTGGCGACTCGTCGCGACAGCAGCCGAAGACCAGTACAGGCACGAGAGCACCCTCCTGTGGATGCCGGCCGACCCGGCCGGATGATGGTCGGTATGAGAAATGCGCGGGTTGAGCTCTCGGCGGATCGCGCGGACCTGTACGAGCCGCTGATGAGGTCCGCCTGGTTCCAGAGCGAGTACGAGGCGGCCATCAGGCTGGTCTTCCGGGTCGAGGAGCTGTGGGACTGGCTGATGCGATGGGGATGCGTCGAGCACGTCTCGCAGGAGCGCTACGACATCCTGGAAGTCCGCTTCGCCAAGGCGCTCGAGCTCTACCGGGCAGGGAGCAGCACCAAGCCGGGCACGGCCGCCTCCGAACTGAGCGACTCCCTTGCCTCGGTCCTGCTCGTGGCCGCGAGCCTGGCCGGCAAGGAGCAGCTGACGATGAGGTTCGCCTTCTACCTCCTGGAAGAGGATCACGCGCGGTACGTCGCCGAGGCCGTTCTGCACAGCGCCGGGTTCCTGGACGCGACAGCCGATCCCTGGGGCGGCGAGCCCGAAGGCTGCCCCCGTGGCTGGGGACCGCACAGCACCGCCCGGGAACAGCGCTGGTGGGAGGACATGACGCAGCCCGACGAACCACGTTGAGGCGGAGTCCAGCTGGTCGAACTTCGCCGAGACGGGTCACCCGATGACCTTGTGTCAGGCGATCTTGACCGATCGACAGGCGAGTTTGACCGCCGGTTCAGGCTCCGGGGCCGAGAACGGAGCGCCTGGTCGGTGAACTCCCGCAGTCGGGCGCGCCGGTGTTCTTCTTCGGCGATCCGAGCGGCGAGGACGTTGCTGTCGACGTGCGGTGAGAGACAGCCGTGGTGCAGAAGAATCTTGAGCTTCCCGACCTGCTGCGGCTGATCGACGAGCGGGCGACGGCCTTCCGGGCCGTGGCGGCGCGCACCGAGGCGCGGGCGCCCCGGGAGCGTGAGGCGTTGGCGGCCTGGCTGGCCGCGTCGACCCAGCAGCTGCTGGACACCCTGCGGGAGGCAGGCCCGGACGCCGAGTGCTGGACGTGGTGGGGCGCCTCGCAGTCGCCGCGGACCAGCGGCGCCGTCGCCCGGCACCAGCTCCAGGAGATCGCGATGCACACCTACGACGCCCAGCTCACCGCGGGCACCGCGCAGCCACTGCCGACGGAGGTGGCGCTGGACGGCGTCGAGGACTTCCTGTTCACCTGCTGCGCGTGGTCGGGCACCTGGCCGCACGAGCCGGCCGTCGTCGACTACCACGCCACCGAAGGCCGCTCCTGGCGCTTCACGGTCGAGGCGGACGGCGCCCGCGGCCCGCCGTCCACCGTGCGGCCCGGCCTTTAGCTTCCGATCGGTCGGTTGCTATATTCCAGGCCGTCGCCCCCGGCACCGGTCGGGTGCCGTCGTGGAGTAAGGGGAACGCCATGCCCGGAGTCCGGATCGCCGCTCTCGGTCACCACCAGCCCAGCCGGGTGCTCGGCAACGACGAGTTGGCGACGATGGTGGACACCAACGACGAGTGGATCCGGCGCCGGACCGGGATCGTGACCCGGCGGATCGCCGGGGCGGACGAGTCGGTGGCGGACCTGGCCGCCGCGGCGGCGGCGAAGGCGCTGGCGGCGTCGGGGCTGGATCCGGCGGAGATCGGGCAGGTCACGGTGGCGACCTGCAGCGCGGTAGACCGCTGTCCGTCGATCGCCGCGCAGGTCGCGGGCCGGCTGGGGATACCGTCCGCCGTGGCGTTCGACCTGAACAACGGCTGCGCGGGTTTCTGCACCTCGCTGTCGGTGGCGAGCCACTCGCTGCTGGCGGGGGCCGCGAAGCACGCGCTGGTGATCGGCGCGGAGAAGATGTCCGACCTGGTGGACTGGACGGACCGGCGCAGCTGCATCCTGCTCGGCGACGGCGCGGGCGCGGCGGTGCTGTCGGCGACCGGGGGCGCGGAGAGCGCGGTCGGCCCGGTGGTCTGGGGCTCGGACCCGTCGCGTTCCAGCGCGGTCCGGCTGGTGGACGCGTGGCACCCGCGGTTCGAGCAGGACGGCCAGGCGGTGTTCCGCTGGGCCACCACCGAGCTGCCCGCCCTGGCCGAACAGGCGTGCCGGGCGGCCGGTTTGAGCCCGGCGGAGCTGGACGGGGTGGTGACCCACCAGGCGAACCTGCGGATCATCGAGTCGCTGGTGCAGAAGCTCGGCCTGTCCGAGGACGCGGTGATCGCCCGGGACGTGGTGGACTCCGGCAACACCTCGGCGGCGTCGGTGCCGCTGGCGCTGGCGAAGCTGGTGGAGCGCGGCGAGCTGCGCCCGGGCGCCCGGGTGCTGCTGTTCGCGTTCGGCGGCGGCCTGTCCTGGGCCGGCCAGGTGGTCACCTGCCCGTGAGGCCGGCCCGGGCGGGGGTGCGGGGCCGGCGCCCGGGCCCGCCGGTCAGCAGGTACGGCTGGCGGTCAGCAGGTGCAGCTGACGGTCAGCGCGATGCTGTCCGGCGGCGGCGGGGAGCCGTCGTACGGGGCGATCCAGGCGGCGACGCCCTGGCCGCCGTCGATCGCGGTGATCCGCCAGCGCTGGTCGGGGCCGAGCGGGGAGCCGTCACCCTTGGTGACGTGTGCGTCGGCGGGGGTGAGGCCCTGCGGACAGATCGCCTCGACCCCGCCCGGCGAGCCGACGGCGGTGACGGTCTCCGGTTCGAGGGCGGCGGCTGGTCCGGCGCCGATCGCCAGCAGGGCGGCGGCCAGGCCGAGGCCCGCGATGCGCTTGCGCATGGGTGTCCTTCCGTGCGGGCGCCCCCGTCGGTCCGGGGGCGGTCGGGCGGATACCTCTCCGTGACTCTGTGCGATATTCCGTGCGCGTCGGGAAACCACCCGTTCGGTCAGGCGCGGGACGCGCGGAACCGGCGGGCGCCCGAGCTTTGCCCAGGGTGATCGAGTACGGGCAAGATAGCGGGGTGACCCTCCTGGACCTGATGCCGAAGCCCGCCACGCCCGACTCGCTGTTCGAGACCTTCGCCGAGTGGGCGTCGGATCGCGGCATCAGCCTCTACCCCGCCCAGGAGGAGGCGCTGATCGAGCTGGTCTCCGGGAACAACGTGATCCTGGCGACCCCGACCGGCTCCGGCAAGTCGCTGGTCGCGGCGGGCGCGCACTTCGCCGCGCTGGCCGAGGGCAAGCGGACGTTCTACACCGCGCCGATCAAGGCGCTGGTGTCGGAGAAGTTCTTCGACCTGTGCAAGATCTTCGGCACCGAGCAGGTCGGCATGATGACCGGCGACGCCTCGGTGAACCCGACCGCGCCGATCATCTGCTGCACCGCCGAGGTGCTGGCCCAGATCGCCCTGCACGACGGTCCGCGCGCCGACATCGGCCAGGTCGTGATGGACGAGTTCCACTTCTACGCGGAGCCGGACCGCGGCTGGGCCTGGCAGATCCCGATCCTGGAACTGCCGCAGGTGCAGTTCCTGCTGATGTCGGCGACCCTCGGCGACGTCCGCCGCTTCGAGGAGGACCTGACCCGGCGCACCGGCCGCCCGACCACGGTCGTCCGCTCGGCGACCCGCCCGGTGCCGCTGTTCTACGAGTACCGGCGCACCAACCTGCACGACACGCTGGAGGAACTGCTGACCACCGGCCAGGCGCCGGTGTACGTCGTGCACTTCACCCAGAAGGAGGCGGTGGAGCGGGCGCAGTCCCTGATGAGCATCAACATGTGCTCCAAGCAGGAGAAGGACGCGATCGCCGCGCTGATCGGCAACTTCCGCTTCACCACCAAGTTCGGCCGCAACCTGTCCCGGTACGTGCGGCACGGCATCGGCGTGCACCACGCCGGCATGCTGCCCAAGTACCGCCGCCTGGTGGAGCGGCTCGCGCAGGCCGGCCTGCTGAAGGTGATCTGCGGCACCGACACGCTGGGCGTCGGCGTCAACGTGCCGATCCGCACGGTGCTGTTCACCGCGCTGTCCAAGTACGACGGGCAGCGGGTGCGGATCCTGCGGGCCCGCGAGTTCCACCAGATCGCCGGCCGGGCGGGCCGGGCCGGGTTCGACACCGTCGGCCAGGTCGTCGCGCAGGCGCCGGAGCACGTGGTGGAGAACGACCGGGCGCTGGCCAAGGCCGGCGACGACCCGAAGAAGCGCAAGAAGGTGGTCCGCAAGAAGGCCCCGGACGGCTTCGTCTCCTGGACCGAGGAGACGTTCGAGCGCCTGATCGGGGCCGACCCGGAGCCGCTGGTCTCCCGCTTCAAGGTCAGCCACGCGATGCTGCTGTCGGTGATCGGCCGCCCGGGCAACGCCTTCGACGCGATGCGCCACCTGCTCACCGACAACCACGAGGACCGCGCCTCCCAGCGCCGCCACATCCGCACCGCGATCGCGATCTACCGCTCGCTGCGGGAGGGCGGCGTGGTCGAGCAGTTCGACCAGCCGGACGCCGAGGGCCGGATCGTCCGCCTGACCCTCGACCTGCAGGAGAACTTCGCCCTGAACCAGCCGCTGTCCACCTTCGCGCTGGCCGCCTTCGACCTGCTCGACCCCGAGTCGCCCTCGTACGCGCTCGACGTCGTCTCGGTGGTCGAGGCGACCCTCGACGACCCGCGGCAGATCCTCGCCTCGCAGGAGAACAAGGCGCGCGGCGAGGCCGTCGCCGAGATGAAGCGGGACGGGATCGAGTACGAGGAGCGGATGAACCGGCTCCAGGAGATCACCTACCCGAAGCCGCTCGAGGAGCAGCTCGGCCACGCGTACGAGGTCTACCGCCGGGCGCACCCGTGGATCGGCGACCACCCGCTGCGGCCGAAGTCCGTGGTGCGCGACCTGTACGAGCGCGCGATGACCTTCACCGACTACGTGGGCTTCTACGAGCTGGCCCGCACCGAGGGCATCGTGCTGCGCTACCTGGCGGGCGCGTTCAAGGCACTGGAGCAGACCGTCCCGGACGACATCAAGACCGACGACCTGAAGGACGTCATCGCCTGGCTCGGCGAACTCGTCCGGCAGGTCGACTCCTCGCTGCTCGACGAGTGGGAGGCGCTCGCCAACCCGACCGAGCCGGAGGCCGCCGAGGTCCGGATCGAGGACAAGCCCGCCCCGGTCACCGCCAACGCCCGGGCCTTCCGCGTCCTGGTCCGCAACGAGCTGTTCCGCCGGGTCGAGCTGTGCGCCCTGGAGCAGTACGACGCGCTGGCCGAACTCGACGGCGAGGACGGCTGGAACGCCGACCGCTGGGCCGACGCGATGGACGGCTACTGGGAGGAGTACGACGACCTCTCCACCGGTCCGAACGCCCGCGGCCCCAAGATGCTGCTGATCGAGGAGGTCGACGACGAGGGCCTGTGGCGCGTCCGTCAGATCTTCGACGACCCGAACGGCGACCACGACTGGGGCATCTCCGCCGAGGTCGACCTCTACGGCTCGGACGAGGAGGGCCGCGCCGTCGTCAAGGTCACCTCGGTCGGCGCGCACTGACCCGCCCCGCTTCGGGCCCCCGGCGGCCGGCCTGCTACGCGTAGTGCGCGAGGTAGGCCAGCAGTCGGGGGTCCTGCGGCTGCTCGCCGTCCAGGTAGGCCCGGCAGATCCGGCTCTCCGCCCAGTACCGGTAGGCGAACTCCTCGAACGAGGGCGCGCACCAGCGGATCGCCGCCGGATCGGACAGGTCCTCATCCGGCTCCTCGCCGTCCTCGACCAGCCCGGGTTCGTACTCGTAGTCGAGCCAGGAGTGGACCACGAAGGCGTCGGCGCCCGGCCGCAGGTACAGGTACCAGATCACGCAGTCCTGCTGGTCGCGAAAGAACCGGAGCAGGTACGCGCCGGGCTCGACCGGGCTGGGCAGCGGCGCCGAGAAGTCCTGCCAACAGGCGGTCGGCGAGACGGTGTCGAGCTCCCCGTACAGCCGCGCGTCGCGGTGGTAGGCCAGGAAGTCGGTCGGCAGCGCTAACCCGAGCGCGGCCACCGCCCGCGCCAGACCGGCGAGTTCGGCCACCGCCCCGGACGGCTCGCCGCTCGGGCCGCCCAGCCAGTCGAACGCCCCCGTGAACAGCGCGGGGTCGAGCGGCGGCACGCTGTCGTACGGGTAGCACTCGTAGGTGGCGGCGCAGTCGCGGTGCGGACCGAGGTCGGTGCTGTACCAACCGGCTTCGAATCGAACAGTCATCAGGGCCTCGGCGGTCGGCGGGATGTCGGCGTCCCGCAGGCTAGCGGCGCGCACTGACAGTCGGCCGGGCGCTGGACGGCCTCTGACGTGCGGGCGTGCGGGCGGCGGCGGGGTTCAGCCGGCTCGGCCGCCCGCGTCCAGGTAGTCGCGGACGTGGACGATCAGCCCGTGCCGGACCCGGAGCACCAGCAGGCCCGGCACCTCGAAGGTGCCCCGGCCGTCCGCGAGTTCGCCCCGCACGACCTGTTCCGCCACCAGCACCTCGGGGTCGGTCGAGACGTGCAGCGCGCGCTCCTCGACCTCGGTCGGCCGGGCCGGGCTCGCCCGCCAGGCCGCCCGGTAGCCGGCGCGCACCGCCTCCCGGCCCTCGTAGCGGGGCGGGAAGCCCGGGAAGCGGAACGGGAACTCGTGCACGGCGTCCGGCGCGTACAGGTCGGCGAGGGCGTCCGCGTCCAGGTCGAGCATGGCCCGGCGGTAGCGCGCCAGCACGTCCTGCGGGGTGCGAGCGGACGGGGCGGGGGCGGTGGAGGGCACGGTGGACTCCGGTGGCGGGTGGGGCGGTCGGTGTGCCCGCGAGCCTACTGCGGGCGGGCGCCGGGCCGGGCGGGGTGCCGGATCGGCGGGGGTCGGCGGATCCGGCGGCGCGTCACCAGGTGGGGCCGGCGGTGGCCGTGCTGGCGGCGAAGGCGTCGCGGGCCCGGCTGCCGGGCGGGGCGAGGCAGGCGAAGACGTGGCGGCCGGGTTCGGGCAGCGCGAGGACGGTGTACTCCAGGACCTCGGTGTCCAGCGCGGGGTGGTTGACGTGCAGGCGGCCGGGGCCGGGCGGGCCGGCCCGGTGCTGGGACCAGAGCGCGGCGAAGGCCGGGCTGGCGGCGGAGAACCGGCCGACCAGGTCGGCGAGCGCCCGGTCGGCGGGGCGGTCGGCGTGGTGGGCGCGCAGCGAGGCGACCAGGTCGGCGCCGATCGACCGGTCCGGGGCGTGGTTGTCGGCGGCGCGGGAGCCGTACGGGCAGCAGAACACCTGCCAGAGCAGGTTCCGTTCGTGTGGGGGGCGCTGGGCGGGCTCGGCCATCAGCAGCGCGGCGGGCCGGTTCCAGGCCAGCAGGTCGAAGGTCGGGCCGGTGACGAACGCGGGTGCGGCGTCCAGCGTGTCGAGCAGCGCCAGGGTGCTCGCCGAGACGGCGGCCCGGGCCGCCCGGTCGCCCTCCCGTTCGCGGAGCGGCCGGCCGCCCGCCAGCCGGTGCAGGTAGGCCCGTTCGGCGTCGGCCAGGTGCAGGGCGTCCGCGATCCCGTCCAGCACCGGGCCGGTGGGCACCCGCTGCCGGCCCTGCTCCAGCCGGGCGTAGTAGTCCGGTGAGATCCCGGCCCGCGCCGCGACCTCCTCCCGCCGCAGGCCGGGGGTGCGCCGCCGCCCGCTGACGGCGTATCCCGCCTCGGAGGGCACCAGTCGGGCACGGCGGGCGCGCAGGAACGCCCCCAGTGGGGTCTCGGGCATGCCCGCCACCCTCCCACACCCGCCCCGGCCGCAACCAGGACCTGGCAGGTCCCGGCTACCGCCCGGACGGGGACGGCGCGCGCTGCCGGGACCTGGCGGGTCCGGGACCGGCGGTCCCCGGTGCGGGTGGCCGCTGGTGGGGCGGGGTGGGAGCGGTGAGCCTTGGGGACATGGGACTTCTTGAGGACAAGGTCACGATCGTCACCGGCGCGGGACGCGGCATCGGGGCGGCCGCCGCGCGGCTGTTCGCCCGGGAGGGGGCGGCGCTGGTGCTGGCGGCGCGGAGCGGGGGCGAAGTGGAGGCGCTGGCCGCCGAGTTGCGGGCGGACGGGGCGCGGGCGGTGGGGGTCGCGGTGGACCTGACCACGGCGGCGGGCGCGGACCGACTGGTGGAGGTCGCGCTGGAGGCGTACGGCCGGCTGGACGCGGCGTTCGACAACGCGGGCAACGGCCTGCCGCCCGCCCCGCTGGCCGAGCGGGCCGAGGACGACTGGGACGCCGTCCACGCGCTGAACCTGCGCGGCACCTGGCTGTGCCTGCGGGCGCAGCTGGCGGCACTGACGGCGGGCGGCCGGGGCGGGTCGATCGTGGTCAACTCGGGGGTGGGGGCGCTGGTCGGCGGGTTCGGGGACGGGGTGCAGCAGGCCGCGAAGCACGGGCTGACCGGTCTGGTCCGGGCGGCGGTGGCGGACTACGCGCCGCTCGGGATCCGGGTCAACGCGGTGGCGCCGGGCGTGGTGCGCACCCCGGGCACCGCGGACTTCTTCGCGCTCGGCCCGGCCTTCACCGACCTGGTGGCCCGCTCGACCCCGCTGGGCCGCCCGGCCCGGGACGAGGAGGTCGCGGAGGCCGCGGCCTGGCTGCTCAGCGACCGCGCCTCGTACGTGACGGGCGTGACGCTGCCGGTGGACGGCGGCATCACGGCGACCCGCCGCTTCGACTGAGCGGCGGCCCGGCGCGCCGGGAACGGCCGGTCGGGAACGGCGCGCCGGGAACGGTCCGTCAGGAGGGGTCGGCCAGGAACGCGGTGACGGCGCGGGCGCAGTCGGCGGGCGGGGTGCGGGTGGTGTCGACCCGGAGGTCGTAGTGGACGCCGTGGTGGACGCGTTCGGCCTGGTCGGCGGCCATGCCGGGGATCCGGTCGGGGCGGGCGGCCTCGCGGGCGGCGGCCGCGGCGGGGTCGCAGTGGACGGCGACCCAGAGCACGTCGAGGCCGTGCAGGGCGTCGCGCCAGCGTTGTTGGGAGGCGGGGCCGGACAGGAAGACGTCGTCGACGATGACGGGTGCGCCGGCCCGGACGGTGGCGGCGACGCCGGCCATCCAGGCGGTCTCCAGGGCGCGGAAGGCGTCGCCGACCGAGACGGTGCCGTCGGCGGCGAGATCGAGGCCGAGGCCGCCGTCGCCGGCGGCCGGGGGCATGGCCTCGAGCAGGCCGTCGATGCCGAAGGTCAGCCAGGGTTGCAGCAGGAGGAGGCTCTGGAGCGCCCGCGCGAGGCTGCTCTTCCCGCTGCTGGAGCCGCCGTTGAGGACGATCACGCGCGTGTTCACCGCCGTACCCTAACAATCCGTCAGCGCGGGGCGAGGCCGTCCAGGACGAGGTCGACCAGGGCGTCGGTGAAGGCGGGGGTGACGGGTTCGCCGAGCAGCAGGTGGCGGGCGAACAGCGGGCTCATCAGGGCTTCGACGGCGGCCCGGGGGTCGGCGTCGGGGCGGACCTCGCCGCGGGCGGCGGCGCGGCGCAGGAGCCGTTCGGCGCGGTCGAGGCGGTCGGCCCAGTAGGCGTCGCGTCCGCTGCGGGTCTCGGCGGTGGCGGGGGCGATGCTCAGGTGGAGCAGGGCGGGGCCCTCGGGGGTGGCGAGGAAGGCGGCGAGGGCGGTGAGCATCCGGCGCAGGTCCTCGCGCAGGCTGCCGGTGTCGGGCAGCGGCATGGCCTGGTCGGTGTAGTCGGCGAGGGCTTCGCGCAGGAGCTGTTCGCGGGTGCCCCAGTTCCGGTAGACGGAGGTCTCGTGGACGCCTGCGGCGGCGGCGACCGCGGCGACGCTGGCGGCGTCGAGGCCGCCCTCGGCGAGCAGTCGGACGGTGGCGTCGAGCACGGCCCGGCGCATCGCGGCGCCGCGTCGGCGGAGTGGTGCGGCGGCTCTGGCCTGCGGTTCGGCTTCCTCGGCTGGTTCTGCGGGCACGTTCCGATCCTAACGCAGGTCTCCTTGCGTTGCATCGGCTCGCGACGTACGCTCGACAACGCAAGTCACCTTGCGATAGCCCTCCGCCCGGGGGCGTCGCGACCGCTCGGCGATGAGGCCGACGACGGCCCGCCCACCTGCCCGCCCGCCGTCGACCGGAGAGGAACGACCATGGCCACCATGCGTGCCGTCCGTCTGCACGTCCCCACCCGCACCCTGCGCGTGGAGGAGGTGGAGCGCCCGGTGCCCGGCCCGGGCCAGGTGCTGGTGAAGGTGGAGGCGGCGGGCGTCTGCCTGTCGGACGTCCACCTGATCGACGGTTCGCTGACCCCGCTGTACCTGCCCGGCGAGAGCGTCACGCTGGGCCACGAGATCGCGGGCACGGTCGCCGAGCTCGGCCCCGAGGCCGGCCGCCGGCAGGTCGGCGACCGGGTGGTGCTGCAGGCCGGCGAACAGCGCGACGGGATCACCTGGACCCGCGGCGTCGACTACGACGGCGGCTGGGCCGAGTACGCGCTGGCCCGCACCGACACGCTGTTCACGCTGCCCGACGCGATCCCGTTCGAGCAGGGGGCGATCATCCCGGACGCGGTCTCCACCCCGTGGGGCGCGGTCACCGCGACCGGCGCCGTCCGCCCGGCCGAGCCGGTCGGCGTCTGGGGCGTCGGCGGCCTCGGCGCGCACGGCGTGCAACTGCTGCGGGTGATCGGCGCCAACCCGATCGTCGCCGTCGACCCCTCCCCCGCCGCCCGCGAGCGGGCCCTCGCCTTCGGCGCGGACCTCGCCCTGGACTCGGCCGACCCCGAACTCGCCGCGAAGATCGGCGCGGCCACCGGCGGCACCGGCCTGGCGGCCGCGTTCGACTTCGCCGGGGTGCCCGCCGTCCGCGAGCAGGCGATGACGGTGCTCGGCGCGCACGGCCGGCTGGTGCTGGTCGGACTGACCGACCAGCCGCTGACGGTCGCGAACAGCATCCGCTTCTCGTACCTGCAGCAGCAGATCCTCGGCCACTACGGCTCGGAGGACACCGCCGTCCCGGAGCTGATCTCCCTCGCGGCGGGCGGCCGGCTGGACTTCTCCCGCTCGATCAGCGGCGTGCTGCCGCTGGAGCAGGCCGCCGAGGCCGTCGAGCGGCTGCACACCAAGCAGGGCGACCCGATCCGGCTGATCCTCAAGCCCTGAGGGTCCCGCGAACGCCGGAACCGGACCCCGGGCGGCGCGCAGGGCGTCGACCGCGCGGGCCTCGGTGCGGGCGGACTCGCCGACCGGCTCGGCCGCGCGACTTCCCTCGCCGGCAGGGCAGTCGAACGGTCGTCGGATCACGTCATCACCGCGGGACGTTTCAGACCACGTCGAACTCGTTGCCCTCGGGATCACGCATAGCGACGGCGTAGCGGCCCGCGTCCGGCTCGTCCACGACCCGCAGCACGCTCGGGCCGGCCCCGACCAGCCGCTCCACCGCCGCCCTGACCCGCTCCGCGCGGACGCCCGGGGGAACGTCCGGCCCGCCGCCGACCTTCAGGTCGAAGTGCCAGCGGTTCTTGGCCGTCTTCGGCTCCGGGACCTGCTGGAACCACACCCGCGGACCGCGCCCGGCGGGGTCGACGATCGACTCCGGCACGTCCCCCGCGCCAGGGGGCAGCTCCTCCTCGGGCACGCCCAGCGCCGTCCAGTGGGCGCGCCAGGTGGCGTGCCCGGCGGGCGGCGGCTCGGGCACGTACCCCAGGGCCGGTGCCCAGAAGGCCACCATCCGCTGCGGGTCGGCACAGTCGATCGTCAGTTGCAGGGTCGGCTCCATCCGGGCAGTGTGCCGGACGGGTCCGACAAACCGTCAGGCGCCGGAGCGGCGGGCCGCCGTCAGGCCGGTTCGAGGAGGGCGGGGGGCGAGGTGGGGCGGTGCCAGCTGGTGATCCAGAGGGCGGTGAGGGTGGCGGCGGCTCCGGCGGCGGCCATCGCGGGGCCGGTGCCGGTGAGGGTGGCGGCGGCGCCGAAGAGGGCGGGGCCGACGCCCTGGAGGGTCATGCTGCCGGAGCCGAGCAGGGTGAAGGCCTGACCCCGGCCGTCCGCCGGGAGGGCGTCCAGGAAGGGGCGCTGCAGGCCGAGCGCGTACGCGAAGCCGAACCCGGCCGCCAGCAGCGCGGCCGCGCACAGCGGGAGCGGGGCGGGCAGGGCGAACACCAGCAGCGGCAGGCCCATCAGCGCGGCCAGCGGGGCCACCAGCCGCTCCCGGGTCGCGGGGGCGGCGAACCGGCCGACCAGCAGGTCGCCGGCCAGCATCCCGACCGGCAGGCAGGCCAGCAGGAACCCGTACCCGCCCGGCGGGAAGCCCCGGGCCCCGGCGTACGCGATGACCAGCGACTCCGCGCCGGTGACCGCCGCGGACGGCAGCCACTGGGCGAGCAGCAGCCGGCGGACCGGCACCCGGCGCAGCAGCGCGCCGTTGCCGCGCCAGCTCTGCCCGAGCACCGACCCGCCGCCCGCCGACCGGGCCGGCGGGAGGTCCGGCAGGCGCAGCCGGATCGCCAGCGCGTTGCCGAGGTGCAGCGCGGCGGCGGCCAGCAGCGCGCCGCGCGGGCCGAGCAGTGCCACGGTGACGCCGCCGCCCGCCAGGCCGAGCAGTTGCGCCCCGGACGCGGCGAGCTGGGTCAGCGACCGGCCGAGCACGTAGGCGTCCCCGTGCAGGGTCTGCGCGACCAGCCGGCCGGAGGCCCCGTTGAACACCGGCGTGAGGACCGCGACCGCGCCGACCAGCAGCAGGCAGGCCGCGACCGGCATCCGGACCAGTCCGAGCAGCGCGGCGGCGGCCGCGTCCAGCAGGTGGCCGGCGGTGATCAGCGGGCGGGGGCGCAGCCGGTCGGTCAGCGAGCCGAGCAGCATCGAGCCGAGCAGTTGCGGCAGGAACCCGATCCCGAAGGCGACGGCGCTCAGCAGCGCGGAGCGGGTGCCCGCGTAGATCAGCACGGCCAGGGTGGTGATCCGCAGCGAGTCCCCGACGATGCCGAGGGTGCGGGTGGTGAACAGCAGCCGGAAGCGCGGGTCGCCGAGGACCTCGCGGTAGGTCGTCATGCCGGTGAGCCTCCCGCCGGGGCCGGCGGCGGGCGAGAGATTCGTCCAGGGACGTAAGGTCGTGGGGTCGTCGGCGGGAGCGGGCGGGGACGGGCGAGGACGGGCGAGGACGGGCGAGGGGGCGCGGATGCTGCGGTACGAGGTAGCGGCCGAGGACCTGGTGCGGAGCCGGTTCGCGCTCTCGCCCGCGTTCGAACTGGCCCATCTGCTGCGGCGGTTGGACCGGGGCGGGGAGCGGTCGCTGCCGCCCGGGTGGCGGGAGCGGCTGCGGCCGGCGTTCCTGCGGCTGCGGGCGGATCCGGCGGTGCGGGCGGCGCTGGCGCTGCACAACCCGCGCTTCGGGGCGGACTTCATCGCGATCCCGCCGCGCGGCATGGCCCAGACCTGGACGGACGACCTGGCCGCGATCCGGGCCGCGCCGGCCGGTCCGGCCCGGGCCGAGATCGCGCGGTGCCTGGCCGCCCGGCCGGAGACCGACGCCGGGGCCCGGGCGGTGCTGACCGGGCCGGACCCGATCCGGCTGGTCGCGGAGGCGCTGGACCGGGCCTGGCACGAACTGCTGGCGCGCGACTGGCCGCAACTGCGGGCGCTGTGCGAACGGGACGTGGTGCACCGGGCGGGCGAGTTGGGCCGGCGCGGCTGGGCGGCGGCGCTGGCGGGGCTGCACGAGAACGTCCGCTGGCGGGACGGCGGCATCGACATCCCGCCGTTCGACGCCGCGTCCACCTACCCGCTGCGCGGGGAGGGGCTGCTGCTGGTGCCCTCGGTGTTCGTCTGGCCGGGCGTCGCGGCGCACCACGACGCGCCGTGGCCGTGCACGCTGATCTACCCGGCGCGCGGCATCTCCGCGCTCTGGGAGCCCGGCGGGCCCGTCCCGCCCGGCGCGCTGGCCGCGCTGCTGGGCCGCTCCCGGGCCCGGATCCTGGCCGCGCTGGACTCCCCCGCCAGCACCACCCAGCTCGCCCGCGCCCTCGACCAGGCGCCCGGCGCCGTCGCCGACCACCTCGCCGTGCTGCGCACCGCCGGCCTGCTCTCCCGGGCCCGCGCGGGCCGTTCGGTGCTCTACCGGCGCACCCCGATGGGCGACGCGCTGATCGGTTCGGCGGGCCCGGAGTGACCGGGCTGCTCGCGCGCTCCCCCGAACTCCTGGACGGTGGAACGCGGGTGGAGTGCGCCGCCCCGCACGCCCAGCCGTCCGCACGCCCATCCGTCCGGCCGTCCACTCGGCCGGTCGTCCGGCCGTCCGCAACCCGGCTGTGGGCGGGCGCCGTTACAGTGCGGCCATGACCAACACCACTGCTGCGAAACCCGATTGGGAGCGCCGGCTCTCCGAGGGCTTCGCCGTCCTGCTCGGGCGGCCGCTCGACGCGTACGACCCGGGGGCCGTGTACGCGGCCGAGCTCGGCGGGAACCTGCCGGCCGAGACCGGGTTCCGGACCGATCCGGCCTGGGTGCGGCCGGCCGCGCTGCGCGGGGCGGAGGACGTGCCGGGGTTCTGGGTGTTCGACGCGGCGCGGGAGGTGCCGAGGTTCGACGCGAGCCGGTCGGTGTTCGACTTCTCGGGGGCGGGGCGGGCGGCGCTGCCGGCCGGGTTCGCGGCGGCGGTCGAGGCCGCCTGCTTCCGGCCGTCGCTGGTCCGGGGCGCGGACCTGGCGCCGCTGCTGGAGGAGCACGGGGTCGACCTGGCCGACCCGGCGTTCGCGGGGGCCTGGTCGGTGCTGTTCGCCCGGCTGGTCTCGGACGGGACGCTGTTCGGGGCGCTGGTCGCCGCGCTGCAGACCGGGCGGGGGCCGGAGGAACTGCTGGAGTTCGAGTTCGACCCGGACGACGAGGTCGAGGAGTCCTGGCAGGAGGGCCTGGCCGGGATCGGGCACCCGGAGCTCCGGCACCACCTGGCGTTCTTCTGCACCGAGGGCGAGTCGGGCCTGATGCCGGTCGCCCCCGGGGAGTCGGCCCACCCGCTGGCGGCGGACGGCTGCGCGGAGGTGGCCGGCTGGGAGGACGGGTACGGGCAGGTCGAGCTGCGCGTCGTCCGGCTGAGCGGGCTGGTGGCGGGGCCGCGCCGCTGAAGCGGTGGAGGAGGGCGCGGGGGGAAAACGGTTCGCCCGGGTCGCCGCCGGGCGGGGATGCTCGTCCCATGACACTGCACGAGGACGAGGTGGCGGCGGACCGGGCGACGGTCCGGGCGCTGCTGCGCGAACAGCGCCCGGAGTGGGCGGAGTTGCCGGTGGCGGAGGCGGGGGCGGGCACCGACAACCGGATGTTCCGGCTGGGCGCGGAGCTGCTGGTGCGGCTGCCGCGCACGGCGGAGACGGCCCGGGCGCTGCGCAAGGAGCGGCGCTGGCTGCCCGCGCTGGCGCCGCACCTGGCGCCGTACGCGGTGCCGGAGCCGGTGCACGAGGGGGTGCCGGGGGCGGCGTTCCCGCTGCCCTGGTCGGTGTACCGGTGGATCGAGGGCACTGTGCCCGCCCCGGACTCGGTGCGGGACTGGGCGGCGCTGGGCACCGCGCTGGCCGGCGCGGTGCGGACGCTGCACGCCGCGCCGGTGCCGGACGAGACCGCGCGAGAGGGCCTGGACTGGTACCGGGGCGGCGAGTTGGGCCCCTGCGACGAGTGGGTCGGGGCGTACTTCGCGGAGCTGGCGGCGGCCGGCGGGGCGGGCCTCGGCCCGGGGCGGCTGGCCCGGCTGGCCGGGGTCTGGCGGGAGGGGCTGCTGCTGCCCGCGCCGGACGGCCCGGCGGTCTGGCTGCACGGCGACCTGAAGCCGAGCAACCTGCTGGTGCGGGACGGGGCGCTGCACGCGGTGATCGACTTCGGCGGCCTGTCGGTGGGTTTCCCGGACGCGGAGCACGCCCCGGTGTGGGACCTGCCGGCGGCGGCCCGGCGGGCGTACTGGCGGGCGGCGGCGCTGTCGCCGGAGACCTGGCGGCGGTCCCGGGCCTGGGCGGTGGCGGTGGGGGTGGCCGGGCTGTCGTACTACCGGGAGAGCGATCCGGCGTTCGCCGCCGAGTGCAGGTCCCGGCTGCTGGCGGTGCTGGACGGGGCCGGGGAGGAGGTGGCGCCGTAGCGGCGGCGCGGCGGGTGCGGCGCGCCCGCCATGGGCACCACAATCGGGTTTCGTCGCACCTTCGCAACTGATCTTGCGTCAATCTGTATCTTTTTTGCACTCACCCGTGGACTTCCTGCCGAGCCGGGCCCTACGCTCGGCACGCCCGGCCACCACCCGGGCCCTCCCCCATGCAGGAAGCACGGTCATCCATGCTGAATCCCCCCACTCGCGCCAGGCGGACCGTCGCGTCCCTGGCCACCCTCGCGCTGGGCGCGAGCGGCCTGTTGGCGGTGGCGTTCGTCAACGCCGGCACCGCGCACGCCGCCGCCGTCCCCGCGCTGTCGCCGCTGGCCGTCCCGGGCCGCGGCGCGAGCGTGCCGTTCGTCGAGCAGGAGGCCGAGTACGCGGCCACCAACGGCTCCGTGGTCGGTCCGGACCGGCAGTACGGGCACCTGGCGTCCGAGGCGTCGGGCCGCCAGGCGGTGACCCTCGGCTCGGTCGGCCAGTACGTGGAGTTCACCCTCACCGCGCCCGCCAACTCGATCGACTTCCGCTACAGCCTGCCGGACTCCGCGGACGGCAAGGGCCGGGACGCCTCGATGGACCTGCTGGTCAACGGGCAGAAGCTGAAGAGCGTCGACGTGACCTCCAAGTACAGCTGGTACTACGGCGGTTACCCGTTCAACAACAACCCGGGCGACACCAACCCGCACCACTTCTTCGACGAGACCCGCACCCTGCTCGGCACCACCTACCCGGTCGGGACGAAGATCCGGCTGCAGGTCTCCTCCACCGCGCAGTCGCCGACCTTCACCATCGACCTGGCCGACTTCGAGAACGTCGCCGCGCCGATCGCCAAGCCGGCGGGCGCGATCGACGTGGTCGCGGACTTCGGCGCCGACCCCACCGGCGCCGCCGACTCGACCGCCAAGTTCCAGGCCGCGGTGGACGCGGGCGCGGCGCAGGGCCGGACGGTCTACATCCCGCAGGGCACCTTCACGCTGTACGACCACGTGGTGGTCGACAAGGTGACGCTGGCCGGCGCGGGCCCCTGGTACAGCGTGCTGGGCGGGCGCGACCCGATCAACCGCAACCGGGCGGCGGGCATCTACGGCAAGTACGTGGCCGGCGGCGGCTACGGCGGCGGGATCCGCCCGCAGGAGGCCGGCGGCCCCAGCCAGAACGTCACGCTGAAGGACTTCGCGATCATCGGCGACGTGCGCGAGCGGGTCGACGACGACCAGGTGAACGGCCTGGGCGGCGCGATGTCCAACTCCACGGTCGACAACCTGTGGATCCAGCACACCAAGGTCGGCGCCTGGATGGACGGTCCGATGGACCGCTTCACCATCAAGAACAGCCGGATCCTCGACCAGACCGCGGACGGCGTCAACTTCCACACCGGCGTGACCAACTCGACGGTCACCAACACCTTCCTGCGCAACACCGGCGACGACGGCCTGGCCTCCTGGCCGGAGCGGGTGCCCAACACCAACGACAGCTTCACCCACAACACCGTGGTGCTGCCGATCCTCGCCAACAACATCGTCACGTACGGCGGCCGGGACTTCACCATCTCGGACAACGTGATGGCCGACACCATCACCAACGGCGGCGGCCTGCACATCGCCAACCGCTACCCGGGCGTCACCTCCGGCAACGGCACCGCCGTCGCCGGCACCATCACCGCCGCCCGCAACACCCTGGTCCGCACCGGAAACAGCGACTACAACTGGCAGTTCGGCGTCGGCGCGATCTGGTTCGACGGCCTGAACGAGCCGATCAACGGCGCGACCATCAACGTCACCGACACCGACATCCTGGACAGCTCGTACGAGGCGATCCAGACCATCGAGGGCGGCGTCACCGGCGTCAACCTGACCAACGTGAACATCGACGGCGCGGGCACCTACGCGATCCAGGCGCAGGCCAACGCCCAGATGAAGTTCACCAACGTCAAGGCCAAGAACATCGCCCAGGCCGCCACCCCGATCCACAACTGCGTGGGCACCGGCTTCCAGATCACCGACGGCGGCGGCAACTCCGGCCTGACCGGCTCGACCTGCACCGGCCAGTGGCCCGCGCCGGTCTGGACGTACAACGGCGTTCCGGTCGGCGGCGGCTCCACCTCCTCGCCGACCCCGACCCCGTCGCCGTCCGCCTCCACCTCGACGCCGGCCTCGCCGTCCCCGTCGCCCTCCGCGTCCGCCACCTGCCCGAGCGGCACCGGCAACCTCGCCCAGGGCCGCCCGGCCACCGCCTCCGGCACCAACGCGGGGCTCGGCGCGGGCAACGCGGTCGACGGTGACGCCAACTCCTACTGGGAGAGCGCCAACGGCGCGTTCCCGCAGTGGATCCAGGTCGACCTGGGCTGCGCGACCAGCCTGACCAAGGCCGTGCTGAAGCTGCCCCCGGCGACCGCCTGGGCCGCCCGCACCCAGACCCTCACCGTCCAGGGCTCCACCGACGGCACCACCTTCACCACCCTGGTGGCCTCCGCCGGCTACACCTTCGACCCCGCCACCGGCAACACCGTCACCGTCAACCTCCCCGCCACGCCCACCCGCTACCTCCGACTGACCGTCACCGGCAACACCGGCTGGCCCGCCGCCCAGCTCTCCGAACTGCAGGTGTTCGGCGGCGGCAGCGGCACCTCGTCGCCGTCCCCGTCCGCCTCGGCCCCGACCTCGCCGTCCCCGTCGCCCTCCGCGTCCGCCACCTGCCCGGCGGGCAGCGGCAACCTGGCGCAGGGCCGTCCGGCCACCGCGTCCGGCACCAGCCAGAGCTACGGGCCGGGCAACGCCGTCGACGGTGACGCCAACTCCTACTGGGAGAGCGCCAACAGCGCGTTCCCGCAGTGGATCCAGGTCGACCTCGGGTGCTCCCGCGCCCTCACCAAGGCCGTGCTGAAGCTGCCCCCGGCGACCGCCTGGGCCGCCCGCACCCAGACCCTCACCGTCCAGGGCTCCACCGACGGCACCACCTTCACCACCCTGGTGGCCTCCGCCGGCTACACCTTCGACCCCGCCACCGGCAACACCGTCACCGTCAACCTCCCCGCCACACCCACCCGCTACCTGCGACTGACCGTCACCGGCAACACCGGCTGGCCCGCCGCCCAGCTCTCCGAACTCCAGCTGCTCGGCTCCTGATACGCGGCCGCCGTCCGAAGCCCGCACGGGCCGGGAGCCCCCTTCGGACTCCGGACGGCGGCCGTCCCCCACCGGACCCCGCCCGGTCACCACGACCGGGCGGGGTCCGGTGCGCCCGGCGACGCGCCTGCGCGCAGCCGCCGGGCAGGAGCGGCGAGCCGGTGCGTGTCCCGCCGAGGAGGACCTCCTGGCGGTCCTGCGGGGAGTCGCCGGGCTCGCGGCGTCGGCGCTGGGGTCGGGCGGCCGCATCTACAGCTGGAGCTACTGACCCTCCCTCGGTTCCGCCGGCGGCCGCCGGACCCGGTGGTCTCCCTTCGTCGGCCGTCGGTCGGACGTGATAGGCAGGCGCCATGGCCACCTCACTGACCTTCCCTGAACTGCTGGACCTCGTCGACGAGCGCTCCGCCGTGCTGCGCGCCGCCGCGGCGGGGGCGTCCGATCCCGGGGCGCCGGTGCCCAGTTGCCCGGACTGGACGCTGGCGGACCTGGTCGACCACCTCACCGTCGTGCACCTGTTCTGGGCGTCCGCCGTCCGCGCCGGGGCCGGCTTCACGCCCGCCGCGCCCGAGATCGCGGGCGGCCTGACGCTGGAGCAGGCGCTCGAACGTTCGGCGGCGGCGACCGCCGACCTGCTGGCCGCGCTCCGCGAGGCCGGCCCCGACCGCCCGTGCTGGACGTGGTGGCAGGCCGCCGGCGGCCCGCAGGACAGCACCGCGGTCGTCCGCCACCAGGTGCAGGAGGCCGCCGTGCACGCGCACGACGCCCAACTCGCCGTCGGCGCGCCGCTGCCCGTCCCGGCGGAGGTCGCCCTGGACGGCATCGACGAGTTCCTCGCCCTGTCCTGGGGCACCGCAGGCCCCTGGCCGCACGACCCCGCCCTGGTCCGGCTGCGCACCACCGAGGGCACCGACTGGACGATCGCCCTGACTCCCGAGGAGCCCACCGGTTCGGCGGGCTCGGCCGGTTCGGCCGGTTCGGCCGGTTCGGCCGGTGACGCCCCCGCCGTGCTGGAGCTCACCGGCACCGCGAGCGAGCTGCTGCTCGCCCTGCACCGGCGCCGCCCCGCCGCCGACCTGCTGGCGGCCGGCGCCCCCGCCGTCCTGGAGCGGCTGGTGGCCTGGCCCCGGCTGGGCTGAGGCGGCAGCCGACCGTCCCCGAGCCGTCGGTGATCAAATCGGATGGTGTGCCCGGAGCGGGGGCCCGTACACTCCGGCCTCGTGACTGAGCTCTGGGACGCGGACCTGACGGCCGATGCGAAGCGGGTCGGCGAGGCGGTCGCCGTCGCCGGCGCCGGGATGGTGGACCGCGAGGTGCCGGCCGAGGTGGTGGCGCTGTGCGCCGTCGCGGGAGAGCACCTGCTGGTGGTCGGCCCGCCCGGCACCGCGAAGTCCGAGGTGGTGCGGCGGGTCGCCGGACAGCTCGGCGGGCGCTACTTCGAGTACCTGCTCGGCCGGTTCACCGAGCCCAACGAGCTGTTCGGCTCCGTCGACCTGGCCCGGCTGCGCGAGGGCCGGGTCGAGTACGAGACCGGCGGCATGCTGCCGGAGGCCGAGATCGCCTTCCTCGACGAGGTCTTCCTCGGCTCGACCGCCGTCCTGAACACCCTGCTCGGCCTGCTGAACGAGCGGGTGTTCCGGCGCGGCGCGACCGTCCTGGCGAGTCCGCTGCGGATCTGCGTCGGCGCGGCCAACAGCCTGCCCGAGGACCCCGCGCTGGCGGCCTTCGCGGACCGCTTCCTGGCCCGGCTGTTCGTCTCCCCCGTGCCCGACGACCGGCTGGAGGAACTGCTGGAGGCCGGCCGCCGCCCCGCCCCCGTCCCGCCGGGCGGCCCCGGCCTGGTCCCCGTCCTCGACCGGCTGGCCGCCGCCGCCCGCCACTGCGCGCTCGACCCCGTCACGCCCGTGCTGGCCACCGCCGTCCGCCGGCTGCGCGCCGCCGGCGTCCCGATCAGCGACCGCCGGGCGGTCCGCTCCCAGCGGCTGGTCGCCGCCGCCGCGACGCTCGACGGGCGCACCGCCGCCTCCGAACGCGACCTGTGGGTGCTGCCGCTGATCGCCCCCACCCCCGACGCCCAGGCCCTCGCCCGGAACACCCTCACCGACCTGGTCGGCGCCGCCGCCAACCACGGCCTGGCGTACGCCGCCGAGGAGCTCTCCCGCGGCCCGCTGGCCCGCGCCGGACGGCTGGCCCGGGTCGGCACCGCGCTGCTCGCGGAGACGGAGAGCGCGGCGGCGGCACCCGCCGGGGCGCCGGTCGGCGGTGACCTGCGGCTGCGGCTGGAGGCGACCCTGCGGGAGATCGACGCCTCCTTCACCGCCGCCGACCTGCCCGCCGAGCTGGCCGCCGTCCGAAGCCGCCTGGTCGCGGCGGTCCGGCCGTGACGGCGGCGGGCGGCCCCGCGCCCGTCCGGGTCGCCCTGCGCTGGGAGCACCGCGAGCCGCCGCTGCCGCCCGCCGCGGTGGCGGGCCTCGGCCCGGCCGCGACCGCGCTGGCCGCCGCCGCCCGGGACCGGCTCGCCGCCGGCGCGACGCTGCGCGCGGCGGCGGCGGGGACGGGAGCGGGGGCGGGAGCGGGGGCTGCCGGGGACGAACCGGTGCTGGTGGTGCTCGGCGACCCGGCCGATCTGCCGTGGGCCGACGGCGTCCGCTACCTGGGCTGGGACGACGGCGTCCTCGTCCCGACCACGGCCCGCCCGCTGCCGTCCCCCGCCCTGTGGCGCGACGCGCTGGCGTCCGCCGCCGAGCGGCCGCTCGCCGAGCCGCTGCTCGTCCTGCTGCCCCCGGGCCTCGCCCTGCTCACCGAACTCCCCGTCCGCCCGGCCGCGTTCGCCACTCCGGCGCCCACCGTCCCGGAGCCCGCCCCGTGAACCCGACCCCGCCCGTCCCCACTCCCCCCGCCGCGTCCGCCACCGCGTCCGCCGCCGGTCTGCTGCCGGCGGCGCTCGCGCCGTGGGCGGCCGAACTGTCGGCGCTGTCCCGGGGGTTGGCGGTCGGGCTCGGGCCGCTGGTGCTGGGGGTGGACGCGCTGGTCGGCGCGGAGCAGCCGCGGACGGCGGAGCGGGGCGAGCCGGACGGGTACGGCGGGTTGCGGCGGCGCGGGCGGCCGGAGCAACTGCGGCCGGCCGAGTGGCTGCTGGCCGAGGAGTGGCCGGAGGAGTTCGTCCGCCGCCACCTGGAGGGTGAACTGCTGTACACGGCACCGGAGTTCCGGTTGCCTCCGGCGACCGGCCGGGTCGTCGCGCTGGTGGACGCGGGGCCGCGGGCGGCCGGGCCGGCCCGGCTGGTGCAGCTCGCCGCGCTGATCGTGCTGCACCGGCGGGCGGCGGCCCGGGGCAGCGCGCTGGCGGTACGGGTGCTCGGCGCCCCGGCGGAGGAGGAACTCTCCGGTGAGCTGAGCGAGTTGCTGCCGCGCTGGCGGAAGGCCAGGAGCCTCGTCGAGCCGGACGGCGCCGCGGTGGCGAGGGCCCGCGCGGCGCTGGAGGCCCCGGACGAGGCGTGGCTGCTGACCACGCCCGCCCTGGCCGGACGGCTCTCACCCGCACCGCCCCGGACGCTCACCGCCGAGCCGGCCGGCTGGAGCCCGTCCGGGGCCCGCTCGGTCCGGCTCACGCTCGGCACGTCCGTCAGCGAACTCCCAATCCCGGAGAGCGGGTTGGCGGTCCGGACGCTGCGCGGCGGGGAGTTCCGGCGGCGGGCGGAGCAGGTGCCGCAGACGGTGCCCGGGGCCCGGCTGCCGGTCTTCACCGGGCTGGCGCCGACCCTGCTGGGCCGGGGCAGGGGGCCCGAGCAACTGGTCGCCGTCCGGGTCCGTCCCGACGGCAACGGGCAGTCGGGGCGGCCACGGACCCACGGTTTCGGACTGCCGGTCCTCGCGGCGGCCCGGATCGGGCGGCGGCTGATGGCGCTGGTGGACGGCAGCAGCGAGCTCCGGCTCATGCTGGTCGGCAGCCCGCCCGCCGAGCCGTTCCCGACCTCGATCGACCGGGCCCCGTTCGGCCTGGACCCGGCCCGGCTGAACGCCCTGCTGTCCGCCCCGGTGCTGCCGCTGCTCTGGCAGGACGGCACGCTCGCCCTCCCACTCGCGGGCCGCTGGTGGTCGATCGCGGAGGACGGCGCCGTCCGCGACGACGGCCCGGCCGGCGAGGGGACCGACGGCGGGCCGGCCGGCTTCCGCTGGGCCCGCGAACCCCGGCTGTACGAGGGCGGATCGTCGGCGGCGGCAGACCCGGGGGCGCCGCACCGGCTGTACGCCCGGGACGCGGTCGCCTGGTCGCACGACGGCCTGGAGTGGCAGTTGGCCGCCCCCGGCCGGCACGTCCTGCGGGCCATCGTCCCGGCGGACTCCGAGGCGATCGGCCTGGTCCGGCAGGGCGACGGCCTCGCGCTGGTCACCTGCTCCACCGCCGGAGTCCTGGTCCGCAGCGTCCGGACGGACGGCTCCCGGACGCTGAGCCAGCTCTCCGGCGGCACCGTCCCGCCCTCGGTCCACCCCGCCCTGCCACTGGTCGCGGCCGAACCGCGCCCCGGACAGGTGGTGGTCGGCGACGCCTTCACCGGCCTGGTCCGGATGACCCTCGGGAGCAGCACGTGAACGAGACGGCCGTCGGCCGCCACCGGGCCTCGGTCGAGGCGGCGGGCTTCCTGCTGGACGTCCCGCTGCTGGGGTCGGGGGAGGCCGCCGCGCGAGTGCTACGGCTCTGGCGGGACGGCGCCCGGCTGAGCGAACTTCCGTGCGGCGCCTGGCTGTTGCAGTTGCCCGAGCCGGTCGCGGTCCGGGCCGACCGGGCGCCCGGGCTGCCGTTGCTGGCCCGCTCCGGCGGCCTGGTCTCGTTCGACCTGCCGGAGGCCGGGCCGGGCCCCGGACACGGCTCCGGCCCCGTCCTCGGACACGGCTCCGGCCCCGTCCTCGGACACGGCTCCGGCCCCGTCCTCGGACACGGCTCCGGCTCCGGCTCCGGCTCCGGCTCCGGCTCCGGCTCCGACGAGGAACCGGCGGTCGGGGCCGGGGAGTTGCTGGTGCTGCGCGGCGGCCGGCCGGAGCGGTACCGGCTGGCCGCGCTGCCTCCGGTGGCGCCCGTCCGGTGGCTCGACCCGTCGGGCCTGGTGGTCCGTCGGCTGGAGCCGCTGTCGGCGGCCGGGCCCGAGCCGGGGCCGGTGGTCGAGTCGCTGCTCACGCCGCCCTGGTCCGATCTGCGGGCGGCGGCCGGGGTCCGGCCGGTGTCCCCTCGGCTGCGGCGGCTGCGGGGGGACCGGCCGCCGGGTCCGCTCTCCCGGAAGGGCCCGCTCTCCCGGAAGGGTCGGCTCCCCGCCCGCCGGGCGCGCCGGTGGGGCGCGTGGGCGGTGTTGCCGCTGGCGGCGACGCTGTTCCTGCTACTGGGTTCGTCCGCCGTCCTGTTCGGCGCCTCCCGCTCCGTGGCGGCGTGGGTCGGCGGGGTCCTGGCCTGGATCGGCACCGCCCTGGTGGTCGGCGCGGAGTCCCGCCGGGCCAGGCTCTCCGTCAGCGACGCGGGCGACGCCGGCAATCCGGGCGACGCCGGAGGGACGGGCGGCAGCGCCCTCACCCGCCCCCGGGCCCGCCGCACCCTGCGCCGGGCGCTGAACGGCGTGCTGGCCGTGCTCGCGCTGCGCACGCCCGCGGCGGCCCAGGTGGTGCGCGGCCGGCAGGCGCGCTACCTGCGCGAGCTGACCGCCGCGTTCCGGCAGCGCCGCTGGGAGGAGGCGCTGCGCGACGCGCTCGCGCTGGGCGGGCGGCCGCCGTCGTCGGGCCGGGACTCCTGGCTGACCCTGGCACTGCCGTCCCGGCGGACCGGTGCGCTGCGGCCCGCCGCGCACCGCGATTCCGGCGGGCCGGTCTCGGCGCTCTCGGGTGCGAGCGTCCACGAGCACCTGACGGCGCTGTACCGGGCGGCGGCCGAGGCGCTGGAGCGTGAGGGCCGGATCGACGAGGCGGCGTTCGCGCTGGCCGACCTGCTGGCCCGCCCGTCCGAGGCGGTCGCGCTGCTGGAGCGGCACGGCCGCCACCGGGACGCGGCGGTGCTCGCCGAAGGGCGGGGCCTGGAGCCGGAGTTGGCGATCCGGCCGTGGTGGCTGGCGGGCGAGCGGGGGCGGGCGGTCCGGCTGGCCGAGCGGCACGACGCCTTCCTGTCGGTGGTGACGCGGCTGGAGCGGGTCGACGAGGGCGCGGCGCGCGAGCTGCGGACGGCGTGGGTGCGTTCCCGGCAGGCGGCGGGCGACCGGCTGGGCGCGGTCGAGGCGGCCTGGCCGGACGAGCGGCTGCGTCCGCTGGTGGTGGCCGACCTGCGGGACGGGGTGGCGCTCGGCGGGGTCGTCCGGGCCCGCTCGCTGGCGTACCTGCGGGCACTCGACGCGGGCGAGCGGGTGGCGCCGATGATCCGCGCCCTGCTGGCCGGGGACGAGCCGGAACTCCGTTCGCAGCGCGGCGAGTTCGCGGCGGCGATGGCGGTGCTGCCGGGCGGCGCGGCGGCCCTGGACCGGGAGCTGGCCACGGCGGCGGCGCTGGCGGTGGTCCGGGACGGCGGGTTCGGGGACCGTCCCGAGCACAGCCGTCGGCAGCTGTTCGGGGCGCTGCTGGAGCGCGCGGACCCGCTGGTGGCGGCCGACCTGCCGCCGCTGTCCGACCTGCCGCCGCTGCCGGAGCGGGCGTCCCGGCCCGGCGGGCCGGGCACCGTGCACGCGGACCGGCTGCCCGGCCGGGTCCGGCTGCACGACGCGGCGGCCCTGGAGTCCGGCGCGGTGCTGGTCGCCTGCGGGCAGGCGGGCGTCCGGCTGCTGACCGGGGACGGCCGCACCAAGGCCCGCTGGAGCACCCCGGCGGACCGGCTGGTGCTCGCCGACCACGGCGGCGCCGCGCTGCTGGTCGCCCGCTACGGGGACGCCCGCGCGATCGCCCGGCTCGACCTGGCGACCCGGCGGGTGCGGCCCTGGGCCACCCTGCTGGGCGCCGAACCGCTGTCGTCCTTCGACGGCCGGCTGCTCACCGTGGTCGAGGACGGCGCGCTCGCCGTGTACGACACGCTGGCCGCCGTCCCGACCGTGGTGTGGCGCGAACTCGACCACGGCGCCCAGGTGTTGGGCCCGCCCGCCCGCAGTCCGGGGAGTTTCGCGGCGCTGGTCGCCGAGCAGCCCCTGGTCGAACGCTGGCGCTGGGACGCCCCGGGCTGGCAACTGCGCTCCCGGCACGGGCTGGACCTGCCGGTCGAGCCGCTCCCCCGCGTCCTGGCCGAGGGCAGCCTGCTCTCGATCGACCGGGAGGCCGGCGAGCTGGTCCGCTCCGGCGAGAACGGCACCGCCCGCCGCCCCCTCTCCGGCCCGCCGGAGTCCTCCACCCTGCTGGCCGACGGCGACCTGTACGCCGTGGCGACCGCCGAACCCGGCGGCACCACCCTCGACCTGGGCCTCGGCCCCGGTCTGCCGGTCCGCGCCGTCCTGCGCTTCCCGTCCGCGACCCCCGACGACCTCGCCCTGCGCCACCACGCCGGCCTGGCCACCGTCCACCACCGCGACGGGCGCCTGATCGCCCTGACCGCCGACGGCTCCCGCCTGCTCGCCAACCTCCGGCTCACCGACGGGTAGCACAGGGTAGCGACCGGCAGCGACCGGCGCTCCACGACGACCCGGTTGCCGTTGCTCGCGATGCTGCCGCAGACGTGCTGCGGGCCATCCGGGATCGACGCCTCACCAGTTCCTCCGCACGCGCGGATCGGTCCCGATCCGTCCCGCCGGGAGCGGGTCCGCAAGCTCCGCCGACTCCGACTCCGGCGGCGGCCAGGAGGGCGCACTTGCAAATAACAGCCAGCTTTACGCAAATTGATTTAGCATCGGCTGTCGGAAAATCACCAAGAGGGGAGCGCACGCCATGCGGGACGCGGACGTGCTGGAGGTGCTGGACGCGCTGCGGGCCGCCGGGGCGCAGGTCTGGATCGCCGGGGGGTGGGGCATCGACGCCCTGCTGAGGGAACAGACCCGCCCGCACCGGGACCTCGACCTGCTGCACCGCCGCGAGCAGGAGCCGGCCGCACTGGCGGCGCTGGCCGAGCTCGGCTTCGCGGAGCGGACCGACCTGCGGCCGGTCAGGTTCGTGCTGGTGGACGGCCGGGGGCGGGAACTCGACCTGCACCCGCTGGTGTTCGGGCCGGACGGGGACGCGCTGCAGGAGTCGCACCGGGCGGGACAGCCGTTCCACTACCCGGCCTCGTGCTTCGTCACCGGGACGATCGGCGGACGGGAGGTGCCCTGCCTCTCGGTGGCGCAGCAGGTGTCCTTCCACCAGGGGTACGAGCCGGCCGAGCGGGACCGGCAGGACATGGCCCGGCTGCGCGCGGCCTTCGGCGTCGAGACCCACTTCTGAGCCGCGAAGCCGCGAAGCCGTGGGCCGGGGCCCGTGGGCCGGGGCCCGTGGGCCGGGGCCCGTGGGCCGGGGCCCGTGAGCCGGGGCCCGTGAGCCGGGGCCCGTGAGCCGGGGCCCGTGAGCCGGGGCCCGTGAGCCGGGGCCCGTGAGCCGGGGCCCGTGAGCCGGGGCCCGTGAGCCGGGGCCCGTGAGCCGGGGCCCGTGAGCCGGGGCCCGTGAGCCGGGGCCCGTGAGCCGGGGCCCGTGAGCCGGGGCCCGTGAGCCGGGGGTCAGACCTCCGAGCGCCGCCCGCCGCCCGGGCGGGGACGGGCGACGGCCTCGTCGGCGCCGTACGCGATGTCGCCGGAGAGCAGGACGAGGAAGCTGCCGATCACGCACAGCCCGGCCGGGATGCCGCTGGCGAGCCGGACCAGCGCGCCGCGCTTGGCCTCGTACGCGTCGCGGGTGAGCGGCGTCCGGGTGTCGTGGTGCTCCAGGTAGTAGCCGGCGGCGTCCTTGCGGACGTCCTCGGCGCCGCCGGCGGTGGCCAGGCCGATGCCGACCAGGCAGAGCGCGATGCCGTACCAGACCTTCAGGCCGCGCGGCAGGTGCCAGACGTACAGCACGGGGTCGAACCAGCCGCCGTGGCGCGGGAAGGGGAGGAGCATGCAGCGCAGGACCGCGGCGGCCAGCAGCAGGCCGACCGCGCCGGCCAGGCCCGCCCAGAGCCAGACCGGGGCGATCAGCCGCAGGGGCGGGGCGGTCGCCGCCAGGCAGAGCAGTTCGGCCGCGAAGAGTATCCAGACCGCGGTGAAGTACACCCGGTAACCGCCCGTCAGCGCTTCCACGCCACGCCCCCGTTCCCGATCTTGTGAAGCCGGGGCAGCCTACCGCCGCGCCCGCCCCCGCCGTCCGACCGGGTGCCGGCACGGGCACCGACGCGGGTACGAGTCAGTCGAGGCCGTCGGGCTCGGCGTCGCTGAGGCCCAGGCGCAGGTGCTCGATGTGGTAGACGGCCTGGTCGAGGAGGCCGGCGACGTGGTTGTCGTACAGCTCGTAGACGATGGAGCGGCCGTTGCGGCGGCCGACCACCAGGCCGAGGTTGCGCAGCAGGCGCAGCTGGTGCGAGCAGGCGGACTGTTCGAGGCCGGCGGCGTGGGCGAGTTCGGTGGCGGCGCAGGGGCCTTCGCGCAGGCGGGAGAGGATCAGCAGGCGGGAGGGCGTGGCCAGGGCCTGGAGGGTGGTGGCGACCCGGGCGGCGCTGTCGGCGTCCAGCGGGGTGCGCGGGACGGCGCTCTTGACGGGGGAAGCTCCATGACCCATGCCGACCATCGTACAACCGATGCATGAATGAGCCTTCATATGTTCATGTATGGTGGCCCGGTCGCCCACCCCCGCCCACACCCCGAGGTCTGCCACCGCCATGTCCGCCACCCTGATCGAGCACCCGGCCGGGGCCGCCCCCGCCCCGGCCGGGCCCGCCGCCCCGCGCCGGCGCACCCGGGTCCTCGCCCTGCCGGAGGCCCGCTGGGCCGCCGCCGCGCTGGCCGCCTTCCTGCTCGCCCTGCCGCTCCAGCTCGCGGGCGCCCCCGCCTGGGCCTGGGGCCCGCTGTACGCGCTCGCCTACGCGTGCGGCGGCTGGGAGCCCGGCTGGGCCGGGCTGCGGGCGCTGCGCGAGAAGACCCTGGACGTCGACCTGCTGATGGTGGTGGCGGCGCTCGGCGCGGCCGCGATCGGGCAGGTGCTGGACGGCGCGCTGCTGATCGTCATCTTCGCCACCTCCGGCGCGCTGGAGGCCCTGGCCACCGCGCGGACCGCCGACTCGGTCCGCGGCCTGCTCGACCTGGCCCCCGCCACCGCCACCAGGCTGCTCGCCGACGGCACCGAACAGACCGTCCCGGTCGAGGAGTTGGCGGTCGGCGAACTGGTACTGGTACGCCCCGGCGAGCGGATCGGCGCGGACGGCACGGTGCTGGACGGCGTCAGCGAGGTCGACCAGGCGGGCATCACCGGCGAGCCGCTGCCCGCCGCCAAGCGGGCCGGCGACGAGGTCTTCGCCGGGACGCTGAACGGCACCGGCGCGCTCCGGGTCCGGGTCGGCCGGGACGCCGCGGACTCGGTGATCGCCCGGATCGTGCGGATGGTCGAGGAGGCGTCGGAGACCAAGGCCCCCACCCAGCTGTTCATCGAGAAGGTCGAACAGCGCTACTCGCTGGGCATGGTGGCCGCGACCCTGGCGGTGTTCAGCGTCCCGCTGCTGGTCGGCGCGGCCTTCGCGGACTCGCTGCTGCGCGCGATGACCTTCATGATCGTGGCCTCGCCGTGCGCGGTCGTGCTGGCGACCATGCCGCCGCTGCTGTCCGCGATCGCCAATGCCGGGCGGCACGGCGTGCTGGTGAAGTCCGCCGTGGTGATGGAGCGGCTGGGCCGGGTGGACGCCGCCGCGCTCGACAAGACCGGCACCCTCACCGAGGGCGCCCCGCAGGTCACCGACGTCCGCCCGCTGCCCGGCTCCGGCCTGGACGAGGACGCCCTGCTCGCGCTGGCCGCCGCCGCCGAGCACGCCAGCGAACACCCGCTGGCCCGCGCCGTGCTGGCCGCCGCCCGCGGCCGCGGCCTGTCCCCCGCCCCGGCGACCGGCTTTGCCTCCACCCCCGGCGTCGGCGTCAGCGCGACCGTCGACGGACGGCTGGTCGCCGCCACCGCACCCTCCGGCGCGGAGGCTGGCGCGGAAGCCGCCGCAGGGGCCGTCGCCGAGTTGGAGGAGGCCGGCCGGACCGCCGTGCTGGTCACCCGGGACGGCGCCCCGGTCGGCGTGCTCGGCATCGCCGACCGCCTCCGCCCGGACGCCGCCGCCACCGTGGCCGCGCTCGGCGCCCTGACCGGGACGGCCCCGGTGCTGCTCACCGGCGACAACCCGCGCGCCGCGCGCCGGCTCGCCTCCGAAGCCGGCCTCACCGACGTCCGGGCCGGGCTGCTGCCGCAGGACAAGGTCGCGGCCGTCCGCGCCTGGGAGGCCGCCGGACGGCGGGTGCTGGTGGTCGGCGACGGCGTCAACGACGCGCCCGCGCTGGCCGCCGCGCACGTGGGCGTCGCGATGGGCCGGGCCGGCTCCGACCTGGCGCTGGAGACCGCCGACGCGGTGGTCGTGCGCGACGAACTGGCCACCGTACCGGCCGTGGTGGCGCTCTCCCGGCGGGCCCGCGCCCTGGTGGTGCAGAACCTGGTGCTGGCGTCGGTGTTCATCACCGTGCTGGCGGTGTGGGACCTGGTCGGCACCCTGCCGCTGCCGCTCGGCGTGCTCGGCCACGAGGGCTCGACCGTCCTGGTCGGCCTGAACGGGCTGCGCCTGCTGCGCGACGCCGCCTGGAACCGGGCGGTCGCCGAGGGCCGGACGGCCACCGGGGACGCGACGGCCGCCCGGTGAACCGGCGTCCCCGGGGTAGGGTCACCGCCGTGACCCGACCCGTGCGCCGCCTCGTGCCCCGTCCCGTCAGCCGTTCCGCATCCCGTCCCGTCAGTCGTCCCGTACCCCCTTCCGTACCGCGCCCAGTGACCCGATCCGGGTCCCGACCGACCGCAGGAGCCGTCCGATGAGCCGCCGTTCCCGGGTGAAGGCCGCCGAGCAGGCGCCGAGCGCGCCCGCCCGCTGCACCGTCTCGGTCTGCCGGGGCTGCTGCTGCGGCACGCCGAAGGTCCCGGTGCTCGACCACGCCGCCCAGCTCGCCGACCTGCGTTCCTCGCTCGCCGACGTGGCCGCCGTCCGGCCCGTGGCGTGCCTGGACGCCTGCGAGCACGCCAACGTGGTCGTGGTCCAGCCCTCCGCCGAGGGCCGGCGGGCGGGTGGGCGGCCGGTCTGGCTCGGCCTGGTCAACGACCGCGACGCGTCCGCCGACATCACCGCCTGGATAGCGGCGGGCGGCCCGGGCCTGGCCCCGCTGCCCGACATCCTCGACCTGTACGTCTTCTCCCCGTCCCGCCGGATCCGGGAGCAGCTGGGCGGCTGAGGCCCGGCGGAGGGCCAGCGGCACGACCGCGCTGGTCGGGCCGCTGGCGCGGGCCGGTTCCGGATGGCTAGCATCCAGGATCATGCGGACGAGCGAAGGCGTGGAGTGGGCCCTGCACTGCTGTCTCACCCTGGTCTGGGTGGGCGGCGCGGAGGCGGCGCCGGAGCCGGTGCCGTCGGCCCGGCTGGCGGCGATGTTCGAGTTGTCGCCGACGTACCTGAACAAGGTGCTGCAACGGCTCACCCGGGCGGGCCTGCTGACGTCCGTCTCGGGGCCGCGCGGCGGCGTGCGGCTGGCCCGGGCGCCGGAGCGGATCACCGTGATGGACGTGGTGGCCGCCGTCGAGGGGCCCGACCCGCTGTTCGCCTGCGCCGAGATCCGGCAGCGCGGCGCCTCCGCGGTGGGCGCGGGCCCGCGCGAGTTCGCCCGCCCCTGCGGCGTGGCCGGCGCGATGCGCCGGGCCGAACTGGCCTGGCGGCGCGAACTCTCCGCCCAGACCGTCGCCGACCTGGCGGCCGCCGCCTCGGCCGCCTCGGTCTCCCGGGTCCGGGCCAACCACGCCCGGCTGGCGGGCCGCAGCGGCTAGGCGCATGGGCGTCCTGCCGGTCTTCGGTGTGGTGCGGCGTGGTGCGGGGATGTGGCGGGGCCCCGGGCGCGGGCGCGTCCGGGGCCGGTGACCGTGCTGGGGTCAGTGGGCGGTGCCGGAGACTTCGGTGCCCTTGGGGGTGAGGAAGAAGACGGTGGCGGCGACGGCGAGCATGAGGAGGCCGCCGATGAGTCCGGCGCTCTGGAGGGAGTGGGTGAAGGCGTCGGTGGCGTGGGTGGCGAGGCCGGGCAGGTGGAGTTCGTCGGCGATGGTGACGGCGGCGCCGAGGGATTCCCTGGCCTGGTCGGCGAGGGCCGGGTCGGCCCGGTGGAGGGCGTCGTACTGGGGGCTGTCGGTGAACTGGGCGCGGAAGAGGAGGGTGGCGATGCTGCCGAGGATGGTGACGCCCAGGGTGCCGCCGAATTCGTAGGCGGTCTCCTTCAGGGCGCCGGCGTTGCCGGCCTTCTCGGTGGGGGCGCCGCCCATGATCATGGCGGAGCCGATGGCGAGGGCGCCGGTGCCCGCGCCGACCAGGCACAGGGCGACGGTCATGTGGGTGAGGGTGAGGTGGCCGCCGACGAGTCGGAGGTAGAGCATGCCGACGCCGGCGAGGGCGAGTCCGCCGGCCAGCACGGCGCGGGAGCCGATGCGGGAGCCGATGCGGCGGCTGAGGATCGGGGCGACGAGGGCGGAGAACTGCCGGTTCTTGAAGAGCCCGAGGTCGAGCAGCGGGTGGTCGCTGCGCAGGCAGCGCCGGACGAACCAGGTGAGGGTGATGGCGGCGAGGGCGAGGGCGGCCCAGGCCGAGGGCACGGCGAGGCTGGACTCCTCGCCGAACTGCTTGATCGCCCAGACCAGCGCGACCATGCCGACCAGGGAGAGCAGGGCGGCGGGCGCGTCCCAGCGGCCGGGGTTCGGCGAGCGGGGCTCGGTGAGCAGGAACAGCGCCGCGACGATGCCGACGGCCATGAGGGGCACGTTGACGAGGAACGCGGCGTGCCAGGAGAAGTGGTCGAGCAGGAAGCCGCCGACCAGCGGGCCGACGACGGCGCCGAGTCCGGAGACCGAGGCCCAGATGCTCAGGGCGGTGGCGCGTTCCTTGGGGTCGGTGAAGACGACGCGGATCAGCGAGAGGGTGGTGGGCATGACCATCGCGCCGCCGATGCCCAGGAGCGCGCGGACGGCGATCACCTCGCCGGCGGTGTCGGCGGCCAGCACGAGCAGCGAGGCGCCCGCGAAGACGGCGTAGCCGAGCATCAGCATGCGTTTGCGTCCCCAGCGGTCCGCGATGGCGGCGACGGAGACCAGCAGGCCGGCCAGGACGAGGGAGTAGACGTCCACCAGCCACAACTGCTGGGCGGAGGTGGGGTGGAGTTCGGCGGCCATGCTCGGCAGCGCGATGTTCAGGATCGTCATGTCCATCGTGATGACGAGCAGGCTGGCGCTGAGCACCGCGAGGGCGGCCCAGCGCCGGCCGCGCGACAGCGCGGGGGCGGGCGCGGTCGGTTTCGTGAGCATCGACACGGTCACCGCCCTCCCGTCTCGGGCATGGCGAGGATCGCGCGCAGGGCGCGGGTGACGGCCTCCCGGGTGAGGGGTTCGTCGTGCAGCGCGGCGTGCATCATCGCCCCGTCGAGGTAGAGCTCGGCGACCTGGGCGCGCTCCGGGCCGACGTGCGCGGCGAGCAGGTCGGTCAGGCGGTCGGTCCAGCGGGCCGCGAGCGAGCGCAGGTTGGCGTCGGTGGCCGCGGCGGTGACCAGCGCCATGGTGGCCTGCACCTGCCGGGGGGTCGGCCAGGAAGCCGTACATCGCCGCGGCCAGGCACTCCGCCAGGTCGTCGCAGGACGCCAACTCCCGTCCCATTGCGGCGAGGTGGGCGTCGACCTCGCCGCCGAGCATCCGCAGCGCCGCCGCGCGCAGGTCGTCGATCGACTCGAAGTAGCGGGTGGTCGACCCCAGCGCCACCTGGGCCCGGACCGCGACCATCCGGTGCGTCAGTGCCGCCGGACCGGCCACCTGTCGGACACGCCCTTTCGCGGGCGGCGATTCCGGATAAGGTCAGTCCCGAATCATCCGGGATGCCGGACATCCCGAATACCGCCCGCACACCTGCCCGAGGAGCGCCCTCCCGTGACCGACGTGCTCAAGGCCCCGCCCCGCCGGACCCCCGCCCCGTACGGTCTCGGCACCGTCGCCGTGCTCGCGCTGGGCACGTTCGCGGTCGGCACCGACGCCTTCGTCACCGCCGGGTTCCTGCCCGCGATGGCCGCCTCGCTGCACGTGTCGACCTCGGCCGCCGGGCAGTCGGTCAGCCTGTTCGCCGCCGGGTACGCGATCGCCTCGCCGCTGCTCGCGGTGGCCACCGCCCGGCTGCCCCGGCGGACCCTGCTGGTCGGCGCGCTCGTGCTGCTGGCCGTCGCCAACGCGCTGACCGCGCTCGCGCCGAACTACCCGGCGCTGCTGGCGGCCCGGCTGTTCGCGGCGCTGGGCGCGGCGGCGTTCACGCCGACGGCGGGCGCGACGGCGGCGGCGCTGGTCCGGCCGGAGCTGCGCGGGCGGGCGCTGGCGGTGGTGATCGGCGGGCTGACGGCGGCGACCGCGCTGGGCGTGCCGCTCGGCCGGGTGGCCGCCGTCGGGCTGGGCTGGCGCTCCGCGCTGGGGGTGGTCGCGGGGCTGACCGCGCTGGGCGCGCTCGCGGTGCGGCTGGCGCTGCCCGCGCTGCCGGGCACCGAGCCGGTCCCGCTGCGGACCAGGCTGGCGGCGCTGCGCCGCCCGGGCGTGCTGGGGGTGCTGCCGCTGACGGTGCTCGGGATGACCGCCTGCTACGTCCCGTACTCGTACAGCGTGCCGGTGCTGGCCGCGGTCGGGGTCTCGGGGCGGACGGCGGTGGTCGCGGCGCTGGTGCTGTACGGGGCGGGCGCGGTGGCGGGGAACCTGCTGGCCGGGCGGTTCGCGGACCGGCGCGGACCGGTCCGGGTGCTGGCGGCCGGGTACGTGGCGATGGCGGCGGCGTTCGCGGCGCTGGCGGGCCTGGCGGCCGGGCACGCGCGGGCCGGGGTGGTGGCGGTCGGGGCGCTGGTGTTCCTGTGGGGCGCGAGCAGTTGGTGCCAGACGCCGCCGCAGCAGTTGCGGCTGCTGGCGGCCGCGCCCGCGCAGGGGCCGCTGCTGGTGTCGCTGAACGCGTCCGGGGTCTACCTGGGCATCGGGGCGGGCAGCGTGCTGGGCGGGCTGGTGCTGCCGGCCGGGGCGGCGGCGGTGTTCGCACTGGCGGCGGTGCTGGCACTGGCGGCCGGGGCGCTGCTGCGGGCGACGGCGGGGCGGACGGGCGACGGGGCCGGGATCGGAGCCGGCTGAGGGAGCTGCTCCCGAGCGGGCGCTACTGCATCCACATGAACGGCTGGCCGGCGGCCGCGGCGGCGGAGCGGTTGCTGGCGGTGAGCAGCGCGTCGGGGCCGTCCCCGGGGCGCTGGTCGACGTAGCGGGTGACGGTGACGGTGAGGTGGTGGCCGACCAGGTCGACCCGGGCCGCCGCCATCGGCCTGACGCCGCCGGCGGGGGCGAACAGCCCGTCCGGGTAGGTGAATTCGAAGTCCCCGGCCTTGTCCCGGATGGCCTGCAGGGCCTTGGCGGCGGCCTCCGGGTCGAGGAAGCGCAGCACCGTGACACTGGAGATCACCGGCTGGTCGGCGCGGGTCAGCGCGATGCCGAGCCAGCCCTGGCAGCCCAGCTCGGCCAGCACGTCGCGGGTCTTGTCGTTCTGCACGGCCCGGCAGTCCGCGCCGTCCCGGGCGGCCGAGCGGCGGGCCCGGTAGCCGCCGTACTCGTAGGCGCGCTGGGACGGGAAGTAACGCTCCGACAGGAAGGACTGGGACTCCGTCAGCGGCGGCACGGGCTGCCCGACGGCGGCGGACGCGGCGGGCTTGTCGCCGCCGCCCTGGCCGGCCGGCGCGGCGCTCTGCTTCGGGGTCGCGACCACCCAGACCCCGCCGGCCGCGAGCACCGCGACGACGCTCCACAGCACGGCCAGCCGGCGCCGCTCGCCCGCCGCCCGGTGCCCGGCCGGCGGTTGCTCGTCGTCCGCGCGCGCGGGCGCCTCCCGCTGGATGGTCATGGCGCAGATTGTAAGCAATTGATCAGACGGTCATCCCTTCGGGTCGGACGCGTCCGTACGGTGCCCCGGGCGCCGCGCGGTGCGCCCCGCCGCCCCGCCCGTCCGGAGTGCCTCTTGCCAGGGGCGCCGGCGGGTGGCGACCATGGACGGGGGCGTCGGAGGACGGCCGGGGAGGAGGCTCACCGTGGACGCTTCGCTGGAGTTGGCGGTCGACCTGACACCGAACGGCGTGCCGGTGATCGGCCCGGTGCTGATGCTGCTGCTGGCGGCGGGGATCGTCGTGGAGGCGCAGCTGCGGGGTTCGGGGAGCCGGTGGGAGCACGTCGCCCCGGTGGGGGTGCTGGTGATCCTGGGCGGGATCCTCGCCCGGAGCGTGTGGGTGGGTGTCGCCGGGGCGCTGGTGATGGCCGTCGGCTGCGGCATGTCGAACATCAGGCGGTGGGCCCGGGCCGAACGGCACCGGTCACTGCCCCCGCTGTGACCGGTACGACCGGTACGACCGCTGCTCCCGCCGCGAACGCCATGACCGCCGCGACCGCCGCGACCTCGCCGGGCCGGGTCGGCCTGGTCGGCAGGGTCGGCGGGGTCGGCGGGGCCTCCCGGTCGGCCGGTTCCGCTGCGGAGTCGGCCGGTCACCGTCAGTCGGGAAACTGTGACAACTCGCACAGACCGCGGGCGATCTTCTAGCGGGTTTCCTATGGCGGACGCCAGCGTGCCCCGGGCAAGATCGGGCCATGGACCTCCTCGACATCCTGACCGACAAGGGCCTTCGCCGGGAACTTCCCACCCGGGAGGAGGCGCTGGCCGTGCTGGCCACCACCGACGACCAGTTGCTGGACGTGGTCGCGGCCGCCGGCCGGGTGCGCCGGCAGTGGTTCGGCCGCCGGGTGAAGCTCAACTACCTGGTGAACCTGAAGAGCGGCCTGTGCCCGGAGGACTGCTCGTACTGTTCGCAGCGGCTCGGTTCGAAGGCGGAGATCCTCAAGTACACCTGGCTGAAGCCGGACCAGGCCGCCGAGGCGGCCGCCGCGGGTGTCGCGGGCGGGGCGAAGCGGGTCTGCCTGGTGGCCAGCGGGCGCGGCCCGACGGACCGGGACATCGACCGGGTCGCGGACACCATCGCGGCGATCAAGGGCGCGGACGAGAGCGTCGAGGTGTGCGCCTGCCTGGGCCTGCTCTCCGACAACCAGGCCGAGCGGCTGAAGGCGGCCGGCGCGGACGCGTACAACCACAACCTGAACACCTCCGAGGCCACCTACGGCGACATCACCACCACCCACACCTACGCGGACCGGGTGGACACCGTGACCAAGGCGCACGGCGCGGGCCTGTCGGCCTGCTCGGGCCTGATCGCGGGCATGGGCGAGAGCGACGAGGACCTGGTCGACGTGGTGTTCGCGCTGCGCGGGCTGGACCCGGACTCGGTGCCGGTCAACTTCCTGATCCCGTTCGAGGGCACCCCGCTGGCCGAGGAGTGGAACCTCACCCCGCAGCGCTGCCTGCGGATCCTGGCGATGGTCCGGTTCGTCTGCCCCGACATCGAGGTCCGGATCGCCGGCGGCCGCGAGGTGCACCTGCGCTCGATGCAGCCGCTGGGCCTGCACATCGCCAACTCGATCTTCCTGGGCGACTACCTGACCAGCGAGGGCCAGGCCGGACAGGCCGACCTCGACATGATCAAGGACGCGGGCTTCGAGGTCGAGGGCGCCGACCAGGTCACCCTCCCCCGCCACCGCGCCCACGCGGCGGCCGGCTGCGGCGGCCACCAGGAGAGCGCGGGCGCCTGCGGCAGCGGCGGTGGCGGTGGCGGCTGCGGCCCGTGCGGCGGCCACGGCGAGCCGGCCGACGAGGCCCCCGCCGTCTCCGTCCCCGCCGCCCCCGCCGTCCCCGACTCGGGCGCGTCGGCCCCGGCGGACGAGGTGCGCACCGACCTGGTCCGGGTCCGCCGTCGCGGCGCGGGCACCGAGCTGGCCCCGAACGCCTGATGGATCGTCAGCACACCCCGGACACCGCCCGGTTGCTCGAACTGGACCGGGCGCACGTCTGGCACCCGTACGGCCCGATGCCGGGCACCGCGCGGCCCCTGCTGGTCGAGTCGGCCGCGGGCGTGCGCCTGCGGCTGGCCGAACCGGTGGGCGGGCACCGGGAGTTGGTCGACGGCATGTCGTCCTGGTGGGCGGCGATCCACGGCTACCGGCACCCGGTGCTGGACGCGGCGGTGCGCGGCCAGCTCGACGCGATGAGCCATGTCATGTTCGGCGGGATCACCCACCGTCCGGCCGTCGAACTCGCGGCCAAGCTGGTCGAGTTGACGCCCGAACCGCTACAGCACGTGTTCCTCGCCGACTCCGGCTCGGTGGCGGTCGAGGTCGCGCTGAAGATGTGCCTGCAGTACTGGCGGTCGCTCGGCCGGCCGGAGAAGCACCGGGTGCTGACCTGGCGCGGCGGCTACCACGGCGACACCTTCCACCCGATGTCGGTGTGCGACCCCGACGGCGGCATGCACCACCTGTGGGGCGGCGTGCTGCCCCGGCAGCTGTTCGCCGCCGAACCGCCGGCCGGCCACGACGCCCCGGCCGACCCGGCGTACGTCGCGCAGCTGGCCGAGCTGATCGGGCGGCACGCCGGCGAGCTGGCCGCCGTGATCGTCGAACCGGTGGTGCAGGGCGCGGGCGGGATGCGCTTCCACTCCCCCGCGTACCTGCGCGCGCTCCGGGAGCTGTGCGACGCCCACGACGTGCTGCTGGTCTTCGACGAGATCGCCACCGGCTTCGGCCGCACCGGCGAACTCTTCGCCGCCGACCACGCGGGCGTCTCCCCGGACGTGATGTGCCTGGGCAAGGCCCTCACCGGCGGCTACCTGACCCTGGCCGCGACCCTCTGCACCGGCCGGGTCGCCGAGGGCATCTCGCGCGGCGAGGTCCCCGTCCTGGCCCACGGCCCGACCTTCATGGGCAACCCGCTCGCGGCCGCCGCCGCCAACGCCTCGATCGACCTGCTGCTCTCCCAGGACTGGCGCGCCGAGGTCCGCCGGATCGAGACCGCCCTGCGCACCGCGCTCGCACCGTGCGCCGGACAGCCCGGCGTCGCGGACGTCCGGGTGCTCGGCGCGATCGGCGTGGTCCAACTGGACGCCCCGGTCGACATGGCCGCCGCCACCGCGGCGGCCACCGAACAGGGCGTCTGGCTACGGCCGTTCCGCGACCTGATCTACACCATGCCGCCGTTCGTCAGCACGGACGCGGACATCGCCGCCATCGGCCGGGCGATCACCGCGGCGGCCGCGGCCTCCACCGCCGCCACCCGCGCGCACGCCGGCACCGGAACCGGCTAGAGCACCGGGCTGCCGGGCGCCTCCGCCACGCCATCCCCAGCACCCAGCACCAAGCACCCAGCCAGGAGCACCAACGCCATGTCACCCGTCCTGTTCGTCACCGGCACCGGCACCGAGGTCGGCAAGACCCTGACCACCGCCGCGGTCGCCGCGCTCAGTCCGGAGCCGGTGGCGGTGCTGAAGCCGGGCCAGACCGGGCTGGGGCCGGACGAGCCGGGGGACGTGGCGGAGGTCGTCCGGCTGGCCGGGCCGCTGGTGCACGGGGTGGAACTGGCCCGCTACCCGGAGCCGCTGGCGCCCGAGACGGCGGCCCGCCGGGCGGGACTGCCGCCACTGGCACCGGACGACGTGGCGAAGGCGGTGGCCGAACTGGCGGCCGAGTACGGCACCGTGCTGGTCGAGGGCGCGGGCGGGCTGCTGGTGCGCTACGACGAGCGGGGGCGCACCCTCGCCGACTACGCGCTGGCCTGCCGGGGGCTGGGCCTGGACGTGGAGTTCCTGCTGGTCGCGGCGGCCGGCCTGGGCACCCTGAACGCGACGGCGCTGACCGCCGAGGCGCTGCGCCACCGCGGCCTGCCGCTGCGCGGCGCGGTCGTCGGCTGCTGGCCCGCCGAGCCGGACCTCGCCACCCGCTGCAACCTCGCCGACCTGCCCACCGCGGCCGGCGCCCCGCTGCTCGGCGCCCTCCCGTCCGGCGCGGCCGCCCACACCCCCGCGACCTTCCGTCCGCTCGCCGCCGCCGCCATCGCCCCGTCGCTGGGCGGCAGTTGGGACGCGGCCGCGTTCGCCGCCGCCCACCACCCGGCCTGATTCGACACGCCCCCCGACGACTCCGACACCGCTGCCGTCCCCGCGCGGGCGATGCAGTTCGCCTGCCGGCCCGACCCGGCCCAGCGCCGGAGACGGCCGCCCGGAGGCCGAACCCGCCGGGCCACCCGCCGCCCGGGCACCCGCCGTGGCCGGGCCCGGCCGGCACCCCCGATCCGCCGGCACACCGCCCCCGGCCGCCTACCGCACCACGACGGCCTCGCCTCGTCCGCCCCGCCTGAGCGCCTCGCCTCGTCCGCCCCGCCTGAGCGCCTCGCCTCGTCCGCCCCGGTGACCCGCCCGCGCGGCCTCCCGGCACGGCCCGACCGGCTGGCATAGCGTCGGTTCGACCTGCGGCGTTCCGGCCCGCGGCGTGACGAGAGGACCAGCGATGCGACGGGCCACCGTGACAGCTTCCGCCCTGGCCGTACTGGCCGCGCTCGGCGCCGCCGGGGCGGCCCCGGCGGCGGTGCCCCCGCCCGGGGCGGGGGAGGCGGTGGTGACGGTGCGCACCGGCGGCGACCGGACCGGCGCGCAGGCGGTCGGCCCGCTGGCGGGCGTCCGGCTGGGGCTGTTCGCGGCGGCGGGGGACGCCGCACCGGTCGACCCGGGGTGGGGCGTGTGTGTCTCGGACGCCGCCGGCGACTGCTCCTTCACGGTGCCGGACACCGGCCCCGGCGGGGCGAACGCGGGGCGCGAGCTGACGGTGCGACAGCTGGACGGCGGGGTGCCGGCGGGCTGGTTCACCAACCCGGTGCTGCGGACCGGGCCGGGCAGCGGCTCGGACTCGGTCGCCTCCCCGTACGCCTTCACCACCCCCGCGCTGGCGGCCGGGAACACGTACCGCTCGACCGCCGACTTCATGATCAGCGACGACTACCGGAACCTGCCGACGGCCTCCGGCGGCGTGTGGCAGGACTCGCGGGACAACCCGCCGCTGCCCGCGCGCTGCGGCCTGGACGTGGCCCTGGTGCTGGACCTGTCGGCCTCGGTCGGCAGCGAGCTGCCGTTCCTGAAGACCGCCGCCGACCGCTTCACCGACGCGCTGACCGGCACGCCCTCCCGGCTGGCGGTGTTCTCCTTCGACCAGGCGTCCCCGGCGACCAGCGTGAGCGCGAACCACCCCGAGCTGCACCCGGTGTCGACGCCGGCCGGCGCGGCGGAGTTCAAGGCGCTGTACGCCGGCTGGACGCTCGGCAAGGGCACCAACTGGGACACCGCGCTGTGGTCGGTGGCGAACGCCGCGCCGAGGTACGACGCGGTGGTGGTGCTGACCGACGGCAACCCGACCCGGTTCGCGGACGACGCCCAGGGCGACGGCTCGCGGACCCACTTCCGGGACGTCGAGAACGGGATCTTCTCCGCCAACGCGGTGAAGGCGGAGGGCAGTCGGCTGATCGCGCTGGGCGTCGGCAAGGGCGTCGCGGGCGACTCCGGGCTGAACCTGCGGGCGGTCTCCGGGCCGACCGCGTACGCCGACGGCGGCGACCTGACCGCCGCCGACTACTTCCAGACCAAGGACTTCGCCACTTCCGGGCAGCAGTTGCACGACCTGGCGCTGTCGCACTGCGACAACAGCGTCACGGTGGTCAAGCAGCTCGTCCCGGCCGGCACCACCGGCGAGGACACCACGGGCGCGGTGAACGCCCCGGCGGGCTGGACGTTCGGGGCGACGACCGGCACGCCGGGCGTCGGCGGGCTGCCCCGGGAACTGACCACGACCGACGACGGGACCGGCTCGGTGGTCTTCCAACCGGAGCTCGGCGACCTGCCGTCCGCAGCCCTGGAGATCAGCGAACTCCAGCAGGACGGCTACGAGTTGGTCACCAAGAACGGCAAGAACGCGGTCTGCGTGAACCTCGACACCGGACAGCCGGTGGACGTCTCCGACAGCGGCACGGCCGACCGACCGGCCTTCGCCCTGGAGCTGCCCCGGCTCGCCGCCGTCAGCTGCACGGTCTACAACCGGCCCGCCACCGCCCCGGCCGTGCTCCCGGCCGATCTGACGGTGGAGAAGACCTGGCGGATCGACGGCGCCGTCCACCCGGAGGGCGAGCAGCCCGCCGGGTTCACCGCCACCGCCGCGCTGACCGGGCCGGACGGCGCCGCCGCCACCCCGCAGCCGTGGGGCACCGCGCGCATCGGCTACCGGATCGGCGACCGGGCCACCGTCACCGAACAGGCCGAACTGGCCGACCCCGCCTGCGTGTTCACCGACCGGCGGATCACCGCGCTGAACGGCTCCCCGGTCGACCTGCCGCTCGGCAGCACCCTCGCCCTCGACACCGCGCACACCCGGGCCGAGATCACCAACACCGTCGAGTGCCACCGCACCAGCCCCTCCCCCTCGCCTTCCCTTTCGCCCTCTCCCTCGCCCTCGCCCTCGCCCGCTCCCCCGGGCGGCGGACACCTCGCCGCCACCGGCGGCGGGGGCGGGGCCGTACTGCTCCCGGCCGCCGGCGGTGCCGCCCTCGCGGGCCTCGCCCTGCTGGCCCTCCGGGCTCGGCTCGACCGGCGGCACACCCGGCGGCGCGACGACGACTGAACGGGCCGCCCGGGCCCGCGCGAGCGGCGTGAGCGGCGGCGCGAGCGGCGGCGTGACCACGACCGAACGGGTCGATCGGGACCGGTCGACTGTCAGTGCGGGACGGAAGAATAACGGTCATGAACAACGCCGCTCCGCTCTCTTCCGGCGACTACGCCGACGCTGTTGCCACTGCCACCCGGGCCGCCGCCGCCTACTACGGGGACGGGACGACGACGCTGGGGGACGACGAGTACGACGCCCTGGTCCGGGCGATCGCGGCCTACGAGGAGGCCCACCCGGAGGAGCTGCTGGCCGACTCGCCGACCGGCAAGGTGGCCGGCGGCGCGGCGGAGGGGGACGTACCGCACAGCGTGCCGATGCTCTCGCTCGACAACGTCTTCTCCGGGGAGGAACTCGCCGACTGGGCGGCCTCGTTGGAGCGCCGGCTGGGCCGGGCGCCGGCCGGCTGGTGCGTGGAGCCGAAGCTGGACGGGCTGGCGATCGCGGCCCGGTACGAGGGGGGCGCGCTGCGCCGGGTGCTGACCCGCGGCAACGGCCTCGCGGGCGAGGACATCACGCACACCGCGGGCGACGTACTGGGCCTGCCGGCCGTGCTGGCCGAGCCGGTCGACGTCGAGCTGCGCGGTGAAGTGCTCCTGACGCACGCCCAGTTCGAGCGGGCGAACGAGATCCGCACGGCGCACGGCGCGGTGCCGTTCGCCAACGCGCGCAACGGCGCGGCGGGCACCCTGCGGGCCAAGGACCGGCCGTACCGGATCGAGCTGACGTTCTTCGCCTACGACGCGGTCGGCCTGGACGAGAACCCTGGCGAGAAGCCCGGCGAGACCCCGGACGAGACTCCGGGCCAGGCCCCGAGCCGGGCCCTCGACCACAGCGCGCTGCTGGAGCGGCTGGCCGCGCTCGGCGCGAACACCGCGGCTTCGACGGCGGCGGCCCCGCTGCGCTGCGAGAGCATCGAGGAGGTGCAGCGGCGGATCGAGCAGATCACCGCGCTGCGCCCGCAGCTCCCGTTCGGCATCGACGGCGTGGTGGTGAAGGCGGACGCGGCGGCCGACCAGGAGCGGGCGGGCTCCGGTTCACGGGCGCCGCGCTGGGCGGTGGCCCGCAAGCTCGCCGCCGAGCACAAGGTGACCCGGCTGCTGGAGGTGGAGTGGGCGGTCGGCCGCACCGGCATCATCGCGCCGCGCGCCGTCCTGGAGCCGGTGGTGATCGACGGCGTGACCGTCACGTACGCGACGCTGCACAACCCGGCCGACATCGAGCGGCGCGGCCTGATGCTGGGCGACCGGGTGTTCGTCTACCGCGCGGGCGACGTGATCCCCCGGGTGGAGGCGCCGCTGGTGGAGGAGCGCACCGGCGAGGAACGGCCGATCGTCTTCCCCGCCGCCTGCCCGCGCTGCGGCGAGGCGATCGACAGCAGCGAGCAGCGCTGGCGCTGCGTGCGGGGCCGCAACTGCCAGGCGGTGGCGTCGATCATCTACGCGGCGGGCCGCGACCAGCTCGACATCGAGGGCCTCGGCTCGACCCGGGCCGTCCAGCTCGTCGAGGCCGGCCTGGTCCGCGACCTGGCGGACGTGTTCACCCTGACCCGCGAGCAACTGCTCGGCCTGGAGCGGATGGGCGAGACCAGCACCGACAACCTGCTCGCCGCGATCGCCACCGCCCGCACCCGCCCGCTGGGCCGCGTCCTGTGCGCGCTGGGCGTGCGCGGCACCGGCCGCAGCATGTCGCGCCGGATCGCCGCGCACTTCGGCTCGATGGCCGCGATCCGCGCGGCGGACGCCGAGACGCTGGCCGCCGTCGAGGGCATCGGCCCAGAGAAGGCCCGCCTGGTCGTCTCCGAACTCGCCGAACTCACCACTCTGCTCGACCGCCTGGCCGAGCTCGGCGTCGGCACCCAGGTCACCGCACCCCAGCGCCCCACCGCACCCAAGCCCGCGGCCGAGGAGACCGGAGAGGCCGCCGAGGACGCCGACGCCCCCGCCGCCGGCCCGCTCAGCGGCGAAGCCGTGGTCGTCACCGGCTCGATGACCGGCGCCCTCGCCGCCCTGACCCGCAACGAGATGAACGAACTCGTCGAACGCGCCGGCGGCAAGGCGTCCTCCGCCGTCTCCAAGCGCACCACCCTCCTGGTCGCCGGCGAGAAAGCCGGCTCCAAGCGCGCCAAGGCCGAAGAGCTGGGCATCCGCATCCTCACCCCCGAGGACTTCGCCACCCTCCTCGCCGACCACCTCCCCGCCACCGTCTGACCCGGCAGCGTACTCGCGGGACGAGCTTCGCGCTGGCGGCCCTGCCGGAGGGGGCCGGGCCGGCGCGGTGGCGCGGGCCCGCAGCATCACCAGGGCCGTGGCCGGGGCTCCCCCGCAGCCGGCCGTTCGAGTGCGGCGGTGTCGATGATCCGCGCGTCGGCCGGCACGCCCGGCGCGTCGGTACCGGTCAGCCAGCCCTCGGGGCAGGCCAGGACCGCGTCGACGAAGGCGGCCGGCGGGAGGTAGCGGTGGTGGAGCACGTAGTGGGCGATCAGGTTCGGGGCGGCGTACAGCTCGTCGGAGCGGCCCGGGACGCGGATCTCGCAGTTGCCCAGGTGGAGGGTCTCGCCGGCGTGCTCGATGGTCGGCTGGCACCCCAGGGTCCGCAGGCAGCCCGGGCGTTGGCAATTGTAGAAGCCCCGCATGACGTTCACCCGCTGCTCCCGGACGAGGTCGAGGAGCCGGGTCCGGAAGTCCTCCGGGCTCGGCCCCTTGGGGTAGCGGTGCCAGCCGTCGAGCCAGCCCACGTTGAGGCGCCGCCCGGCGGGGACGAAGGAGGCGAAGCCGCGCCCGCCGGAGACGGTGTCCTCGAAGCGGTAGGTGTAGGGGGTCAGATCGCGGAAGAAGGTCACCGGAGCTGTCTGGCAGGGCGTTCGGAGGGCCGCGCGTCCCGGCCCCCCGGGCGGCGGCCGCCGAAAAGCGGTTGGCGCGGGCTGCGGGCTCCGGGTAGAGAACTCCCATGACTTCCTGGCACCTCACCCCCGAAGCCTTCGACAGCGCGGACGCGGCCGGCCTGCGCCGCGACTTCTACGACGAGGTCGCCAGCCGGTACTGGAAGCGGCCCGCGACCGCCGAGGAGGTCGACCGGGGCCTGGCCGGTGACGGTGTGGAGCTGCTCGCGCCGCCCACCGGCCAGTTCGTCGTGGGCCGCCACGGCGGCGCGGCGGCCGCCTGTGGCGGGGTGCTGATGCTGGATCCGGAGCGCGCCGAGCTCACCCGCGTCTACCTGCGCCCCGCCTTCCGCGGCCGGGGCGGCGCGGGCCTGCTGCTGGAGGCGCTGGAGCACGAGGCCCGGCTGCTCGGCGCCTCCCGGATGGTCCTCAACACCCGGCTCGACCTGGTCGAGGCCCGCGCGGTCTACGTCCGCCACGGCTACCGCGAGATCCCGGCGTACTGCGCGGGCCCGTACGTGGAGATCTGCTACGCCAAGGACCTCGGCGGGGTCGGCTGACCTCCGCGCCGCCGGCCCCGCGTCCTCTTCCCGCCGCCCTTCTCTTCCGCCCCTTCCTCGTATCGGAGAGCCCCGACGTGCCCGACTCCAACACCGCCACCGCCTCGCCGCCGGCCTACCAGCCGCATCCGTACCTGGGCGGGCGGGCGGTGGCGTTGCGCGCGCTGGCCGGCTGGCGGGCCGCCGGGGCGGACGGGCCCGGGGTGGTGCTGGTGACGGGTGGTCCGGGCAGTGGGCGGTCCCGGTTGCTGACCGGGTTCCTGATGCTCTGTGAGCCGTCCGAGCGGGAGCGGTTCGACCTGTCCGCGCTGGATCCGGCGACCGTGCCGCCGGGCGGGCCCGGCGGGCCGGACGCGCCGCCGGTGTTCGACGCCACCGGGCTGACCGCGCTGCAGCTGCGCTGGCTGGTGGCGGACCACTTCGCGCCCGGCGCGGTCCTGGCCGCCGAGCTGGCCGGGCGGCTGGCCGGGATCGGCTCGCCCGGGCGGCCGGTGACGGTGGTGGTCGCGGACAGCGACCGGGCCGGGGTGCTGACCGGCCCGGAGGAGTCCGCGCGGGTCACCGAGCAGGTGCTGCTGCCGCTGGCCCTGGCGCCCGGGGTCCGGCTGCTGGCCGACGTGGACCGGGCCGAGGCGGAGCGGCTGGCCGCGGCGCTGCCCGCCGGACGGCTGCTGGTGATCGACCTCGACCGGGCGCCGTGGCGGGACGAGGAGGGGCTGCGGCTACAGGCCGCGCACATGCTCCAGGACCCGGACGGTGCGGCCGAGTTGGCGCGGACGGCGGCCGGTCCGCTGGTGGTCCGGCTGGCCGCGTGGTCGTCCCGCAGCCGGCCGGACGGGCCCGCCGGGACGCCGGTACCGGTGCCGCCGCCCCGCACCGTCGGGGACGTGCTCGACCTGCACGCCGGGCTGCACGGCGCCGACGAGCCGACCCTGCGCCGGCTGCTCGCCCCGCTGGCGCTGGCCGGACCCGGTGAGCCGCTGCCGCTCGAACTCTGGGCGCCGCTGGCCTCGGCGGTCGCGGGCAAGGACCTCGGGCCGGCGCTGGCGGGCGGGCAGCGCCTGCTGCTGCCGTTCTTCGAGCTGGCCTCGACGGCGGAGCGGCCCCCGGCCGTCCGGATCGTGCACCCGGCGGTCGCCGCCGAGCTGCGCGAGCGCTTCGGCGGCACCGTCCGCGAGGCGCGGCGCCGGCTGGCGTCCGCCCTGCTCGCCACCCTGGACGGCGACGGGAACGGGGACGGCCCCGGGCGGTGGGCGCGGGCCGCGCCGTACGTCCGGGAGCAGGTGGTCGGGCACGCGCTGGAGGGCGGTGTGCTGCCGGAGCTGCTGGCCGATCCGGGGTTCCTGGTGCACGCCGAGCAGCTGCGACTGCGCGCCGCCGTCGATCAACTGACTGCCGCTGGCAAGGAGTTGCCTCCGCTGGCGGTGACCTGGCGGCGACTGGCGACGCTGTTCATCCGACAGCGGCTCGGACCGGAGCTGCGGGCCGCCCTGCTGGAGCACGGCGCCCGCCAGGACGGCCTGCCCGCACCGGAGTTCGGCCTCGCACTGCCCTGGCGGACGCTGTGGGCCCGGCCGCTGACCGGGGTGCGCGCCGTCACGGCGGCCTCCGGACCTACCGGCGGCAGCCTGCTGGTGGCCCACCGGCCCGGCGCGGAAACCGAGTTGGCACTCTACGACGCGCTGACCGGCGAGCCGGTCACGGCCGACCCCGCCGGGCTGGCCCGCCCGGGCGAGGAGGAGCGGATCGCCACCCCGCTGGGCATCAGCACCGGCGTCGACTACCTGCGCCTGTGGACCCGGGGCCGGGACGGGCGGCCACCCGAACAGGTCGCGCTGTTCCTCTCCGGCGAGCCGCTGGGCGGCGCCGACCTGACCCCGGACGGCCTGCTGCTACTGGCCGACTCCCGGGGCGTCGCGGCCCTGCTCCCGGCCGCACTGCCCGCGCCACACGCCGGCTGAGCCGCACGCGGCTCCCGCCCACACCGCACACGCCCCACCGACAACCCGTCAGCCCGTCAGCCCGTCAGCCCGTCAGCCCGCCGCGATGACGCCCTCCCCCGCGAGCAGGCGGGCCACCAGCGTGTCCACCAGGCGGGCGCGCTGCTCGGGGGTGAACAGGTCGGGGAGGGTGAGGCGTTCCAGGATCAGCCAGTTGAGGGCGAGGACCAGCAGGTGGACGGTGGTGGTGTCGCCGGGCAGGCCGACGGCCTGGTGGTAGTCGGCGTTGAAGCGGAGGTCGGCGCCGATCCGGCGGGTGAGGACTTCGCGTAGTTCGGGGCGGCGCAGCGCGGCGAGGCGGAGTTCGAGGAGGGCGAGGAAGCCGGTGGGGAAGGCGGCGACCCGGTCGACGACCTGGTGCATGAGGGCGGTGACCCGGGCGGCGTCGCGCGGGCCCTCGGCGCCCTGGGCGAGGGTGTCGGCGTCGGGTTCGAGGCGTTCGTAGACGCGGTCGGCGCACTGGGCGAGCAGGGCGTCCCGGTTGGCGAAGTAGTTGGAGGCGGTGCCGGCGGGGACGGCGGCGCGCTGGTCGACGGCGCGGAAGGTGAGGCCGCGGGCGCCGTCCTCGGCCAGGACTTCGAGTGCGGCGTCGAGCAGGGCGGCTCGGCGTTCGGGGTTGCTGCGTGCCATCGCTTGTGACCACTCCATTCGTAGTGCTACGGTCTTACCACTTCACCCAGAGTACTACGGATGAAGTTCCTGTTCCCTGCCGAAAAGGTTCCTGGATGCGAAAGCTCGTGTACTACGTCGCCGTCTCCGTGGACGGCTTCATCGCCGGCCCGTCCGGCGAGTTCGACTTCTACCCGGCGGCGCCCGACATGGCGGCGCACCAGCTGGCCGAGTACCCGGAGACCATCCCGGTGCAGGCCCGTCCGCAGCTCGGTCTGACGGACACCCCCAACAAGCGCTTCGACACCGTCCTGATGGGCCTGGGCGCCTACCGCCCGGGGCTGGACGCGGGCATCCCCAGCCCGTACCCGCACCTGACGCAGTACGTGGTCTCCTCCTCGCTGCCCGCCGTGGACGATCCGGCGGTGCGGCTGGTGCGCGCCGACCCGCTGGGCCTGGTGCGGGAGTTGAAGCGGCAGCCGGGCGACGGCGGCGACATCTGGCTGTGCGGCGGCGGCCTGCTGGCGGGCCAACTGCTGCCGGAGATCGACGAGTTGGTGCTCAAGCGGTACCCGGTGGTGGCGGGCGGCGGCATCCCCGCGTTCGCCGGGCCGCTGCGGCCGCGCCCGTTCGCCCCGGTGGAGACGCTGGACTTCAGCCACGGCGGCACCGTCACCACCTACCGCCCCGCCGGGTAACGTGGGCCCCAGGAGGCCCGGCCGGGTGCCGGGCCGCACGGGGGGAGCAACCAGCGATGAACGACAGTGATGTGACGACCCGTTGGGCGGCGCCGGACGGCGGCGGCCCGGAGCTGTTCCTGGCCGCGCCCGCGCACGCGGCGCCACGGGCCACCGTGGTGGTCGGCCAGGAGCTGTTCGGGGTCACCGCCTGGGTGCGCGGCGTCTGCGAGCGGCTGGCCGCCGCCGGGTACGCCGCCGTCGCGCCGGACTTCTACGGGCGGGCGGCGCGACGCGTCGAGCTGCCGTACGACGACGCGGGGCGGGCCGAGGGCTTCGCGCTGCTCGGCACCCTGACCGCCGAGCGGGTGGCCGCCGACACGGCGGCGGCCCTCGCGGCGGGCGCCGCGCTCGGCGCCGGGCCCGGCCGGGCCTTCGTCGGCTTCTCGGTCGGCGGCCACCTCGGCCTGCTGGCCGGCACCCGCCTCCGGCTGGACGCCGTCGCCGCCTGCTACCCGACCTGGACGCTGGAGGGCGGCACCCCGCTCGCCGACGACGAGCCCCCGCTCACCCCGGCGGGCGCGGCCGCGCTCGCCGCCCACGGCACCGCCGTCCTCGGCCTGGTCGGCGCCGAGGACCACGTCGTCCCGCCCGAGCAGTGGGCGGTGATCACCGACCGCCTCGCCGGCGCGGGCGTCCGCCACGACCTGGTCAGCTACCCGGGCGTCCCGCACGGCTTCCTCTGCGACCACCGCCCCGCCACCCACCGCCCGGCCGAGGCCGCGGACGCCTTCGCCCGCGTCCTCGCCACCCTGGCCGCCCTGCCCGTCCCACCCGCCTGACCCGGCGCCACCGACCGGCGGCGGAAGGCGAGGAGGCCCAGCTCAGGGCGGTCGGTTGCATGTCTATGATCACCACCATGGCACTTGAATGGGAACAGATCATGGTCGACTCCGCCGACCCCGTCGCCCTCGGGCACTGGTGGGCGGAGGCCCTCGGCTGGGTGGTGGTCGACGAGACGGAGGAGATCGTCGAGATCCGGCCGGAGCCGGACCGGCTGCCGGGTCTGCTCTTCGCCCCCGTCCCGGAGGGCAAGGTCGTGAAGAACCGGCTGCACCCCGACTTCCGGCCCGACGACCAGGCCGCCGAGGTGGCCCGGCTGCTCGCCCTCGGGGCCCGGCGGGTCGAGGACGTGCAGGAGGGGCAGCACTGGGTGACGCTGCTCGACCCGGAGGGGAACGAGTTCTGCGTGCTGAGCGAGCCGCGCGACTGAGCAGGTCCGGGGCCCGACCGGGCCGACCCGGTCGGCCCCGGCCGGGCCCCGGCGGTGGCGGGGTCACCAGCCGGTGTCGGCGGTGACCGCGTAGGCGTCGTCGAGGCGGGCGTCGAAGGCGGGCCGGGTGAACCGGTACTCCTGGCTGCCGGCCGATTCCAGGGCGTAGGCGGCGAGGACGCAGCCCGTCCGGGCGGCCTGTTCGTCGTCGAGGCCGTCGGCCTTCGCGGCGAGGAAGCCGGCCCGGAAGGCGCCGCCGCCGCCCGCGCCGTCGGGCAGCCGGGAGATCGGTGCGGCGGGGACGGCGACGGAGGGGCTGGCGGCGTAGTCGATCCAGACGCCCTCGGGGCCGAGGGTGGTGATCCAGCTGCCGACCCGGCTGAGCACGTCGGTGGCCGCCCAGCCGGCGTGTTCCAGCAGGGCGGCGCGCTCGCGGCGGTTGGTGACCAGGTGGGTGGCGCCGGTGAGGACGGCGTCGGCGCCGGCCCGGCCGAGCTGTTCGGTGCGGCCGGCCACGTCGACCAGGTAGGGCAGGCCGCGGCGGCGGCACTCGGCGGCCCGGGCGACCAGCAGTTCGGGTTCGGCGGGGCCGAGGAAGACCAGTCCGACGTCCTCGGGCCAGCCCTCCGGGCCGGGTGCGTCGTCCTCGGCGAGGGCGCCGGAGTGGTAGGAGACGATCCGGTTGTCGTCGGCGTCGGTGGTGCGGGTGTAGCGGGCGGTGGCCAGGCCGGCGGAGACCCGCACCCGCGAGGTGTCGACGCCGACCTCCTCCAGCCGGGCCCGGTACTCGCCGAAGTCCCGGCCGGCGGCGCCGAGCAGCAGCGGCGCGCGGCCGAGCCGGCCGAGGCCGAAGGCGACGTTGGCGGCCACGCCGCCGTAGCGGACCTCCAGGTCGTCGACCAGGAACGACAGGGACAGGTGCTGGAGTTGGGTCGGCAGCAGTTGGCTGGTGAAACGGCCGGGGAAGGTCATCAGGTTGTCGATGACGATCGGGCCGGTGACGGCGATCCTCATGAAATCCCTCACCTGGGTCGGACGGGCCGCGGACGGGCTGGTGCCGGGGAGTCGCTAGAGCAGGACGCGGTGGCGCGGGCCCGCCGGGCCCGCCGGCCTCAGAGGGCCCAGAGCACCCAGGCCAGCAGCAGCAGGTTGGCGGTGCCCTGGGCGACGGCGCTCGCGAGCGCGGAGCCGGTCCAGGCGCGGCAGACGCCGAGGGCGACGCCCATCGCGAAGACGGAGGGCAGGACGCCGCAGATCACCCGGGCGTTGAACGGGTTCAGCCCGTAGTCGCCGAGGTGGACGAGGGCCCAGCCGGCCGAGGTGACGGCGATCGCGGCGAACGGGCCGCGGGTGCGTTCGACGGCGTCGTACAGCACGCCGCGGTAGCAGACCTCCTCGACCAGCGGGACCAGGAAGCCCATGCAGAGCACCATCGCGGTGCCGATGACGACGGGCTGCCCGGGTGCCATCTGCCGGAAGAGGCCGGGGACGAGGAAGGTCCAGTTGTCGGCGCCGCGCCCGAAGCCGGCCCGGGTGGCGAACACGGTGTCGGCGTAGGCGAGCACCACCAGGCCGGTTCCGGCGAGGGCCGGGAGGAGGCGGAAGCGGCGCAGGCCGGCCGCCGCCCACTCGGCGCGGTCCAGGACCGCGACGACGGCGGCGCTCAGGCCGACCGAGAGCACCATCAGCGGCAGCGACACCGCCCCGGCGATCCGGACGGCGGCGAGCAGGGCGAACACCTTGGCGGCGGAGGCGGCCGGCACCCGCCGGTGGTGGTGTCTGAGTCGGTGCAGGGTGCGGGCCCGCCCGGCAGTGGCGGGCCCGGGGGTGGCCGGTGCCACCGCCGGGCGGTCCGCGGTCATCGTCCGGTCACCCCGCCTTCGCGGGGGCCGGGGCAGTGCGGCGCAGGCTGGGCAGCCACCAGTTGTAGCGGCGGAACAGCAGCAGCGTCGCCGGGACGAACAGCATCCGGATCAGCGTGGCGTCCAGCAGGACGGCGAGGCCGAGGCCGACGCCGTACTCCTGGAGCATGACCGTCGAGGAGAGGGCCATGGTGCCGAGGCTGCCGGCCATCACCAGGCCGGCCGCGTTGATCACCCGGCCGGTGTCGACCACGGCTCCGACGGTGGCGGTCTCCTGGTCGGCGCCGCCGCGCACCAGGTCGCGGACCCGGGTGACCAGGAAGATCTCGTAGTCCATGCCGAGGCCCATCATCAGCACGGTGAGGAAGATCGGCAGGTCGTCGATGATCGCCCGGTCGAGCCAGAAGTGGAAGACCAGCACGGTGATGCCGATCGCCCACACGTTGCTCATCATGATCGTGAGGATCAGCCGGATCGGGATCAGCAGCGAGCGCAGCGCGAAGACCAGCATCACGAAGACGCCGACCGAGACGAGTCCGATCATCTGCCAGAAGCTGGAGTTGAGCGCCTCGCCGTACTGCCGGTCGACCTGGGTGGCGCCGCCGACCGCGAGCGGGCCGACGTCGCCGGCCGCGGCGGTGGCGTCCTGGATCCGGTCGACGGTCTGCACCGCGGCCTCGGTGTAGGGCTTGTCGGCGAGTTCGACGACGATCCGCAGCGTGCCGTCGTCGGCCAGGTAGTCGCGGCGGACCTCGGGGCCGAGCGCGTCGAGCTCGGCGGCGCCGACCGGGGTGCCGAACGGCCTGGTCACGGCGGAGACCCGGGCGACGCCCGGCAGCGCGGCCAGTCTGTCGGTGAGCGCGGTGACGGCGGTGCGGCCGCGGTCGGTGAGGCGGTGCTGCCCGTCCACCAGGCCGGCGGCGGGCCGTCCGACGACCAGGGTGGGCAGCACGGCGGCGTCGCCCCACTCGCGGGCGACCAGTTCGAAGCCGGTCCGGGAGTCGGTGGCCGGGCTGAGCGCGACCGGGTCGGCGGTGGAGCGGTGCTGGGCGGTGATCACCGCGAACGGGACGGTGACGGCCGCGAAGACCAGCACGATCGCGATCTTGCGGCGGCGGGCGAGGTCGGCGGCCCGCTTCAGGTGGCGGCCGAGTGCGCTGCCGTGCTCCAGGTCGGCCAGCGCGCCGCGGCCGAGCCAGAAGAAGCGGTCGCCGAGCAGCGCCAGCAGGGCCGGGGTGAGCGTCAGCGCGGCGAGCAGGACGATCGGGATGCCGATCAGGCCGCCGTAGCCGAGCGGCGGGATCCAGTCGACGGGCGAGAACAGCGTGGCGCCGAAGGCCAGCACCACGGCGACCGCGGCGAGCAGCATCGACTCGCCCGCGTGCGCGGTGGCGTGCACCGCGGCCTCCCTGGGCGGGCGGCCGGCCAGCCGCTCCTGCCGGTAGCGGGAGGACAGCAGCATGCTGTAGTCGACGCCGGCGCCCAGCATCACGAAGTTCATGATGGTGATGGTGAACTGGGTGAGCGTCACGCCGTGGCCGAGCGCGAACAGCGCGGCCTGGCTGACGGTCATCGCCAGGCCGATCGCCGCCACCGTGAGCACGGCCGGCAGCACGGCCCGGAAGAACAGCAGCAGCACGACGAAGATGATCGCGTAGGCGACCGTCTCCATCAGCGCGTTGTCGTCCTCGGCCTTCTGGTACGTGTCCTTGATCAGCGCGAGTTCGCCGGTGACGTGGGCCTCGACCTCCGGGCCGGTGGCGGCGGCGCGCTGGGCGTCGGCGATCGCCGAGCGGAGCCAGTCGACGTCCGGGTCGTGCCCGGCGAGCTTGGCGAAGCTGACCGAGACCAGGGCGGCCCGGCCGTCGTCGGCGAGCAGCCGGGAGACGGCCCCGGCGGGCACCGGCACCGGGTAGCCGCGCCAGTCCGTCGCCTTCGCGAACGCGCCCGCGATCGCGCGGAGCTGGTCGTCGCCGGTGGCGGCGACGGCCTGCCGGGCCGGCTCGGCGAGGGCGGCCGGGAGCTGGCCGCCGGCGACGGCGGCGTCCACCGCCTGGCGGCGGGTGTCCGGCGTGGCCGGGGTCCGGGCGGCGGCGAGCTGCCGGTCGACCTCGGTGCGCACGCCCTTGAGGTACTCGTCGGTCGCGTCGCGGTACAGCGTGTACGCCGAACTCGACTGCCGCACCTCGCCGGTGCGCACGCGCGCGGCGATCCGGTCGTCCAGTTCGGCGAGCAGGGCGCGCAGCCGGGCGTCGCGGACGTCCGGCGCGCCGATCGCGACGATCGACTCGCGCTGCGAGCGGGCCGGGAACGACTCCTCGACCAGCCGGTCGGCGCGGGCGCTGCTGGTGCCCGGCACGACCTTGGACGCGCCCTGCTTGGTGAGCACGTCGTTGAGCTGGGAGGCGAACGGGAAGCACGCCGCGATGACCAGCGCCCAGATCACGAGCACGGTCTTCGGGCGGCCGGTGAGCGCCGCGGCGAAGCGCAGCAGCTGTCGCTGCACCGCGCCGTGGGTGCTCTCCGCCGGCGGTGCGGGTGTGGCGGTGGTGGTCATGCGCTGTGGACTCCCTCACGGTGCCGGCTGCCCGGCCCGGTTCCGGTGGTGGTGCCCGGGTTGGTCCCGGTGACGACGACGAAGGTGTGGCGCAGCTCCAGCGCGCCGTGGCGGGCGACGTGGTCGGCCAGGCCCTTGCGGATCAGCTCCAGGGCGTGCTCCTCGCGGCTCTGGTCGACGGCGTCCTTGAAGCCGGCCGCCGCGCCGGAGCGCTGCACCCACTCCAGGGCGGTGTCCGGCGTGGTCGCGGGCAGCACCTGCTGGCCGTCGCGCTGGACGTCCACGGTCAGGCCGGCCTTGGTGAACCAGCGGGCCACGGCGGCCGCGTCCTTCGGCAGGTTGACCCGGATCATGCCGGTGAGCAGCGACGGGTCCGCGGTGAACACCTTCTCCAGCTGCTCGATCAGCGTCTTCAGCGCGTCGCCGCGGGTCTCGATGACGACGATCCGGCCGCCGGGGCGCAGCACCCGCTTGACCTGCTCCAGCAGCCGGACCGGCTTGCTGTAGCAGATCGCCCAGCCGATGACGACGAGGTCGGCGCTGTCGTCCGGCCGGGCCCGCAGGAACTCCTCCATGTCCCCCACCTCCAGGGACACCTCCAGGCCCGGCGAGCGGGTCGCCTCCGGCAGGACCTTCGCCTTGGCGACGGCCAGCATGCCGGGGGACTTGTCGACCGCGCGGACGGAGCCGCGGCCCTCCAGCCTGCGGACGATCTCCTCGGTCAGGTGGCCGGTGCCGCAGGCGAGTTCGAGGACGTCGTCGCCGGGGCTGACGGTGACCTCGCGCAGGGCGGCGAGCGAGTGCACGCCCATCACGGGGCTGAAGTAGGTGTCGTAGCTGGAGCTGGCGGCGTCGTAGTCGGGTGTGGTGTCGGCATTGGTCCGGCTCAGCGTCAGGCGCAGGGCACGGGCGGCGAGTCCGAGGCGGCTCATGGCTGGCTCCTTGGGTTCGGTACGGGTACGCGTACGGGTACGGGCGTCGGTGGCTGGGTCGGGGTGTCGGCTCGGTTCCTCTGGGGGTGGGCTATCCGGGACGGGGCGGTTCGGGGCGGAGCCGGCCGGGGCCGGGCGGTGCGGGGCTGAGCGGCTGTTCGGGGGCGGGCGGGGCCTCGGACGGGGTCACGGACGGGGTCACGAACGGGGTCTCGGGCGGGGCCTCGGACGGGGGCGCGGCGGCCGGCCGGACGCTCCCGGGCAGGTCGGCGACGAGCAGCAGCCCGCCGATTCCGGCGAGGGTGCCGAGGACGGCGGCGGTGGCCGCCGGGGCGGCGGTCGCGGCGAGCGCCCCGGCGGCCAGGGCCGTGGCGGCACCGGCCGCGGCCGCCGCGCGGGGTGCGGGGGCGAGCGCGACGGCGACGGCGAGGGCGGCGAGCGCGGCGGCGAGGGCCGCGCACCACGGGCTGCCGGAGGTCGCGGCGGCCGGCAGCGCGCCGCCGACCAGCAGCAGTCCGGCGGCCGGCGCCCAGCCGGGCCGGGGCCGGCCGGTGCGGTGGTGGAGCGCGGCGGCCAGTGCGGCGAGCGCGGTCCCGGCCGCGGCGGCGGCGCACCACGACAGGTCGGGCCCGCCGCCGTCGCCGGGCGGGCCGGGCGCGGGGGCGAGTCCGACGCCGAGGACGGCGCCGGCCGAGGCCCCGGCCAGGGCGGCGACGGCGGCCCGGAGCGCGGGCGGTGCCGCCCGGCCCGGGGCGGCGGGCGGCACCGCCCGCGGGTCGGCCGCCGTGCTCACGGCCGGGCTGCGGCGCCGGAGTAGGCGAGTTCGGCGAGCGCCTCGACCGCGTAGCCGTCGTCGACGTCGGGTTCGTCGTCGGCGAGGAAGTGCTCGGCCCGGGCGCCGAGCGCGTCCAGGACCCGGTCGAGGTGCTCGGTGGTGTGGGTGGCCATGAAGCTGAGCCGCAGCCGGGGGGAGGCGGCGGGCGGCAGGACCGGGTTGGTGTAGACGCCGGCGTCGATGAGCTCGCGCCAGAGCACGATGGTCTCGATGGTGCCGCGGGTGCGCAGCGGGATGACCGGGGTGGCGCTCTCGCCCGGGCTGATGCCGCGCTGGCCGAGGCCGGCCCGCATGTACTCGGCGTTCTGCTGGGCGCGTTCGGCCCGCCAGGGCTCCTCGCGCAGGATCCGCAGGGCGGCCAGCGCGGAGGCGGCGCTGGCCGGGGTGGGCGAGGCGCTGAAGATCAGGCTGCGGGCGTGGTGCTTGAGGTAGTGGATGACGTCCTCGTCGCCGACGACCGCGCCGCCGAGGGAGGCGAGCGACTTGCTGAAGGTGACGGTGATCAGGTCGACCCGGTCGGTGAGGCCGAAGTAGGAGCAGGTGCCGCGGCCCTTGTCGAGCACGCCGAGGCCGTGGGCGTCGTCGACGACCAGGCGCGCGCCGCGCCGCTCGCACACCTCGACGATCTCCGGCAGGGCGCAGAGGTCGCCCTCCATCGAGTACACGCCGTCGACGACGACGAGCTTGCCGGCGCCGTCCGGGACGGCGGCGAGGGCGCGGTCGAGGGCCGGGATGTCGTTGTGCCGGAAGCGTCTGAGCTTGGCGTCGCTCAGCCGGCCGCCGTCGACGATGGAGGCGTGCGCGGCGCGGTCGGCGAAGACGACGTCGTCGCGGCCGGCCAGCGCGCTGATGGTGCCGAGGTTGGCCTGGTAGCCGGTGGAGATGACGGCGGCGGCGGGCTTGCCGTAGAAGTCGGCGAGCTCGGCTTCCAGTTGGTCGTGCAGGGCCAGGTTCCCGTTGAGGAACCGGGAGCCGGTGCAGGAGGTGCCGAACTGCTCCACCGCCCGGATGGCGGCCTGCTTGACGCGCGGGTCGGCGGTCAGTCCGAGGTAGTTGTTCGACCCGCACATGACCAGCTCGCGGTCACCCAGCGTGACCGTGGTGCCCTCGTTTCCGGTCAGCGGCAGGAAGTACGGGTAGATGCCGGCCGCCATGGCGTCGCGGGCGGCCGTGTAACCGGAGACCTTTGAGAATATGTCCACTATATTTCCCCCGAAATCCTATGGGCGGTGCACCGGCGGTCCGGAGAGCGGTGATTGACCGGCGGGCGGAATGGCGAATGCGCCCCGGGTGCCCGATGGCTTTCGGGCGGGTGGAAGTGCCACGGGTCGCGGAAGGGCGGACCGGCCTCGCGGCGGCGCGTCGTTGCGCCGCTCCGGGCCAGCTGCGCCCGGTCGTGCCGATGCTCGGCGGACGGCCGGAGAGGGTCGGACGTGTGACGGACCGCCCGGGTCACTCCCAGACAGGGATGACTGCGTGACGGATCGTCAGTCAGTGCGTGAAGGGCTTTCGACGGCTGCGTCGACCCGCGTCGGGCCGGTTCGGACGCAGCCGGAACCGCATGGCTCGCAATGGTCCCCCGTGGATGTCGAAGAGCGTTTCCCCCGGGCCCGGGTGAATTCCCGGACCGCCTTTTCGATCATCGTTCCTGGCAAAGCATCGGGCCATCGGCGGATCGATCTTCAGCCGCCTCTCCGCCGCTGGCCGAGGAAACGAAAGCATGCGCGCCGGAGGCTGTCAACAACCGTTCGAAAGCGGCGTATTGGCGTTTCCTGCCGTTACTCGCCAGTTCTGCTAGGCTGGGACCGACCGTCTAGACGGTTCGTAACACGGAGAGAAGGAACCACCCAGTGCGTGATCAACTGCTCGACGCCGTCGAGCGGCTCCTGGTGCGGGGCGGTGTCGACGCGGTGCGCCTGGACGCCGTCGCCGTCGAGGCCGGCGTGAGCAAGGGCGGCCTGCTGCACCACTTCCCCAGCAAGCGGGCCCTCGTCCAGGGCGTCGTCGAACGCCTCGCCGACCGGTTCGAGGCGGTGCTGCCCGGGCCGGACGCCCCGCCCGGCGCGTTCGCGCTCGCCTGGCTGGACGCCAGCATCCCCACGGAGTCGCCGACCGGGGACGGCAGCGGCGCCGACCAGGTGCCGGTCGCCCTGCTCGCCGCGGCCGGCGGGCCCGAGGTGCTCGACGTCCTGCGGGGGCGGTACGACGCGTGGCAGCGCCGGCTCGTCGACAACGGGCTGGATCCGGCCGTCGCGACGCTCGTCCGCTTCGCGGTCGACGGCTGGTGGACGTCCCGGCTGCTCGGCCTCGCCGTCCCGCACGACGACCTGCACCGACGGCTGCGCGAGCTGCTCGTCGACCTCACCCGCCCGGGCGGCGGCCCGGTGCCGGGCGCGGCGGACGCACCGGAGCACGGGTAGCGCACACCGCGCGCCGCCCGTGGCCACGGGCACGCCCACGGCCGCACCGCACGCAGCCGGACGATCGAGGGGGATCGTCCGGCCGGTCGACCCGGACGGGACCGTCCCGTCCGGCCGAGTCAGCACGATGACGGATGACGGGGGACGGACGGCATGACGGCATACCTTCTGGTCGGAGCGGCGATCTGCGCCGAGGTCACGGCCACCCTGGCGCTGCGCGCCTCGCACGGCCTCACCCGGCTGCTGCCCAGCGCGGTCGTCGCGATCGGCTACATCGCGGCCTTCGTGCTGCTCGCGCAGGCGCTCAAGTCGCTGAACGTCGGCCCGGTGTACGCCGTCTGGTCCGGCCTGGGCACGGTCGGCGCGCTGGTCGGCGGGGTGATCGTCTTCGGCGAGCCGGTCAAGCCGGCCACCGTGGCCGGGGCGGTGCTGGTGGTGGCCGGTGTCGCCGTGCTGTACCTCGGCGGGGGGATGAGCCACGAATGACGCCACGACCCGCGGCAGAGGAGTCCCCATGCGTGCCACGTCCGCCCCGAGCAGGGTGCTGCGCTTCACGAAGGCGTCGATGCTCGTCACCGACATCGGCTTCCTGCTCTACTGGACGGCCACCCTGCTGGCCCTCGTCCCGGCCCAGTACGCGTACAAGGACTACGACAACCCGGTCCTGAGCGACTGGAACTACTCCTTCGTCCTGCTGGACGTGCTCGCGAGCGCCACCGGCCTCACCGCGCTGCGGCTCAGCCGCTGCGGCGCGGCGAGCGGGGCCCGGCCGCTGATGCTGGTCTCGCTCGCGCTCACCAGCACCGCCGGGCTGCAGGCGGTCGCGTTCTGGGCGCTGCGCGGGGACTTCTCGATGGCCTGGTGGCTGCCGAACCTGTTCCTGCTGCTCTTCCCGGTGCCCGGCATCGCGTACCTGGTGCGGCAGATGGCCGCCGAACCGGGCCGGCCCCCGGCCTGACGCCCGCCCGCACACCTGCCCTTCCGGGCACCCTCCCGGCCCGGCTCCCGCCCGTACGGGCAGCGGCCGACGGCACTACGCGGCACCACACGACGCTGGACAGCACCACACCGCGCTGCGCCGAACGGGCCTCCCCGCGTCACCCGCCCGTAGCGCGGCGCGTTGGAACGGCGTCAGCCCTTCCCCTCTCCCCCGAGGACCCGCCCGATGCGCACCGCACTCACCGCCCTCGCCCTGGCCGCCGCCGCCCTGCTCACCCCGGCCGCCACCGTCACCGCCACCGCCGCCCCGGCCCTCGCCGACGACGCACCCGCCTCCGCGCCCGGCCCGGTCCCGAACCAGGGCTACAGCATCCCGGTCGGCGCGATCACCGACCTGGGCGCCCTGCCGGTGCTGGGCGGCCTGGGCAACGACTTCGCCCACCTGCTGGGGCAGTAGGCCCCCGGCGCCGGGACACCTGCACAGGGGAACACCGGCCCGGTCGAACGCCGGTCCGGTTGTTTCCGCTCCGAAAGTTTTCCCCGGCCCGGCGGGCGGTGACAAGGGCCCGCCGGGCTTCGTCGTGGTCCCTTCACCAGGCCGCAACATGTCGAAATACTCCGCAACACCCGCTCTCAACTGGGGTTTTGGCGATTGACAGCGGGCGTTCGGGCCGAGCACGATGAGCGCCGAGCCCAGTCGTAGCGAACCGGAAGGAGGGCCGATGCGTACCGTCGTTGTCGTCTGTTGTCCGTCGTGCCCGGTCCCGGTGCGCGTGCGGCGTGGTGGCTGTTGTCGGCGCTGCCGCGGGTAGTCCGGCCGCGTTCCCCTTCTTCTCCTCTTCCTCTCTCCGTCGCGGCGGCGTGCCCTGGGGCCCGCCCGGTGCCGCGGCGTGTCCGCTCCGGCCGACGTGGCGCCCCCTGGCGGCGCCGCGGCCGTCGCTCCGTCGCTCCGTCTCTTCGTCTGCCCGTCCGTCCGTGAAGGAGTTCCACCATGTCCGTTTCCACTTCCGTTCCCACCGAGCTGCGGCTGACTCCGGCGGCGGGCCGGATCGGCGCGATCGTGCACGACGTCAAGCTGGGCGCCGACCTGCCGGCCGAGACGGTGGCGGCGCTGGAGGCCGCGCTGTACGAGCACAAGGTGCTCTTCTTCCGCGGCCAGGAGCACCTGGACGACGCCGAACACGAGGCGTTCGCACGGCTGTTGGGGCAGCCGGTGTTCCACCCGACGGTGCCGAGCGCGGACGGCCGGTACATCTTCGAGCTGGACGCCACCAAGGGCGTGCGGGCGAACAACTGGCACACCGACGTGACGTTCGTGCCCTCGTACCCGAAGGCGTCGATCCTGCGGGCGCTGGAGCTGCCGCCGGCCGGCGGCAGCACGGTGTGGGCGAACACCGCGGCCGCCTACCAGGACCTGCCGGAGCCGCTGAAGGTGCTGGCGGAGAGCCTGCGGGCGGTGCACACCAACGACTACGACTACGCGGCGAGCCTGGCGCTGTCGCCGGAGCTGGCCGACAACGCCGAGATCGCCGAGCGGTTCCGCCGGGTGTTCGTGTCGACGGCGTTCAAGACCGAGCACCCGCTGGTCCGGGTGCACCCGGTGACGGGTGAGAAGAACCTGCTGCTGGGCTCGTTCGTGCTGAAGATCGTCGGCGTGTCGGGCAAGGACAGCCGGGCCCTGGTCGAGCTGTACCAGCGGTACGTGGAGCGGCTGGAGAACACCGTGCGCTGGGACTGGCAGGTCGGCGACGTGGCGATCTGGGACAACCGGGCCACCCAGCACTACGCGGTGAACGACTACGGCGACGAGCCGCGCCTGGTCCGCCGGATCACCCTGGACGGCGACCTGCCGGTCGGCGTGGACGGCCGCCCGAGCCGCCTGCTGGAGCCGGCCGACCCGCCGCGGGTGGCCGGCCTGGTGCCCGCCGCCGAGCTGGAGGCCGAGGCGCTGGGCGCGAAGTCCTGAGTTCGGAGCCCGGATTCCCCCCCCCGCCGACCACCGTACGAGAAGAAGAGGAGTCGACCGCGTGAACGGCACCGTCCGTGGCACCGCGGCACCCCGGGCCGGGGACGACCGGCGGGAGGCGAACGCCGCCACCGTGCTGCGGGCGGTGCTGGACCACGGGCCGGTGGCCCGCAGCGGGGTGTCCCGGCTGACCGGGCTCAGCCCGGCGGCGGTCTCCCGGCAGACCGTCGACCTGCTGCGGCTCGAACTGCTGGTGGAGCGGCCGGAGTTGGCGGTCGCCGCGCCGGGGGTGCGGGGCCGTCCGCAGCTGCCGCTGGACATCGACGACCGGCGGCTCGCGGTGGCCGGGCTGCACGTCGGCCTGCCGTACAGCACCTTCGCGCTGCTGGACCTGCGCGGCCGGGTGCTGGTCCGGCAGGAGCTGCCGAACGGCGGACGGCGCGGCCGGGCGGTGCTGAAGGCGCTGCTGGAGCGGGTGCCGCGGCTGCTGGCGGCGGCCGCGACCGGGCCGGCGGCCGGCCGCCGGGTGCTGGGCCTGGGCGCGGTGACCGGCGGGGCGGTGGACGCCGAGCGCGGGATGACCGTCCGGCACGAGCCGCTGGGCTGGCGGGAGGTGCCGCTGCGGGAGCTGCTGGAGCGGGCCACCGGCCTGCCGGTGCGGGTGGACAACCACGCCCGGGCGCTGGCGGCGGCGGAGGTGCTGTTCGGCGATCCGGCGGCCCGGCGCTCGATGGTGCAGCTGTTCGTCGGCCACGTGGTGGACGCGTCCATCTCGGTGGCCGGGACGGTACACCAGGGTCCGCCGTCGGTGACCGGCGACGGCGGGCACCTGCCGGTGCCGGGCAGCTCGGCCCGATGTCACTGCGGCCGCCGCGGCTGCCTGTCGGTGGCCGCCTCGGACGACACGCTGTTCGCGGCGGCGGTCGAGCAGGGCGTGATCGCCCGCCCGGACCGGCAGTTGCTGCTGGCGGCGGTCCGGGCCGGCGACCCGCGGGCCGACGCGCTGGTGCGGGAGCGGGCCGTGGTGGTGGGCGGGGCCCTGGCCCTGCTCGCCGACGTGGTCAACCCGGACCTGCTGGTGCTGACCGAGACCTTCTCGGTGGCCGATCCGGCCTATCTCGCGGCGGTGCGCGAGGAGTTCGCGCTCCGCTCGCACCTGCACCGGGACGCCTCGCTGCTGGTGGCGCAGCGCTTCGGCGCGGACGCGCTGGCGGTGGCGGCCTGCGCGCCGGTGCTGGGCGAGCTGTACGCCCGGCCGCTCCCCGGCTTCTGACCGTCCCCTCCCTGCGCCGCGCCGGCTCCCCTGCCCGCGCCGCCTGCCCGCGCCGCGCCGCCTCCCGCCCCTCCCTGCCTTCTCTACTCGAACTCGCTTCTCTCGAAGGACTGTTGACGATGACCGTGTTCTCCGCCGGCTCCGGTGGCCAGCTTCCCCTCTCCGCGCTCTCCCGCCGCGCCCTGCTGCGCGGTTCGCTGGCGGGCGTCGGTCTGCTGGCGCTGTCGGCCTGCCGTTCGGCGGCGGACTCCTCGCCGGCGGCGGACGCGGCGGGCGCGGCGGCCTCGCCGCGCCGGGGCGGGGTGCTGACGGTGGGCGTCGGGGTGGACTTCACGCCGGCCCTGCTGTTCGCGCAGAGCGCCAACTCGCTGCTGCAGCGCCTGGTGTTCAACACGCTGACCCGCTACGACGAGCAGCTGCGCCCGCAGCCGGAGCTGGCGAAGAGCTGGGAGGTGGCGGCGGACGGCCTGAGCGTGACGCTGAAGCTGCGCGAGGACGTGGTCTTCCACAGCGGGCGGAAGTTCACCGCGGACGACGTGGTGTTCGCCATCAAGAACCTGCAGAACCCGGTGCGTTCGGCGCAGTTGAGGTCGACGGCGGCGACCGTGACGGACTTCCGGAAGAACGGCGACTTCGAGCTGACGCTGGTGCTGGCGCACCAGGTGTCCAACCTGTTCGACCTCTTCGAGTTCATGATCATCGCGGATTCGGCGAGCGTCGAGGACGCCGTCGCGGGCACCAAGCTGATCGGCACCGGCCCGTTCACCCTGACCGACCGCAAGCCGGGCGCCTCGCTGAGCTTCGCCCGCAACGAGAAGTACTGGAACCCGGGCCGGCCGTACCTGGACGGCGTGGAGATCAAGGTGATCCCGCAGGCCGAGACGCTGCTGTCGTCGGTGAAGACCGGCCAGGTGCACCTGTCGTACGCGGTGCGCGGCAAGGACGTGGCGACGCTGAAGGACGACAAGCGGTTCCGGATCACCCAGTACGACACCGGCGCGGGCGCGTACTACATCGGCGCGAACGTGTCCGTCCCGGAGCTCCAGGACAAGCGGGTGCGGCAGGCGATCGCCTGGGCGATCGACCGGGACCGGCTGGTGCAGCAGGCGCTCGGCGGCTACGCGTCGGTCTCCTCGGTGCCGTGGCCGAAGTCCTCCCCGGCGTACCGGGAGCAGGACGCCAAGCACTACCAGCACGACCCGGAGAAGGCGAAGGCGCTGCTGAAGGAGGCGGGCGTGACCTCGCTGTCGCTGCCGCTGGCGCACCAGTCGGACGCCGGGTCGACGGCGGTCGCGCAGATCCTGCAGTACGACCTGAAGCAGGTCGGCATCGAGGTGCAGCTGCAGCCGGTGGACTCGCCGACCATGCAGAAGCAGCTGATCTCGCAGACCATGCCGGCGCTGTGGACGCTCAGCCACAGCTTCGCGCAGGCGCACCCGGCGACGCTGGCGGTCAGCGCGTACCCGTTCAACGAGGCGAAGAACACCTCGAAGTTCTCCTCGCCCGCGTACACCGCGGCGGTGCAGAAGGCGTGGACCCGCTCGGACGCGGACAGCCCGGAGGCGAAGGCGCTGTACCAGCAGGTCACCGACATCCTGCTGGAGGAGCAGTTCATCGTCGACCTGGCGATCGCCGGGCTGGTGGAGGTCGCCGGGGCGCAGGTGCACGGCGCGACGCTGAACAAGTACTCGTACCTGAACCTCGACGACGCCTACCTGGCGGGCTGAGCGGTGCGGACCTTCCTGTTCAGACGGCTGCCGAGCGGGCTGGCGGTGCTGCTGGCCGCCTCGTTCACGGTGTTCCTGATGCTGCGGCTGATCCCGGGCGACCCGGCGACCACGCTGGCGGGGCCGGACGCCTCGCCCGCCACGGTCGCGGCGATCCGGGAGCGGCTGGGGCTGGACGCGCCGCTGCTCTCGCAGTACGCGCACTGGCTGGGGCAGGTGCTGACCGGTGACCTCGGGCCGAGCTACGCGATCGGCGGGCAGGTCTCCGGCCTGATCGCGGACGGCCTGGCCGCGACCGTGCAGCTGACCGTCGCCGCGCTGCTGCTGGTGGTGGCGCTGGCCGTGCCGACCGCGCTGTACGCGGTGGCCGGGCGGCGGCGGGCGCTGACCGGGGCGCTGCGGGCGCTGACCACCGGGGCGCTGGCGGTGCCGCCGTTCGTGACCGGCGTGGTGCTGGTGCTGGTGTTCGCGGTGGGCCTGGGCCTGCTGCCGGCCGGCGGGCACGCCTCGCTGTTCGACGCGCCGGACCTCGCGGCGCAGTACCTGGCGCTGCCCGCGCTCTGCCTGGCGCTGCCGAGCGCGGCGATCCTGGCCCGCTACCTGCAGGACGGCCTGGAGCGGGCGCTCGCCGAGGACTACGTGCGCACCGCGACGGCGCTCGGCGTGTCGCGGCGGCGGATCCTGTGGCGGCACGCGCTGCCGAACGCGCTGCCGTCGGCGGTGACCGTGCTCGGCCTGCAGATCGGGCAGTTGATCGCGGGCGCCGTGGTGGTGGAGCGGATCTTCGCCTGGCCGGGGCTGGGCCAGCTGATCGAGCAGGGCGTGGCGCGCCGCGACTACCCGGTGGTGCAGGACCTGCTGCTGCTGGTGGTCGCCGGGTACGTGGCCGTGCAGCTGCTCACCGACCTGTTGTACTCCTGGCTCGACCCGCGCGTGCGGTGGGAGTGATGCGACGATGACCACGATCTCCCTTCCCGCGGCGGCCCGTCGGGGCGGCCGCTACACCGCCGGGCTGCGCTCCTGGCGGGGCGTGACCGGCCTGGTGCTGGTCGGGACGGTCACGCTGGCGGGGCTGCTGGCCCCCTGGCTGACCGACGCCGACCCGAACGCGCAGGGCCCGCTGGCGCTGGCCGGGCCGAGCGGTGACCACCCGCTGGGCACCGACGACATCGGGCGGGACCTGCTCAGCCGGATCCTGCACGGCATCCTCACCGACCTGTCGATCATCCTGACGGCCGTTCCGGCGGGCGCGCTGATCGGCGCGGCGCTGGCGCTGCTGGCGGGCACCTCGCGGGCCGCCGACCTGGTGGTGCAGCGGCTGTTCGACCTGGTGCTGTCCTTCCCCGGGCTGATCCTCGGCCTGGCGGTGACGGCGATCCTCGGTCCGGGCCGCTGGCCGGTGGTGATCATCATCGCGCTGGCCGAGATCCCGTACTTCGGCCGGCAGTTGCGGGCCGGCGTGCTGGTCCAGCGGGAGCGCGAGTACGCGCTGGCCGCCCGGGTCGGCGGCGCGAGCCGGGCCCGGGTGCTGCTGCGGCACGTGCTGCCGAACGCGGTCGACCCGCTGATCGTGCAGGGCGCGGTCGCCCTCTCGGTGGGCGTCTTCATCGAGGGTGCGCTGAGCTTCCTGGGCCTGGGCGTCCGCCCGCCGGAGCCCACCCTGGGCAGCCTGATCAGCGGCTCGGTCGCCTACCTGGACACCCATCCGGTGCTGGCCGCCGCCCCGCTGGCCGTCACCACCGCCCTCGTCCTCGGCTTCACCCTGCTCGCCGAGGCCCTGAACCGGGGGGTGCGCTCGTGAGGGCCGGCCGCCGCCCCGAGCGGCGTCCCGACCAGAGCAGCGTCCCGTACCGGAGGGCAGCACGATGACCGAACTGATCGACCGCCCGCCCCAGGTGGGTGAACCCCCTTCGGCCACGGCCGAGTTGCTGCGGGTGCGCGGCCTGCACGCGGCGTTCGGGGAGCGGGTGGTGGTGCGCGGGGTGGACTTCGCGCTGGGGGCCGGGGAGAGCCTGGGGATCGTCGGCGAGTCCGGGTCGGGGAAGTCGACGACCGCGCTGGCGCTGCTGCGGATGCTGCCGGCCGGGGGCCGGATCACCGGCGGCTCGGTGGAGTTGGACGGCCGGGACCTCGCGGGGCTGCCCGAGGAGGCGCTGCGGGCGGTGCGCGGCAAGCGGATCGCGATGGTCTTCCAGGACCCGATGTCCTCGCTGAACCCGGTGCTCTCGGTGGGCCGCCAGCTGGACGAGGCGCTGCGCGCGCACGGCGGGCGCCGGCCGAAGGCCGAACGGGCCGCCCGGGCGGCGGAGTTGCTGGAACTGGTGGGGGTGCCGAAGGCGGCGTCCCGGCTGGGCGACTACCCGCACCGGTTCTCCGGCGGCCAGCGCCAGCGGATCATGATCGCCCTGGCGCTGGCGCACGACGCGCAGGTGCTGGTCGCGGACGAGCCGACCACCGCGCTGGACCCGACCGTGCAGCGGCAGATCCTGCGACTGCTGACCCGGATCAACCGGGAGCGCGGCACCGCGCTGGTGGTGATCAGCCACGACCTGGGCGTGATCGCCGAGACCTGCTCCCGACTGCTGGTGATGCGCGACGGCGAGGTGGTCGAACAGGGCCCGACCGAGCGGCTCCTGACGGACCCTCAGCACGTCTACACGAAGTCCCTGCTGGCCGCCGTCCCCCGGCTGGAGGCCCCGTCCCGGGCCGCCGCCAACAGCACTCCGGGCGCGGAACCGCTGCTGGTGGTGCGGGGGTTGGCGAAGGAGTACGGCCCGCGCCGGCGCCGGACGACGGCGCTGGAGTCGGTCGACCTGGAGCTGCATCCGGGCGAGACGCTGGGCCTGGTGGGCGAGTCCGGGTCGGGCAAGTCCACGCTGGCCCGGGCGCTGGTGGGCGCGCACGCGCCGAGCGCGGGCAGCGTCCGCTTCGACGGGCAGCCGCTGCTCGGCAACCGGGCCCGGCGGGAGATCCAGATGGTCTTCCAGGACCCGTACGCCTCGCTGAACCCGCGGCTGACGGTGGGCCGGATCATCGCCGAGCCGCTGATCGCGCACCGGATCGGCGACCGGGCGCAGCGGCGGGCCCGGGTGGCCGAACTGCTGGAGCAGGTGGGCCTGGAGGCGTCGGCGGCGGACCGCTCGCCGCGCGAGTTCTCCGGCGGCCAGCGGCAGCGGATCGGCATCGCCCGGGCGCTGGCGCCGCAGCCGCGGGTGCTGGTCTGCGACGAGCCGGTGTCGGCGCTGGACGTGTCGATCCAGGCCCAGGTGATCGACCTGCTGGCGCGCCTGCAGCGGGAGTTGGGCCTGGCGGTGCTGTTCATCGCGCACGACCTGGCGGTGGTCCGGCAGGTCAGCCACCGGATCGCGGTGCTGCACCAGGGCCGGATCGTCGAGAGCGGCCCGGCCGACCGGGTCGTCACCGCCCCCGAACACCCGTACACGGCCGAGCTGTTGGCGGCCGTCCCGTCCCTTCCCACCGCTACCCCCGGGAGTCAGGCATGAGCAGCAGCGAGACGGCGGGCCACCGCCGCGACCCGTACGAGGGCTTCCCCGGCCGGGTGGGGCGGACGTTCGGCGAGTCGGTGCCGTCCTGGCCGCGCCGGGTGCGGCCGCGGACCGGGGCGCCGAACGTGGTGGTGGTGCTGGTCGACGACCTGGGCTACAGCGACATCGGGCCGTTCGGCTCGGAGGTGCCGACGCCGACCCTGGACGGCCTGGCCGAGCGGGGCGTGAAGCTCGCCAACTACCACACCATGCCGCTCTGTTCACCGGCCCGGGCCGCGCTGCTGACCGGCCTGAACCCGCACCGGGTGGGGTACTCGTTCGTGGCCAACGCCGACCCGGGCTTCCCCGGGTACGGGATGGAGATCGCCGGCGACATCCCGACCCTGGCGCAGACCCTGCACGACGCCGGGTACGCGACGTACGCGGTCGGCAAGTGGCACCTGACCCGGGACTCCGCCTCCTCGGCGGCCGACAACCGGGCCAACTGGCCGCTGCAGAAGGGCTTCGACCAGTACTACGGCGTCCTGGAGGGGCTGACCAGCCTGTTCCACCCGCACCAACTGGTGCGCGACAACTCGCCGTTGGACATCGACGAGTTCCCGGACGGCTACTACTACACCGACGACATCACCGACCAGGCGATCGGCATGGTGAAGTCGCTGCGGGCGCACGACGCGGACAAGCCGTTCTTCCTCTACCTGGCGCACAACGCGGTGCACGGCCCGCTGCAGGCCAAGCCGGAGGACCTGGCCCGGCACCGGGGCCGCTACGACGGCGGCTGGGACGAGCTGCGGGCGGCCCGCTTCGCCCGGCAGCTGGCGGCCGGGCACTTCCCGCCCGGCACCGAGCTGCCCGAGCGCAACGGCGAGGCCGGGTACGAGGTCGGGGCGTGGGACGAACTCGACGAGGTGCAGCGGAAGCTGTACGCCCGCTACATGGAGGTGTACGCGGCGATGGTCGACAGCGTCGACCAGAGCCTGGGCCGGATCACCGGCATGCTGGAGCAGCTCGGCGAACTCGACAACACCATCGTGGTGTTCACCTCCGACAACGGCGGCACCGGCGAGGGCGGCGCGGAGGGCACCCGCAGCTACTTCAGCCGCTTCGTCCACCACCCGAACCTGCCCGCCGACTGGAACCCGGACGTGCAGCGGGAGATCGACCTGATCGGCGGCCCGCAGTCGCTGGTGCACTACCCGCGCGGCTGGGGCATGGCCTCCAACACGCCGTTCCGGCTGTACAAGGGGCAGACCTACGCGGGCGGCGTGCGGGTCCCGTTCGTGCTGTCCTGGCCGGCCGGGCTGCCGCGCGCGGCGGACGACGACGGGGTGCGCGGGCAGTACCAGTACGTCACCGACCTGCTGCCCACGCTGCTCGAACTCGCGGGCGTGGAGCGGCCGTCGGAGCGCGGCGGGGTACCGGTGCAGGAGCTGGACGGGGTGTCGTTCGCGTCCGTGCTGCGGGCCGCCGGGGCGCCGTCGACCCACCGCGAGCAGTACTGCGAGATGACCGGCAACCGCTCGTACTACCGGGACGGCTGGAAGCTGGTCACCCTGCACCGGCCCGGCGCGCCCTACGACGACGGCGAGTGGGCGCTGTACGACCTGCGCACCGACCCGACCGAGATCCACGACCTGTCCGCCGAACACCCGGATCTGGTCAAGGAGTTGGCGCAGGCTTGGGAGGACGCGGCCTGGCGGAACGGGGTCTTCCCGCTGGCCGACGCCTCCGGCGGCTTCGCCCTGCGCAACCCGGACGAGGAGGCGCTGCGCCGCCCGGTGACCCTGCTGGCCGGCACCCCCGAGCTGGAGCGCTACCGCTCCTCCCGGCTGGTCGCGTTCCGCTCGTTCACGGCGGAGGTCGCGCTCGACCACCACGGCGCGGACGACCGGGGCGTGCTGCTCTCGCACGGCGACCAGGGCGGCGGCTACAGCCTGTACGTGGAGGACGGGCGGCTGCGCCTGGCGTACAACCAGTACGGCGAGCTGTTCGAGGCCGACGCGGGCGAACTCCCGCCCGGGGCGCACCTGGTGGCGCTGGAGGCGACGGCGGTGGCCGACCTGAAGTGGGAGTTCGCGGTGCGGGTGGACGGGGAGGTGACGGGCGCGCTCGGCCCGGTGCACCAGCTGATCGGGATGGCGCCGTTCCAGGGCATCAGCGTCGGCGTGGACCGCAAGTCGCCGGTCTCCTGGCCGCTCTGGGAGCGCCACCGCTCGTTCCGCTACACCGGCGCGCTGCGCTCGGTCACCTACCTGCCCGGCCCGGCCGCGCCGTACGACCCGGAGACGGTGGTGCGGGCGCTGCGGGAGGCGGCGGCGGCCTTCGAGTAGCCGGTGCGGCACCCCGGGCCGGCGGCCCGGGCGGCACGGAGGGGACGGGGGGTCGGCGGCCGGAAGGGCGCCGACCCCCCGGTCGCGTCGGCGCGGCCTACGCCGGGTGCCGGCCGCCGAACGCCCGCAGGACGCCGGCGGGCCGGACCAGGTCGTACCCCGGCGCCCGGTCCGGCCGGTCCGGTTCGGCGAGCAGGCCGCGCCGGCCCGGCCAGGACTCCGAGAGCCGGCCGACTGTCAATTCGCTCGGCTGGACGGCGAATTCGTACCGCTCGTCCGCCGGGACGGCCCGGCAGCAGGTCGACGACCGCGCGCGGCTCGTCGCACCGGACGCACGACGGGTCCTCGCCGCCGGGGCCCCGGCGGTCAGGCGGCGGTCAGGCGGCGGTCAGGCGGCGGTCAGGCGGCGGTCAGGAGGCGGTCAGGCGGCGGGCCCGGCGGGGGCGTCCAGCGGCCTGGTCCAGCGCCGCCACTGCTCCTCCCGGCCGTAGCCGGCGGCGCGCCAGGCGGCCTGGCCGAGGTCGTTGTGCTCCAGCACCATCGCGTCGGCGCGGCGGCCGCCGGCCTCGGCGAAGCGGGCGTGGGCGGCGTCGAGCAGGGCGGTGCCGATGCCCCGGCGGCGGGCGGCGGGGTGGACGGCGAGGCGGTAGAGGTGGCAGCGCCAGCCGTCCCACCCGGCGATGACCGTGCCGAGGATCGCGCCCTCGCCCTCGCCCTCGCCCTCGGCCCCGCCCCCGCTCTCGGCCAGGATCAGCGCCGCGCCGTCCCGCTCCAGCAGCCGGGCGACGCCGGCCCGGTCGTCGCTGATGCTGGTGCCCTCGGCGGCTTCGGCCCAGAAGGCCAGCACGGCGTCGATGTCCTCGGGGCGCGCGGCCCGCAGTTCGTACTCGCTCATGCGGACGTTCCTATCACCCCAGCTCAACGCCCTGCCATCGGTTTCCGGGCGGCCCCGGCGCGGCCGCGCCCCGGCCGGTTTCCGACGGTGCGTCAGCCGGCCGCCCCCGCCGCCCTTGACGCGGCGGGCCGGGCCCGCCAGGGTGTGGCGCACTCCCTCGCACCGCTTCCATCGACCTCCCCACACCACGGAGATGGCATGCGTGCACCCCTGTCCCGCCGGCCCCGCCCCCGCCCGGTGTCCCGCAGACGCGTGAGCGACGGCCTGCCGGTGGCGGCCGTGTTCGGCGCGGTCGCGCTGGCCGCGACGGCCACTCTCGGCCTGGGCGGCCCGGCGTCGTCCGCCGAGCCGCCGCAGATCGACGTGATCGGCAACGGCACCTTCACCGCGCCCCCGGCGCACAGCGGCACCCCGACGGACTGGCTCTGCCAGGAGAGCGCGTCCGTGCGCGACGACCCGGACTGGGGGCGCCTGCTGGAGGGCGCCCCGAGCGCCGGCGAACTCGCCTGGTGCACCCAGCGGGTGACCGTGCTGCCGAACTCGACGTACACGCTGCGGGCGGGCGTCCGGGGCCCGTACGTCTTCCTCGGCACCGAGGGCGGCGGGCCCGGCGAGACGGTGCAGAACTGGTCGAACAACCCGGACTGGAACGCCCTCACCGTCACCGTGACCACCGGGCCGGACAGCACCTCGCTGCTGGTGCGCCTGCACGGCTGGTACGGGCAGGCGCCCTACCAGGTCAAGTGGGTCGACATGTTCGGCCCGGGCGTCCTGCCGTCCTGGTGCGTCCCGCCGTCCTGGACCAGCCCGGCGCCGCCCAGCAGCCCGCCGCCCTCGCGCACCAGCACGGCCGAGCCGGGCAGCACCGCGAACGACACCCCGGCCCCGGACCGCACCACCGTGAGCCCGAGCTTCCGGCCGACCGGACCGTGCCCCAGCCAGCGCTGACCCGCCCGAGCTGACCATTCGTCATCTTCCGGCCCGCACACCCGAGAAGGCGGGCCGGAAGCGGCCTTTGCCCGCCCTTGACGCGCGCCCTCGGCATCCCCCATCGTGTGGTCACTCCCTCGCACCGCTGCCCCGTCCACCTCCCCCACCCGGAGTCAGGCATGCGTGCACCCCGCCCCCGGCCGGCCGGTCCCGCCGCCACCGCCACCCGGGCCCGGAGCTGACGGCGCGCCCGTCCCCTCCACTCCACCCCCACCAGGGAGTCGCCATGCGTCGAGGTTCCCGTCACCGCGCCCGGGGCGCCGGCCCGCTGCGCGCGGTCCTGACCGCCGTGCTGCTGGCCGGCACCACCGTGCTCGCCGCGCAGGGCAGTGCCGCGGCCGGCCCGGCCCCGCGCGAGTGGGTGGCCGACGGCCGGTTCGCCGCCCCGCTCGCCGAGCACTGGACCTGCACCGGCGACGTCCGGCAGCTCGGCCCCGGCCTGGTCGAGGGCCGGCCCGGCGCGTACGACTTCGCGGGCTGCGTCCAGCGGCTGCCGATGGGCGGGAAGTACGACCTGACCGCCGTGGTGTCCGGCGCGTACGCCTTCGTCGGGGTCAGCGACGGCACCACCGGGCCGGGCACCCACCTGTGGTCGAACGACCCGGAGACCCGGGTCCTGCGCGCCACCATCGACGTCCCGGCCGGGGCCGAGGTGTACTTCCACGGCTGGTACGGGCAGGGCCCCTACCAGGTCTCGTACGTCTCGCTGGTCGGCCCGATCGTCCCCGACCCGTGCTCCACCTGGTCGCCGACACCCACCCCGGGCCAGACCTGGGTGCCGAGCTGCCACCCGCTGCCGCTGGCCCCGAGCACCGCCTCCTGACCCCACCGCAACCGCAACTCCCGCCCCCACCGAGGAGATCACGTGTCACGACCCACCCGCCACCGCGACCGCGTCCCGCTCGGCGCGGTCGCCGCGACCGCGCTGCTGCTGGCCACCGGCGGCTTCGCCGCGCTCGGCTCCGGCAGCGCCCAGGCCGCCCAGGAGGTGGTCCGGGACGGCTCGTTCCTCCAGCCGCTGGCCGACAACTGGACCTGCGCGGGCGACGTCAGCCGCACCGGCCAGGGCATCGAAGGCCGCCCCGGCGGCTTCGACTTCGCCGGGTGCACCCAGCAGGTCGAGGTCAAGCCGTACACCACCTACGACCTGACGGCCGACGTCTCCGGCGCGTACGCGTTCGTCGGCGTCACCGGCGGCGAGTTCGAGACGGTCTCCCAGTGGGCCGACGGCCCGGAGCAGACCCGGCTGCACGCCGTGGTCAGCACCAGCGGGACCACCCACACACTCACCGTCTACTTCCACGGCTGGTACGGGCAGGGCCCCTACCAGGTGCGGCGGGTGTCGCTGTACGACAGCAGCACCAGCCTGCCCGCCTGCCCGGACATGACCGGCATGCCGCCCAGCTCGCCCCGGCAGAGCCCGCCGACGCCGTCCCGGACCTCGACCCCGACGTCGCTCGCCCCCGCACTGGCCCAGACCATCCCGCCGAGCCCCGGCGCCTCCTCGCCGCCCCCGCCGACCTCGGCCGCCCCGACCCTGCCCACCGCGCCCCCGCCGAGCTCGGCGAGCCCGACCTGGACCGGGCCGACCTGCCTGATCCCGCCGTCGCCGTTCCCGACCGGGACGACCGCCCCGCTGCCGTCGGCCAGCACGTCCGCGCCCCGGCCGTCCGGGACCTGACGCCGTGTCAGCCGCGCAGCGCCCACACCGTGGTGGCCTTCTCGGCCGCGTCCTCCAGGTCGGCGGCGACCGGGACGGTGTACTCGGCGAGCGCGGTGAAGCGCCCGCGCGGCAGGTAGGCCCGCCCGGGGTCGCCGACCACCACGGTCGCGCCCCGGGCGGCGGCCCGCTCCAGGAACGGCAGGAAGCGGGCCGCCATCGCCCGCTCGTAGAACACGTCCCCCGCCAGCACCACCGCGTCCGGGCCGCCGTCGCCGTCCAGCACGTCGGCCAGCTCGGCCGCCACCGCGACGCCGTTCAGCTCGGCGTTCACCGCGATCGAGGCCACCGCGTACGCGTCGATCTCCGCCGCCCGGACGGCGGCGGCGCCGCTCAGCGCGGCCGCGACGGCCACCAGGCCGGAGCCCGCCGCCAGGTCCAGCACCCGCCGTCCGGCCACCAGTTCGGGGTGGTCCAGGACGTACCGGGCGACCGCGACGCCGCCCGCCCACGGGAACGCCCAGAACGGCGGCGCCAGGCCCTCCCGGCCCCGGTCGCGCTCGGTGGTCTCCCACAGCGCGATCGCGTCCGCCGCCATCCGCAGCCGCACCTCGGGCACGAAGGGCACCGGCCCCGGCACGGTGTGGGCCCGGACGAACTCGGTGTCGGCGGACGTGGCCTGACGCACGGTGGCGCTGTCGTTCCCCATGCCGCCCAAGCTTAGGGCGTCGGGGGGACGCCCCCGCGCCACCGACGGGTCACCCGGTGATCACGGACGACGTACCGTTTCGATACCGAAGCCGTTATGAGCTGCGGAAACGCTCGCCCCCCGGCGGGCCGCCCGAGTACGATCCGGACCAGACGCCCCGGTCGCGGCACCCCACAGTGCCGGGCCTCGGCGGAGAGCTCCGCGCGGGCCCGCACCGGTCTCACCACGGCCGGACGGGCGGCACCGCGCTCCACGGCACCGCGCGCCAGGGCAGTCGCGCGAAGCGGAAGGGCAGCGACTTGACGGACCGGCTCACCGGAGGGGACTCCTCACTGCTGCGGCGCATCAACGCGGCGGTCACCCTGCGGTCGTTGCGCGACGGCCAGGCCGTCACGCTGACCCAGCTCGTCGGCGACACCGGGCTCTCCCGGCCCACCGTCGAGGGCGTGATCGAGGGGCTGCTGGAATCCGGGCTGGTCGCCGAGGTCGAGCACGTCCAGGAGTCCGGCGGCCGGCAGCGCGGCCGCCCGGCCCGCTGGTTCCGCTTCCGGGCCGAGGCCGGGCACGTGCTGGGCATCGAGATCGGCGTGCACGACCTGCGGGTGGTGCTGGCCGACCTGGCCGGCGAGATCCTGGCCAGCCACGCCAAGCAGGTCGACGAGTCGGTCGAGGCCGAGGAGCGGCTCACCCTGGTCCGCACCACCGTCGGCGAGGTGCTGCGCAAGGCCGGCGTCTCCCGCGACAGCCTGTGGGAGGTCGCCGTCGGCACCCCCGGCATCGTCGACCGGGACGGCACCGTCCGGCTCGGCACCGCGATGCCCGGCTGGACCGGCCTCGACCTCGGCGCCCGGCTGCGCCGCTCCTTCCGCTGCCCGGTGGTGATCGAGAACGACGCCAACCTGGCCGCCATCGCCGAGCACTGGAAGGGCGCGGCGGTCGGCAAGGGCGACGTGGTGTTCGTGATGGCCGGCCTCAGCCCCGGCGCCGGCTCGCTGATCGGCGGCCGGCTGCACCGCGGCCACGGCGGCGCCGCCGGCGAGATCGGCGCGCTCCACCTGCTCGGCCAACAGGCCACCCCGGAACGGCTGCTGTCCACCACCGGCAAACCGCTCGACCCGCTGGACGAGGCCGCCGTGGCCCGGGTGCTGCGCCTCGCCCGGGAGGGCGACCAGGTCGCCCAGGTCGCGATGGACCGCTTCCTGGGCCGCCTCGTCCACGACGTCACCGCCCTCGTCCTCGCCCTCGACCCGGAACTCGTCGTGGTCGGCGGCTGGGCGGCCGGCCTGGACGGCGTCCTGGAGCCGCTGCGCGAACAGCTCGCCCGCTACACGCTGCGCGCCCCCGAGGTCGCGCTCGCCGGGCTCGGCTCCGAGGTGGTCGCGATGGGCGCGCTGCGGGTCGCCCTCGACCACGTCGAGGAGCAGCTGTTCGCCGTCGACCCGCCCGCCACGCGGTAGGCCCCGGCGGGCGGCGGGGCCCGGCCCGGTCGGGGAGGATGGACCGCGTCGTCCCCTCCCCCACCTCCCCCGACCCCCGTACCAGGAGCCCCCGTGTCCGAGCCCGCCGCACCCGCCGCGCCCTTCGTCGACTGGTCCGTCCCGCCGCCGGAGCGCGACGGCACCCCGCTGGTGGTCGCCCTGCACGGGCGCGGCGCCGACGAGCGCTCGTTCGCCGGCCTGGCCCCGCACCTGCCCGCCGGGACCACCGTCGCCTCCGTCCGGGCGCCGATCCCGGAGGGCGGCGGCTACGCCTGGTTCGCCAACCGGGGCATCGGCCGCCCGCTGCCGGAGTCGATCGACCGGACGGCGCGCTGGCTGTTCGACTGGCTGGAGACCGCACGGGCCCCGCACACCCGGGTCAGCGTGCTCGGCTTCTCCGGCGGCATGGCGATGGCCGGCGGCCTGGTCCTGGCCCGCCCCCGGGAGTTCGACGCGGCCGTGCTGCTCTCCGGCACCCTGCCCTGGGACGCCGGACTGCCCGCGGACGCCGGCCGGCTGGCCGGACTGCCGGTCTTCTGGGGCCGCGACACCGAGGACCGGGTGATCCCCGCCGACCTGGTCGACCGCACCGGCGCCTGGCTGCGCGCGGACTCCGGCGCCGCGCTCACCGAACGCGTCTACCCGGGCCTGGGCCACGGCGTCTCCGCCCAGGAGATCGCCGACGTCCGCGACTTCCTGGATCGTGCCTAGGGCAGGCAGAGCAGGTCGTACTCGCCCTTGAGCCGCCCCCGGGCGTGCGCCCGCATCCGGTGCGCGTACCGGGGGTCGTGCTTGAGCGCGTCGTAGCCCGGCAGGTCGCCGGGCGGGAGCAGGCCCGCGGTGGCGGCGAGGTAGACGTCGAAACCGGGGTACATCAGCACCGCGTACGGCAGGTCGTCGACGTCCAGCGCGAAGACCGGGTACTCGCCCAGCTCGTCGCGCTCGCCGTTCGGGCCGACCGACAGCACCCGGCGCGAGTCGGAGCCGCCGGGCAGCAGGAAGCACTCGCCGAACAGGCCGGAGAACGGCTCGAAGCAGGAGCCCCACAGCTCGCCGTACTCCTCGACGGCTATCTCGCCGAGGGTGCGCGGCGCGAGGGCGCCGCGCTCGTCGAACCAGCCGTGGCGCTCCAGCATGCCGCTGTCGTACGCCAGCCAGGCGCGCAGGGCGGGCGACAGCGGGTGGCCGCTGGGGAAGGACTCGATCGCGCGCGGGCGCAGCGCGCCCTCGACCCACGGGCCGGCGAACCGGTCGTGGTCGAGCACCAGTCTGGACGGGTCGGTGGCCACGGCCGCGATCGCCCGCTCGACGAGCGCCGTGCCGTGCTCCGCGCCCCGCTCCCGCCCCGCGTCCCGCTCCGCCGTGTCGGTCGAACCCATCGCCGTGCCCCCTGTTCACCGTCGGTCAGTGGGACAGGAGCGTAACGCCGTTCACTGACAGCGCTTCTGACGGGGTGTCAGGCCGGGAGGGTCGGGCGGGTCAGACCGCGGCGGCGACCTGGACGGCCACGCCGGACTCGCCGAAGGTCAGCTTGCAGGTGTCGGCGCGGTAGGTGGAGACGGCGACGGCGGCCAGCCGGCCCGCGGCGGCGTACTGGGTGGTGACGACCAGCACCGGGGTGCCCGGGGGGCGCTCCAGCAGTGCGGCCTCGGCGGTCTCGGCGACGCCCAGCTCGACCGAGCGGGACTCGCCGTCGACGCCGATCCGGTCCAGCTGGCGCAGCACGCCGCGGGCCCGGTCGTTGCCGTCGACGACCAGCGCGAGGTGCGGCAGCGCGGCGGACGGGACGTGCAGCGACTCGGCGGCGACCGTGACGCCCTGGACGGTGCGGACCCGGCGGACGGTGTGCACCTGGTCGCCCTCGGCGAGGTTCAGGGTGCGGGCCAGCGCGGCGGTGGCGGGGCCGGTGGTGCAGTCCACCACCGTCCAGTCCTGGCCGCCGCGGGCGGTGCCGGTGCGGCCGTACTCGCGGTCGCCGACCGGGATGCCCACCCGCGGGGCGGCGACCAGGGTGCCGATGCCGCGGCGGCGGACCAGCCGGCCCTCCAGCTCCAGCTGGTCCAGGGCCTGCCGGAGGGTGGCCCTGGCGACGCCGAAGCGGGCCGAGAGCTCACGCTCGTTGGGCAGCACCTGCCCGGTGGAGAACTCGGTGTCCATGGTGCGCAGCAGCACCGTGCGCAGGTGCCAGTACTTCGGCTCCGCCACCGCCGCGAGCGTTCCTTGCCCCACCGTGTCCTCCACCCTGAGGGACGACAGGCCCACCGCGACTCCCCGTTTCAGCAGGTGGGGGAGGCGGGCTTTATCCGTCCTTCTTTATTAAAGGTCTTTGCAGTAAGTGACAGTAGAGGGCGCCCCGGGAGATGGTCAAGACCAATGGGAAGGGTTCCTTGCGGATCGGCCGCCGGCCGGGTATGGCGCCCCGGTTCGCCCGGAGTTCACCCGGAATGCCGGATTGTCGGAGCCGCCCGGTACGCTCCCCCCGTGCAAAGCATCGTCACGACAGCCAATGTCAACGGGATCCGGGCGGCCGCCAAGAAGGGCTTCCTGGAGTGGATCGACGCCACCGAGTCCGAGGTGGTCTGCCTGCAGGAGGTGCGCGCCGAGACCGACCAGTTCGCCGACGTGCTCGCCCGGCTCGACGGGTGGCACGCGGTCTGGGCCCCCGCCGCGGCCAAGGGCCGGGCCGGGGTCGCGGTGCTGTCCCGCCGCGCCCCGGAGGCCACCCGGATCGGCTTCGGCTCCGCCGAGTTCGACGTCAGCGGCCGGTACGCGGAGCTCGACCTGCCCGGCCTGACGGTCGCCTCGCTGTACCTGCCGTCCGGCGAGGTCGGCACCGACCGGCAGGACGAGAAGGAGCGGTTCATGGCCGAGTTCCTCGTCCACCTCGGCGAGCTGCGCGCCCGCGCCGCCGCCGACGGGCGCGAGGTGCTGGTCTGCGGCGACTGGAACATCGCGCACCGCGAGGCCGACCTGCGGAACTGGAAGGCCAACCAGAAGAAGGCCGGCTTCCTGCCCGAGGAGCGCGCCTGGCTCTCCCGCGTCCTCGACGAGCACGGCTACGTCGACGTGCTGCGGCAGCACCACGCCGACGTGGCCGAGGGCCCCTACTCCTGGTGGTCCTACCGCGGCCGGGCCTTCGACAACGACGCCGGCTGGCGGATCGACTACCAGATGGCCACCCCCGGCCTGGCCGCCCGCTGCACCGCCGCCCGGGTCGAGCGCGCCGCGACGCACGCCGAGCGCTGGTCGGACCACGCGCCGGTCACCGCCGTCTTCGACCTCGGCCTCGGCCTCGACTGACTGTCGCGTTCCGACAGTTGACGAACCGGCGACCGACCCTCCCCTGACGCGAGGCCCGCGTCAGGGGAGGGCCCGCGTCACGAGATGGACCGCAGTCGGCCGTGCGGCATCCGCTGGAGTTGTTCGACGGCCCGGGCCGACCGGTCGCACGCGGGCAGGAAGGCCACCAACTGCTGGTCGTCCATGGGCAGTTCGAGCGTCTCACGGAGCAGTCGCAGCTCGAATCCGCTCGGGTGGTTCAGCCGGAGGACCCGGGGGCGCGGCACCTCGTGGCGGCAGAGGCGGTTGGTGAACTCGACTCCGGCGAGGGGGATGAGCTCGGAGGTGAGCCACTCGAGGTTCTCCAGGGACGGCGCCTGCCACAGCTCGAAGGTCTGCTCGTCGGCGATGTCGCTCCAGTCGGCGAAGAACGCCCGGGCGCGGATGTCGGTGAACAGGTAGCGGTTGAGGTTCGGCCGCTCGTGGTCGAGGAGTCCGGTGCCACTGGTGATCGCCTGGTAGCCCGTGGTGTGGGCGAGGATGTCGCCGAGCCGGTTGGTCACGATGGCGACGCCGGGTTCCAGCAGCTGAAGCGTCCGGAGGACCGACGGCCGCACCCGCCGGGGTGGCGCCACCGGCCTGATGTCGACCAGGCACTGGTCACTGGCGATCTTCGCGAGGTAGCGCATGTGGTTGCGCTCGGAGGGGTTGAGGCAGAGCGCGTCGGCGAGCGCGTCGATGACCGCGCGCGACGGGTTGCGGTCGCGCCCTTGCTCGATGCGGGCCAGGTACTCGACGCTGATACCGGCACGGGTGGCGAGGTCCATGCGGCGCAGCCCGGGGGCACGGCGGCGGTCGTACCTCTGCAGGCCGAGGAGCTCCGGCTGGATGGCGTCACGCTTCGCGCGGATGAATTTCCCTAACGGTGTCTCCACACGGCCAGGTTACCCGTCCGCACCGACGGGCGGATCCCGCGGCGCGGCACCGCCCGACGCCGAGGGTGGCCCTGGCGGGGCTAGTCTCCGTGCGGTCTGGTTGAGCGCCACCAGGGAAATTGATGATGACGGTCATGGACACGAAATCGACACGGCGTTCCGGACAGGCGCTGTTGGTGTGGGGGCTGCTCGTCGCGGCGGCCAATCTCCGGGCGAGCCTGACCGGCGTCGGGCCGTTGCTGGACCGCCTGAAGGACGACCTGGGGTTGAGCTCGGGTACCCTCGGCCTGCTGAACACCCTGCCGCTGCTGGCGTTCGCGGCGCTCTCCCCGATGGTGCCCCGGCTCGCCGTGCGGTGGGGGAGCGAGCGTCTGCTGGGGGGCGCGCTCGTCGTGCTCACGCTGGGCATCGCGGTCCGGTGGCTGCCTTCGGTGGTCGGCCTGTTCGCGGGGACCGTGCTGATCGGGGCGGGCATCGCCGCCGGCAACGTCCTGCTGCCGAGCCTCATCAAGCGCGACTTCCCCACCAAGGTCGGGATGTTGACCAGTGCCTACGCGACGGTGATGGGCGGTGTCGCCGCGATCGCGTCCGGGGTGGCGGTGCCGATCAGCGACTCCGCTCCGGGCGGCTGGTCCACGGCCCTGGGCTGCTGGGTCGTGCTCGCGGTGGTGGCCGTGCTGCTCTGGATCCCCCAGATGCGCACCGCGCCGGCCGCCCCGCCGTCGGCGGCGCGCGGTCAGCACCGGCTGCCCTGGGGATCGGGCCTCGCGTGGGCGGTCACCGCGTTCATGGGTCTGCAGTCCTTCGGCTTCTACGTGATCGTCACCTGGATGCCCCAGGTCTTCCAGGACAGCGGTGTCAGCGCGGCCGAGGCCGGCTGGCTGCTGTTCCTGTTCCAGGTGGTCGCGGTCGGGACCAGCCTGGCGGTGCCGGGCGCGCTGCGCTGGGCGCGTGACCAGCGGGCGCTGGCGACGGTCTGTTCGGCCGTGCTGTTCCTCGGCTACCTCGGGCTCGTGGTGGCCCCGGACCTGGCCCTGCTGTGGTGCGTCGTGCTGGGCCTGGGCGGCGGGGCCTGCCTGGTGCTCGCGCTCGCGTTCCTCGGCATGCGCGCCCAGGACGCGGCCGGGGCGGGCGCCCTGTCGGCGATGGCGCAGTCGGTCGGGTACCTCCTCGCGGCCGTCGGCCCCGTGCTCTTCGGGCTGCTGCACACCGACGGCGCCGGCTGGCGGGGACCGCTGGCACTGATGTGCGTGGTCGCGGCCGCCCAGATCGCGGTCTCGCTGGTGGCCGGTCGGGGCACCGTGCGACGGGCCGGGGCCGGAGAGCCCGGCGTGGCACCTTCGGCGCCGGAGCGCGCCGCGTCGCCCGGGCACTGACCGGCCGGAGACCGCCGGTCCGGACGGCACGAACGGGGGAAGGGCATTGTCCGATGAGCATTCCGGCCCAGACCGGAGTCCGCCCGGAGCGGTGGAAGCGGTGGAAGCGGTGGGAAGGCACGGCCGGGAGGCGCCCTGAGGCTCCGCGGAGCGAGGCCCCGGCATGAGCGGGCGCCCGACCGGCCGGCCCGGGGTGGTCGACGCGTTCGCGGACGCTCCCCCTGGCCGCACCGACCACACTGACCGCACCGACCACACCGCACCGCTTCGGCCGCACCGCCGGAGGTCCGCTCATCCGGCCGCCAGTGCCGCGTCCTCGCCCAGTCGGGCCGTCACCTTGACCCACCGGTCGAGGAGTTCCGCGGCGTCACCGCTGTCGACGGCGTCGGCGGCCCGCGCCATGGCGGCCCCCAGTTGCTCCGTGAGCGGTGCGGTGCCGGGGGTCGCGGCGGTGAGCCCCGCCGCGGCGGACAGCAGGACGGCGTCCCGGACCGGGCCGCGGCCGCCGGCCAGCATGCTCCGGGCGATCTCCGCGTTGTCCGCCGGGCTGCCGCCGCGGAGGGCGTCCGGCGTCGCCGGCGGGATGCCGAGGTCCCGGGGGTCGAAGACCTCCTGGCGCACCGTCGCGGCCCGCACCACCCACACCTGGGACGTCGTGGTGACCGTCAGTCCGTCGAGCCCGTCGTCGCCGCGGAAGACGAGCGCCGAGCGGTTCCGGCGGGCCAGCACTCCGGCGACGACCGGGGCCGTCCGGGCGTCGGCGACGCCGACGGCGGAGGCGGCGGGCGCCGCCGGGTTGGTCAGCGGGCCGAGCACGTTGAAGGCCGTCGGCACGCCGAGCCGGCGGCGCACCGCGGAGGCGTGGCGCATCGCGGGATGGAACAGCGGGGCGAAGCAGAAGGCGATGCCCGCTTCGGCCAGCACCTGCGGCACCGTCGCCGGGGGCAGGTCGATGACCACGCCCAGTTCCTCGAGCAGGTCCGCCGGACCGCAGGCCGAGGAGGCCGAGGAGGCCGAGGAGGCCGAGCGGTTGCCGTGCTTGACGACGCGCGCGCCCGCCGCCGCCGCCACGATCGCCGAGACGGTGGAGATGTTCACGGTGCGGGCCGTGTCCCCGCCGGTACCCACGATGTCCAGCAGCGGCCCGTCCGCCCGCACGCTGACCGCGTGCTCGTCCATGGCGCGGACCAGGCCGTCGAGTTCCGCGACGGTTTCCCCCTTCGACCGCAGGCCCACGAGCAGGCCGGCGAGCCTGGCGTCGTCGACGGAGCCGCGCAGGGTCTCGCCCATGGCCCACTCCGCGTCGGCCCCGTCGAGGTTCCGGCGGTCCGTGAGGGCCGAAAGAATATCCGCCCATCGTTTCCGAACGGTGTCGGATGCGGTGCTCTGGCCGGTCATCGCCACTCCTTCGCCGACTGTCTACCCGGAGCATCGCGGCAGGCGGCGGCATCGGCCAAGTCCATTCCGCCGTCCTGTGAGCGGACCACTTCCGCAGTGAAGACCGACTCGTCCCCGATCGGGGATCCACGCTGACCGGGCGACCGGCTGCTACGGGGGAAAAATGCTACCGATATCCATCAACCGGAAGTTACCGCGCTCGATCACCACGCAGATCCAGGAGACCATCCGCGAACGGATAGCGGACGGAACCCTGCATCCGGGTGTCCGGCTGCCGTCGAGCCGGGACCTCGCCGAGGACCTCGGGGTCTCGCGCAGCGTCGTGGTCCAGGCCTACGAGCAGTTGGCCGCCGGAGGGTACCTGCGGTCCACCCAGGGGTCGGGGACCAGGGTGGCGACCCACCTGCCGGACCCCGACCGGGACCCGGCCGCACCGGCCCTGGCCCCGAAGGCCCGGTACGACCTGCGGGTCGACGCGACGAACTCGACGCTGTTCCCGTCCCGCGAGTGGCTGCGGGCCTACGAGTACGTGGGGCAGTCGATCGGCGGGGCGGGCCCGCAGCGGTACCCGCTCGGCGACCCGGTGCTCCGGAAGGAGCTCGCGGCGTACCTCGGCCGCTCGCGGGGGGTCCTGACGACCACCGCCGACCTCACCGTCACCGCGGACTTCGACCACACCGTCGACGTCGTCTGCCACATCCTGCACGACCTCGGTGTCGACCACATCGCCGTGGAGAACCCGGGCGCGCCCTGGCAGATCAGGATCGCCAAGCGCGCGGGGCTGCGGATCAGCGGGATCCCCGTGGACGGCGACGGCGTCAACGTGGAGGCCCTCGCCCGGTCCGGGGCGCGCGCCGTGCTGGTCACCCCGGTGTCGCAGGTGCCCACCGGGGCCGTGCTGTCACCGGAGCGCCGGGAGGCCCTGCTGAGCTGGGCCGCGGACGTGGACGGCTGGGTGATCGAGTACGACCGGGACGGGCACCTGTGGTTCGGCGCCGGCGGCGGCCCGCTCGCCCTGCAGCGGCGCCGCCCGGAGCGGGTGGTGTACATCGGGACCACCGGGGCGATGTTCGGCCCGTGCGTCCCGCTCGGCTGGGTGGCGGCGCCGGACACGGTCGCGGACCGGCTCCGCCGGATCCCGTTGGGCGTCCCGGATCCGCTCACCCAGCTGACGTTCGCGCACTTCATCGCGTCCGGCATGCTGGACCAGCACATCCGGGACGTCCGGACCCTCCTGCGGGCGCGGCGCGCGGCGCTTCGGGACGCCGTCGAGGAGCGCCTGCCGGGCGCGCGGATGACCGGTGAGCCGACGGGCATCCACGCCTACGTCCAGTTGCCCGAGGGCGTCGACGACGCCCGGCTCGCCGCCCTGGCGCGGGCGAGGTCGGTGATCGTGCACCCCGGCAGGCACTTCCACTTCGGTCACCGGCCGCCGTCGTCCGGGGTGGCGATCGGCTACGGCGCGGTGCGCCGCAGCCTGATCCCGGACGCGGTCGGCGTGCTCGCCCGGTCCCTGGGCGAGGTCACCGGGCGACCGGGGTCCTGACGCCGGCCAGGAAGTTCTCCAGCATCGTGAGGCCGGCGCCGGTGGTGATGCTCTCCGGGTGGAACTGCACGCCCTCGACCGGAAGGTCGCGGTGGCGCAGGCCCATCGGGTAGCCGTCGTCGGTGGACCGCGCCGTGCAGACGAGCTCGGCCGGCAGCGGATCGGCCACGACGATCGAGTGGTAGCGGGTGACCGTGTGCCGGGCCGGCAGGCCCGCGAACACGCCCAGGCCGTCGTGGTCGATCTCGCTGGTGCGCCCGTGCATGAGGTGGTCCGCGAGTCGCACCTGGCCGCCGAAGGCCAGCGCGATGGCCTGGTGCCCGAGGCACACGCCGAGCAGCGGGACGTCGCCGGCGAAGTGCCGGACCAGCTCCACGTGGCCGGAGTCGGCGGGGTGGCCGGGCCCGGGCCCCAGGACCACGGCGTCCGGCCGCCACCCGGACAGTTCCCGCGCGGTGCGCGTACCGGAGCGGACCACCTCGGTCTCCGCCCCGAGTTCGCGCAGGTACTGGTCGATGATGTGGACGAAGCTGTCCAGCGCGTCCACCACCAGCACTCTCATGCCAGCTCCTTCCCGGTGAGCGCCCAGTGGGCGGCCCCCATCTTGGCCAGGGTCTCGTCCCACTCCCGCTTCGGCTCGGACAGGGCGACCACTCCCGCGCAGCTCTGGGTGGCGTACCGGTGGTCCCCCGGGGAGGGCTCGCGGTGCGTGACGGTCCGGATGCAGAGGGCGAACTCGGCCCACCCCCGGACGTCCACCAGGCCGACGGCGCCCGCGTAGAGGCCGCGGCGCTCGATCTCGATCTCGTCGATGATCTCCATCGCGCGCAGCTTCGGCGCCCCCGTCATGGTGCCGGCGGGGAACGTCGCGCACAGCACGTCCCAGACGTCCCGGCCCGCGTCCAGGGTGCCGGTCACGGTGGACACCAGGTGGAACACGTGGGAGAACTCCTCGACCTTCATCAGGTCGGTCACCGCGAGGGTGCCGGGCCGGCAGACCCGGCCGACGTCGTTGCGGCTCAGGTCGACGAGCATCACGTGCTCCGCCCGTTCCTTGACGTCGGCCCTCAGCTCGGCGACCCGCCGCGCGTTGTCGGCGCCGGTCGGGTCGCGGCGCGTCGTCCCGGCGATCGGCCGCATGGTGATCAGGCCGTCGTCCAGCCGGAACAGCAGTTCCGGGCTCGCGCCGACGAGCGTCGTGCCGGACTGGGTGAGCAGGTACATGTACGGCGACGGGTTGCGGGCGCTCAGGCGCCGGTACACCTCCTCCGGCGTCAGTGCGCTGCGGACGTCGATCCGGTGGCCGACCTGGATCTGGTAGATGTCCCCGACCCGGATGCGGTCCAGGCAGCGTTCGACCCAGCCCAGGAACGTCTCCCGGTCGACGGTGTCGCGCACCTCCAGCGGGGCGGGGGCGTCCGGCACCGGGAGGTCGGCGTCGGGGATGCCGCGCAGCAGCCCGAGCGGCAGCGGCTCGGGCAGTCCGGGGCCGCTGGCGCGGAGCAGCACCGGCGGGCCGTCCTGGCGGCCGAACCACAGGGTGTCCTGGAAGAGGGTCAGGGTCAGGTCCGGCACGTCGGGTTCGACCTGCCGCGGCGGCAGCTCCTCCATGTACGCGGCCGCGTCGTAGCCGACCGTGGTGAGGAAGCCGAAGGAGAATCCGCGGACGTCGGTGTGCACCCGGAACAGGGCCGTGACCCGGCGGAGCATGGCCCAGGGGTCGGTCGTCGTCCGGCCGCAGCGGGCCCGCAGCAGGTCGGCGACCGGGCCGCTGCCGCGCACGGTGACCCGGTCCCCGGTCACCGAGATCTCGGCGAGCCGGCCGAAGCCCACCACGGTGCCGGTGCCCGCGTGGGACCGGTCCGGGTGCAGGTCGTCGAGCAGGAAGACCTCCTCCGGGCCGAGGATCCGACACAATTCGGCACGAACTTCCAGCGCTCTCGCGGTCGTCTCCACGGAAATCGCGGTCACGGTGACGTCGAGTAATTCCGTCATCACGGAGATGACGCACCTCCATAGTTGGCAGCAAAAGTAGACAAAGGCCGAAAAAGCCCGGCCGCCGGCCCGTCGTTCGGAAACTATGCCATCGCCCAGGTGACGGTTGGCCAGACCATTGGTCCGGCTGTCAGCCGGACCAATCAAGGAATTCATTGCGCCCCGGACGGGGACCGTGTTGGCCTGCATTCATGACGATTTCCGACCTGCTCGTCTCCTGGCGCGACGCTCCGGCGGAGCATCAGCCGGTCCGGCCGGACCGCGCCGCCCTGGCGGACGTGCCGGCCCGGCCGTCGGACGCCCCCGGCTGACCTTCATCACCAGGACGGGCGCGCGCACGGCCCGCGACCCTGCGGTCCGCGGCTCGACCGCGACCGGTCGCTCGACCCGGCCTTCGGCATCGCCGGCCTGCTGTGACCGGACGGCCGCCGGGGAGCGCCCGGCACGTACCGGACGCGCCCCGGCGGCCGCGTCCGCCCGAGACACCGGGGCCCCGAGACCCCGAGACATGGAGGGGACAGTGAAAACCGTAGGGATCGTGGGAGCGGGCGTCATCGGCGCCTGCCTCGCTTTCAGTCTTGCCCAGCGCGGGATGCGGGTGCACTGCGTGGAACGGGCCGAACCCGGCGGCCTGACCACCGACGTCAGCTTCGCGCGGCTGAGCGCGGTCCAGCAGCCGACGTACCCGAGGTTCGAACTGAGCCACACCGGAATGATCGAACACGCCCGGTTCGCCGAGCAGTTCTACTCGGCCCCCTGGTGGCATCCCACCGAGAGCCTCGCCTGGGACGACGAGGAGGGCGGCGCCGGCCCGTCCTTCGCGGACGTGGTCCGCCGCCTCGACTCCTGGGGCTACCGGACGGCATGGTCCGACGCGGCCCGGGTGAACCGCGACCGGGAGCCGGGGGTCGCCTTCCCGGACCCCGGGACACCGGTCGTCCGGTTCCCGGACGAGGCCTGGGTCGACGGGCCGAAGCTGGTCTCCGAGATGCTGGCGGCCGCCGGGGCCACCGGGCGGCTGACGCTGTGGAACGGCGCGGTCGACGCCGTCGAGGTCCGCGGCGGCGAGGTGCGGGCGCTGCGCCTGGAGGCGGGTGACCGCATCGAGGTCGACGCCGTGGTCAACGCCGCCGGCCCGGGGACGCCCGCGGTGGCCGCGACGCTCGGCACCGCCCCCCTCGAAGGCTTCGCGACGCGCAGCAGCCTGGTGATCGACCTGGTCACCGACGGCGATCCGGTGCGGCACGTGCTGCGCGGCGCGCAGGCCCACGTCCGGTCGGCGGGGCCGGGGCGGGTGCGGGTGCGCTCCGACCAGGTCGACGCCCGGCTGCCGGACGGGCTGCGCTCCGACCCCGACGACGCGCTCGTCAAGGACCTGCTGGAGCGCGCGTACCGCACGGTTCCCGCGCTCGAGTCGGCCGCGGTGGAGCGGGTGCGCGTCGGTACCGCCGTGTTCCCCGCGGACGGCTTCCCCAGCCTCGGCGCGCTGTCCGCCGTCTCCGGCTACTACGAGGCCTTCGCCAACAGCGGCATCACCCTCGCCCCGTTCATCGGGCGGACCCTGACCACCCGCATCGCCACCGGGGAGACCCATCCGATGTGGGCCCACTGCTCCCCCGACCGGCTGCGGGCGGCGCGCTGAGCGCCCCCGGCACCGCCGAGTCGATCCGGAGCCGTCGAACCGCGGCAGCGCCGCGGCCCAAGAGGAGGGGAAACATGTCCGCACTTCCAGAACTCCGCGAGCTGATCGCGAGCTTCGTCTCCGAGGAGCCGCCGGAGATCCGGCGGATACGCACGGGAACCGTTCCCGATCTGCCCGGGTCGTACGGCCAGTACTTCACCGCCTGGGACTTCTCGAACAGCATCGTCCGCGACTACGCGATGAACCTCTACCAGCTGACGAGGCTGGCGACCGACGAGAGCGTCTCCGTGGAGAACCTGCTGACGGTCTTCCGCACGCTGGACCCGATCTACAGCACCTTCCTCGGCTACAACGGGTTCCCGGTCCTGGCGGAGTACGCCCAGCGGGTCGGGCAGCCCGCGGAGAGCCGCGCCGAGCTGCTGGACCGGCTGACCACGTTCACCGAGTACGTCAACCGGCTCACCGCCTGGTCGCACCACTACTTCCCGTGGGACCTGGGCGGCGAGCGCTACCGCTACGCCGCCGAGGAGGTGGCGGCGCAGGCCGCGGAGGCCGCGGCGGCCTCCCCCTCGGTGGACTCGGTGGACTCCCTCGGGGACCCGTCCCAGCGGATCCCGGTCCGGCTCACCTGGCAGCCGCTCGGGGTGCAGGTCGACGCCGAGATCTACGCCGACCTCAACCCGCAGCTCGCCACGGACGTCCTCAAGGCCCTGCCGTTCACGGTGCTGCAGGACCACGCGGTGGTCAGCGGCGAGTCCATGTACGCCTGGGCCCCCCTGGTGAGCGTGGCGCCGACGCCGGTGCGCGAGCGGATCTGCGACGCGCCGGTCGGCCGGCTGAGGTTCAGCCAGGCGACCGGCAACAAGGTCATCGTCCAGTACGGGCCGACCACGGAGACGCTCAGCAGTCCCGTCCTCGGCAAGGTGGTCGACAGCCACGCGGACCGGCTCGCCGAGGTCGGCAAGGCCGTGTGGGAGAGCACGTTCAGTTCCAAGGAGCCCGTCTGGCTCACGGTGGAACGCCTCTGACGACGGTCGGACCGACGGAACGCACGGCCGGCCAGAAAGGGTGAAGGAATGACGAGTACGCCAGCGAAACCGACCAGGGAGCTCCTGTTCCCCGACCTGAGCGACGACATCGACGCGCGGATCGCCTGGTTCCAGCACATGCAGAAGAACCAGCCCCTGCGGTTCCGCCCGGAATACAACCTGTGGGAGGTCTTCCGGTACGAGGACGTGCAGTACGTGCTCAAGAACCCCGAAGAGTTCTCGGTGTCCAACAAGACCCACCTGGGCCTGCCGTTCTCCTTCGGCCGGGCCGACATACCGGACCACCGCTTCCTGCGGGGGTTCGTGGCCCGGTCGTTCCAGCCCGGCAACATCGAGGGCCTGGCGCCGGAGTTCGCGGCCATGGTCGACGCGCTCCTCGCGCCCGCCCGGGAATCCGGCCGGCTGGAGGTGCTCGGCGAGCTCGGCTACCCGATCATGGAGCGCGTCGTCGGGCAGATGTTCGGCCTGCGGATCCCCGGCGTGAACCTCTTCCGGGAGTGGTCCGACCAGATGTTCGGCCAGCTCATCGGAGTCCGCTCCCCTGACCACGCCGACGTGGTCGACCTGTTCCGGGAGCAGCTCGACGAACGGAAGCTCGACCCGCGCGACGACCTCATGAGCGCGCTGCTCGCGGCCCGGCGCAAGGACGACCGGCTCGCCGAGGAAAAGATCATCCACATGTGCCTCGACCTGGCGACGGCCGGCAACGCGCCCCTCTCCCTGCTGCTGGCCTACACCTTCCAGCGCTTCTGCCGGGACCCGGAGCTCTTCCAGACCCTGCGCCGCGACCCCTCCCTGATCCCCGGGGCCATCGAGGAGATCCTGCGGTTCGACTTCTCGTGGTTCAACCTCTGGCGCACGGCCCGGCACGACACCGTCCTGGGCGGTCAGGAGATCAAGGCCGACCAGTACGTGGTGGTCTGGGACTCGTCGGCCAACTTCGACGAGAAGCACTTCCCCCAGGCCGACCGGTTCGACATCAGGCGCTCGCCCAACCCCCACCTGACCTTCGGGCAGGGCATGTACATCTGCCTCGGCCTGCCCCTGGTGCGCGTGCTGGGGCGGGTCGTCCTGGAGCGCCTGGTCGCCACGTTCTCCGACCTCGCCGCCGACCCGGACCGGCCGGTGCGGACGCTGGAGCAGATGAAGGACTACGTCGTCTCCCTCGACGTCGTCCTGACGCCGTCGAAGACCGCCGTCTCCTGACCCACCGCCCGGGCGTCCGGGCCGCGAAGGCCGATCGCACGTGCCCGGGGGGCCGCCGCGATCGGCCTTCGCGCGTGCCCGGACGGTCCGCCGGACCCGCTCCGGTGCCACGCCCGTCCCGGGCCCGGAACGCCGCCCGCCCGGTGCCCGCCCCGGGCGGGGCGGGAACCGGGCGGGCCGGCGGGGCCTCGCGGATCAGTCCGTCCCGGCGGCCAGCCGGTCGATGACGAGGTCCGCCAGCACCTGCGGCGTCGGGTGCTCGTACAGCACGTCGGCAGGCCAGTCGAGGCCGGTCAGGGCCACGAGGTGGTCGCGCAGCTCGATCGCCGTCACGGAGGTGAGGCCGAGGTCGAAGAACTCGTCCTCGACGCCCACCTCGTCGGCGGATTCGTGCCCCAGCACCGCGGCCACCAGTCCGCGGACCCCGCCCAGGACGGCGTCCCGCCACTGGTCGCGCGGCAACGCGGCCAGGGCCAGCCGGAGTTCGGCCTCCTGGCCGGGGCCCGGCTCGGGGGCGTCCTGCGCCGTCCCCCCGGCGGGAGCGGCCGCCGGTCCGGCGACGGCGGCGGGAGCGGCGGCGGTGTCCGGCCCGGCGGTGGTGTCCGGCCCGGCGGCCTCGACCGCGGCGGCCCCGGCCTCCGCCGCCCCGGGACCGGCGGCGGCTGGCGGAGGCGTCGCCCCCGCAGGCGCGTCCACGTCGACGAGGCGGACCGCCGGTTCGCCCGCCGCCACCGCCCGGAACAGCCCGGCCGCCGCCGCCCGCGGGTCCAGCCCGGCGGCGACCGCCACCGAGACCGCGGTGCGCCCGAGGGCGCGGATCCCGACCGGCGGCTCCGCCACCCGCTCACCCACCGACACGACGGCGACCAGCGGTACCGTCCCGTCCGCCGCGTCCTTCCCGGCGAACCCCGGTTCGGCCCCGGCTCCGACGATCGCCGCCGCGAGCGCCACCGCGCCCTCCGCCTCGGCGAGCCGGACGGCGCCGGGCGGGCAGGGGGCGTCCCCGGCCACCAGGCAGCGGGCGCCGGAACGGCGTACGGCCTCGGCCAGCGCCTCGGCGAGCCCGTCCGGGAGGCCGGCCAGCAGGACGTCGCCGTCCGGCCGCCACCGCTCGGCCGGCTCCACCGTCTCGTAGGCGCGCACGGACACCCCGTCGGCCTCGATCCGGGCCTCGGGGTACCCCTCGGCGATCACCGCGCAGAGCCGGGAGCGCGCCCGGGCGTCGACCACCGACGGCAGGATCACCAGGTGGTCGCCGGCCCGGCCGGCGCCGTCCGCGCCGAGGACCCAGCGCGGGACGCCGGGCGCCGCGACCGGTTCGGCCCCGGGCAGCGCGACGACCAGGTCCGGCCGTTCGCCGCCGCCCGTACGGACGCGCGCGCCGTGCCGGGCCAGGGCCCCGGCGAGCGCGTCGGCCAGGTCGTCGTCGCCGCCGGGCGGGGCCAGCAGCAGCACGTCCCGGTCGAGGGCCGGGGCCCCGGCGTCCGGGACGCGCCGCCACCGGGCCGCCTGCACGACCGGGAGCGGCACGCCGGAGCGCAGCCGGCCGAGCGCCGCGAGGATCAGGGCGGGCGGCTCGTCGCCCTTGAGGTCGAGCAGCGCCAGCGCCGCAGTGACGTCCTCGTTCTCCAGGGCCGACCAGAGCGGGGCGAGCGCGCTGTCCGGCGCGGGCACCACGGGCGCGGGCGCGGCCGGCGTGGGCGCGGCCGGCGCGGGCACGGCCGGCGTGGGCCAGTAGTGCCGGCTGCGGAACGCGTACCGCGGCAGCGGCACCCGGCGCAGCGGCCGGCCCTCGTGGACGGCCGCCCAGTCCACGGGCACCCCGTGGGTGTGCAGGGCCGCCAGCGCCTCGGTGGCGGCGCGGACGTCCGCCCGGTCCCGGCGCAGCAGGGCGACCGGGCGGACCGGGAGGTCCGGCAGGCAGGCCGCGGCGGCCGGGGCGAGCACCGCGTCGGGGCCGGCCTCCAGGAACGCGGTGGCCCCGTCCCGGTGGGCCCGGCCGACGGCGTCGGCGAAGCGGACCGTTCCGCGCAGCTGGTCCACCCAGTAGTCGGCGCTGTCCATGGGGGCGTCGGTGCGGACGGTGGAGACGACCGGGATCCGGGCCGTCCCGAAGCGCACCGCCTCGGCGGCCTCGCGGAACCCGGCGAGCGCCGGCTCCACCAGCGGCGAGTGGAAGGCGGTGCCCACGTTCAGGCGGCGGGTGCGGTGCCCGCGCGCCGCGAGCTCCGCGGCGACCGCCGTCACGGCCTGGTCCTCCCCGGAGAGCACCACGGCCGCCGGTCCGTTGACGGCGGCGACCGCCACCCGGTCCGCCCGGCCGTCGAGCAGGGCGAGCACCTCCTCCTCGGACGCCCGGACCGACACCATCGCGCCGCCCGGCGGGAGGGATCCGAGCACCCGGCCCCGGGCGGCCACCAGCGCGGCCGCCCGGTCGAGCGGGATCAGGCCGGACACGCAGGCGGCGGACAGCTCGCCGACGGAGTGGCCGATCAGGTAGTCGGGCGTCACGCCCCAGGAGGACAGCAGCGCGGCCTGGGCCACCTGGAGGGCGAACAGCGCCGCCTGGGTGTACTCGGTGCGGTCGAGCGGCCCCGCCTCGCCGAACACCGCCTCCCGCAGCGGAGTGCCCAGGTCGAAGTGGTCGCAGACCTCGTCGAAGGCCCGCGCGTACACCGGGAAGGTCTCGTACAGTCCCCTTCCCATGCCCGGGAGCTGGCTGCCCTGCCCGGTGAACAGCAGGGCGAGCCGGGGCCGGCCGGCGGTGGCGCGCCGGAGGCCCGGGTCGGTCCGGCCGGCGGCCAGGGCGGTCAGGGCCGTGCGCAGGGCCGGCTCGTCCGCGCCGGTCACCGCCGCCCGGTAGCGGTGGGCGGAGCGGGTGGTGGCCAGGGCGCGGGCGACGGCGGACCGGTCGGCGGTGTCCGCCGCCAGCAGGCGGGCGGCCTGGGCCGACAGCGCCGCCTCGGAGCGCGCCGACAGCAGCCACGGCACGCCGTCGAGGTCGGGCCCGACCGCCTCGGCGGCGGGCTCCGGCGGTGCCTGTTCGAGCACCACGTGGACGTTGGTCCCGCTGATCCCGAACGAGGACACGCCCATCCGGCGCGGGCCGGAGCGCTCGGGCCAGGGCTGTGCCGAGCTCAGCAGGGCGACGTTCCCGGCGCTCCAGTCGACGTGCGGCGACGGCTCGTCGAGGTGCAGGCTGCGCGGCAGCAGCCCGTGCCGGATGGACAGCACGGCCTTGATGACGCCCGCGATGCCGGACGCGGCCTGCACGTGCCCCAGGTTGGACTTGAGCGAGCCGAGCCAGAGCGGCGACGGGCGGTCCTGGCCGTAGACCGCCAGCACCGCCTGGGCCTCGATCGGGTCGCCGAGCGCGGTGCCGGTGCCGTGCGCCTCGACGGCGTCCACGTCGGCGGGGCGCAGGCCGCCGGCGGCGAGCGCCGCCCGCATCACCTGCTCCTGGGCGCGGCCGTTGGGCGCGGTGAGGCCGTTGCTCGCGCCGTCGGAGTTCATCGCGCCGGCCCGCAGCACCGCCAGCACCTGGTGGCCCCGGGCGCGGGCCCGGGAGAGGCGCTCGACGAGCACCACGCCGGCGCCCTCGCCGAGCACGGTGCCGTCGGCCCCGGCGGCGAACGGCTTGCACCGGCCGTCGGCGGCGAGTCCGCGCTGGTGGCTGAACTCGACGAACGCCATCGGCGTCGAGAGCACCGTGACGCCTCCGGCCAGCGCGAGGTCGCACTCCCCCGCCCGGACGGACTGGGCGGCGAGGTGCAGGGCCACCAGGGAGGAGGAGCAGGCGGTGTCGACGGTGACGGTCGGGCCTTCCAGGCCGTAGGTGTAGGCGACCCGGCCGGACAGCACGCCGCCGCCGACGCCGGGGGCGAGGAAGCCCTCGGCCGCGGTGTCCAGGAGCCGGCCGTAGTCCTGGTACATGGAGCCGACGAAGACGCCGGTCCGGGTGCCGCGCAGCGTGGCGGGGTCGATCCCGGCGTCCTCGCACGCCTCCCAGACGGTCTCCAGCAGGAGGCGCTGCTGCGGGTCCATCGCGGCGGCCTCGCGCGGCGAGACGCCGAAGAAGGCCGCGTCGAAGGTGGTGGCGCCGGCGACGAAGCCGCCGTGCCGGGCGTAGCTGACCGGGTTGGGGCCGTCGAGCCGGTCGAGCGGCCAGCCGCGGTCCTCGGGGAAGGTCCCGACGCCGTCGCGTTCGGCGCGCAGCAGTTCCCAGAGGTCGTCCGGGGTGCGGATCCCGCCGGGCAGCCGGCAGCCGATGCCGACGAGGACGACGGGGTCGTCGGCGTCGGTTCGCGGGGCGGGGGTCGCGGCGGTCGCCGCCGTCCGGGAGCCGGCGAGCAGGTCGTCCAGGTGGCGGGCCAGCGCGGCCGGGCTGGGGTGGCTGAAGACCACGGTCGCGGGCAGCCGCAGGCCGGTGGCGGCGGAGAGGCGGTTGCGCAGTTCGACGGCGCTGACCGAGCCGAAGCCGACCTCCTTGAAGGCCCGGTCGGGGTCCACGAGGTCCGGCGAGCTGTGCCCGAGGACGGCGGCGGCGTGCCCGGCCACCAGGTCGAGCAGGATCCGCCGCCGGTCGGCCGGGGTCCGGCCGTCGAGCCGGCCGGCGAGCCCGGGGTCGACGGCCGGGCCGCCGCCGGCGGCGGTGCGGCGGGCCGGTGCGCCGACCAGGGCGCGCAGCGCGACGGGCACCCCGTCGCCCAGCGCGCGCAGGGCGGCCGGGTCGATCCGCATGGGGGCGAGGACCGGCTCGGGCGAGCCGAGGGCGGCGTCCAGGGCGGCGAGGCCGGCCCGGTCGGGCAGCGCGAGGAAGCCGGAGCGGCCGAAGCCGTCGCGGTCGACCCCCTCGGTCATGGTGCTGTCGGCCTCCCACAGGCCCCAGGCCAGCGAGACTCCCGGCAGGCCCCGGGCGTGCCGCAGCCGGGTCAGCGCGTCGAGTCCGGCGTTGGCCGCGGCGTAGTTGGCCTGTCCGAAGCCGCCGAGCAGCCCGGCCGCCGAGGAGAAGAACACCAGCCGCGCCTCGGGCAGGAGGTCGTGCAGGTGCCGGGCCGCGTCGAGCTTCGGTGCCAGCACGCGGGTGAGGCGCTCCGGCGTCAGTTCGGTGACCAGGACGTCGTCCAGGACGCCCGCGGCGTGGACGACGGTGGTGAAGCCCGCGCCCTCGACCAGCCGGGCCAGCGCGGCCCGGTCGCCGACGTCGCAGGCCGCCGTGGCGACCGTCGCGCCGGCGGCGGTGAGCGCGTCGGCGAGCTCGGCCGCGCCGGGGGTCTCGGCTCCGCGCCGGCCGACGAGCACCAGGTCGCGGACCCCGTGCGCGTCGACCAGGTGGCGGGCGACGAGCCGCCCGAGGGTGCCGAAGGCCCCGGTGATCAGGACCCGGCCGGGCTCCGCGGCCCGGCCCGCGGCCGGTTCCGGGGCCGGTTCCGGGGCCGGTTCGGCGCGTTCCAGCCGGAGCACCGTGGCGGTGCCGTCGGCCAGCGCGATCTGCGGCTCGCCGGCGGCCAGCGCGGCGGGGACGGCGGCGAGCGTCGCGTCGGTGCCGTCGGCCAGGTCGAGCAGCAGGAAGCGGTCGGGGTGTTCGACCTGGGCGGAGCGCACCAGGCCGGCCACGGCGGCCTCGGCGACGTCCTCGCGCACCCGGCGGGTGACCACCACGAGGGTCGCGGCCGCGGCCCCCTCGTCCGCGAGCCACTCCTGCACGGTGGCGAGCGCGCGGGTCACGGCGGCGGCCGGCTCGCCGGTCGGTGCCGGGACGAGGACGAACGGCGCGGCGTCCGTGCCGGGCGCGCGCTTCAGCAGCGCGGCGAGGCCCGGGTCGGGCACCGCGAACTCGGCCTCGGCGGTGCCGGGCAGGGCGCGCGGCACCCAGCGCGGGCTCAGCAGGTCGCGGTTGTCCGCCCGGCGCAGGAGGCCGTCGGTCAGCGGGCGCAGCACGAGGGTGTCCACGGTGGCGACCGGCGCGCCGGCGGGGTCGGCCAGGTCGAGCCGGACGGCGTCGGGCCCGGCCGCGGTGACGGCCACCCGGACGGTGTCGGCGCCGTGCGCGTGCACGCGCACGCCGGTCCATTCGAAGGGCAGCGAGGGCCGGTCCTGCGGCCCGGTGAGGAAGCCGCCGAGCGCCACCGGGTGGAGGCAGGCGTCGAGCAGCGCGGGGTGCAGGACGAAGCCGTCCGGCGCGGTGCCGGGGAGCGCGACCTCGGCGAAGACGGCGCCGTCGGCGCCGCGCCACAGCGCCCGGACCCCGCGGAAGGCCGGGCCGTACGGCAGTCCGGCGTCGCGCAGCCGCGCGTAGAGCTCCGCCACGTCGAGCGGTTCGGCGCCGGCCGGCGGCCAGGCGGCCGGGGCGGGTGCCGGTTCGGCGGCGGCGGGCAGCAGGACGGCGGTGGCGTGGGTGGTCCAGTGGCCGGTCGCGCCGGTGCGGGTGTGCAGGGTCAGGGCGCGGGACCCGTCCTCGGCGGGCGCCGCGACGTCGATCCGGACCCGGACCTCGGCGTCCTCCGGCAGGACGACCGGGGAGAGCAGGGTGAGCTGGTCGACGACCGCGCGGTCCACCTCGTCGCCGGCCCGGGCGGCCAGTTCGACGAGGGCCGCGCCGGGCAGCACCACCAGTCCGTCGACCACGTGGTCGGCCAGCCAGGGCAGGGCGGTCAGCGAGAGCCGGCCGGTCAGGACGGTCTGCTCGCCGTCCAGGCGGGCGCGCAGGACGGGGTGGTCGACGAGGTCCAGGCCGAGGGCGGCCGGGTCGTCGTCGGCGCGCCAGTACGGCTCGGTGACGAAGGCGGTGGTGGGGAGTTCGACGCGGCGGGCGCCCGGCCACACCGCGGGCCAGTCCGGCCGCACGCCCCGGACGTGCAGCCGGGCGAGCGCGGTGAGCAGTTGGGCCCGGCCGCCCTGGTCGCGGCGCAGGGTGTGCACGACCGCGACGTCGGCGTCGAGCGCCTCGACGGTCTCCTGCGCCCCGTTGGTGACCACCGGGTGCGGGCTGACCTCCAGCAGGGTCGTGCAGCCGCGCCGGACGAGCGCGGTGACGGCCTCGTCGAAGCGGACCGGCTCGCGCAGGTTGCGGTACCAGTAGTCGGCGTCGAAGGCGTCGGCGCCGTCGATCCACCGGCCTTCGACGGAGGAGAAGAACGGCACCTCGGGGGCGCGCGGGCGCACCGGCGCGAGGGCCTCCAGGACCTGGTCGCGGACGGCCTCGACGTGGAAGCAGTGCGAGGCGTAGTCGACGTCGACCCGGCGGGCCCGCACCTCCTCGGCCTCGCAGGCGGCGAGGAGTTCGTCGAGCGCGTCGGTGTCACCGGAGACGACCGCCGAGGACGTGCCGTTGACGGCGGCGACCGCCAGTCGGCCGTCCCAGCGGCCCAGCCGCTCGCGGACCTGGTCGGCGGGCAGCGCGACGGACACCATCCCGCCGCGGCCGGACAGCGCGGGCAGGGCCCGGCTGCGCAGGGCGACCACCCGGGCGGCGTCCTCCAGGGTGAGCGCGCCGGCCACGCAGGCCGCGGCGATCTCGCCCTGGCTGTGGCCGACCACGGCGGCGGGCCGGATGCCCAGCGAGCGCCAGACCTCGGCGAGGGCGACCATCACCGCGAACAGGGCGGGCTGGACGACGTCGACCCGCTCCAGGTCCCCCGCGCCGCGCAGCACGGCCTCCAGGTCGAAGTCGACGTGCGGGGCGAGGGCGGCCGCGCACTCGGCGATCCGGGCCCGGAACACCTCGTCGGTGTCGAGCAGTTCCACCGCCATGCCGCGCCACTGCGAGCCCTGGCCGGGGAAGAGGAAGGCCACCCCGCCGGCCGGGCCGACGGTGCCCTCGACCACGGCCGCCGAGGGCCGGCCGGCCGCGAGTTCGGCCAGGGCGGCCGTCAGTTCGGCGTGGTCGGCGCCGTGGACGACGGCGCGGTGCTCGTGCGCGGCCCGGGTGGTGGCCAGCGAGAGGGCCAGGTCCGCCTCGCGCGGCGCGGGCCGGGCGGCCAGGTACCCGGCCAGCGCCGCGGCCTGGGCGCGCAGCCCGCCGGCCGACCGGCCGGACAGCGCCCAGGCCCACGGCCCGGGGGCGTCCTGGGCGGGTTCGTCCCGGTCGGCCGGCGCCGGCGGTTCCTCCAGGATCACGTGGGCGTTGGTGCCGCTGACGCCGAACGAGGAGACGGCGGCCCGCCGGGGTTCGGGGCCGGGCGGCCAGGCCGCGTCCTGGACCAGCGGTTCCACGGCGCCCGCCGACCAGTCGACGTACGGGGTGGGCTCGTCCAGGTGGAGGGTCCTGGGCAGCACGCCGTGGCGCATGGCCATGACCATCTTGATGATCCCGGCGACCCCGGCCGCGGCCTGGGTGTGCCCGAGGTTGGACTTGATCGAGCCCAGGCGCAGCGGCTCGGGGCGTTCCCCGCCGTAGGCGGCGATGACGGCCTGCGCCTCCACCGGGTCGCCCAGCGGGGTGCCGGTGCCGTGCGCCTCGACCGCGTCGACCTGGGCCGGGGCGAGGCCCGCGTCGACCAGGGCCTCGCGGATGACCCGCTGCTGGGCGGGGCCGTTGGGGGCGGTCAGGCCGTTGCTGGCGCCGTCCTGGTTGACCGCCGATCCGCGCACCACCGCGAGGACGGGCCGGCCGGCCTCCAGGGCCGCCGACAGCCGCTCGACCAGCAGGACGCCGACGCCCTCGGACCACGCGGTGCCGTCGGCGGCGGCGGCGAACGGCTTGCAGCGGCCGTCGGGGGCCAGCCCGCGCTGGCGGCTGAACTCGACGAAGGCGGCCGGGGTCGCCAGCACCGTCGCGCCGCCCACCAGCGCCATGTCGCACTCGCCGCGCCGCAGGGCCTTGACGGCCAGGTGCAGGGCGACCAGCGAGGACGAGCAGGCGGTGTCGACGGTGACGGCGGGGCCGCGCAGGCCGAGCTGGTAGGCCACCCGCCCGGAGACGACGCTGCCCGCGCCCTGGGCCCCCGGGTAGTCGTGGTGCATCACGCCGGTGTAGACGCCGGTGCGGCTCTCCCGCAGGGCGGTCGGGTCCAGGCCGGCCCGTTCCACGGCTTCCCAGGAGGCTTGCAGGATCAGCCGCTGCTGCGGGTCGGTGTAGTGCGCCTCCAGGGGCGAGATGCCGAAGAACCCGGCGTCGAACTCGGCGGCGTCGTGCAGGAAGCCGCCCCGCAGGACGGTGGTCGTCCCGGGGTGGTCCGGGTCCGGGTGGTAGAGCGCGTCGAGGTCCCAGCCGCGGTTGGCGGGGAACCGGCTGATGCCGTCCCGGCCCTCGGCGACCAGGTTCCACAGGTCGTCGGGCGAGGCGACGCCGCCGGGGTAGCGGCAGGCCATGCCGACGATCGCGATCGGCTCGGCGGAGCGGTCCTGGAGGTCGCGGAGCCGGCGCTTGGTCGACTGGAGTTCCGCGGTGACCCGCCGCAGGTACTCGCGCAGCTTGTCGTCGGTGGTCATCGGGTACGGTCCTCCAGTCCCGGCAGCGGGCTGCCGAGCTCGGCGTCGATCAGGGCGAAGACCTCGTCGTCGGTCGCGGTCTCGAAGGGGTCGAGCGGTCCGGGCGCGGCGTGCGGCGTCAGCTGGTCGAGCAGGCCGCGGACGCGCTCGGCGGCCCGGTCGCGGGCGAGGTCGTCGGTGGCGGCGGCGGTGAGCTCGGCGGCCAGCCGGTCGAAGGCCGCGAACAGGGACGGCAGGTCGCCCGAGCGGTCCGCGCCGCCGAGCCGCCCGTCGAGGTGGACGACCAGGTCGGCCGGGGTGGGGTGGTCGAAGACCAGGGTGGCCTCCAGGGGCAGGCCGAGCGCGTCGCCGAGCCGGTTGCGGAACTCCACCGAGCTCAGCGAGTCGAAGCCGAGTTCCTGGAAGGAGCGGTCGGACTCGATCGCCCCGGCGTCGGCGTAGCCGAGCACGGCGGCGGCCTGGCCGCGGACGACGGCCGACAGGCGGGTGCGCCGCTCGTCCGGGTCGAGCCCGGCGAGCCCGGCGGGGGCGGCGAGCCCGGCGAGCCCGGCGAGCCCGGCGGGGCCGGCCGGCCCGGGCGCGGGCGGGACGAGCGCGCGCAGCAGGTGCGGGACGGCGGCGGACCCGCCGGGGGTGAGGCGGATCGCGGTCACCTCCGGTTCGGTTCCGGCCATGGCGGCGTCGAGCAGGCGCAGCGCGGCGTCCGCCGGCAGCAGTTCGATGCCGGCCCGGGCGAGCCGGGCGCGGTCGGCGGTCATGCCCTCGTCCGTCGCCCAGGGGCCCCAGGCGATCGAGACGGCGCGGCCGCCGGCCGCGACCCGGTGCCGGGCGAGGGCGTCCAGGTAGGCGTTGGCCGCGGCGTAGTTGCCCTGGCCGGGGCCGCCGAGGACGCCGGCCACCGAGGAGAAGAGCACCAGGTCGGCGTCGGGCAGCAGTTCGTGCAGGTGGCTGGCGCCGTCGGCCTTGGGGCGCAGCACGGCGTCGAGGCGCTCGGCGTCGAGGGCGGTGACCACCCCGTCGTGGAGCACGCCGGCGGCGTGGATCGCGGTGGTGATCCTCCGTCCGGCCAGCAGCGCGGCGAGCGCGGCGCGGTCGGCGACGTCGCAGGCGGCGGTCTCGACGCGGGCGTCGAGGCCGGCCAGGCCCTCCGGGACCCGGCCGCCGCGGCTGACCAGCAGGAGGTCCCGGACCCCGTGCCGCTCGACCAGGTGCCGGACGACGTGGCCGGCCAGCGCGCCGCCGGCGCCGGTGACCAGGACGGTGCCGTGCTCGCGCGGCGCGGGGTCGGCCTGCGCGGCGGGCGTCCGGACCAGGCGGGCCGCCCGGACGACGCCGTCGCGCAGGGACAGCCGGGGCTCGTCGGAGGCCAGGGCGGCCGGCAGGCCGGTGGGGCCGTCGGCCTCGACCAGGGTGAACCGGCCGGGGTGCTCGGACTGCGCCGAACGCGCCAGGCCCCAGGCGGCGGCGGTGGCCGGGTCCGGCGCGGTGGTGAGCAGGACGAGCCGGGCGGTGGCGAACCGCTCGGTCGCCAGCCACTCCTGGACCAGGTCGAGCACCCGCCGGGTGAGCGCGCGGGCGGCGGCGCCGGTCGGCCCGTCCGAGGCGACGGGCAACACGACCACCGGCGGCACGTCCGCCAGCGCGGACAGTTCCGCCGCCCGGACGACCTCGGCGCCGGACGCGGCCAGGGCTTCCCCGGCCCCGGCCGGGTCGGGGCCGACCACCGCGTAGCGGGCGGTCCGCTCCGGCCGGGGCGGGTCGACCGGGACCCACTCGACCCGGTACAGCGGGTCGGCCGGGGCGCCGGCCGGGCGCAGCACGACCGACTCGACGGTCGCGACCGGGTGGCCGGCCGGGTCGGTGAGCCGCAGCTCGACGGTGTCGGGGCCCAGGTGGACGACCCTGGCCCGGGCGGCCGTCGCCCCGGGGCGGTGCACCCGGACGCCCGACCAGGCGAACGGCAGCCGCGGGCGGCGGCCGTCGAGGACGCCGGCCAGCGCCACCGCGTGCAGGGCGGAGTCGAGCAGCACCGGGTGCAGGGCGTACGTGCCGGGCTCCCCGCCCGGCCCGGTCTCCCCACTGGGCCCGGTCTCCCCGCCCGGCACGGCCACGTCGCCCGGCACGGCCACGTCGGCGTACACGGCCTCGCCGGAGCGCCAGGCCCGGCGCAGTCCCCGGAAGGCCGGTCCGTACCCGGTCAGGCTCCGGTAGAGCCCGGTGACGTCGATCTCCTCGGCGTCGTCGGGCAGCGGCGGGGCGGCCGGGGCTTCGGCGGGGGCGGGGTCGAGGGCGCCGGTGGCGTGCCGGGTCCAGGTGCCGCCGGCCGGGCGGGCGTGCAGGTCGAACGCGCGCCGGCCGGCCGCGTCGGCGGGCCGGACGGTGACCCGCAGGTCGGCGTCGTCGAACAGGAGCGGGGCCTGGATCACCAGCTCGGCGATCCGGGGGCGGCCGAGCCGGGCCCCGGCCTGCAGGACCAGTTCGACGAGGAAGGCGCCCGGGACGATGGCGCTGCCCCCCACGGTGTGGTCGGCCAGCCAGGGCTGGTCCGCCCGGGACGTCCGGGCGGTGAGCACGTCCCCGTCGGCCAGTTCGACCAGTCCGACCGGTTCGACCGCCCCGGCCGGTGGGCGGGCGGCCGTGCGGGCGGTCTCCACCCAGTGGCGCTCGCGGGCGAACGGGTAGCCGGGCAGCGAGAGCCGGCGCGGGCGCGCGGGCGGGGCGAGGGTGATCTCGGCGCCCTCGACCCAGGCGTCGGCGAGGGTCCGCAGGTCGCCGGCCGCGACGGGCGGCGCGCCGCGCCGGCGGCGGCCGCGACGGCCGGTCCCGGCGCGCAGGGCCTCGGCGAGTTCGGCGGTGGTGGTGGCGACGACGGCCAGCCGCTCGTCCAGGTGGTCGCGGCCGGCCCAGAGGGTGTGGGCGATCGCCTCCGGGTCCAGCGCGGGGGCCCGCGCCGCGAGCAGGGCGGCCAGGTCGGCGGGGGTGGTCCCCTCGTCGATCGGCGGCCGGACGCCGAAGGCCGCCTCGACGCGGTGCGCGAGTTCGGCCAGCCGCGGGTAGTCGAGGCCGAGTTCGGCCAGCGGATCGCGCGGGTCGACCGGGAAGCCGACCACCTCGGCCAGGATCGCCTCCAGCGCCGCCGCGGCGTCCCCGGCGGCCGTGCGCTCCAGGTGGGCGAGCAGCTCCTCGACCACGGTGTCGAGCCGGGTGGCGTCCTTGGCGGAGAGCACGAAGAGCCGGGGTTCGGCCGGGGCCGGCGCGAACGCCTCGGCGGGGTGCTCGGCGAGCACCAGGTGGGCGTTGGAGCCGCCCGCGCCGAAGGAGCTGATCGCCGCCGTGCGCGGCCCGCCCGCGCGCGGTGCCCACGGCTCGGTGGTCCGCTGCACCCGGAAGCGCGTGCCGTCCCAGTCCACGGCGGGGTTGAGCGGGTCGGCGTGCAGGGAGGGCACCAGTTGCCGGTGCCGGAACTGGAGCACGACCTTGCTGACGGCGGCGATGCCGGCGGCCGACTCCAGGTGGCCGATGTTCGACTTGACGGAGCCGATCGGCCAGGGGCCGCGCCCCGCGCCGGCCTGGTCGAACGCCCGCTCCAGGGCGTCGAGTTCGATCGGGTCGCCGAGGCTGGTCCCGGTGCCGTGCGCCTCCAGGTAGCCGAGCTCGGCCGGGTCCACGCCGGAGTCCGCCAGCGACCGGGCGACCAGCGCGGCCTGGGAGGCCGGGTTGGGCACCGAGAAGCCGCCGGTGCGGCCGCCGTGGTTGAGGGTGGTGCCGCGGATGACGGCGTGCACGTGGTCGCCGTCGCGCAGCGCGTCGCGCAGCGGGCGCAGCAGCACCACCCCGACGCCCTCGCCGGGCACGTAGCCGTCGCCGCCGGCCCCGAAGGCCCGGCAGCGGCCGTCGGTGGACAGGAAGGACGACTGGCTGAGCAGCAGGTACTTGTTGGGGTGGACGTGCAGGTTGACGCCGCCGGCCAGCGCCGCCTCGCAGTCGCCGCGCCGGATCGCCTCGACGGCGAGGTGGATCGCCGTCAGGGACGACGAGCACATGGTGTCGAGGGCGATGCTCGGTCCGCGCAGGTCGAGGAAGTACGAGACGCGGTTGGCGATCGAGGCGGCGAACGAGGAGGGCACCAGGCCGGGTTCGTCCCGGACCCCGTACAGCTGGTACTGGTTGTACATCACCCCGGCGAACACCCCGACGTCCCGGCCCCGCCAGGCGGAGGGCGCGTGGCCGGCCTCCTCGAACGCGTGCCACGCCTCCTGGAGGAACAGCCGCTCCTGCGGGTCCAGGACGGCGGCCTCGTTCGGCGAGATGTGGAAGAACGCGGCGTCGAACTCGTCGACGCCGTCGACGAAACCGCCCCAGCGGCCGTACGAGCGGCCGGGCAGGCCCTTGGTGTCGGTGTGGATCGCCCGGTGGTCCCAGCGGTCGGCGGGCACCTCGGTGACGCAGTCGCGGCCGGTGCGCAGGTTCGCCCAGAACTCGTCGAGGTCGCGGGCCTTCGGGTAGCGCCCGCTGATCCCGACGATGGCGATCGCGTCGTCCCGGACGTCCGGGGCGTCCGGGGCGGGGGTGCGCTCCGCGACGGCGGTGCGCTCCTCGACGGCGGGGGCGGCCGGCTCGGGGAGGGGCTCGGCGGCCGGCTCGGCGGCCGGCTCCTGCACGGGACCGAACTCGGCGGTGATCCGGTCCGCCGACCCGACGAGGGCGACCAGGTGCGGGCGGCCGCTGCCGACCGCCGCCAGCAGGACGTCCACGGCGGTCGGGGTGTCCATCGGCCGCAGGCCCGCCCGCCGCAGCCCGGCGCTGTCGACCGGCATCCCGCCTTCGGCCCAGGCCGGCCAGCCGACCGAGACCACGCCCGGCCGCCCCTCGGCGAAGCCGTCCAGGAAGGCGTTGGCGCAGGCGTAGTCGGCCTGGCCGGGGTTGCCCCACGCCCCCGCCGTGGAGGAGCAGAGCACCAGGAAGTCCAGCCCGAGGTCCCGGGTCGCCGCGTACAGGTGGCGGGCGCCGGCGAGCTTGGGCGCGAGCACCGCGCGGACGTCCTCGGCGGGCTTGCCCGCGATCAGACCGTCCCGCAGCACGCCCGCGGCGTGGACCACGCCGTGCAGCGCGCCGAACCTGGACAGCGCCAGGTCGACGACCCGGCGGACGTCCTCGGCCCGGGTGACGTCGGCCGCCACCACGGCGACCTCCGCCCCGAGGGCGGTCAGGTCGGCGCTCACCGACGGGTCCGCGGCGGAGCGCCCGCAGAGCACCAGGCGGGCCCGGACGGTCCGGGCCAGGTGGCGGGCCAGGGCCAGGCCGGCCCCGCCGAGTCCGCCGGTGATCAGGTAGACGCCCCGGTCGCGCAGCTGCGCGGGGCGGTCCGGCGCCGGCACCGGCCGGACGTCCCGGACCTCGCGCCGCCCGCCGGCGTACCGCACGTCCGGGTCCGGGACACCCGCGGCGAGCTCCGCCAGCGCGTCGGCCGCGGACGGGGAGCGCACCACGCCGGCCCGCACGTCCGGCTGCTCCCGGCGCAGGGTCCGGAACAGGGCCGTGACGGCCGCGACGGGTGCGTCGGCGGCGAGGTGGAGGGCGAGGCGGACCGGCCCTCGGCGGGCGCGCAGCAGGGCCGCGGCGAACCCGGTCAGCGCCACCGCCTCGGCCGCGAGGTCCTGCGGGTCGGCGGGGGTCCAGAGCACGTCCGCGGCGTCGGAGCCCGCGAGCAGGGCCGGCCAGTCGTGGGCGGTGGCCGCGTCGACGGCCAGCACGGCGGACGGCGGCGCGGCCGCGGGCAGCGGCGCCGCCCGCCACTGCGGCGCGAACCAGACCACCTCGGCGGGCGGCTCCTCGACCGGTGGCTCCGCCGCGGGAGCGGCCTGCGCCGTCGGGGCGGCCGGGGCCGCCACCGGCTCGAACTCCCGCAGGTGCTCGGCCAGGGCCGCGAAGGTGTTGTACTCGAACAGCAGGGTCGGCGAGAAGTCCCGGCCGAACGCGCCCTCCAGGTCCGCGGCGACGCCCAGCAGGGCCGAGGAGTCCAGGCCCAGCTCGTAGAAGCCCGCCTCCTCGTCGAAGTCCGCCTGGCCGAGGCGGTCGGCGAGCAGCCGGCGCACGACGTCCTCGCCCGGCTCCCGGGCCGGCGCGGCGGCCTCCAGCCGGGTGATGGCGGCCTCGTCCCGGACCCGCTTGGACGTCAGCCCCCGCAGCCAGAGCCGCAGTTGTCCGTCCTCGTCGTGGAAGCGCAGGTCACAGGTGGTCAGGTCGCCGTCCGCACCGGTCGGGCGGGGCGGGGCCGCGACCACCAGCGAGCGGGTCCCGAGCGGGCCCCGGGCGCGGAACGACTCGATGAGCATCGGGATGTACGGCCGCGGGTCGCCGCCCGCGTCCCCGGTGGCGAACACCGTCGGCAGCAGCGTGGAGGCGTCCAGTCCGGCCGGGTGCAGGTGGAAGTACCCGGCGTAGTCCGCGGCCTGCGGGCTCAGCGAGAGGTCCGCCAGCATCTCCCCGGCACCGACGTGCAGGGTGCCGCGGGCCCGCATGAAGTCCCCGTGCTCGATGCCGGTGCGGCGCACGGTCGCGTACAGCTCCGCCATGTCGACGGTGCGGGCGGCCCGCGCGCGCAGCGCGGACAGGTCCGTCGACTCCGCGGGGAACGGCAGGTCGAGCAGGAGCCGGCAGTCGAACAGCGGCTCCACCTCGCCCGACGGCCGCCGGGTGCCGGTGGCCGACACCCGGTAGCCGTCGCCCTCGGCGGTGAACCGGATCGTCACCTCGGTGTCGAAGTCCGGCCCGGCCGCCGCCGGGTTGCGGAACAGCAGCCGGCGCAGCTCCACCCGCTCGGTGTCGACCCCGTGGGCCAGCAGGACGCGGTAGATCATGTCGAGGAACGACACCCCGGGCAGGATCCGGGTGCCGTGCACCCGGTGGTCGCGCAGCACCGGGTCGGCCCCTCGCACCACCACGGTGCAGGTCAGGCCATCCAACGCGATCATCGCTTTCCTCCCGGCACGGACTGGAACTGGAGCTCGAAGAACGGCGCCGGCGCCGGCGCGGCGGGCGTGGGCGTGGGCGCGGGGGCGGGCGCGGGGACAGGCGCGGGGACGGCCGGCTGCGCCGCCCGGTCGAACCAGAACCGCCGCCGCCGGTAGCGGGGCGGGTCCAGCGGCGTCCGCGCCGGGACGTACCCGGCCGGAGCCTGGCGCACCACCAGGTGCGCGTTGGTGCCGCCGAACCCGAACGAGCTGACGGCGGCCCGGCGGACGCCCTCGCGGCCCTCGAACGGCCGCAGCTCCCGGACCGGGAACAGCGGCGACTCGTCGAACCGGAAGCGCCGGTTGAGCGTGGCGCAGTGCAGCGTGGGCGGCAGCTGGGCGTGGTGGACGGAGAGCACGACCTTGATCAGTCCGGCGATGCCGGCCGCGCTCAGGGTGTGGCCGATGTTGGTCTTCACGCTGCCGACGCCGCAGAAGCCGATCTCGTCGGTGGCGGCGCGGAAGGCCTCGGTGAGCGCCTTCAGCTCCATCGGGTCGCCGATCATCGTGCCGGTGCCGTGCGCCTCCACGTAGCCGATCTGCGTCGGACGGACACCCGCGTCCGCCAGCGCCCGCTCGATCACCTCCCGCTGCGCCCGGGGGTTCGGCGTGGTGATGCCCATGGTGCGGCCGTCGTTGTTGACGGCCCCGCCCTCAAGCACCGCGTAGACCCGGTCGCCGTCCCGCTCGGCGTCGGCCAGCCGCTTGAGCAGCAGCATCCCGGCGCCCTCGCCGAGGACGATGCCGTCGGCCCGCTCGTCGAAGGTGTGGCAGCGGCCGGTCGGTGACAGCGCGCCGGCCTCGCTCATGCCGACGAACGGCACCTCGTCGAGGAGGATGTCCGCACCGCCGGCGAACGCCAGGTCGGACTCTCCGCTCCGCAGGCTCTGGGCGGCCAGGTGCACCGCCACCAGCGCCGAGGAGCAGGCCGAGTCCACCACCACGGACGGGCCGCGCAGGTCGAGGAAGTGGGACAGCTGGGCGGCGATGAAGTTCTGCGCCACCCCGCTGATCGCCTGCGGTCCGCCCGAGCCGTGGTGCGCGCCGAAGTTGGCCGCCCGGGCGCCCGCGAAGACGCCCACCCGCCGGCCGCCGACGTCGGCGGCGGTCAGCCCGGCGTCCGCCAGGCACTCCGCGCCGGTCTCCAGGACCTGGCGGACCAGCGGGTCGACGTGCGCGGCGCCCGCCGGGTCGAGCCGGAAGTACTCCGGGTCGAACTGCTCGATGCCCTCCAGGAAACCGCCCCACTTGCTGATGGTGGTTCCCGGCTCCTGGACGGGGCGCCAGAACCGCTGCCGGTCCCAGCGGGACGCCGGCACCTCGGTGACCGAGTCCGTCCCGGACACCAGGTTCCGCCAGAACGCGGCGTGGTCGGGCGCACCGGGGAAGTGGGCGGCGATCCCGATGACGGCGATGCCGTCCCGCGCCGCCGCCGGCCGGGCGGACCCGGACGGCTCGGCGGACGTCGCCGCCAGGGCGGGGACCGGCGCCACCGGGGCGGGGACCGGCGCCGGTCCGTCCACCGGCGCCGGCGCGGCGGGCGGGTGCTCCGGGACCCGGTCCCGCAGCGCCTCCGCGAGCAGGGCCACAGTCGGGTTCTCCAGCACCGCCGACGGCTCGGCGACCACGCCGAGCTCCCGCTCCAGGGCGGCCAGGATCTGGGCGATCATGATCGAGTCCACCCCGAGCCCGGCGAAGTCGGCGTCCGGCTCCACCTGCGCGGGGTCCATCCGCAGCGTCCCCGCGATCACCTCGGTCAGCCGCCGGACCAGCTGCTCCCCGGCCCGGCCGGACCGCGCCGCCGCAGTCGCCGCGGTCGCGGTGGTCGCCGCCGTCGCGGTGGCCCCCGGTCGGCCGGGGGCCGGCACCGCGAGCAGCGCGCCGGCGTCGAACCGCCCGCCGTCCACCACGCAGGGCAGCACGACCGGCTCCGCGGCGGCCATGGCCCGGTCCAGCAGGTCCAGTCCCGCCTCCGGCTCGACGGCCCGCAGGCCGAGGCCGCGGTAGGCCGCGGTGTCGGCCTCCGGCATGCCCGCCGACCGCCAGCTCGGCCACTGGACGGAGCGCACCAGCGGCCCGCCCGTCGCGGTCGCGGCCCGGTACTCGGCGAGGCGGTCCAGCGCGGAATTGGCCAGCGCGTAGTCGCTCATGCCGACCGCCAGCGCGGGCACCTGCCCGGCGACGGACGAGTACAGCACGACGAACCGCAGCGGCTCCCCGGCACACGCGTCCAGCAGGCGCTGGAGCCCCGTCGTCTTGGGTTCGAGCACCCGGCTGACGTCCGCCATCCGCTTGCCGATGAAGGCCGGGTCGGTCATCACCCCGAGGCCGGCGCAGTGCACGATCCCGGCGATCGGGCCGAGTTCGCGCCGGGCGCGGTCGATCACCGCGCCGATCCGCTCCGGCGGGGCGCTCTCGACCACCACCCGGACGCCCGGGCGGTCGAGCGCCGCGAGGTCCCGCAGGCGGGACGCCAGGGCGGGATCGGTGGCCGGGTCGGCCAGCAGGGCCGGCCAGGCGGCCCGCTCGGGCAGTTCGGTGCGGCCGAGCAGGAGGAGCCGGTCGGCTCCCCGGTCGAGCAGGCGAGCCGCCACCAGTCGGCCGAGGGCGCCGGTCCCGCCGGTGATCACCACCGTCCGGCCGGCCAGGTCCGCGGACCAGTCGGTGCCCGGTGCGGCCTCGGCGGCCTCCCGCAGCACCGGCGTGTGCCGCACGCCGCCGCGCACGCAGACCTCGGTCACCGGGTCGGTCGCGCCGAGTTCGGCCGCGACCGTCGCCCGCAGCGCGGCCGGGTCCAGGGAGTCGGTGTCGAGCGTGCGGGCGAGGACCGCCCGGTACTCGGCGGTGAGCATCCGCACCAGGCCGGCGAGCCCGGCGCCCCGCAGGGTGGGCCGCTCGGCGCGGAACGCGGTCAGGCCGTGCGTGACGTGGAGGTAGGCGAAACCGCCGGCCCGGTGGGTCGCGACCAGTTCGCGGACGAGCGCGATCCGGGCCGGGTCGGCCGTCACCACGGCGCTGGGCACGGCCGAGACGTCGACCAGGTCGACGACCGTCCCGACCCGGCCGAGCGCGGCCGCGAGCTTCACGCCGTCCACCTCGTCGTCGCCGTCCAGCCGGACCAGCTCGCTCGCCGGGCCGAACGCGGCCCGGGCCAGCGGCTCGGTCTCGGCGCTCACCAGCGCGACGATCCCGCCCGGCAGCTCGGCCGCCGGCAGCGGCGCGGCCGCCCAGTCCTTCACCAGCAGCAGCGAGGACGGCGGCGTGTCCGGCCGCCGCGCCGGCTCGGGGGCCGGAGCGCCCGCCAGCCAGTGCCGCTCCCGGGCGAACGGGTAGGTCGGCAGCGACAGCAGCCGCGGCCGGTCGGCGCGCAGCGCGCTCCAGTCGATGTCGGCGCCGTCCTGCCAGAGCCGGGCGATCCGGTCGAGCCGGCCCTCGCGGACCAGCCGCGCCAGGTAGCTCGCGCCCTCCGGCTCGGCGAGCCAGCCGTGGTCCCCGGCGGGGCGGCTGCCGCCGGAGCCGCCGCCGGAGCCGTCGCCGGGGCCGCCGTCGAGGAAGGCGGCCAGCCGCTCGCGCAGCCGCGCCGTCGAGTCGGCGACCACGGCCAGCCGCACCGCCATCGGCACCCGCCCGACCTGGGAGGTGAAGGCGAGCGAGGACAGCGGCGGCTCCGCGCCCTCGGCCAGGCCGTCGAGGTGTGCCACGGTCGCGGCCGCGTACCGGCGCAGCGCCTCCTCGGAGCGGGCGGAGAGCACGAACACCTCGTGCTCCGCCGCGGGCCCCGTCGGGTCGGCGGGCGGCGCGGTCGGCGGTTCCTCCAGCACGACGTGCGCGTTGACGCCGCCGAAGCCGAAGGAGCTCACCCCCGCGCGCAGCGGCAGCGGCGCGCCGGCGGCGTCCACGGGTTCCCAGGGGGTCGCGGCGCGGACCGGTTCGAACGGCGTGCCGTCGAGGTCGATCAGCGGGTTGAGGGTGCGCAGGTGGAGGGTCGGCGGCAGGGTCCGGTGCCGCATCGCCAGGATCACCTTGATCACTCCGGCGATGCCGGCAGCGGGCTCCAGGTGGCCGATGTTGCTCTTCACCGTCCCGATGCCGCAGGCGGCGGCCGGGCCGGTGGCGAGCGCGCGGTGGGCCCGGGTCAGGCCGTCGATCTCGACCGGGTCGCCGAGCGGGGTGCCGGTGCCGTGCAGTTCGACGTAGGACACCGTCTCGATCGGCACGCCCGCGTCGCGGTAGGCGTCCACCAGCAGGTCGGCCTGGGCCAGCGGGTTCGGCGCGGTCAGCGAGGACGCGTGTCCGCCGTGGTTGACGGCGCTCCCCCGGATGACGGCGTGCACCCGGTCGCCGTCGGCGAGCGCGCGGGCCAGGGGCTTGAGCACCAGCACGCCCACGCCCTCCCCCTTGACGTAGCCGTCGGCCGCCGCGTCCAGTGCCTTGCACCGGCCGTCCGGCGAGAGCACGCCGAGCTGGTTGCCCGCGACCACGGTCTGCGGGGAGAGCACCAGGCTCACCCCGCCGGCGATGGCCAGGTCGCTCTCCCCGGACCGCAGGGCGCGCAGGGCGCGGTGCAGCGCGACCAGCGAGCTGGAGCAGGCGGTGTCGACGCTCTCGCTCGGGCCGCGCAGGTCCAGCAGGTACGAGACGCGGTTGGCCAGCATCGTCCGCGCCAGCCCGGTGCCGGCGTGGGCGTTGACCTGCCCGCCACCCAGCACCATCGCCTCGTAGTCGTTGAACTGCACCCCGGCGAAGACGGACACCCGGCGCCCGGCGAGCCGGTCCGCCCGGCAGCCGGCGTCCTCCAGCGCCGCCCAGGTGTGTTCCAGGAACAGCCGGTGCTGGGGGTCGATCACCTCGGCCTCGGCCGGCGAGATCTTGAAGAACCGGGCGTCGAAGCGGTCGACGTCGTCGAGGAAGCCGCCCCAGCGGGCGGTGCCGCCGAAGCGCCGGGAGACCTCCCGCCAGTCCCACCGGTCGGCGGGGGTCTCGGTCACGAGGTCCCGTCCGTCCGCGAGGTGCTGCCAGAAGCCGTCCAGGTCGGCCGCCCCCGGGAAGCGTCCGGCCATGCCGATGACGGCGATCGCGCCGTCCTCGGACGGTGCCGCCGGCCGCGGCTCGGCGGGCGCGGCGGAGGCGGCGGCAGGGACGGCGGGGGCGGCGGGGGCGGCGGGCCGGCCCAGCCCCGGGTACTCCTCGGCGAGGTGCCGGGCGAGCTTGTCGATCGTGTTCGCACCGAACAGCGTCGTGGTCGGGACCGACACGCCGTACCGCTCCTCGATCGCGGCGGACAGCGACTGGAGGCCGAAGGAGTCCAGCCCGTACTCGCCGAAACCGGCCCGCGGGTCGAGCGCCGCCGGCGCCAGGCCCAGGTTCTCCGCGATCATCTCCCGGAGCCGGTCCGCCAGTTCGCCTCCGGCGTCGGCCCCGGCCGACCGGGCCACGGGCGCGGCGGCCGGCCCCGCGGCCGACTCGGCGGCCGACTCGGCGACCGGCTCGGCCGCGCTCACGGCCTCGCGGGGCCGCATCGAGGCGACCTGCTCGCCCATCCGCTCCGGCTCCCCCGGCAGCACGGCCACCTGGGGCCGGCCGAGGCGCAGCACCAGGTCGAGCAGCCGCTCGCCCTCGGCGGCCTCCAGGTAGCGGAAGCCGGTGGCGGCGAGGTAGCGGCTCTCGTCCTCCGGGTCCACGTGCATGCCGCCGTCGCGCCACATCGGCCAGTCGATCGAGACGGTGCGCCCGCTGCGGCCGCCCGCCGTGCGCAGCGCCTCGCGCTCCTCGGCGAAACCGTCCAGGAAGCGGGCGCCCACCGCGTAGTCGACCAGGCCGTAGTCACCGAGCTGGCCCGCGAGCGAGGAGTACAGGACGAAGAGGTCCAGCGGCTCGTCCGCGGTCACCTCGTCGAGCACTCTGGTGCCCTCGATCCGCGCCCGCAGGTGCCCGCGGAACTCCGCGACGTCCTTGCCGGGCAGCGGCGTGCGGGAGGCGGTGGCGGCCAGGTGGAAGACGCCGTTCAGCGCGCCCCACCGCGTCCGGACGGCGGCCACGACCGCCGCCATGGCGGCCCGGTCCTCGACCGCGGCCCGGAAGTACCGCACCTCGCCGAGCGCGCGCAGCTCGGCGAGCTCGGCGGCCCGGTCCGCTTCCGGCGACCGGCCGGTGAGGGCCACCTTGGCGCCGCGGGCCAGCAGGGTGCGGGCGAGCAGCAGGCCGAGGCCGCCGGCGCCGCCGGTCACCAGGTGGACGCCGCCCGGGCGCAGCGGGGACGGCTGCGCGGGCCGCGGGGCGATCTCGGTCAGCCGCCGGACCGTCCGGCCGCTCTCCGCGAGGCGGACGGCGGCTCCGGAGAGCCGCTCGGCCGCGACCTCGGCGAGCAGCGCGGACCGGTCGGCCCGGCCGGCCACCCGCACCACGCAGACGGCCGTGCCCGGCAGGGCCGCCCGCAGGGATGCCTCGAAGCCGCCCCACGCCTCCGCCATCGCGCCTTCGGGCACCAGGACGTGGAGCCGCCGCGCCGGGGCCCGGGAGGCCATCAGCGCGCGGGCGAGCAGGAACACCGACTCGGTGCCGAGGTCCGCGCGGTCCGGGTCCAGCAGCGGCCACTGGTGCACGACGCGGTCGGCCGGGACGGCCAGCAGTCGGGCGTAGTCGCCGGGCTCGCCGGGGCGGATCGTGACGGTGTCGCCGTCCTCGGCGTACGCGGTGCCGGCCCGGACGTGCACGGCGCCGGGGACCGGCAGGTCGCCGAAGACCAGCATCCGGCCGGTGCGCGGTACCGCCGGCGGCACGGGTTCGGCCACCCACTCGGCCGCGAACAGGCTGACCGGCGCGGCCGATTCGGTCGGTCCGGTCGGTACAGCCGGTTCGGTCGGTCCGGCCGCCGGTACCGGGGCGCCGTCGGTGAACCAGTGCCGCTCGGCGGCGAAGGGGTAGCCGGGCAGCGAGCGCAGCCTGGGCGGCCCGGTCCGCCGGGCGGCCCAGTCGACGCTCGCGCCGCGCACCCAGGCGGCGGCCGCCGCCTGGTCGTCGCCGTGCTGGTCGAAGGGTTCGGGGTCGGTGCCGCGCTCGACGCGGCCGAGGTGCAGGCCCGCGGTGTCACCCGCGAGGAACCGCCGCAGGGCGGCCAGCGCGTGCTCGGCCGAGCCGGTGACGAACGCCAGGCGTTCGGCGTGCGGGGCGCGGCCGCTCTGCAGGGTGTGCGCGGTCGCGACGAGGTCCGGCGTCCAGCTCTCCGGCCGGTCCAGGAACGCCTGCGCGTGGGCGCGCAGGCGTTCCCCGTCGCGCGCGGAGAGGACGAGGACGACCGGGGCGGTGGTCGCGGCCGGCTCGTCGTCGGCGCGGTACTCCTCCAGGACGACGTGGGCGTTGACCCCCCCGTAGCCGAACGAGCTCACGCCCGCCCGGCGCGGCACGCCGGGCGCCGACGGCAGCCAGTCACGGCCGGCCGCGGCGACCTCGAACGGGGTCCCGGCGAGCGCCAGGTGCGGGTTGGGCCGCGGCCCGTGCGGGTCACCGGTGATCCGGCCGTTCCGCATCGACAGCAGCACGCGCAGGACGGCGGCGATGCCGGCGGCCGGTTCGAGGTGCCCGATGGTGTTCTTGAGGGCGCCGAGGGCGCAGTGCGGCTGCGCGGGCGCCGGGTGGCCCCAGTCGCGGTAGAGCTCCGCGAAGGCCTGGCGCAGCCCGTTGGTCTCGGCGGGGTCGCCGATGACCGTGCCGGTGCCGTGCGTCTCGATGTAGCCGATGGTCGCCGGGTCGACGCCGGCGGCGCGGTGCGCCTTGACGATGACCTCGGCCTGGGCGCGCGGGTTGGGCGCCGTCAGCGAGTTGGACCGCCCGCCGTGGTTGACGGCGGTGCCGCGCAGCACCGCGAGGACGGGGTTGCCGTCGGCGCGGGCCCGGCTGAGCCGCTTGAGCACGACGGCTCCGACGCCCTCGCCGCGCACGTAGCCGGTGGCGTCGTCGTCGAAGGCCCGGCCGACGCCGTCCGGGCTGAGCATCCCGGCCCGTTCGAGGGAGGCGAAGGTCACCGGCGACAGCATCAGGCTGACGCCGCCGGCGATGACGGTGTCGCAGTGCCCGAGCCGCAGGGCCTCGGCCGCGCGGTGCAGGGCGACCAGCGAGCTGGAGCAGGCGGTGTCCACGGGCTCGCTGGGGCCGCGCAGATCGAGGTGGTAGGAGACCCGGTTGGCCAGCATGGACGGGGTCAGACCGGTCGACGTGTAGGCGTCGGTGGCGGTGCCGGAGCGCTGGACCAGCTCGGCGTACTCGGAGGCGCCGACGCCGACGAACAGGCCGGTGTCGGTGCCGGCGAGGGAGGTCGGGTCGATGCCGGCGTCCTCCAGGGCCGTCCACACGGTGCGCAGCAGCAGGCGCTGGCGGGGGTCCATCCAGCGGGCCTCGCGCGGGGAGATCCCGAAGAACAGCGGGTCGAACCGGTCGATGTCGGGCATGAAGCCGGCCCGGGTGACCCGGGTCCGGTCGGGGTGCCGCGCCGGGTCGCCGTGGTGGGCGCGGGCGTCCCACCGGTCCTCGGGCACCTCCTGGAAGAGGTCGCCACCGCGCTGCAGGTTGGCCCAGAACGCGTCCAGGTCGGCGGAGCCGGGCAGGGTGCCGGCCATGCCCACGATCACCACCGGGTCGTCCTCGGCCGGGGCGGCCTGAGCCGGGGCAAGGGCCTGAGCCGGGGCCGGGGCCGGGGCGGGGGCCTGAGCCGGGGTGGGCCGGTCCGCTTCGGGGAGGGCGTCCGGGTGCTCGCGCACCAGCCAGGCGGCGAGTTCCTTCGGCGTGGGGGTGGCCAGCAGTTGGTCCGGTCCGACCGGCACGGCGAAGGCCGCGGAGACCTCGCCGGCCAGCCGGACCAGGCTCAGCGAGTCCAGGCCGTGGTCGTGGAAGGAGCCGGCCGGATCGAGGTCGGCCACCGGGTAACCGCTGACGTCGCCCAGCAGGCGCAGCACCGCGGCCAGGACGCGGGGGCCGTCCGCCGGGACGGACGCCGGGGCGGTGGGGGCGGGCAGCGGGGCGGTGGAAACCGACCCCGGGGCGACCGCGTCGATCCAGCAGCGGATCCGCGCGAACGGGTACCCCGGCAGGGACAGCGGGCGCACCGGGCCCCGGTGGGCGGCCGCCCAGTCGAACGCCGCGCCGGCGGCCCAGCGGCGCGCGGTGTCGTGGGCGTCGGCGGCCGGCGCGGTGGCGGGGCCGGGCTCCGCGGTCGCGACGCCGGTGTACCCGCCCGGCCGCCCGGCGAGGAAGGCCGCCAGCGCGTCCGCGAACGCCTCCGCCGAGGAGGCGACCACGGCGAGGCGGTGCGCCTGGGCCTCCCGCCCGACCTGGAGGGTGTACGCCAGCCGACCGAGGTCGACCCCGGCCCCGGCTCCGGCCCCGGCTCCGGCCCCGGCTCCGGCTCCGGCTCCGGCTCCGGCTCCGGCCGACAGGGTGGCCAGCTCGCGCAGGGTCGTCCCGCCGTGCACGGCCCCCGCGCGCACCGCGTCGGTGCGCCCGATCAGCCGCACGATGGTGGCCGGGTCGAGGCCGATCTCGTCGAGCGGCTCGTCCACCGCCGTGACGGGCACGCCCGCCGCGGCCGCGAGGTCCGCCACGTCGACGGCCGGGCGCGCGGCGCGCAGCCAGGCCAGCGTCCGCTCGGCGACCCGGCGCAGGCCCTCCTCGTCGCGGGCCGAGAGCGGGAGGACGGTCGGGCCCGCCGGGGCGGGGGCCGGGGCGTCCTGCCGGTACTCCTCCACCACGAGGTGGGCGTTGGAGCCGCCCGCGCCGAAGGCGCTGATGCCGGCGCGCAGCGGTCCGGGGCCGGTCCACGGCGCGAGGTCGCGCTGGACCCGGAACGGCACCCGGTCCCAGTCGACGGCCGGGTTGAGCCGGTCCGCGTGCAGGGAGGGTGCCAGTTCGCGGGCCCGCAGCTGGAGCAGGACCTTGGTGAGCGCGGCGATGCCCGCCGCCGACTCCAGGTGCCCGAGGTTGGACTTCACCGAGCCGAGGGCGATCGAGCCGGCCGGCAGGTCGCCGAAGGCCCGGGCCAGCCCGGCCACTTCGGCGGGGTCGCCGAGCACCGTGCCGGTGCCGTGCGCCTCCACGTACGAGACGCTGCCCGGTTCGACGCCGGCCTCGCGCAGTGCCTCGGCGACGACCTCGGCCTGGGCGGCGGGGCTGGGCACGGCGAACCCGCCGGTCTTGCCCCCGTGGTTGAGGGCGCCGGCCAGGATGACGCCGAGGATCCGGTCGCCGTCGCGCTCCGCCGCGGCCAGCGGCTTGAGCAGGACGGCGCCGACGCCCTCACCGGGTGCCATGCCGTCGCCGTCGGCGGCGAAGCTGCGGCAGCGTCCGCTGTCGCCGGTGAAGCCGCCGACCGCGAGCTGACGGTACTTGCGCGGGTGCGGGGCGAGGTTGACGCCGCCGGCCAGCGCGTAGTCCGCCCGGCCGGCCGCCAGGGCCTCGCAGGCGAGGTGGACGGCGGTCAGCGAGGACGAGCACATGGTGTCGACGGCCAGGCTGGGGCCGTGCAGGTCGAGGGCGTAGGAGACCCGGTTGGCGATGGAGGCGTACCCCATGCCGCCCGCGAGGCCCCGCCCGTCCTCGAACAGCTGGTAGTGGCCGTACATGACTCCCACGTAGACGCCCACCCGGCTGCCGCGCAGCCGGGTGCGCGGGTAGCCGGCGTCCTCCAGCGTGTGCCAGGAGGTCTGCAGGAACAGCCGCTCCTGCGGGTCGGTCAGCTCGGCCTCGCGCAGCGACATCTGGAAGAAGCGCGGGTCGAACTCGTCGATGCCGTCGAGGAACCCGCCCCAGCGGCTGACCGGCCGGCCGTCGGCCGCGGTCAGCGTGCGGTGGTCCCAGCGCTCGGCCGGCACCTCGCGCACGCAGTCGCGGCCGGCCCGCAGGTTCTCCCAGTACGCCTCGACGTCGTCGGCGAGGGGGTAGCGGCCCGCGACACCGATGATCGCGATGCGGTGGTCCGCCGCCGGGCGGGCCCCGGCCTGCGGCCGGGGATCCGCGACCGCAGCGGGGGCGGCAGCCGGGGCGGGAGCCTCGGCGGGGGCGGCGGCCGGGGCGGCGACCACGGCGGCGGGGGCCGGGGCGGGCCGCTCGGGGAGCAGCGCGCGGATGGCGTCGGGGTGGCGCTCCACCAGGTGGTCGGCCACCTCCCGGATCGTCGGGTACTCGAACAGCAGGGTCGCGGGCAGTTCGCCGGTCCGCTCGGCCAGCAGGTCCGCGATCCGGGGCACGGTCAGCGAGTCGATGCCGAAGTTCTCGTAGGTCTCGTCGAGCCAGAGCCGCTCGCGCGGGACCTGGAGGACCTCGACGAAGGCGTCCTTGACGTACTCCCGGGCCGCCTCGGTCAGCGCGTCGGCGTCCCCGTCCCCGTCCGCGTCCACGGTCGCGGGCGCGGGCGCGGGCGCGGTGGCGGCGGCTCGCGGCGCGCCCTCCGCCGCCGTCTCGGCGACGACCACGTGCTGGCTCAGCCCCTCGTCGGCGGGCAGGGCCCGGCTGCGGGTGAAACCGGCCAGGGCGAGGGCCCGGCGCCAGCCGGGGGCGGAGAGCAGCGGCGAGCCGGGCAGCCGCAGTTCGGCGTCCTGGTGGAGCCACCAGCCGTCCAGCAGCCCGAAGGTGAGGGTGGCGGTCATGACGTTGCTGCTGGCCTCGTTGAGGACGAGGCGTCCGCCCGGCCTGAGCAGCAGGTGGACGGAGCGCAGGGTGGCGAGCAGGTCGCTGGTGGCGTGCAGCACGTTGGCGGCGACGACCAGGTCGACGCTGCCGGGCCGGAAGCCCTGCGGGACCGGGTCGCGCGAGACGTCGAGCTGCTCGAAGCGGACGTACGGGTGCTCGGCGGCGAACCGCCGGCGGCCGTGCTGCAGGAAGGCGCGGGAGATGTCGGTGTAGACGTAGTCCACGTCGGCGCCGGAGGCGGACAGCACGGGCAGCACGCTGGCGGTGGTGCCGCCGGTGCCCGCCCCGATCTCGACGACCGTCAGCCGGCCGCGGTGCCCGTCCAGCAGGTCGCGGACGGCTCCGGCCACCAGCTCGTTGGCCCGGTCGACGACCGGGCTGCCCCGGTAGGCGCCCTCGACGAGCGCGGTGGAACCGCCCGGGAACATCACGTCGGTCGCCCGGACGGTGCCGCGCATGACGCCGAAGAGGTTGTGCATACAGGGCCCGAGCAGCCGGTCGAAGCGGTTCAGCGCCGTCTTCCGCTCGCACAGCTCGACCAGGTCGCCCTCCGGGTCGGCGCTCGCCGGACGCCCGGTGGGGGCGAGCCGGCCGGCGTCGTCGCGCAGGAAGCCGGCCCCGGTGAGCTGGCGGAGGAGTTCGGCGAAGAGCCGGCCGTGCGCGGGGACGACGCCCAGCCGCTCGGTGAGCGTCTCGGTGGTCCACCGCTCGGCCTCGGTGAGGAAGACGCCCTCCTGCCGGAACAGCGTCCACAGCCAGCCGAGCATGATCTCGTCCAGGCGGGCGTCGTCGTCCACGGTGAGCAGCCGCTCGACCGGGCGGAGCGCCGCGAGGGAGGGCACCAGCGACACGTCGTCGGCCGGGGTGCCGGGCTCGGCGGTCTCCGGCTCGACGCCGACCGCGGCCAGCACGGAGGCGTCGGCCTTGACGACGACGACCTGCCGGTCCGGGCGTCCCAGCACGCTGTGCACGGCGGCCATCCCCTCCTCCGGGGTGATCGAGTGGATGCCGGTGGCCGCCAGGCGGGCCCGGTGGCGCTCGTCCGCGACGATGCCGACCGTCCCCCAGTAGCCCCAGTTGATGACGGCGACCCTGGCCCGCAGCACCCCGTCGAGGTGGTGGGCGAAGGCGTCCTCGAAGGTCGAGCCGGCCGCGTAGTTCCCCTGCCCGGCGCTGCCGGAGAGCGCCACCGCCGAGGAGAAGAAGAGGACGAAGTCCAGGTCGGACGCGTCGGCGAGCGCCGCGTGCAGGGCGACCGAGGTGCGGGTCTTGGCGGCGAGGACGTCCTGGAAGGTGTCCTCGGTCATGGTGGCGACGCTCTGGTCGCGCAGCACGATGGTCGCGTGGAAGACGCCGTGCAGGGCGCCGTGCCGGGCGCGGGTGCGGGCGACCGCCTCGCGCAGGGCCCGCGGGTCCGTCGCGTCGGCCCGCTCGTAGGAGACGAGTTCGCCGCCCGGGTCGATGGCGCGCAGCCGGGCGCGGCGCCCGGCGTCCAGCTCGCTGCGGCCGAGCAGCACGACCTTCGCCCGGTGGCGCCGGACCAGCCAGTCGGCGACTTCGAGTCCGATGCCCCCGGCGCCGCCGAGGACCAGGTAGACGCCGTCGCGGCGGATCGGCTCCCGCAGGGGCGCGGGCGCGGCGGCCACGAGCCGGCGGCGGTGGAGCACGCCGCCGCGCAGCGCGTACGGGCCGCCGGCCGGCACCCGGAGCAGGTCGGCGGTCGGCGCGTCGGCGGACGACCGGTCGACGACCGCGACCTGCCAGCGCGGGTGCTCCTGGGCCAGCGACAGGGCGAGCCCGTGCAGGCTCGCCGCGTACGGGTCGCGGACCGGCTCGTCGCCGGTGCTGAGCGCGTCCTGGGTGACGACGGTGATCCGGACCGGGGAGCCGAGCCGCTGCAGCGCCTTGGCGAGCCGGAAGAGCGTCAGCACACCCCGGTCCTGGGCGGTCTCCAGCGCCTCGACGTCGTCGGTGCGCCCGCCCGCGGGGGCGAGCAGGACGACGTGGTCGGGCCGGCCGGCGGCGTCCGGGAGCCGGCTCGGGTCCAGCTCGGTGACCGTGCCGGCCAGGCCCTCCCGCAGGACGGCGGCGAGCGCGGCGTGCTCCGGGCCGCGGACCAGCCAGGTGGTGCCCCCGGCGGGGGCCCGGCCCGGCTCGGCCACCGGCACCCAGCGCGGGACGAACATCAGCCCGTCGGCCGACACCGACGCGGCGTCTGGCACCGGCGCGGCGTCCGACACCGGCACCGGCACCGGCACCGGGGCGGCCTGGGGGGCGACGGCGGACACGGCGGACGCGGGCGCGGGCGCGGCACCGGCGGCGGGCCGCAGCGAAAGGTCGCGCAGCCGGACCCGGACGTCGCCGGCGTCGTCGGTCAGGGTCAGGTCGTAGCGGTCGGCGCCGACGGCCCGCACATGGGCGTACCCGTGCTCCGACAGCGGGGCGAACACCTCGGCGGCCGCGAGCGAGAACGGCACCATGGCGGGGCCGGCCGTGCGGTCGCGCAGGACGGCGAACGCGTGCAGCGCGCCGTCCAGCACCGACGGGTGCAGGGCGCAGTCGGCGAACCGGGCGGCCGCCTCGGGGACGCGCAGGCGCACCAGGGCCTCGCCCTCGCCGGAGGCGATCCACTCGACGGCCCGCAGGGCGGGGCCGTAGAGCAGCCCGGCGGCCGCGAGGTCGGCGTAGAGGTCCGCGCCCTGGTGGAGCCGGGTCAGCCGGGCCTTCAGGGCCTCGACCGGGACGGCCCCGGGCCGCAGTTCGGCCAGCTGGGCGAGCCGCCCTTCGGCGAGCGACTCGTCGGCCTCGCCGAGGAGTTCGAAGCCCAGGCCGCCCCGGGCGCGGCGCAGCCGCAGCCGGGCGGTGCGCTCGGCGCCGGCCACCGTGAACGGCCGCAGCCAGCGGACGTCGTCGAGCCGGACGGGCTGCGCGAGCCCGGCCTCCTCGGCGGCGGCGCGGGCCATCTCCAGGATGGCCGCGGCGGGCAGCAGCCGGATCTCGCCGACGCGGTGCCCGTCGATGAGCGGGTGCTCGGGGCCGAAGACGGTGCGGTGGGTCAGGCCGTCCAGGCTGTCGGCCGGGGCGACCCCGTCCAGCAGGGGGTGGACCGGGCCCGGCAGGGCCGTGCGGGCGGGCGGCGACCAGATGGTTCCGGTCAGCCAGCAGCGCAGTTCCTCGAACGGGTAGCCGGGCAGCGGCACCCGCCGCCCGGTGCCCCGGGGCCAGCTGATCCTGGCGCCGGCGGCCCAGGCCGCGGCGAGCTCGGCGGGGTCGTCGCCGGCGGGCGCCGCGGCCCGGGCCGAGGCCCGGCCGCGCGCGCTGCCGGTCCAGACGCCGGACCGCGCGTTCCCGCGGAGCGCGGCCACCAGCTCCTCGGCGGTGGCGGCGAGCACGACCATCCGGTCCGCCCACTCCTCGCGCCCGGCCTGGAGGGTGAACGCCACGTCCGCGAGGTCGTGGCGCCCCCGCTCCACCGCGTCCGCGAGCTGCGCGGCCAGCACGGGCAGGCGCTCCGGTGTCCGGGCCGACAGCGGGAACAGCCAGGGGCCGGTCCGGCCGGCCGTCGGCCGGGCGGCCGACGGGTCGGCGACGTACTCCTCGATGACCAGGTGGGCGTTGGCGCCGCCCGCGCCGAAGGAGCTGATGCCCGCCCGGCGGGGCCGGCCGTCCTGCCGGGGCCAGGGGGCGAGTTCGCGCTGCACCCGCAGCGGGGTCGAGTCGAAGTCGATGTTGGGGTTCGGCGGGTCCGCGTGGAGCGAGGGGACCAGCTCGCCGTGCTGCATCTGCAGCAGCACCTTGCTGAGCCCGGCCATGCCGGAGGCGGACTCCAGGTGCCCGATGTTGGACTTCACCGAGCCGATCGGCAGGCTGCCCGGCGCCCGGCCGGAGCCGCCCAGGGCCAGGGCGAGGCCGCGGACCTCCACCGGGTCGCCGAGCGCGGTGCCGGTGCCGTGGGCCTCCAGGTAGCCGAGCGAGTCGGGGTCCACCCCGGCCTCGGCCAGCGCCTGGCTGACCAGCCCGCCCTGCATGACCGGGTTGGGCACGGTGAAGCCGTTGGTCCGGCCGCCGTGGTTAACGCTGGAGCCCAGGATGACGCCGTGGATGTGGTCGCCGTCCCGGACGGCGTCCGCGAGCGGGCGCAGCAGCACGGCGCCCACCCCCTCACCGGGCACGTAGCCGTCGCCGTCGGCGCCGAAGCTGCGGCACCGGCCGTCACTGGAGGTGAAGCCGCCCTGGCCGAGGAAGCGGTACTTGTACGGGTGCACGTGGAGGTTGACGCCGCCCGCGACGGCGAACTCGGTGTCGCCGGCGCGCAGGTCCCGCACCGCCAGGTGAATGGCCGTCAGCGAGGACGAGCACATGGTGTCCACGCCGAGGCTCGGGCCGGTCAGCCCCAGGGTGTACGAGACGCGGTTGGCGATCGACGCGTGCGAGGAGGCGCCGATCCGGCCGTCCTCGGCCTCGTGCAGTTGGTACAGCCCGTACATCGCGCCGACGTAGACGCCGACCCGGCGGGTGCGGAGGTCCTCGCGGGTGCGGCCGGCGTTCTCCACGGCGTGCCAGGCGGCCTGGAGGAACAGCCGGTCCTGGGGGTCGATGATCTCGGCCTCGCGGGGCGAGATGCCGAAGAACAGCGGGTCGAAGCGGTCGATGCCGCGCAGGAAGCTGCCCCAGCGGCTGTACCGGGCGGCCCGGTCGGCGGGGGTGGCCTGGTCGTAGTCGCGCCAGTCCCAGCGGTCGGCGGGGATCTCGGTGACCAGGTCCCGGCCCGCCCGCAGGTGGGCCCAGAACTCCTCCGGGGTGTCCGACTGGGCGAACCGCGCGGCCACGCCCACGATGGCGACGGGCATCGGGCCGGCGGGGGCGGCCTGCGGCGCGGACGCCGCCACGGGCGCAGCGGCGGGCGCAGGAGCGGCAGGCGCAGCGGCGGCGGGCGCAGGAGCGGCGGGCGCAGCGGCGGCGGGAACGGGGGCGGCCTGCGGCGCGGGCGCCGCCTGCGGGGCGAAACGGTCGCCGTACCTCCCGGCGAACCAGCCGGCGAGCGCGCGCAGGTTCTGGTACTCGAAGAACAGGGTCTTCGGCAGCGACCCGAAGTGGTCCTCCAGCCGCCGGGTCAGGTCCATGATCAGCAGCGAGTCGATGCCGAAGTGCTCGAACGCGGTGTCCGCGTCGATCTCCTCCGGCGGGAAGTCGAACACCTCGGCCAGCACGCCGCGCAGGAACTCCTCGGCGGCAGGCCCGGCGGAGGCCCCAGGAGCCACGGGAGCCGCAGGAGGCGCGGGAGCCGCCGCGGACGGCAGGGCCGGGGCCGGCGCGTCCAGGACCTCCCGCAGCCGTGCCAGCCGGCCGTGGGCGACCATGACGTGATCCCCGTCGTGGCCCAGCGCGCGGTCGAAGGCGGCCAGGGCGGCGGCGGTCGGCATCGCGACCAGCCCGACCTGGCGGGCCATCCGGGCCGCGGCGGCCTCGTCGGCGTCGACGCGGATCCCGCCGTCCGCCCAGAGCGACCAGAGCACGGAGAGGCTGCGGCCGGGCCGCGTGCTGCCCCGGCGCCAGGCCGTGAAGGCGTCCAGGAAGCGGTTGGCGTAGGCGTAGTCGGTCTGGCCGGGGCTGCCGGCGGCGCCGGACACCGAGGAGAAGCAGACGAAGAACTCCAACGGGTCGCCCGCGGTGGCCCGGTCGAGGGCGAGGGTGCCCTCGACCTTGGGCCCGAGCACGTCCGCGAACTGCTCGTCGGACTTGCGCACCAGCAGCGCGTCCCGGGTGGTCCCGGCGAGGTGCAGCACCCCGTGGAGCGGGCCGAAGTCGGCGTGCACCCGCCCGACGAGCTCGGCGGCCGCGCCGGGGGCGCCCAGGTCGGCCCGCAGGTAGTGGACGTCGAGTCCGGCGGCGCGCAGGGCGGAGAGGTCGGCCTCCGCCGAGCGGCCGGTCAGCACGTAGCGGGCGCCGGTGCCCAGGTGGGCGAGGAGGCGGCGGCCCAGGGCCCCCGCGCCGCCGGTCACCAGCACGGTGCCGCGCGGGGCGAGCGGGGCGGCGGCCGGGGCGACCGGCTCCCAGCGGAGCACCTGCCGGCGCCCGGCGGCGTACCGGACGCGGAACTCGTGCGCGGCGCCGGCCTCGGCCGCGACCGCGGCGGCGAGGTCGTCCGCCTCGACGGCCGCGACCCGGAACTCCGGGTGCTCGTTGGCGAGCGCGCGGGCGAAGCCGTCCAGGGCGTGCACCCGCGCGTCGTCGGCGCCGCCGGTCGGCCGCAGGACCTGCAGGACCCGGACCGGGTGCCCGGCCGGCCGGGCCGCCCAGGAACGGAACAGCCGCAGCAGTCCGGGCAGCGGGTCGCCCTCGGTGGTGCGGACGACGAGCAGTTCGCCGTCGCCCGGTTCGCCGTGGTCCGCCAGGGCGGCGTCCTCGGTGGTCCGCTCGGCGCCGGGCAGGTCGCCCTCGCCGAGCAGCCGCACCCGGGCCGGCCGGGCGCCGTCGGCCGCGGCGGGCGCGGCGGGCGCGGCGGGCGCGGCGGGCGCGGCGGGCGCGTCCTGCCAGCGCTGGACGAGCAGGTGGGCGGCCGGGCCGTCCGGCGCGGCGCCGTCCAGGGCCCGGGTGACCACCGCGCGCAGCCGCACGGACACCAGGCCGTCGTCGTCGGCGAGCACCACGTCGTGGCCCGCCGGGGTCGCCACCGCGTGCACGTGGCCCCGCTCGGGCAGCGGCCCGAAGACGTCGACGCCGCCCAGGGCGAAGGGCAGCTCGCGCGCCCGGCGGGCCGACGGGTCCCGGTCGGTCCACAGGCAGGTCTGGAGCATGGCGTCGAGCAGCGACGGGTGCAGGGTGAAGCGGTCGAACGGCTCGTCGGCGGCCGCCGGGACGGCCACCCTGGCCAGCGCCTCGCCCGGGGCGTGCCGCACCGACTCCAGGCCCCGCAGGCTCGGCCCGTAGCCGCCGCCGAGTGCGGTGAACACCGCGTAGCACTCCTCGGCGGTGGAGGTCCTGGGCAGGCGGGCGCGGACGGCGGCCAGGTCGAGCCGGGGCGCCGGGGCGGCCGCGTCGAAGCGCAGGGTGCCGGTCGAGCAGAGTTCGCCGTCGGCCGTGCCGTCGGACCGCCGCAGCTCGTAGGCGACCCCGCCGTCGGCGGCGGCCGGTTCGAGGTGCAGGCGCACCCGCACCGGCTCGTCCCGGACCAGGACGGGGCGGGCCCAGAGCACGTTCGCGATGCCGGTGGCCCGGCCGTGCCCGCGCTCGGCGGCGGCCGCCACCGCGAACTCCAGCGCCGCGACGGCGGGCAGGATCCGGACCTCGCCCAAGGCGTGGTCGCGCAGGTAGAACTCGCCACCGGTCAGCAGCCGCTCGTAGGACTCGCCACCGGTCAGCGGCCGTTCGGGGGCGGCCCCGGCCAGTGCCGCGGGCGGGTCGATCCAGAAGCCGCGGGTCGCCCGGGGCGGCTGCGGCAGCGAGAGCCGGGCCGGCCGGCGGCCGGCCGGGCGGGGCCACCGCAGCGTGCCGCCCGCGGTCCAGCGCAGGGCCGCCGCGACCGGGTCGTCGACGGTCACCGGGGTGTCGGCGGCGCCGGGCGCGGCCGTCCCCGTGCGGACGCCCTCGCCGTCCCGCAGCCGGGCGGCCAGGTCGGCGACCCCGGTGACGACCACGGCGAGCCGCTCCCGCAGCTGCTCGCGGCCGGTCGCCAGGGTGTGGGCGATCCGGTCCAGGGAGGCGGCCGGGTGGGCTTCCAGCCAGGTCGCCAGGTCGGCCCGGTAGCGGTCGAGCTGCTCGCGGCCGTCGGCCGACAGCACGATCAGCCGAGCGGCCCGGTCCTCGGTCGTGCCACCCATCAACGTTCCCCCGCCTCTTCGATGACCACGTGCACGTTGCTGCCTCCCATGCCGAACGAGCTGACGCCGGCCCGGGCCGGTGCGCCGTCGGGCGTCTCCCACGCCTGCGCCGCGGACTGGATCCGCAGCGGACTGTCCGCGAAGTCGAGCATCGGGTTGGGCGTCCGGAGGTCGACCAGGCCGGGGAGCGTGCGGTGCCGCATCGCCAGCACGACCTTCACGATGCCCGCGACCCCCGCCGCGGCCTCCAGGTGGCCGATGTTGGTCTTGACCGACCCGACCCCGGTCCGGCCCGGGACGACCGGGATCCCCCAGTCGTCGTAGAGCCGGGTGAACGCCTCCTTGAGCGCGTCGACCTCGATCGGGTCGCCGAGCGGCGTCCCGGTGCCGTGCGCCTCGATGTAGCCGACGGTGTCCGGCGGGATCCCGGCGGCGCGGTGCGCGGCCAGCACGACCTCGCGCTGCGCCTGCGGGTTGGGCACCGTCAGCGAGTGGGTGTGCCCGCCGTGGTTCTCCGCCGAACCGATCAGGACGGCGTGCACCGGGTCCCCGTCCGCGAGCGCGCGGTCGAGCAGTTTGAGCGCCAGCAGGACCACGCCCTCGCCGCGCCCGTAGCCGTCCGCCCGCTCGTCGAAGGTCTTGCAGCGGCCGTCGGGGCTGAGCATCCCGGCGCGGCGCAGCCCGGCGAAGCCGTGCGGTGCCAGCAGCAGGTTCGCCCCGCCGGCCAGGGCCAGTTCGCAGTCTCCGTACTGCAGCGCGCGGGCCGCCCGGTGGACCGCGACCAGCGAGCTGGAGCAGGCGGTGTCGAACACCGCGCTCGGACCGCTCAGGTCGTAGACGTACGAGATCCGGTTGGCCGCGATCGAGGCGACGTTGCCGATCAGGAAGTGGTCGCCCATCTCCGGGGAGCCCGGGCCGAGCAGGCTGAGGTAGTCCGCGCCGCTGAGCCCGACGAAGACGCCGGTGCGGCTGCCGGCCAGCTCGGCGGGCAGCTGCCCGGAGTCCAGCAGGGCCTCGTGCGCGGCGTGCAGCAGCAGCCGGTGCTGCGGGTCCATCTGGGCCGCCTCGCGGGGCGAGATGCGGAACAGCGACGGGTCGAACGCGTCCACGTCGTCGACGAAGGAGCCGCGGTGGCCCTCCGGGAACAGCCGGGCGGAGAAGCCGCGCTCCAGCGGGTACGGGCGGGTCAGGTCGCGGCCGGCCGCGAGGTGGCCCCAGAACTCCTCCAGGCTCGCCGAGGACGGCAGTCGGCCGCCGATCCCGATGATCGCGACCGGCGGGTAGCCCACGGCGGCCGCGGGCGCACCGGCGGCCGCGGCCGGGCCGGCGACCGGGGTCGCGGTGGTGGTCGCGGTGGTGGTCGCGGCGGCCGGGGCGGTCGCGGCGGCCGGGGCGGCCGGGGCGGCCAGCTCGGGACGGGTCGCGGCCAGGTGGGCCGCCAGCGAGGCGAGGTCCGGGTGGGAGTAGAAGACGGTGGGCCGCACGACGACGCCGAGCCGCTCCCGCAGGGCCACGGCCAGCCGGGTGAAACCGACGGAGTCGAAGCCGACCTCGCCCAGCGGCCGATCGACCGGGACCTCCTCGGCGGGCCGCCCCGCGACGCCCGCGGTGGCTTCGCGCAGCCGGGCCAGCAGGTCGCCGGCCGGCCGGTCCGCGGCCCGCGCGGGCGGCCGGGCCCCAGGCGGGGCCGCCGGGGCCGGGGCCGGGGCCGCCGGGGCGCTCCGCTCCTGCGGGTGCCCGAACCGGCTCAGCAGCTCGGCGTGCGGGAGGTCCGCCAGCGGGCCGGCGTCGACCTTCGCGTTGGGGGTCATCGGGAACCGGGCCAGCGCGACCGTCCGGGCCGGGACCATGTACCCGGGCAGCAGCTCGTCGGCCCGCCGGACTGCCTCGGCCGCGACCTCTGGGGCGGCGGTCACGAACGCGACCAGCTGCGGGGTGCCCGGCAGGTCCTCGCGCACGACCACCCGGACGTCCCCGGTCCCGAGGTGGCGCCGGACGGCGGACTCGACCTCGCCGAGCTCGATGCGGTGGCCGCGCAGCTTCACCTGCCGGTCGGCCCGGCCGAGCAGCAGCAGCTCCCCGGTGGCCGACCAGCGCGCCAGGTCCCCGGTCCGGTAGAGCCGCTCGCCGCTCGCCGGGTCGCGCGGGAACCGCTCGGCGGTCAGCTCGGGCCGGTTGCGGTAGCCCCGGGCGACGCCCTCCCCGCCGATCAGCAGCTCCCCGACCGCGCCGAACGGCACCGGGGCGCCGTCCGGACCGGCCACCCGGAAGGTGGTGTTGGCGATCGGGGTGCCGACGGTGACCGGCCGGTTGCGCCGCACCCGCAGCGCGGAGGACCAGACGGTCGTCTCGGTCGGACCGTACATGTTCCACAACTCGTCGCAGCGGTCGAACAGTTGGGCGGCGAGTCCGGCGGTCAGCGGCTCCCCGCCGCACAGGATCCGCCGCACCCGCCCGGTCCAGCCGGCGTGCAGCAGCATCTGCCAGGTGGCCGGGGTGGCCTGGACGAGCGTCGCTCCCGAGCGGTCCAGCAACTCCGCCAGCGCCAGCCCGTCCCGGAGGGTCTCCGCGGGCGCGAGGTGCACGGTGGCGCCTCGGGTGAGCGGCAGCAGCAGCTCGAGTCCGGCGATGTCGAAGCCGGCGGTGGTGACGGCGAGCAGCACGTCGTCCTCGGCGCAGCCCGGCCGGTCGGCCATCGCGGTCAGCAGGTTGACCAGATTGCCGTGGGTGACCTCGACGCCCTTGGGCTGCCCGGTCGACCCGGAGGTGTAGAGCACGTAGGCGAGGTCGGCGTCGCGGCGGGCGACCGGTTCGGCCGGCGCCGCGGTGCCCGGGCCGTCGACGGGGATCCGCTCCCCCGGGACGTCCGCGGGCAGCCGGTCGGCCAGGCCCGGTTCGAGCAGGACGGCGGCCGGCCCCGCGTCGGAGCCGATGTGGGCGAGCCTGGCGGCCGGGAAGTCCGGGTCCAGCGGGACGTACGCGGCCCCGGCCGCCTGGACGGCGAGCAGCGCGACGATCAGCGCGGCGCGGCGGTCCGTCAGGACGCCGACCAGGTCGCCCGGTCGCACCCCGCGGGCGCGCAGGACCCCGGTGAGGGCCCGCACCCGGCCCGCGAGCTCGGCGTAGGTCAGCGCGCCCTCGGCGTCCACCACGGCGGTGCGCTCCGGGTGGCGTCCGGCCCGGGCGAGCACCAGCTGGGCCGTGCTGACGTCGCGCGGCCGCCCGGCGGCGGTGGCGTTGACCCGCGCCAGGGTGCCCCGCTCCTCGGGCGTGCCCAGGTCGAGGTCGGCGGTGCGCCGGTCCGGGTCGGCCGTGACGGCTTCGAGCAGCAGCCGGTAGTGCTCGGCCAGCCGCTCGACGGTGGGGCGGTCGAACAGCTCGGTGTCGTACTTGACGTACAGCAGGGCCTCGGTGTCGCGGACGACCACCTCGACCACGAGGTCGTTCTCGCTCTCCTGGGTGAGGTCGAGGGCGTCCCGGAAGACGGTCTGGCCGGCGGCCATGTCCTGGTCCCCGCCGACGCCCTGCTGGAGGTAGAAGCCGATGCCGAACTCCGCGTCGGGGTCCGGGCCGCGGCGCAGGTCGTCGACGACCGCGGCGAACGGGTAGCCGCCGTAGTCCTCGGCCCGGACCATCTCGTCCTGGACGGCGTTCGCCAGCTCGGCGAAGCTCAGCCGCGGGTCGCAGTCCACCCGCAGGACGACCGGGTTGATCAGGTAGCCGACGGTGCGGTCGAAGCGGTACTCGGGCCGGCCGTCGGTCGGCACCATCACGCTGATGTCACGGTGGCCGGAGTGCCGCTGCAACAGCGCGGCGAACGCCCCGAAGACCACGCCGAAGGTGGTCACCCCGGCCCTGCGGGCGGTGTTCCGGACGGCGCTCCAGGTGGCCTCCGGCAGCCGGAGCTGCACCATCGCCCCGCTGGTGTGCGAGGCGGTGCCGGCCCGGCGGCGGTCGGCGATCGCCTGGAGCACGGGCGCGGTCGAGGCGCCGCCCAGCCGGTCGAGCCACCAGCGCCGGTGCTCCTCGGCCTGCGGGCCGGCCAGCATCTCCCGCTGCCACCGCACGAACTCGGAGTACGGCGTGGCCGGTTCGACCGGCGGGAGCCCCCGGCCGGAGGTCAGCCCGTCGTAGCAGGCGACGATGTCGCGCAGCAGGAGGTGGCTGGAGACGCCGTCGGTGATCAGGTGGTGGAACACGAGCAGCAGCAGGGCCCCGCCGCCCGGCGTGGTGATCAGCCAGGAGCGGTGCAGCGGGTCGTGCTCCAGGTCGAACGGCTGCCGGACGAGGGAGTCGATCCGGGCCGTGAACTCGCCGTCGGTCACGTGCCCGAGGTCCAGCCGGGGCACCTCGACCGGGCGGTCGGTGATCACCTGCACCGGGCCGGTGGCGTCCAGCCGGACGGCGATGCGCAGGTCCGGGTTGCGTTCCACCGCGGCGATCAGCGCCTCGGCGAGCCGGTCCGGATCGACCTGGTCGCCGAGCCAGAGGCCGAGCGGGAGGTTGTAGGAGGTGGCGTCCGGCCGGCTCTCGTGGATGGCCCACAGCGCGGCCTGGCCGCGGGTGAGCGGGTAGGGGTTCGGGTCGTAGGGCGTCGGCGTCGGCGCGGGGGCAGCGGCCGGGGCCGGGGCCGGGGACGGTGCGGGCGCGGCCGGGGCGGCCTCGACCAGGCTGCGCAGCAGCGGGCCCGCGACGTCCTCGGACACCTCGCCGGCGGCGATCGCCTCCAGCAGTTCGCGCAGTGCGGTGCTCATCGGCCCGCCCCTTCCTTCAGTGCGGCCAGCGCGGAATCGACGCCGAGGCTGCCGTCGCGCAGGCCGGCCAGCAGCGCGGCGATGCCGTCCGACGGCGGTCCGGTCACGGGTGCCGGTGCGGATGCGGGCGCGGGCGCGGGTGTGGACGGCGGTGCGGTCACGGGTGCCGCTGCCGGTGCGGGCTGCTGCGACGCGGGCAGCGGCCCGTAGGTCTCGAACACCGCCTGCGCCGCCGACCTGACGGTCTGCCGCACGGAGAAGACCCGGGTCGGGACGTTCACGCCGTAGTCGGCGCTCAGGCGCCGGCTCAGCCGGCGCAGGCCCAGCGAATCCACCCCCGCCTCGGACAGCGCCAGGTCCGCGGTGAGCCGCTCGACCCGCATCCCCAGGTGGGCGGCCAGCAGGGCGCGCACGTGCTCGCGCACGGCGGCCTCCGGGTCCCCGTCAGCCGCTGCCGCCCCGACCGGCGGGACCGCAGCGGGCCCAGCGGGCGGGACCGCAGCGGGCACGGCGGGCACGGACGCCACCGGCTCCGGAACGGCTACCGGCACAGGTACCGGAACAGGCGCGGCTGCGGGCGCGGCCGCCGTCTCCGGAACCGCGACGGGCTCGACCGGCGCGGACTCGACCGGTGCAGGCTCGACCGGCGCGGGCTCGACCGGCGCGGGCTCGGAGCCGGTGACGCCCTCGGCCGGGATCAGCCCCGATTCGGTGGCCTGCACCCGGTCGAACCGGTCGCCGGGAGTGAGCCAGTAGCTCTCCCGGGCGAACGGGTAGGTCGGCGCGGGCACCCGCCGGGGCGCCGCCCCGCGCCACAGCTGCGTCCAGTCGATCGGGGCGCCGCCGACCCAGAGCCGGGCCACCTTGTCCAACCGGCCGGCGTCCAGGACGGCCCGCAGGTAGTGGAGCCCCTCCGCCCCCTCCAGCAGGAGCGAGGTGGTGGCGTCCCGGCCGCTTCCGGTGAACACCCGCTGCTCGGTGCCGTCGGCCAGCCAGGTCTCCAGGAGCGCCGCGAGCGAGGACGGCGAGTCGGCGACGACGGCGAGGCGCTCGGCGTACTCCTCCCGCCCGGTCTGCAGGGTGTGGGCGAGCGCCGCCGGGTCCACGTCCTGGTGGCGGGCGGCCCAGCGGGCGAGGTTCCCGGCGTAGTCGCGCAGCCGCTGCCCGTCCCGGGCCGACAGGACGAACAGCTGGTCGCCGGCGGGCCCGGCGACCGGTTCCTCGCGGTACTCCTCGACCACCGCGTGGACGTTGACCCCGCCCAGCCCGAAGGCGCTCACCCCGGCGCGCAGCGGGGCTTCGGCCCCGTCGGCGGTGCGCACCGGCAGCCAGGGCTCGCGCTCGCGCACCACCCGCAGCGGGCTGTTCTCCAGCCGCAGGTGCGGGTTGAGGGTCTCGAGGTGCACGTTGCCCGGGATCTCCCGGTGGCGCATCGAGAGCAGCGCCTTGATCAGGCCGGTGACGCCCGCGGCCGCCTCCAGGTGGCCGGTGCTGGGCTTCGCCGACCCGAGCGCGACGTGCGGCACGGTCCACTGGGCACCGTGGTCGGCGTACAGCCGGGTGAAGGCCGTCTTCAGGCCCTCGACCTCGATCGGGTCGCCGAGTTCGGTGCCGGTGCCGTGCGTCTCGACGTAGGTGACCGTCCGGGGGTCCACTCCGGCGCGGCGGTGGGCCGCGACCACGCAGGCGGCCTGCGCGTCCGGGTTGGGCGCGGTGAGCGAGTTGGTGCGGCCGCCGTGGTTGACCGCGCTGCCGCGCAGGACGCCGTGGATGACGTCGCCGTCGCGCACCGCCGCGTCGAGGCGCTTGAGCACCACCATGCCGACGCCCTCGGCCCGGGCGATGCCGTTGGCCCGCGCGTCGAAGGTGCGGCAGCGGCCGTCCGGGCTCAGCATCTCGCCCAGGCTCATGTCGACGAACAGGGTCGGCGAGGCGATGACGTTCACACCGCCGGCCAGCGCGACCTCGCACTCGCCCTGCCGGATCGCCTCGGCCGCCTTGTGGACGGCGAGCAGCGAGGACGAGCAGGCGGTGTCGACGGGCTCGCTGGGGCCGCGGAGGTTCAGCAGGTAGGACACCCGGTTGGAGAGGATCGCGTGGGCCCGGCCGGCCGAGTTGTAGCCGTCGAGCGGGACGCCGAGGGCGTGCTGCAACTCGAAGTAGTCGTAGGTGCTGCTTCCGATGAAGACACCGGTGTCCGTGCCGGACAACGCGGACGGCCGGATGCCCGCGTTCTCGATCGCGCTCCAGGTGGCCTCCAGGACGAGCCGGTGCTGCGGGTCCATCGCGACGGCCTCGGTCGGCGATATGCCGAAGAACCGCGCGTCGAACAGGTCGACCCGGCGCATGAACCCGCCCCACCGGACGTTGGTGCGGAACTCGCCCGGCTCGGGCTCGCCGTCGATGCTGCGCCAGTCCCAGCGGTCCGGCGGGATCTCGCGGACGAGGTCGTCGCCCGCCGCCAGGTGCTCCCAGAACTCGTCCAGGTCGTCGGAGTCCGGCAGCACCCCGGCCATGCCGACGATCGCGACACCGTCGAGGCCGGCCGCGACCGGCGCGGCCGGCGCGGCCGGGGCAGCCGGGGCAGCCGGGGCGGCGACCGGCACCGCGACCGGGGCGGCAACCGGCACCGCGACCGGCGCGGCCGTGAACGCGGCCACCGGCGCCGCCAGTGGCGAGGTCGCGGCGGCGGCCGCGACCACCGCGGGATCCTGCGCGAGGATGGCCCGGCCGTGGTCACGGAGGATCTTGGCCACCAGGTCGTCGACGGTGGAGACCCCGTAGAAGGACGCCGGGGTCACGTCGAGGTCCCACCGGGTGTTCACCCGGTGGCTGAGCCTGGTGTACATGATCGAGTCGAAGCCGTAGCGGCTGAGCTGCTCGTCCGCGGCGAGCTCGCCGGGCAGGACCCCGGCCACCTCCTGGACGAGTGCGAGCAGTTCGTCCGCCACGGCGGCCTGCCGGGCGTCGTCGGCCGCGCCGGCTCCCGACGCCGGGGCGGGCCCGGCGGGCCCGGTCGCGGTCGCGGTCGCCGGGACGGCCTCCGCCGGTGTGGGGGCGGTGGTCCCGGGCGCGAGCGCGTCGGCGGACGGCTCGTGGTCGCCGACCCAGCAGCGCCGGCGCTCGAACGGATAGGTGGGCAGCGCCACCAGGACGCCGCCGCCCGGCCACTCCACCGGTTCCCCGGTGACCCAGCGGTCGGCCGGGGCCGTGCCACCGGGCCGGGCCAGCGCGGGGTGGTCCGCTCCCTCGGCGGCGGCGGCGAGCGCGGCGGCGAGGGTCCGGCGGTCGGCGGCGGTGACGGCCAGCCGCTCGGCCATCGCGTCGCGGCCGTGCTGGAGCGTGTGGGCCGCGTCCGCCAGGTCGGCGATCCGGTCCAGGCCGTCGCGCAGGGCGGCGGCGTAGCGGCGCAGTGCCTGCGGGGTGCGGGCCGACAGCGGGAAGACCCAGGGGCCGGCCGGACGCAGCGGTGCCGGGCCCGGCTGGGCCTCCTCCAGCACGACGTGGGCGTTGACCCCGCCGTAGCCGAAGGAGCTGACGCCCGCGCGGCGCGGGTGGCCGGCCGGGCGCGGCCAGGCGGTCGCCGACCGCACCAGGTGGAACGGGCTCCCGTCGAACCGCAGGTGCGGGTTGGGCGCGGTGAGGCCGGCCACCGGCGGCAGCACGCCGTGCTCCATCGCCAGCAGCGTCTTGATCACCCCGGCGACCCCGGCGGCGGACTCCAGGTGGCCGACGTTGGCCTTCACCGCGCCGACCGCGCAGTACGGCTCGGCCGGTTCGGGCAGGCCCCGGCGGCGGCGCAGTTCGTCGAAGGCCGTCCGCAGGCCGTTGATCTCGACCGGGTCGCCGAGTTCGGTGCCGGTGCCGTGGGTCTCCAGGTAGCCGACCGTGGTCGGGTCGACGTCCGCGCGCTCGTACGCCTGGACGATCATCGCCGCCTGGGCGGCCGGGTTGGGCGCGGTCAGCGAGCGGGCCCGGCCGCCGTGGTTGACGGCGCTGCCGCGCAGCCAGGCGCGGACGGTGTGCCGGCGCGCCCGGTCGGCGCCGGTCAGCACGACCAGGCCGAAGCCCTCGCTGCGGACGAAGCCGTCGGCCTCCGCGTCGAAGGAGCGGCACCGGCCGGTGGGGCTGAGCATGCCGGTGCTGCTGAGCAGTTCGTGGTTGTGCGGCGTCAGGACGAGGTTGATGCCGCCGGCCACCGCGATCTCGCACTCCCCCGACCGGATCGCCTCGGCGGCCCGGTGGATCGCGACCAGGGAGCTGGAGCAGCCGGTGTTGACCGGTTCGCTCGGCCCGTGGAGGTCGAGCAGGTAGGAGACGCGGTTGACCAGGATGGAGTGGGTGGTGGCGGTGGCGGCGTGGGCGTCGACCGGGTGGCCGGCCGACCGGCGGATCTCGTCGTAGTCGTTCGACCCGGCGCCGATGAACAGGCCGACGTCGGTTCCGGCGAGCGCGCCGGGTGCCAGGCCGGCGTCCTCCAGCGCCGTCCACACCCCCTGCAGCACGAGTCGCTGTTGCGGGTCCATCCCGGCGGCCTCGTGCGGCGAGATGCCGAAGAACAGCGGATCGAACATGTCGACGTCGTGGACGAACCCGCCGTGCCGGGCGTGCACGCCCTCCGGGAGGGTGCGCCAGTCCCAGCGGTCGGCCGGCACCTCGCCGATGAGGTCGTCGCCGGCCGCGAGGTGGCGCCAGAAGTCGTCCAGGTCCCGGCTGCCGGGCATCCGCGCGGACAGTCCGACGACGGCGACCGGATCCGGGCGGGCGGGGCGGGCGGCGCGGGCGGCCGGCTCCGGTCGCCGTTCGGCCGCGGCGGTCACGGCCGGCGGGGCGGTCACGGCCGGCGCGGCGTACCGGGTGCGCAGCCGGTCCCCGTGGTCGCGGACCAGGCGCTCGGCCAGGGCGCGCAGGGTGGCCGTCTCGTAGAACAGCGCGGGGGTCACGTCGAAGTCGAACCCGTCGTTCAGCCGGGTGGCGAGCAGGCTGTAGCTGACGGAGTCGAAGCCGTAGTCCCCGATCGCCCGGTCGAGGTCCAGCTCGTCGCGCGGGATGCCCGAGGCGTCCGAGGTGAGCGCCAGCAGCTCGTCGGTGAACGCGGCGGCGGGATCGTCCCCGGCCGGGGCGGCGAGGGTGCCGCCCGCCGCCGGGGCGGCGCCGGCCGGCGTGGTTCCGGGCGCGGCCGTGGCGACGACGACGTGCTGGAAGTTGCGGCGGGTCTCCGCGGGGCCGGGCAGCGCGGCCACCGGGCCGTAGCCGGCCCCGGTGAGCAGCGCCGTCCAGCCGGGCACGTCCAGCAGTGGCGAGCCGGGCAGGCGCAGCGCGGTGTCGTGGTGCGTCCACCAGCCGTCGAACAGGCCGTAGGTGACGGTCCCGCAGAGGGTGACCGTGGTCAGTTCGTTGAGCAGCAGTTCGCCCCCGGTGCGCAGCACGGTGCGCAGGTGGCGGACGGCCCGGCCGAGGTCGGAGGTGGCGTGCAGGACGTTCGCGCCGACCACCAGGTCGAAGCGGCCCGCGGGGAAGCCCTGGCCGACCGGGTCGCTGTCCAGGTCGAGGCGCTTGAACCGGGTGAACGGGTGGCGCCCGCCGAACTCGCGCCGACCGTGCGCGAGGAAGGTGACGGACAGGTCGGTGTACCAGTACTCGACCCGGTCGCCGTACGGGTCCAGGGCGCGGAGCAGGCCGGCCGAGGTGCCGCCGGTGCCCGAGCCGACCTCCAGGACGCGGACCGTCCCGTCGGCCGGCAGCTCGGCCACCCGCCGCTCGACGTGCGCCATCAGGCGGTCCGTCAGCAGGTCGTTGTAGAGGTCGCTGATCGGGTTGCCCCGGTAGACGCCCTCCATCAGCGAGGTGCCGGAGGAGGGGAACAGCAGCTCGGTGGCGAGGAGTTCGCCGCGCAGCAGTTCGCCGTAGTGCGCCAGGCAGTGCGCGAGCAGCCTGACGAACACCGCGTGCTCGGGGTGCGCGGCGGCGAGGTCCTCCAGCTGCCGCAGGTGTCCGTCGGCCCTGGCCGCGGCCAGGGCGCCGGGCACCGGCCGGTGGCGCCCGGCGCGCAGCTCGACCAGGCCCTCCTCGGTGATCATGGCCAGCAGGGTGCGCAGCAGCCGGTCGTAGCGGGGGACGACCCCCACCCGGCGGGCGACCTCGTCGGCGTCCGGGTCGGAGCCGTGCCACGCGCCGAGGTCGTCGAGGACGGCGAGCAGGGCGCTGCCCGCGATCGTCGCCATGCGGCGGTCGAGGGCGTGGAAGTCGTCCACCAGCAGTCGGTCTCCGGCGGTCAGTGGGCGGCCGGTGGGCACCATCCGCGTCGTCTCCGTTCTCGCTGCTCCCATCCGGTCGCGCAGGGCTGCGCTGCCGGGTACCACGACGACCTGGGGGTTCGGCTGTCCGAGGGCCCGGGCGAGCGCGGCGAAGCCGCTCCCGGGCTCGATGGAGGTGAAGCCGGCGGCGGTCAGCCGGTCGCGGTGGGGGTCGTCGGCCACCGCTCCGACGGTGCCCCAGTAGCCCCAGTCGACGGCGCGCACCGGGTAGGGCAGGCGGGCGTCGAGGGCGTGGGCGTAGGCGTCCAGGAAGGTCGATCCGGCCGCGTAGTTGGCCAGGCCGGGATCGCCCAGGAAGGACTGCGCGGACGAGAAGAGCACCAGGAAGTCGAGGTGCCGTCCGCGCAGGGCGTCGACCAGGGCGGCCGCGACGCCGGACTTGGCGGCCAGGCTCTCGGTCAGGTCGGTGTCCGAGAGGTGGTGGGTCAGCCGGTCGCGGCGGACCAGGGCGGCGTGCAGGACGCCGTGCACCGGCCCCTCCTCGCGGAGGAGGGCGGTCATCCGGCGGACGTCGGTCGCGTCGGCCCGGACGTAGCGGATGCCCTCGCCGAGCCCGTCGGCCGGCCCTTCGCCGCGGCCGACGAGGACGACCCGCGCGTCCTGCTCGGCGACGAGCCGGCGGGCGAGCGCCAGGCCGATCCCCCGCGCGCCGCCGACGACCAGGTACCGGCCGCCGCGGCGCAGCGGGACGGCTCCGCCGCCCGCCGGCGCGGGGCGCAGCACCTGGGTGTGGCGGACCGTGCCGGTGCAGGCGAGGCGGGTGCCCCGGGGGGCCGGTGCCACCAGGGCCGCGGACGGGTGGGCCGGGTCGAGGTCGACGGTCGCGACCGACCAGCCGCGGTGCTCGTTCTCCAGCACCCGGGCGAAGCCCACGACCCCGGCGGCGTACGGGTCGGTGACACCGCGTCCGGGGGCGGCGGCGGCACCGACGGTGACGACGACCCAGTCGAGTTCCGGGATCCGGGACCACTCCCGCGCGTACCGGGCCAGGGCCCGGACGCCGGACGCCTCGGCCCGGGCGACCCGCTCCACCTCGTCGGGGGCGGCCTCCGTCGTACCGGTCAGGACGTAGACCAGGCGCGGTACGACCGCCACCGGGTCGCCCAGCCCGACGAGCAGGGCGTCGGGGTGGCGCTCCGCCAGCTCGGCCGCCAGGCCCGCCCGGGAGGGGGCGTGCAGCACCACGACGGGGCCGTCGGGGGCCCGCCGGCCGGCGGGGGCGGCGCACGGCTCCCAGACCGGGAGGTCCATCGGGAGGTCCGCCGGGACGTCCGCGGCGACCTCGACGGGTGCCTGGACCGGGAGCGCCGCCGGAGCCGGGGCGGACGGAACCGGGGCCGCCGGGGCGTTGCCGACCCAGCAGCGGACCCGCGCGAAGGGGTAGCCGGGGAGCCGCACCTTGCGCGGCTTGCGGTCCCGGTGCAGCGCCCGCCAGTCGGGGGCGGCGCCGGCCACCCAGGCCCGGGCCAGTTCGTGCGGGTCGAGGGAGTCCGGGGCGGTGGCGCCGACCGGTCCGGCGGCGGTGCCGCGGTAGCAGCCGGCCGGCGCGGCGCCGTCCAGGTAGGCCCGGAGGGCGGAGCGCAGTTCGTCCGGCCCGGAGACGACCACGGCGAGCCGTTCGGCCATGGCCTCCCGCCCGGTCTGCGTGGTGTAGGCGAGGTCCGCCAGCGGGACGCCGGGGCCGGCCGGCACGGCCGCGGCGAGGTCGGCGAGCGTCGAGCGCGCGTCGACGTGCGGGGGGCGGCCGGGGAAGCGTTCGGCGAGGGTCAGCGCCAGGCGGCGCAGGTCCTCCGCGTCCAGGCCGAGCTCGTCGAGTGCGGTGTCCGGGTCGGCGCCCGCCAGTCCGGCCGGTTCCGCCACCTCGGCGATCCGGTCGGCGGCCGGCAGGTCGGTGTAGCGGTGCGCCAGTTCGCGCAGCGCCTCCTCGGTGCGGGCGGAGAGCAGGACGGCCTGCGGCCCGCACAGCCCGGTGTCCGGTCCGGGCGGCTCCGGGAACTCCTCGACGACGACGTGGGCGTTGGACCCGCCCGCGCCGAACGCGCTCAGTCCGGCCCGGCGCGGGGTGCCGACCCCGGCCGGCCACGGCTCGGCCCGGCGCTGCACGTCCAGCCCGACGGTGTCCCAGTCGACGGCGGGGTTCACCGGGTCGGCGTGCAGGGAGGGGGCGAGGGTGCGGTGGCGCAGCTGGAGGAGGATCTTGGTCAGGCCGGCGATCCCGGCCGCGGACTCCAGGTGGCCGATCGACGACTTCACCGACCCGATCCGGGTCGTCGTCCCGCCGAACACCTGGTCCAGGGCGGAGATCTCGATCGGGTCGCCGAGCGAGGTCCCGGTGCCGTGCGCCTCGACGTAGCCGATCGACGCCGGGTCCACGTCCGCCCGCGCGAGCGCCCGGCGCACCACCTCGGCCTGGGCGGCCGGGTTGGGCACGAAGAAGCCGCCCGCCCGCCCGCCGTGGTTGACGGCACTGCCCTTGATCACGCCGAGGACGCGGTCGCCGTCCTCCAGCGCCCGGGCCAGCGGCTTGAGCACGACGACGCCGACGCCCTCGCCGGGCACGTAGCCGTCCCCGCCCTCGCCGAAGGCCCGGCAGCGTCCGTCGGAGGAGACGAAGCCGACCTGGCTCAGGTGCAGGTACTTGTAGGGGTGGACGATCGCGTTCACGCCGCCGGCGAGCGCCACCTCGCACTCCCCGGAGCGCAGGCTCTCGCACGCCAGGTGCAGCGCGGTGAGCGACGACGAGCACATGGTGTCGAGCGCGAGGCTGGGCCCGCGCAGGTCGAGGAAGTAGGAGACCCGGTTGGCGACGGCCGAGGCGAAGGACGTCGGCAGCACCGGCAGCCGCTCCTCGGCGCCCAGGCCGAGCATCTGGTACTGGGTGAACATCACCCCGGCGAAGACGCCCACCGGGCGCCCGGCGACGTCCGCGCGGGTGAGGCCGGCGTCCTCCAGGGCGTGCCAGGAGGTCTGCAGGAACAGCCGCTCCTGCGGGTCCATGCCCTCGGCCTCGCGCGGCGTGATCCGGAAGAAGCCGGGGTCGAACTCGTCGATGCCGTCGAGGAAGCCGCCCCACTTGCTGGTCGAGCGGCCGGCGGCTCGCTGCGGCTGGTAGAAGCCGTCCGTCCCCCAGCGGTCCGCGGGGATCTCGGTGACGCAGTCGCGTCCGGTCCGCAGGTTGGTCCAGAACTGGTCGAGGTCCTCGGCCTTGGGGTAGCGGCCGGCGACGCCGATCACCGCGATGTCCCCGGTCCGGTCGGGAGCGGCCTCCTCGACCGGGGCCGGCCCGGTCACCGCGGCGGTGTCGGCGGGCGCGTCGACGGGGGTGCCCGCTGGGGTGCCGGCGGCGGGGTCGGCGAGGGACAGGGCCAGCGCCTCGCGGGCGCGCCCGGGGTCGCCGTGCAGCACCACGACCTCCGCGCCGGTGAGCGACAGCGCCCGCTCGAACACGGCCAGGCCCTCCGCGGTCGGCAGCGGGACCTGCCCCTGCCGGCGGAACAGCGCACGCGCCGCGTCGTCGGTGCGCATCCCTCCCTCGGCCCACAGCGGCCAGTCGAAGGAGAGCAGGCCGTGCTCGCGGGCGTAGGCGTCCTGGAAGGCGCCGGCCGCGGCGTAGTCCGCCTGCCCGACGTTCCCGGCGACGCCCGTCACCGAGGAGAACAGCGCGAAGAAGTCGAGGCCGAGGTGGCGGGTCGCCCGGTGGAGCAGCACCGTGCCGCGCACCTTGGGCGCCAGCACCGCGGCGAGGTCCGCGGCGGACTTCCCGGGCAGCATGGCGTCCCGCAGGACCCCCGCCGCGTGCACGACGCCGTCCAGCCGGCCGTGCCGGTCGATGACGTCGGCGACCAGGGCCGTCACGTCGGCGGGCACCGTCACGTCGGCGCGGACGAACCGGCCGGCGACCGGCGCCGCCGGAGGCGTCCGCCCGGCCAGCACGGCCGTGGCTCCCCGCTCGGCCAGCAGCGCGGCGAGTTCCCGGCCGATGCCGCCCGCGCCGCCGGTGACCAGGTAGACGCCGCCGGGGCGGATCCGCTGCCCGCCGTCGAACCGCGCGTCGAGGTAGCGGCGCACCTCGCGGCGCCCCCGGGAGTGCCGCACCCAGGTCTCGGCCCCGTCGCCGGTCTCCGCGAGCAGCGCCCGCGGGTCGGCGTCGCCGTCGCACTCGACGGCGGTCACGGCGAGCCCGGGCCGCTCCAGGCGGACGGTGCGGGCCAGCCCCGCCACCGCGGCCGCGACCGGCCCCGGCCCGGCGTGCACCACGGACACCGGGCGCGGCGCGAGCGCCTGCACCAGGGCGAGCAGTTCGCGGCAGGCCGCCTCGACGGCCTCCGGGAGGTCGTCGGCGGGCGCGGCCAGGTGCAGCACCCGCTCCGGCGGGGTGCCGAGCTCGGCCAGCAGCCGCCGGAGGTCGCCGGCCTCGTCGGCGCGGAGCTCGTACGCGTCGGGCCCGAGCCGGCGGAAGGCCGCGCCGCGCCGGACGGTGACCTGCCCGGGGTGCGCCCGGAGGTCGCCGATCACCAGCAGCGGTCCCGGTTCCGGCGCGGCCCGGCGGGGCGCCGGCTGCCAGACGCCGGTCAGGCAGTGCGTGCGGGCGGGGGCGGCGGGCTCCGGACCGTCCGCCGCGGGGGCGGCCGGGGCGCGCCGGTCGGCGGGCAGCAGGCCGAACAGGTGGGCGGCGACCGCGTCGACCGTGGGGTACTCGAACAGCAGGGTCGGGTACAGCGCGATGTCCCACCGCGCCTCGAAGGCGCGGACCAGCGAGAGCAGGTGGGACGAGTCCAGCCCGAGGTCGTAGAAGCCGAGATCGCCGTCGACCGCCAGGGAGGGGTCCCCGACGGCCTGGCGGACCAGCTCGACGACCTCCGCCCGGAGGTCGCCCAGCCCGGCCCCGGACCCGGCCCCGGCCTCGGACCCGGCCCCGGCCCCGGCCCCGGACCCGGCCGTCGCCGGGGCTTCCGGCGCGACGGGGGCCGACCGCTCGGCCGCCGCGGTGAGCCGGGTGATCGACGCCGTGGAGCGGATCCGCTTGAAGGTGAGGCCGGTGAACCGGGCGGCGGGCGCCCCCGAGCCGTCGTACAGGTCGATGTCGGCCTTCACCACGTCGGCGCCGGCCGCCACCCGGGTGAACCGCAGGTCCACCGTGCAGGTCTCGCCGAGCGGGCGGACCGCCCGGAACCCGCCGATGTGCAGCGGGATCAGCGGGCGCCCGTCGGCGTCCTCCCCCGCGAAGGCCAGCGCGTACGCCTGCATGGTGGAGCCGTCGAGCAGGGCGGGGTGGAGCAGGAAGTCCCCGGCCGTGGCACGGGCCTCCTCGCCGAGCGCGATCTCGGACCTGACCCGGTCGGCCGCGACCCGCAGGGTGCCGGTGACCCGCATGAACGCCCGGTGCTCGATGCCCGCCGAGCGCCCGGTCGCGTACACCTCGGCGACGTCGCGGGCGGCGCCGGTCGGGGCCGGGGCGGGCGTGCCGGTGAGCGGCGGCAGGTCGGTGCGCAGGGTCGCGTGCAGGTGGGTGGTCACCGTGTCGTCGACCGGGCGGCCGTGGTGGGTGCGGCGGCTGGTCGCGGTGACCCGGTGGACGTCGCCGTCGGGTTCGGCCACGACGGTCAGCTCCCGGTCGAAGTCCTCGGTGGTCACCACGGGCTCGACGAACAGCACGTCGCTCAGGCCGGTCCGCTCCAGCGGGAAGTCGTGCGCCGCGAGCAGCCGTTGGACGATGTCGAGGAACGTCACTCCGGGCAGGGTGCGCACCCCGTGCACCCGGTGGTCGTCGACGATCGGGTTGTCCCTGGTCAGGTGTAAGGCACAGCGTACGGACCGTCGGTCCACGTGTTCTCTCCTGGTGATCGGCGGTTCGGCTCGGCGGGGGGCGGGCAGGTGCGCCGGACTAGCTGAACGTCAGGTCGAGCCGGGCGGACCTGGGCGGGGCCGGGGTGCTCACGGCGGTGGACCGGTGCCAGAACCGACGGCGGCGGTAGGCGGGGGGCGGCAGCGGGGGGCGCCCGGGCTCCCCGGGCGTGCCGGCGCCGAGGACGACGTGGGCGTTGGTCCCGCCGAAGCCGAAGGCGCTCACCGCGACCCGGCTGCCGGCGGGCAGGTCCGCGACCTCGGTCACCGGGAAGAACGGCGACTCGGCGAAGGCGAACCGCGGGTTCGGGCGGTGGCAGTGCAGGGTGGGGACGAGCGTGCCGTGCCGCAGGATCTGCACGGCCTTGATGAACCCGGCGACGCCGGCGGCGCTGAGCAGGTGCCCCATCGAGCTCTTGACGCTGCCGATCCCGCAGTAGCCGCGGTCCTGGGTGTGGGCGCGGTGGACGGCGGTGAGCGCCTGGAGCTCGATCGGGTCGCCGATCATCGTGCCGGTGCCGTGCGCCTCGACGTACCCGATCGTCCGGGCGTCGATCCCGCCGCGGGCGAGCACGTCGGAGACCAGGGAGCGCTGCGCGCGGCCGTTCGGAGTGGTGTGCCCCATCGTCCGGCCGTCGTTGTTGACGCCCGAGGACTCCAGCACCGCGAGCACCCGGTCGCCGTCGCGCAGCGCGTCGTCCAGCCGCTTCAGCAGCACCATCCCCGCGCCCTCGCCGGGCACCAGGCCGTCGGCGGACTCGTCGAAGGTGCGGCAGCGGCCGCTGGGGGACAGCGCCTTGCCGGCGCTGAGCATCAGGTACGGCTCCTCGTCGAAGAGCAGGTCGACCCCGCCGGCCAGGGCCATCGACGACTCGCCCGAGGCCAGGCTCTGGGCCGCCAGGTGGATGCTCACCAGCGAGGACGAACAGGCGCTGTCGACCACGAGGTTGGGCCCCGTCAGGTCGAGGAAGTGCGAGACGTGCGCGGCCACGAAGTTCTGGTTCACGCCGACGATGTACTCGCGCTTCGGCGGCTGGAGGTGCAGCCGGTGGTTGCCGGTGCGGGCGCCCACGAACACGCCGACCGGACGCCCGCGCAGCTCGGCGTCGGTGTACCCCGCGTCCCGGACGGCCTCCACCGAGACCTCCAGGGTCTTGCGCACCAGCGGGTCCAGGTGCCGCGCGGTCTCGTCGTCGAAGCCGAAGTAGCCGGGGTCGAACAGCGCGGCGTCGTCGAGGAACCCGCCCCACCTGCTCTGGCTGCGCCCGGGTCCGCCGTCGGGGTGGTAGAGCCCGGCGGTGTCCCAGCGCTCGGCCGGGACGTCGGTGACGAGGTCGCGGCCGGCCAGCAGGGCCTGCCAGAGCCTGTCCGGGTCGCTCGCCCCGGGCAGCCGGCAGCCCATGCCGATCACGGCGATGGGTGTCGGCCGTCCGGTGGGCGCGACGGGGACGGCGGCGGCGGGTGGCGGAACGGCGGCGGCGGGTGCGACGACGGCGGGTGCGGCGGCCGGGGTGCCGAGGGCGGCGGCGAGCCCGCCGAGGGTCGGGTGCTCCTGGAGCAGGCTCGGGTCGACCACGTGGCCGAGTTCGGTTTCGAGCGCCCGCACCAGCTCGATCATCAGCAGCGAGTCCACCCCGACGTCGCCGAGCCTGGTGTCGGGCCCCAGCAGCGCGGGGTCGACCCTGGTCGTCCGGGCCACGAGGGCGAGCAGCCGGCCGAGGTCCGCCGGGACCGCCGGGACCGCCGGGACCGCCGGGACCGCCGGGATCTCCGGCGTGGCCGGGATCTCAGGCGCGGCCGGGGCGGGCCGTGCGGGGGCCGCCGGTCGCGGCGCCAGGTACAGCTCCGCCGTGTCGACCGACGGGCGCTCCACGAGGCACGGCAGCAGCACCGCCCCGCCGGGCACCCGCAGCGCGAGGTCGAACAGCCGCAGCGCGTCCGCGGCCTCCAGGTCGGGGACGCCGAGCGCGGCGCCGGCGCTGGTGCGGTCGGCCCCCATCCCCACCTCGCGCCACAGCGGCCAGCGCAGCGAACGCACCACCTGGCCGGGCTCGTCGGCCAGGGCCTCGGCGAAGTCGTCGAGCGCGGTGTTCGCCGCCGCGTAGTCCAGGTAGCCCGCCGCCAGCCGCGGCGAGGCGGCCGCCACCGAGGAGAACAGCACCAGGAGCTTCGGCGGCTGCCCGCCGAAGGCCGACCGGAGCACCCGCAGCCCGTCGGTCTTGGGCCGCAGCACCCGGGCGATCTCCTCGGCCCCGCGGGCCAGGAAGGAGGTCGGGCGGTCCATCACACCGGCGCAGTGGAAGGCGGCGGTGATCTCCCCCGACTGCTTCCTGACCTGGCCGAGCAGTCGGCGCAACCGGGCCGCGTCGTCGAGCGCGTCGGTGCGCACGGTCAGCGTCACCCCGCGTTCGACCAGCGCGGTCAGCGCGGTGAGCCGGGCGCGCAGCAGCGGATCCGTGGCCGGGTCGGCGCACAGGGACGCCCACCGGTTGCGGGCCGGCATCCGGGAGCGGCCGAGCAGCACGAGGTGCCGGGCGCCGCGGTCCGCGAGGTGGGCCGCCAGGCGCAGGCCGATCCCGCCGAGGCCGCCGGTGATCAGCGTCGCGCCGCGGTCCAGTCCGGCGAGCGGGTCGGCGCCGGTGGCGGCCGGGGCGAACCCGGCCACCGGGCGGCGGCGCCGGCCGCCGGTGTGGCGCAGTTCGGTCTCGCGGTCGACCGCGGCCGCCTCGGTGGCCAGGGCGGCGGCGAGGGCGTCCTCGTCGCCGTCCACCCGGACGGTCCGCGCGTGGACGGCCGGGAACTCGCCGGACAGGGCCCGGTAGAACCCGGCGAGGACGGACCGGTCGGCGCCGCTCACGTGGACGCAGCGCAGTCCGGACCGGGTGTTGGCGGCGAGGACCTGCTGGAGCAGCGCGATCCGTTCGGCCGTTCGGGTGCCGGGCTCGGTCCAGTCGACCAGGTCGACGATCCCCGCCAGGCCCGCCGGGTCGGTCAGCGGCTCCCCGGGGACGTGCACGACGGCCTGGCCGCCGAGCAGCCGGCGGGCGAGCTCCCGGTCGGCGGTCACCGCCAGCAGGCGGCCGGCGGGGACGGTCGGCGGGGCGGGCGCGTCCTCCCAGGTGGTGGTGAGGAACTCGGGGCCGGCCGTGGGCGCCGCCCAGTGCGGGTCGCGGGCGAACGGGTAGGTCGGCAGCGAGGCGGGCGGGGCGTCCGGGGTCGTCGACTCCCGCTCCGCGACGGGCTCGCGGTCGAAGACGGTGGCGAGCCCCTCGGCGAGTCCGGCGAGGTCGGTGGCCTCCACGGCGACGCGGTGCGCCAGGGCGGCCCGCCCGGTGCGCATGGTCCGGGCGACGGAGGCGAGCGGCGGGGCGTCCGGGGAGCGCACCGCGGCGAGCAGCGCGGCCACGGCGGCGCGCAGCGCCTGCGGGGTGCGGGCCGAGACCGGTACGACCACCGGGCCGTCGAGCGGCCGGTCGGGCCGCGCGGCGGGGGCCTCCTCCAGCACGACGTGCGCGTTGGTGCCGCCCATGCCGAAGGAGCTGACGCCGGCCCGGCGGGGGGCGCCGCCGGGCGGCGCCTCCCAGGGGCCGCGTTCCCGCTGGAGCCGCAGCGGGGAGCCCTCCAGCCTGATCATCCGGTTCGGCCGGGTGATGTTGCGGGTGGCCGGGATCGTGCGGTGGCGCATGGCCAGGATCACCTTGATCATGCCCGCGATCCCGGCGGCGGCCTCCAGGTGGCCGATGTTGGTCTTGAGCGAGCCGACGCCGCAGTGCGGCCGGTCCGGGACCGGGCGCCCCCAGGCGTCGTAGAGGCGCTCGAAGGCCGCGACCATCCCGGACACCTCGATCGGGTCGCCGAGGCGCGTGCCGGTGCCGTGCGCCTCCAGGTAGCCGATCGTCGCCGGGTCGACGCCCGCCTCGGTGTGCGCGGCGACCAGCAGGTCGGCCTGGGCCTCCGGGTTGGGGGCGGTGAAGGACCGGGCCTGCCCGCCGTGGTTGACGGCCGCGGCGCGGATCACCGCGTGCACGCGGTCCCCGTCGGCCAGGGCCCGGTCCAGGGGCTTGAGCAGCAGGGCGCAGACGCCCTCGCCCCGGACGTAGCCGTCCGCGTCGTCGTCGAAGGTGTGGCAGCGGCCGCGCGGGCTCAGCACGCCGGTGCGCTGGTAGGCGTACTGCCGGGCCGGGTCGCACAGCACGTTGACGCCGCCGGCGAAGGCCTGGTCGCACTCGCCGGCGCGCAGCGCGGCGACGGCCTGGGCGACGGCGACCAGGGAGGAGGAGCAGAGGGTGTCCACGGCGACGCTGGGGCCGCGCAGCCCGAGGGCGTACGAGACGCGGTTGGCCACCAGGGACGGCGACACGGCGACGCTCAGGTGCGGTTCGTCGCGGCCGGCGTGCGCGGCGAGGACGGCGGCGTAGTCCGAGTGGCAGACGCCGGCGTAGACGCCGGTGCGGGTGCCGGCCAGCGCGGTCGGGTCCCAGCCGGCGTCCTCGGCGGTGGCCCACGCGGTCTCCAGGAGCAGTCGCTGCTGGGGGTCCATCAGCGCCGCCTCGCGCGGGCTGATGCCGAAGAACTCGTGGTCGAAGCGGCGGATGTCGTCGAGCAGGGCCGCCCTGCCCACCAGGTCGGGGTGGGCGGCGGTGTCCCACCGGTCGGGCGGGATGTCGCGGACGGCGTCGGCGTCCCGGCCGAGCAGGTCCCACAGCTCGGCGACGTTCTCCGCGCCGGGGAACCGGCCGGCCATGCCGACCACGGCGATCGGTGCCGCCGGGTCGCGGGGCGCGGCGGCCGCCGGTCCCCGCGCCCCCGCGGCGGCCGGTCGTTCGCCCCGCAGCACGCGGGCCATGGCGGCGGCCGTGAACGCCTGGAACATCCGGCTGGGGTCGAGTTCGAGCCCGAGCTCGTCCTCGGCCCGGACGGCGAGTTCCGACAGCGCCAGGCTGTCCAGCCCGAACGGGCGCAGGTCGTCGTCGGCGCTCAGCGAGCCGGCGGGCCGGGCGAGCACGGTCTCCAGCAGCGGCAGGAGGTCGGCCTCCAGGCCGTCGGGGACGGATCCGGCGGGCGCCCGTACCGGCGCGGGCGCCCGTACCGGCGCGGGGGCCTGAGCCGGCGCGGGGGCCTGAGCCGGGGCCGGGGCAGCGGTCTGGGCGGTGCTCTGGGCGGTGGTCTGGGCGGCGGCCCCGGTCCGGGGCGTCCCGCCGTCCCAGAGGCTTGCGAAGACGCCGGGGTGGACGAGGCGCTTGACGGTCCTGATCCGGGCGAGCGGCCGGCCGTCGTGTTCCCGCAGCAGGGTCGAGGTGAGCACGGCCCGGTGGTCCGGCTCGAAGCGGCAGTCGTCCAACCGGTAGCGCACCGAGTCCTCGATGCCGCAGTTGCCGAGGTAGAGGATGTCCCGGCTGAGGGTGCAGGCTTCGACGGCCCACTCCCCTCCCGGCGCGAGCGCGTGGAGGTACTTGCGCTCGCCCCGGTCGTTGATGTGCGGGTACGAGGCGAAGTAGAGCAGGCCGGCCGCGTTGACGTCGGCGAACGGGTTGAGCTCGTAGGTGTCCTGGAACAGCCCGGGGCCGTCGGCGGGGCCGATCCCGCTCCTGGCGCGGAACTCGGCCTGGAACTCCAGGTGTTCGGCGGTCGGCCGGCCCGCCGACGCCCGTCCCGGATTGCGCGGGGTGCCGGGGGACAGCCAGTTCCCCGCGCCCCTGCGGACGAAGGAGGTGAGCAGCCGGGCCTCGACGTGCGAGGTCGCGGTGGCGAACCGGACGTCGCTGACGAAGGCCTGGTCGTCCAGCCTGGTGGCGGTGCCTTCGAGCCGCCCCCGGTCGTGCTCGGCGAAGAACCGTAAGGAGTCGGCGGCGGTGAGCCGTACCCGGACGAAGGCGGGCAGCAGCCTGGTGCCGTCGGCGTCCGCGAGGTCCGCGACCTTGCAGCCGAAGTGGTTGCCGATCAGTTCCCAGTGGAGGTCGCCGGCCTCGCGCAGCAGCCAGTTCTCCGACAGTCCGCCGACGGACAGCGAGGGGAGCCCGAGGACGACCGACCGGCTCAGCATCCCGGCCCCCCGGTGGCCGGGGCGGGCGGCAGGTGGGGCGCCGGCACCGAACCGCCGCCTCCCGTATCCAGGCATGCGCATGACAGCTCGCAGCGCCGGTTCACCACATCCCCCATCCCTGACGTGTCGTCACACCGGCTCCGAGGCTGCGCGGCACGCCGCCTGCGCACGATTCGTGGAGCCCGTCGAAGAAGAACAGTCGGCGGCTGCGGAGGCGGATTCCGCCCCTCGCACATCCGTGCTGGCGCCCGCCCGACTCGGATCATCATGAACAGACATGCCCACGGCCCGCAAGGGGCGTCAGTTCGTCCACCACGAGGGCCTCCGGCGGAACACCCGCGCACCGGGCCGGGCCGGGAGGGCCGTGCGGTTCACGGGCCGGGCGCGGGGTTCCCCACTTCGGCGGATTTCATTCCGGCGATTTCAATCTTCCCCTCCCCGCGCCCTCACCAGCGAATTCCGGCGCTCCCTCCATCGATGCCCGAGCATTTCGCCCTCCGCCGGGATCCGGCGCGGTGGCGGCCGCGGCGGCCGGTCCGGCCGCCGGTCCGGCCGCCGCCCCGGCGGGTCCGGCCGCCACCGCCCGCGGGGGCCCGGCCGGGGCCACCCGGAGATCGGCCGGAAACCATCGGCGGGGGCGAGGATCCAGCCACGCCCGCCGGACCGGGGCCGCCGGGCCCGGGTCGGCCACCAGGGGGCGAACTCCCTTGTGGGTGACGAGGATTCAGCCAGCGCCTTGGAGCACACCGCCGCCCCGGGCTAGGGTGCGCAGCATGTTACGGAACGTGAAAGGCACCCAGTACGTGACCGCCCTGCGCGAGGGCGGATCGCTCCCCGGCATCGTCGAGGCCGACAACGACGGCACCTACGTGGTCAAGTTCAGGGGGGCCGGGCAGGGCAGCGCGGCCCTGGTCGCCGAGGTCGTGTGCGGCGAGCTCGGCCGGCGCCTGGGCATCCGGGTCCCCGAACTGGTCCTCCTCGACGTGGACCCCGAACTGGCCCGCCGCGAGGCGGACCAGGAGGTCCAGCAGCTCCTGCTCGCGAGCACCGGCCTGAACCTGGGCATGGACTTCCTGCCCGGCTCGGTGAACTACGACGGCATCACCTGGCAGCCGCCGGCCGAGGAGGCCGCCCGGATCTACTGGCTGGACGCGCTCACCGCCAACGTGGACCGCACCTGGTCCAATCCCAACCTGCTGATCTGGCACCGGAAGCTGTGGGCGATCGACCACGGCGCCGCGCTGATCTTCCAGCACTCGTGGCCGGCCGTGGACGCCTGGGCCCAGCGCAAGTACCCGATGGACTCCCACGTCCTGAGCGAGCCGGTGGCCGAGCTCTCCGACGGGAAGCTCCGGGACCTGGACGCCGAACTGGCCGCCCTGGTGACCCGCGAGACCGTGGAGGAGGTGGTCGGGCTGGTCCCCGACCACTTCCTGCTGGGCATGAACTCCGCGAACGGCCTCGAACCCGACGTGCTGCGGGCGCGCTACTGCGACTACCTGCTGGCCCGTTGCGCCGGCGAGCGCGGCTGGTGGCCGGCATGAGCGCCGGGACGGCCCCGTCCGTCGGGTTCGACTACGCGCTGCTGCACGCCGTCCCCCGCGTCGACCGGGGCGAGCGGATCAACGTCGGCGCGCTGCTGTACTGCAAGGAGGCCGACTACCTGGCCGCCGCGATCCACCTCGACGAGGCGCGGCTGCGCGCCCTCGACCCGGAGGTCGACGTCGCGGCCGTCGCGGGGGCCCTGGAGGCGATCCGCGCGATCTGCACCGGCGACCGGGCCGCCGGCCCCGCCGCCGGCGGCCCGGCCCGGACCCGCTTCGGCTGGCTCACCGCGCCGCGCAGCGCGATCGTCCAGCCCAGCCCGGTGCACGGCGGCATCACCGCCGACCCGGCCGCGGAACTCGACCGGCTGATGCGCCGTTTCGTGCGCTGACCCCGCACCCCGTCCCACCGGCCGCCCTCGGGCTGCCGCCGCCTCCCCCCGGGGGCGGCGGCAGCCCTTCGTCGTTCCGGAATCCATTTCAGATACACCACCGCATTGAGATACAGTCCTGTATCCGACGGCGCATCAGGAGGCGATCACCATCACCAGGCGGCTCACCCGGCAGCAGAGCCGGGAACTCACCCGCGAACAGCTGCTGCGGGCCGCGGCCGAACTCTTCGCCGAGCACGGTGTCAGCGGCACCTCGGTCGAGCAGATCGTCGAGCGCGCCGGCTACACCCGCGGTGCCTTCTACGGGAACTTCGAGGGCAAGCACGAGCTCGTCCTCGCCCTGCTGGAGCAGCGCACCCAGCACGAGCTGGAGGAGATACAGGAGCTCAGCCGGGACGCCGGGTCGTTCGACGACCTGATGGACCACATGCGCTCCTGGTACCGCCGGCGCGACACCACCCTCGGCAGCTGGCTCTCCCTGCGCACCGAGCTCTGGCTCTACGGCCTGCGCGACCCGGAGCTGTTGCCGATGCTCGCCGACCGCGAACGGCGTTCGCGCGCCGCGCTCACCCAGGCGCTGGAACAGGGCTTCGCCGCCCGCTCGGTGGCCCCCCCGGCCCCGGTCGAGTTCCTGGCCCTCGTCGTGCACGCGCTGGGCGACGGACTGTCCATCCAGCGCGTGATCTCCCCCGAGGACAGCGACATCGACACCGTCGCGAACGCCGTCGAACTGCTGATGCGCTCGTGGAGCGCGCTCGCCCGGAACCCCGGGCCCACCGACGAGGCCCCCCGCCCGTCCCCCGGGCGTCCGACCGCCGAAGGCCGGACGCCACCGACCGAGAAGCCGGAGAAGAACCCATGAGCAGCAAGGCCGGGCAGGCGGCGCAGCCGACTGCCGAACCGCCCGTCGCCTCCGACGCCCCCGGGCCGGACCCGAAGCGGTGGCTCGCGCTGGCCGTCCTGCTGGTCGCCACCTTCATGGACCTGTTGGACGTCAACATCGTCACCGTGGCGATCCCGACCGTGCAGAGCGACCTCGGGGCGTCGGCCGTCGTCGTCCAGGCGGTGACCGCCGGCTACACCCTCGCGTTCGCGGCCGTCCTCATCACCGGCGGCCGGCTCGGCGACATCTTCGGCCGCAAGCGGATGTTCATGACCGGCGTCGCCGGGTTCGTGCTCTCCTCCGCCCTGTGCGCGGCCGCGCAGAGCTCCGAGATGCTGGTCGGCGGCCGCATCCTCCAGGGCGTGACCGCCGCGATCATGGTCCCGCAGGTCCTGGCGATCATCCACGTCAGCTTCGACCCGAAGGAGATCGGCCGCGTCGTCGCCCTGTACGCGGGCATGATCGGCCTGGCCATCGTCGCCGCCCCGATCCTCGGCGGCGTCCTGGTCGACTGGAGCCCGTTCGACCTCGGCTGGCGGGCCGTCTTCGTGGTCAACCTGCCGGTCGGCGTGGCCGCCCTGGTCGGGGCCTCGCGGTGGATGCGGGAGTCGAAGTCCCCGCACGCGATGCGGCTGGACCTGATCGGCATGCTGCTCGCGATCGTCGGCCTGCTCCTGCTGATGCTCCCGCTCATGCTCGGCCGCGAGCTCGACTGGCCCGCCTGGAGCATCATCTGCCTCGTCGCCGCCGTGCCGGTCCTGGTGGGCTTCGTCTTCTACGAGCGGTACAAGACCCGCAAGGACGGGTCGCCGCTGGTGATCCTCTCCCTGTTCAAGGTCCGCGCGTTCGGCGCCGGCGTCGCGGCGCAGATGCTCTTCAGCACCGTGCCGGCGGGCTTCTTCCTCAGCTGGACGCTCTACCTCCAGGGCGGTCTGGGCTGGTCGGCGCTGCACACCGGCCTGACCGCGATCCCGTTCTCGCTCGGGGTCCCGATCGTCGGCACCATCGCGGTGCGCACGCTCCACCCCCGGTACGGCCGGCACACCCTGGTCGCGGGCGCCGTGGCGATGATGCTCGGCGTCGGCTCCTACGCCTGGATCGCGAACCGGGCCGGGGACGGCATCACCTCCTGGCACGCCGTCCCCTCCATGCTCCTGCTGGGCTCCGGCATGGGCCTGCTGATGGCCCCGCTGACCGGCCTGATCCTGCGCGAGGTCAAGCCGCAGGAGGCCGGCGCGGCGTCCGGCATCATCAACGCGACCGGTCAGCTCGGCGCGGCCCTCGGTGTGGCGATCATCGGCGGCATCTTCTTCTCCGCGCTGGCGAGCAACGCGGGCCCGCAGGCCGACAAGGTGATCCCGACCGTCCGGGCGGTGGCGCCGGCCCAGGCCGGGGCGATCCGCGCCTGCGCGACCGACTCGCTCGGCCAGGCCGACCTGACCAAGGTGCCCGAGAGCTGCACCACGCTGCTCGCCAGTACCTCGGGCACCAGCCAGGACGCCGGCCCCGGCGCCGACGCCAAGACGATCGGCCACACCCTGGACGAGATCCGGTCCAAGACCTTCATCGCCACCTACAGCACGGCGCTGTACTGGGCGGCCGGCGCCCTGGTGCTGGTCACCGGCCTGCTGTTCCTGCTGCCGCACCGGACGCACCGGCCGGAGAAGCGGCAGGCGTGAGCCTCGGCGACCGAAGGCTGTTCGCCCCCGGCTGCTAGGCTGGCCCGCTGCCCTGTCATCGACTGACATGTGGTCAATTCCCTTGCGCGGGACCGCAGAACGCGGACCGGTGCCCGAACCAGACCCTGGAGAAGCACAGTTATGAGTGGCACGACCTACCAGGTCATCACCCACGGCAAGTTCGCCGAGCTCACGGACGAACAGCGGGCTTCCCTGGTCGCCCAGGCCGGCGACCACGACCTGTTCAAGGCCCGGTTCACCGAGGAGGGCACCGTCACCTACGAGCCGGCCCTGCTCACCTTCACGTTCCGCGTCCTCATCCCGGCGACCGACGACGACACCGAGGAGCTCGTGCTGGGCCAGGCCGAGGAGCTGGCCGCGGCCGCCGTCCAGGGGCTCGGGGGCACCTACCGGGACCTCCGGTCGGTCTCCACCGACCTGTCCAAGATCAAGATCAAGCGCAAGGGCCGCTGACCCCCTGCTGACTCCCGGCCGGGAAGCGGCCCGCGCCGGGCGCACGGGCCGGCACGCTTCGGAAAGGACGCGTTATCCCATGACACCCGAACAACTCGCCATCGACCTGGGCGACCCGGTACTGCGCCGGGTGTTCTCGGCGCTCGCCCTCGGCGCGACGACCTCCTCGGAGATCCTCTCCGCCTCGGGGCTCGCCGCACCGCAGGCCGCCAAGGCCATCGGGCAGCTGGTCCGCAGCGGGCTGCTGGTCCAGGGCCGCGGCTCGCTGGCGCTGGACGAGGCCGGCCTCGCCGAGGCCGCCGGGGCCGCCGCCCGGCGGGTGGCCGAGGAGACGGCGGCCGACCAGCCCGACCCGCAGCTGCGCGGGCACATCCGCGGCGGGATCCTGGTCGACGTCCCGGAGCAGGACGACGCGAGGCTCGCGGTGCTCGGGCACATCGCCCGGAGCACCTTCGCCGTCGGCGACGACTACGACGAGCGCGCGGTGACCGACCAGCTGCGGCCCTGGTGCGAGGGCGGCGCGCTGGACGCCGTCTCGCTGCGGCGCGCCCTCGTCGACGACGGGCTGCTGGCCCGCGAGTCCAACCGCTACCGGCTCGCCGCCCCCGTGGGCAGCACCGGCTGAGGACCGGCGGAAGGCCCCGCCCCGGAACGCGGGGCCTTCCGCCCCCCTTGCCTTCCTCGCGGGCCGGTCGACGGGCCCGGCCCGCTCAGACCCCGCTCAGACGCCGGTCGGCACCGGTCGCGGCCGGCGCACCGCGTCCACCACGGCCGCCTGGTACGGCGTCAGCGCCGGTGCGGCCCCGGCGGGCGGGGACAGCGCCGCCCAGTCCGGCCGGAACCCGCACTGGTGGAGCGCGCCGAGCGAGTCGAGCAGCGAGCGGCGCTCGGCGCGCCGACGGCCGGAGGGCAGCAGCCGGGCGGCCCGCTCCCCGTGCTCCAGCGTCTGCCGGATCGGGCTGAGCAGCACCGGGTGCGCGCTGACCTCGACGAACACCTCGTGGCCCGCCGCGTGCAGCCCCTCCACCGCGGCGGCGAGCCGGACCGGCTCCCGCAGGTTGCGCATCCAGTAGCCGGCGCCGAGTTCGGTGCCGGGCACCGGCTCGGCCGTGACCGTCGAGTACATCGGCACCCGTGTCGGCCCCGGCCGCAGCGAACGCAGCGCGACCCTCAGGTCGTCCCGCAACTCGTCCACGTAGTGGCTGTGCGAGGCCACCGTGCCCTTGATCACCCGGCAGTAGACGTCCCGCCGCTCCAACTCCTCGACCAGCGCGGCGAGCGACTCCGCGTCACCGGCCAGCACCGTCGAACGGGGGCTGTTCTCCCCGGCGACGCTGATCCGGCCCCCGCTGGCCGCAGCCACCGCGTGGGCCTCCGCGGGCGGCAGCTCGGTGGTCGCCAGCGCCCCCTTGCCGACGATCCGGCGCAGCAGGCCGCTGCGCCGGCAGGCGATCATCAGGGCGTCCCGCCGGGACAGCGCGCCGGCGGTGTGCGCGGCGGCGATCTCCCCCATGCTGTGGCCGACCACCGCGTCCGGCGTCACGCCCCAGCTGCGCCAGAGCGCCACCAGGGCGATCTGCAGGGACACCATGGTCGGCTGCAGGACCTCGATCTCCCCCAGCCCGGACTCCTGGCCGTCCAGGCCGAGCTGCTCCACGACGGAGAAGCCGGCGAACTCCCGGACCTCCCGGTCGCAGTGGTGCAGGGCCGCGCGGAACACCGGTTCGGTGGCGAGCAGTTCGCGCCCCATCCCGTACCACTGGGCGCCCTGGCCGGCGAAGACGAACACCAGCCCGGAGGGCCGGTCGGGGGCGGGCGCCGGGAGGCTCCCGCCGCCCGGCGCCGTACCCGGCTCCGCGCCCGGCCCGCCGAGCAGCTCGGCGAGCTGCCCGGCGAGCTCCTCGTACGACTCGACCGCGAAGGCGAGCCGGTACGGGCCGGGCGCGGAGCCGGGCGCGGCGTCCCGGCAGTAGTGGGCCAGCGGCGGCAGGTCGTGCCCGTCCAGGACCCGGGCCCGATGCGCGGACAGCACCGCCCGGAGCCGGTCCTCGGTGTCGGCGGCGACGGCGAACAGCCGTGCGTTCATGTCTCCCCCTCTCGATCCCTCTCCCGGTGCCTCTCCCGGTGGCTTTCCCGGGCCCTGTCCCGGGCCCTGTCCCGGGTCCGGGTCCGGTGGCGGGGCGCCGGGGCCGGCGCCCCGCCGGACGGGGTCACCGGCGGACGGCGATCTGGTGGCGGTAGCTCTCCATCGGCAGGCCGCTCATCCACGGCACCACGCCGATCCGGCTGAGCGCCCGGATCGTGGAGTTCGGCCGGTAGCCGGCGAACATGCCGCCGAACATCAGGATCTGGCTGTGCGCCACGATCTGGCGCATCAGCGGGTTGAGCCGCTGGCGTTCCAGCTTCTTGCGGAAGTGGCTGCCCGGCGCCATCCGCCGCCGGACCGCCGCGCGGACCTCGGCGGAGATGTCGTGGTCGGTGGTCCACTCCAGCCCGTCGATCTCCGCGGCGGTCTTGCGCATGGCGGCGTACCGCTGGCGGGTGAACACGTCGATGTGGCTGAGGTGGCCGCCCGGGCGCAGCACCCGCTCGACCTCGCGCAGGAACCTGCCGAGGTCGGGGTAGGTGTGCGAGCTCTCGATGTTGACGAGCACGTCCACCGAGGCGTCCTCGAAGGGGAGTTCCTCGGCGTCGCCGTGGACGAACCGCAGGCTGTCCCCCCGGGCGAGGGTGGCGTTGGCCCGGGTGATGGCCACGGGCGACAGGTCGAGGCCGGTCATCCGGGCCCCGGGGACGATCCTGGAGAGGAAGTCCAGTCCTCCCCCGATGCCGCAGCCGACCTCCAGGACGTCCCGGCCGGCGAGGCCGTCGAGCCCGACCGGGAGGTCGCGCAGGGCGAGGAAGTACAGCTGCTGGCTGAAGCCGTCGGTCCACGGCTCGCCGAACCCGGGCAACAGGGCCCGGATCTCCTCGGCGATCCCGGCGTCGTACATGCCCCAGTTCCACAGGTCGCCCCCGCCGGAGAGGGTGGCGGCCATGTCGTAGATGGTGGCGCTGGCCTTCTTCATCCCCGCGGCCTTCCCGCCCTGGCGGGGTGTGCTGGACTCGTCGAGGTTGATGTCCGCGAGGCCGCTGGTGAAGGCGGTCATGATCTCGGGTGTGGCTGTCATGTGCGTTCTCCGGGAGCCGGGTCGGGGGCGCTCACGCGCTGACGGTGTCGCCGCGGACCAGGCCGAAGCCCTCGGGCACGTCGGCCGGGTCGGTGCCGGTCGCGAGGGGCCGGTTGTCCGCGTCGACGAACACGATGCTGGGTTCGTACGAGCGGGCGTGCTCCTCGGCCATCGAGGCGTAGGCGATGATGATGACCGTGTCACCGGGGCTGATGAGCCGGGCGGCGGCGCCGTTGATGCCGATGATCCCGCTGTCCGCCTCGCCCTCGATGACGTAGGTGCTCAGGCGGGCGCCGTTGTCGACGTCGACGACGTCGACCTTCTCGCCGGGCCAGAGGTCGGCGGCCTTCATCAGGGTGGCGTCGATGGTGATCGAGCCGACGTAGTGCAGGTCCGCCTGGCGCACCGTCGCCCGGTGGATCTTGGACTTGAGCATCTCGCGGTACAGCATGGTCTCCCCGTTCACCAGGTCACCGGCAGCTCGTGGACGCCGTAGATGATCATCTCGGCGCGGGTGCGGACCTGCTCGGCCGGGACGGCGAGGCGCAGCTCCGGCAGCCGGGCGGCCAGCCGTTCGAAGGCGATCCGCAGCTCCAGCCGGGCGAACTGCTGCCCGACGCACTGGTGGATGCCGTAGCCGAAGGCCAGGTGCGGCACCGGCTCCCGGGTGATGTCCAGCCGGTCCGGGTCGGCGCAGAGCGCGGGATCGCGGTTGGCCGCGGCGAGCGACATCGAGACCGCGTCGCCGGCCGCCATCCGGTGCCCGTCGAACTCCAGGTCCTCGCCGGCCGCGCGGATCGCGCCCCCGTGGACGACGGTCAGGTAGCGCAGCAGCTCCTCGACGGCCTTGGGGGCCAGCCCCTCCGGGTCGGCGGCCAGCGCGGCGTACTGCTGCGGGTGTTCGAGCAGCGCGAAGGTCCCCAGGCCGATCATGTTGAGGCTGGTGTCGTAGCCGGCGACCAGCAGCACGCTGCCGATCGTGGCGAGTTCCTCGTCGCTGAGGTCGCCCCCGGCGGCGAGCGTGCCGAGCATGTCGTCGGCGGGCTCGGCGCGCTTCGTCCGGACCAGCCGGGCCAGCACGGCGCCGATGTTCTGCCAGCCCGAGATCGCCTCCTCGGCGCTGGAGTGCACGGTGAACAGCGCCTGGACGGCCTTGCCGAACTCCTCGCGCTGGTCGGTCGGCACCCCGAGCAGCTCGCAGATCGCGGCGACGGCCACCGGCTCGGCGAACGCCTCGACCAGGTCGACCGGCCCCTCGTGGGCGAGCATCGCGTCGAGGTGGCGGTCCACCAGCTCGGTCATCCACGGTTCCAGGGTCCGGGTGCGGCGGGCCGAGAACCAGGAGGCGACCTGGCGCCGGTAGCGGGTGTGCTCCGGCGGGTCCATCGCGGTGAACATCCCCGGCGGGATCGCCATCCCGGAGGAGGCCATCGGCAGCGGGATGGGCGAGCGGAGGATCTCCCCGCGCGAGCTCATCCGGCGCTCCGTCAGCAGGCGGCGGACCTCGTCGTAGCCGGTGACCAGCCAGCCGGTGTGCCCGTCCGGGAACACCATCCGGGCGACCGGGTGCTCCGCGCGCAGCTCCGCGAGCCCCACGGCCGGGTCGAAGGGACAGCCGCCCCGGCGCATCGGGTGGCCGTCGACGGTGGGGACGGGGGTGGGGGTGGGGGTGGGGGTGGCGTCGCTCATCACTTCTCTTCCTCCGGTGACAGCAGCACCGGGAACCGTTGCATGGCGAGCAGGTAGCGCGGCGCGATCTCCGCCGGGTCGACGGCCGGCCGCAGGTCGGGGAACCGGTCGAACAGGCTGGTCAGGGCTATCTCACCCTCGATGAGGGCGAGGCTGCCCCCCAGGCAGTAGTGGGCGCCGCGGCCGAAGCCGAGGTGCGGGTTGTGCTCGCGGGTGAGGTCCAGGCGCTCCGGGTGCTCGAACTCCGCCGGGTCGCGGTTGGCGGCCGCCAGCACCACCTGGACGGCCTCGCCCGGCCGCACCGTCACTCCGCCGATCTCGACCGGCTCGGTGGCGAAGCGCCGGAAGGTGTGCTTCACCGGCGCGGTGTGGCGCACCAGTTCGGCCACCGCGCGGTCGCCGATCCCGGGGTTCTCCTTGAACAGCCGCAGCTGGTCGGGGTGCTGGAGCAGGGCGAGGGCGCCGAGCGCGATGAGGTTGCGGACCGTCTCGTGGCCGGCCTGCACCAGGACCATGGCCAGGGCCACCAGCTCGTCGTCGTTCAGCCGCTCGCTGTCGTCCTCCTGCGCCTCGACGAGCTCGGAGATCAGGTCGTCCCTGGGCGCGGCCCGGCGGGCGTCGATCAGCTTGCGGGTCACGCCGGCCATGCCGCGCACGGCCGGGGCGAACTGCTCGGGGTCGGGCCGCAGGGCCTGGGCCAGCGTCTCGCTCCACTCGCGCCACTGCTCGCGGTACTCCTCGTCCACGCCGAGCAGTTCGCAGATCACGATGATGGCCAGCGGGTGGGCGTAGTGCGCGATCAGGTCGGGCTCGGGCTCGGCCGCCAGGCCGTCCAGCAGGCGCTCGGCCACCCGGGCGATCGCCGGGGAGAGCGCCTGCATCCGGCGCGCGGACAGCGCCCGGGTGACGAGCCGGCGCACCCGCATGTGGTCGGCGCCGTCCATGGTCAGCAGGGTCGAGTCGAACATGTCGACGATGTCCTCGGGGACGCCCCGGCTGAGCATGCTCTGCCGGTGGGAGTCGCCCGGCGGGCGGCTGCGCAGGGTCGGCTCGCCCAGGACCTTCCTGACGTCCTGGTAGCCGGTGGCCACCCAGATGTCGCTGCCGTCGGCGAACTTGCCGCGGCAGACCGGGCGGGGGCCGGAGAGCCAGCGTTCGCCCGCCGCGGGGTCGGTGATGAACGCCGGGTCGGACAGGTCGAACTCGCTGGCGAACGGGTCCGGTCCGCTGGTTGCGGCGGGTCCGTCGGCGTCGTGCGGGTGCTCGGGCACGGCGGTGTCGGTCATGGGGTCAGCTCGCTCCTCGTTCGGCGTCTCGATCGGGCCGGGTCAGGCGGCCGGGTCGGCACGGTGGATCGCGGCGGGTCAGGCGGCAGCGGTGGCAGCGGTGGCGGTGGCGGCGCCGACGGCGGCGGCCTCGGTCATCAGGCGGTCGGCCAGTTCGTCGGCGTGGCGCTCCCGCCAGTCGCGCAGCGGGGTGTGCTCCAGCCAGCGGTTGCAGGCGCCCAGCGCCGGGCCGCAGGGGATCTGGTAGTCGGCGACCCGGTCCGGGGTGCCCTCGATGGCCCAGGCACTGGCCTGCGCGCAGTACCAGCGGAAGACCAGCGCCATCCGCCGCTTGGGGTCGGTGCCGGGTCCGGCGGGGTGGCCGAGCCGCGCGTACACCTCGTCGAACGGGGCGCCGAGGTAGTCGCGTTCCACCTTGGCGCGCACCGCGCCGGGCACGGCGTCCCAGGAGTCGTGGTTGCGCCACAGGTCGTAGAGCTTGGCCGCCCTGGCGTGGAACAGCACGCCCCGGCGGAACACCCGGGCCCGGCCGCCGAGTTCGAACAGGCCGCCGTACGGCGCGAACGCCGTGTCGTGCACGTCGGCCTGCTGCAGCAGGTCCTTGGCGGCCGGGCTGATGCCGCTCTCGGCCGTGCACAGGTTGACCGAGCCGGTGAGGACGAAGTCGGCGCCCAGGACGAAGGCCGCGGCCGCCGACTCCGGTGCGCCGATGCCGCCGCCGGCGCCGATCCGCACGGCCCGGGCGACTCCCCCGAGCTCCGAGCGCAGTCGGCGCAGCGAGGGCAGCAGCGCCCACAGCGCCGCCAGGTCCGAGTGGTCGCCGGCGTCGCCGACCGCGCAGACGTCGTCCGCCAGCGCGACGCGCTCGCCGACCGCCGCCTCCTCGGCGGTGAGCAGCCCCTCCGCCACCAGCTGCCGGGCGAGCGCGGCGGGCGGCGGCGAGAGGAACAGGCGCGCCGTGTCCGGGCGGGTCACCTTGGCCAGCAGCCTGCGGGGCACGTGGACGGTGCCGTCCGGCCGCGACCGGGCCCCGGTGAGGCGGTGCCGCACCAGCGCGGGCGTCACCTCCACGTGCGTGGCGGCCTCCACGAACCGGACGTCGTGCCGGATCAGCAGGTCGACCAGCTCGTCCTCCGCTCCCGGGTCGAACGGGTCGTGGGTGACGTTGACGCCGAACGGCGCGCCGGCCGGGGCGAGGTCCCGGATCCGGGCCACGGCCGCGCCCACCTCGGCCGCGGGGAGCCCGGCGGCGCCGAAGAAGGAGAGCAGACCGGCCCGCGCCATCCGGGCGACCAGGTCGACCGAGCCGATGCCGAGGCGCATCCCGCCCGCGGCGTAGGCGAGGCGGACCCCGTAGTCGCGGCGGAAGGCCGCCGACCCCAGCTCACCGGGGCCCCGGGCGGCCCGCGCCGCCACGGCCGGGACCTCCGCGATCGGGGCCTCCCTGCTCGGGACCTCCCCGGCCGGGAGCTCCGCGGCCGGCAGCGGGGCGGCCTCGTTCCGGATCCGGTCGATCAGCTTGGTCAGCACCTGCCCGGGGCCGATTTCCCGCACCCGGAAGTCGCCCAGCGCCATGAGCAGCCGGACGCTGTCCGTCCAGCGGACCGGCGAGACGATCTGCCGGCGGAGCGTGGCGGCCACCTCGCCCGCCCGGTAGGGCCTGGCCTCGACGTTGCCGATCACCGGGATCTTGGGGGCGGCGAAGGGGGTGGCGTCCAGCAGCCGTCCGAACTCCTCGGCGGCCCGCGCCATGTAGCGGCTGTGGAACGGCGCGCTGACGTTGAGCGGTGCGCAGCGGGCGCCCGCCTCCTTGAGCAGCGGCAGCGCCCGGTCGACCGCCTCGACCGGGCCGGCGATCACCGTCTGGGTGGGCGCGTTGTCGTTGGCGAGGTCGAGCTCGTCGAGGGCGTGGTCCCGGAGCACCTGCCGGACGAGCCCGGCGTCCACGCCGGAGACCGCGGCCATCGTGCCGCCGGTGACCTCGCCCATCAGCCGGCCGCGCTCGGCGACCAGCCGCAGTCCGGTCTCGAAGTCGTACACCCCGGCGGCGAACAGCGCGACGAACTCCCCGAGGCTGTGGCCGAGGACGTAGTCGGGCAGCCGGCCGCCCTCCTGGACGGCCGCCAGCCAGCCGAGCGCGTTGACGACGTACAGCGCGGGCTGGGTGTACCGGGTGTCGCGCAGGTTGCGGCCCGGGTCCTCCAGGCACAGTTCGCGGACGGAGTAGCCGAGCACGGCGTCGGCCCTGGCCACCAGCTCGGGGTAGCGGTCGAACAGCTCCCGGCCCATGCCCTTGGCCTGCGCGCCCTGTCCGGGGAAGACCCAGACCTCGAGCGTCCCCGGGCCGGCGTCGGGCGGCCCGGTGTCGACGGCGGGTCGGGCGGGCACGGCCGTCGGAGCGGTCACGGGTGTCACCTCGGTTCGTCGGGCGGGGGTGGCGAGGGCGGGGCGCGCGTCGAGCACGGCCCGGTGGAGCACCTCCTCGCGGGCGTACGGGGACAGCAGCGGCATGACCCGGGACGAGCTGCCCTTCGGCAGGGCCGCGCGCACCAGGTTGGCCATCGACCCGGACGGGCCGAGGTCCAGGAAGAGCAGGTCGTCCCGGGCCAGCAGCGGGCCGAGCGCCTTGGTCAGGTCGAACGGGTCGCGCAGCACCCGCCACAGGTGGTTCGGGTCGATGATCCGCACGGCCGCCCCGGTGGTTCCGGAGATCAGCGGTGTCGTCGCGGGCCTGGTGGTCAGCGAGCCGACCAGGTCCTTGAAGGCGCCCTCCATCGGGTCGATCAGCGGCGAGTGGAAGGGGTAGAGCACGGGCAGCCGCTGGCAGAGCGTGCCGGCGGCCTGGAGGTGGCGCTCGATCCGGTCCAGTTCCGCGGCCGTCGAGGCGAGGACGAAGTTCTCCGGCGAGTTCACCGCGGCCACGTGCGCGCGGGCGAGGACGGGGTCCCGCCGGGCGAGGCCGACGTCGGCGAGCACCGCGAGCATGCCGCCGCGGGGGCACTCCGCCTCGAAGAGCTCCACCTGCCGCAGCAGGGAGGCCAGGCACTCCTCGGGGTCGACCATGCCGGCCACCGCGGCGGCCGCGACCTCGCCCAGGCTGGCGCCGAGCACCGCCGCCGGCTCGAAGCCGTGCGAACGCAGCATCCGCGCCAGGGCGTACTCGACCATGAAGATGGCCGGCTGGGTCAGCGACAGCCGTGTCATCGGCCGCTCGGGGCCGTGGCCGCCGCCGTGGATGGCGGCGACCACGGAGTCGCCCCGGAGGTCGCGGACGACGGCGTCCAGGGAGTCGAGGGTCTCCCGGAACACGGCGTCGGCCCCGTGGAGCCACTTGCCCATGCCGTGGTACTGGGAGCCCTGGCCCGCGAACAGGAAGACCGGTGTGAGCATGGTCAGGCGGCCCGCAGGGCGGCTTCGAGGACCTTGTGGCCGGTGGGCAGCTGGGTCACCGACGCGACGGTGAAGCCGCCCTCCTCCAGGGCCCGGCGCATCGCCGGCTCGTCCAGGCCGAGGGTGCCCTCGTCGCACGCCACCGCCTGGAACATCGCGCGCCAGCCGTCGATGTCGTTCTCCACCAGCGGCTCCAGCACGAGCAGCCGGGCGTCGGCCGGGCTCTCGGCCATCGCGGTGGCGACGGTCCGCAGGATGCGCACGCAGTTGTCGTACGTCCAGTCGTGCAGCACGTTCTTCAGCAGGTAGCGGTCGGCCCCGGCGGGGACGGACGCGAAGAAGTCGCTCGGCACGTAGCTGATCCGGTCGAGCACCTCCTGGTCGCGGACCCGGCCGAGGGCGGCCGTGCCGCGGGCGCAGACGCTGGCCCGGTCGGCGACGACGCCCTTGAGCCCGGGGTGGGCGCCGAGGATGCCCGGGAGCAGGCCGCCGCTGCCGCCGCCGACGTCGACGACGGTCGCGGCACCGCTGAAGTCGTGCTGCTGGACCAGGCAGTGGGCGACCGGCGCGGCCAGGTCGATCATGCCCTGGTCGAACAGTTCGGCGGTCTCCGGGTGGGTCTCCAGGTAGGCGTACAGCGACTCCCCGAACACCTCCTGGAATCCGGAGCGGCCGGTCTTGACGGTGTGCATCAGGCCGGCGAAGGCGTCGTCGTACAGCTCGGCCGAGAGGATCGCGAAGTGGCGCTGGGTGAACGGGTGGTCGGCCCGGAGCGGCGCGTAGGCCTCGGCGAGCCGGAACGCGTCGCCGTCCCGCTCCAGGATGCCCGGGACGGTGAGCATCTGCAGCAGCCGGTACAGCACGTCGGGGTCGGTCTCGGTGCGCTTGGCCAGTTCGGCGGCGGTCATCGACCCGTCGCCGAGAACGTCCGCGATCTCCAGCCGGGCGGCGACGGCCAGCGCGCGGGCGAACCAGCCGCTGACGGCCAGCTTGAGGATCTCCATGGGGTGTGGCTCCTTCGGGGTCCGGTCGGGGGGTCCGGTCAGGCGGTCCGGCGCAGCCGGTCGACCAGCGCGGCGGGGGTCGGGTTCTCGAACATGTCGGTGAGGGCGAGCCGGACGCCGGTGAGGTCCCGGATCCGCTGGGCGAGCACGACCGCCAGCAGCGAGTGCCCGCCGCTGGCGAAGAAGTTCGCCCCGGGGTGGAGGTCCCGGCGTTCCAGCAGTTCGGCGAAGAGCGCGGTGATCGTCGCGGTCAGCTCGTCGTCGGTGGCCGCGGCGGGGCCGGCGGCGGCCGGGGCCCGGTCCTTCGCCGCGAGGTCGGTGAGGGCCAGGTAGTCGACCTTGTCGCTGCCGGTGCGCGGGAAGGCGTCCACCGCGACGAACCGGTGCGGTATCACCGAGCGGGGCAGCGACTTGTGCGCGTGGTCCCAGAGTTCGTCGACGGCCTCGGGCCGGCCGGGCACCCGGACGAACGCCGCCAGCGAACCGTCCGCCCCGGGGTCGCCGACGACGACCACGGCCGCCGCCTCGACGTCGGGGTGTCCGGCCAGCACGGCCTCCACCTCGGCCAGTTCCACCCGGTTGCCGCGCAGCTTGACCTGGCGGTCGGTCCGGCCGTACAGGTCGATCCGGCCGTCCGGGCGCCAGCGGCCGATGTCCCCGGAGCGGTGGAAGCGGCCGTACTCGGCGTTCTCGCCGAAGCGCTCGGCGGTCAGCTCGGGCCGCCGGTGGTAGCCCTCCGCGACGCCGATCCCGGCCACGCAGAGCTCGCCGCGCAGGCCGATCGGCAGCGGGCGGCCGTACGGGTCGGCGATGAAGATCCGGGTGTTGGCGACGGGCGCGCCGACGTCCACCCGGCCGGTGCGGGGGGCGGTCATCCGGCCGGCCGTCGCCCAGATCGTGCTCTCGGTCGGGCCGTAGACGTTCCAGAGGTCGGCCCCGGCCGCGAGCAGCGTGTCGGCCAGCTCGGCGGGCAGCGGCTCGCCGCCGCTCAGGACGGTCCGGCCGGCCGTCAGCTCGGCGTCCTCGCGGACGACCAGCCGCCAGGTGGTCGGGGTGGCCTGGAGGAAGCCGATGTCGTGGGCGGTGACGGCCGCCGCGAGCAGGGCGCCGTCGGTGCGCGCCTCGTCGGGGAGCACCACCGTGTGGCCGCCGTGCAGCAGCGGCATCATCAGTTCCAGCGAGGACGTGTCGAAGCTGTACGTGCTCAGCCAGCCGGTCGGCCGGGGGGACCCGGCCACGCCGAACCGCTCGGCGTAGTCGACGACGTGGTTGACCAGGCTGCGGTGCGGGATCGGGATGCCCTTGGGGCGGCCGGTCGAGCCCGAGGTGTAGATCAGGTAGGCCAGGTCGTCGGGCCCGGCGGTCACGGCGGCCGGGTCGACCGGCACCTCGGGGGCCGTGGCGCAGTCGGGCGCGGCCACCGGGCGGGGGCCGGGCGGCGGCGTGGTCCCCGCGCCGACGATCACGGTGCGGGCGCCCGCGTCGTCGAGCTGGTGGGCCAGCCGCTCCTCGGGGTGGTTCGGGTCGAGCGGCAGGTAGGCCGCGCCCGCGAGCCAGGTGCCGAAGACCGCGGCCGCGAGGGCCGCGCCGCGCGGCAGCAGCAGGGCGACGACGTCACCGCGCCGCACGCCGGCCCCGGTCAGCCGGGCGGCCGTGTCGACGGCGGCCGACCACAGCGCGCCGTACGTCACCACGCTGTCGCCGTCCCGGACGGCCGGCGCCTGCGGCTCGGCGGCGGCGCGCCGGGCGAAGCCCGCGAGCACCGACGGCGGTTCGACGGCGCGGTCGGTCGCGTTGGCGGCGTCGATGACCGCGCGGTCCCGCTCCGACCAGGTCGGCAGCGAGGCGATCGGCGCGTCCGGTGCGGCGCCTACCGCGACCAGCAGGGCGTCGTAGCGGCTGACCATCAGTTCGACGTCGGACCGGTCCAGCGCGCCGGTGTAGAACGCCGCGCGCACGGTGGCCTTGTCCTTGCTGGAGGAGACGAAGAACTCCAGGTCGAACTGGCTGAAGCCGTTCTCCACGACGACGAGTTCGGCGTCGGCCCCGGCGACCGTGAAGGCGCGCTGGTCCTCGACGTAGGGGACGTAGTTGAAGACGTGCTTGAACAGCACGTTGCGCCAGCCGGAGCCGTCCCGTTGGACGACGTCGAGCAGGTCGTCGGCGGACACGTCCTGGTGGGCCATCGCCTCCAGGAAGGTGCGGCGGGCTAGCGCCGCGAGGTCCCGGAAGCTCGCCTCCCGGTCGAGCGTCAGACGCAGCGTGACCAGGTTGCTGTGGTAGCCGACCGCGTCCGCCGCCTCCCGGGTGCGGGAGTTCACCGGCGAACCGACGGTCAGGTCCGGGCCGGCTCCGTGGGCGGCGAGCAGGACCGCGTAGGCGGTGAGCAGGACCACCGACTCCGGGGCCCGCAACTCCCGCTGGAGGCGGCGCACCACCCCGAGGGCCTCGGGGGACAGCACGTGGGTCACCTCGTCGCCCCGCAGTGTGGTGACCGGCTGCTGCTCGGCGCGCTCGCACCACAGCTCCAGCCCGGAGGAACGGAATCCGGCCATGGTCTCGGCCCAGTACCGGCGGCTCTCCTCGGACGGACCCGGCTCGTGCCAGGCGGGCACCTCGACCGGCGCGGGGGCCCCGCCGGCGAGCACCGCCTCGTAGAGCGTGACGAACTCGGCGCGCAGGATCGCCGTGGACTGGACGTCCGAGACGGCGTGGTGGAGGGCCAGGCAGTACACGTCGTGATCCGGTCCGTGCAGCAGCAGGGCCCGCACCAGCGGGCTGCCGTCGGCGCGGAAGGGGCGGGCGACGAAGGCGGTCAGGGCGGCGCGTTCCCCCTCCTCGCCGAGGTCGGCCTCCTCCAGGTGCACGGCCTGCGCGGCCGGGACGGATCTGGTGAGCTCGGCGTCCGCGCGGTGGAAGACCGTCCGCAGCACCTCGAAGCGCTCCAGCAGGAGCGCGGTGGCCTGCGCGGCGGCGGCGGCGTCGAGGCGGCCGCGCACCCGCAGGCCCAGCGACAGGTTGTTGGCACCGCTGTCCGGGACCAGCTCGTCGAGCAGCCACAGGGCGGTCTCCTTGCGGGACGCGCGAACGGCCCCGACCGGAACGCCGGGGCTCACGCTCCCCCCTCCGGCCGGGCGGCGAGCAGGCCGGCCACGGTCTCGGCCACGGCGGGGGTGCGCAGCAGGTCGCGGTGCTCGACCTCGAAGCGGTGCTCGTCCGCGATGACGATGGGCGCCACCCCCGGCGTGGTGCGCATCCGGTTCAGGCCGCTGCGCTCGCTCCCGGAGGTGACCACCGTGGCGCGCGCCCAGCCCGGCCGCGGGTCGAGGCCGGAGGCGGCGCACAGGTAGGCCATGAACGAGCCGACCATGGCGACCAGTTCGTCGGCGTAGTCCTCGGCCAGCCCCGCCCGGAGCAGGGCTCCCCGGCCGATCGGCGTGAACACCGCGTACAGCTCGGCCGCGAACTCGGTCGGCTCGATGCCCGGCTTGGCGGCGAGCAGTTCGGCCGTCCCGGCCAGCTCGGCGATCTCCGCCTCGGTCAGGATCGCCGTCATGTTGCCGACCACCCGCCCGAACTGCAGGTGGGCGGTGGGCACGTCGACCAGCTCGGGATCGAACACGATCACCGCCGGGGCGACGGCCTGGCGCTCGGCGAGCTTCTCGGCCAGGGCGCCCGCGAACACGGATCCCGCGCAGTAGCCCATGACCGCCCGGACCACCCGGCCGGACGCCTCGATCTCGGAGAGCCAGGCCGCCAGGTACTCCTCGGGCGGGGCACCCGTCTCGGGGGCGCGGACCGGCGCGACCGTCTGCCAGAGCGAGAAGTCGGGATTCAGGTGGGGCAGCAGTTCCGCGAACCCGCCCTCGTTGCGGCCGGTCACCGGGAAATCGGCGGCGAGCACGATACCGGCGTCACTTCCGGCGTCAAAAACGACGTTCCACACGGCAGGATTGGGCATATCGCTCCCCCGGTCGTCAATGATGGGTGCCATGTAACATCACGGGCCGACAGGGCCCGGAAGGCCCGCCAACCCCGGATATTAGATGACCCCGTTCGATCTGTCCACATCAATTGATCAATGCCAATCGCACTCAAACACAATGCGCATCGTGTGGATTCGGGCCACGGGGGAGGCGTTTCGGCCATGCGCGGCAAGATCACCATTACCCGACCCTCCGGCCCGCCAAACATTTGTCCGACGAGAAAAACTCATTAATCCCCGGGAAATTGGCGGAAATCTTGCGGCCCGCCCCCCGCACCATCCCGACGACCCCGCACGGAGCCGTCTCGCGCCCCCCGGAGACTGTCCGAAAGTCTTCGCGCCGGCTCCCGGAAGCACCCACTGGGTCACGCAGTTGACGTACAGTCACACCGATCTGGAGACCCGTCGCCCAGGCACCGCCCGCCCGGCCGGTTCCCGCCGGAGCACCACGAGGGGTTTCGGGCCGCAGGGCGGACCCCTGTGCCGACAAAGAAGTCGCGCGGTTTCGCCTACTTTCCTTGCCGAGGTCCACAGCAGAGGAACTCCCACCGTGAACGAGATTGTCAGCGCCGTCCTTTCCGAAGACGCGGAAGGCCGGGACTTCGCCGCGCTCAGAATTCCGGAGAGCTACCGCGGGTGCGTTCTCAGAAAGCAGGACGTCGGCCTGTTCGACGGCATGGCGACGGCGAACAGGGATCCACGCAAGTCCCTTCACCTGCAAGACGTCCCGACTCCGGAGGTGGGCCCGGGCGAGGCCCTCGTCGCGGTGATGGCCAGCTCCATCAACTACAACACGGTGTGGTCCTCGATATTCGAGCCGCTGCCGACCTTCCATTTCCTGGAGCGCTACGGGCGGCTGAGCGAGTCCGCCAGGCGCCACGACCTCCCCTACCACGTCATCGGCTCCGACCTGGCGGGCGTGGTGCTGCGCACCGGCCCCGGCGTGAACCGCTGGCGGCCCGGCGACCGGGTCGTCGCGCACTGCCTGTCGGTCGAGCTGGAGTCCGCCGAAGGACACGGCGACACGATGCTGGACCCGGAGCAGCGGATCTGGGGCTTCGAGACCAACTTCGGCGGCCTGGCCCAGCTCGCCCTGGTCAAGGCCAACCAGTTGATGCCCAAGCCCGCCCACCTGACCTGGGAGGAGGCCGCCTCCCCGGGCCTGGTCAACTCCACCGCCTACCGGCAGCTGGTCTCGCGCAACGGCGCCGGCCTGAAGCAGGGCGACAACGTGCTGATCTGGGGCGCCAGCGGCGGCCTCGGCTCGTACGCCACGCAGCTCGCGCTGGCCGGCGGCGCCACCCCGATCTGCGTGGTCTCCAACCCGCGGAAGGCCGAGGTCTGCCGGTCGATGGGCGCCGAGGCGATCATCGACCGCTCCGCCGAGGACTACCGGTTCTGGAAGGACGAGCACCACCAGGACCCGCGCGAGTGGAAGCGCTTCGGGGCCAGGATCCGCGAGCTGACCGGCGGCGAGGACGTCGACATCGTCTTCGAGCACCCCGGCCGGGAGACCTTCGGCGCCTCCGTCTACGTCACCCGCAAGGGCGGCACCATCGTCACCTGCGCCTCCACCTCCGGCTACCTGCACCAGTACGACAACCGCTACCTGTGGATGTCACTGAAGCGGATCGTCGGCTCGCACTTCGCCAACTACCGCGAGGCCTGGGAGGCCAACCGGCTGGTCGCCAAGGGGAAGATCCACCCGACCCTGTCGAAGGTGTACCCGCTGGAGGAGACCGGCCAGGCCGCCTTCGAGGTCCACCAGAACCTCCACCAGGGCAAGGTCGGCGTCCTCGGCCTGGCCCCCACCGAGGGCCTCGGCGTCACCGACCACGAGCTGCGCGCCCGGCACCTCGGCGCGATCAACCGCTTCCGGGTGTCCTGAGGCCGACCGGGCGCGGGCCCCGGCTCCGGCGCGGGGCCGGCACGGGGCCGGGGCCGGCGCGGGGCCGGGGCCGCTAACGAGCGGCGCGGCCGAGCAGCGGCTCGACCGCGGCGGCCACCTGCTCGGCCTGGAGGTCGCGGCCCCGCTCGTTGGGGTGCACGTACCAGGGGATCCGCCGCCCGTCCGGGCCGAGTTCGGAGTCCTCCAGCAGGCCGCCGACGCCCCGGTCGGGGCCGGCGCAGGCGGTGCTGTCCCCGGTGCGGTCGTAGAGGTCGACGTACGCGGCGCCGCCGGCCTCGGCGACCCGCCGGGTCAGGTCGTCCAGCCGGCGCTGGACCCGGTCGATGAACGGCAGCGCGTCCGGCGGGATGTCGGCGAACGGGAGCGCGTCCTGACCGGGGGCCGGGGTCAGGCAGGCGGCCGGGTCGGCGGGCACCATCCGGGAGTAGCCGACCAGGACGGTCCGGACGCCCGGTGCGGCGAGGCGGGCCCGGACGAGCAGTTCGGTCAGCTCGGCCTCGACCTGGACGAAGCGCCCCTCCAGCCACTCCCGGCCGGCCCCCTCCTCGAAGAACTCCCGGCAGTCGGCGGCGGGTTGGTCCGGGTCGACCGGGTCGCCCGGCATCAGCGAGCCCGCCCGGAGCGTGGCGGAGCACTGCTTGAGGACCCGGCCGAAGCTCAGCGTGTTGCCGCCGACGCTGCCCACCAACAGCCGGGTGTCCGGGGCGAGCGCGTCCTGCTGCGGCGCGGCCCGCCGGTCGGCGGCGAGCGGCTGCGGCGTCCAGAAGTCGTGGACGGCCGCGCCCGAGCAGGAGACGTCCGCCCGGACGTCGAGCGGGACGCCCCGCTCGGCCAGCAGCCGGGTGGCGACCGCCGGGTAGTTGGCGACCGCCCGGAAGCAGAACGGCCCGTCGCCGTCCGGGCTGACCGGGGCGATGCCGAACCCGGCGGCGAGCGAGTCGCCGAAGAAGACGGTCGGCACCGGTTCGGCCGGCCCCGGTCCGGCCGGGGCCCGGTTCGGTCCGGCACCGGCCGCCGGCGCGGCGAGCGCCGGACAGCTGCCCAGCACGACGGCGGTGACGGCGGCGACGACCGCCCGCCGGAGCGCCGCGGTCGTCGTCTTGCGGGTGGCCGTGGGCATGGTCGCGCCCTTTCGTCGGGGGTTGCGCGGATGGCTGCGCCACGCATTCACTCACATGCGGAGCGTCACCATCCGGCGGGCCCGACCCGCCCCCGGCGCCACGACTGGCAACGGGGGCTCCCGGATTCACCCCATCCGGTGAACGGGCAGTCGGGGCACACCCGGCGGGACGAAGCCGGCCGGGACCGAACCGGGCGAGGGCGAACCGGGCGAGGGCGAACCGGCCGGAACGGGCCAGAGCGGGGCGCGGCGGGCGACGGCCGGCTGGTGCCGCTGCTCCTCGGGGCGGTAGCGGGCGGTGCGGCGGTGGAAGTCGAACTGCCCGACGATCCGGTACCGCAGGCCGCGGACGTACTCGTCCAGGCCCCGGCAGGCGGCCACGTCCAGCCCCAGGTCGGCGCGCAGGACGGGCAGTTCACCGGCCACCAGGTGCTCGAACTGCCGCAGCCGGGCGTTCATCAGGTCGTGGTAGTCGGTGACCGCGTTCTCCGCCGCCCGGACGGTGCCGCGCAACGCGGATGTGAAAGGCTTCCGGGTGCTGCCCCGCAGGTGGGTGGTGGAGCGGACACGCTCCTGACCGGGACGGTGCGGACGGTTGGTCCGGGACCACGGGCGCGAGACCGCGCACGCCGAAGCGATGATCAAGGTCGCCGTGATCCGGCTCATGGCCGCCCGCCTCGCCGGAGAGGAGATCAAACCACGCGGCCCCGTCGAGACCGAAGCAGCACGCCGCCTCGCCGACGGCCTCGACAACCGGTAGTCATCAGCCGACCCAACGCCTTCTCAGTCCTGGAGCTCGCTCATGTCGCCGGTCGCCGGGACGCCCTCGACCAGGCCGTAGCGCAGCAGGACGGTGCCGCGCGGGCTCGCGGCGGGCGGTTCGAGCAGCGCGAGGCTGGTGGGGACGGCACCGTCGGCGAACACCTTCTTGCCGCTGCCGAGGACGATCGGGTGGACCCACAGGTCGAGCCGGTCGAACAGCTTCTCCCGCAGCAGGGTCTGCACCAGGTCCAGACTGCCGACCACCTTGACCTTCTGGTGCCGGTCGCGGAGCTCCCGCACGGCGGCGGGCAGGTCCGGCCCGAGCAGTTCGGACCCGGCCCAGGTCAGCTCGGGCTCGCCGCGCGAGGCGACGTACTTCGGGATGCGGTTGAACAGTTCGGCGAAGGGGTTCTCCCCGGCGTTCGGCCAGTAGGCGGCGAAGATGTCGTACGTCCGCCGCCCGAGCAGCAGCGCGTCGGTGCCCTCGTACGCGGCGTCGACCTGCGCCCCGGAGACCTCGTCGATCAGCGGGGCCTGCCAGCCGCCGAACGCGAAGTCGTCCGCCGGATCCTCCTCGGGGCCGCCGGGCGCCTGCCCGACCAGGTCGAGGGTGGTGAACAGCTCGATGTCGATGAGGCCCATGGTGTGCTCCCGGGGGGGTGGGGGGTCCTGTCGGATGTACGGACGGACCGGGGCGGGCGGACTCATCGGTCCGCCCCCGTCCAGTCTGCTCCGCCGGGCCGTCCCCGCTACCGGCCGCGGCCGCCGGTGCAGGTGCAGGGGCGGGTGCCGTGCGAGCCGGGCCGGTAGCGCCAGCCGACGACCTGCGGGGCGGTGCGGATCCGCGAGCGCCGGATGCGCGGCGCGTCGGCCGCCGAGGTCAGGTGCACGAACATCGCCATGCGGGAAGGACGCCTTTCCGGAGGTTCGGGGGCGAACGGACGGCCGGCGGCCGCACCGCCGGCGAGCGCACCCACTCCGCTGAGCAGGCGTTCCGGGGTCTCGGCGGCAGGCGCACCCGACGGATTCCTGATGGTTCGTCAACTTCGTTTTCCTTCAGGGAAATAAGGGTTCACTCCGGCGTCCGCCGGTTCGCGCGCGGAGCGCGCGCCGGCGCATTCGGGCCGTACATCACGTCGTTGCCAAGAGATGTCCGAATCGTTTCCGAAGCCTGCCCGGAATCCCCACCGAACCGGCCCCGACCTGCGGTTCCGGCGCCGCCACGGCACCCGGCGACGGGGGGCTCGGAACGTCCCAGCAGTCACACCCGTCACTCTGGCACCAGCACGACGTCCCGGCGCGAGAGCTGGCCGAAATCCACCTCCGACGGGTCTACGCTCTCCCCACGTCGGACCGGAACAAGGCCTTCAGCAATCACCAGGGGGGGTGGCATGGGGCTGCTCGGCGGCGACCTTCCGTTCGCCCGCACTCTCACCGTCCAGGACCTGGAGGCCTTCACCGCACTGGGGACCGCCCGGTCCTTCGCCCCGGGGGAGCACCTGTTCTCCGAGGGCGACCGCACCACCCACGTGCTGCTGATCCTGACCGGCTGGTCGATGGTCTTCACCGCCGTCGACCGGGGCGCCACCCGGCTGGTCCTCGGACTCCGCGGGCCGGACGAACTCCTCGGCGAGCTCGCCGCGTTGGACCAGCGCCCGCGCAGCGCCACCGTGCAGGCGCTGGGCGCGGCGCAGGCGCTGGTGGTCCCCGGGGAGGGGTTCCGCCGCTTCCTGGCCGAGAACCCCCGGGCCGGCAGCCGGGTGATGACCCAACTGGCCTCCCGGCTGCGGGACTCCGACCGGGAACGGTCCGCGCTGGCCTCGCTCACCGTGGTCCAGCGGCTCGCCCGCCGCCTGATCGAGCTCTCCGGCACCGACGCCACCTCCCGGCCCGGCCGGAACGGCGGCGCGGCGGTGGTGCAGCTCGCCCAGGACGACCTCGCCGCCACCGTCGGTGCCACCCGCGAGGCGGTGGCCAAGGCGCTCCGGCTGCTGCGCGACCAGGGCCTGGTGCGCACCGGCACCCGGAAGGTGGAGATCCTCGCCCCCGCACCACTGCTGCTGCTCGCCCAGGGACCGCCCGGCCAGCCCGGGTCCGGCCGACGGCCGGGCACCGCCGGACCGCCCTGACCGGGACGGCCCGAGACGGAACCGCCGGGGGGACGGCAGCCTGCGCGGGCGTGCGGCCGGCCGTCCGCACGGCGCGTGTAAACGGCCACAGACAACCCGTCTCCCGGGGGCCGATTCTGCCGGTGTGCCGAAGCCAACCACAGGGGTGAACGTGAACGACGGGACCATCGACGCGGTGTACGAGCTGGTGGTCGGGGTGGACGTCCGGAAGTCCAGTGCCTACGACGACCGCGGCAAGGTCCGGATGCGCCGGCAGCTCTACACCGTCCTGAACCGGGCCTTCGGCCTCGCCGGCGTCCCGGCCACGGCCGTCCACCAGGAGGACCGAGGCGACGGCGTCCTGGCCACCATCGCCTCGTCCGTCCCGCCGTCCCGGATCGTCGGGGTCTGGCTGACCGAGGTCCACGAGCAGCTCCGCCAGGAGAACGAGAACGCGGAACTCCCGCTCGGACTGCGGATCGGCCTGCACGTCGGACCGGTCACCCACGACGCCAAGGGGGTCAGTGGCCACGCCGTCGACCTCGCCTGCCGGCTCACCGACGCGGACGCCGGCCGCCACCTGCTCGAACGCGAACGCGCCGACCTGGTGGTCGTCGTCTCCGACTCCCTGTACCGCGAAGTGGTCCGGCACGGCGGCCGGTTCGTCGACCCCGGGCACTACGCGCCCGCCCGGCTGGCACTCAAGGACGACGAGGTCCCCGCCTGGCTCCGGCTGCCCGGCCGCCCCCGGCCCGAGGCGCTCACCCCCGCGGCACCCGCCGCCCCCGGGGGACCCGACCGGCCCGACGCCCCCGAGGACCCCCCGGCCCCGATACCGGGCCCGGTAGCGCCCCCGGTAGCGCCCGGCGGGATCAGCTTCGGCGAGATCCAGGTGGACGGCGACCTCTCCGTGAACCAGGGCAACACCTACCGGGCGCCGGTCCACATCGGCCGCACCGTCAAGGGAGGCCACCGTGCCTGACCTGAACAAGGTCGTCGACGCTCCCCCGGAGCGCCGCGCGGAGGGACCGCGCGAACCTCGTGACCCCCGTGAACCCCGTGAGCCTCGCGGCCAGGACGGGCGGGCGCGGGACGAGCAGGTACGGGAGGACCCTCCGCAGGACGGGCGGGCGCGGGACGAACGGGCGCGGGACGAACGGGCGCAGGACGAACGGGCGCAGGACGACGAGCCCGGGCGCGACGAGCCCGGCCGCGACGAGCGCGAGGAGGCGGAGCGCGAGGAGGCGGAGCGCGACCGCTTCCGCCAGCTCAGCCGGGACCAGCTGCTGGACGACGAGCAGGAGGAGGGCGGCGCCGCCGCCGGGATGGCGGCGACCTCGCGGGCGCACCGCTCGGCGCGCTCGTCCTACCAGGTCGGCGGGGACCACAACCTGTTCGACCGCTCGGTGATCCACAGTGCCCTCATCGGCGACGTCCACCTGCGTCTGGACAGCCGGCAGGCGGTCGGCCCGGTCAGCGGCCCGGTGCCGGAGGAGGAGCTGCGCCGGGTCCGCCGGATCTACCGCGACCCGGAGGGGTACGCCGGTCTCCAGCAGGCGCTGCGGCGCCAGCACGTGCTGGTGCTCGCCGGTGCCCCGGGCACCGGCCGGACCTGCACCACCCTGGCACTGCTGGACGAGCTGACCGCCCCCGGTCCGGCCGGGGACCCGGCGGCCGGGCCGGTTCCGGCCGAGGGCCCGGCGGCCGCCGCGGCCGGGGTCGGGGCAGCCGGGGCAGCCGGCGCGGAGCCGTCCGCCCGGGTCTCCCGGGTCGCGCCGGACACCCCGCTGAGCCGGTTGACCGCCGTGGTCCGCGAGGGTACCGACCGGCGGCGCGGCTTCCTGCTCGAACTGCCGTCCGGCGGGGGCCGTTCGGTGCTGCCGCCGGACGAGCTGGAGCTGGACGCGCTCGCCGCGGCCCTGGCCGTCCGGGGCTCCTACGCCGTGCTGGTGGTGGCCGCCGGGCCGACCGCGGCGCCGCTGCTCGCCGGGCGGTACGGGCTGCTCTGCCCGCCCGCCCCCACCGAGGAGCTGCTGCGGGCCCGGCTGTCCGAGCGGCTGGCGGACGGGGCCGACCCGGACGAGCTGCTGCCCGACGCGTCCGGGAACAGGACCGGAAGCGCGTTCGACGGGGCGTCCGCGCGGCTGGTCGAGCGCGCCGAGCAACTGGCCGACGACCCCGAGGTGCGTTCCGCCGTCGGGCTGGAGGACCTCCGCCCGGCCGAGGCCGAGCTGTTCGCCGACCTGATCGCCTCCCACGTGCGGGGCCGGCTCACCCGCGCGGAACTGCTCGACGGGTGCGCCAGCCTCGCCCCGCAGCAGGCCCAGGAGTGGTTCGCCGGGGCCGACCGTGCGATCGCGGACGCCTCCGACGGCAACGAGCGCTCGGCCGCGACGGTGCTGCACCCGACCGCGTCGCGGATCGCCCTCGCCGTCCTGAACGGTTCGGCGCACAGCACCGTGGCGGAGGCCGCCCACCTGCTGACCTGGGAGCTCGCGGTCACCCGCGACCCGGCCAACGCGCCCGCCCGGCCGCTGTTCTGCGACGACCCGATCTCCGATCTCGCCTTCCTGCGGGCCGAGTTGGTCAACGGCGAGGTGGAGACGGCGGGCGTCGGCGCCCCGGCCCGGATCGTCCGCTACCGGGGCCGGGCGCTGTCCGCCGCCGTCCTCGCCGAGGTCTGGGACCGGCACCACCCGGCCCGCGAGCCGATGGTCCGCTGGATCCGGCTGCTCACCGACGACCCCCGGCCCGAGGTGTGGGTGCGGGCGGCGCTGGCCGCCGGCGAACTGTGCTCCCGGGACTTCGCCACCGGCTACGACAAGCTGATCCGGCCGATGGCGACCGCGGCCGCCCCCCAGCGCCGCGCGTTCGCCGCCACCGTGCTCGACCAGACCTCCCGGCACGCCAGCCACCGGCCCACGGTCCGCGCCCTGGTCCGGGACTGGGTGCGCTCCCCCTCGGTCCGGCTGCGCTGGACCGCCGCCATGGCGCTCGGCTTCGGCCACCTCGCCCCGGCCGCGGAGGCCCTCGACTGGCTGGCCCGGATCGGCACCGACGCGGAGCACGACCTGTCCCCGCTGGTCTCGTACAGCACCGTCCGGATGCTGTCCGGCACCGCCGACCGCGAGGTGCTGCGCCGGATCGCGGACTGGACGAAGGACCACCGCCCGGCGCACCAGGACCTCGGCCTGCTCACCGTCGTCCGGATGGCGGTGACCACGGTCGGCGAGGTGTGGGACGGCGAGGTCTCGCCGGACCTCGCCGACCTGCTGGACTGGCCGCTGCCGCTGGCCCTCGCCGCGACCCGCCCGGACCGGGCCGGGGAACTGGCCGACCTGCTGTGGACGGCGCTGCGCACCTCGCGCTCGCACGAGGCCACCGTCGACGCCCTGGCGGACTGGCTGCGCGGGGCCGTCGGCCCGGCCGACGACGGCCCGGACACCCGGCGCGGACTGGCCGCGCTGCTGCCCGCGCTGTTCGCCGAGAACCACGAACGGCAGCTCCTGGACCTGCTGTTGCGCCGGATGATGCGCGACGCCGACGAGCCGCTGGACCAGGCGTCGGCCCAACGGCTCTGGCACCTCGCCACCACCGGCCGCCCGGCCCGGGACCGCCCCCGTCGGCCCACCGAAGAGGAAGAGCGATGACGAACGACCCGAACCCCTCCGAACCCGGCGCCCCGGTCTTCCTCGCCGGCCCGCTGCTGCGCGAGCAGCAGGACCCGACCGCCCTCCGACGGCCCGGACCGGGCGTCTCCCAGGTGCACTTCTACCGCAACGGCGGCCACAGCATCGTCACCGCGCGGGGCGACGAGCACGTCAACCGCCCGCTCCTCGGCCGCGCGATGACGGTCTCCGAGGTCGCCCGCGGCACCTACGTCACCTCGCTGTCGCTCCAGGTCCCGGCGGTCGGCGGCACCACGTTCTTCGACGTCGAGGTGGACGTGCACTGGACGGTCACCGACTGCCTCCGGGTGGTGGAGACCCAGCTCACCGACCTCGCCGTCCGGCTGAAGGCCCCGCTCGTCCACCTGCTGCGGGGCATCTGCGAGAACCACCGGGTGTCGGACGCGGCCGACGCCGAACGCAAGGCCATGTCCGCCTGCGCGAGCGGCCAGTGGGACTACCTCGGCGACGACCTCGGGCTGGACGTCCGGCTGTACGTCCGCTTCGCCGTCGACCGGGCGACCCTCGAACACGCCGGGCGACTCCGGGACGGCAGCAACCAGGGCGACCTGGCCGCGCAGGAGCACCAGGGGAAGCTGGCCGAGGAGTACCGCAAGTCCCAGCTCCTGGCCCTCCAGATGGGGAAGTTCGAACGGATCCTGGACGGCGGGGAGCAGACCGAACGGACCTACATCCTCGCCGCCGACCCGGACGGGGCCGCCGCCTACCTCGCCGGACTGCACCGGCAGCAGCACGCCGACCGGCAGGAACGGCTCACCAGCGCCGTCGAGTTGATGCGGGACGGGGCGATCCAGTCCGTGGAGCTGGAGAACCGGCTCGGGGACATGCTGAGCGCCGACGGCCACCCGGCCGCGGGCGCCCTCGGCCGCCCCCCGGTCCGCTCCGGCCACCGCCCCGCGGAACTCACCTCCGCCCCGCACCGCGACGACACACCGGACGACCGCGACCGAGGGACGGACCGTCCGGGGCGGAACCGCGAAACCCCGCAGCCGTACACCCCGACCTGGCTGGACGTCGCACCGGACGCGGACCGGCCGCGCCGCCGCCCCAGCGAGGCGTTCGACGACTGGGAGAGCGCCGCGCCCCCGGACGACCGGCCGGAACGGACCGACCGCGCGCGCGACCGGGAGCGGGAGCGGGAGCGGGAGCGCGACCGGGAGCGGGAGCGAGAGCGGGAGCGAGAGCGCGACGACTGGCCCGACGACCAGGACGACCACGACGACCGGGCCTGGTCGCCGGACCGGGGCCGGTGACGCCGTGACCGAAGCCCCGACCACCGCCGCAACCGCACCCGCCACCACCGCGCCCGCCGCCCCTTCGCCTTCGCCATCGCCTTCGCCTTCGCCGTCCGCCGACGAGAACCGTTTCGTCGCGGGCCACCTGCTGGCCGCGGTCCGCGAGGACATCGGCCGGGCCGACACCAAGGCCTCGATCCTGTTGACCGGCGCCCTCGGCCTGCCCGCCCTGCTGCTCGGCCAGGGCTGGCCGGGCGGCGGGGCGGCCGGGTACGCCTCGGTCCTGCTGGTGCTCGGCGCGGTGTGCTGGGCGGCCGGCACCGTGGCGCTGGTGCAGGCGATCATGCCCCGCACCGGTACCCAGGGCGAGCACGAGAGCGTCACCTACTTCGGCGACCTGCTGCCCGGCGCCGCCGGGCCGGAGCTGGCCGAGCGGTTGGCGGCGGCCGGGCGCGACCCGGCCGGGTGGCTGCTGCTCCAGGCCGTCGACGTCAGCACCATCCTGGCCGCCAAGTACCGCTGGATCCGCCGGGGCGTCGGCTGTCTGGCCCCCGGCGCCGTCCTCACCACCGCCGGAGTGCTGCTCGGCTGAGCGCACCCGCCCACACCCCTCATCCGCCGATCTCCCGGCCGGCCCTGCCGGTCGGTCGGAAGCACGCACCCTGAAACCGGAGGAAACGACGGTGCCCCACCTGTCCATCGTGCCCACCTGCCGTCGCGCCGCGCCGGCCCCGTTCCGGCTCCGGTACCCGCGCCGGGGCCTCGGGCGCACCGCGGCGGGCGTCGCCGCGGCCCTGCTGGCCGTCACCGGGCTGCCCACCGCCCCGGCCTTCGCCGCCGACCCGTCGCCCTCCGCGTCCGCCACCGCGTCCGCCACCGGGTCCGGGTCCGGCCCGTCCGCCGCCGCCGCGATCGGGCCGGTCAACTACGCCGTCGCGGTCGACGAATCCGGCAGCCTCGACCCGGCCGACCTCGAACGCGAGCGCACGGCCGCCCTCCGGATCGCCCTCGGCGAGGTCCACCACGCCTCGACGGTGGGCATCTTCGGCTTCGCCAGCGGGAAGGCGCTGGGCCCGGTGGACGAGGTCTGCCCGCCGACCCCCCTGGACGCCGTCGGCCGCGACCGGATCGGCAGCTGCGCGGCCGGGCTGCACCGGCGCACCCCCGAGGAGGGCGACGACACCGACTTCCCGCACGCCGTCGCCCAGGCCGTCACCCGGCTCGGCGCCGCCGACCCGTCGGTGCCGCGGGTGCTGTTCCTGCTCACCGACGGCAAGTTGGACGTCCGCAACAGCGAGTCGTACGGCAAGGACCTCACCCCGGATGCCCGGATGGCCGTCGCCGAGGCGGACCTGGCCACGGCGCTGGCCGCGGCGAAGGCCGCGAAGATCCAGATCTGGCCGCTGGGCTTCGGCTCGCTGCCCGACCGGGCGGCACTGGACCGGATGGCCGCCGCCGGGTACCAGGAGGGGTGCGTCAGCCTTCCCGACGCCACCCCGCGGGCCACCGTGGTGCAGGACTCCGGGGAGGTCGGCGCGGCGCTGGAGACGGCGTTCGCCGCCGCCCACTGCCTGCGCACCGGGGGCGTGCAGACCGGCCGTCCGCCGGCCGACCTCCAGGTGCGGATCTCCCCACTGGCCGCCGTCGGCAGCATCGTGGTCGACAAGGGCGACCCGCTGGTGACCGCGACCTACTACGACCCCAGCGGGCGACGGGTCGGCGCGTCCGGCTCCGACCAGGGCTCGACCTACGAGTTCTCCGGGCAGGGCCAGAGCGTCGAGTCGCTGCGCATCACCGACCCGGTGCCGGGCCAGTGGCGGGTCCACCTGGACGCGCCCGAGGACCACCGTTCCCAGCTGGCCAGTGTCAGCGTGCTCTGGCGCGGCGCCCTGAACAGCTCGATCACGCTGTCCCCGCCGTCGCCGCGGGCCGGTGAGCGGGCCACCGTGACGGTCCGGCTGCAGACCCGCAAGGGCCTGGAGATCACCGACCAGCAGGACCTGAAGCAGTTGTCGGTCGCCTCCCTGCTGACCGGTGACGGCTTCTCGCCGGTGCCGGTCGCGCTGTCCGACGACGGGGCCGCCCCGGACGCGAGGGCCGGGGACGCCACGTTCACCGGCACGGTCACCGTCCCGGCCTCCGCCACCGGCGCGATCACGGCGTCCAGCACCCTGACCGCCGCCGGTCTGACCGCCGACGAGAACCGCCCGTTCCGTTCGGCGGTCTCCCCCGCGGTGCCGCTGGTCACCGCGGCCTTCTCGGCCGCCGGCCCGCTGGCGGCGCACCCGGGCGGGTCGGTGGAGGCCCGGCTGACCCTGCGCAACGACGACGCGGTGCCGCACACCCTGCACGCGAGCGTCACCGACGTCGCCCCCGGCCTGCTGACGCTGTCCCCGGACACCGTCACGCTGGCGCCCAAGGAGTCCCGCACCGTCGACGTCACGCTGACCGCGGGCGACGCCGCGGCGTTCCGGCTGCCGGACGACGGGGTCACCGTGGGCGGCAAGGCCACCGTGGTCGACACCTCGGACCACGACCGGGTGGTCGTCGACGCCCCGCTGTCGGTCCGGGTCACCCCGCCGCCGTCCTTCCTGGAGCAGTGGTGGTGGGCCCTCCTGGCCGCCGGTCTGCTGGCCGCGGCCGCCGCGCTGGTGCTGCTGGTCCGGCTGGCGGTCCGTCGGCGCCGCAGGTCCCCGGAGGGGTTGGAGCTGACCCTGCTGGACGAGCGCGGCGCCGAGGCGAGCACGCTCACCACCACCGCCGGGTCCGGCGGTTGGTACGAGTTCGAGGTGAAGGGCATCGGCAGCCCGTACCCGCGGCTGGTCCACCACTCCGGCGGGACGTACCGGGTGCAGCGCGGCCAGGACGGCGGCGCGGTGCTGGAGACCCGGCGCCGCGACCGGGTCCGGCTGACCGAGGGCGCGCCGGTGGCGCTCACGGGCGGCCTGAGCCTGCTGCTGACCGCGAACCACCGCCCCGCCCCGGTCGCCCCGGCGCCGTCCGGCGGCGTGCCGTCCTCCGCCCTGCCGCCCGAGTCCACCGACGCGTGGCTGTGACCCGGGCCGCTGCCCGGCACCGGGGCCCCGGGCCCCGTCCACCCCGTTCCTTTCGACACCCGAGCCGGCCGCCCCGTGCGGCCGGATGGAGGCGGAACCCATGAAGATCTTCCAGCCGATGCTGTTCGTCGGTCTGGGCGGCACCGGTGGCCTGGTCGGCGCGGAGCTCGACCGGCGCCTGCGCGCCGAGCTCTGCGGCCCGGACGGCACGGCGCTGACCGGCCTCGGCGGCCTGGCCCCCTACCAGCTGCCGGACTGCCTGCAGTTCGTCTACGCCGACTTCAGCGAGACCGACCTGGCCCGGCTGCCGCACGCCACCGCCGCCCCGGCGATGCGCCCGGTGTTCAGCCGCACCTCGCGCTCCACCCACGACCTGCTGCCGAACTTCGACAGCTCGCCGGACGTCACCAAGATGCTCCGGGCGAGCATGCCCGAGGAGACCGCGGCGTGGCTGCCGCCCCGGCAGAACGAGCCGCGGGTGACACCGTTGAAGAACGGCGCGGGCCAGCTGCCGACGGTCGGCCGGGCGGGCCTGTTCGGGACCCTGCGCGGCGGCCTGGACCCGGTCCTGGAGCCGCTGATGCAGGCGATCGACGCGCTCGCCCGCTCCGGCGGGTCGCTCAGCCAGCTCGGCGGCGGTCCGGTCAGCGGGTGCGACGTCTTCGTGGCGTTCTCGGTGGCCGGCGGCACCGGCGCGGGCATCTTCCTGGACTACCTCTACCTGATCAACCACGCCTTCCGGGAGAAGGGCTTCGACGGCGTCAAGGTCTACCCGCTGGTGGTGATGCCCTCGGCGTTCCCGGTGTCCGGCGGTGGCGGCCGGGAGGCGGAGCTGAACTCGGCCCGCGCCCTGGTCGACCTGTTCCGCCTGGTGGACGAGCAGAACGCCCCCGTGCTGGGAGTCGACCACGGCGACGTGGACGAGGAGCTGATGCTGCGCATCCGCTACCCGCACACCGCCCCGATCCGGCTGCGCACCGGCATCCTGCCGACCGCCTTCCTGTTCAACCGCACCGCGGGCATCCGCCCGGACGACCTGCGCCGCTCCATGGTGTCGCTGGTGATGTCGCTGATCGGCACCGAGCTCGGCGACGGCCGCGCCGCCCGGACCAGGGCCGACGACGACTACCAGACCTTCGCCGCGAGCTTCATCAACCGGGGCGTGCAGCGGGCCGCCGTCGCGCCGTCCGGCATCGGCCGGCGCGGCGTCTCCACCAGCCTGGTCGCCTCGATGACCGCGCCGGTGGACGAGCTGGCCTCGCTGGTGTCCGGCCGGATCCTGCGCGCCTCGATCGACCAGCTCGACGACCGGGCGCACCGCCCGGGCCGGAGCGCCGCCGACCTGGTGCAGCAGGTGTTCGCCGACTCCGGGCTCGAGGAGCTGCTGCGGCGGCCCCAACTGCCGATCCAGCCGCCCTCGCCGGAGCCGCGCGGCAGCTCGGCCATCGAGGCGGGGCTGGCCGCCCGGCTGGCCGGCATGCAGTCCGAACTCGCCAACCTGGCCCGGCAGGCGGCCGCCCGGACCGCCGAGATGGCGAAGGACTTCGCGCCCCGCCGGGCGGTCGACCGGCTGCTGGCGGGCGTCGACCCGTTCACCGTGCAGCGGGTCGTGCGGGGCGACCCGCAGGCCGGCGACTCCCTGGCCCGGCTGGGCTTCCTCGGCATGCTCGACCAGCGCACCCACACGCCCCCGCTGCCGCCCGGCACCCGCGAGACCCCGCCGAGCGGGGCCCGGATCCGGCGCCGGATGGGCGGCCTCGCCCAGCCGCGCTGGGGCGACGAGGAGGTCCAGGCCGTGCTGCGCGCCCAGGACGCCTGGTACAAGTGGCGCAGCCACCAGGTGTGGCACGAGGCGTGGAAGAGCCAGCAGCAGCGCTGGGAACCGGCCGCCCGGGCCCTGGAGAGCGAGGTCAACCGGCTGGTCTCGGCCTTCCGCAGCCACGCCAAGGACGAGCCGCGGGCGTTCGCCGAGCAGTCCCAGACGCTGTACGAGGACCGCACCGGCGTGTCGTACCTGCTGCCGCCGCAGCGCGACCTCAAGCACTTCTACGACGACCTGGTGGCCCGGCTGGCCGCCCGCGAGGGCCTGCCGGAGAGCGAGGACCAGGCGGCCCTGCTGATGCGGCTGGTCGGCGGCGACGAGTGGCGCGCGGCCAACGCGCTCAGCCGGCGCAGCCCGGCCGGTGCGGTCGGCGAGGTCAAGGCGGCCGTCGAGGCGGGCGTGAAGCGGCTGTTCGCGGAGAGCGGCGAGCAGTTGGAGGAGCGTCCGCTGCTGCCCGCGATGGGGGTGCTGCTGGCCGCGGCGGCGGGCAGCGAGGAGGACGCCGAACTGGTCAGCAAGGAGGCGCTGGAGCAGTTCGGCCGCAAGCTCGCCGGGCTGCTGCCGGCCGGTTTCGTACCGGAGGGCACCGGCCCGCTGAAGGCCCTGGTGACGTACCCGCGGGTGAAGTCCTCGGACGAGGTGGAGGACTTCCTGCGGAAGGCGCTGCGACTGCCGAAGGAGGCCCGGGCCGAGTTCCGGGGCGTCGAGACGCAGTCGATCACGGTGGTGCTGTTCCGCAGCGAGATGAGCCTCACCCAGGTGCCGGAGGCCCGCAAGATGCTCCGGCAGTGGGCCAAGGCGAAGGACAACGAGCAGGGCGACGACGTGCTGCGCTGGCGCCAGCGGCTGGGCCACCGCGACGACTGGCTGGTCTCCACCGAGGCGGACCGCCGCCTGATCCTGCACCGGCTGCTCAACCTGCTCTGGAACGGGCAGGTCGACGTGTTGGAGGGCCCCGAGGACTCCCCGCGGCTGATCCGGCTGCGACTGTTCCGGGAGCACGGGCCGGAAGTGCCGGGCGTGCGGCTGCGGCTGGGCGAGCAGCAGAACGGCGTCTCCAGCTGGGCCGAACTGCTGCGGGCCTACGAGCGGTGGACGGTGCTCGACGACGAACGGACCGTCGAGGACTACTGCAGCCGCCTGATGTCGGCCTACCCGGCGGGCCTGACCCGCTCGGCGAGCCGGCCCGACCCGCTGTTCGTCCGGCTGGTCGAGCAGATCGCGCCGCAGCAGCGGAAGATGCTCCGGACCCGCCGAGAGAACGGCGGGGAACGGGTCGACGGCTGGTTCCGCCCGCTGTGGCAGTTCTGGGCGGAGACCCTGCCCGCCGCGCTGCGGCTGGAGTTCAACGACCAGCGGGCCGTCCAGCCGAACCTGGCGACGCTCCTGGAGGCCATCCGCAGCGGCCAGTTGGACCCGCGCCCGGTCGACGACGTCGACGACGAGCCGCACGGCGCCCGGACCGCCCCGCCCCGCGAGGAGGAAGAGGACTTCGGCACCCGCCGCCCCGCCGGACGGGACGACGGACGGGACGACGAACGGGACGAGCGGCCGCCCCGGTCCGCGGAACGGAGCGGCCCCGGCCCGGACCGGTACGCCGAGCGAGACACCGACCGGTACACCGACCGCGACACCGACCGCAGCACCGACCGGTACACCGAGCGCGACACCGACCGGTACACCGACCGCGGCACCGGCCGGGTCGCGGAGTGGGACGAGTCGTCGTACGGGTGGTCGTCCCGCGCGGAGGAGCCCGGGCGGTCGCGCGGCGCCGAGCGTTGGGACGGTGAGGAGGCGTGAGCAGTTCCTTCCCGGTGCCCGCGCCCGTCGTCCGGCTCGATCTGCGCGCCCCGGAGCTGGCCGGTACGGACCCGGCCGTGCTGCGGAGCGCCGTGGTGGCCCGGCTGGCGGAGCAGGGCCTGTCCCAGCCGCACGACCTGCGGTTCCTGGTGATCGACACCCCGGCCGGGCTGGACGCCCACCACACCCGGATCGAGCAGGTGATGGCCTACCGCGCGCCGGGCCGGGTGCGGGTGCTCTGCCTGCTGGTGGGCGGGCTGCCCGACCACCCCGGCCCGGCGGAGCGGCGGTTGCTGCGGCCCGCGACCCTGCGGGCGCCCGAGGCCGGCCTGGTCTGGGCCGGTGACCTGCAGGCCGGGCACGGCCACGACGACCCGGCCGGGCCCGCCGACCCGCAGGCGCTGGCCGTGCTGGCCGACGTCCTGTCCGTTCCCGAGCTCTTCGACGAGACGCTGGACCTGCTCGCTTCGCTGCCGGACGGGGTGGCGGCCCCGGCACTGCGGGTGCTGGAGCACGGGCTGTCCCCGGAGGTCCGCCACCAGGCGTGGAGCGAGGCGCTGCTGCGCTTCGCGGGCTCGCACGACCCGGCTCCGGCCGGACCGGCGGGCGACCGGCTGCCGGGCGCCCTGGAGGGGCTGGTCACCGGTTCCGCGACCGGTTCGCCGTGGCGGCGGACCGGGAGCGGCGAGGAGTCCCGGGCGCACCACGAGGCCGTGGACGCGCTGGACACCGCCAGGGCCGAGGCGGTCCGGTTCGGCGGGCCGGCCGGGCTGGTCACCGGGGCCGGGCGGGCCGAGCTGGAGTCGGCACTGGGCCGGGGCCGGCAGGCGCTCGACCGGTACGGCGCCCTGGTCGGCCGGGTGCTGCGGATCGACGGCGGCACCGCCGGGACGCGCTCCGCCGCCGAGTCCGCCACCCAGCTGGCCAAGCTGGGCATCGCGCTGGATCCCCCGACCACCACCGGCGAGCGGGTCGGCGAGAGCCTGCGCCTGCTCGCCGTCGGGCTGCTGAACGCGGGGCTGCCGCTGCGCTCGGTGGCCCAGCGGCTCACGCTGCTCGCCGGTCAGGTGCAGCCGCTGTCGAACAGCCCGCTGCTCGCCGAGCTCGACGGGCTGCGGCCGTCCACCGCGGGCGACCGCAGCCTGCCGCCCGCCCCGCCGGGCCTCGGTGTGCTGGGCGCGGCCGGGCTGGCCGGGCTGCTGGGCGGGCTGTGGACCTGGCCGGCGCTGCCGGCCGCGCTGGTCGTGCCGCTGCTGGTCTCGCTGGGCGTGCTGGCCGGGGTGCTGCGGCTGCCGGGCGGGCCGGGCCGGGTCTCGCACGCGGTCGGGCTCGGCGTGGCCGCGCTGCTGGGGGCGGCGGTGTCGGCCGCGGCGGCCGGCGCGGCCGGGCTGCCGCCCTGGACGGGTGTCGTCGGCCTGCCGGTCGGGGGCGTCCTCGCCGGCTGGCTGGTGCTCCGGGCCTGGCGCGACCACGCGCAGCGCTGGGGCCTGGAGCGCGGCGTGGAGCCGCTGCAGCAGGAGCTGCACGGGCTGGAGGCGCTGCTGGTGCGGGCCCTGCGCGAGTTCTGGGCGGTCGAGGAGCGCCGGTACTGCGCGGACGCGGCGATGTCGGTGGTCGGCATGCTGCGGGCCACCGCGGCGGCGGCCGAGGAGGAGGCCGCCCGGGACCTCGCCGAACCGTCCGGTGCCGCCGGGGAGAGCGAGGAGGACTGGCTGGGCCGGGCCGCCGACGACGAGGACGACCCCTGGTCGTACGGCGACGGCGACGGCGACGGCGACGGCGACGGGTACGGCGACGGGCAGTACGACGACGAAGCGGACGACGACTGGATCGGCCTGCGCTCCGAGGACAACCCGGCCCGGGCGGCCGGCGGCCCGGCCGCCGGGCCCCGGCCGGGCGCCGCCGGCCGCCCGCGGTGGCTGGAGCGCGGGGAGGCGAAGGGCGGCCCCGAGCTGGTGCCGACCCTGGTCGGTGACCTGACGGACGCCACCCTGACCGCCCTGGACCCGTACTGGGGGGCGGTGGAGCGCGGCCGGGCCGGTGACGCCGCCCAGGAGCGGATCACCGAGCGGGTGCGCGAACTGCTCGCCGCGGCCCGCGACCACCTGGACCGCAACGACGTCCTGCCCGCCCCGCCGTTCGCGGCCCCGCACCGGATGCGCAGCGGCCCGGCCGGGCTGCTCGGCGTCGACGTCGGCCGGGCCGCCGACCAGACCTTCCCCGACCGGGACGGCCGGGGCCTGCTGCAGTTGAACTCGGCCGAGCAGCAGGACCTGCTCAGCCGCAACCCGGACGCGGTCGTCCTGGTCCGCTTCGCCCCCGAGTCCGCCCACGGGGGGCCGCTGCTCGACGGCGGCGGCGAGGAGGCCCGGGAGGTGCGGACCGCGGCCGGCCGCTACGCGGGGCGGCTGCGGCTGACGGCGCTGCGCGCCGGGGTGGTCGGGACCGTCCGGCAGCGGCACGGCTCGGCGTACGACGAGGAGGAGCAGTGGTGAGCAGCACCCGGCCCGGCCCGCGCCCGCGGGACCTGAACGGCCCCGGCGGCCCCGGCCCGCAGAAAGCCGTGGACCTGCCGTACCTGACGCCCGCCGGGCGGCGGCTGGTGGCCCCCGCCCGGTTCGGCCCCGACCCGTCCGGCACCGGCCGCGGCGGGCCCCCGATGCGCAACGCGTCGCTCGGCGGCAAGCGCTGCGTGCAGGTCCGGGCCGCCGCCGCGGACGGTGCCGGCCCGGCCGAGGCGGCCCGTGACGCACTGGACGCGGAGGCGGCGGCCGCCCTGCGGCTGCACCGCGCCTTCGAGGGCGGTCCGGCCGCCCGGCTGTTCCCGACGCTGCTCGGCTACGACCTGGAGGCGGCCGAGCCGTTCGTCCTCTACCTGCCGCCGCGCGGCACCCGGGTCGACCAGCTGCACGGCCTGCCCGGCGTCCAACTGCGGGTCGTCGAACGGGACCTGGTCGACGCCGCCGCGCTGCTCGCCGAGCTCGGCCTGGTCCACCAGGGCGTCACCCCGGCGACCGTGCGCTGGGACGGGCGGTCCGTGCAGCTGTGGGGTCTGCACGCGGTCACCCGCACCGGCCGGCCGCGCACCGCGGGCGGCACCGCCCCGTACGCCTCGCCCGAACTGCGCGGCGGCACCGGGGAGAACGACCCGCGCGACACCCTGTGGAGCGCCGCCCAGGTGATGTACCGCCTGGTCACCGGGCAGGAGGGCGACCCCGACCGGGAGCCGGCCGACCTGGCCGACCACCGTTCGCTCGCCCACAGCATGCGCTCCTCGTTCGCCCCCCGGGCCGCGGACCGGCCCGCTCCGGCGGCGCTCCGCGACCTGCTCGCGCCCGGGCACGGCCAGGCCGCCGTCCGCGACCCCGACGACCTCGCCCCGCACCGCGCCGCGTTCGACCGGGCCGTCGCCCTCAAGCGCGCCGCGGACGGCGGCACCGGCGGCGGCCCGGACGGCCCGGAGGCCGACGAGGACGGGGTGCTGTGCCCGTCCTGCCTGGAACGCATCCACTTCGATCCGCAGGCGCTGTACGTCCCCGACTCCTTCCAGGAGCTCCAGCCGTACCGGCTCACCGCACAGCAGAGCCGGCAACTGCGCGCCGACGAGCTGCGCGGCGCCTTCCAGCGCTGCACGGGCAGCCCGACGCACCACGTCCCGGTGCCGTACCTGCTCAACGGGCGCCCGCTGACCGTCGCCATGATCGGCCAGTCCAACACCGGCAAGAGCCACCTGCTGGCCCAGATGATCGCCGAGATCACCGACGACCGGCTGAAGCCGTACGGCGTCAGCTGGCAGTCCGTCAACCCGGAGCAGCACGCCAACTTCCTGAACCGGCAGGTGGTGCCGCTGCGCAACGGCAACGTGATCGGCCACACCGCCGGGCTCGGCGACGACGAGCCGGTCCGGTTCGTCGAGTCCCTGCTGATCACCGACTCCCGCGGCCGGACCCGCCCGCTGGCCTTCTTCGACCTGGCCGGGGAGGACCTGCTGCGCACCGACGCGCTGCTGCGCTTCCTGCTCGGCGTCGACGCCCTGGTCTTCGTCGTCGACCCGCTCCTCGCCGTGCCCCTGCCCCAGCTCGACGAACTGCGCGCCTCGCTCGGACTGCGCGTCAACCGGGACGGCGACCCCGCGTTCGCCACCGTCCTGGACCGCGTCCCGCGCACCGGCCCGCACCTGACCGTGCCGTCCGCGGTCGTGGTCTCCAAGGCCGACCTGCTGCGCACCGAACCCCCCGTGGACCGCTGGCTGACCGAACCCGGCACCACCCCCCTGAGCCGGCGACGGCTGCACGAGGAGAGCCGCGACGTGTACGCGCTGCTGCACCGCCACGCCGGGAAGTCCTGGCTGCGCCCCTTCGACACCGCCCTGCACTGCACCATGCACATCGCCTCCGCCACCGGCGGACGGCAGCAGGACCGCCGCTACCCGCACGGCGTCCGGGCGCAGCGGGTCCTGGAGCCGCTGATCGCCCTGCTCGCCGCGCACGGCGTCATCGACCTGCCCGACGCCCGCACCGCCCCGGAGGCCGGACGATGAACACCACCGGACCGAGCGAGTACGTCGACCAGGTCGTGTTCCGCTGGCAGGGCAACCAGGGCCGCCGCAGCTCCGGCCTGGCCCCCGCCGCCTGGTCCTGCCCCCCGGAGGTCGCCGACGACCTCGCCCGCGAACTGGCCCCGCTGCTCCGGGTCGACAACGCGGAACGCCCCGGCCTGGTCCGCACCTTCACCAAGCGCGACGAGACCGTCGTCATCCGGCGCTGGCCCACCTGGGACGCCGCCGGACGGCCGAACACCGCCTGCCACCTGCTGCTCGGCACCCCCCACTCGCTCACCGCCCGCACCGCGCTCGCCCTGCACGACTGGCCGATCAGCACCAGGCAGTTCGCCGAACAGGCCACCGGCACCTGCGAACCGGTCGGCACCGCCCGGCTGCGGGACCTCTCCGAGCGGGCCTGGGCCGACGGCCCGGAACGGATCGCCGAGGTCCGCGACGCGCTCACGGTCGCCACCGCGGCCCTGCTGCGCCGCCCCGGCTCCCGGCTCTCGCTGCGCGTCGACGCCCTGCCCGGCTGGCCCGACCGCAACCCGTCCGCCGCCGCGATCCGGGGCCTGTACGAGATCTTCGGCCGCCGCTGGCTCCCCCAGCCGTGGACCTTCGCCACCTACGACGTGACGGACCGCCACGACCTCACGGTCACCTGGGTCGACGACTGGACCACCGACTCCGGCCCGCAGCACGAACGCTCCCGCATCGACCCCCGCCGGGCCGAGCACGACGAGGCCCACGAACTCGCCGCCCGGCTGGTGGAACGGCTGCTGAACCGCCCCGCCCACGGGAGCTCGGGCCTGCCCGAACTCACCGCCCCCGCCCTGCGGAACGCCGCCGGGCGGCCGCCCGAGGAACGCCTGCGCCTGCTCGCCCGCGCCCTCCGGGGCACCCCGCCCCCGCACCCCCGGCCCCGGCACTCCCCGGCCGACGGCGACCACCGGGACCACCGGGACCACCGGGACCGGGACGGGCGCGGCGGCCCCGAGCACCGGGACGTCCCCGACCGCCACGGCGAACGGGACGTCCCCGACCGCTACGGGGAACGGGCCGAACCCGACCGCTACGGGGAACGGGCCGACCGGAACCGGCACCGGCACCCCGACCGGCCCCCGTACCAGGAGGACGAGGCCGAGTTCCCCACCGTCTACGTCCCCGCGCCCCACGTCCCCGCGCCCGTCGCGGAGGTCCGCCGGTGCCTCGACCGGCCCGGCGCGGACGCCAAGGCGGTCGTCGCCCGGCTGTGCGAGCTGGCCGAGGCCGGCGAGGAGCCGCTGCTGGAGGTCCTGCGCGAGGAGAGCCTGTCGGTCTCCGCCACCAACCAGCTGCTGCAGGCCCTGCACGTCCGCGGCCGGGAGCGCAGTCCCGGCGAGAGGTCGCTGCTCTGCGCCCAGGTGCTGAGCCAACGGCTGTTCATCGACCGCACCGCCGCGGGGCCGGACGCCGAGGGCAAGGGCGTCGAGCGCGCCGTCTGGCTGTTCGACTGGGCGGTCCTCCCCCACCTGCGGGACCAGCAGCACCACCAGGCACTGGTCGCCCTGTTCACGGGGCTGCTGCTCGACAACACCCCGGCCGAACGGGAGTTGCTGGCCCTGCTGGTCCCGCCGCCCGGGTCGGAGCGGGCCGCGCCCGACCTGCCGTCCGAAGTCTGGCAGGAGTTGTTCCACCACCGGGCCCGTGCCGTCCCGGGGCAGCCGCTCCCCCCTTCCGAACCCGCCGGGACGGCCGGACCACCTGGTGAGCCGTCCCCGGAGGCGCCTCCGGCCCCACCGCCCGCTCCCCCGGCCGCGCCTCCGCCCGCTCCCCCGGCCGTCCTTACACCCCCTGCCGAACCCGACGACCTCCCGGAGGTCCTGCCCCGGCCCGTCCCGCCGCGCCCGCCCTCGTCGCCGCCACCGCCGCAACCACCCCCGCAGGGGTCTCAACTGGGCATCATATTAGGCGTGTTGGGCGTCGGACTGGGGCTGATAGCAGTGTTGGTGATGGCGCTCCTGCTGTGGTGAGCCCGGTGCCGGGCCCCGGCGGGGCGCCCGGGCCCGGCGGGGCGCCCGGGTGCTGGCCGGGCTGTGCCTACTGGTGCCGATCGTGGTGATGATGTGGGTACCGTCGTACCGCAAGGTCACCCCGAAGCTCGGCGGGATGCCGTTCTTCTCCTGGTACCAGCTGCTGTGGGTGCTGCTGTCGGCGCTGTTCACCGGCACCGCGTACCTGCTGATCCGGCGTGACGAGGCGGCCCGCCGGGCCGCCTCCGCTGCGGACGCGCCCGTTCCTGTTCGCCGCCGAGGGCCGCCCGCGTCCCACGGCACCGGATCGTGCGGGGCCAGCCGCCACGCGCATCCGCTGACCGGCACGTACAGCACGGTGTCCACGACCGGACGACGCGGGAACCCCAGCGGACGGCCGCCCCGGCGCGGATCCCGCTCCGGCAGCAGCGGCTCGATCACCGCCCACCGGGCGTCCGTCAACGACGAGTCACAGGACGGCTCACACGAACAGACACACCTGCCGGTGACCTTCGCGAGCCCGCAGACCACGAAGATCACCGGCCATGGGTCACGCCATGGAGTTGATCACTCGCCCGACACTTTCTCAGACCCGGCCGGTGAGCACGAACCCGGCCTCGTCGACCGCGGCCCGGACGCCCGCCTCGTCGACGTCCCCGGTGACGGTGACCCGCCCGGCCTTGGCGTCGGCGGTGACGGCGGTGACGCCCGGCAGGACGGCGAGCCCGGCGCTGACGGTCTTCTCGCAGTGGCCGCAGCTCATGCCGTCGACGGCGAAAACGGTGGTGCTCATAGGACGTGCTCCCGTTCGGTGGGTGTTTCCGTGCCCGTCCACGACAGCGCACGGCGACCGGCGCGGGCACCCTGACACGCGGCCGGGTGCCCCCATCGGATGGAGCGGGGAACCGTTCAGGCCGCCCGGGCGACCAGCGCCCGGTCGGCGTGCTCGGCGTCGGCGAGTTGCCTGATCAGGACGGTGCGGGCCCGGTTCACCCGGGAGCGGACGGTGCCGACCGGGCAGCCCGCCACCTCGGCGGCCCGCTCGTAGGGCAGGCCGAGCAGCGCGGTCAGCACGAAGGCGTCCCGGCGCTCGGCGGGGAGCGCGGCCAGCAGGTCGCCGAGCGCCACGCCCTCGTCGAAGCCGGGCAGGCCGCGCGGCTGGGCGCGTTCGGCGGCGCCCTGCCAGTCGTCGGTGTCCAGCAGCCGGGGCCGGCACGCGGCGAAGCGGTGGCGGTCCACGACGACGCGGCGGGCGATCGCCAGCAGCCAGGTCCGGGCCGAGGAGCGGCCCTCGAACCGGGGCAGGCTGCGCAGCGCCCGCAGGTAGGTGTCCTGGGTGAGGTCGTCGGCGGCCTGGGGTTCGCCGCTGAGCCGCGCGACGAACCGCCACACGTCGGCCCGGGTGGCCCGGACGAACCGCTCGACGGCCACCGGGTCACCACCACGGGCGGCCAGCGCCCAGGCGGTCACCTCCGCGTCGTCGACGCGCGGGGCGGAACGGGCGTTCGTGGGACGGGCGTTCGTGGGACGGGCCGTCGCGGGACGGGCGGTCAGGGGGAGGGCAGGGGTCATCTCGGAAGGTCCTCGCTCGCGGAAGAGAAGAGACGGGAGCGGCCGCCCGGCCCACGTCCTGCCACGTCCCGCCACATCACGCCGCGCCGCCGCACCGCCCCCCGGCGCGCTCCCGGCAGGCCGGACGGAGCGCGCGGAACGGACGAGACGGGCAGGACGGGACGGACGGCGGGAGTGCGCGGGAGGGGCCCGGGCGTGGCCGCGCGGCCGGTCCGGGGCGCACGGCAGCCGCACCGCCGCCCGGGGCCCGTCCTCGCCGCTCCGTCGCGGCGACGGGGGCGAGGACGGGCCCCGGGGAACGGATGCGGCGGAGCCCCGGTGCGGCGGACGGGCCGTCAGCGGACGGCGGCCGGCCCCGGCGGTCCCCGGGTGGCGGGCGAGCGGAGGTGCGGGGGCGGCCCCGGGCGGCGCGCCGCCCGGTGGGGCCGGCCGAGTCGGCGCGGAACGGCCGGGCGGACGGCGCCGATCAGCAGCAGGACGGGGGCGAACAGCCGGGCGGCGACGGTCCGGGCCAGCCCGTGCACGGCGCGTTCGCCCGCCGCCAGCCACCGGCCGAGCAGCAGCGCGGCCAGCAGGTGCGCGGCCAACATGCCGAGCGTGGCGCCGTGCTGGTGCCCGGCGACCACCGCCACCGCGTGGTGGCCCATCGCCATGCCGGGCATGTCCGGCATGGCGGCCATGCCGGAGGTGGCGGCCGTCGCGGGTTCGTCCAGCGGTACGACGGTCATCCCGTCCCCCGGCGCGATCCCGGCCGCCTCGACCAGCCGCGCCACCTGCTCGGCGCCCGCCGGCCCGGCACTCAACTGCCCGGCGCCGCCCGGTGGTCCGGTGCCGCAGAGCAGCAACCGGGCCCACTGGGCGGCGATCCCGCCGGGCGCGGGCGCGGCGGTCGCGGCCTGGCCGAGCGAGAACACCGCGTGCAGCAGGGCCTGGACGCCGACGGTCAGCCCGGTGACCGCCAGCGGCCCGCGCTCCCGGCCGCCCGACAGCCACCCCAGCCCGCCGACGCCGCCGAACGCGGCGAGCAGGGCCCAACCGGGCAGCGGCGCACCGGACATCAGGGCGTGGGCGGTCGCGGCGAGCAGCACGCAGCCGGCCGCGAACACCGCGGCCCGCCCGCTCCGCCCGACCTGCCCGACTCGTCCCGGTTCCATCGCGGGCCCATCGTCGCACCCGCCGGCTCCCGGCCCGGCCCCGGTCCGGCGGACTCTCCCCCGCCCGTGTGACTGTGACCTGGATCACATCAACGGGTCGGGAACTCGAACTCCGTCCGGGACGACGACTGTTCCGGCCCCTCCCCCGGGGCCGCGCCACCCCCGACCCGGACCGGCCGGTCCCGGACAGGAGAGCTGCACCGTGCAGGAGACCCTCGTTCCGATCGCCACCTTCTGCGGCAACTGCGACTGCGGCTGCCCGCAGTTGTTCCTCGACGCCGACGCCCCCGAGGAGCAGCGGGTGCGCATCACCGACGACTTCGGGCAGCGGATCCAGATGAGCCGCGAACAGTTCGCCGACCTGCTCGCCCAGGCGAAGTCCGGCGCCCTCGACGCCACCGCGCTCGACACAGCCGCCGTCGACGCAGCCGCCGTCCCGGCCTGACCCGTCCGTTCCCCCGCCCGGGCCGATCCCGCGCGGGGGGCGTCTGACGTGCCGGGACTGGTGACGCCGGCCCTGTTCGCGGTGGCCGGTGGCGCTGCCGCCGTCCTGCGCCACGGCCTGACGGCCGGCCCCCGCGCACCGCGAGGACCGGCCGTCCGGTCGGGCGTACCGCGCCTGCCGGGGTGTCAGACCCGGTCGGCCGCGATCAGGACGTACTGGAAGGACCCGTCCTTGTACGACTCGATGAAGGCTTCCTCGATGCCGGTGACCAGCGAGGAGGTGGCGCGCAGCTCCCAGTAGGGCAGGGTGTCGGGGGTCAGGTCGATGACGGCCTGCGGGACGAGGCGGTTGTCGGCCATCGCGCGCAGGTACTCGCGGCGGGAGTGGATGTTGCACTCGAAGTGGGCGTTGATCTGCGAGACCCACTTGGAGGGCTGGCCGTAGCGCGGGTTCCAGCAGCCGGTGATGGTGACGTAGCGGCCGCCGACCTTGAGCACCCGGGAGTGCTCGGCGAACAGGTCGTGCAGGTCGACGTACATGCTGGACTCGTTGTTCCACGAGCCGGACATCCGGCCGGTCTCGAACGGGGTGTCGAGCATGTTGCAGACCCGGGAGCGGACGTGGTCGGCGATGCCGAGCTCCTGGGCGCGGCGGTTGCCGAACTCGGCCTGGGTGCTGGAGAGGGTGACGCCCTCGACCTTGGCGCCGAAGCGCTGGTGGGCCATCACCATCGAGCCGCCGCGGCCGCAGCCGGCGTCCATCAGGGTGTCGCCGGGCGCGATCGGGCCGAGGTGGTCGAGGAGCACCTCGGCCTGCGCGGACTCCAGCCGGTGCAGCTCGGTGATCAGCTTCTTCTCGTACTCGCTGTCCTCGGGGGTGCCGAGGGAGGCGGTGTCGATCTCGCCGATGCCGTAGTGGTGGTGGTACAGGCCGTCGACGTCGCCGAGGCGCAGGTTGACCGGACGGGCCTCGTTGTTCCAGTAGCGCGCGATGTCGCCCTGGTAGGCGGTCGCGGGCGCCGGGACGAAGGCGGAGGCGGTACCGAGGTCGGTGCTGGTCATGTGATCAGGTGTCCTTATCTTGCCGGTGCTTACCAGAAATCGGGCAGGCTGTAGCGGTAGGTGTTGGTCTGGTGCCAGTGGTGGTTGCCGTCGACCCAGGCGGCCACCCCGCGCAGGAAGCGCAGCAGCTGCGGGGCGGGGCAGGCGGCGGCGAGCGCGGCCGACTCGGCCTCGAAGGCGCGCATCAGCTCGTTGTGCACCTCGACCGCCTTGAGGTAGCCGTCCTTGTCGGACAGGCCCTCGCGCTCGGAGATCACCACCGGGAGGTTCAGGTGCCGGCCGGGGGCGGCCAGCTCCTTGGTGTACGAGTACAGGTCGTTGACGATCGTGGTGGCGTTGCCGGCCAGCGCGATGACCCGCTGGGTCTGCGGCATCGCCTGCAGGTCGGCGGGCAGCTCGTAGCCGCCGACGGTGTCGGTGATCGTCGGGCACGGGCGGAAGTTGTTGAACTGGCGCATCGCCAGGTACTCCCACACCTCGGGCACGTGGTCGTCCTGCGACCAGGACGCCTCGGCCAGGTAGCCCAGGTGCAGCCGCGCCATGTCGTGCCGGAACCGGTCGGCCTGCGACGGGCTGGCCAGCTCGGTGAAGTACCGCATCGCGGAGCGGTAGGCGCGGCGCGGCGCGTCCGAGCCGAGCGACTCCGCCCAGTCCGGCGCGTACTCGGCGGTGGTGTGCACCGGGTCCAGCGCGGTGTGCGCGAGCAGCAGCCGGCTGCCGAGGCCGACCGGGGAACCGCCGTGGTCCTCGCAGTAGCAGTCGTCGACCGCGTTCTCCGCGACCATCAGCCGGGTCGCGACCATCACGTGCTCGACCGTCGGGGCGTCCGGGTGGCAGACCACCATGTAGCGGCCGACCGAGAAGCCGTCGAACTGGCCCTCCCACTCGTCCGGGAACAGGTCGACCTCGTCGACCGCCCAGTCCTTGATCCGGCGGCTGACCTCCGCCACCCGGACCGGATCGGGCTCCGCCACCGGGTGGAAGTACAGGCCCGGCACCGGCACCCCCTCGACCGGCTCCGGCAGCGACGCCGACGCCTCCGGCGCACCCGGCACCTCAGCCCCGGGCTCGGGCAGCCGCTCGGGCAGCGGGGAGACCCGGAACAGGCCCCCCGTCCCGAGCCCGCTGGGACCGCGCAGGATCCGCTGCAACCCGTCCGCCTCCGGCACGGCGACCGGCTCGGGGACGGACGGCGCGGGCACAGACGCCCCGGACACGGACGGCGCGGGGACGGTCTCGACGGTGGCCGGGGTCGTGGCTGTGGCTGTGGCTGTGGCCGGGGCTGCGGCGGCGGCAGCGGCCGTCGCCGCCACCGCCTCGGCGACCGCCGCTGCGGCCGCGACCAGGAACGGCGGGTCGGACGGGTCGGACGGCAAGGCGGGGAGCGGCGAGGAAAGCCCTGGGTCGGGCATCCGTGACTCCTTTACTGGGAGGTGAGGGGCGGTCTGATCGGAACCGGTGGCGAGATCTCGCCACTGCTTGGGGGTGCGTCGGCGCGGTGCGCGGTTTCGCGGCGCGCCGGACGCGGGGGGGTGTTCGACGGTCGGTGCGCGGCCGTCGCCGGGCCGTCCGGAGTGTCGTGCAGGCGTGCGGACGGCGGCGAGCGGCCCGCGGCCGTCCGCCACGAGGGGGGATCTCGTGGTCAGCCCGCCCGCGGGGCGTCCGGGGAGGACGCGACCGGCGGGTTCGCCCGCGTCCGCGGCGGCACCTGCTTCGCGACCGGGCCGGTCTCAACGGTCATGGGACGAACGCTCCTCACAAGCCGAAAAGATGACGAATCGTCAGAACTTGCGGACGACTCGGTCGGATCTTGAGGAACGCTAGTGCTCAGTCGACGGCCTTCGCCCGGGAGGCGGGGGGTATTTACTTCGATACGGTGATCTTGCCGAGCCCGATGTTTACCGGCCCGATTCGCAGCATTTCAGCCACCCCGGCCGCACCGTCCCCGAACCACCCGCCCACCGAAGTCCCCGCACCACCCACCGACCGTTTCCGGCCACCGCCGCCGCGCGCGAACGCCCCCGCCCCGCGCGCGCAGGCGGGGGGACGGGGGCGTTCCGTTCGAGGAGGAGACAGGAAAGCGGGCGGCGGGTCAGGCAGGGGGTCAGGCGGCGGCGCAGGCCCGGCCGTTCAGCGTGAAGGCGGGCAGCGCGGCGGGACTGCCGCTCGCCTGGAAGCCGAAGGAGGCCGTACCGCCCGGGGCCAGCGTCCCGTTCCAGCCCGCGTCGGCGGCGGTGACGGCCGCGCCGCTCTGGACCACCTTGGCGTTCCACGCGTTGGTGACCGCCTCACCGCCCCGGTACGTCCATGCCAGCGTCCATCCGGAGACCGTCGTCCCGCCGGTGTTGCGCACGGTCACGTCGGCCGTGAACCCGGTGCCCCAGTTGCTGCCCACCACGTAGGCCACCGTGCAGCCCGCGACCGGCTGGCTCGGACTGCCGCTGCCCGACGAGGACGAGGACGGGGAAGGGGACGGGGACGGGGACGGCGAAACGGAGGGCGAGGGCGACGGCGAGGGAGACTGCGAAGGCGAAGCGGACGCGGACGCGGAAGGGGACGGGGAGGAGGACGGGCTCCCGCCCGGTTCGGCGCCCCACTGCGGCACTCCCCCGTCCAGCAGCCGGATGTTCGCCGCGTCCACCGGGGTCGAGCCCGGGACCAGCGAGATGCCTTGGTAGGACCAGTCGTTGGTGGGGTCCCAGGCCCCTGCCGAGGCGATCCGGAACTGCACCTCCTTGCGGTAGGCGGACTGTCCGGCCGGGGCGATCACGGTGTTCGAGCAGTCGACCGTGACGTAGTAGGTGGAGCCGGCGTAGAGCGTGGGTCCGCTGACCGCGCCGCACTGGTTGTAGTTGGTGGTGAGGGTGATCTGGCTCGGGCTGACGCCGGGTTCCAGGGTGAAGTAGTAGCGCAGCGCGGCGTTCTTGAGCGGGCGGGCCGGCCAGGCCGACTTGTCGATCAGGTACGCCTTGATCTCGGTGAAGTTGGTGCCGGCGGCGTTCACCGAGGCTTGGACGGACATCTCCGGGCCGTCGGGGGTCTCCCGGGGCGGGAAGGCGGCGAGCGGGCTGCCGCCGTACTCGCCGTAGAGGCGGGCGAGCGCGCCGGTGAAGGCGGCGTTGTAGTCGGTGGCGACCTCGTTGTTGACGTAGTTGGAGCGGTCGTCGGTGTAGGCGTCGTCGGCCGAGCTGGGGCCGCCGACCAGGGCGCCGATCAGGGTGTGCCGGCTGTCGACGGGGTTGGTGAGCTGGTCGGTCCAGGAGCCGTGGGCGGTGCGGTGGTGCGGGTTCTTCGGGGAGTTGGCGCCGAACCCGATCAGGTAGCTGGACTTGCGCGGGTTGTCGCCGAGCGCGTAGCCGATCTGGCGGACCGCGAAGTCGTGGTAGCGGGCCTTGCGGACGGGGTCGCCGGCCAGCGTGTCGGAGTAGACCAGCGCCACGAAGGAGGTGTTGGCGGCGTAGCGCAGCGACCCCCAGGAGTCGAGCACGGCCTCGCCGCCCGGGGAGTACCTGACCTGGCTGCCGTTGACGCCGACGGTCCACCAGTCGAGCCAGCGGTTGGCGTCGTCGACGTACTGCTGCTTGCCGGTGAGCTGGGCCAGCAGCACGTAGGCGCCGTAGGACTTGTCGTCCCAGGCGATCGTCCACTTGTACGACTTCGTCGTGGACTGCGGTTCGGTCGACAGGTTGGCGTAGTAGCTCTCCGCCTTCGCCAGGTAGGCGCTGTCACCGGTGGCCCGGTAGAGCCAGATCGCGCCCCAGACCAGCTCGTCGTTGTAGCCGCTCCAGGAGTTGTAGTAGCCCTGGGCGTCCTTGATGCAGTCGCTGTACTTGCCCCGGTAGGTGTCGGCGAAGGAGTACAGCTGCTTGGCGTGGGTGAGCAGGGTCGCCGCGTACGCCGGGTCGCTGTCGGCGAACACCATCGACGAGGAGGCGAGCGCGGCCGCCGTCTCCCCCGCCAGGTCCGAGCCCGGGCAGGAGGCGTCGATCCTGTACGCGGGCCGGGCCATCGGCAGCACCTCGGCCGGGCCCCACCAGGCGTGGTCGGCCGAGCCGCTGCCGACCTGGCCGTAGAGCACGTTCGGGGCCGGGTGCGCCTTGATCAGGTAGTCGTCGACGAAGCGCAGGTTGTTCTTCAGGTAGGGCAGTTGGCCGGAGGCGGTGTACGCCTGCTTCTCGGCGATGCCGCCCCAGGCCAGCATGGTGGTCGAAGCAGCCATCGGCAGGCCGAACTTGACGTGGTCCCCGGCGTCGTACCAGCCGCCGGTCAGGTCGAGCCCGACGTCCTTGCCGTCGTCCAGCGCGGAGTCGCCGCGCCAGCTGACCCGGTTGGTCGCGGGCAGCTTGCCGGACTGCTGGGCCTCGTAGAACAGCAGCGACTTCTGCAACGCCTCACCGTAGTCGAACGCGGGCGCGACGGCGGCCGGCTCGGCCGGCTCGACCGCGGCGGCCGCGGCGGCCGTCCCGGCGTGCAGCGGCAGCAGCGCGGCGGCGGCGAGCACCCCGGCCGCGAGCAGGCCCAGGACGGCCCGGCGGGTGCCGCCGACCGGACGGGCCGGGGCGGCGGTGCGGCGGCGCGGGCGTTCGGGGCGGGACGGTCCGGGTGGGGGTGCGGCTGCGTGCGGCATGGCGGTGGCGTCCTTCCGGGACGGCGTCGGGGTGGGGGAAGCCGACCGGACCGCCCGTGACCTGCCCGAACGCGATGGGAGCGCTCCCACATCACGATCGGCTCGGAAGGGCTCGGGCAGGCGGTGGGCGGCGTCCATGGTGTCCGCGCCGCCGCGACCGTGTCAACGCTCAACCTGGAAGTTACACAAGGAGATTGACACCAGCAGGGCGAGCGCCCGGACTACTCCGCCCGCTCCCACCGGCGGACCGACACCCCCGGCCCTCCGTGAACTCACCTTTCGCGCACAGAAGTTCCGCACTCCACTTCCGGGTGGCCGGTGCGCTCGGTGGGCCGGCGGGTGTCACGGCCCGCCGGCCCGTCCTGCGGGTGAGGCTCCACCGTAGGCGGGGCGGTGGGTCGGGCGGCAGGGGCCGAACGTCCCGGGCGGGGGACGTTCGGCCCGCTCGGGCCGTTCAGAGCAGGGGGCGGACGTGCTCGGCGAAGGTGTAGGCCTCCTCCAGGTGGGGGTAGCCGGAGAGGACGAACTCGTCGACGCCGGCGTCCCGGTACTCGGCAAGGCGGTCGGCGACCTCGCGGTGACTGCCGACCAGGGCGGTGCCCGCGCCGCCGCGGACCAGGCCGATGCCCGCCCACAGGTTGGGGGCGACCCAGAGCCGGTCGCGGCGGCCGCCGTGCAGGTCGAGCATCCGGCGCTGACCGACCGACTCCAGGGCGCGCAGGCGCTGCTGGCCGGCGGTGACCGCGGCGTCGTCGAGGTCGGCGATCAGCGCTTCGGCGTCCTGCCGGGCGCGGGCGGCGGTGGCCCGGCTGAGCACGTGCACCCGCAGGCCGAAGCGCGGCGCGCGGCCCTGCGCGGCGGCGAGTTCGCGCACCCGGCCGATCTTCTCGGCGACCTGCTCGACGGGTTCGCCCCAGGTCAGGTAGGTGTCGGCGTGCCGGGCGGCGACGTCGAGCGCGGGGTCGGAGGAGCCGCCGAAGTAGACCCGGGGTACCGGGTCGGGCGGCTGGCGCAGTTCGCCGCCGTCGATCCGGTAGTGCGGGCCCGCGTGGTCGTACGGGGTGCCGCGCCAGGCGGTGCGGACCACGTCCAGGAACTCGGCGGCCCGGGCGTAGCGTTCGTCGTGGCCGAGCCGGTCGCCGTAGCCGCGCTGTTCGGCGTCGCTGCCGCCGGCCACCACGTTGAGCAGCAGCCGCCCCTCGGAGAGGCGCTGGAAGGTGGCGGCGGTCTGTGCGGCCAGCGCGGGTTCGATCAGGCCGGGGCGGAAGGCGACCAGGAACTTGAGCCGGCGGGTGGCGGCGATCAGCGCGGCGGTGGTGATCCAGGCGTCCTCGCAGTGCGCGCCGGTCGGGGTGAGCACCGCCTCGTAGCCCAACTGATCTGCGGCCTGCGCGAGTTGGGTGAGGTAGCCGAGGGTGGCGGGCCGCCCGGCGGCGGCTCCGCCGTTCGCCCCGCCGATGCCGGTGCCGTGGGCGGCGCCGCCCAGGTCGCGGGCGTCACCGCCGGTCGGCAGGAACCAGTGGAACGCGACGGGCGGCCGGTCCTGCCGCCCGGTCACGGCCGGGCCCCGCCGTCCGCGCCGCCGTTCGCCCCGCCGTTCGCGACGTCGTCCGCGCCGCCGTCCGCGACGGTGACCGGGGTGCGGACCACCGTGAACTCGGTGCGCCGGCGCAGCGTGAAGCCCAGCGACTCGTACAGCGCGATCGCCTTGGTGTTGGACGCGGCGGCGTGCAGGAACGGGCGGTCGCCGCGCTGCTCGATGCCGTGCGCGACGGCCCGCACCAGGCGGGTGGCGAGGCCGCGGCCGCGGTGGTCGGGGTCGGTGCAGACGGCGCTGATCTCGGTCCAGCCGGGCAGCCGCATCCGCTCGCCGGCCATCGCGATCAGCCGGCCCTCCTCGCGCAGGCCGAGGTAGCGGCCGAGCAGGACGGTGCGGGGCAGGAACGGGCCGGGCTTGGTGCGGGCGACCAGGTCGAGCATCTCGGGGACGTCCGCGAGGCCGAGCAGGACGGCCTCGGGCGCGGGCTCGGTGCGCAGCGCGGTGGCGATCAGCTGCACGCCCTGGCCGGCCTCGACCACCTCCCAGTCGTCGGGCGCGGTGGCGGTGACGGGCAGGGCGGTGCCGGGCGGACCGGCCAGCGCGGCGAGGTCGCGCCAGCCCTGCGGGTCGGCGGGGTCGGCGAGCGCGGTGAACGGCGAGACGTCGACGGGGTAGCGGGCGGCGTCGCCGAGCCGCTCGGCGAGGTGGGCGTGCGGGCCGGTGAGGGCCGCCCAGATCGGGTTGTCGAGCAGCGCGACGGCCTCGGGGGTGAGCAGCCGGGCCAGCGCCTCGGCGGCGGTGAGGTCGGCGGTGAGGTCGGTCGCGTCGGCGGTCGCGGTCGCGTCGGCAACGGCGGCGGCGGGCAGGGTGGTGCGCGGGGTCATGGTGCTACGGCTCCTGGTGCGGGGCGGACGTGCGGCGTGCGGCGTACTGCTTCAACCGGCCGGACAGAGCGCGCTGTTGACGCGCAGCAGGTCGACGGGCCGGTCGAGGTACACCTCGCGTTCGAGTGCCCGCACCGTCCCCTCCCTCCTCGCGTCCCGTTCGTCCCCGGTGGCCGTCCCGCCTCCGTCGCGGCCAAGCTAGGCCGGGGCCCGACGGGATGTCAACGACCGTCCGCCGGGCCCGGATCGGTGGTTCGTTACCGCTGTATGAACAGCGTTGTGCCGGGCCGGGTCACGGGGTTACGGTGCGAGGACGGCGGCATCGGGCGGTGCCGCAGGACGCGGGACGCGGACGGGAGGTGGCGGCGGTGCGGGCCTTGGAGCGCGAGGTGTACCTCGACCGGCCGGTCGACCTGCTGCGCGTGAGCACCGCGCTCTGTCCGGCCTGTCCGCTCGGCTGACGCCGCCCCTCATCCCCGCCCCTCATCCCCGCCCCGCCGGGGCCGCCGCGCCTGCCGCGCGCACCCCGGGCAGCCCGCCGGGCCTCCGACCGCCGCGACGACCACCACGACGACCGGCGGCCGACCACCGCCGACCACCGCCGACCACCGGGCCGCCGCGAACAGCCCGGCCCCGCACACCCCGGCCTCCCCGGCTCCCCGGCTTCTCCCAGCCCCTCCCAGCTCTTCCCAGCACCTCCCCGTGAACAGGAACGGTCCGCGATGTCCGCATCCCCAGCAGTGCCCCAGTCCCCCTCCCCCGCCGCCGCCCCGCTGCACCTCGCCGTCGCGCTGGACGGCGCCGGCTGGCACCCCGCCGCGTGGCGGGAGCCGGAGGCCCGGCCGAAGGAGCTGTTCACCGCCCGGTACTGGGCGGACCTGGCGGCGGAGGCGGAGCGCGGCCTGCTCGACCTGCTGACCCTTGAGGACGGGCTGAGCCTGCAGTCGGACCACCCGTTCGAGCCGGACACGCGCACCGACCGGATCCGGGGCCGGCTGGACGCGGTGCTGGTGGCGGCCCGGATCGCGCCGCTGACCAGCCACATCGGGCTGGTGCCGACCGCGATCACGACGCACACCGAGCCGTTCCACCTCTCCAAGGCGGTGGCCACGCTGGACTTCGTCAGCGAGGGCCGGGCCGGGCTGCGGGTGAAGGTGTCGGGGCGCAACGACGAGGTCCGGCACTTCGGCCGCCGCGAGCCGATCGCCCTGGAGCTGGAGGACCTGGACTCGCCCGCCTCGCTGGCCGGGCTGGCCGAGCTCTTCGGCGAGGCCGAGGACTACGTGGAGGTGCTGCGCCGGCTGTGGGACAGCTGGGAGGACGGCGCGGAGATCCGGGACGCGGCGACCGGCCGGTTCATCGACCGGGAGAAGCTGCACTACATCGACTTCGAGGGGCCGCGGTTCGCGGTCCGCGGCCCGTCCATCACGCCCCGCCCGCCGCAGGGGCAGCCGCTGGTGGCGTCGCTGGCCCACCGCGGTGAGCCGTTCAAGCTGGCGGGCCGCTCGGCCGACCTGGCGTTCGTGACGCCGCGCGACCCGGACGACGCCCGGGCGATCCTGGCCGAGGTCCGGGCCGCCCAGCAGGCCGCCGGGCGGGGGGCGGAGACCGTGCACGTCTTCGCCGACCTGGTGGTCTTCCTGGAGGAGCGGCCGGGCGCGGCCGCCGAGCGGCTGGCCCGGCTGAACGAGACGGCGGGCGCCGAGTACGCCAGCGACGCCCGGATCTTCGCCGGTACGCCCGCCGAACTGGCCGACCTGCTGGTCGAGTTCGCCGAGGCCGGGCTGACCGGCTTCCGGCTGCGGCCGGGCGCGCTGCCGTACGACCTGGAGCGGATCACCCGCGGCCTGGTCCCGGAGCTGCAACGCCGCGGGCTGTTCCGCACCGCCTACGAGGCGTCCACCCTGCGCGGCCTGCTCGGCCTGCCGCGCCCCGCCAACCGCTACGCCACCGCTTCCGCCACTGAGCCCGCCACCGAGCCCGCCACCGCCGCCGTCGGCGCCTGAACTCCGAACTCCGAAGGAAAGCACCAGACATGAGCAACGAGAACAGCAGCGGCGGCGACAAGCCACTCAAGCGGATCCACCTGGCGGCGCACTTCCCGGGTGTGAACAACACGACGGTGTGGAGCGACCCGCAGGCGGGCAGCCAGATCGCGTTCAGCTCCTTCGCGCACCTCGCGCGGACCGCCGAGCGCGCCAAGTTCGACTTCCTGTTCCTGGCCGAGGGCCTGCGGCTGCGCGAGCAGAACGGGCTGATCTACGACCTGGACGTGGTCGGCCGCCCGGACACCTTCGCGGTGCTGGCGGCGCTGGCGGCGGTCACCGACCGGCTCGGCCTGGCCGGGACGATCAACTCGACGTTCAACGAACCGTACGAGGTGGCACGGCAGTTCGCCTCGCTGGACCACCTCTCGGCGGGCCGCTCGGCGTGGAACGTGGTGACCTCGTGGGACGCGTTCACCGGTGAGAACTTCCGGCGCGGCGGCTTCCTGCGCGAGGAGGACCGGTACGACCGGGCGCGGCAGTTCCTGGAGGCGTCCTGGCAGCTGTTCGACTCCTGGCGCGGGGACGAGGTGGTGGCCGATCCGGTCTCCGGGACGTTCCTGGGCGACCCGGACGCGGGCCGGTTCGCCTACCGCAGCAGCGAGTTCGACATCGCGGGCCGGTTCGACGTGCCGCGCGCGCCGCAGGGCCGCCCGGTGATCTTCCAGGCGGGCGACTCCGAGCAGGGCCGCGAGTTCGCCGCCGCCTCGGCGGACGCGATCTTCTCCCGGCACGGGACCCTGGACGCGGGCAAGGCGTTCTACACGGACGTGAAGGGCCGGCTCGCCAGGTACGGCCGCGAGCCGGGGTCGTTGAAGATCCTGCCGGCGGTGACCTTCGTGCTGGGCGACACCGACGCCGACGCGCGCGAGAAGGCCGAGGTGGTGCGCCGGCAGCAGGTCAGCGGGCAGACCGCGATCCGGCTGCTGGAGCAGGTCTGGAACCGGGACCTGTCCGACCACGACCCGGAGGGTCCGCTGCCGGCCGCCGACCCGCTGATCGGCGAGCACACCGTGGCCCAGGGCCGGGCCTCGGTCCGGATGAACCGGGACCCGCTGGCGCTGGCCCGCGAGTGGCGGGCGCTCGCCGAGGCGAAGAACCTGTCCATCCGGGACCTGGTGATCGAGGTCAGCGGCCGCCAGTCCTTCGTCGGCACCCCGGCCCGGGTCGCCGAGGAGATGAACCGCTTCGTCCAGGAGGACGCCAGCGACGGCTTCATCCTGGCCCCGCACCTGACGCCCGGCGGACTGGACGAGTTCGCCGACACCGTCGTGCCGCTGCTCCAGGAGCGCGGCGTCTTCCGCACCGAGTACGAGGGCAGCACCCTGCGCGAGCACCTCGACCTGCCCACCGCCCGCACCACCGTTCCCCAGGAAGCGATATGACGACCATTCAGGAACCCACCACCGCCGAGGAGTTCACCCGCGAGTGGGAGGAGTGGCACGCCGCCAGCCAGCGCGCCCTCGCCGACCCGCACGGCTTCCTCGCCGTCACCGGCCTGCACTGGCTGGACGCCGAACCGGCCCGCTACCCGGACGCCCCGGGCGCCTGGTCGACCGGCCCGGACGGGGTCCGGGTCGAACTGGACGCGGGCGAGGAGCTGATCGTCGACGGTCAGCCGGTGCACGGTCGGCACGACTTCGGCGTACTGGCCGAGCGGGCCAGCGTGTACGCGACGGCGGGCGACACCGTGGTCGAGGTCGCCAAGCGCGGCGGCCACGACATCCTCCGCCCCCGCCACCCCGAGAACCCGCTGGTGCGCGACTTCACCCGCACCCCGGCGTACGCACCGGACCAGCGCTGGGCGCTGACCGGCCGCTTCCTGCCGTTCGACACCCCGCGCGCGGTGACCGTCGGCGCGGCCGTCGAGGGCCTGCAGCACGTCTACGACTCCCCGGGCGAGGTCGAGTTCACGCTGCCCGGCGACGGCGGCACGCACCGGCTGACCGCGTTCAACGGCCACCTGCCGGGCAGCCTCCAGGTGCTGTTCACCGACGCCACCTCGGGCGTCACCACGTACGCGGCCAACCGCGCGCTGAACATCCCGGCGCCGGACGAGCAGGGCCTGGTCACGATCGACTTCAACCGGTCCACCAACCTGCCCTGCGCCTACACCGACCTGGCGACCTGCCCGCTGCCGCCCGCCGAGAACCGCCTCCCGGCGGCGGTCGAGGCCGGCGAGCGGATCCCGCTGGAGCGCGGCGGCCAGCCGTAACCGTGACGTGTCACCGGAATCGGTGACGCATCACCGAAGCCCGTGACGTGTCACCGAAGCCCGTGATGTGACACGGATTCCCGTGACACGTCATCAAAGCCCGTGATGTGTCACCGAATATCGTGACACGTCACGGGAATCGGTGACACATCACCATGACACGACATCGAAACCCGTGACACGCCATCGGCCCGGCGCCCGCACCAGCGGGTGCCGGGCCGATGGCGCACGGTGTCGTCGGCCGCGCAGTGTCGTCGGCCGCACGGCCGCACGGCCGCACGGCCGGCGCCGTGCGGCCGCCACCGTCCCGTACCGCGTCAGGCCGGCCGTTTCCGGCCCGGCAGCGCCTGCACCACCAGGGCGAACAGCCCGACCGCGGCCAGGACGTACAGCAGGCAGGCCCGGAACGCGGCCGGGACGGCGTCGGGGCCGGGGACGTCGGCCACGACGCGGTAGAAGACCAGGCCGATCAGGCCGACGCCGAGCGCGTTGCCGACCTGGAGGCCGGTGCTCAGCACCCCGCCGGCCGAGCCGGCGCTCGCGGCCGGGACGCGGGCCAGCACGGTGGCGGTCAGCGGCGCGAAGGACAGGCCCATGCCGCCGCCGTCCAGCAGCAGGCCGGGCAGCAGCCACCACAGGCTCCGGCCGTCCCCGGTGACCGCCCACAGCTCCAGCAGCAGCCCGGCCGCGCGCAGTGCGCAGCCGACCGTGATGGCGTGTCGGCCGATCCGGGCGGCGAGGTGGCGGGCGGTGGTGGAGGCGGCCAGGTAGCCGGCGCCGAGCACGCCGAACACCAGCCCGGAGCCGATCGGCGTCAGGTGCCGGCCCTGCTGGAGGTAGAGCGCGAGCACCAGGAAGTACGAGGCCATCGAGGTCCAGAAGGCGAGTTGGGCGATCAGGCCGACGCTGAAGGCGCGTTCCCGGAAGAGTCGCAGGTCGAGCGCGGGCGAGCCGCCGGCCCTGCGCAGGCGGCGCTGCTGGGTGGTGAACGCGGTGAGCAGCAGCGGGCCGACGGCGAGCAGCAGCCAGGTCCACAGCGGCCAGCCGCGCTGGCGGCCCTCGATCAGCGGCAGGCATATCGAGGTGAGCGCGGCGGTGGCCAGCAGCAGGCCGAGCAGGTCGAGGCGCGGCCGCCCTGGGGCCTTGGACTCGGGCAGCAGCCGGATCGCGGCGACCGCGGCGACCAGTCCGACCGGCAGGTTGACCAGGAAGCAGGCCCGCCAGCCCAGGCCCATCGGGTCGGTGCGGATCAGCACGCCGCCGATCAACTAGCCGAACACGGCGGCGATTCCGGACGTGGCGGCGTACCAGCTGATCGCCTTGGCCCGGGCCGGCCCCTGGTAGGAGGTGGTGATGATGCCGAGCACCCGGGGTGCCATCAGCGCGGCGGCCGCGCCCTGCCACACCCGTCCGGCGATCAGCAGTTCGGCGTTGGGGGCGGCGGCAGCCGTAGACGAGTTCCCTTTAGCGTCAGCGTGTTGAAGCGCTAAGGGCTGTCCCGTAATGGCTGGTCAGGGGCGGGCTGCGGGCTGAAACTCTATAGCTGGTGAGCTCGTGGTGCCGGTATCCTCCCGTGGTCCAGGAGCCGCACCGGCGGCCGGCCAAGTGCAGAGAGCGATTTCCATGACCACCCAGCGATCGACGACCACCCTCTGGCGACCCACTGGTCCCGAGGAGCTGGACCTGGTCCGGGAGCTGGACTGGCGCGCCTGGCCGCCCCGCCTGCCCGAGCAGCCGATCTTCTACCCGGTGCTCAACGAGGACTACGCGATCAGGATCGCGAGGGACTGGAACGTCAAGCACAGTGGTGTCGGATTCGTGACCCGTTTCGAGGTCGAGACGGAGTTCCTGAGCCGGTACCCCGTTCAGCAGGTAGGGGGCCAGACGATCCTCGAGCTGTGGGTGCCCGCCGAGGAACTGGACGAGTTCAACTCCCACATCATCGGCAGGATCCAAGTGGTGCACGAGTTCCGGTAGCCGCCGACTGCCGCCTCAAGGGCGACGGCGTCCACCATGCCATGCTCGGCATCGCCTGCCTTCACAACCTCATCCAGGCCACGTAGGCGGCTCCCGTCAAGAGATGGACCACCCTGTCACAGTCCACCGGAGATCAATTACGGGACAACCCTTACGAGTTGGTGCGTGATAGTGGATGGGGGCTGGATCGCCTGTCGGAGGGCTGTGGTTCACACGTTGGCGGTGCGGTCGGAGACGAGGCCGGCGATGGCGCGGTAGGTGTCGGGCAGGTTGTTGCGGCGGTGGGTCCAGCGCAGGAGTTGCTTCCAGCGTTTGTGGTCGGCCAGGGCGTGTTCGACGGTGATGCGGTCGGATGAGTGCTGGTGTCGGGCCTGTTCCCAGCGGGCGTGGACGTCGGCCAGGGCGCTCTTGTTCGGTTTCCTCGGCGGCGTGATCGCCTGACCGGGGTGATCGCGCCGCAGGCCGAGGTAGCCGTCGTCGAGGAGGACCTCGACCTCGGGGAAGTGCCGGAAGCAATCGGCGATGCCTTCGTTGCGGGCGGCGGTCGCATCGTGCATCCGCCCTGGCCGCAGGGCGTCGGTCCACAGGGTGCGGCCGAGGTGGTCTGCGATCACGGTGGCCTTCATCGTGTTCTGCTTCTTCTTGCCCGACACGAAGGCACGGCGCCCGCCGCGGCCGGCCACGGGCCGGCGGACCTGGATCTCGGTGGCGTCCAGCCGCAGCTCGACACCCTCGGCCTGCGCGTAGGCGAACACGTCCGCCAAGGTCCGCAGACGCACACCGGGCCGGTCGGGGACCGCGCAGCCCCGCCGGGCGAGCAGGGTGCGGATCTCCCCGATCGCCCGGGTGACGATGGAGCGGTCAACGCCGAACAGCAGCCCCAGTACCGCATGCGGAAGGTCGTGCCGCAGATGGATCAGGGTGGCCACCACCCGTTCGGTGAAGACGAGTTGATGACGGGCGCCGGCACCCGCAGCCCGCTTCCTCACCCCACCCCGCACTTCGTGGCGGCGCCCCTCGACCACGGCCTGCCACGGCTCGGCCAACTCGGCGATCAGACTGCCCAGATGCTGCCGGGAGACACCCGTGAACAGCCGATGCGTCAGAACCGCCCGATTGACCATGATCCGCACGCCGAGATCATGCCACTCACCAGCGCGGCCACCTCAACCGCTATCACGCACCAACTCGTTAGGTGAGGGGTGCCCGATGTAGCGGTGGCGGGTGTTCTGGGTGGGAAGGGACTGGCTGACGGGCCCGGATTCGTCCGGGCCAGGCGACTGGGAGATGCAGCCCGGGGACGCCGTGTTCCTGGGGCCGGACCACCGGATCGATCCGCTGTTCTGCCGGTTCGGGCAGTCGTCGGTGTTCCGGGGGTACGAGCAGGAGACCAGGCTGAACTATGCGACGGACATTGCCCTGCTATTGACGTTCCCATCCGGGAGGAACCGGGTCTGGACTGACGCCCGTGAGAGGGACCTGGACGACTTCCGGAGCTGGCGGCTGGAAGCGCCGGCCAACCCGGCCCTGGTGGGTTCGTCGAAGTGGAACAGGGAGCTGGCGGCGTTCTCCGCTCTGTACCGGTGGGCCGACCGGCAGGGGTACGTCGTCGCGAGTCCGGTGACGATGCGCCAGGTCTCGGGGTTGTACGGGGGGACGCGGGAAGTTCCCGAGGGGCTGAGGAAGCCGATGGCGTCGGACATGCGCTGGCTGACGCCCCGTACGTGGCGGCTGTGGACGGACGTCGGCCTGCGGGGCCATAACCGGGACGGGGCGGTCGAGGCTGGCTGGGCCAGCTGGGCCGGCTGGAGGATCGCAATGTCGCGTTCGTGCGGCTGCTGGTCTCCTCGGGTCCGCGTGCTGGAGCGGATCGTGCCCGACGGCGAGCTGCTGTTCGACGCGGCCCTCCACAACCCCACCCACGCCGTCTACCGCACCGGGTCGCTGAGGAACGGCTCGCTCGCCGGGCGGATCGAGGACTTCGTGGCCTGGGCCAACCACGAGGCGCGCACCCAGGACCTGCCCGGCGAAGCCATCTCCGGACCCGCAGCCCGCCAGGCCATCCTCGCGGCCGCCAACGGCCCGGTCTTCCAGGGCTCTCTGGTCGGAGCCGGCTTCTCCCGCAAGCACGCCGCCGCCCGCCGGCACCTGGGCCGCGACGGCAGCGTCCTCTACGACAACCCGAACGCCCTCCTGCTCTGCCTCTACCGACGTGACCGGGTCCTGTGCGCGACGAACCGGGCAGCGCGACGCCCCCAGCCTCGACCAGTGCGTCCCCGGTTGCGGCAACACCGTCCGCACCGACCAGCATGCCGCCGCGCCGAGGGGCTGGAGCGCGCCCTCGACGGCGCTGCCGAACGCTCCAACGGCGCCCTCACCATCGTCGCCCTGGCCATCGAAGCCGACGTCCCCCGCGACGTGCTCAGCGGCAAGGCAACCAGCGTCACGCCACTTCGGCCCGGCACAGGCCGCTGACCGGCCTGTGGACTGCACGGTGTGCTGGCCAACCGTCACCCGCCGGGCGCCGATCTGGCTGAGCGGGAACACCTGCTGTGGCAGGCGCCCGGCTCAGCTCCCTTCCGAGGGTTCAGCAGTAGCCGTCCAGGCGGGTGCGCCGGCCGGGCGTGTGGTTGGGCCAGGGGCGGCGGGCCTGGTCGGAGGCGGCGTCGCGCAGGTGGTCGAGCGCGGTGCCGCCGGGGTAGCCCCGGAAGTCGGCGTACCAGAGTCGGCGGTGGTACTCGTTCCAGTAGCTCACTACGCGGCGTTCGGTGCGGGCGAAGAACTCCGGATTGTCCACCACGAACTGCCCGTACACGGACCTGCCTTCAGAGCCCGGCATCAGCAACTCCCGGTAACCATCACGGAGATCGGTCAGGATCTCCAGCACGTACTCGCCGAGCAGTTGCACGGTGTAGGGCACCACCCACGGGGTCGTGGAGGTGAGGAGCTGCGCGAGGTGGCGCTGTCTGACCCGGCCGTCGTGGTGGCGGGTGTAGAGGCAGTGCAGCAGTTGACGCTGCCGCGGCGGAAGCAGCTCGACCGTGGTGAACGGCAGTTCGCCGTGGTAGATCCGGGAGGGGATGGCAAGGTGCTCCGCTCCGACCCGGACCGTGAAGGTGCGAGCCGGATGCTTCGCTTCCGGGAGGAGTGCGAGTACGGCGCGGGCATCGGCGGCGAGCTCGTGCGGGAACGCCTCGACCAGGGACTCCCGGCCATCGCGGTCCGCCTGCTCCGGCTCCCGCTCGACCGGGCCTCGGGTCCCTCGCGGCATTCCGACGGCCCCGGGGACGTGGCGTTCGGCGACGGCCATCGCCAACCTCCGCAGCTTGGTGAAGTAGGAAGCGCAGTAGGGCTCGTGCATCAGGGGTATGGCCTTGTCGAGGGCGTTGATGGAGTCCCAGAGCTCGGCCGTCCAGGTCTCGTCGAGGGTGTCCTTCAGTTCGCGGTCGACGAGACCGGCCACCCAGAGGTCCACGAGGACCAGATCGACCCCGGCCGGCTCCGCGCCCTGGAAGCCCGGCGGGAACCGCATGTGCCGGTGTTCGTCCCGCAGCCGGACCAGGGAGTCATCGTCCGGGCCCGCCGGCTCCGCCACTGGCCCGAGAAGTGCGGCCACCGCGTCGAAAACGGCCCGGACGCTGGTGACTGCGCCGCTGGGGTGACACGCGGCGCTCGTCCGCTCGCCCCTGGCGAGATCGCTGGGCAGTGCCAGCGCTCGGTCCAGCCCACCGGCGAGGTCCGCCGTGAGGTGGCCCTCCGCTGCGGCCCGCTCGACCAGGTCCGGCAGTGGCCCGCGGTCGGCCAGCCGCTCGGTGAGGGCGAGCTCCAGCGCGACCAGCGAGTGGGTGACCGCGACGGTGGCGAACTCGTACCGGTAGAAGGAGAACCGGAGCAGTTCACGGCTGGTCCCCAGGGCGCTCATCACGGCCATCGGTGCGTTCGCGGGCACGACCAGTTCGGCTATCAGCTCCTCCATGCCCTCGAAGTCGGGGACGAGGAACCCGCTGCGTGGGTCCGGCGGCGCCAGGCGGAGTGGGCCACGAGAAGTGGTCAGGGAGTTCACCGATGCAGTCTGGCCGCCGGGGGCGGGCGTGGCCAGCGGATTTCCGGCCCTGGAGGTGACCACTCCGGAATCAGCCGAGGACGGCTTCACAGCCGGCACAGGCATGACCCTCGACCCCCAACGTCACCCTGACAAGCCGAAGTCAGTACTGCAGCTCCAGAGAGTGGCTCCGCGCCATAGATACCTGCTGATCACGGCTTGAGCCACCCGCCCTCGGGACAAGCTCGGCCCAACATGCTGACTTGACAGGGAACAGGTCGCCGAGCCGGCCGCCGGTGACCATGCCGACTCCGTAGGCCAGCGCGTAGGCGGCGACCACGAGTTGGATCTGCGCGTCGGTGGCCCGCAGGTCGTGCTGGAGGGCGGGGACGGCGACGTTGACGATGAAGAAGTCGAGCCCGGCGAGGAAGACGCCGGCGAGGATGACGGGCAGGGTGGCCCGGTGCGGCGCTCCGGGTGGTGCGGCGGCGGTGCCGGCGGGGACGGGCGCGGGCGCGGCGGTGGTGCGTTCGGTGATGGGAGGGCAGGCTCCTGCGGCAGCGGGGAGGGATGGCGGACCGCGCCGCTCCACCCCGGGGGCCGGGGCGGGGCGCGGTGCGGCCTTCACTCTCCCCGGGCCCGCCGGGGGCCTCAACTACCTGACAGGTAGGCGGCGGTGTGCTCGTCGGCCGGGAAGAAGCTCTCGATGACCAGCTCGGACATGGTCACGTCGTGGGCGGTACCGAAGGTGGCGAGCGTCGCGATGAAGTTCAACGTCACGTCGCCGTGCCGCAGTTGGAGGGGAACCATGATGTCGTCCGGGCCGGGGGCGCCGATCTCGGGCTCCGGCCGCGCGCACGGGTAGCCGAGCAGTTCCTCGTACAGCGGCCGGAGCCGTTCGTCGAGCGCGGCGCGGCAGGCCAGCCGGGCGAGCAGTTTGTCGCGCCACTGGCCGATGTTGGCGATCCGGGGTGCCATGCCCTCGGGGTGCAGGACCAGGCGCAGGCCGTTCACCGGTGGTTCCAGCAGGTGGGCGGCGACGCCCTCGGTGAACAGTCCGAAGGCGTCGTTGCTCGCCACGATGTCCCACCGGCCGTCCACCACCAGCGCAGGGTACGGCTGGTGGCCGCGCAGCACCCGCCGCACCGCTTCCAGGACGGGCTGCATCGCCGGGTCGTCGAGCGGCCGCTCAGGGTAGACGGGTGCGTAACCGGCGGCCAGCAGCAGCGAGTTGCGCACCCGTGCCGGCACGTCCAGGTGTCCGGCGAGCCGCAGCACCATCTCCCGGCTGGGCTGCGACCTCCCGGTCTCGACGAACCCGATGTGGCGTGCCGAGACGTCCGCCAGGTTCGCCAACTCCAGCTGGCTGAAGCCTCGTTGCCGCCGCCATTTCGCCAACAGCCGTCCCGCCCTGGCCTGTTCCCGCGCCTGCTCCTGCACCTGCTCCCGCGCCTGTTCGACCGGACCCGCCGTCATCGCCCACCCCCTTCGTCCGCCCCCAATCTGCGCCAGGCCCGCCCCGCGGACGGCGGGGCGGGCTCCAGCGCACGGGTGCGATGTGCCGCCGGGGGCGGGGCGGGTCAGATGTCGCGGAAGACCTCGATCCGCGCGCCGACCGAGTTCAGCCGGGCCGCCAGGTCCTCGTAGCCGCGGTTGATCACGTAGACGTTGCGCAGGATCGAGGTGCCCTCGGCGGCCAGCATCGCCAGCAGCAGGACCATCGCGGGGCGCAGCGCGGGCGGGCACATCATCTCGGCGGCACGCCAGCGGGTGGGGCCCTCGACCAGGACCCGGTGCGGGTCCATGAGCTGGACGTTGGCGCCGACCCGGCCGAGTTCGGTGAGGTAGACCGAGCGGTTCTCGTAGACCCAGTCGTGGACCAGGGTGGAGCCGTGCGCGCAGGCGGCGATCGCGGCGAAGAAGGGCAGGTTGTCGATGTTGATGCCGGGGAACGGCATCGGGTGGATCTTGTCGATCGGCGCGACCAGCTTGGAGGGGCGCACGGTAAGGTCGGTCAGCCGGGTGCGGCCGTTGGCGGCCGGGTACTCGGGTCCGCGCTCGCAGTCGAGGCCCATCTCCTCCAGGACGGCCAGCTCGATCTCGATGAACTCGATCGGGACGCGGCGGATGGTCAGTTCGGAGTCGGTGACGACGGCGGCGGTGAGCAGGCTCATCGCCTCGACCGGGTCCTCGGAGGGGGCGTAGTCGACGTCGGTGTCGATGACGGCCTTGCCGTGCACGGTGAGCGTGGTGGTGCCGATGCCCTCGACCCGGACGCCGAGCAGTTCCAGGAAGAAGCACAGGTCCTGGACCATGTAGTTGGCGCTGGCGTTGCGGATGACGGTGGTGCCGGGGTGGCGGGCGGCGGCGAGCAGCACGTTCTCGGTGACGGTGTCGCCGCGTTCGGTCAGCACGATGGGGCGCTGCGGGGAGACCTCGCGGTCGACGCTGGCCCGGTAGCTGCCGGTGGTGGCGCTGACGTGCAGTCCGAACTGGCGCAGCGCGGCGAGGTGCGGCTGGACGGTGCGGGTGCCGAGGTCGCAGCCGCCGGCGTACGGGATCTCGAAGCGGTCGGCGCGGTGCAGCAGCGGGCCGAGGAACATCAGGATGCTGCGGGTGCGCCGGGCGGCGTCCTCGTCCATGCCGGAGAGGTCGAGCCGGGCGGGCGGGGTGATCTCCAGGTCGGTGCCGCCGTTGATCCAGCGATGGCGCACGCCGATGCTGGCGAGGACCTCCAGCAGGCGGTAGACCTCCTCGATCCGGGCGGCGCGGCGCAGGGTGGTGCGGCCGGTGGTCAGCAGCGACGCGGCGAGCAGCGCGACGCAGGCGTTCTTGCTGGTGCGGACCTCGATCGCGCCGGAGAGGCGGCGGCCGCCGACCACCCGCAGGTTCATCGGGCCGGCGACGCCGAGCGAGACGATCTCGCTGTCCAGCGCCTCGCCGATCCGGGCGACCAGGTCCAGGCCGATGTTCTGGCCGCCGGACTCGATCCGGGCCACCGCGCTCTGGGTGGTGCCGAGGGCCGCGGCGAGCTGGCTCTGCGTCCAGCCCTTGTGGGTGCGGGCGGCACGGACGAGCTTGCCGATGCGGGAGAGATAGTCTTCGGTCACCGCGTGAACATATCTCACCTGTGCGATGGCCCGCACATCCGGGGCCCGCCAGGCCACCCCGGCCACCCCTTCCTTCGCCCCGGCCGCCGCGCAGGGCGCTCAGCCGGTGCAGCGGGTCGCGACGGGGTGCCGACCCGCGCTGAACGCGGCCGACGGGACGCCCATGAGGCGGCGGAACTCGGCCGCCGGGTGGGACTGGTCGTAGTAGCCGGTCCGCGCCACGACGGCCGCCCACCGGCCCGGGTCGGCCACGAGCACGGCGCGGAGCCGCTCGATCCGGGCGAAGTGCTTCGGCGGCAGGCCGGTGGCGTCGGTGAGCAGGGCGTGCAGCCGCACCGCCTCCTCCAGCCACCCCGACGACCCCGCGCACCCCGACGACCCCGCGTACCCCGACGGACGGTCGGCCAGCGCCGCGCTGAGCGCGCCGACCGGGTCGGCGGCGAGCCGGTCGAAGTCCAGCCCCGGCAGCGGCGGTTCGCCCAGCGGGAGGACGCCGTCGGCGAGGCCGTGCAGCGACCGTCCGAGCAGCTCCCGGGCCCGGGCCCGGCCCCCGCCTCCCGGCCGCTACGACCAGACCAGCCCGTCGTCGGTCCAGCTGACCTCGCGGTGGCGGCACAGGCAGAAGGGGTGTCCGGCCGGGTCGGTGTAGACCTGCCAGCCGTAGCCGTCCGGCCCGATCGCGTCCTGGCGCAGTTCCGCGCCGAGCCCGACGGCCCGGCGGCCCTCGGCGGCGATCTCGTCCACCTCGAAGTCGAGGTGGTACCGCTTGGGGTGCTCCCCCTCCGGCGAGCAGGGCCCGGACGGCGGGGGTGTCCCGGGCGGCTTCGAGGTCGGCGCGGGTGACGCCGTGCGCGGCCAGCGCGTCGGCGGGGAGGGTGAGGCGGCCGTCGGCGAGGTCCTCGGCGAGGTCGTTGACGAAGTCGAGCCGCTGACTGGAGTCGATGAACGTCCGGCAGGCGGCGCGGTAGGCGCGCTGGTCGCCGTCGGGGCCGAGCAGCGCGGCGACCACCATGAAGCCGGGCAGCGAGTACCCGTCCAGGTAGGTCTGGTAGTCGTCCTCGGTGTCGAAGCCGGCGAAGTCGAGGTCGGCGTCCGCGGCGGCGAGGAAGTCCAGCACCCGCCCGCGCAGGACCGGCCGGGCCGCCACGCTGGCCAGCAGCGGACGCAGTTCGGGGTCGTCGGTGCCGTCGGCGCTTCGGGCGTCTCCGGCCTCGAGCGCGGCGGTGACCTGGGCGCGCCAGCGGGCGGACGCGGCGCGGCGGGTGTCGGCCGGGCCGCTGTCGAGCAGGTTGTCGGTGTGGTGCATGAACGCGGTCGCCGCGATCACGTGCGGGACGGTCGCCGGCGGCAGCAGCAGCCCGGCGGCCAGCACCACCTCCCGCTTGTAGGCGGCCACCCGCTCCCGCTGCCGCCCGTACGCCTCCCGCAGCGCGGGCTCCCGCACCCCGGCCGCGTCCAACGCCCGCTCCCAGCCGCCCACGCGCGCCCGTCCCCTCGCCGTCCCGTTCTTCCCGCCCCTATCCTGCCAACCCGGCGGTGCGGCGGGCGCGACCGCTCCCGCCGCGACCACCCCCGCCGCCCCCGCTCCGGCGGCCTCCCGGGCTCAGCCGGTCGCGGTGCGCCGGCCGCCGTACGAGGCGATCAGGGCGTCGACCACGGCGGCCGCGTCGGCGTCGGCGGGCCCGGCCGGGTACTCGGGCAGCAGGTCGTCCCAGACCGGCAGCCAGGAGCCGAGCATCTGCGTCTGCCCCTCCGGGCGACCGAAGAACCACAGGTGCAGGTGCGCGGCGCCGTCGCCCAGCCGGTAGACGTGGGCCCGGGCGACGTGCGGCACCGCCTGCACGTGCCGGACGATGTGGGTGGTCAACACGCCCAGTTCGGCGGCCAGTTCGTCCGGCAGTTCGGCCAGGTCCCAGTGGTCGCGCGGGTACAGCATCAGTGCCAGCGGGACGCCGACGCCCGTGACCCGGTCCAGCCGCCAGTTCTCGGTGAACCAGAGGCCCACGTCGCGCTTGCCGCAGACCCCGCAGTCCGCCGGGTCCTCCCCGCGCCGGGGCGGCTCCGGGACCACCGGGGGACGCAGCGGCGAGACCCGCAGCCCCTCCTGCTCGAACGGGCTGATCTCCCAGCCGGTCATCCGGGCCAGCGGGAGCCGGAGTTCGGCGTCGGCGGCGGCGCGGGCGTGCGCGTGGAACTCGTCAGGTGTCAAAGCCATGGTCGGAAGAGTAGCCCGATCGTCCGCGTCAAGATCATTCAATTCGACGATCCTATCCGGGCCAGAGCACCGCCCCACACCCCGCCGACCCCGGCGCACCTCGCCGAAGACCCCTGCCGAGCGGCCGTCACTCCGCGCCGAGTTCGGCGTGCAGTCCGAGCACCCGGGTCAGGCCGGACGGGTACGGGAGGGTACGGGCGAGGTGGTCGGCGCGGGCGAGGGCGGTGCGGGCGGCCGCGCGGTCGCCGAGCCGGGTGGCGGCGGTGGCGTGGGCAATCAGTGCCTCGGTCTCGGCGAGGCGTTCGCCGGTGGCGTGGGCGCGGGCGGCCTCGGCGGCGGCGATCCGGGCCGCTTCGGTGGGGCGTCCGGCGGCGAGGTGGGCGTGGGCGGCGAGTTCGGGTGCCTGGGCGGCCGCGTCGCCGAGGACGGCGAGCGCACCGTCGGGGTCGTCACCGCGGAGCGCGTACAGGGCCCGGGCGCGCCGGACTTCGTGGTCGGCCTGCTGGTCGCCGGGGGTGCCGGCCCGCTCCAGCAGGGCGGCCGCGCGGGGGCGGTCGCCGGTGCGCAGCAGGACCCGGGCGAGGACGGCGAGGGCGTAGGGCAGTGACCAGGCGTCGTCCCAGTCGGCGGCGGCGACGGCGGCCTCGGCGTACTGGGCGGCGGTGTCGTTCTCCTCCAGCAGGAGGTGGAGTTCGGCGAGGTTGAGCTGTTCGAAGGCGGCGGCCAGCGGGTCGCCGGACCGCCGGGCGTGGTCGAGGGCCTGTCGGCCGAACCGGACGGCGTCGTGCAGTCGGCCGTGTCGGCGGGCGTTCTCGCGCAGGGTGGAGAGGACGGAGCCGAGCAGGGTGGGTTCGCCGTAGGCCTGGGCGGGGGCGAGCGCGCGGTCGCCGGCCCGGCGGGCTTCGCCGAAGCGGCCGGCCAGCCCGAGGTTGATCGCCTGCATGGCGTGCGAACGGGCTTGCAGGAGCTGGCCGGTGGGCCCGGGGACGTGTTCGGCGGGCTCCTGGGCGCGCCGGGCGGCGGCGTACGCGTCGGGGTAGCGGCCGCGCATCTTGTCCAGGCCGGAGCGGGCCAGGTGGTGCACGGCGCGGGCTTCGGGTCCGGTCCGGCCGTTCGGCGGGTGGGCGTCCAACACCTTTGCGGCGGCGGTGAGTTCGCCGATGCGGCAGTGTGCCTCGGAGAGGTGGGCGGCGGCGGTGACGGTGTCGTCGTGGTCGCCGCGGGCCCGGAACTCGGCGAGCGCGGCGCGCAACACCTCGGCGGCGCGGCCGGGTTCGCCCATCCGGCGCAGCACCCGGCTGTGCGCGAGCCGGGCCCGGGCGGCGTCGACGTCGAGCCGGGCGACCAGGTCGCGGTAGTAGCGGTCGGCGGTGTCGTTGGCGTAGAGCGCGGCGGCGCGTTCGGCGGCGCGGCGCAGGTAGTCGGCGGCGCGCGGGTCGTCGGCGCGGGTGAAGTGCGAGGCGAGGGCGTCGACGGCGTCGGGGCGGCGGCGCTGGACGGCCTGGGCGTAGGCGCCGTGCAGTTGGCGGCGGCGGACGGCGGACAGGCCGTCGTAGCAGGTGAGCCGGACGAGGGGGTGGCGGAAGGCGAGTCCGGCTTCGGCGCGGCCGGCGATGACGACCTGGCGTTCCTCCACCAGGGCGGCGGCGATGGCGTGTTCGACGGCGTCGGCGGCGGCGCCGCCGGTGACGGGCGGGTGCAGGGCGTGTTCGGCGACGTCGAGGAGTTCGGCGAGGGCGGCCTCGCCGCCGGCCACCGAGAGGGCTTCGACGAAGCGGCGGGCGGGCGGGTCGAGCCGGGCGAGGCGTTCGCCGACCAGGTCGCGGACGCCGGCCGGCGGGTGGGCCGCGCCCTCCGCCGACTCCCCGCCGCCGCGGGCGAGTTCGAGGGCGAACAGCGGGTTGCCGAGGGAGAGTTCCCAGACTTCGGGGCGGGGCGCGCGGCCGGTGGCGTCGCGGACGGCGGCCAGCACGGCGGCCTCCCCGAGGCGTCCCAACTCCTGTCGGGCGGCGAGCTGTTGGCGGATCAGGGCGGCGACGGCGCGGCGGCGGGGGTCGGTGTCGGGGAGTTCCTCCTCGCGGTAGGTGGCGAGGAAGCGCAGCGGGGCGCCGCGGTCCCGGGCGCGCCGGGCGAGGTGGCCGAGCAGTTGGTAGGAGCCGGTGTCGGCGGCGTGCAGGTCGTCGAGGACGACCAGGGCGGGGCGGCCGGCGGCGAGGTCGCCGAGCAGGGCGGCGCCGGCCCGGAACAGCCGGTCGCGCTGTTCCTCGGGGCTGGGTGCGGCACCGGTCGGGATCTGGCCCAACGAGGGGAGGAACGCGGCGAGTTCGGGGTACTCGGCGCCGACCCGGGCGCGTTCGGCGGGGTCGTGGCCGGCGAGCCAGCCGTCGAGCGCGTCGGCGAAGACGCCGTAGGGGGTGTGGTCCTCGGCGTCCTGGCCGCTGCCCCACAGGACGGCGGTGCCGGCGGCGGCGGCGCGGCGGGCGGCCTCGCCGGCCAGCCGGGTCTTGCCGATGCCGGCTTCGCCGGTGAGCAGTCGGACGGGCGGCCCGGCGGGGTCCAGCAGCAGCGCCAACTCGCTTTCGCGGCCGTGCAGTCGGCTGGTTTCGGCGCCGCGCAGCCGGGCCGGGAGGGTGCCTCCGACGGGGGCCGGGGCGGGGGTGGCGGCGAGGGCGGCACGGTGCAGGCGTTCGGTCTCGGGGCCGGGGCGGATGCCGAGTTCGGCGTCGAGGGCTTCGCGGCACAGGTGGTACTGGCGCAGGGCGCGGCGGCGCTGGCCCTGGCGCAGGCAGGCGTCGATGAGCAGCCGGTGGGCGAGTTCCTCGGCGGGGCTGGTGGTGAGGACCTGTTCGGCGCAGGCGGCGGCGTCCTCGGGGCGGCCCCGGTCGAGGTGGGCGGCGGCGAGCCGGAGCAGCAGGTGTTCGCGGAGCCGGTCGAGCCGGGTGCGGCGGGCCTGGGCCCAGTGCGCGTAGCGGTCCTCGGGGAGCAGTTCGCCGCCGAACTGGCGTATCGCGTCGGCGAGCCGTTCGGGCCGTCCGTCGGCGAGGGCGTCCTCGGCGGCCTGTTCGGCGTGGTCGGCGTCGATCCAGACGGCGGCGGGGTCGAGCAGCAGCAGTCCGCCGTCGGCCTTGAGGTAGGCGGAGGCGGCGCGGGGGGCGAGTTCGGGTTCGAGGGCGTGCCGGGCGGCGTGCAGGGCGACCCGGAGGCTGCCGGCGGCGGCGGACGGGTCGGCGTCGGGCCAGCAGGTCTCCATGGCCTGTTCGCGGTGCAGCCGGTGGCCGGGGGTGACGGCGAGCAGTTTGACCAGGGCGCGGGCGCCGGGGCGCGGCCAGCGTTCGGAAAGTGGCGGCCCGGCGTCGCGTTCGGCCCGGAATCCCTCGAAGAGGTAAAGGCGCAGCATGGGTGGTGCGGTGTCCGTCCGGTGTGTCTCTGGTGCGCCCATAAGGCCGGTAACAGTACACGAACGAGCCTGGTACCCCGCAGGCGGGAGCCTGCGGGGTACCAGCCCTTTACCCGCGCGGACGGTTCCGCGGAGGTCCGGTGAAGAACCTCAGGAGAGCTTGAACGTCGTCATCCGGTGAATGCCGTTGTCGATCGACAGCACGCCGCCGCCCAGCAGCCCGGCGGCCCGGTTGACGCCGAGGGCGTCGAAGTTGAGCGAGATCATCTCCTCCTCGCCGTCGCCGTCCAGGTCGGCGGCGAGGTAGTCGCGGCCGCCGCGCAGGGTGGCGGAGCCGATCGAGGAGTGGAAGGCGTTGCCGTCGCCGACGATCGCCGGGTCGTAGGCGGCCAGGCCGCCCTCGACGCCGCCGACCAGCAGCTTCCTGCCGTCGGGGCCGGTGATGAACTGCGCGGTGCGCAGCGGCGCGCTGGTGGAGGTCCAGCGGTCCTCGCCGTTCGCGAGGTACTGGCACAGCACGCCGAAGCCCATCTCCTGGAGGCCGTCGCCGTCCTCGCCGGTGAAGAAGTTCCCGTGCGACCAGGGGCCGCCGGCCACCTTCTGGTGCAGCACCTCGCCGGTGCGGCCGTCGCGGATCTCGGTGACCGACATCGGGCTGGCCAGGTCGGTGCCGCCGCCGCTGATGCCACCGGGGACGGCGGTGATGATCCAGGTGTAGACGACGGCGTGGCCGTCGGCGTACGGGATCTTCGGCGAGGCGTAGACCGCGTGGTCGAGCAGCGCGCCGTGCAGCTTTCCGTCGACGGCCTCGGCGGGCGCCTTCGGGTCGGCCTGCCAGCGCGGGGTGCCCTTCGCCGCGTCCAGGGCGACGCCGTTCTGCACCGAGTCGCTCTTCTGCATGGCACCCACGCCCGCGTACTGGACGAACACCGTGCCGTCGGCGGCCACCGCGTCGGAGAAGACCACGTCGCCGCTGCCGGCCGGGGCGGCGTACGTCCACAGCGGGGTGCCGTCGCCCCGGTAGGCGCGCAGCGCGTCGGTCGGGACGAGGATCTCCTGCTTGCCGTCGCCGTCGAGGTCGGCCAGCGTGACCGAGCGGACGTACTTGCCGCCGCCGTCGACGGTGGTCAGCACCTTGCCGGTGCGGCCGTCCAGGACGACGGTGGCGGTGTCGGCGGCGACCACCACCTCGGGCTTGCCGTCGCCGTTGACGTCGCCGGTGGCGACGGCGTGCACCTCGCCGGGGACGGTGGCCCGCCACAGCTGCTCGGGCGTGCCGGTGAGCAGCGAGGGGCCGGAGAAGGCCCAGACGCCGTCGGAGCTGCCGCCCGCGACGACGTCCTGGCTGCCGTCGCCGTCGAGGTCGGTGGCGGCGGCGTGGTCGAGGTCGCCCTGGAGCGGGGTGAGGCTCTTCTGCTTGCCGTTGCCGAGGTTGTAGGTGTGGATGTTCTGCTGCTGGTCGACGGTGCGCACCACGCCGCCGTCGATCTGCTGGAAGCGCGGCGAGGCGCTGGTGCCGCGGGTGCTCCAGCGGACCTTGCCGTTGCCGTTGTAGGCGGTGAGCCTGCCGTAGCGCAGGCCGGAGACGTTCTCGGCGGTGTCGGTGGCCCGGCCGTCCTGGGAGCTGGCGATCAGCGAGCCGTCGGTGATGTCCAGGGCCCAGGTGCTGGGGCCGTCGCCCGCGTCGACGCTGGGCTTGGTGGTGTCGGTCCAGCGGACGGTGGAACCGTCCCTGCCGTCGAGCACCCGGATGGTGCTGGCGTTGACGTAGCCGCTGGGGTTGAAGGAGTCCTCGGCGACGGCGTAGGCGCCGGTGTCCTTGCCGAGGTCGCCGATGGTGAGGGCGGTGGGCAGCACGTTGGTGCGGGTGTCGAGCACGGTCCGGGCCCCGGTGGCCAGGTCGTAGCCGACTACGGAGTACGCCAACTGCCGCGTGTAGTCGGGCTGTTCGAGGGCGACGAGGCGGTGCCGGGCGGCGTCCAGCCGCAGCGCGCGGCCGAACAGGTCGCCGTCGGTCCGCCAGCCGGGGGTGCCGTCGGCGGTGTTCAGCACGAAGGTGGTGCCGCGGCCCGCCGTCGTGCTGGTGGCGCGCCGGTCGAAGGAGACCGCGACCTTGCCGCCGCCGAGGTCCAGCAGGTCGCCCCAGGCGGCCGGGCCGGCCTCGCCGGTGTCGTACGTCCAGGTGGAGGCCGGGGTGAGCCTGCCGTCGGCGGAGGAGAACCGGATGCCGGTCAGGGTGGCGGTGGCGGTCCTGGCGGCGCTGGTGTTCTGGCGCGGCGCGTCGGAGACCAGCAGGGTGCCGTCGACGATCCGGACCAGGGTGGTGGAGGCGTACAGCTTCGACCACAGGGTCCTGCCGGTGGCGCCGTCCAGCACGGTGACGAAGGAGCCGTAGGTGAGCGCGGAGCCGGGCGAGGTGAACGGCCGGTACGGGCTGTCGCCCGCGGAGGCGGCGATCACCAGGTCGGGCACGCCGTCGCCGGTCAGGTCGCCGGTGTCGTAGCCCTGCGCGGAGTCCGAGCTGAACGGGTTGACGAAGTTGAACACCATCGGGATCCGGGCCGGGTACGGCTCGGTGTCCCACACCCGCAGCGGCTTGACCTGCCAGTCCGCGTACAGCGAGGCGTTGGTGCGGGCCCAGGTGGTGGAGCCGTCGGCCTGGTGCAGTTGGACGTTGCCGAGGCTGTGCAGGGTGAAGTAGCTGCCGTCGCTCCCGGCCGGGACGGTCCTGGCCAGGCCGCGCACGCCCTCCAGGGTGGAGGCGGCGGTGAAGGTGACCGGCGCGTGCGCGTCCAAGTGGCTGCCGGTGCCGCCCTCGGCGGTGGCCTCCGAACTGTCATCGGCGGCGGCCTGCGGGTAGGCGTCGGCGCTCAGCCGGGCGGCCAGGTCCTGGGCCTGCCGGTCGGTCAGCCTGATCACGCCGTCGGTGCCGGCGGCGGGGTCGGCGGCCAGCGCGTGCGGGGCGGCGGTCAGCGCCAGGCCCGCGGCGACCAGGCCGGAGGCGAGCCGGAGGGCTCTGCGGTGGCGGTGGGTGGTCATCACTTGGCTCCCTGGGTGAAGCGGATCGCCGAGCCGTTGGTCAGGACGGCCTGGTCGAAGGAGTACTGGAGGGCGTCGGTGCCGGCCTGGTTCTCCATGCCGACGGTGGCGCCGGAGCCGCCCCCGGGCACGTTCTGGTACTGGAAGGTGATGGCGCCGGTGGCCTCGTCGAACAGCACCTCGAAGCTGACCCGCTTCGAACTGTCGGCGACCAGCGGGACGTTGTCCCAGACCACGGCGAAGGTGCGCTTGCCCGCGGTGCCGGTGGTGGCGGTGGTGACGGTGGCCTTCTTGTCCAGCGTCAGGTCGTCCCAGAACGGGGCGACGACGCCGTTCGGCTTGACGGCGGTGGGCAGCGCGGTGTTGGCGTAGTCGCCGATCCGCGGCTCCAGGAAGTTGACCAGGCCGTCGGTGGTGACCGAGGCGCTGGTGTACTTCACGCCGTAGTACGTCACCGGGAACGGCAGGGCGACGGTCTTGGCGTCCTCGTCGCCGCTGAGCGCGACCCTGCTGCTGCCCTTGACCCAGCTGTACGCGGCCGGGGCGCAGCTGGTGCCGGAGTTGTCGGTCCGGGCCGGGGTCCGCACGGTCTTGGCGACGTCGGCGGCGACGGCCAGAGGGCCGGTCCACACGCCGTTGCACAGCACGGGCTGGGCGGGCTTGACGGTCAGCGTGTAGCCGCCCTCGGCGACCTTGCCCAAGTTGTAGGAGCCGTCCTGGCCGGAGACCACGGAGGCGACCGGGGTGCCGGTGAGCTCGACCACGGCGCCGGCCAGCGGCTTGCCGGTGACGTCCAGCACGGTGCCGGTGACGGTGTGGACGGCGACGGCGGTCATCGCCAGCGGGACGCTCTGCGGCTGCCCGGCGGCGACCGTCAGGCCCTTGACCTCGAAGTTCGCGTAGCCGTACCCGGCGGCGGCGATGTCGTAGCGGCCGGGGGCGAGCGCGAGCCGGTAGGAGCCGTCGGGGGCGGTGGTGACGGTGCGGGTGCCGGCGGCCTCGCTGCTGACCTTGACGGTGATGCCGGGCAGCGCGGCGCCGGTCGCCCGGTCGGTGGCCCGGCCGGTGATGTCCACGGCGGTGTGCGGGGCCAGGTCGACGGACTTCAGGATGTCCAGCTTGCCTTCGCCCCACACGTTGTTGGCGCCCGCGGTGCCGCCGCAGTGGGTGTCGTCGACGTCCCGGGCGCCCTGGTTGAGCAGCGCCCGGGTGCCGTCGATGTCGCCGATCAGCGAGGGCGCGGCCGACCAGAGCAGCGCGACGGCGCCCGCCACGTGCGGGGTCGCCATCGAGGTGCCGGACTCCGCCATGTACGCCGAACCCGGCCAGGTGGAGCGGACGTTGACGCCCGGGGCGGAGATGTTCGGCTTGGCCGAGCCGTCCACCAGGGACGGCCCGAAGCCGGAGAACTTCGCGATCTTCCCGTTCACGTCGTAGGCGCCGACGCCGTAGGACGGGGCCTGCGAGCCGGGGGCGTGCGAGGTCGAGCAGGTCGTGCCGTCGCCGTCGTTGCCGGCCGCGAACGCCTCGAAGATGCCCGCCGAGTTCCAGGCTTCCACGATGTCCTGGTAGAAGGTGGTGTCGCCGCCGCCCCAGGAGTTGTTGACGATGTTCGGCGCCAGGTCCGGCCGCGGGTTGTTGCCGTTGTGGTCGGTCGGCGCGAGCAGCCACTGCCCGGCCTTCAGCAGGAACTCGTCGGAGCACTGCGAGGATTCGCAGCCCTTGGCGGCGATCCACTTCGCGTTCGGGGCGACGCCGATGCCGTTCTTGGCGACCATCGTGCCCATCGTGTGGGTGCCGTGGCCGTTGTTGTCGCACGGCGTGCTGGGGGTGGCGCAGGTGCCGCTCGGGTCGTAGAAGTTGTAGTCGTCGGTGAAGGTGCCGTCGCCGTTGTTGCCGCGGTAGCCGGCGACCAGGTCCGGGTGGTCGTACTGCACGCCGGAGTCGACGTTGGCGATCACCACGCCCTCGCCCCGCGCGTCGTACTGCGCCCACACCTGGTCGGCCCCGATGTCCTTGACGCCCCACTCGGGCGTGCCGTCGCCCGCGTCGGTGGAGGCCGCCGTCGACGCCTGGACGTCGTCTATGTGGTACGTCCGCGCCTTGACGATCCGCCGCACGTCGGCGCGCTTCGCCAGTTCGGCGACCAGGTCGGCGCCGCCGGTGACCTGGACGGCGTTGGCGATCCAGTAGTCCTGGTGGCCGACCTTCCGCCCGTCCAGGAACTTCCGCAGCGGGCCCTGGCTGCGCTCGGCGGTGTCCCGCAGCTCCTGGAAGGCGGCCCGCGCCTTCGCCGCGTGCGGGCCCTTGCCCTTGGCCCCGCCGAGGTCGGCGCGGTCCTTCAGCACCACGAAGAACGCGGTCTCCCCGCCGCCGGCCACCGCCCCGGCCAGGGCCGGGTCCACCTGCGCGGCGGCGGACGGGACGGCGGGCGGGGTCGGGGTGGCGGCCGTCGCGGCGGGCAGCGGCGAGGCGGCCAGACCGGCTGTCACGGTCAGCGCGGCGGTGGCCCACAGGGCCGCTCCGCGCCGGTGCTGTCGGGGCAGGTGCATCGGGGTCCTCCAGGGAGGGGGTGGGGGATGCCCCGAAAGCTAGACAGCGGCCGTTACTGCGGAATTACAGGCTCCGGCACCCCGCCCGGCCTGCGTTGATCCGTTGTTGATCCGGCTGCGCCAGCATGGCCGCACACCGGGTCGCCGCACGCCGCCCGGGCCGCCGAACGACGAGTGGGACGACCGCCATGCACCTGCGCCACCTGCCCGCCGCCGTCCTGCTCCCGGCCCTCGGACTCGCCCTCACCGCCTGCGCCCCGCAGCCGCCCGCCCCGGCCGGCGCCGCGCCCGCGGCCCTGCCCGCCGCACCGGCGCCCGCCGCGCCCGTGCCCGCCACCACGGCGGCCGCCGGCCTGCCCGCCCGGGCGGTGCGCGACAGCGGCGGCCCCTGCACCGCCGACGACCTGCGCGCCACCGTCAGCGCCCGGGGCGGCGAACGGGCCGCCGAGCAGATCGAGTTGACCAACCGCAGCCCCACGCCCTGCACGATGACCGGCTACCCGGCCGTCGAACTGCTCGGCGACGACGCCCGCGCCTGGACCCTCCCGGCGCACCCCGGCGCCGCCGTCCGCACCGTCACGCTCGCCCCGAACGGCAGCGCCCGGGTCACCATCGACTACCAGCCCCGCACCGGCCGCCCCGGCGAGGAGTTCAAGGTCACCGGCATCGCCCTCACCCCGCCCGGCGGCACCGCCCCCCTCACCTTCCACTGGGAGGGCGCCAACCCCCGCCCCGGCACCACCACCGCCCACGTCGGCCCGGTCACCGCCGCCCCCTGAACCGCCCCCTGACCCGCCCTCAGCCCTGCGGCGCGGCACTCTCGACGGGCGCGGGCGCGGTCTCGGGCGCGGTCTCGGGCGCGGGCGACGGCGGGGCCTCGGTGGGAACGGGCGCGACCTGGGCGTCCGGGTCGGGCCGGACCGCGCCCAGGATCGGCAGCATGGTGACGGGCGCGAGCTTGACCACGGTGCCGGTGTGCGGGGCGTGGACGACGGTGCCGCCGCCCAGGTAGAGCGCGACGTGGCTGGCGTCCCCGTGGTAGATCACCAGGTCGCCGGGGCGCAGGTCGCGCAGCGCGACGTGCCGCAGGCCCGCCCACTGCTGCTGGCTGGTGCGCGGGATCGGCCGGCCGGCCGCCTGCCAGGCCTGCGAGGTGAGGCCGGAGCAGTCGAAGGCGTCGGGTCCGGCGCCGCCCCACAGGTACGGTTTGCCGCGCTGGGCGAGCGCGAAGTCGATCGCCTTCCGTCCGGCCTCGGAGGCCCCGCCGCCGGGTCCGGCCGGGCCGGCGGCGAGCAGTTGCCCGGCGGCGCTGTCGGCGAGGGCGGCCTCGCGCCGCTCCAGCAGGCCGAGTTGCTCGGCGGTGGCGGTGGCCAGCAGCTGTTCGGTGCGGGCGGTGGTCTCCTTGGCGCGGTCCAGGGCCCGCTGGGCCCCGTCGGCGGCGTCGGCGGCCGACCGCTCGGCCTGCGCGGCCTGTTCGGAGGAGAGCACCATCCGGTTGCGGGCCTCGCGCAGGTCGCGCAGCACGGCGGCGGCGCTGCGCGAGTCGGAGGCGGCGCGCTGGCGGCCCTCCAGGAACTCCTCGGGCCGGTCGGCGAGGAACAGCCGGGCCAGCGTGCCGAGTCCGCCGTTGCGGTACTGCTCGGCGACCAGCCGGGCCGCCTCGGTCTGGGCGTCGGCGAGCCGGCCGCGCTGCTGCTCGGCCTGCCGGGCGGCGTCCGCCGCGGCCTGCCGCCGCCGGTCCAACTCCCCGGCGGCGGCGGTGTATTCCTGCTGGGCCGCCTCGGTGGCGTGCCGGGCGTCGTCGACGTCCTTGGCCAGCCGGTCGAGCGCGGCCTCGGCACCGGCGGGCGGCGGCGGGGCGGGCTCGGCGGCGGCCGGGGCCGCCGGGGTGAGCAGGAGCGTTGCCACCAGCAGGGCCGCGGCCCGCCAGGATCGGGGTGTACCACGGGACACGGGTGTCCACCGTCCTCGGTCTGATGATCGTAGGCCACGGACACTGTGGCACCGCCCCCCGCCCGCTCCCGGGACTTCGCTTCCGGGGGCGCCCACGCTCACCCGCGCGGCCCAGCCCGCCGCCGCGGCCGCGCGCGCCCCGCCCGCCCGCCCGTCCGTCCGTCCGTCCGGCGGCTGTCCCGCGCGGTCGGCACCGCGGGCGGGCCCGGGCGGGGCGGCGCCCGGCATGACCGGCGCCTCCCGGGGTAGCCGGTGCTCGCCCCGGACGGCAGACGGCCGTCCGGCGCGAGAAGGGGACGTGACCACGGTGCAGAAGATCATGAGCGGGTACGACGGTTCCCCGGGGGCGCGGGCCGCGGTGCGGTGGGCCGGCGAGGAGGCCGCGCGGCGGGGCGCGGAGCTGACGGTGCTGCGGGTCTGGCCGTGGCTCGGCCCTTCGGAGCCGGAGGGCCCCAGCACCGATCCGGTGCGGCGGGCCGAGCACGAGGACCTGGAGGCCGTCGCCCGGGAGGTGGCCGCCGCGCACCCGGAGCTGGCGGTGGCCGTCCAGGCGGCGGCCGGTCCCGCCGCGGACGCCTTGGTGGACGCCGCCGAGGAGTACGACCTGGTGGTGCTCGGCTCGCAGGACCCGGGCGTGCTGGCCGAATGGCTGGGCGGCTCGGTGGCCCTCGCCGTGGCCGGGCGGGCCGGCTGCCCGGTGGCGCTGGTGCGCGAGCGGCCCGCCGAGGAGGACGCCCCGCTCGCCGGGCCGGACGCCCGCCTCACGGCGTCGGCCGCCCGCCCCGTGCCGGAGGGCGCGCTGCTCACGGCCTCGACCGGGGCGGACACCGGGCTCGCGGTGGCGGCACCCGCTCCCCCGGCGGCCCGGCAGCGGGAGATCGTGGTGGGCGTGGCGGGCGAATCCTCGCTGCCCGCCGTCGAGTTCGCGCTCGCCGAGGCGGCCAGCTCGGGTGGCCGGGTGCGGGCGGTGCACGGCTGGGACATGGTGCCGTTCTGGGCCGGGGCGCCCGGCTGGGTGCCGCCGGACCCCGATGTCGACCGGCAGGGCGCACTGATCGCCGCCGACCTGGACCGGATGCTGGACACCGCCCGGGCCGCCCACCCCGGCGTCGAACTGGGCGTCGAGGCCCACCTGGGCGGCCCCGCCGACGGGCTGCTCTCCGCCGCCGAACACGCCGACCTGCTGGTCCTGGGCCGCCACCCGCGCCTGCTGGGCCACCTCGGCGGCCTCGTCCACGCCGCCGTCCGGCGCGGCGGCGCCCCGCTGGTACTCGTCCCGCACGACTGACCCGCACGGCCGGCCCGCACGGCTGACCCACAGGTCCGCCCCCGTCCCGCCCCCGTCCCTTCCCCGGGCCGGGGGCGGACCGCTGTCCGGGGGCGGTACGGGGTCGGGACGGCTCGACCCGCCCGTTCAGCGCACCAGTTGGCCCCGGGCCCGGGGCCCGGCCCAGCGGGCGAGCAGTTCGCGGTCCTCGTCCCGGGCCGCGGCGACCACGTTGACCAGCCGGGCCCGGTAGGTCGGGGCGAGCAGCGCGGACGGGGTGCAGGCGGTGACGGTGTTCCGGGCGGTGTCGACCACGTGGATCTCGTCGTACGCCTCGGCCAGCAGCGCGGCGAACTCCTCGGCGTCCGCGCCGCACCCGGCCAGCTGCGGCGGACAGAACTCGGCGAACAGCACCGGCCGGTCGCGGGCCAGCAGCCGGCGGGCGCCGCGCAGCGCGTGCACGTCGTAGCCCTCGACGTCGACCTTGAGCACGTCGACCCGGCGCGGGCCGCCGTGCTCGGCGAACAGCGCGGGCAGCCGGGAGTCCAGCGCGACCTGGCGGACCGCGAGCCCGCCGCCGCCCGGCGCGGCGACCCGGTGCAGGCCGATGTCCTCGGCCAGTTCGAGGGTGGTGCGGCCCTCGGCGGGTCCGACCGCGTGCGGTTCGACCCGGACGGTGAGGCCGGGGCGGCCGGGGTTGCGGCCCAGGTTCGCAGCCAGCCGGGCCAGGTTGTCGGGGGCGGGCTCGTAGCAGACCAGCATCCCGTCGGCGGGCAGCGCGCGGGCCGCCAGGCAGGCGTACACGCCGAGGTTCGCGCCGACGTCGACGACGGTGCGGCGGTGCGCGCACAGCTCCTCGAACAGGTCGAGTTCGCGCTCCTCGTAGAAGCCGCCGAGCAGGCCCGCCGCGATCGACGCGCTGGCCGTCGGCACCGCCAACTCGGCGCCGCGGAACGCCGCCAGCACCTCGCCGTGGCCGTGCCCGGCCTGCACGCACCAGCGCATCACCCGCCCGGCCAGCGGCAGCCGGCCCACCGCGCTGCCCTTGAAGCACCACCGGCCCGCCCGTACCACCGCGTCCGCCGTCCGCCTGCGCAACTGCCCTGTCACCACTCCACCTCTCCTCGGCGCTGCCGCCTCTGCCGTTTCCCCCGCTACCGCTGCTTCCGCCGACCAGGTACCGCCGATCGGGCCCGGCGCGCAGCGGCCACCCCGGATCGGCGGCCCGGACCACCCGGGCGGCGCAGCGGGCACCGGGCCCTCCGGGTGAATCACGTGGTGACGGTGCGTCAGCGCACCGGCGGCGGTCAATGGCTGTGCGGGCAGCCCGGGTGAACGCGCCCGGGTCCGAACCCCTCTCCTGGCAGGAGCCCACATGACCAGTCCCCCCAGGGGCGTGCTGCGCTACGGCGCGGCCGCCCTGCTGTTCGCCTCCGGCGCCGCGCTGGCCGCGCCCGCCGCCGCGGCGGCCGCGCCGGTGTTCGACACGCTGGCGCCCGCGGCGGGCAGCTATCCGCTCAGCACCGGCACGCTGAGCGCCTCCGGCCGGACCTCCGGCCTCGTCCCGGGCAGCAGCGTGACCGTCTCGGGCGGCGGCTACCAGCCGGGCGCGACGGTCGAGTTGACCGTCTCCCCGGGCGGCGCCTCGCTCGGCAGCGCCAACGCCGACGCCTCCGGCACGTTCACCAAGACGTTCACCGTGCCGGCCGGCACCTCCCCCGGCAGCTACACCGTCCGGGCCACCGGCCCGTCCGCGCGCGGCGGCACCCAGGTCGACTCGCTGACCCTGCAGGTGGTCGGCAGGGGCGGCCGCCACCTGGCCGACACCGGTGGCGCCGCCACCGCCTCGGCCGGCTGGAGCGGCGGCGAGGCCGCGGGCGTCGCGGCGGCCGGGCTGGCGCTGGTGGCCGGTGCGGCGCTGACCGGCCGGCGGATGTACCGCAGGTCGCGCGGTTGAACGGGCGGCGATGACGCGACCTCCGGCATCCGCCCACGCGGTGACCGCCGACGGGCCGGTGGCCCGGGACTCCGCCGAGGAGTCCCGGGCCACCGGCCCCGGTCTGCCCGCCGGCCCGGCCGCGGCCGCGGCCGGCGTGCTGCTCGCGCTGCGCGGCTTGGCCGACCTCGGCCTGCACACCGCCGCCGGGCACCTGCTCGGCCCCGACCGCTACGGGGCGCTGGCCGCGCTCCTGGGGCTGCTCGCGGCGGTCGGCGTCGCGCTGGCCGCCGTGCAGACGGTGGTCGCCGCCGCCGTCCTGCGCGCGGCCGGCGCGGCCGGGGCCGGCGTCGATCCGCGGCCGCTGCTGTGGCGGGCCGTGCGGTGCGCGGTCCCGGCCGCGCTGGTGGCCGGGGCGGTGGCGGTCCCGGTGGCGGGGCTGCTGCGGCTGTCCGGGCCGCTGCCGGTGGTGCTGACCGCGGCGGTGCTGGTGCCGAGCACGGCGGTGGCGGTGCTGTGGGCGCACGCGCTGGGGAGCCGGGGGCCGGTGGCGGCGTCCTGGCCGCTGCTGGTCGGGGCGTTCGTCCGACTGGCGGGGGCCGGGTTCGCGCTGTGGTGCGGGGCGGGGGTGGGCGCGGTGCTGGCGGCGACGCTGTGCGGCGAGTGCGTGACCGCCGGGCTGCTGTTCGTCCGGCTGCCCGCGCGGCGTCCCGGCGGGCTGCCGCTGCGGGTCGAACGGCGGGTGCTGGCGCGGTCGGTGAGCGGGTTCGCCGGGCTGTGGGTGCTGACCGGGGCCGATCTGCTGTGCGCCCGGCACTGGTTGAGCGGCGAGGCGGCCGGCGGGTACGGCGCGGGCGCGCAGCTCGCCAAGGCGTCGCTGGCCTGCGCGAACCTGATCGTGCTGCTGCTGCTCGGCCGACTGGCCTCCGCGGACCGCCGCACCGCCGCCCGGGCGCTGACCCGCGCGCTGGGCGCGGCCGTGCTGGCGGGGGCGGGCACGGCGCTGGTGCTGATGGCGGGCGGCGGCACGGTGCTGCCGCTGGTGTTCGGCGCCGGTTTCGCCGTCGGACCGGGGCTCGGCCTGCTGCTCGGGATCGACGCGACGGCGCTGCTGGTGCTGACCGTGCTGCTGCACTACCGGGCCGCGCACGGCGGCGCCCCGCTGGGCGGCTGGGCGGGCGCGCTGGTGTTCCCGGCGCTGCTGGCGTGCTTCCCGGCCACCGCGCCGGGCATCGCCGCCGCGCACGCGCTGGCCGTCCTGCTGGCGGTGGCCTGCGCGCTGCCCGGCACCGGCCTGCGCCCGGGCCCGGCAGCGCCGGCGCTGCCGGCCGCCCGGGCCGGGTCCGAGGCCGAGGCCGGGACGGCGCCCGAGGCCGCCCGGGAGGCCGTGCACGAGATCGACCGGGCCGCCCGGATCGAGCTCAGCGTGGTCGTCCCCTACTACAACCCCGGCCCGGCGGTCGCCCGCCACCTGGCCGGGCTGCTGCGCGTGCTGGACCGGCAGGGCGCCAGCTACGAGGTGCTGGCCGTCGACGACGGGTGCACCGACGGCAGCGGCCGCCGGGTCGCCCGGCTCGGCCACCGCCGGCTGCGCCGGCTCGGGCACGCCGCCAACCGGGGCAAGGGTGCCGCGCTGCGCACCGGGTTCCGGCAGTGCCGGGGGCGCTGGATCGCCTTCATCGACGCGGACGGCGACCTGGCCGCCGAACTGCTGCCCGGCCTGCTGGACGCGGCCCGCCGCTCCGGCGCGGACGCGGCGGTCGGCGTCAAGCGGCTGCAGCACGGGCGGGTCCGGCGGGTCTGCTCCGGCGCGTTCCGGCTGCTGGCCCGGCTGCTGTTCCGGCTGCCGGTGCGCGACACCCAGACCGGGCTGAAGGTGTTCCGCCGCGAGGCGCTGGCCGGGGTGCTGCCGCTGTGCCGCGAGGACGGCTTCGTCTTCGACCTGGAGCTGCTCGCCCTGCTGCACCGCCACGGGCACCGCCGGATCGCCGAGGTCCCGGTCACCGTCCGCCCCCGCACCGGCAGCACCGTCCGCCCCCGGACCGCCCTGCGGATGCTGGCCGAGGCCCTCCGGCTCGGCGCCCGGCTCCACCGCACCCCCCGGAGCGCACCCGTCCCCGCCACCACCGCCGTCGACCCCCGGCCCGTCCTGCGCGCCCTCCCCGACAACGCGGGCTGACCCGCCCACCGGCCCCCCTTCCCACCCCACCCCATCCCACGACCTGAGCCGAGGCCATGCGCATCTGCGTCTTCAACTGGAAGGACACCGCCCACCCGGAGGCCGGCGGCGCCGAGGTGTACACCCACGAGGTGCTCACCCGCTGGGCCGCCGCCGGACACCGGGTCACGCTGGTGACCGCCGCCGCGCCCGGCGCCCCCGCGACGGAGTCCCGCGCGGGGGTGCGGATCGTCCGCGGCGGCGGCCCGCTGGGCGTGTACCGGGCGGCCCGGCAGTGGTACGGGACGCACGGCGCGGGCCGGTTCGACCTGCTGGTGGACGAGGTGAACACCCGCCCGTTCGGCTGCGCCGCCTGGTCGGCGGGGACGCCGACGGTCGCGCTGGTGCACCAGGTGGCGCGGGAGATCTGGGACGCCCGGTTCCCCGCGCCGCTGTCCTGGCTGGGCCGGTACGTCGCCGAGCCGCACTGGCTGCGCTCGCTGCGCGGGACGCCGGTGCTCACCGTCTCGCCGTCCAGCCGGGACTCGCTGCGCGCGTACGGCCTGCGCGACCTGCACCTCGTCCCGGAGGGGCTGACCCGGCGGCCGCGCCCGGCCGTCCCGCGCGAGCAGGCGCCGACGGTGCTGTTCGTGGGACGGCTGTCGCCGGTCAAGCGGGTCGACCACGTGCTGGCGGCGTTCGCGCTGCTGCGCCGCCGGATGCCGGAGGCCCGGCTGTGGGTCGTCGGCGACGGCCCCGAGCGGGCCCGGCTGGAGCGGCTGGCCCCGCCGGGGACGGTCTTCCACGGCCGGGTGCCGACCGCCCGGCGCGACGAACTGCTGGCTCGGGCCCACGTGTTGGTGGCCACCTCGATCCGCGAGGGCTGGGCCCTGGTGGTCGACGAGGCCGCCGCGATGGGCACCCCGACGATCGGCTACCGCCGCCCCGGCCTGTGCGACTCCGTGCCCGCCGCGGGCGGCCGACTGGTCGCCCCGCACCCCGCCGCCCTCGCCCGCGAACTCGCCGAACACCTGCCCGCCCTGGCCGCCGCCCCGGCCCCCGCCGGCTGGGCCGGCGGCGCCCTCCCCTGGGACGAGGTCGCCGAAGCCGTCCTCCGCACCGCCGTCGAAGCCGCCGCCCTCGCCCCCCGCCTCACCTCCGCCACCCCGGGCAGCGGCCCCCGATGACCACCCACGCACCCCGCGCCGCACGGCAGTTGGCGCCACCTCGGGCTGCCGACCCGCACCCAGGCCGCCAGGCCGCCCACGCACCCCGCGCCGCACGGCAGTTGGCGGCCCCCCGGCCCAGCGGACCAACCGCCGCGCCCGGCAAGCACTTCCGCCCTCCGAGCGCTCACGCGCCGCGCGCCGCACGGCAGTTGGCGCCGCTCTTGCTCCCCGTCCTCCTCTCCTCCTCCGGCGGTGCCCCGCGATGACCGCGCTCGTTCCCGTTCCCCGTCGTCCTGTCGCCGCCGCACCGCCGGGTTCCGCGCGGCGGGTGTGGCGTGCCGTCCGGGGGGCGGCGCACCGGCGCCGGGACGGGCTGGTGCGGTGGGGGGTGCCCGGGGTGGTGGCGGGGGCGCTGCCGCTGCTGTGGTTCCGGCCGGGGCGGGAGTTCGCGACGGGGGACGTCGGGCCGTTCCGGCGGGAGGCGCTGGGGGCGGAGCTGGGGAGCGTCTGGGGGCACCAGATCACCGGGACCGGCGGGCCCTCGTACGAGGTGGTGCGGCTGCCGGACCTGCTGCTGGTGCGGCTGTGCGGGCTGCTGGGGCTGGGGCCGGGGGTCGCGCAGGCGGTGCTGTACGCGCTGGTGCTGGCGGGGGCGGCGACGGGGGCGGCGTGGCTGGCGTCGGTGTGGCTGCGGCATCCGCTGGCGGCGGCGACGGCGGGGCTGCTGGCGGCGGTGAACGTCTACACGCTGGTGTCGCTGCTGAATCCGCTGCCGGTGCTGGCGACGGCGCTGGTGGCGTGGTTCGGCGGGCACCTGCTGCACGCGGCGGCGGGGCGGCGGGTGCGGGCCCGGACGGTCGCGCTGACCTCGCTGCCGCTGTGCTACCTGGGGATGAACCCGCCGCTGCTGGCGGTGACGGCGGGCGCGGTCGCGGTGCTGGCGCTGGCCGCCGCGCCGCTGACCGGCGGGCGGTACCGACCGGTGCTGCGGCTGGTCGGGCGGGCGCTGCCGCTGCTGGTGCTGGCGCAGCTGTGGTGGCTGCTGCCGCAGGCGGTGACGCTGGCCGGCGGCGGGGCGGGGGCGGACTTCAGCGCGCAGACCAACGTGCGGGCCTGGGCGTGGACGCAGGCCCGCAACACGCTGCCCAACATCCTGGCGCTGAACGCGCACTGGGGCTGGACGCACGCCGAGTACTACCCGTTCGCGGCGGCGGTGGACGGCGCGCCGTGGGGCGTGGCGCGCTGGGCGCCGGCGCTGCTGGCGCTGGCGGGCGCGGTGCTGCCGCCGGGGCCGCGCCGCACCCGGTGGGCGCTGCGGGCGGTCGCGGGGGCGGCGCTGGTGCTGGTGCTGCTCTGCAAGGGGCTGCACGCGCCGCTGGCGGCCGTGAACGGCTGGCTGTACGCGCACCTGCCGGGGATGTGGCTGTTCCGCGAGCCGATGAGCAAGTTCGGCGTGCTGCTGGTGCTCGCCGTCGCGGTGCTGGCGGGAGCGGCCGTGCAGCGCGCCGTGGACGCCGACCGGGGGCAGTGGCGGAGGCGGGCGCGGTGGCGGTGGCGGGCCGTCGCGGCCGTGCCGGTCGCCGCCGCGCTGGCCTACCCGTGGCCGCTGTGGACGGGCGCGGTGGTCACCCAGGTGCGGCCGCCGCTGCCGTCCGCGTCGGTGGCCGTCCCGGCGGACTGGCAGCGGGTCGCGGACGCGGCGAACCGCTCGGCCGCCGCCGGGAAGGTGCTGGAGCTGCCGTTGCAGGGCTACTACCAGGTGCTGACCGCATGGGGCTTCCACGGCGTGGACGACCTGCCGCGCGACCTGCTGACCCGGCCGCTGCTGCAGCGGCTGCCGGGCGGCTACTTCGACAACGCCTCCGGCCCGGCCCGGCTGCTCGCGCTCGCCGAGGACGGGCTGGCGGCGGGCGACCGGGACGGCGCGGACGCGGCGGCGGGCGCGCTGCGGGCGCTGGGGGTCGGCCAGGTGCTGGTCCGCCGCGACCTGCGGACGACGGCGGGCGACGTGCCCACCGCCGACCCGGCCGCGCTGGCCGCCGCCCTGGACCGGCTGCCGGGGGCCCGCCGGACGCTGGCCACCCAGGTCGCCGACCTGTACGAACTCCCGCCCGCCGCAGGCGAGTCGGGCGGGCTGCTGCTCGACCCGGCGGCCGACCTGCGGACCACCGCCGAGGCCGCCGCCCGCGGCGCGGCCACCACCGCCGACCCGGCCGTGCCGGTGGACGCGGCCCGGCTCGCGTTCACCGCCCCGGGCGGCGGCGGGCTGCGGCTGCGCGCGGACGGCGGCCCGTACGCGGCGCGCGCCGACCGGGCGGCGGGCACCGCGTACCTGCCCGAGCGCACCGCCGAGGGGGTGCGGCTGGCCGACGCGGGCCGGGCCGCCGTCGACGGCGCCGCGCTGCCGGCCGCGCCGGAGCTGCGGCTCGACCTGCCCGCCGGGGCGGAGCCGGCCGCGCTGCTGGTCGGGCCCGAGGTGCTGCCCTGGGAGCCGGGCCGTCCGGTGGTGGTCCGCCCGGGCGACCGGGTCGCGGCCGCGCTGGCCGACGGACCGGACCTGACCGGCGCGCCGGAGGCTCAGGCAGACGGCGGCTGCGGGGGCGCCACCAGCCTTGCCGGGGAAGGTAGTTGGGAGCTGCGTGCCGAACCGGGCAGCAGCGCCTGCGTCCGCCTGCCGCTGGCCGGGACGCCCGACGGCGGACTGCTGGAGGTCGCCGTCGAGTACCGGGGCAGCGCGCCCCGGATCTGCCTGTGGCAGGACGGCCCGGGCAGCTGCGCGATCGAGCGCCGGCTGCCCGCCGCCGACGACTGGCGGCCGTTCCGCGCCGTGCTGCGACTGGCCCCCGGCACCACCGGCGCGGTGCTGTACGGGTACGCGGACGCGGACGGCGGCCACCCGGCCGACGCCGCCTACCGCGCGGTGGACGCCACCGCGCTGGGCGTCGCCGCCGAGGCCGCCCCGGCCGCCGACCCGGCGCCGCTGCCGCTCGGCCCCGGCCCGCACCGGGTCGACGCCGACCCGGGCCTGCCCGCCGCCGGGCCGCCCGCGTTCAGCGCCCTGCAGGACTGCGGCCGCACCGACGGGCGCGGCTTCGCCGAGGCCGGCCTGACCGCGACGCCGCTCGGCACCGACGGCGTCCGGCTCACCGCCCGCGCCCACACCGCGTGCGTCAGCGTGCCCGTCGACTCCTTCGAACCCGGCACCGGACACCGCCCCGGCCGCTACCGGCTCACCGTGAACTACCGTACGGTGAGCGGCAGTCCGGCCCGGCTGTGCCTGTGGCAGGACGGCCCCGGCCGGTGCGCCGAACTGCCGCGCACCGCCGACAGCGCGCAGTGGCACACCCTGGACACGGTGCTCGCCCCGCCCGCCGACAGCCGCGCCCTGACCCTGTTCCTGTACGCCGACGGGGACGACGTGGGCCGCACCGAGGTCGAGTACACCGGCCTGCGGCTGACCCCCGTGCTGCCGCTGGCCGTCCGGGTCGACTCCGCCGGGCCCGCGCCCGCCCGGGTGGCCGCCGTCCCGGACGGCGCCGGGCGCTGGCGGGCCCGGCTGAGCGGCGTCGACGGCCCGGTCGCCGTCGCCCTGCCCGACTCCGCCGACCCGCGCTGGGAGCTCACCGGCCTGCCCGCAGGCTGGAGCGCCCGCCCGCTCACCCTGGACGGCTACCGGGCCGGCTGGCTGGTCGAGGGGCGCGGCGACGCCGAGCTGCGCGTCGCGTTCGGCCCGGACCGCTGGTGGCGGATCGCCGTCGGGCTGTCCGCCGCGACCGTGCTGGCCTGCGCGAGCGTCCTGCTGCCGGGCCGGCGCCGGCCCTCCCCCGTCCGCCCGCTGCCCGCGCCCGGGCCCGCGCTCGGGCCCGCCCCCGACCACGCACCCGACCCCGAGAGGCCCCCGATGTCCGCCGCCCCGTCCGCCCCGTCCGGCCCGTCCAGCCCGTCCGGCCCGGGCGCACCGCCCCGGATCGCCGTGGTCGTCCCCACCCGGGACAGCGCGCCGCAGATCGACCGGCTGCTCGACTCGCTGGTGCAGCAGCGCGACGGCCTGGAGGTGCTGGTCAACGAGGACACCCGGACCAGTCAACCGCTCGCCCCCGCGCTGCCCGCCTTCCACGCCCGCGGCCTGGACGTCCGGCTCGCCCGCGACAACCCGTCCCGGGCCGCGGGCCGCCGGCGCGGCGTCCGGCGCACCAGCGCCGCCGTCGTGCTGCACCTCGACTCCGACATGACCGCCGGGCCCGGCCTGCTCGCCGAGTGCCGCCGGCTGATCGAGGACGAGGGCTACGACGCGCTGGTGATCCCCGAGGTATCGGTCGGCGAGGGCTTCTGGGCCCGCTGCAAGGTGCTGGAGAAGCGCTGCTGGGACGGCGACCGGGCGGTCGAGTCGCTGCGCTGCCTGCGCCGCGAGCTGTACGACCGGGTCGGCGGCCACGACGAGGAACTGGTCTGGTCCGAGGACAAGGACCTCGACCTGCGGGTCCGCGCCACCGGCGCCCGGATCGCCACCACCCGCAGCGTCCTGATCCACGACGAGGGCCGCACCACGCTGCGCGCCGCGATGCGCAAGAAGGCCCACTACGCCGCCACCGCCGGACGCTACGCCGCCCGCCACCCCCGGCACTTCGCCGCCCAGGCCGGCCCCTGGCGGCTGCCCGTGCTCGCCGCCCGCGCCTGGCGGCTCAGCCGCGACCCGCTGCTGACGGCCGGCCTGCTGCTGCTCAAGACCTGCGAGTTCGCCGCCGCCGGCACCGCGCTGCTGGCCTCCGCCCTGCCCGGCCCGCACCGCGGCGGCACCCGCGGATGAGCGGCGCACCGCTGGACCTCGCCCGGCGCGCCGCCACCGGCGCCCTCGCCGCCACCGCGCTGCTGCTGGCCGGCGCCGTCGCGCCCGCGTACGGGCCGGCCGCGCCGGCCGCCGGCCCCCCGCCCGCCGCTCCCTCCGCCCCCGTTCGCTCCACCGCCGCCGAGCCCGCCGCCCCGGCGCCCGGCGCCGAGCTCGGCACCCTGAGCATCCCCCGGCTGGAACAGCTCGGTCTGCCCGCCGACTTCACCGTCCGGGAGGGCGTCGAGCGCGGCACCGTGCTCGACTCCGGCGCCGTCGGCCACTACGAGGACACCCAACTCCCCGGCGAACAGGGCAACCTGGGCCTCGCCGCGCACCGCAACGGCCACGGCGAGCCGTTCCGGCACCTCGACCGGCTCTCCCCCGGCGACCGGGTGGTGCTGCGCACGCCCCGCGCCACGTACACCTACGCCCTGGACCGCGAACTGCCCGAGACCGGCTCCGACAACTACGGCGTGCTCGACCCCGTCCCCGCCCAGGCCGGCTACACCGGCCCCGGCCACTACCTCACCCTGACCACCTGCACCCCCGAGTTCACCTCGCTGTACCGCCTGGTCTGGTGGGGGCACCTGGTCTCCGAGACCCCGGCGGCTCAGGACTCCCAGTAGTCGAGGTCGGGCAGCCGGACCACCAGGTCGAAGGGGCCGGTGACCGCGCGGGCGTCGACGGGGCGCAGCCCGGCGAAGGCACACGCCTGGGCGACCGGCCGGCCCCGGTGGAGGTAGTCGGCGAGGACCTGTCCGGGCGCGGTCCGGGGGTTCGGGCCGCCGCCCGGGTGCAGGTCCCAGCCCTCGACCGCGCCGTCGCGGACGGTCGCCCCCTGGTTGCCGCTCTTCGGGTTGGCGTAGAGGCCGTAACCGACCGTCCCGGCGGTCAGCCTGGCCAGCACACCCGGAGCGGACGGGGTGTGGCCCCACGGCTGGGTGACGACGCACCCGCCCGGGACGGTCGTGACGCCGACGATCAGCAGCGCCTCCTCCTCGTCCCACTCGTACGGGTCGGCGAGGAACTCCGCCAGGAACTCCTCGCCGACGGGCAGCGCGCCCAGTCGGCGGACCGCCTCGGCGGCGTCGATGCCCGAGACACAGGCCAGGCCGGTGCCCTCGCCGTGGAACTCGCCGAGCGCGTCGGCGAGTTGCCGGGCCGCGCGGACTTCCTCCCGTTCGGCGGCGGTCAGTTCGGCCGGGACGGCGGCGGTCGGTTCGGCCGGGACGGCGCGCGGTGCCGTTCCGGCGGGGGGACCGGGGAGCGGGAACAGGTCGGGGACGGGCCCGGCCAGGGCGAGCCGGCCGGGCGACCAGCCGTCGAGCTGGGGGCGCCAGGGGTCGGCCCCGGCGGCGGCCAGGGCCCGGGCGTTGTCCGGGCGGTCGGCCACGACCGCCTCCCACAGGGCGGTCGTCCCGTCCTGCACCGCGTCCACCTCGGCGACCCGGCTCGCGAGTTCGGCCACCGTCGCGGCGGAACCGTAAGCCGCCGCGAAGTGCAGCGGGCGTACGCCGCCCCCGCACCGCTCCGGATCCGCCCCCGCGTCCAGCCGGGCCCGCACCACCGCGTGGTCGCCCCATTCGTCCCAGCGGATACCCGCCCAGCCCGTCATCGCGCCCCTCCCGTCGGTTTCGTCCACGCACTGTCGCAGACCGCTCCGACAGGCGCCCGGCCGTGGCCGGGAGGGTGCGCGCGGCGGACCGGGGCCGGGGGGCGGGTCGGCCGTGGTGGGGTTGCCCGGGTGCCCCGGGCCCGAACCGCCCGGCGGGGAGCCGGTAGGGTCCGTGGCTGAAGCGGTCGATCTGCGGGGGGGTGTGGTGGAGTTCCGGCTGCTCGGGGCGGTCGCGGTGGTCGCGGCGGGCGGTACCGGCGGCGAGTTGCGGCTCGGGCCGGAGCGGCGGCGGAGCCTGCTGGCGGTGCTGCTGCTGCACCGCGGCCGGGCCGTCCCGCTCGCCCGGCTGGCCGGGGCGCTGTGGGCGGACGGGCCGCCGGCGAACGCCCGGGCCGCCGTGCAGAGCCAGGTGTCGCGGCTGCGCGCCCTGCTGGCCGGGCACGGGGCCGACCGGTACGGCGTCCGGCTGGAGACGGTCGGGGACGGCTACTGCCTGCGGCTGCCCGCGGCGGCGCTCGACCTGGAGCGGTTCCGCACGCTGACGGCCGGGGCGGGCGGGGCAGCCGGGGCGGCCGGGCGGGAGCCCGCGGCGGCGCTGGCCGTACTGGAGGAGGCGCTGGCCCTCTGGCACGGCCCGGCGCTGGCCGGGACCGCCGGCAGTCCACTGCTGGACGCCTGGCGGCAGACCCTGGAGGACAACCGGCTGGACGCCGTCGAACTGCTCGCCGAGCAGCACCTGCGGCTGGGCCGGCCCGAGCGCGCTGCCGAACTGCTGCGGGCCGAGCGCGCGGCGCACCCGCTGCGCGAATCGCTCGCGGCCGGGCTGGTGCTGGCCCTGCACGCCGCCGGGCGGCCCGCCGAGGCCCTGGCGTGCTACCGGCACACCCACGACGCGCTCGCCGCCCGGCTCGGCGTCGACCCGGGCGCCGCGCTGCGGGCCGCCCACGCGTACGTCCGGCACGGCGCCCCGGCCGCACCGGCCGCACCGGCCGCCGCACCGGCCGCCGGGCCGACCGCGGGGCCGACCGCAGGGCCCCTCCCGGTGGAGGACGCCGACCCGCCGGCGGCGCCGCTGCTCGCACCTCCGCCGCCGCGCGGCTTCCACGGCCGGGAGGACGAACTCGCCCGGCTGGACGAGGTGTTGAGCCCGGGTCGGGAGTGGCCGATCGCCCTGGTGACCGGGCCGGCCGGGGTCGGGAAGACCGCGCTCGCGCTGCACTGGGCGCACCGGCAGGGCGAACGCTTCCCGGGCGGGGTGCTGTTCGCCGACCTGGGCAGGTTCGGCGACCGGCCGGACCGCGAACTCGGCGAGGTGCTGGGCGAGTTCCTGATCGCCCTGGGCGTCCCGCCGAGGGAGCTGCCCGCCGAGGCCGCCGCCCGGGCCGCCCGCTACGAGCAACTGACCCGTACCCGGCGGGTGTTGGTGGTGGTCGACGACGCCCGGGAGTCCGCGCGGGTCCGCCCGCTGCTGCCGGCCGGCGCCGGCTCGGCCGTGCTGGTCACCAGCCGGCACCGGCTGCCCGGCCTGATCGCCACCGAACTCGCCCGCCCCGTGCCGCTCGCGGTGCTGGGCCCGGAGCAGTCCGCGGGCCTGCTGGCCCGGGTCCTCGGGCCGGAGCGGATCGCCGCCGATCCCGCAGCCGCCCGCGAACTGGCCGAGCTGTGCGGCGGGTTGCCGCTGGCGCTGCGGATCACCGCCGCCAAGGCCGCCGCCGACCCGCAGCGCGCCCTGGCCGCGCTGGCCGGTCGACTGCGCGACGAGCGGCGCCGGTTGGGCCATCTCGCGGCCGATGAGCTGAGCGTCACCAGCGCCCTGCGACTCTCCCACGAGCAACTGCCGCCCACCGCCGCCCGGTTGTTCCGCGCCCTCGGCCTGCACCCGGGCCCCCTCGTCGACACCCGCTCGGCCGCCGCCCTCGCCGATCTCGAACACCACGCCGCCGCCGAGGCGTTGGAGCAGCTCGCGGCCACCCACCTGGTCGACTGGGCCGGCCCCGAGGAGTACGTCCTGCACGACCTAGTGTGGCTGTACGCCCGCCAACTCGCAGCCGCCGTCGACCCGTCGGAGCGGGCGGCGGCACTCGGCCGGCTCGCCGACCGGTACCTGCGGACCGGGCTGGCCGCCGACGCGGCCGTCGCGCCCGACAGCCCGCCCTGCTGCGAGCCGCCCGCCGCCGGTCGACACCCTTGTCCCGAGCCCGAGTTCACCGGGGCGGTGCAGGCGCTGCGCTGGCTGGGCGCGCACCGCGAGACGCTCGGGCGGGTGATCGCCGCCGCCGCGCCGGAGCGCGCCTGGCAGCTCGTCCTCACCCAGTGGCCGCTGATCGTCCGCCGGACCAGGGACGGCTGGGTGCCGCAGCTGCGGTTCGCCCTGGCGGCGGCGGTGGCGAGCGGGCATCCGGACGGGGAGAGCCAGGTGCGGGCGCTGCTCGGCTGGGTGCTGTTCGCCGAGGAGCGGCTCGCCGAGGCGGCCGACTGCCTCGCCCCCGCGCCCGGGCTCGCCGACCGGGCGGGCAGTCCGGTCGGCCGGGCGGTCGCCCTGGTCAACCTGGCCGCCGTCCAGGCGGCCCGGGGCGAGACCACCGCCGCCGACCGGGGGCTGGCCGAGGCCCTGGAGACCGCGCTGGCCGCCGAGAACCGGCGGACCGTCACCCTCGCCCTGCACCACCGGGCCCACCACCTGCTGGCCACCGGACGCCCCCGGCCGGCTCTCGAACAGGCGCTCCGGGGGCTGGAGTTGGCGGACGAGCGGACCCCCTTCGCGCACCGGGTCCGGCTGCACACCGCCTGCGGCGAGGCCCTGGCCGCGCTCGGCCGCCACCCCGAGGCCCGGAGCCGGCTGCTGCTCGCCCTCGGCGAGGCCGAGCGGCGCGGCGAGGACCGCGACACCGCCGAGGTCCTGCGCTCGCTGGCCCGCGCGGAGGGCGCCGCCGGACGGGTCGGGGCCGCGATCGGCCACTGGCAGCAGGCCGAGCGCCTCAGCCCGCGCTGAGCCGGCCGCACCCGGCACGGCGCCCCGAGGCCGACCGGGCCCCGGGGCGATGCTGCCGACCGCGTTGGCGGACGGGTCAGTTGGTCTTGAAGGTCTTGGTGCCGAGGGCGGCCCAGCCGGACCAGGCGCTGCCGTTGGTGCTGTAGGAGTGCGAGAGCACCCCGTCCGTCCCGACCGCGAACACCTCCTGCGTCCTCGTGACCGGGTTGTACACCGCCACCGGCTTCGACGCGAACGAACCGCCCAACGACGCCCACCCGCTCCACGCCGAACCGTTCGTGCTGTACGCATGCGCCACCGCACCATCCGCCCCCACCGCGAACGCCTCAGCCGTCACCGTGTCCGCGTTGTACAAAGCCCAACCCGACGACGACGGAACCTGCGCGACCGGCGGAGTGGTCGGGTCGTCGACGATCTTGTTGTAGCGGTAGGCCTTGTAGTCGCCGTTGGGGTGCGAGTCGAAGGTCGCGGCGTTGATCGAGACACCGGTGATGTGCTTCACCGGGGTCGAGCCGAAGGAGTAGTAGGAGAAGGTGGTGTGCGCGGCGTCGTCCCACTTCTCGAACAGGATCACGTGGTCGTAGAAGCTGTTCAGGATGTCGCCCGCCTTGAGCTGGCTGCGCGGGATCTCGGTGGCGTAGCCGGGCAGGCCCTGGGTGCTGGGGCTGGCGCCGAGGTGCCAGGCCATCGAGACGTAGCCGGAGCAGTCGGTGCGGTAGGCGCGGCCGGAGGAGTCCGGGTAGGTGGCGCCCTGGTTGTAGGCGATGGTCTTGCCGTACCAGTACTGGGCGCGCTGGATCACCTCGCCGCGGGTGATCTGGCCGTCGACCGAGGACGCGGCCTGCGCGGTGGTCGCGGTGGCGACCGTGACGGCGGTGGTGGCGATCGCGCCGGAGAGGGCGATGGCGGCGGCCAGGGCGGTGCGCAGGACCTTGGAAGTACGGGTGGAAGACATGGCGGATCCCCTTCACAGCGGTGCGGTCGGTCCACGAGAAGGGGTTCCGACTGTCGCCAACCGGACAGTCCGAGAGCGGACATCATTTCATGTACATGCCAGCGAAAGGGGCATCGAGAAGCCGGCGGGGGACGCCCGCCGGCCTGCGGACGGCGCTGGAGCGGACGCCCCGGCGCGGCGCCCTGGAGCCGGGCCGCTCAGCCGGGCGGCGCAGCACGGCGGGTGCCGGGGCGCTGTCCGGCCGAGGATGGTGGGCGACTGGGTCCGTGACGGCAGGCAGGAGGGCGCCCGGTGGTGGAGCAGGCGGACGGGGGCGGGGACGGCGGCGCGGACGGGCGGGCCCCGGTGCTGGTGGCGGTCGGGACCAGGCCCGAGGCGATCAAGATGGTGCCGGTGATCCGGGCGCTGGCGGCGAGCTCCCGGCTGCGGCCGCTGGTGGTGTCGACCGGCCAGCACCGGGAGCTGCTGGCCGAGGTGTTCGACCTGGCGGGGATCCGGCCGGACCTCGACCTGGCGGTGGGGGCGCCCGGGCTGCCGCTGAACCACCTGTTCGCCCGGGTGCTGTCCGGCTTGCAGGACGCCCTCACCGAGCGCTTCGGGCCCGCGGCCGGACCCGCGGGCGCCGGACCGGCCGGTGCCCCGGGGCCGGCCAGCCGGTACCCGGTCTGGGCGCTGGTGCACGGCGACACGAGTTCGGCGGTGGCCGTCGCGCTGGCCGCGTTCCACCTGCGGATGCCGGTCGCGCACGTGGAGGCGGGGCTGCGCACCCACGACACCAGCGCGCCGTTCCCGGAGGAGCTGAACCGGCAGCTGATCGCCCGGATCGCCGCGTTCCACCTGGCGCCGACCTCGCTGAACGAGGAGAACCTGATCCTGGAGGGGGTGCGCCACGAGCAGGTGTTCGTGACCGGCAACACCGCGATCGACGCGCTGCTGTGGGCGTCGTCGGCCGATCTCCCGTCCGGGGTACCCGAGTTGGACGCGCTGATGTCCGCCGCCGACCCCGGCCGGCCGCTCGTGGTGGTGACGGCGCACCGGCGGGAGAACCTGGCCACCGGCGGCCTCGGGCACGTCGCGCAGGCGCTCGCGCAGGTCGCGGCGGAGCGGCCCGAGACGGTGTTCGTGCTGCCGCTGCACCCCAACCCGGCCGTCCGGGCGCAGCTGCGGCCCTCGCTCGGCGGGCTGCCGAACGTCCTGCTGACCGAGCCGCTGTCGTACCCGGTGTTCGCGGCGCTGCTGCGCCGCGCCACGCTGGTGGTGACGGACTCGGGCGGCATCCAGGAGGAGGCGCCCGCGCTCGGCGTGCCGGTGCTGGTCACCCGGGACGCGACCGAGCGCACCGAGGGCGTGGACGCGGGCACCCTGCGGCTGGTCGGCACCGAGACCGGCGCGGTCGCGGCGGCCGTCCGGCACCTACTGGACGACGGTGCGGCGCGGGCCGCGATGGCCGCCGCCGAGAACCCGTACGGCGACGGGCGGGCCGCCGAGCGGATCGTGGCCGCCTTGGAGCACCTGACCTTCCGCGCCCCGAAGCCGGCCCGGTTCGGCAGCGGCTACCAGCGGGCGGCGGTGCTGCGGGCGGCGGGCTTCGGCGAGTCGGCGATCCGCCGGCCGGGCCGGGCCACGGGCTGAGGGGGCGGCGCCGGATGCGGGGGGCGATGGGGTCGGGGGGGCGGTGGGCCGGGGGCCGAACTGACGACATGTCGGCTTCCGGCCCCGTGCCTCCCGCGTTGCGGCCGCGACTCCGGGGCCCGCCCGTGAGCGGTGGAGCGCGAATCGCACGTCGAGCGGACGGGTTCCGCGCGCGGCGTACGGCGGGCGGGGCCCTGGTTGCTGGGTGACGGGCGGTCAGTCGTGCGGGTGGCCGTCGATCAGGACGGCCGTGCGGCGGCTCCGGTGGGCGGACCGGAGTGCGGCGAACCAGGGGCGTTGCCCGGGTTGCAGGTACGGCAGCCACTCGGCGTACTTGCGCCAGGCGCAGCTGTCGTGCTCGGGGCTGAGGCGGACGGGGAGGCCGGGCCGGACGGGTGGCGCGGCGTAGGCGAAGTCGATGACCGGGGGCCAGCCGTCGGCGGCCGAGCGGTAGTCGACGGCGAGCGGGCGCAGCGGGCCGGTGGGGCGGTGGCCGGTCTCCTCGGCGAGTTCGCGCAGCGCGGTGGCGGGCGGGTGCTCGCCGGGGTCGGCGAGTCCGGCGGGGAGCTGCCACCAGGCGGGGTGCCCGGGGTACGGGCGGGCCTGGTGGAGCATCAGGATCCGGTCGTCGGTGTCGATCAGCAGGACGGTGGCGGAGACGACGTGCGGCGGGAGCGCGGCGGCGAAGGCGGCGGGGTCGATGCCCTCGTGGGCGCCGGGGGCCTCGTGGGCGGGTGCGGAGGTCAGGATCGGGGTCCTTCCGGGCGGGGTCTCTGGTCTTCTCGGACGTTCAACTCCGGCGGGGGTGAACAGGTTTCGGTCCGCGGTGGGATGCCATCCGAACGGTGGGGGAAGCGGAGGCAAACCCTCCCCCGGCGAATCGGCGTCGATGGGCCAAGCGTACGGGCCCGCGGGCAAAGGGCTGGTTCGGATCGCTCCTGACGCCTTGTTGGGCATGGGCATGACCTTCTAGTGTCGAACGCCAGTCCTCCGGTTCGCCCCGGCCGGTCTCCGCGGACCCCTCCGCGGACTCCCCCGACGGACCCTGACGGACCACGACGGACCACGACAGATCCCGACGGACCCCGGCCGTTCGGCGGACCCCGACACACCCCGCCGCCGCGCCCCGCCCCGCCGCGCACCCGGACACCATCCGTCCGCGCGGCCCGGCACGCACCGCTTCCGGTCACCCCAGCCAAGGAGGCACCTCCGCATGCGCACTTCCGCCACCGCCCGCCGCACGGCCCTCGCCGCCGCGGGCTCCGCCGCCCTCCTGCTCTCCGCCCTCGCCACCGCCGTCCCGGCCGGCGCGACCGCCGCCCCGCAGGCCGCCGCCAAGGGCGGCACCTCCTGGGTCCGGGCGTGCGCGACCCTCGCCCGCGGCGACAACGCGGCCTGCCACGCGCTGCGCGTGACGAGCACCGTCGAACAGGTCGCGCCGTTCGGCGTCAGCCCGCGCCTCACCCCGTCCGGCTTCGGGCCGGGCGACCTGCTGAGCGCGTACAAGCTGCCCGCGAACGGCGGCGCGGGCACGACGATCGCGATCGTCGACGCGTACAACGACCCGAACGCCGAGGCCGACATGGCCGTCTACCGCTCGCAGTACGGCCTGCCGGCCTGCACGAAGGCCAGCGGCTGCTTCAGGCAGGTCGGCCAGACCGGCGGCAGCACCCTGCCGGCGAACAACACCGGCTGGGCGGGCGAGATCTCGCTCGACCTCGACATGGTGTCGGCGATCGCGCCCAACGCGCACATCATCCTGGTCGAGGCGAGCAGCGCGACCATGGCCAACCTCGGCACCTCGGTGAACACTGCGGTCAGCCTCGGCGCCAAGTTCGTCTCCAACAGCTACGGCGGCAGCGAGTCCTCCGCCGACACCTCGTACGACACCTCGTACTTCAACCACCCGGGCGTCGCCATCACCGTCTCCTCCGGCGACTCGGCGTACGGCGCGCAGTACCCGGCCGCCTCCAGGTACGTCACCTCGGTCGGCGGCACCGCGCTCAAGCGGGACGGCAGCGCCCGCGGCTGGTCGGAGAGCGTCTGGCTGACCAACTCCACCGAGGGCACCGGCTCCGGCTGCTCCAAGTACGACGCCAAGCCCAGCTGGCAGAAGGACACCGGCTGCGCCAAGCGCACCATCGCCGACGTCTCGGCGGTCGCCGACCCGGCCACCGGCGTCGCGGTCTACCAGACCTACGGCGGCAGCGGCTGGGCCGTCTACGGCGGGACCAGCGCCGCCGCCCCGATCATCGCCGGCGTCTACGCCCTCGGCGGCGCCCCGTCCAGCGGCTCCAGCCCGGCGTCCTTCCCGTACGCGCACACCACCGCGCTGTTCGACGTCACCACCGGCTCCAACGGCTCCTGCTCCCCCGCCTACCTGTGCACCGCCGGCACCGGCTACGACGGCCCGACCGGCCTCGGCACGCCCAACGGGACCGCCGCCTTCACCGGCTGACCCCACGTCCACCCACCGGCACGCCCGCCGCGCCGGGCCCGGGACGGCCGCCGCCGTCTCAGGCCCGGCGCAGCACCACCGCGTGCTCGGCCCGCACCATCCGCAGCATCGGGCAGCGCTCGTCGGCCGCCGCGAGCAGCCCCGCCAGCACCTCCTCCGGCACGTCGGCGCGCAGTTCGACGTCGGCCGTCAGGTCGTACGGGACGGCGGGCGCGTCGGTCGGCACGCCGAAGAACCGGGCGTCGTTGTTCCGGGCCCGGACCCGGACCTCCACCCGGTCCAGCGGCACGTCGTCCAGCGCCGCCAGGCAGAGCACGGTGTGCGTCAGGCAGGTGCTGACCACCGCGCACAGCAGCTCCGGCGAGGACGGCCCCAGCCCGTACCCCCCGATGTCCGCGCCGCCGTCCCCGAGCAGCGACCACTCCCCCACCCGGACCTTGCGCACCCCCGTCGCGTCGTCGGCCACGCAGACCGCGCCGACCTCCTCGTCCCAGTCCGCACTGGCCGGCCGCCGCCGCGCGGCGTCCCGCATCGCCGCCCCCTTCTCCTTCAAGTGCTGGGCCAGCCCCGGGCGTTGGATCGCTGTCGTGTTCGTCATGACCGGTAGCGTACGGGGACGCCGGGGGCGCTGGACGACCGGCCGTGATGGGATGGGCCGCCGGAGAGCGGCGGACGGAGGAGCGGGATGGCGGAGAGCGGGAACGCGGCCGGGGACGAGGACGCGGACGCGACCGGGGAGGCGGCCGTGCGGGTGGAGGAGGCGCGGGCGCGCGGGCTGGTGCTGGGGGCCGCGCTCGGGGACGCGGCCGGGGTGCTGCGCGGGCGCTGGCCGGAGCGGGGGACGCTGCGGGTCGGGGTCGCGACGCAGCTCGGGGCGTTCACCATCGAGGGGTTCATCCGGGCGATGGTGCGCTGGAACCACCGGGGGATCTGCCACCCGCCGTCCGTGGTGCGGTTCGCCTACTGGCGGTGGGGCGTGCTCCAGGGCATCGTGCCCGGCCCGGCCAGCGGGCGGCTGGACGGGTGGCTGTACGAGGTGCCGGAGCTGGGCGAGCGGCGCGGTTCGGCCCCGGCCACCGTCGCCATGCTGCTCGCCGGGGCGTCCGACGGGCCCGCCACCCCGAGCCGCGGGGCGCACGCGCTGACCCGCTCCCTGGGACTGGCCGTCGCGCGGGCCCTGGGGCGCGGCGACGGCTACGCCCAGGTGGTGCGCGGCATCGCCGAGCTCACCCACGGCGCGCCGGACGCCCAGGAGGCCGCCCTGCGGGGCACCGAACTGCTCGCGCACTGCCTCACCGGCGCCGACCCGCTGCCGCACCTGCCCGCCGCGCTGGCCGACCTGCCGGTGCCGCCCGAAGCCCTCGGCCTGCTGCTGGCCGGCCCGGCGAACGGCCCCGACCCGACCGCGCTGGCCCGGCTCGCGCCCGACGCGACCGCCGTGTCCGCGCTGCTCGGCGGCCTGTACGTGTTCACCCGCTTCCGGCGGCCGGGCGAGATCGGGTCCGCACTGCGCTTCGCCGCGACCGCCGCCCCCGACGCCCCCTCGGTCGCGGCCACCGCAGGCGCGTTCCTCGGCGCCGCGCACGGCGTCGACGCGCTGCCGGCCGGCAAGCTCGCCCGGCTCGAACTGGCCTGGGCGCTGGACGTGCTGGCCCGCGACCTGCTCCGCGAGGTGAGCGGCCCCTCCCCCGGCGGCGGCGCGTACACCGAGGGCACCGATCCGTACTGGACGCTGCGCTACCCGGGCGGCTGAACGGCGACGGGGGCGGGGCGGCGCCGGGGGACGCGGAGGGCCGGAGGTTACGCGCTCCGTTCAGGGGAAACGTTTTGGTCACGCGGTCTCCCCCGGCCAAGCGAAATCCCGCCTCCAGGCGGCGCAGGACGGCGGCGGCGTCGGGGCGGCGGCGGCGCGGCGTCGCCTTGCATGTGCGGCATGTCAACTCTTCGACACGGGCGTCACCACGCGTTCCGGTCCGACTCGCTGCTGCCCTGGGTGCGGCAGACCTGTGCTCCCCGGCGGCGGCCCGCCGTCTCGTCCGCGGCCTGGCGCTCGCTGTGCGCGGTGAGCGCGCCCGTCGGCCTCGGCCTGCTGGCCGGGCGGCCCGCCGAGGGGGTGATGGTCGCGCTGGGCGCGCTCTCGGCGGTGCTGACCGACGTGGCGGCCGCCTACCGGCACCGGGCGATCACCATGCTGCTGCCCCAACTGCTGGGCGTGGCAGGGGCGTTCGCGACCCTCTCGGCCGAGGGGACGGCGTTCGCCCCGTACCTGCTGCCCGCGCTGGGGGTGCTCGCCGGGACGCTGGCCTGCCTCAGCCTGGAGGGCTCGCTCGGCGCGATGATCCTGCTGATGGACGCCCAGGTCGCGCTCGACCTGCCCCTGCCCGGCCCGCTCTGGCGGCCGCCCGCGCTGCTGCTGCTCGGCGGCCTGTCGGTGGTGGCGCTGGCCCTGGCCGGACGCCCGTTCTTCCGCGGCCGGGCCGAACGCGCCCTGCTCGCCCACTGCCTGGCCGGCTGCGCGGCCGTCCTGGAACCGGACGCGGCGGGAACCGCCGGAACGGCCCGGCGGCGCGAACTGCACGACGCGGTGGAACGGGCCCGGCACACCGGCGCGGTCGGCGGCAGCCCGCTGCTCGCCCGCCACCTGCCCGGACTGCTCGCCCTCGCCGAGACGGCCTCCTCGGCCGGCGCGCGCGCACTCGCCTCCGACCCGGCGCTGCGCGAACGGCTGCGCGCCGAGGCGGGACGGATCGCGGCGGGACGGCACGCGGCGGGGCGGCGCGCCTCGAACGCGGCGACGGCGGACGGGGCGACAGCGGACGCGGCGTGGCCGGGGGCGGGCGGGCCGCTGGACGAACGGCTGGCGCGGGCCGCGCGGGCGGCGGTGCGGGGCGGGGACGGGCTGACCGCATCACCCGCACCGGCCGTGCCGGTCGCGCCGGGCGACTGGCGGGACGGGCGGCGGCGGGCGGTGGCCCGGGCGGTGCTGGCGGACCCGCGGTCCTGGCTGTGCGGCCTGCGGGTCGGCCTGGCGCTGCTGCTGGCGGGCGCGGCGGCCGCGTACTTCGACCTGCCGCACCCGTACTGGGCGGTGCTGAACGTGACCTTCGTCTGCCGGCCGGACATCGGGCCGGTCGCCGGCCGCGCGCTGGAACGATTCTGCGGCACCGCGCTCGGCCTGCTCGGCAGCGGACTGGTGCTGACCCTGGCCGGGCCCGACTCGGCGCTGCTCGCCGTCCTCGCGCTGGCGGCCGGACTCGTCCCGGCACTCTCCGGCACCGGCTACCTGTACCAGGCGGCGGCGCTGGCCACCGTCGTCATGATGGCCACCCAGCTCGCCGGCGACCCCGGCCTGCCGCTGCTGCTGCCCAACCTGGCCTGCTGCGCGATCGGCTGCCTGGCCTCCGTGCTGGCCTGCGAACTGCTCAACCCGGGCCAGCGCCAGCACGCGGTGGCCCGCCGGCTGGCCGTCGCCGTCGAACAGACCACCCTCGCCCTGACCCCGCACCGCCCCCGTACCGTCCTCGCCCCGCACCTCCAACTCGCCAAGGCCCGCGCCGAGTTCGAGCGCGCCCGGCGCGAACCGCCATGGCGGCAGGGCTCCACCGCCCGCTGGGCCGCGCTGATCGACGAGGTCGAGCGGACCGTCGAGGCCGCCCTCGCCCCCGCGCCCGACCCCGCCGAGCACCAGCACTTCGACACCACCCGCCACCACCTGCACCGCCTCGCCGACCGCCTGCACCGCCTCGACCGGCCGCACCCGCCCGCCGACCGGGCCCGCGCGAGCGGGCCACGGCTCACCGGAGCGGGGGCGAAAGCGGGAGTCAGGGCCGGGGCCGGAACCGTCGGGTGATTCCGGGACGATCATTCGGAGGCGGAATTCCCGGCTCTCACATGTGAAATGACAACCGGAATTCCGCATCCCGCTCCGGTCGGCCGGGAGAAAACCCTGTCGACCGCGAGCCCGGCATGGCACAGTACGTCACTGTGGCCGATGCGTTCGTACCTGCACGAGGATACTGGGAACCCGATCACCCCGTACTCGACGTCCTGCGGTCGAGACGCGACTCGGGCAGCCTCCCCGGCGCCCGCACCGACGGCGCGCGGGTCGCGCTGGCCGTGGAGGGCGGGGGCATGCGCGGGGTGGTGTCGGCCGCGATGCTGTGCCAGCTGGAGGACCACGGGTTCAAGGACGCGTTCGACGTGGTCTACGGCTGTTCGGCGGGCGGCATAAACGGCGCCTACTTCCTGGCGGGAAACACCTGGTATTCGCTTTCGATCTACTACGACGACCTGACGACGCGCCGTTTCGTCGACTTCTCCAGGGCGTTGCGGCAGAAGCCGATCCTCAATCTCGACTACTCCTTCGACTACGTCATGGAGCGGGTCAAGCCGCTGGATTACGCGGCGGTGATCAGTGCCGCGACCCGGCTGGCCGTGCCGATCACCGATGTCGACGGGCTGCGGACGGTCGTGCTGCGGGACTTCGCCTCCAAGGCGGAGCTCAAGGCGGCGCTGCGCGCCTCCGCCTGGCTGCCGATCGCGGTCCCCGGCACCGCGCGCACCCCGCAGGGCGGGCGGGCCGTGGACGGCGGGGTGCTCACGGCGCTCCCGTTCCGGCTCGCGCTCGACGACGGCTGCACCCACGTCCTCTCGCTGAGCACCCGCCCGATGCGCGAACGGGCCGGCGGGAGCACGTCCCTGATGCACCGCTACACGTACCTGTACCTGGAGCGGCTGCGTCCCGGTCTGGGGCGCGGCTACCTGGCGGCGATCCGGCAGAAGTACCGCGACCAGGAGTGGCTGCGCGCTCAGCGGCACCCGTCCGGCGGGGCCGGGCCGTACGTGCTGGACCTCGCTCCGCTGCCCTGGATGCCGGAGCTGAAGCGGCACGAGATGGACCGGCACGTGCTGCTCGAACACGCCCGTACGGCCTACGAGACGGCTTTCTGCGCGTTGGAGGACCGCCCGGTCTCCCTGCTCGCCCAGGGCCGCATCCACGCCATCCCCCGGCTGACTGTGGTGGAGACCGCGAATGGCGCCCCAAGGAGCAACGCTCGATCCGGTGCTCACGGCCCTGCGCGGCCTGACCGGCCATAGCCGGGAGGACACGGCCGCCCTGCGGTCGGTCCTGGGCCTGCTGGCCTCCGGGCCGGAGACCGCCAGGCGGTCGGCGGGCCGGCGGGCCGCCTGGCGGCGGATCCTGCAGGACGTGCCGGTGGACGAGCGTTCCTTCGACACCCGGTTCGGGCTCGGCTCGCGGACGGCCCTGATCGCCCGGCTGACGGACTGGTGCACCTCCTACCGGGGTCAGGACGAGGCGCTCCGGGCGGCCTGCGCCGACGTCTTCGGGTTCACCGGGCTCTTCCTGCTCACCCTCGTCGGCCTCGCCGAGTCCGAGGCGCAGCGCTCCCGCGTCCTGACGACGGGTTCGGCCGGCGCCGCCCACGGTGCGGACGGGGCCGCCCTCACCCACGACTGCGCGGCGGTCTGCGCGGTGCTCGTCGCGGACCGGGAGGTCAGCCGGGTGGTGTCGGCCGTCTACGCTCCGGAGCCCGCCGGGCCGCGCTCCGCGCCGGAGGACGCGCGGGAGAACGCGCAGGCGGTCCGGGAGTGGCGGGCGATGTCCCCGGAGCTGCGCTTCCACCGGCACGGGAGCACGTCCGTGATCCTGCGCGGGAGCACCGCCGGGGCGGTGCACGGTGTCAGCCCGAGCTTCGCGCTGAAGCTGATCCTCTACCCGTTCACCGGGATCGAGACCCTGGCCAAGGCGACCCGGGAGTACGCGCGGACCTACGGGTCGGCCGCCCGGGACCTGCGGCACCTGGTGCGGGTGTGGGCCAGCCACGACACCTGGATCATGATGGAGTTCATCGAGGGCCGGACCCTCGCCGAGACCGTCCGGGCCGAGGCGGCCGGTCGTCCCGCGGGCGAGCTGCGGCTGAGCCTCGACCGGCTCCGCGAGCAGGGCGTGCGGCTGTTCGACGCGCTGGCGGAGCTCCAGCAGGTCGCCGCGGACGATCCGTCGCGCGGCGGGCCGGGCGGTGTCCACGCGGACCTGTCGCCGTCCAACATCATCGTCTCGGCCGCCGACGGCGCCTTCCGGCTGGTCGATCTCGGCCGCAACTACCTGTACACGCACACCATCACCGGCGGCACCGGGGCGGCGCCCTCCTACATCGCGCCCGAGGTGCGGGCCGGGGACGGCGAGATACCCCGGGCCGACCTGTACTCGCTGGGCCGGCTGCTGACGCTCTTCGGCACCGGGGTGGAGAGCGGCGAGTGGGTGGTGCCGGACGTCTTCCACATGCGCGCCCCGCAACTGGCCCGGTTCCTGGAGGACCTGGTCGACGCCGTCCCGGAGCGGCGCCTGCTGATCTTCTCCGATCCGGGGCGGCGGGACTTCTCCTACCTCCGGCTGAAGGCGGCCTTCCTCGCCGAGCTCGAACTGGTACGGGCCGCCGAGCGGGACAGCGGCGAGCTGCGGGTCGAGTCCGGCTGGCGGGCGCTGCGCGAGCTGGCCCGGCCGCTGGCGGGCGACCCCGGCCGGGAGTGGCGCCTGTGGCGCCACCGCAGGCGGCGCGGCACCGCCGCGACGGACGGCAGCCGGCAGCCGCTGGCCACCTGGCTGCTCGGCTGGTCGCTGCTGTCGGCCCTGGTGTGGGCGCTGACCAACTTCACCGTCCTGACCTGGCTGTCCCGCGACCTGAACCTGTCCTGGGACAACCGCCTGATCGAGCTGGCCCAGCACCTCGGCGGCACCCCCGACGGCCTGCCGATCGTCGACTCCTGGCGGCACGCGGACTACGCGGTCCCGGACTGGCGGGCCAACCTCCCGGCCCGCATGGTCGGGTTGTCCTACGCGATAGCCGCCCCGAAGTACTACCAGATGCTGTTCTCGGGCCTGACGCCGCTCGCCGTCGGCCGCGGGTCCGGCTCGCTGAGCCGGCTCGCCCTGGTCACCGAGGCCGCCATGCGGATCATGGCGGTGGTCCCCTGCGGCCTGGTCCTCGCCATCACGCTGGTCGAGCCGCGCTGGTGGCCGATCAACTCGGCGATCGGCCAGATCCTCACCTGGCTCGCCAACGTCATCACCCTGGCGTACGTCCGGGCCGTCATCGCGCGCTCCCGGCGGCTCGGGCTGACGACGGTGCCCGAGGACGACAGCAAGATCACCGGCCTGGCGGCGTTCACCCAGTGGTCGCCGACCTCGATGTTCTACGCGGTCGCCGTCCTCACCATCGGCCTGCTGCTCTACCTGGGCTTCCTGCACGACGTGTACGTGTACGCCCTGGCGGTCACCTCCACCAACCTCGTCCTCTTCTACGTCATCAAGTGCGGCCTCGGCGGCCCGCTGGTCCGGGTCGCCATCGTGCGGGCCTGCCTCACCGCCGAACGGATCGGCCGCCTCGGCGGCCGGTGAGCCCCGACGGGCGGTGAGCCCCGACGGGCCGGGGCCGTGGCGGCGGCCCCGGGTGCCGGCCGTCTAGCGCTCGGCCCCGGCCGTGCCGCGGGCCTCCAGGATCGGGCGCAGGGCCCGGGTCGCGTAGAAGCTGCGGGACTTGACGGTGCCGGCCGGGACGCCCAGGACGGCGGCGGCCTCCGCGACCGAGCGTCCGCGCATGTGCAGTTCGACCAGCACGTCCCGGTGGTGCGGCGGCAGTTCGGCCAGGGCCACCGCCATGTCGCAGGCGTCGAGGAGCGCGTCGTACGGGTCGTGCGCCCCGGCGTGCTCCTCCGGTGCCTCGTCGAAGACCTCCCGGGCCCGGGCCGTCTGCATCCGGTAGTGGTCGATGGCGATCCGCCGCGCCACCGTGAACAGCCACGGCCGGCTGTGCTCCGGGCCGCGCCGGATCGCCGCCGGGTTCTGCCAGGCCCGCAGCAGGGTCTCCTGGACGATGTCCTCGGCCTTGCCGCGGTCGCCGCTGGTCGCCCGGAGCATCGCCCGCAGCAGGTAGCCGCCGTGCAGGCGGTACAGCTCCGCCAGGGTCGCCTGGTCCAGGGTGGCCCGCTCGGCGGCGGGCGGCGCGGGCTCGGTCGGGGGGTGTCCGGTCGGTTCGGCCTCCGTTGTCGTCGGTGCGGTCGGTGCCGCCGGTGCCGCCGGTGTCGTCGGTCCGGCGGGTGGATGGGTGTGCTGGGATCGTGCGGCAGCGTCGATGGCCACGGCGGTTGAGTCCTTCACAACAATCGTCGGCTTTGGGCAAGCCGCCCCCGCTTGGCCCGCCACCACTTCCCGAGCATGATGCCGGGCGCCGCCAACGCCGCACGAACGTTCCGCCAACGCCCTGGCGGCGTCCGGCTGTCGGCCCGCTGTCGGCCCGTTGTCAGCCCGTTGTCAGCCGGTCGCGCGGCGGCGCCGGGCGGCCCGGCGGGCGGCGGCGGTGAGGGCGATCGCGGCGGTCAGGACGGCGCTGGCCCCGGCGACGGCGCCGGCCCGGGCGGTGGCGGTCCGGTCGGGGGCGGGCGGGACGGTGACCGGGGCGGGGAGCGGCGGGGGTCCGGCGGGCGGGGGGCCGGCGGCCGTCGCGGCGACCGGGTCGACGGTGCCCCAGCCGAGGTTCGGGTCCGGCAGGGTGGTGCCGGGGCGGTAGGCGGTGGACTCCAGCCGGGCGGTGAGCTGTCCGGCCGTCAGGCCGGGTTCGCGGGCGAGCAGCAGGGCCGCGGTGCCGCCGACGATCGCGGCCGCGCCGCTGGGCCCGGAGGAGCCGGCCTGGCCGCCGCCGGGGCCGGTGGCCAGCAGCCCCTCGCCGGGGGCGGCCAGGTCGACCCGGGCGGGGGTCGGGCCGCTCGCGCTGCCGGTCGCGGTGGGGGCGCCGCCGGGGCCGACCGCGGCCACCGCGAGGACGCCGGGGTAGCCGGCCGGGTAGACCGGGTCCCGGCCCGGCTGCCCGTCGGGGCCGGCCGGGGCGACCAGCAGGACGCCGCGGGCGGCGGCGTAGCCGACGGCGTCGGTGAGCGCCTGGCTCGGCACGGGGACGGGCACCCCGACGACGGCGATCCGGGCGCCGCCGTCCACCGCGGCCCGGATGCCCTGGGCGAGCAGGTCGGGGGTGGTGGTCCCGGCGTCGTCGGTGACGGCGACGGCCAGCACGGTCGCCTCCGGCGCGATCCCGACCGGCCCGGCGGCGGGCCCGGCAGCGGGCCCGGCGGCGGCACCGGCCGGGCCCGGGCGGGCGGCGACCAGGGCGGCGAGGAAGGTGCCGTGGCCCACGCAGTCCCGTCCGGAGCCGCCCTGCCCGTACAGCCGGGGCCCGAGCCGGAGCCGTCCGGCCAGCGCGCCGCCCTCGCCGCCCGCCGCCGCGTCCACGCCGGAGCCGAGCACGGCGACCGTCACCCCGGCGCCGCGCCCGCGGGTCCAGGCTTCCTCGGGGCGCAGGTAGACGCGTTCCCAGGGCGTCCGGTCGGCGGTCTTGGCGGACGGCTTCCAGCAGCCGCTCTGTTGGACGTCGGAGCGCTGCTGGGTGACGGCGGGCAGGTCGGACGCGGCCGGTGACGCGCCGTCGGCCGCCGCGGGGGCGGCCGTGGCGAGCACGCCCAGCAGGGGCAGCGCGCCCAGCAGGGAGACGGTGGCGGCGGTCCGGTTCACCCGGCGCTCCCGGGGGCCGGTGCCGCGATGTCCTCCGGGAGCAGCAGGCTGAGTTCGGAGAGGTCGGCGACGTCCAGGCGGCCGAGGCGGCGGGCCTGCCGGGTGACCATCGTCTCCAGGGTCTGGCGGGCGAAGCGGCCGTTGCCGAAGGCGCGGTCGCGCGGGACGGCGGCGAAGTGCCGGGCGAGGGCGGTGAGGGTCTGCGGGGCGCAGGTGTAGCCGGCGGTCTCGGCGTGCCGGCCGACGATGGTGACGAGTTCGTCGTCGGTGTAGTGGCCGAACTCGATCTGCCGGGTGAAGCGGGAGGCCAGGCCGGGGTTGGAGGCGAGGAAGTGCCGCATCTCGTCCTCGTAGCCGGCGGCGATCACCACCACCTCGTCGCGGTGGTCCTCCATCAGCTTCATCAGGGTGTCGACGGCCTCCTGGCCGAAGTCGGCGCCGCTGCCGTGCCGGGGCGTCAGGGTGTACGCCTCGTCGATGAAGAGGACGCCGCCGCGGGCCCGGTCGAAGGCTTCCCTGGTGAGCTGGGCGGTGTGGCCGATGTAGCGGCCGACCAGGTCGGCGCGGGCGGTCTCGACGAGTTGGCCGCCGGGGAGGACGCCGAGTTCGGCGAGCAGCCGGCCGTAGAGCCGGGCGACGGTGGTCTTGCCGGTGCCGGGCGGGCCGGCGAAGACCAGGTGGTGGCTGATCCGGGCGGTGGGCAGGCCGGCCTCCTCGCGGCGGCGGGTCTGCCGGAGCAGGTCGACCAGGTCCTCGACCTGTTCCTTGGCGGCGGGCAGGCCGACCATGGCGCGGAGTTCGGCGAGGAGTTCGGTGCCGTCGCCGCGGCCGGCCGGCCGGGTGGCGGCGGGGGCGACGTCCTCGGCGAGGAGTTGGGCGAGGTCCCGGTCGGAGATCTCGGCTCCGGTGGCGAGCCGGGTGGCCTGCCGGTCGACCATCTCCTCGAAGACCTTGCGGGCGGCCCGGCCGTTGCCGAAGTCCTCGCCCCTGGGCAGTCGTTCGAACAGGGCGCGGAGCGCTTCGCCGGTGCCGTCGGCGAGTTCGTAGCCGTGGCCGGCGGCGGTGCGGCCGACGATGGTGACGAGTTCGTCGACCGAGTAGTTGGCGAACTCGACGGTGCGGCTGAACCGGGAGGCCAGGCCGGGGTTGACGGCGAGGAAGTCGGTCATCTCGGCGGAGTAGCCGGCCACGATGACCACGACGTCCTCGCGGTGGTCCTCCATCAGCTTGACCAGGGTGTCGACCGCCTCCCGGCCGAAGTCGGGGCCGCTGCCGCCCCCGCCGGTGGAGAGGGTGTACGCCTCGTCGACGAAGAGCACGCCGCCGAGCGCGGAGCGGAACACCTCGGTGGTCTTCAGCGCGGTGCCGCCGATGACCGAGGCGACCAGGTCGGCCCGGGTGACCTCGACCAGGTGGCCCTCGCGCAGCACCCCGAGCTCGGCCAGGATGCTGCCGTAGAGGCGGGCGACGGTGGTCTTGCCGGTGCCGGGCGGGCCCGCGAAGACCAGGTGGCGGCTCATCGGCAGGGCGGGCATGCCGGCGAGTTCGCGGCGCCGGGCCAGCTTGTTGAGGTTGACCAGGGTGGCGACCTGCTCCTTGACGCCGGCCAGGCCGACCAGCGACTCCAGCACCTCCAGCGGCCCGGCCGGGGCGGCGGACGGCCCGGGCGGCGCGCTCCCGCCCGTCCCGCCGGTCTCCCCCGTGGCGGGAGCGGTGGCGAGGGAGGGGGCGGGGGCCTCGGCGGCGGGGGCGGACGGGCCGGCGGGGGCGGTGCCGTGCGCGTCAGGTCGGCCGTTCTCCTCGCTGGTCAGCTCCTCGACCGCGAGCCGTTCGCTGGGCACCGTCTGGCGCAGGCCGGAGCCCCGGTTGCGGGCGAGCGTGCAGTCGGTGAGCCGGACCGGGCCGTCGGAGTCGGTGCGGACGCCGTCGCCGGCGTTCTCCTCGGCCGCGAGCCGGACCAGGACGGCCCGCGCCCCGGCGCCCAGCCGCACGCCGTGCCGGCGGTTGCCGGTGCAGCGCAGCCGGGTGGCGTCCAGTTCGGCGCCGTCCTCGGCGGTGACGCCGTCCTCGGCCGAGCCGGAGACCTCGCAGTCGCGCAGCGTCGCGGTGCCGACCCGGCCGACCAGCACGCCGGAGCCGCCGGAGCCGCGCACCGAGGTCTCGCCGATCCGGGTGTCGGCGCCGTCGGCGATCCGGATCCCGGCCCGGCCCGCGTCCAGCACCTCGCCCTTCTCCAGCTGCCCGCGCCCGTCCCGCAGCGCGGCCAGCCCGTCCGCGCCGGCCCGGTGGACGGCGGTGCGGCGCAGCCTCGGGTTGGCGCCGTCGGTGATCAGCACGCCGGTGCCGGTGACGTCGCGGACCTCCAGCCGGTCGACGTCGGCGGCGCTGCCGCCGGTCAGCTCCACCCCGTCCGCGCCGCACTCGCGCACCACGGTGCGGTGCAGCACCGGGCCGGACGAGTCGCCGACCCAGATGCCGGTGCCCTGCGCGCCCGCGACCTCGCAGTCCTCGAAGGTGCCCCGGGAGCGGGCGGTGACGTGGATGCCGTGGCCGCCGGTGCGCAGCGCCCGGCAGCCGCGCAGCCGGGGGTCGGTGCCGGCGGCCAGCGCGAAGCCGTGGCCGGAGGTGGCGGTGACGGTGCAGTCCTCCAGCACGACCTGCTCGGTGGAGCTGATGTACACGCCGATGGTGGCGTCCCGGACGGTGGTGCGCAGCAGGCGGGTGGTGCTGTGCTCCTCCAGGGCGACGCCGGGCTTCTCGGTGACCGAGATGTCGCAGCCCTCGAAGGTGCCGCGGGCCCGGCCGTTGGCGCACACGCCGTTGCCCCGGGCGTCGCGCAGCACGCAGTTGCGGACCAGCGGGTCGGCGTGGTCGCCGATCACCACGGCCGAGCTGCCGAGGTGCTCGATCACGCAGTCCTCGATCACGCTGCCGCCGGTCGAGGTCTCCACCACGCCCGCGCCCGCCGGGTTGGTGACCCGGCAGCCGCGCATCGCCAGCGAGCCCTCGCCCCGGGTGAGCAGCGCCGTCCAGGAGCTGCCGACGACCTCGCAGTCCTGCATCGCGGCCTGCCCGCGCGGCACGTCGACGGCGGGCAGTTCCTCGTCCTGGCCCTGCACGACCAGGCCGGTCAGCTGCACCGCCTCCGCCGTCACCTGCACCACGCAGCCGCGCCGGGCGGTGATCCGGACGCTGCCGCGGGCCTCGGCGGCGGTGATGGTGACCAGTTTGCCGATCACCAGGTTCTCCTCGTACCGGCCCGGGCGCACCGAGATCACCGCCCCGCTGCGGGCCGCGGCCAGCGCCTCGCCGATGGTGCGGTACCGGCCGTCCCGCTGCTCCGGACAGACCGTCAGCACGTGGCGCGACATGGGCTTGGGCTTCCTCTCGCCGGTGGGGCGGTGGCGTCTGTGCGGGGTCGGGCGGTCAGACGATCGGGTGGTCGGACTATCAGGCGGTCCGATCGGGCGATCGGGCGGGACGCGGTCAGGCGGTGCAGTCGACGCGCACGGCGGACGCCGCGTGGTGGGCCTTGTCGAGGGCGGCGCTGCCGTAGTCGATGCCCCGGTCGTGCAGCATCACGGCGATCTTCCCGGCGGTCACCGGGAAGCTGCCGGCGTTGACCCAGCTGCCGCGGTTGGCGGTCTGGTCGATGGTGAAGGCGCCGAGGGTGCCCTCGCCGGTGGTGAAGTAGCGCTGCACGGTGTAGTACGAGGGCTTGCCGCCGACCACCTTCGGGTCGGCGCTGTTCGGGACGAACACCGAGAGCTTGCAGGTGCCGCTGGTGATCGGCGCGGTGTTGAACGCCCACAGCACCGAACCGCCCGCGTCCTTGCCGCTCGCGCCGGACATCGGGATCGACACGTACGAGCCGCTGCAGCCCGAACCGGCGTAGCCGCCCGCCGAGTTGGTGGTCCAGCCGGTGGTGCCCTCGCTCCAGCGGCCGTTCTGGTCGATGCCGGTGGCGCAGCCGAGGCCCGCGACGGCGCTGAAGGAGGGCGCGGCGGGCGCGGGGGGCGCGGAGGACTTCGCCGGGGCCGGCGGGACGACGGGGGCCGCGCCGCCGGTCGTGGTGGTGCCGCCGCTCGTGCCTCCGGTGGTGCCGCCGGCGGCGCTGCCGCCGCCCGTGCCGCCTCCGGTGCCGCCGCCCGTCGTGCCACCGCCCGTCGTACCGCCCCCGGTGCCGCCGGGCTTGGCGGCCGCGCCGGTGCTGCCGCCCGGGGTGCCGGACGCGCCGGCGGGCGTGCCGTCGGTGGCGCCCGGCGAGGGGCTGGCCGAGTCGCCCGGCAGCGACGGGACGCCGTCGACCGGGACGGCGACGGCGGTCGGGTCGTTCGGCCCCGGGGTCGCGATCAGGTCGCCCAGCTCGGGGCCGCCGGCCGGGGTCTGCTCCGCCCGGCCGACCCCGCCGCCGGCCTTGGGGTCGCCGCCGGAGAGCGCGAACGGCAGGCCGAGCAGCAGCGCGCCCGCCAGCACGGCGGCGATCACCACCGGCTTGCGCACCCGGCCGCGGCGCTCCGGCTCCTCCGTCCCGTCCTCCTGGTGGGGTTCCTCGCCGTACCCGCCGTCGCCGTACTCGGCCCCCGACGGCACCGGAGCCGCCCCCGGCTCGGGCTCGGGGGACAGGAACGGGAAGACCCGGGGCGAGGTGCGCGGCGGGCGCGGCGCGCGGCGGCCGTCGTCGTCGGCGGCCTCGGTCCGGCCGTACTCGGGCACGGCGGGCGCGACGGCGGCGGACGCGACGGGGGCGGGCTGCGGCTCGGGCTCGGGCTGCGGCTCGGGCTCGGGCTGCGCCTGCGGCGCCGGCTCCGCCGGGGCGGCGGCCTGGCGCTTGCGGTTCGGGTCGGGCAGCACTCGGCCGTACCGTGGCGCGGACGTGTCGGCGTCGGTCTCCGCTTCCTCGATCTCCCAGGCGACCGGCGGCAGTTGGATGCCCCCGGTGCTGCCCTGCGGGCCGTTCCCGTCCGTGCTCGTACCCACCAAAGACTCCTCGGCTGCCTAGCGGTCCGGTCTGCGGGGCGCCCGGCCCACCGGCCCGTACGCGCTCCCACCCCGTAGGTACGGACCGGCCCGCTCCGGCGGTTCACCGGGGGCGGGCCGCGGTGTCACGCCCCGCTGCCGGCCGGGTTGAGCACCCCGAGGATGTCGTCCTCCACCCGCCAGTCGTTGCGGGCGGCGGCACGGAGTTCGTCCGGAGTGAGCCGCTGCCCGCCGTGGCGGCGGCTCAGCCAGCGCTCCACCTTTTCGAGCAGCCGGCGGATGTCGGCGTTGGTGGGCTCGGTGGGCTCCTTGGTCGGCAGCAGTTCCCTGATCAGGCCGTTCAGCTGGTCTCGGGCGCCACCGGCGGCTTCGGCCAGCCGGTGGACCGTCCAGATCCGGTGCCGACCGGCCTCGCTGTGGACGGTGAAGTCGGTGCCGTAGGCGGCGCGCCCGAGCTGGACCAGGCCGGCCAGTCGGCCGCGGGTCTCGGCGTCGAGCGGGGTCCGGGGGGCGCCCTCCTGGTTCGGCCTGGGGTACAGCAGTTCCCAGGCGTCCTCAAGGATCCGCGGGTCACCGTTGAATCTCAGGTCGCCTTCGGGAACGGTTTCACTGAAAGCAAGGAAAGTATCGCTCGGGATCTTGCTTTCACTGGTATCCGCGAAGGGGATGTCGACGGTGAACGGCAGTACGCCGCTGCTCCGGCCCAGTTCCTTCCCGCCTTGGAGGGCCACCGCCTCGATCCGGGCGTACCCGCTGTACCGGGCCATCTCGGTCGGGTACTTGCCGTTGGAGACGGTCTGCCCGGTGCCGCCCTGGCCGCCGCCCTCGCGGACCGTCCGCTGCGCGCCGAGCAGGAGCGCCGGGCTGTGCGAGAAGTCGTCGGCGAACTTGAGGCCGACCCGCAGTTGGCCGCCGCCGGAGGAGGACGACAGGGCGGTGCCGGACGCCCCGGCGGTGAAACCGTTGGCCGGGCTCAGCTCGATCTTGGCATCCTTGCCCTGATAGTCCAGCTCCAGGATCTTCACCCCCAGTTCGAGGCTCTTGTCGCCGCCGAGCGGCCAGCTCCCCGGCTGCCCGGCCGAGACCGGGTCGGTGCCCCGGGTGGCGGCGGAGAACAGGGCGGAGAGATAGCTGTGCGAGGTGACGCTCCGGGCGGTGTCGGTGGAGCCGCCGAAGTGCTTCACCTCCAACTCCCGCACCATGTCCTGGAGTCCGCCGACGTCGCCGAGCCAGCGCAGCACGTCGGTGTCGCCCAGCCCCTCCTTCCAGACCCGCTCCGGCGGCACCCGGACGGCCTGCTCCGGGCCCGGCTTGTACGGCAGCGCCGGCCCCTCCTTCGCCCCGGACGCGGCCGGCTTCACCACCGGACCGGTCTCGGCCGTCTCGATGAGGGTCTCGAAGCCGACCCGGGCCGTGGTCCGCAGCACCACCTTCCGGCCGAACCTCGGCTTCCAGGTGATCGTGAACTGCAGCTCCGCCTCGCCGCGGTAGGCGCTGCCCGGCACCTTGGCCTTGGAGGCGGAACCGGACGCCACCGACTTGGCCTGGGCCTCGATCCAGTCACGGCCGCGCCCGTAGTTGCCGGCCAGCCCGATCGTGACCGGCACCGTGCCCGGGACGGTGCCCGCCCCTCCGAGGTTCGTGCTGTGCCCGCGCCCCGTGCCCGAGTGGGTCTCCGACCCGGAGTCGGCGAAGCCGTGCTGGACGTCGGTGCCCGCGTTGAACTCGGTGGTCCCCGCGGCCCCCAGGTGCTCCAGCCGGCCGACCAGCACGGCCCCCGTCTCGACGGTGACCGACCCGATCCGGAGCGGCTTGCGGTCGCCCGCCAGCATCCCCTTCAGCCTGGCCTGGAGCCGGTCCGGCGTGAGCTCGCCCTCCAGCTCCGCCCGCATCCGGGCCCAGTCCCGGCTGGCGAACAGGCCCTTCGCCAGCCGCCCGACCTCCGCCGCGGCGTCCTTCGCCCGCTGCCAGCCCTCCGCCGTCCATCCCGGCCGCCGCTGCTCGGCCGCGTCCTTCCAGCGCCTCGGCCCGTCCTCCAACTGGTCGACCAGCGACTCCCCCAGGGTCCGGCGGGGTCCCTCGCCGGGCTCGGTCACCGAGTGGACGTCGGTGACGATCGCCGAGGAGTCCAGCCGGTCCCGCTCCAGCGACTCCGCCAGCTTCCTGGCTTCGGCCTCCGCCGCAGCGGCCCTCTTCGCCGCCGCCTGCGCCTCGGTGTCCTCCGGCCGGACCTTCGGCACGGTGTCGGCCACGGCGTCCCGGAGCGGAACCGCCACCCGCGCCCTGACCGACGCCGAATCCGTGACCGGCGGCCCGTCCTCCCGCCCCATCCAGGTGAACCTGACCTCGACGTCGTACACCGCGTCGAGGTCGAACACCGCGGCATCCTCGACGTGCTTGCCCCGGTTCGACACCGAACCGACGACGTCCGCCGCCTCGCCGTGGGTCTGGTCCCTCCGCTGGACGTGCCCCACGGCGCCCTCCAACGCCAGCGCCTTGACCTTGGCCTGGACGCCCCCCGTCCCCCGCAGCACCCGGTCCTGCACGTACCCCTGCCCCCGGGACGCCCGGCTGCCGGACTCGAACTCGTACCCCTTCACCGGCCTCGGCGGCACCGGCGCCTTCCCCTCCCCGCCCGCGACCGGCTCCCGCACCTTCGCGGTGAGGACGATCTCCGCGCTCCACAGTCGCCCGCCGACCGTCTCGGTGAGCTTCGCCCCCCGGCTGAGCCGGGACAACTGCCCCTTCAGCACCAGGTGCTTGAAAGCACGGTCGATCCGGCTCGCGTGCTCCGCCGTCAGCGTGTGCTTCGCACCGATGATCGCCTTCACCTTGGCGCGGACATCGGCGGTACTGCCCAGGCTGTGCACCACATAGGACGCGTTCAGCTCGTTCCGCGACTTCACCCGGGACGGCAGGACGGGGACGGGCGGCTGGTCGTCCGGCTTCTTGTCCTCGTCCTCGCCCGGCTTCTTGCCCCCGTCCGCGTTCTCGTTCGCGTTCGCGTTCTCGTTCGCGTCCGACTGCGGCTCCTTGGGCTTGGGACGCTCGAAGTCCTTCTGTCCCTTCGGGAGTTCGCGTTCGACGGTGCTGGTCTTGTCCAGGCCGATCTCGACCGTGACCTTCTCTCCGGCGGTGGCCTTCCGGCCCTTCACGTCGACTTCGACCCGCACCGTCAGTTCGGCTCCGTAGAGCACCTGCGGCAGCTTGTACTTGCCGTTGGCGACGACGCGTTCGTTGCTGCGGTCGCGCCAGCCCTCGCGGGCCCGCTGCTGGGCGCTGCCGACCGGCGTCACCTCCACGCCGATGCCGGACGCGCTGTCCTTGCCCTTCCCGCCGGCCTGGAAGTGCAAGGTGTCGGTGCGGGAGGACAGGCCGCGGACCTCGCTGAAGGCGTTGGTCTCGCTCACCGGGTTCAGCTCGGCCTCGTCGTCGACCCGGCGGTGGGTCAGCCGGTCGAGTTCCGCGGTGAACGTGACGACGATCCCGTCCTTGCCGCCCAGCTTGACCTCCACCGACTCGCCCCTGCTCAGGGCGGTCATGTGGGCGGCCAGCCTCGGCAGGTTGACCGTCGCCAGCACCTCCTCCCGGATCCGCGGCCAGTCCTTCCCGTAGCGCTCCGCGCCCTTGGCGTCGAGCGCCTCGCGCAGGGCGGCCGTACCCTCCAGGTCGCGTACGACGACCGTGTCGTCCAGGCCGTTCGCCCAGACGTCGTCCGCCGGTCCGAGGATCCGGTGCGTCGACGCCGCCTCGACGTTCCCGGTCTCCGGCACGGTCGCGGGCACGGTCTCCGGCTTCGGGAGGAGGCTCCTCTCCTCGGTGTCCCGGCGGTCGACCAGCAACCGGACGTCCGCCGCTCCGGCGGGCTTCCCCTCCTTGCCGTTGAAGGACACCGTGAACTCGACGGTGCCCTCGTACAGGACGCCGGGCACCTTCGCCTTGCTGGTCAGCTGGGACGTCAGGCTGCTGCCCTCGATCACGACGCCCTCCCGGGCGTGCCGCTGGTTCGCCCCGCCGTTGACGATCCCGTCGCCCAGGGCCGGTCCGGTGGTGGGGAACAGCGGGAACTGTCCGGCGTGGCCCCGGCTGCGCTGACTGCCGCTCACCTGCTGGACGACGGTGCCGATGTTGAACTCGGTCGGGTCCGTCACGCCGACCACCCGCAGGTCCCTGACCTTCGCGGTGATGTCCACCCGGGCCAGCGGCTCGCCGTCGGCGTCGGTCAGCACCACGGTGATCGGCTCGCCCGCCGTGGCGCTCTTCAACTCGTGGTGCAGCCGGGCGAAATCGACCTCGGCGAGGATCTTCGCCCGCAGCGCGGGCCAGTTCTCCCGCACCTGTGCCGTCGCCTCGGCCCACACCGCGTCGAGCAACAGCTCCACCGGCGTCTTCGGTACGGCGTCCGACTGCCCGGCGTCCGACTGCCGGGCGCGCGGGGTCAGCTCCAGGACGATCTCCTGCCCGCCGATCCGGCCGTCCCTGGCCAGCCGCGACGGGGGCACCAGCTCGACGTCCTTCGGCGGCGCCTGGTACCTCGGCGCGGCGACGGTCAGCCCGACCTCGACCCGTTCGACCGCCGCCTCGGCGTCCGGACGCACCGGGGCGCGATGGTGCCGCAGCCCGCTGAAGTCCAGTTCGAGGGCCATCGTGGAGTCGTACACGACCGCATCGACCGAGGTCTTCGAACGCGCCACCACACCGCTGACCTCGACGTGCGTCTCGCCCTCGCCGCGATCGTGGAAGTAGCCGACCAGCTCGGCCAGTTGGATGTCGTCGTTGGTGTGCCGAAGCTGGCCGCCGACAGCGAACTGCCACTGCTTCTCCGCGCGCCCGCCCACCGCGACGGACCGGTCCGCCCCGTTCTCGAACTCGATCTTCGTCCGCCCCTTCCGCCGCTCGGCCCGGGCGAGCTTCCCGCGCAGCACCACCTCGCCGCTCCACCCGTTCCCCCGGAACGGCGCCCGCCACGTCTCCCCCCGGGACACCGCCGCGAGGATCGGCCGCAGCACCGCCGGCCCGAAGTACGCCTCCGCGAAGGCCCGCACCGCGTCCCGGTCGCCCTTCGCCTTCGCCACCAGCACCTCGATGACCTTCTGCCGCAGCGCCACCTCGTTCGCGCTCAGCGCGAGCACCAGGTCCCCGCCGTCGATCACCGTCTTCGGCGGCCGCGCCGCGTCCTCCGCCTCCTCACGCTCAAGCCGCTCCCGCTTCTCCTCCGCGAGCCGCTGCTTCTCCTGCGCCTCCGCGCGCGCCTTCTCGCGCTCCTTCTCGCGCTCCAGGCGCGCCCGCTCCTGCTCCGCCCGCTCCGCCCGCAGCTTCTCGGCCGCCTCCTGCTGCCGCGCCCGCTCGTCCTCCTCCCGCCGCACGCGCTGGAGCCGCGCGGCCTCCTCCCGCTCCTCCACCCGCCGCAACCGCGCCCGCTCCTGCTCGGCCCGCTCCTTGGCCCGCCGCAACCGCGCCTGCTCCTGCTCGGCCCGCTCCTTCGCGCGCAGCGCCTCCCCGTCCTCCTGCCGCTCCCCCTGCTGCTCCTTCTTCTCCCGCTCCTTCGCCTCGGCCTCCTCCCGCTCCCGCTCGCGCAGGACCCGGGCGGCCTCCTCCGCCTTCGCCTTCGCCTCCTCCCGCTCACGCGCGAGCTTCTCCTCCCGCTCACGCAGGACCCGCGCGGCCTCCTCCGCCTCGGCCTTCGCCTTCGCCTTGGCGGTCTCTTCCTCGGCCCGGCGGTCCTTCGGGGGGTGGCCGAGTTCGACGAGGGGGGCGTGTGCGGGGCCGACGGTGTCGGGGGATTCGTCGGTGGGGCGGAAGCGGATGTCGAGGGCGTGGGCGAGCAGGGACGGGAGGAGGTCGGATTCGGTGGGGGACAGCGGGTCGTCGGGGTCGCCGAAGCGCCTGCGGAGTTCGGTGAGGGCCTGGTGGTGGGAGAGGTTGCCCGTGGGCTCGGGTGCGAGGTGTCGGCCGCCGGGACGGACGAGGGCCAGGAGGTCCTGCGGCAGTCTGCGGTTGTCGGTGTTCAGGTAGTCGGCGATCGCCTCGCGCAGGACGCGGACGGGGTCGGGGGCGGGGCCCGTTGCGGGGTGCGGGCGGGCGGCCTTCCGGACGAGTGCGGGGTCGGCGGCCGCGAGCGCGCTGAGCAGCGGGTGCGGCGGCGGTTCGCTGGCCTGGTAGTGGACGCGGGCGCCGTCGCGGTAGATGGCGAGGGGGCGGCCGTTCTCCGGTCCGACGAGTTGGTCGGCGCCCGGTCCGACGGGTATCACCCGCAGGCGGAGGTTCAGTGCGTGGGCGACGAGGGCGGGGAAGCTGTCGCCGTAGTCGGAGTTCCAGGCCCAGGCGTTGATGGCCCTGAGCAGGCCGGTCCGTTCGCTCGGCAGCATGGTCTCGTCGGAGCGGCGGGTCTGTTCGCGGACGAGTTCGGCGAGTCGGGCGTGGTCGAGGTCGGCGGCGGCGGCGCGGTCCTCCGGGGCGAGGTGGGCGAGCAGGGCTTCGCGGGAGAGTTCCTGGGTCCAGTTCGGGTTGCTGCGTTCGAAGAGTCCGGTCAGGGCCTGGAGGCGCAGGTCTTGGTAGCTGTGGCCGTCGGCGGCGGCGCGTTGCCCCGGGGTGAGGAGCTGCCGCAGTTCCTCCCGGTGGTAGTACTGCTGCTGGCCGAGGTCCCGGGCCCGGACCATCCGGATGATGTCGGGCGGGACGGCCGCCAGGTCGAGGCTGCCGAAGTGTGCCGCGATCCGGTCGATGAGCCGGCGGGCCGTCGCCTTCTCCCGCAGGGGGTGTCCGGCGACGAGTTCGGGGGCGCTGACGCCGACCGCGTGGAGCAGGCAGAGTCCGTCGTCGGGGACGTCGATCCGCCGGCCGGGCTCGGGCAGGTCGTTGCCGGGGACGTGCGGAGCGTGCGGGGTCTGCGGCGGGGTCGGGGCGGCGCGCCGGAGGTCGGGGTGCGGGGGCTGGGCGGGGAGGGGTGCGGGGGTGGCGGTGGGCGGGCGGTGGCCGGTGCCGGGGGTGGCGGGTTCGCGGAGGGGGGCGCTGCGGTGGGTCGGGGCGGGGGTGCCGGGCTGGTCGTCGGTGGGGCGGTGGACGAGGTGGCGGCCGTCGCGGGTGACGCCTTCGATCCGGACGCCGCGGGCCTCGCCGACCCAGTGTTCGGCGCCGGTGCCGGGGGGCCGGGGGTCGCGGCGGTTCCGGTACGCCTCCTCGACGGCGGCGTGGACGTCGGCGAGCGTCCAGTGCTCGGGGTACATGGTGTGCGGGGGCGCGCCGGCGGGGGTGTGCCAGTGGGTGTCCTGCCGGGCGAGCGGGGCGCCGGGGGCGATCGTCGGGTCGAGGTAGTGGACGGTGGCGCGGTAGGTGCCGTTGGGGCGGGCGGGTTCGGGGAGGCGTTCGATCCGGATGCCGTGGGCGGCCGCCGCGGCGGGGGTCGGGGCGTGGTGGGCGCCGGTCATGGTGTGCCGGTCGCCGTACTGGAGCAGGTCGTCGCCGCGCAGGTCGAAGGGCTGCCGGGTGGAGTGCCAGGGCGCGTACGCGGGGGTGTCGAGGTCGGACTGGCGGTCGGCGGGGCGGAAGGAGGTGAACTCGCCGGCCTTGACCTCGCCTTCGATCCGGACGCCCGCGTACTCGCCCTCCCAGTGGTAGGCGTAGGGGCCGGTCCTGGTGGTGTTCCCGGTGCGCAGGGCGTGCTGGTAGGCCTGTTCGGCGGCGTAGACGGCGTCGTCGGCGGTCCAGTGCTCGGGGAAGACGGTGCGGTGGCGGGCGCCCGCCAGGTCGCCGGCGGGGTCGTTCGGGCGGGGGCGGAGGTGCTCGGCGGGGCCGCCGACCACCCGGAAGGTGCCGTTGCGGTGGCCGCCGCCGGGGACGGGGGCGGGACGTTCGCGGCCGGAGCCGGCGGGGGCGTACAGGTGGCCGCCGCCGTTCGGGCCGCCGTACAGGGCGGTGCGGCGGGTGTCCTCGCCGAAGCGGGCGCGGGCCGGCAGGTCGGGGTGCGGGGACGGGGCGGGGCCGAAGGCGGCGTCGACGGTGGCACCGAGCTGGCGCAGGTTGCGGGCGCGCAGGACGCCGCGCGGGGCGTCGGTGCCGGGGGTGGTGCCGGTGCGGTCGAGGTCGAGCAGCGGGCGGTCGCGGCCGTCGCGGTACCAGGTGCCCATCAGTCCGCTGTCGGGGTAGACCGGGCGGGGGCCGGCGCCGGCCTCGCGGTACTCGTCGGCCAGGCCGAGGGCGTGGCCGAGTTCGTGGGCGAGGGTGGTGGCGTCGCTGTGCAGGTTCCAGTTGGTCAGGTCCTCGCGGCCCGCGCCGGGGTGGACGGTCGCGGTGTGGTGGGCGTCCTCGGGCCGGTCGGTGAACTCGACCTCGACCCGCAGCCGGTCGCCGCCGGGCAGCCGCTGGCCGAGGTCGTACGTGTCGGCGACGCCCTGCCGGGCGCGCTGCCGGAGCGCTTCGAGGGCCTTGGCGGTGTCGGGGGCGGCGGGGTCGAGGTGCCGGGTGTCGAGGTGCACCCGCAGGGTCAGCAGGGTCTCGGTGTCGCCGTCGGGGTAGCGCAGCCGGGTGGCCTGGAACGACTCGTGGCGGCGTTCGGCGGTGCTCCGGGCGAGCGGGTTCGCGGGCGGCCGGATCTCGCGGGTGCCGAGCACGGTCGGCGACCCGCCGCCGGACGGGTGGGGCGGACGCTGGTGGGGTTCGCCCCAGACGTCGGTGATCAGGCCGTCCTCGACCCGGACGTTCACCTTCACCCCGGCGTGCTCACCACGGAACACCAGCGGCGGCGGCCGGTCGCCGACCCGCTCGCCGACCTGCTCGGGCACGCCGGTGGTGGCGATCCGGTGCGCGGCCAGCCGGGCCTCGGCGTCGGACCAGTCCTCGGGCAGACCGCGCCGGGGGCGCTGCCAGGCCGCGTCCCCGAACGCCGCCCGCGGCGGGCCCGACGGCACGTCCGGGGCGACGGGCACCTCCGGCACGACCGTGGCCTGCGGTGACGGCTGCTGTTGCTGCTCGACCTGCTGGTGCTGCGCGGTGACGTGCTGCTGTTGCTGCTGCGCGGACGGGACGGGCCGGACCGGCGCGGCGACCGGCTGCTCCAGGACCGGCCCGTGGCTCTGGGTGGGCGCCTTCGGTGCCTTCGGCGGAGGCGGCGGCGGAGTCTCCCCGGCCGCGCCGCCCGTGCTCGTACTCGTGCTCGTGCTCGTGTGCGTGCTGGTCGTCAGGTCCTCGTCCCGGGACCGGGTGGGCGGCTGCCCGGCCGGTGGCTTCGGCACGTTCCCGCCGGGTTCGTCCAGGTGCTCGGCGCTCTCGGTCGGGACCTTGACGACCGGTTCGGTGCCGCCGGGGTGGTCGCCCTCCAGGAGGTCGACGTGGTCGAGCAGCGACTGGATCAGCTCGGCGACCTCGGAGTCGGCCGGGGGCGACGTGACCGGCTTCCCGGAGGCGTGGCCGACCGCGTCGGCGAGGTCGTCCAGGGTGCCGTGGCGCAGCTTGGCGACCTCGTACGAGCCGGGGTGGCCCATCCGGGGCACCGGGAACGGCACGATCTTGCCGGAGGCGAGGCTGGCGAGGGCGGCGAAGCTGATCGGGTGGTGCAGCGGGAAGTACTCGGAGGCCCCCTCGGCGACCGCCTCGTACTGCTTGTCGTGGACCCACTGCTGGTAGCGGGCCATCACGGGGTGGGCGCCGAGGTGCAGGACGTGGCCCATCGCCCCGGTGAGCACGCCGCCGAGGAAGCTGCCCGCGCTGACGCTGAACTCGTGGTCCTCGCCGAAGATCAGGTTGTAGAAGCCCTCGCTGAGGACGTTCTGGGCGCCGCTCTGCAGGTAGCCGCCGAGGGCGAGGCCGAGGTGGTAGGCCCGGTTGCCGCCGGTGATGCCCTCGGCCAGGTCGGGCAGGTGGGTGGAGAGCATCTCGACGTGCCGGGCGGAGAGGCCGGGCACCTTGGGGTCGACGCCCTTCAGGACGTCGCCGAGCGCGGTCCTGAGCCCGCCGCCCGGGGCGGCCCCGGCCGCGGCGCCCGCGACGTCCTTGGCGACGGCCCCGGCTCCGGCACCGGCGGCGTCCTTGGCCCCGGCCCCGGCCGCGGCGCCCGCGACGTCCTTGGCGACGGCCCCGGCTCCGGCACCGGCGGCGTCCTTGGCCCCGGCCCCGGCCGCGGCGCCCGCGACGTCCTTGGCGACGGCGCCCAACCCGTCCTTGAGGGCGGCCCGTTCGACGCCGCTCAGCCAGTTGCGGGTGAACGCCTCGCCGAACTCGCGGCCGAGTGCCCGGGCCGCCTCCTTGCCGCCGAGCGAGTCGCCGAGGTGCTTGGCGAAGATCGTCCCCATGTCCTTCTCGAAGATCTCGGCGAGGGTGCCCCTGCCGACCTTCCCGAAGCCGTTCTGGAGTTGCTCGGTGGCGGCCTCCAGCAGGCTGCCGAGGTCGCGGGCGAGCGCCTTGGCCTCCTTCTTGGTGAAGGCCATCCCGGCGAGCTCCTTCTCGGACTTGGCGAGCAGCTCCTTGCCCAGCAGGCCGGTCGAGCCGGTCCGGCCCTCCTTCTCGGCGGCCTCCTTCGCCGCCTTCAGCAGGCCCTTGAGGCCCTGGAGGTCGCCGTGCACCAGGTAGTCGCTGAGCCGGTCGGCGAGCAGTTTGCCGCCGCTCTTGCCGATCAGCCGGCCCAGCAGCTTGCCGAGGCCGAGGCCGAGCAGTTCGAGCGGGCCGCCCAGCACGCCGCCGATGACGCCGAACAGGGCGGCCTGCTTGGTGTACTCCTTGTCGACCTCCTTGCGGTTGCCCTGGCCGATCTGGATGCCCTGGATGATGCCGTCCATCAGCAGGCCGCCGACCAGGCCGGCGAAGGTGTGCATCAGGATGGTCTTGAGCAGGTACTTCATCAGGGCCTGGAGGGCGACCTTGGTGAGCAGCTTGCGCAGCACCAGCCCGGAGAGGCTGGCGCCGAAGCTGAACGGCGCCCAGAAGATCGCCAGCGCGATCTCGACCAGCAGTTGGACGAGTTGGGCGATGGCCATCCACTTGGTGTACTCGACGGCGTTGGCGACGTCGGCCGCGCAGTCGGCGAGCTTCTTCGCGGTGGCGCCGGCGGCCGTGACGTAGTCGTCGCCGCCGGTGCCGCCGATGAAGGACTTCAGCTCCTCCGAGAACGCCTTCATGGTCGCGCCCTCGCCCTGGCGCAGGCAGGCGACGGCGACCTTGGCGATCTGCTCGCGGAGTTCGGGCATCTCCTCGGCGAAGCGCTCGTAGGCGTCCCGGACGTCGCGCAGCTCCCCCTCGCGGATCTTCGGCCAGGGCATGCCGGTGATCGCGCTGAAGAAGGCCGCCGTCGAGGCGTTGACCTCGATGGAGGAGTGGGACACGGGAACCGTCCTCGCCTGGGTACGCGTCGCTCGCCGTCGGGGGGTCCGGGCCTGGCCGGACGGGGCTGGCCGGGGGGGCCTGGCCGGGGGCCGGGCCGGGTCGGTCAGAGCTTGGAGTTGATCGTCTTGGTGCCGTCCTCGTCGGCGCGGTCGAGCGCGTCGGAGTAGGTGGCGCCGCCCTCGTAGAACCGGCCCATGCTGGTCTGGATCCGGGTGACCAGTTCGGTGAGGATCTGCGTGCCCTCGTCGACCTGCTGGTGGTACTGCTTGCCGATCTCGTCGTCGCCGCCGACGTGCAGGTTGCCCCGGTTGATCACGTCGAGGTTGGCGTTCACCTCGCCGACCAGCTCGTGCAGCTTGTCGAACTCGGCGAAGCTGCCCTTCAGGCCCGAGCCCTTGGAGGTGCTGCCCGGTTCAGCCACGGAACTCCTCCTGCCGGTCGGCGCCGCGCGTCCGGGGGCCGTTCTCGCCGCCGGGGCGCATCGCGTACAGCGGGGCGAGGACGTCGTCGAGTTCGGTGCCGCCGGTCATCGACAGCCGCAGGGTCTCGCCGAGGCCGTCGAACCGGCCGATCCGGGCGGCGATCTGCTCGCCGACGGTGGCGCGGGCCTCGTTGAGGACGTCGGCGAGGACCTTGCCGAGCTCGGCGGGCGCCATCGACCGGTAGGCGTCGGTGTGGAAGGTCAGCGAGACGACCTGGCCCTGCGAGCCGACCTTGGCGGTGGCCATCCGGTCCTTGGTGGTGGCGGAGGCGGTGAGGTCGTCGAGCTCGCGCTGGACGGCCTCGGCCTTGGCGAGTTCGGCCCGCATCTCCTCCATGGCGAGGGCGATCTGCTCGGCGAACGGGTTGCTCACGTCGGTCCTTTCCGTTACGGGGGGTGGGTCGCCGGCGGCGGGTCAGCGTCCGATGACGCCGTGCACGGCTCCGGTCTCGGTGCCCCAGACCTCTTCGTCCTCGGCCAGCCAGGTGGTGCGCCGGCGGTCCTTCTCGCCCGGGGCGCCCCCGGCGCCGACGCCGCCGCCGGGGGGCATCATCGGCGGCATGCCGGAGGAGCTGGTGGCGGTCTGCCGGCCGGTCAGCAGGGCCTGTTCCTCGGCGGCGGCCGCGGCGGCCTTCTGGGCGGCGATCCGTTCGGCGTTGGCCTGTTCGGCGGCGACCTTGACCGCGGTCGGGTCGGCGCCGGCGGCGAGGGCGCGGGCGCTGAGGCCGCCTCCGGTGCCGACCAGGCCGGGCAGCCCGCCGAGCCCGGTGCCGCCGGAGCCGGTGGGGCCGCCGGACAGGGTGCCGGTGTGGTAGGTGAAGCCGCCGCCGGAGAACCGGTTCGGGGCGAGCAGGCCCTCGCCGGAGTCGGCGGCGTAGCTGTCGGTGAGCAGCTGCCGGTACTGCGGGACGGGGGTGCCCTTGGCGTCGCGCAGGGTGCCGTCGGGGCCGATGGTGTAGTCCTTGCCGGCCAGCATCGGGTTGCCGTTGGCGTCCAGCACGGGCTTGCCGTTGGCGTCGACGATCCGGCCGTCGTCGGTGATCCGGGAGCCGGGGGGCAGGGTGACGGGCTTGGTGCTGCCGCCGGTGCCGCCCGTCCCGCCGGTGAGGTCGGTGCCGCCGGTACCGCCGCCGATCAGGTTCGGGAGGCCGCCGGTGCCGGTGCCGCCCGTCCCGCCGCCGCCCGTCCCGCCGCCGCCGCCGGTGAGGTCGATGCCGCCGCTACCGGGCCCGCCGCCGGTGCCGCCGCCGTCGAGGTTGAGGCCGCTGCCGCCGCCCGTGCCGCCGCTGCCGCCGCCGTCGAGGTTGAGGTCCTTGGTGCCGGTGCCGTCGCCGCCGCCCTTGCCGGGGTCGGGGTCGCCGCTGCCCGGACCGGTGCTGGGGGGTGTGCTCATCGGCAGGTGCAGGCCGGCCTGGCCGAGGCCGTGGTTGTCCATCAGGGTGCCGGCGATGTTGTAGTAGTACTCGATGTTCTTCATCGCGGTGTTCGCCGCCGTGTCGAGCAGCAGCATGTCGGCCTCCCAGATGGCCTTGGCCCGTTCCCCGACCGCGGCCCAGAAGTCGGCCTGCTTGGGGTCGCCGAACTTCGCGCCGGAGAAGCTGACGCTGAAGCCGGAGGCCGCCCCGGGCTCGCCGCCGACCGCGGTGGCCGGCTTGCCGCCCTGGTTCTCCCAGAAGTCGCCGCCGCCGCCCTCGGTCCCGAACGTCAGGTGCACCTGGGCGCCGGACAGCCCTTCGGCGAGCGCCTTGGCGAGGGAGGTCACCGGGCTGCTCTCCGGGCTCTTCAGCCAGTTCTCCCAGGCGTCCACCAGCGGCTGGAGCTGGGCCTCCAGGGTCCGGCCGGCCGTCCGCAGCGCGCCCGCCACGTCGACGTCGACGAGCTTGTCGCGCAGGTCCTCCAGCTCCCAGGCGTAGCCGGTGAGGACCGCCGCGAACGACCCGGCGGCGCTGCCCTGCCAGTCGCTGCCGACGCTGTCCACGTCGGCGGCCCACTTGCGGGTGACCGGGATCCAGCCGTCCAGGAACCAGCTGGCGCGCTCCAGCATCCGCGCCGCGTCCTCGAAGCTGGCGACGCTGACCCGGTCGTTGGCCTTGGTGTTCAGCAGGGGGTAGAGCACCCGGGGCGCGTCGCGCAGGAACTTGCCGAACGGGTTGGTAGCCGGGTTGAACTCCCCCCAGTTGAGGATCACGCCGACGGCCACGCTGCCGTGCTGGGTCGTGTTGTCGGACTGGTAGGTGAAGTTCCACGAGAACCAGCGGTCGAACGCCTGGCCGGCGACGTCGGCGCCCTTGAAGCCGCTGGTGATCTCGACGTTGTGGCCGCCGACCCACTCGACCTTCGGGTCCGTGACGGCGGACCGGCCGTCCCGTGCGGTGAACTGCGACGGTGCGAGCATGGACAGGACGTCCTCCCACGCGGCCACGGCGGTTCCCTCCTCGTTCGGTGGTGCGGTGCGGTGCGGTGTGCGGTGCGGTGTGCGTACGTACGTACTCGTGCGGGCCGGCCCCGGCGCGGGGCGGGCGGGGCCGGCCCGGCGGCGCGGGGTCAGTGGGGGCCGGTGCCTCCGCCCGCCCCGCCGCCCGTCCCGCCGCCCTTGAGGACGTCGTCGATCAGCCACATCAGCTGGGCGGCGGTGAGCGCGCCGTCGTGGCCGTCCCCGAGCGCCCGGGAGGCGTGCTTGAGGTCTTCGCGGAGCGCGATCGCCTGGCGCGAGAGCTCCTTGAAGTAGGCGTCCAGGGCGCCCGCGTAGGTGCCCAGGGCGGTGATCAGGCTGCCGGGAGAGGTGTTGTTGCCCACGCTGGTCCCGGCCAGCAGGTGGTTGACACCGCCGCCCTCCTTGCCGGTGCCGGTGTAGTTCCGGACGGTGAGGCGCGGCTCGGAGAAGTCGAAGTCGTGGATCAGCCAGGCGAGCTTCTGCTCGGCGAAGTCGGCCAGGTACCCCTCGGTGATCTTGACTCCGCCCTTGCCGCCGCCCTCGTGGGTGCCGTCCGGGTCGTCCTCGTTCTTCGCCACCGGGGTCAGCCCCTGGTGTGGTCGAAGTGGGTGCTGGCGAGCATGTCCGCGTCGCGGATGGTGTCGCGCATCTCGCCGAGGACGGTCTTCGCCTCCTCGATCTTCGTCGACATCCGGGTGTCGGCGCCGCTCAGCTGGAGCGAGAAGGCGTCGGCCGCGCCGGAGAACTGGCCGATCAGCTCGGTGCCGAGGACCTGCTTCAGCTTGCTCATGGTCTCCTCGTTCTGCTCGACCATCTGCCGGAAGCTGGCCGCGAGGTCGTCGATCGCCGAGTCGAGGTTGGCGTAGTGGAGTTCGAGGTCGCCGCTCATGATCGGGCCCTTTCGGTGTCGGGGTGCGGGAGTGCGGGCGTACGGGGGTACGGGGGTGCGGGGTGCCGGGGCGGCTGCTACTGCGGGTTGAGCACGCCCTCGATGTAGCCGGGCAGCGTGCCGCCGCCACCGCCCATGCCGTAGGCGAGCTTCACCGTGTGGTCGCCCGCGTTGCCCAACTGGCTCTTGCCGGCGGCCAGTTTGTCCTCGAATTCCTGGTAGGCCCGGGTGACGTTGGCGTACTCGGCGGCCCACTCCGCCATCTTGCTCTGGTAGACCGCGCTGGCCGCGCCCTTGAAGCTGTCCCGGACGGCGTCGGTGATGCCGTCGATGTGCTGCCGGATGTGTTCCATCGTCTGGTACTGGCCCTGCACCCAGCCGATCGCCTGGTCGATCGCGGCATCGGTGTTCTTGAACGTGGGCGTGCTCACGTGCGCTGTCCCTCCTCGCGTGGCGCCGGCCGGGAACGGACGGCGAGGCGTGTCGCGGGGCCGTGCTCGGACACGGCCCGCCAGGGTGAACGGGGCTTCCCCGCCCGGCGGTTCACCGGGTGCAGCGGCCCTCCGCCGCGGCCGCCGGCGGGACGACGCCGGCCGCCGCCAGCGCGGCCGGGTCCAGGCTGGGGCCGGTCGGCAGCAGCGACAGCACCCGGCCGGGGACGGCGGCGGGCGCGGCCTTGCCGTAGCCGAGGCGCTCGGCGGCGGCGGCCGAGGCCAGCGGGTACTTCACGCCGCCGTCGGTGACCAGGTACAGCGTCGAGCCGTAGCCGCCGCCGGACAGCGCCCGCACCAGCGCGCCCGCGCCGGGCCGCACCGCGATCCGGTCGGCGGGCGCGCAGGACGGCAGCACGCCCGGCTGCGACGCGGGCGGCAGGCCGAGCACCGCGACGGCGTCCGGCACGGTGAGCGTCAGCGCGCCCTCGTCCGGTCCGGTGCCGGTGCCGGGGTGCAGCGCCGCGCACAGCGCCCGGTCGGCGGCGGGGCGCAGCAGCGCCGGGGGGCGGTCGGGCAGGCCGGCCGGGTCGAAGGGGCCGGCGGCGGGCGCGGAGTGCGCGGCGAGGTCGGCGGCGCCGACCGGGGCGAGGGCGACCCGGCCGCCGCCGTAGGCGTCCTGCTGGGTGCGCGGATCGCCCTGGAGCAGGGCGAGTTGGGTCTCGGTCAGCGGGACGAGGCCGCCCTGGGTCAGCAGGTAGCGCTCGGTGCCGGTGCCGGCGAACAGCTGCCCGATCCGGGTCGGCTGCCCGGCCAGCGCCGGTCCGGCCCCGCCCCGTCCCGGCACCTCGGGGGCGCGCAGGTCGGGGCCGGCCGGGAACGCGCCGAGGAACGCGGCGGGGACCGGGACGGGGTCGGCGGCCGGGTAGCCGAGGGCGCGCGCGGCGCCGCCGAGCGCGTACCGGCGGCCGTGCCAGAGCAGGTGCTGGGCGCCGTCGGGGGCGGCGACCAGGACGGCCTGCTCCCCCGCGTCCCGGCCGGGCTGCCGGGTGCCGACGCTGACCGACAGCTGCGGGGCGGCCTTCGCCGCGCCCGTACCGCTCCCCTGGCCCGCGGCCGCCGTCTGCACGCTGCACACCAGCCAGTCGGCCGGGCCGACGTCGGCCGGGGCGGGCAGTCCGTCCGGCGCGCCGACGATGCCGACCGGGGTGCCCCGGCCGGTGCCGTCCAGCGAGTGGGCGGCGACCTGGACGACCGTCAGCTGTCCGCCCGCCAGCAGTCGGGCGCTGGCCTCGTTCAGCACGGGGTGCAGCAGGTCGCCGGCGTACAGGTAGCGGGCGCCGGTCTCCTTCACCACCACCAGCGTCCCGGGTTTCTTCCACCCGGTCGCCCCGCCCGGCTTGACCATCCCGTAGACGCCGGCCCCCGCGCCGATCACCAGCGCGACGGCCAGCCCGAGCACCGCCCCCCGGTTGGTCCGCCCGACCGGGGTGTCCGGCGCGTCCGGCTCGGCCCGCAGCACGCCGGCGGCGACCCGGCCCATCACGAACAGGTGGGCCTGCACCTGGTCGCGTCGGGATTGCATGACGGGTACCTCCTGGGGGTCGGTGGCGAAGGGGACGGGCGGACGGTCAGAGCGGCGCTCCTGCGGCGGCGCTCAGCCGGCGAGCCCGCGCATCGCGCCGTAGAAGCCGAGGACCTGGAGGGCGAGCGGCAGCAGGGCGAGGGCGGTGAGGGTGTGCAGGAGGTCGCCGGCCCGGCCCCAGTACGGGAGGAGGCGGCGGCCGGGGACGGTGCGGGCGGTGAGGACGAGGGCGGTGGCGGCGGCGGTGAGCAGGGCGTACAGCGGGAGGCGGCCGGCCGGGTCGGTGTGCGCGGCGGCGCGGAGGGCGAGCAGGGCGAGGCCGAGGGCGCCGGGGAGCAGCAGGGCGAGGCGCTGGCGCAGGCCGCCGATGTCGCGGGCGTGCAGGAGCAGCAGCACGGAGAGGTCGGCGGCGGTGGCGGGGACGGCCCAGCCGGTGTCGCGGGCGGTGGCGAGCAGGGTGAGGGCGGTGGCGCAGACCGCGCCGACGGCGAGGAAGAGGCCGGCCAGGTAGCTGTCGGCGACCAGGCTGCGGGCGAGGACGTCGTCGGCGGGGAAGGGTTCGATGTCCTGCTGGAGTTCGTCGGCGTTGCGGGGCAGCGCGGGCAGGCGCAGTCCGGAGAGCCGGAAGGCGAGCGCGGGCGCGAACGCGCCGAACAGCACGGCGGTGGCGGCGGTGACGGCGGCGGCGTGGGTGGCGGGGACGCCGCGGGCGGTGAGGGCGCCGGCGCCGCAGGCGAGGACGGCGGCGGCGAGGAGTCCGGTGCAGACGGCTCCGGCGCCGGTGAGGGCGAGGGCGAGGACGGTGGCCCCGGTGGCGGCGGACGCGCCGGCCAGCAGCCGGGCGGGGCCGGTGACGCCGGGCAGCAGGGCGGCGGCCGCGGCGGCGTGGGCGACGCCGGCGACGGCGAGCGCGGTGCCGGTGCCGGGGTCGCCGAGCTGCCGGGTGAGGGCGCGGGCGCCGGCCAGCAGGGCGAGGGCGGTGAGGGCGGCGGCGGCGCAGCGGGGGGCGGCGGGGCCGGGGAGGGCGAGCAGCAGCAGGCCGCAGCCGAGGGCGGTGAGGGCGAGGGCGAGGGCGAGGCGGCGGGTGGCGGCGGGGCGCCAGGAGTCGCCGCGGGCGAGGGTGCCGGTGCGGACGCCGTCGACCAGGTCGTCGAAGTGGACTTCGGGCAGCGGGGCCTGGCCGGGGCGGAGGTGGAGCTCCTCGCCGTCGCGCAGGCCGAGGGCGTCCAGGGTGCGCTCCTCGTCGAGGGGGGCGCCGCCGATCCGTTGCAGGACCCAGCCGGAGTGGTCGCCGCCGTCCTCCTGGACGCCGGGCCCGGCCCAGCCGAGGACGGCGGGCAGCAGGTCGGCGAGGACGACGTCGCCGGGGAGGGCGAGTTCGAACGCGGCCTCGGGGGCCCGGAACCTCAGCCGGACCAGTCCGGTCGCCGCCGTGCCACCGCTCATCGCTGTCCGCGCCCCTCTCGTGCCGTGCGTTCCGCCACCCAGGCGTACGGGCGGCACCCCGCGGACGGTTCAGCTGAACCGCGGAGGGGCCGCGGCCCGTACGCCTGGGTGGGCCGGGCCCCGTCCGCCCCCGGCGATCCCTCTGCCGGTCCCTCTGCCGATCCCTTCGCGATGGAGTTCCCCGTTGAGCGTGGTCCTGGTCGACCGTCCGCCCCGGCGTCCCGGGCCGGCGATGCCGGACGGCGAGTTGCAGTTGCAGGAGCCGCCGGTGCTCCCGGAGCAGCAGAGCGGCATGGGCAACGTGATCGCGATGGCGCCGATGGCGCTGAGCTCGCTCTCGATGGTGATGATCTTCCTGAACCCGCAGTCGGCGAACGGCCCGCTGACGTACGTGGCGATGGGCATGATGGGGCTGTCGGCGGTCGGCATGCTGGTGACGCAGCTGGTCCGGGGCGCGGGCGACCGCAAGCGGCAGTTGCGGTCCGAGCGGCGGGACTACCTGCGGTACCTGGCGCAGATGCGCCGGCAGGTGCGGCGGCACGTGGCGGGTCAGCGGGAGGCGCTGGCGTGGCGGCACCCGGCGCCGGGGGCGCTGGGGTCGATGGTGCGGTCCTCGCGGCTGTGGGAGCGGCGGGCGGCGCACCCGGACTTCGGGGACGTGCGGATCGCGGTCGGCGCGCAGCGGTTGGCGGTGCGGCTGGCGCCGCTGTCGACGCAGCCGGTGGAGGACCTGGAGCCGCTGTGCGCGCACGCGCTGCGCCGGTTCATCCACGCGTACGGCTCGGTCGCGGACCAGCCGATCGCGGTGCACGTGCGGGGGTACGCGCACGTGCTGGTGCGCTCCGCGCCGGAGGACGAACGGGCGCGGCCGCCACGGGAGTTGGTCCGGGCGATGCTGGCCCAGCTGGCGTTCTTCCACGCTCCGGACGAGTTGCGGATCGCGGCGGCGGTGGCGCCGGAGCTGCGCACCGAGTGGTCGTGGCTGAAGTGGCTGCCGCACGCGCTGCACCCGGTGGACACCGACGGCGCGGGCCCGGTGCGGCTGGTCGCGGACTCGCTGCTGGAGCTGGAGCAGCTGCTGGGCCCGGAGTTCACCGACCGCCCGCCGTACGAGCCGGACACCCAGCCGGGCCGGGACGAGCCGTTCACGGTGATCGTGCTGGACGGGGTGGCGCTGCCGGCGGGCAGCCGGGCGGCGCTGGCGGGGTACCGCAACGCGGTGCTGATCGACCTGGCCGGGGCGCTGGAGTGGCAGTCCGCCCCGCACCGGCTGCGGCTGCGACTCGACGGCGACGAGCTGGCGTTGGTGAGCGCCGACCGCAACCGGCAGGACACCTCGACGGTGCTCGGCCGCCCGGACGCGCTGTCCGGCCCGGCGGCCGCCCGGTTCGCCACCGCGCTGGCACCGTACCGGCTGGGCGACGCGCTGGACGCGGCCGAGCCGCTGAGCACCGACTTCGACCTGACGGCGCTGCTGGACGTCAACGACCTGTACCGGCACGACGTGGCGGCGCGCTGGGCGGTCCGGCCGCCGGGCGGGCGGCTGCGGGTGCCGATCGGCGTCGGCGCGGACGGCACCCCGGTGGAGCTGGACCTGAAGGAGTCGGCACAGGGCGGCATGGGCCCGCACGGCATGCTGATCGGCGCGACCGGCTCCGGCAAGTCCGAGCTGCTGCGCACCCTGGTGCTGGCGCTGGCGCTGACCCACTCCTCGGAGACGCTGAACTTCGTGCTGGTCGACTTCAAGGGCGGCGCGACCTTCCTCGGCCTGGACGAGCTGCCGCACACCTCCGCGGTGATCACCAACCTGGCGGACGAGGCGGCCCTGGTCGACCGGATGCGCGACGCCCTGCACGGCGAGCTGAACCGCCGCCAGGAGCTGCTGCGCGCGGCCGGCACCTACAGCTCGCTGCTGGACTACGAGAACGCCCGGGCGGCCGGCACCCCGCTGGACCCGCTGCCGACCCTGTTCGTGGTGGTCGACGAGTTCAGCGAACTGCTGTCCGCGCACCGGGACTTCATGGACCTGTTCATCATGATCGGCCGGCTCGGCCGCTCGCTCGGCGTGCACCTGCTGCTCGCCTCGCAGCGCCTGGACGAGGGCCGGATGCACGCCCTGGAGTCGCACCTGTCGTACCGGATCGGCCTGCGCACCTTCTCCGCGATGGAGAGCCGCGGCGTGCTCGGCGTCCCGGACGCCTACCAGCTGCCCTCGCAGCCCGGCAACGGCATCCTGCGCAGCGACACCGCCACCCTGACCAGGTTCAAGTCCGCGTACGTCTCCGGCCCGTACCGGCGCCGGCGCGGCGCGGCCCGGCAGGCCGCGGCGGCCGGGCAGATCGTCCCGTACGGCACCGACTACGTGGCGCCGCGCCGCACCGCGCCCGAACTCCCCGCCCCCGTACCGGAGGACGAGCCGGACACCACGCTGCTCGAACTCGCCGCCGAGCGGCTGCGCGACGCCGGGCCGCCCGCCCACCGGGTCTGGCTGCCCCCGCTGGAGACCCCGCCGACCCTGGACGAGCTGCTGCCGCCGCTGGCCCCCGTCCCCGGGTACGGGCTGGCCCCGGACGGGCGCCCGGCCGTCGGGGCGCTGACCGTGCCGGTCGGCGTGGTGGACCGGCCGTTCCAGCAGCAGCGCGAGCTGCTCACCGCCGACCTGTCCGCGGCCGGCGGCCACGTCGGCGTCGCGGGCGGGCCGCAGAGCGGCAAGAGCACCCTGCTGCGGACCCTGGTGGCCGGGCTGGCGCTCACCCACAGCCCGCGCGAAGTCCAGTTCTACTGCCTGGACTTCGGCGGCGGCACGCTCTCCGGGCTGCGCGACCTGCCGCACGTCGGCGGGGTCGCCGGGCGGCACGAGCCCGAACGGGTGCAGCGCACCGTCGCCGAGGTCGCCGACGTCATCACCCGCCGCGAACTGCTCTTCGCCCAGCGGAACATCGACTCGGCGGCCGCGTTCCGGCGCCGCCGGGCCGCCGCCGACCCGGCACTCGGCGAGGAGCGGCACGGCGACGTGTTCCTGGTCATCGACGGCTGGAACACCGTCCGCGAGGAGTTCACCGCGCTGCTGCCCGCGCTCGCCCTGATCGCCGGCCGCGGCCTCAACTACGGCGTCCACCTGGTGCTTTCGGCCGCCCGCTGGAACGACGTGCCGAGCGGCCTGCGCGACCAGCTGGGCACCCGCTTCGAACTGCGCCTCGGCGACCCGATCGACTCCGCGATCAACATGCGGGCCGCGCAGACCGTCCCGCGGGTCCCCGGCCGCGGCCTGACCGCCGACCGGCACCACTTCCTCGCCGCACTGCCCCGGATCGACGGCCTCGGCGACAGCGAGACCCTCACCGACGGCGTCGCCGACCTGATCGACGCCGTCGACGAACACTGGACCGGCCCGCGCGCCCCGCACGTCCGGATGCTGCCCGCCCTCCTCGACGCCGCGGAACTCCCCTCCCCCGAAGGCCGGTTGCGCGTCCCGCTCGGCCTGGAGGGCAGCACCATCGCCCCGCTCTGGCACGACTTCGAGGAGTCCCCGCACCTGCTCGTGGTCGGCGACAGCGAGAGCGGCAAGACCAACCTGCTGCGCCTGCTGGTCTCCGCCATCACCACCGCCTACACCCCCGCCGAGGCCCGCATCATGCTGGTCGACTTCCGGCGCGGCCTGTACGAGAGCGTCCCCGAGGAGTACCGCCTCGGCTACGCCGTCGCCCTCGACGTCCTCAAACAGGTCGTCACCGGCGCCGCCCGCGCGATGACCGCCCGGCTCCCCGGCGAGGAGATCAGCCCCGCCCGGCTGCGGCTGCGCGACTGGTGGACCGGCCCCGAACTGTTCGTGCTGGTCGACGACTACGACCTCGTCCCCACCCAGCCCGGCGCCGCCCACCCCTTCGCCCCGGTCCTCGACCACCTCGCCCAGGGCACCGAACTCGGCCTGCACCTGATCGTCGCCCGCTCCGCCAACGGCATCGGCCGCGCCTACAACGACGCCCTGCTCCGCCGCCTCCAGGACGTCAACACCCCCGTCACCCTGCTCTCCTGCCCGCCCAGCGAGGGCACCCTCTTCGGCAGCGTCAAACCCCGCCAACTCCCGCCCGGCCGCGCCCTGCACATCACCCGCCGCCGCACCGTCCAACTCCAGACCGCCCACCTGCCGGAACCGGAGCCCGAGCCGGAGCCCTAGACCACACCAGCCCGGGGCCCGGCGTGCGGCTAGGCGGTGTGCTCGACGTACTCGATGACGACGCCCCCCGGGTGCCGCACGACGGCGTTGCGGCCGGTCGGCACCCGGTTCGGGCCCGAGACGATCTCGCCGCCGCGCGCGTCCAGCAGCGCCCGCAGCCCGTCCAGGTCGTCGACGAGCACGGTGCTCTGGACGTCCCGGAACGGGGCGAGGGCCTCCTCGGTGCCCGCGACCAGCAGGAAGCCGCCGATGCCCGCCACCTCCACGTCGCCGTACCCGAAGCGCTTGCCGACCTCCCGGCCGGTCAGGTCGCGCAGGGCGGGCAGCGCCCGGTCCAGGTCGTCCACGTACAGCCGGGCCAGTGTGGCCAGTACCTTCACGTCCACCCCTCCATGATCGATTCGACTTTCCCGAATCGTTGAACCGGGCGCCATACTAGACGCCGACCCCGAGGAGGAGGAAGCCCGTGCGCACCCTGCCCCAGCCCCACCCCCAGGACTTCGACCTGGCGACCGTGCTGCACGCCCTCGGCGACCCCGTACGCCTGCAACTGCTGCGCCTGCTGGCCGCCGACGGCGAGACCACCTGCAGCCCCGAGGGCCTGGCCGTCCCGCGCTCGACCCTCTCCAACCACTGGCGGATCCTGCGCGAAGCGGGCATCACCTCCACCCGCACCAGCGGAAGGACCCGCCTGGTCACCCTCCGCCGCACCGAACTCGACGCCCGTTTCCCCCACCTGCTCGACGCCGTCCTGACCGCGCCACCAGCCGTACGTCGAGAAACAACTGACGAACCGTCACCGTTCGAGGCGAACCCGGCGACCGTGTCCGACCCCCGCACTACCCTGGCGCCGTGACGAGTCGAAACCGAACCCACCGCACCACCGCGGCCGCCCTGCTGGCCGCCGCCCTGCTGTCGACCACCGCCTGCAGCGGTGGCGGCGGCGGGAGCGCTGCCACCGGCAGCCCCGGCCCGAGCACCCCCGGCGACGCCGGGCAGCCGCGGCAGGCCGGCCGGTACCGCGTGATCGACGACCTCTGCGCGGCGGTGGGCGACCCCGGCCTGCCGGGGCAGCTGACCGGCTCCATACCGGTGACCAGCGAGGGCATCGAGACCGATCCGTCCAAGACCCTCAGCTGCAGCTACGACGCCTCCTCGGCGGACGGGGACTGGCGGGTGGTCATCGACGCGACGGTCTTCGAGGCGGCCCGCGGCTGCCACTGGCTGGAGGTCTCGGCCGACGTGGCGAAGTCCCCGCTCGACGGCCCCAAGCCGACCGAGACCCGGACGTTCACGCCGAACGACGGCGGCGGCCTCGGCCAACAGGGCTACCAGTCGTCCGTCCGGCACCCGCGCACCGACTCCGCCACCACCCCGGTCGACCGACTGACCTTCCAGTCCGCCGTCTGCGACGGCAACCTGAACCTCGCCGTCGACGTCGACTACGGCGCCGGCCCCGGCCTCGCCGCCGACTACCCGGGCGCGCTCGACAAGGCGGAGGCCGCGGCACGGAAGAAGGCCGCCGAACTCCTCAAGCGGGCGGAGGAGAAGCTGTCCGAGCACCCGCTGAGCCCCCAGCCGACGGCCTCCTGACCTGTCGGCCCGCCGACCCGCCGGCCTGCCGACCCGCCGACCCGCCGGCCCGCCGGCCTTTCGACCCGGGGACCCGGGAGAGCGGGCCCTCGGCCGCTCAGGCCCGGGCGGCGGGCACCGGGAGGGCGTCGATCAGCCGGTCGATCTCGTCGTCCGTGTTGTAGTAGTGCACCGAGGCCCGGACCACCGAAGCGAGCGAGCGGGGTTCGAAGTCCCAGCGCGCGTGGTCGGCGAGGGCGACCGAGACGTTGATCCCGCGACTCCCGAGGAGCCGGGCGACGTCCCGGCTGTCGTGGCCCTCGACGGTGAAGGTCACGATGCCGCACTGGCGGGCGCCCCGGTCGTGGACCCGCACGCCGGGGAGTGCCCGCAGCCGCGCGCGCAGGGTGGCGGCCAGCGCGGTCACCCGTTCCTCGATGGCCTCCAGGCCGAGGTCGAGGGCGTAGTCCACGGCGGTGCCGAGGCCGATCTTGCCGGCGTAGTAGGTCTCCCAGTTCTCGAACCGGCGGGCGTCGTCCCGGACCCGGTAGCCGTCGGCCGAGGTCCAGGCGGCCGCGTGCAGGTCCAGGAACGGCGGCTCCAACCGTGCGCGGATCCGCGGCGAGCAGTACAGGAAGCCGGTGCCGCGCGGGGCGCGCAGGAACTTGCGGCCGGTCCCGCTGAGCAGGTCGCAGCCGATCTCGCCGACGTCGAGCGGCAGTTGGCCGACGGACTGGCAGGCGTCCAGCAGGTAGACGATCCCGGCCTGCCGGGCGACCTTCCCGATCTCGGCGGCCGGGTTGACCAGCCCGCCCTGGGTCGGCACGTGCGTCACCGCGATGAGCTTGACCCGCTCGTCGACCATCGCGCGCAGGGCGTCGACGTCGAGCTGGCCGTCGGCGTCGTCCGGCACGACGTCGACGCGCACGCCGTGGCGGCGGGCGGTCTGCAGGAAGGCGACGGCGTTGCTGGCGTACTCGGCGCGGGCGGTCAGGATGCGGTCGCCCTCGGCCCACGGCAGCGAGTAGAACGCCATGTCCCAGGCGCGGGTGGCGTTCTCCACCACCGCGATGTCGTCCCGTCCGGCACCGAGCAGCCGGGCCAGCGCGTCGTAGACGTGCTCGATCGGCCCGGCCTGCGCGGCCGCCGCCTCGTACCCGCCGATCTGCTCCTCCAGCCGCAGGTGCCCGATCACCGCCTCGACCACCGGACGCGGCGGGAGGGCCGACCCCGCGTTGTTGAGATGCACCACCCGCGCGACCCCTGCCGTCTCCCGACGGACCCGCTCGACGTCGATCGCCACCGACACCCCACCCACCCCTTCACGGCCGTCGCGCATGCCCACGGATGCCCACGGTACGGCCGAACGCCCGCCGCTGTCCGGGGCATCCGGGAATGCCCCGGACAGCGGCGGGCGGACGCGGGCCACGGGGTGGAGGGGTTCGCCCGCGCCGTCGAGAGCCTCCGGCACCCGGCCCGCCGAACGACCGCGCGGCCCACCCGCACCGGGCCCCGCCCCTCCGCGCCCGGCGGGCCCGTTGAACCGGTCACCCCCTCGTGGCCGTATCCCCCGTTGATGAGCCTCTCCCGTCCCGGCCGGGCCGCCGGCGCAGCCGAGCCCCCCGCCGCCTCCCGCCACCGCCCGGGGCGGCGACGGGGGGCGGCGGCCGCGCTACCCCCCGGGAGCGGGGGCGGGGCCGGCGCGGTGGTGGCGGCGCGGTCCGAGCTGCGGGCGGTCGGGGAGCATTTCGTGATCGCCCCGGCCGGTGCCGACGCGTCCGAACTAGCCGCTGCGGTACGGGGGTTGCAGCCGCTGCCGGGGAGCCTGATCGTCGTCGCGGCGGCCCCCGACTCGGCGGCGGTGCTGCGCGACCGGATGGCCGACCTGGGGCTGCTGGCCCGGGCCCGCGGCGTGTCGACGCTGGTGCTGGCGGCGTCGGGGCTGGCCGCGCTCGCACCGAACGGGCGGCGGCCGGCCGAAGTGGTCGCGGAGCGTGCCGAGTTGCCGGTGATCGCGCCGGACGGCCTGGTCGAGATCTCCCCCGACGGCGAACTGGACGTGGTCGCCCCGGAGGGTTCGTCCGCCCCCGTCTCCTGGTGGTACTGCGCCCCGGGCGCCGCCCCCCGCCGGGCCCGCCGGGCGGCCCGCAGCGCGATGGCCCCGCCCCCGGCGATCACCCCGGCCGCTGGCAGTGCGTTCGCGCCGGTGCCTGCCCGGCCGCCCGCACCCGTCGAGGTGCGCCGGCTGCCCGCCGGCTACTGGCTGACGCACGCCGCGGCCCCGCCCCGCGAACCGCTGCCGGGCCTGGGGCTGGCCGCCGCGCCGCCCGGCACCACGGTGCTGGTGGTCGGGACGCCGGCCTGCCCGGTGCTGCTCCCCGAGGACTTCGCGGACACCGTCACCGCCCTGCCCGTCGACCCCGCCCGGCTGCTGGTGAGCGCCCCGTGGGCCGCGCCGGACGAACTCGCCGCGCTGACGGGCACGCTGGCCGGCCGGCTGGCCCGCCCCGTGCAGGCCGCGATCGGGCTGCCGGTGCTGGGGCCGGACGGGCCGACCTCCCGGATCCTGGACGCCCGCGGGCAGGCCCACTGGGAGCCGTACCTGCTGCGGCTGAAAGCGGCGCCCGGCCGGCCGACCGCGCCCTGGGCGTGGCGCAAGGGGCCCGCGGACTGGCGCACCGACGGGCCGGCCGTCTTCGAGGCGTTCCCGTACTGGGCGCTGGAGGCCGTCCCGGCGGGCCTGTGGCTGCGGCCGGAGCCGCCACACGTGCTCACCCCGCGCTTCCGCCGCCCGGAACCGGCCCGGCCGCTGCTGATCGTCGGCGAACGCGACCGGCCGGTGGCCGCCGACGTCTTCGAGGAACTGGGCAACCTGCTGGACCGGCTGCCGACCACCGGTTCGGAGGGGTTCGGCCTGCTCGTCCACGGCCTGCTCGAACCGGACACCGTGCCGGTCGCCCGCTTCGTCGCCCGCCTGCACGACCTCGACTGGCTCGGCCCCGAACAGCCCACCACCGCCCCGCCCGCCCCCGCCCCGGTCTGGTACGGCTCCCCGGCCGCCACCCCCGCACCGCCACCCCAACCGCTGTCGGCCCAGCCCCTGGCCGCCCAGCCGGTGTCCGCCCCGACCGCGACGGAGTCCCTCGCCCCGGCCGTCGAAACCGCACCCACGCCCACGCCCGTGTCGCCGCAGCCGTTCCCGGCCCCGGCCCTCACCCCGCCCACCCGGCTCGCCACCAGCGGCGGCCCGGACACCACCACCACGGCCACCCCCGCACCGGCCACCGCCGCCGCCACCGCCACCTGGCCCCCGTCCGAACCGGAACCCGCACCCGCCCCGACACCCCGACCCGTCCCCGTCCCCGTCCCCGAGCCTGCCTCCGCAGCCGAACCCACCGACGAACCCGCAGCCGAACCCGAACACGAGCAGGCCCCTCCCCTCCCCACCCACCCCGACGAGCCGTCGGCCCGGCCGGTGCCCACCGCCCTCCGCTACCACCGCTTCCGCCCGGAGGAGGTCCCCGTCCCGCCCGCCACCAGCGACGCGGCGGACCGGGACGCCGTCCGGGCGCTGCTCGGCGAGTACTACCACCGCTGCGCGGGACGGGTGGAGCAGGTCTCGACCAGGTTGCCGGCGCTGCGGTCGACGGCCCGGGACGACATCAAGCCGGACCTGGCGGCCGTCCTGATGCACCACGGCGACACCGGCGTACCGGCCGACCGGGCAGGGCTGGTCGCGGCGGCGCGGGGCGGCGATCCGGAGCTGGCGCCGTTCCTGCGCTGCCTGGGATCGGGGCTGCGGCGGCTGCCGAGCCACCACGGCGCGGTCCTGCTGGGGGCGCCGGGCGGGACGGATCCGGTGGCGCTGCTGGCCGAGTACGCGGTCGGACGGGTGCTGGTGGAACCCGGGCCGGTCACCGGACTGTCCGCGACGGTCGCCGAACTGCCGTACACGCCGGTCGAGTTCGTCGTCTGGTCGGCCACCGGTCGACGCACCGCCGCCTTCGCCGCCGGAACGGACGAGCCGCAGGTGGTCTTCGCGCCGGGCACGTCCTTCACCGTGCTCGCCGTCCTCCCGAACGACAGCGACGGCGACGACGTGCCGAGCCGGGTGCTGCTGCGCGAGTCGACCGATCCCGAAGGCGCCGATCCGGCCGCACGCGACCGGGCCGCCCTCACCCGCCTGCGGGCCTGGCTCGACCGGCGGGCCCGGATCGACCCGGCCGACCGCCGGACGGTCGACCGCCCGGAGCGCTTCCACCTCACCCCGGGAGTCGCGCCGCTCCCGGAGCCCGCCGCGACCTGACACCGCCCGCCCCGCCCGGACCCGGCGGCGGCCCCGGACAGCACCCGGCGGCCGCCCCGGGGCCGCACCCGCTACCGTCCGCCCGCCCCGCCGTCCGCCCGCGCCGCCCGCACCTCCCCCGCGCCCGTCCCGTCGGTCCCCGCCCCGTCCGCCACCGCCCCGTCCGCCACCGGGACGCCCGCCACCGGCACGTCCCGCTCGGTACGGCGCGCGGCGGGGGCCGCCGGGTCCGGCCGGCGGTCCCCGGGGGCGGCCGGAGCGTCCTCCCCGAGCCCCCAGACCGCCGGTACCACCCGCTCACCGGTCACCCGCCCGTCCGCCTCCGGCCGCTGCGGCGGGCGCCGGACGGCCGTCACCCGCCGCAGCGGCGCGGCCCACTCCGCCCGGACCGCGCCGTCGCGCTTGGGCCGGATCGCCCGCACCTCCCCGGGGCCCAGCTCGGACTCCGGCACCGGAACCTGCTCCCACCCCTCCGGCACCGGCGGCACCTCCCACCCACCGACGGCGACGCCCCGGCCCTCACCGCCACCCGCCACCGTCCGCCCGGCGCCACCAAGCCCCGCCGCCGAGGTCGGCACCGTCTCCGCCCCCGCCCCCGCCCTCGCCTTCATCCCCATCGCGTCCTGGGCCGCCCGCTCGTCCAGGCACTCCAGCCGGACGGCGAGGCCGCCCCGGGGCGCCCGGGCCGCGCCCGGTTCACGCAGGAGTCCGTCGTGGCGGCGCCAACTGCCCTCGGGGGCGCGGTGTTCCAGGGTCAGCTCCCAGTCGCGGGCGGCGGGGACGTCGAGGCGGGCGCCGATCCGGGCGGGGAGCGTCCAGGTGCCGTAGGGGGTGCGGGCCACCACCCGCTGTTCGGGGGCGGGGGCGGGGTCCGTACCGGTCACGGTGATGCGCCATGCTCCGCCCATCCGCAGCACGTCCACGCGAGACCTCCCGAGCCGTTCCGCACCCGCCGCTCCCGGAGGGGGCGGGCGCGTTCGACCCGCACCCTGCTCGACGGGCCGGCCGCCCTCCCGGGTTCACCGACCGCACCGAACCGACCGCACCGAACCGACCGCACCGAACCAGCCGCGCCGAACCGGCCGCCACCGCGAACAGCTGACGATCGGTCAGCGAATTTCGACCGACCATCACTTGAATGCTGAACTACGACATGGTCGACACAGCATCCGATCATCGATTCATCAGACCTCCAATCTCCGACAAACACACGAATAACCGCCCGAAACCGCGACCTCCCGAGGTCAAGGGCCGGTCAACCGCGTGTGGCAGACTGCCGCCGAATCGTGGACATCGTGGACGGAACACCTAGCCAACCCGCATCCACCTGGGGGAATCCGTGCTCATACGCCTGCTGGGGCCCGTCGAGCTGCGGACCGCCGACGGCCGCCTGACCCCGCCCGGCGGCCCCAAGCGGTCGGGCGTCCTGGCGCTGCTGGCGCTCGAACTGGGACGGGTCGTCCCGGTCGCGCGGCTGTCCGAACTGCTGTGGGGCGACGCGGCCCCCGCCCAGTCCCGGGCCGCGCTCCAGGGGCACATCGCCGCCCTGCGCAAGCTGCTCACCGGCACCCCGTTCACCCTGCTGACCCGGACACCCGGCTACCGGCTCGACGGGCCCGCCGACCAGATCGACGCCCTCCGCTTCGACCACCTCACCGCCCGCGCCACCACGCCTACCAACGACGCGGACGCCGTGGCCCTGCTGGACGAGGCGCTCGCGCTGTGGCACGGCGGCTCCGCCCTCGCCGACCTGCCGGACACCGAGCTGCGCCGCGTCCTGACCGACCGGCTCGCCCGGGACCGCACCCGGGCCCTGGAGCGCTGGGCCGGGCACCTGCTGCGCCTGGACCGCGCCCCGGAGGCCGTCTCCGCGCTCGACCGGGCGGCCGCCGCCGACCCGCTGTACGAGCCGCTGGCCGCCCTGCTGGTGCGCTGCCTGCACCGCTCCGGCCGCCCGGCCGACGCCCTCGCCGCCTACCACCGCACCCGCCACCGGCTGTCCGAGGAGTTGGGCGTCCGCCCGGGCCGGGCCCTGCGGGCGGCGGTCGACGAGGTCCTCTCCCCCGAGCCGGCCCCGCTGCCCACCCCCGCCCCCTCCCCCGCGCCGATCCGCCTCAGCGGAGCGACAGTTCGGCCAGCAGTAGCTGCACCCCGCCCTCACCGAAGCGGTGCATCAGCAACGCGACCCAGCGCGCCACCTCGTCCCGCTCCGCCCGCGTCCACCGCCCCGCCGACGGATGCTCGTCGACCACCAGCGCCCGGGCGACCCCGCGCAACCCGGCCGACGCCTCCAGCAGTTCCCCCGCTCCTCCCTCGTCCGGCCCGCCCAGCGCGAGCCGTCGCGCCACCGCCGCCACCTCCCGGGCCGCGGACTCCGGTACCCCGGACCCCGCGGTCGCCAGGGCCTTCCCGTCCGCGTCCGGAGCCGCGCAGGGCCCGTCCGGAACGCCGTCCTCCGCCGCCAGCCACGATCCGATCAACGCCCGGATCTCCGCTTCCCCGTCCATGCGCACCAGCATGCCAGTCCTCGCCCGGCCCCCTGCCGCCCTCACCCGCACCGACCGCCTTCCCCGTCTCCCGGCGGCTCCCGTCGTCACCGTCCCGTGAACCTGAACGGCCCTCACCCCGTCCGGCGTTCACCGTGCCGCCGGACGCCCCGTCCCCGGACGTTTCTCTGCCCGCAGCGAATCTGCGGCGGGCAGAGAAACGTCCGGCGACGGGTGGCGGCGGGCAACAGTGGAGTGACCGACTGTCCGTCACTTGCACTTCCGGGAGAACCGATGACTCCACTCAGTACGCTCCGCCCGCGGGCGGAGGACGGCGACACCGCGTCCGGCCCGTTCGACGACCACCTGGCGGCGCTGCTGCTGGCCCGCCGGATCGTGCTGCTCGGCACCCAGGTCGACGACGTGTCGGCGAACCGGGTGTGCGCGCAGTTGCTGCTGCTCTCGGCGGAGGACCCGCGCACCGACATCAGCCTGTACATCAACAGCCCGGGCGGTTCGGTCACGGCGGGGCTGGCGATCTACGACACGATGCGGCTGATCCCGAACGACGTGTCGACGCTGGCGATGGGGTTCGCGGCCAGCATGGGGCAGTTCCTGCTGACGGTGGGCGCGCCGGGCAAGCGGTTCGCGCTGCCGAACGCGCGGATCATGATGCACCAGCCGTCGGCGGGCATCGGCGGCACCGCGTCCGACATCGAGATCCAGGCGGAGAACCTGGAGTACACCAAGCGCGCGATCGAGCGGATCACCGCCGCGCACACCGGCCAGAGCGAGGAGACGATCGCCCGGGACGGCGACCGGGACCGCTGGTTCACCGCCGAACAGGCCCGCGAGTACGGGATGGTGGACCGGGTGCTGGAGTCGCTCGCCGAGGTCGGCTCGGCGTCGTCCCGTCGACGGGCGGGGCTGTGACATGGCCTCCTACCCGATTCCCTACGTGATCGAGCGGACCGCGCAGGGCGAGCGCTCGTACGACGTGTTCAGCCGGCTGCTGAACGAGCGGATCGTCTTCCTCGGCACCGAGATCGACGACGGCGTCGCCAACGTGGTGATCGCCCAGCTGCTGCACCTGGAGTCCGCGAGCCCGGACGAGGAGATCGCGATCTACCTCAACTCGCCCGGCGGGTCGTTCACCTCGCTGATGGCGATCTACGACGCGATGACGTTCGTGCGCTGCCCGATCGCCACCTACTGCGTCGGGCAGGCGGCCTCCACCGCCGCCGTGCTGCTGGCCGGCGGCGACCCGGGGCGGCGCTCGGTGCTGCGGCACTCCCGGGTGCTGCTCGGCCAGCCCGCCAGCGGCGGACGGCGCGGGACGGTCTCCGACCTGAGCCTGGCCGCGAAGGAGGTGCTGCGGATCCGCGCCCAGGTCGAGGAGGTGCTCTCCCGCCACACCGGCCACCCGGTGGCGACGCTGCGCGCCGACATGGACCGCGAGAAGGTGTTCGGGGCCGACGAGGCCGTGGCGTACGGCCTCGCCGACCGGGTCCTGAACAACCGCGTGCTGTAGGGCGCGCGGCGGTCGGCGGCGGGCTCAGGCCGCCAGGCAGAGCCCGCCGTACCGGCCCGCGGAGGCGGTGGCGGCGGCGGAAGCGGTGCGCAGCGCGGTGGCGCTGCGCCCGGCGGTGGCGCTCGCCCGGCGGGCCGCCGTGGCCCGGCGCCGGTGGGCCTCGACGAGTTCCTCCTGCACCAGCGAGAGCACGTCGCCGAGCCCGAGCCCGAGTGCCCGGGCGGCGGCGGCGAGCACCTCCGAGGAGGCTTCCTTGCGGCCGCGCTCCAGCTCGGACAGGTACGGCACCGAGATCCGGGCCGCCTCCGCGACGTCCTTCAACGTCCGCCCCTGGGTGAGCCGTTCGCGCCGCAGCACCCCGCCGACCACGTCCCGCAGCAGCGGTTCCCGGGCCTCGGGTTCCGCCTGCGGCCCCGGCACGGGGCGCAGCGGCGCGGGGTGCGACGGCACGGGGCGCAGCGGGACGACGCGGGCCTGGGGTGCGTCCGGCAGAGGAGTTGTCATCTCCCCAGCCTAGGCACCCCGGGCCCCGGGGACAGCCTGTGCGGCTCCGCTCTGCTGTCAGCAGAACCGGTGCGCGGAGCCGGTGCGCGGAACCGGTGCGCGGAACCGGCACGCGGCCGCCCCGGGGCCCGTTCCCGCCCCCGTTCGCTAGTCCTTGCCGGGCACCGCGAGGATGCACAGCAGCGAGCAGGCCACCGCCGAGGAGGGCGCGGTGGTGGTGGGGGCGGTGCCGGCGGGCGCGTTCGCGGCGACGAAGCTGGCGGACGCGGTGTTCTTCAGCGGCAGCGCGAGCAGCAGCGAGTCGCAGTAGACCTGGCGGCTGCTGCCGGCGGCCAGCGCGAACGTGCCGGCGGCGTGCTGGCAGGCGGGCGTGGTGGGGTCGTTGACGGTGACGGTGGCGGCGTCGACGGGGCCGGCGTTGGTGACGGTGATCCGCCAGTGGGCGGTGCCGAGCAGGCCGAGCAGGCCGACGGGGCTGGTCTTGGCCCAGGGGCCGGGTCCGCCGGGTGCGCAGTCGCGGGTGAGGGCGGAGCCGCAGATCTCCTTCTCGACGGTGATCTTGGGCTGGCAGCCGGTGCCGGGGGCGACGGCGGTGGTGACGGTGTTGGAGGTGAGCGCGCCGGTGCTGTCGGTGCCGGTCGCGGTGTTGCTGACGGAGGTGGTGGTGCAGGCGGCGGCGACGGTGGTGCGGAAGCAGATCTGCGGCGCGTCGCCCCGGTAGTCGACCACGAGCATGGGGTGGTTGGTGGTGCTGAAGTCGCCGGTGCTGGTGAGCACGAGCTGGGCGGTGACGGTGAGCGCGGGGTGCGCGGCGGGGTCGACGCCGGTCAGGTCGACGGTGCCGTCGGCGGCGAGCGGCGGGACGGTGACGGGCGCGCCGCCGGGGTCGGTGACCAGGACGCGGGAGGCGTTCAGGTCGACGTGGGTGAGGTCGATGTCGGTGAGCCGGGCCCGGCTGTAGCCCTGGATGTGGCCGGTGGCGCCGTCGCAGTAGAAGTCGGTGGGCTTGAGGGTGACGGTGGCGCCGCTGTGCTGGCAGGGGCTGGCGGCGGTGGCCGGGTCCATGGAGAACAGCACGCCGGCGTCGCCGAGGCCGATCAGGCAGCGGGTGGTGCTGTCGTAGGCGTAGCCGTAGTCGCGGGTGACGCCGCCGTTGGCGCTGGGGTGGGTGGCGGGGGTCGGGAAGCCGGCGCAGGGGGCGGCGGCCGTCCAGTCGTGGCAGAGGGTGACGCCGCTGCCGCCGCTGCCGCCCCAGGCGGGGAAGTAGCTGCGGGTGCGGGTGCCGGTGGCGGTGTCGGCGGTGACGGTCTCGGGGTCGAAGGTGAGGGTGTTGCCGCTGAGGGCGGCGAGCGTGCTGGGGGCGGTGAGCGGGGAGCCGTCGACGGCGTAGCAGGTGGTCAGGACGTTGGCGCCGCCGACGGTGCTGGTGCAGGCGCCGTTGGGCTGTCCGGCGGTGTCGTACGAGGTGAAGGCGTCGTAGGTGTAGTAGGCGGTGCTCGGTCCGGCGGTGTGCGGGGTGGTCCAGCCGGCGCAGGTGGTGTTGGTGGTGGTGTCGAAGCAGCCGAGGGCGGGCGCGCCGGGGGCGCTGGAGCCGCTGCCCTGCGGGGCGGAGGAGGCGAACACCTTGTCGCCGACGGCGGTGACGCCGCCCTGGTAGAGCGCGCCGGGGGTGTTGGGCAGGTCGTGGTTGGGGGCGACGACCGGGGCGTAGGGCTGTCCGGCGCAGGGGGTGCGGGCGGGCAGGGTGAGGCAGAGCACCTGTCCGGTGCTGGCGGCGGCGTACAGGTTGTCGCCGACCTTGACGAGTCCGGCGAGGTTGTTGGCGGCGCTGGGCGAGGTGCCGTTGGCGGCGAGCGCGGTGTAGCCGCAGTTGGCGTGGGCGGCCAGGTCGAGGCAGCCGACGCCGACGCCGGTGGGGGTGTAGGCCGGGTAGTACAGCAGGTTGGGCTGCTGCGGGTCGAGGACGTACTTGGAGGTGAGCGGGCTGCCGAGGTCGCCGGTGTTGCCGGTGCCGAGGGGCCCGGCGGCGGCGTTCAGCGGGCGCGGCCAGGGGCCGCCGGTACAGGGCTGGCCGGTGGTGAGGCTGCTGCAGACCACCTTGGCGGTGGCGGGGGCGGCGTGGTGGTAGATGCTCCACGCCTGCACCTCGCCGGTGGGCGTCCGGTACAGCACGGGGGTGTAGCCGTCGCCGCCGGTGGCCTGCGCGGTGGGCTGGACGGGGGCGAGCAGCAGCGGGGAGAGCTGCGTCCCGCCGGCCCGGGCGACCGGGTTCTCGGCCCGGACGGCCACGGTCGCCGTCCCGGGGTCGGTGCTCTGGAAGGTGCTGCCGTCGGTCGACCAGGACGGCGTCCAGCCGGGCGGCACCTGCAGCGAGCCGGGGACGTACGTCTGCGCGGTGCCGGCGCCGCTGATCGGGTCGGTGACGGCGGCGGGCGCGGGGGCGTCCGTGGCCGAACCGTTGCGGTACTGGACGGTCCACTTGAGGGTGTCGCCGTGCTCGGCGGTCGCGGCGCCGGGGTGGGTGGTGTTCTGCACGCCCTTCACCAGCGCGGAGCCGGCGGCGGCCGCGCCCTGGCCGTCGGCGGCGGGGGCCGGGGCGGCGGCGGGGGCCGGGGCGGCGGCGACCGGGGCCGCCTGGCCGAGGCCGAGCAGCAGCAGGGCGGTACTGACGGCCACCGCCAGGCCGGTGCGGGCCGCGCGGGACCGGCGGTTCGGAGTCGGGAAGGACGGAGGGAGCGGAGGGAGCGGAAGGGGCGGACGCGGGCTTTTCAGCACTGTTTCTCCACCTCGGATCAGCAGCCGGTCCGACTGGTCGTCAGACCGCGCCGCCGCCCAGGTTAGGAGGCCGAACTCCCGCTTTGTGGCCCGATTTTCCTATCGATCTCATGATGACCGAATATGGCCATCACTTTGCCCCGAGAAAACGAACATCCGCCCTTCATTCGAAAACACGATCCGGCTCATCGGTAGATCGTGCCGGGCTTCGCCGTCCCGGGCGCCAGCAACTGGTCGACGGTCACCAGGGTGTAGCCCCGCGCGGCCAGCCCGTCCAGGATCGCGGGCAGCGCGGGCACCGTCCCCGCGTGCAGCGGGTGCAGCAGGACGATCCCGTCCCGCGCGACGCCGTCCAGCACCCGGCGGGCGATCAGCCCGCTGTCGTCGGTGGCGTAGTCGCGCGCGGTCACCGTCCACAGCACCTGGGCCAGGCCGAGCTCGCGGGAGATCCGGGAGACCCGGTCGTCGGTGCGGCCCTCGGGCGGCCGCATCAGGGTCGGGCGCCGGCCGGTGAGCCGCTCGATCGCGTCGGCGGTGCGGCCCAGCTCGTCCCTGACCCGGTCGTCCGTGGCCTCGGTGAGCCGGGCGTGGGTCCAGGTGTGGTCGCCGACCGCGTGGCCCTCCGCGGCGATCCGGCGCACCAGCTCGGGGTACCGGTCGAGGTCGCGGCCCTCCAGGAAGAAGGTGCCCAGCCCGTGGTGCTCCGCCAGCAGGTCGAGCACCTCGCCGGTGGGCTCGCCGGGGCTGCCGTCGAAGGTGAGCGCGACGCACTTCACCCGCGCGCAGTCCACCGCGCCCGCCGCCACCGCCCCCGCCGCCTCGCCCTGCCGCCGCGCCTCCGCGGGGCCGACCGTGACCATCGCGAAGCTCCGCACCACCGCGACCACGGCCAGGGCCGCGACCGCCAGCACCGCCGTCCCGAGCAGCAGGTAGAACCGCGGCCGCTTCCGCACCTTTTTCATACCGGTGACCCTACATTCCTCCTTTCACCCGATTTGACCATCAATGACCACCTCGCCCCCCCGGGGTCGACGACCCCCATCCGCCCGGCCCGAACGGCTCCCGAGCGTCACCCGGCCGGGGCGGCCGGGGCGAGCAGGGTGTGCAGGGAGCGGTTGTGGCGGCGCAGCCAGGCCAGGTAGGCCGGGTTGACGCTGGCCAGGTCGAGGTAGGCGTGGCAGAGGTCGACCCAGAGGCCGTCGAGCGCGGGGCCGCCGACGGTGTCGGGTCGCCAGGTGAGCAGCAGCCGGACGGCGAGCGGGTCGCCGTGGACGGGGCGCAGGACGGTGCCGGGGCCGGGCGGCGAGGTGGGCTGGCAGGGGCGGACGGCTTCGCCGGAGGCGACGAGTTCGGCGGCGGTGGCGTTGTCCCGGACCTGGACGACGCGCGGGTCGAGTCCGGCCTCGGCGAAGGCGCGGCGCAGGGCGGCGTACTCGTGGTCGGCGGTCGGGTCGACCATCCAGGTGTCGTGGGCGAGGTCGGCGAGGCTGACGACGGGCCGGCCGGCCGCGGGGTGGGTCGCGGCGAGGGCGACGAACTGGGGTTCGCGGGCGACCAGGACGCGCTGCTCGGTGCCGGCCGGCACGTGCAGCGGGAAGCCCTCGCTCTCGTGGACGAAGGCGATGTCGAGCTGTTCGGCGGCGACCAGGTGGAGCAGGGCGATGGCGGAGATGTCGATGTGGATGGTGGTCTCGGTCTCCGGGAGCCGGTCGTGGATGCGGCGCAGCCAGGCGGCGACGGCGCGGCTGCCGACGCTGCCGATCCGCAGCCGGCGGCGGCCGGGTCCGGCGGCCTCGGCGCGGGCGGCGGCGACCAGGGCGTCGAGTTCGGTGATCACCGGGCGGGCCCGGGAGAGCACGGTGTGGCCGAGGGCGGTGGGGCGGCTGCCGGTCCGTTCGCGGGTGAACAGCCGTCCGCCGAGGGACCGTTCGATGCGGTGCAGCTGGGTGGTCAGCGACGGCTGGGTCATGCCGAGTCGACGGGCGGCCTTCCGGACGCTGCCGGTGTCCGCGATCGCGCACAGCACCCGCAGGTGTCGGACGTCGAGCTCCATCACGGGAGCATAGCCAGCCGCCCCGCGCCTGCCAAGAGCATGTCAAGGAATGCCCATCACTCGCCAACTCCGCCACCGCGCAAGGGTATTGACCAGAGCTATCGCCGGTTGCCATCTCCGCGCCCCGGCCGCCCTGCCCCAAGCTCGGTGCAACCACTCACCAGCGCGTTCCGGGCGGCCACCCCATGCCGCCGGGAGCCGCGGAAAAATGGAGTCCCCACATGAACCGCTCCATGACCGTGCTCGCCGCCGCCCTCGGGCTGGTCCTCTCGGTCGGCAGCGCCGCCGCCGTGCCCGCCGCGGCCGCCACCCCCGCCGCCCCCTCGACCGCCACCGCCCAGGGCTACACCCCGGCCGCGGGCCTGGCCGCCAAGTCCGAGGACGCGAACAACAAGGCGTTCTACGAGGCCGTGATGAAGTCGGCCCGCGCCAAGCAGGCCGCCAACCCGTACCTGCTGGTCGTCGCCGTCACCTACGACGCCAGCCAGGCCCCGTCCTTCCGCACCGTCATCTCGCAGAGCGCGCAGATCTGGAACTCCTCGGTGAGCAACGTCCAGCTCCGCTCCGGCACCAACGCAGACTTCCGCTACTACGAGGGCAACGACTCGCGCGGCTCCTACGCCTCCACCGACGGCCACGGCCGCGGCTACATCTTCCTCGACTACGCGCAGAACCGGCAGTACAGCTCGCTGCGGGTGATCGCCCACGAGACCGGCCACGTCCTCGGCCTGCCCGACCACTACTCCGGCCCGTGCAGCGAGCTGATGTCCGGCGGCGGCCCCGGCACCTCCTGCACCAACCCGTACCCGAACACCACCGAGCGCAGCCGCGTCAACAGCCTCTGGGCGTACGGCCTGGCCGCCGCCGGCTGACCCGGCCCGGCCCGGCCCGGCCCGGCGCCCCCTCCCCGAGCGGGTGCGGGCCCGCTCGGACGGAGGTCCGCAGGGCGGACGGGCGGCGCACCCCGGCGGGGGTGCGCCGCCCGTCGTCGTCCCGTCCCGCCACCGGGTGCCCCGCGGCCAGAAGATGCGGCCCCGCCCGGGCGGGGGTACGAAGAGCGGACCGCATGCCACCCGTTCAGGAGAGGACGCCGGGATGTTCGAGGAACGCCGCGCCCGCCGCCAGGCCAACCGCGCTTTCGACCACGGCGACGGGGTCACCCGCTACCAGATGCGCCAGAAGGTCCTCGCCGTCGGCGACGACTACTGGATCGACGACGACGCCGGCGACCACGTCTACAAGGTCGACGGCAAGGCCCTGCGCCTGCGCAGGACCTTCCACATCGAGGACCGCTCCGGCCACCGCGTCGCCACCGTCCAGGGCCGCGCCCTGCGCATCAAGGACTCGATGGAGATCGAGGACGCCGACGGCCACCGCATCGCCATGGTCAAGAAGGCCCTGATCAACCCGCTCCGCGACCGCTGGCACATCGAACAGGCCGACGGCCCCGACCTCTCCGTCCACGGCAACGTCCTCGACCACGAGTACACGATCGAACGCGACGGCACCAAGGTCGCCGAGGTCTCCAAGAAGTGGTTCCGGCTCCGCGACACCTACGGCCTGGAGATCGGCCCGGAGGCCGACCACGCCACCGTCCTGGCTGCGGCGATCGCGATCGACGCGATGTCGCACCCCGGCGACTGACCCCCCGCCCGGTCGGCGCCGCTCAGCGGCGCCGCGGCCCGGCCTGCTCGCGGAGCCGGGCCATCCGGTCGCGGAGCTTCTCGGCGTCCGCCCGCCGGTAGCGCGCGGTCGAGCGGAGCGGCAGCTCGCCGGCCGTGCGGTGCGCAAAGACCACCAGGTGGTAGGGCTGCCCGGCGTTGCCGACCCGTTCGGCCACCGCCGGTTCGCCGAGGTCGCGCCAGGACGTGCGCACCGTCCGGCCCATCCTCCGCTCGGTGAGGCCGGACCGGTCGACCGTCACCCCGACGCGCACGCCGAGGTAGGTGAACCAGACCGACAGGACGGTGAAGACGGCGTACATGCCGATGGCGAACGGGGCCTCGCTGTAGAGGGTGCAGCTCAGGCAGAGCACCACCATGCACGTTCCGAGGACCGCCAGGGCCGCCCGCTGGAGGGCGGGATAGAGCGTCACCTTGTTCTCCATGTCCCCCACTGCCTATCCCGTCCGTGCCGTCCGCTGGAGTCGATCGTACGGATGCGCTCGGGCGCCGTCAGCAGAAGCGACGAGACGGCGGCGCGACGGCGGCGCGGGGGCGAAAGGCCCTACCGGGCGGTGCCGGGCGGCGGTTACCGTCGTAGGCCATGCCGGTGCCCCCGCCCGGCCCGCCGCCGTTCCGTCCTCCGGCGCGCGGAGCGGTCATGCGGAGCGATCGCGCGGAGTGTTCCGTGCGCGGGGGTCGGAGGAGGACGCGGACAGCCGAGAGGGAGCGCAGCGAGATGTCGTCGACCGTCGACGGGCCGGGCCACGCCGGACGGGGGCGGTGGTGGTCGCGGCCGTGGGTGCTGCCGGCCGCGGCGATGCTGCTGGTGGCGGCGGGCGACCTGCTGCTCGGGCCGGCGCTGGGGCTGCTGCCGCTGTTCGCGGCCGGCCCGGCGCTGGCGGCGGGGCGCGGTTCGCCGCGGACGGTGCTGGGTTCGGCGGCGCTGGGGGTGGCGCTGGTGCTGCTGGTCGCGGTGTGGGACGGGCTGTGGGGGCACACCCGGGTCTGGGTCGCGCTGTGCGGGATCGTCTTCACGGCGCTGGCGGCCTGCTGGGTGTCGGTGACCCGGCGGCGGGCGGAGCGCGAACTGGTGGACGTCCGGGCGGTCGCGGAGACGGTGCAGAACGTGCTGATGCCACCGCTGCCGTCCCGGCTGGGCCCGCTGGAGCTGACCGGTTCGTACCGCTCGGCGCACCGGACCGCCCGGGTCGGCGGCGACCTGTACCAGGCGGTGCAGGTGCCGGACGCCGGGGTGCGGATCCTGGTCGCGGACGTGCAGGGCAAGGGGCTGGAGGCGGTCAGCGCGGCGGCCGTGGTGCTGGGCGCGTTCCGCAACGCGGCGCCGGTCGCGCCGGACCTGAACGCGCTCGCCGCCCAGATCGAGCACGCGCTGGCCGAGCAGACCGCCGGGGACCGGTTCGTCACGGCGCTGCTGGCCGACGTCCGCCCGGACGGCCGGACCACGCTGCTGGACCACGGGCACCCGGTGCCGGTGCTGCTCCGGGCGGACGGCGGCGGCGCGCCGGTGCTGCCCCGGCTGGACCCGGCCCCGCCGTTCGGGCTGGCCGCGCTGACCGGCGCGCCCGCGCCGCGGCCGACCGTGCTGACGCTGCGCGACGGCGACCGGCTGCTGTTCTGCACCGACGGCCTGACCGAGGCCCGGGACGGCGCCGGCGCCTTCTACCCGCTGGCCGACCGCGCCGCGCCGCTGCTCGCCGCGCGCTCCCGGCGGCAGGCGCTGGACCGGCTGCGGGACGACGTCGAGGACTGGACCGGCAGCGGCCCGGACGACGACTCGGCGCTGCTGCTCTGCGACTTCCGCCCGGTCCCCGCCGAACGCCTGCGGGTGGCGGCCTGAACCCTCGGGCCCGAAGGTCCCCGGACCGCCGCCCCCGGGCCGTCAGCCCTTGGTGCGGCGGCGGGCCAGCAGCCAGCCGAGCGCGGCGCCGACCAGCAGGGTGACCAGCAGGACCAGCCACAGCGGCAGCGTGACGGTGGGGATCCAGAGCCGGATCTGCACGGAGGCGGTGTTCACCGCGATGAACCAGACCGCCAGCACGCCGAGCACCAGGAACACGATGGTCCTGATGCGCATCTCGCGGCCGCCGACGGTGACCGAGGCCGGCCGGTCCGCATTGCTCGTCTTGTCAGCCATACGGCCCATTATGTGAGCGATCACCCGGTTCGGCCCGTCGGCTACCGACTGCCGCCCAGCGCCGGGCCCGGCGGTCCCGCCGGGCCCACCGGCCGGGCGTCCAGCTGGTCCATCCGGGCGAGCGCGTCCCGGAAGGCGCCGGAGCCGACCCGGATACCACTGGCGAAGGGGTGGTTGAGCTGGACCACCACCCAGACACCGCTGGCGAACATCGCCGCGAGCAGGCCCATCCCGAGCAGCGCGCGCGGCCCGGTCGGCCAGCCCATCAGGAGCAGGAAGAACGGGGCGACGCACGCGCTGGTGATCAGGAAGCCGAGCAGGACGGGCGAGATCCCGTCCCCGGCGGCGGCGGACAGCCGGGCCCGGCGCTGGGTGTAGACCTGCTGCAGGGCATCGTGCAGGTCGGACTGGCTCTGCGCGGAGGCGCCGGGGGCAGCGGCCCCCGCGGCTCCGGACGCCCCGGCGCTGTCCGCCGTCGTGAGGTCGCGGAGCGCGTCGAGGTGCTCCCAGGCGGCGGGGGCGGCCTGGCCGCGGGCCATCAGCGGCCACTCCTCATCGACGACGGTCCGGGCGTAGTCGCGCAGCCCGCGCTGGAGCGCGGCGGCCTGGGCGGCCGGGTAGCCGCGGCTGGCCAGGTAGGCGTCCCGGACCGCGCCGGCCTCGATACCGGTTCCGGCCCGGGCCGTGCCGAGGCTGTTGCTGGTGCTGACGATCAGGAAGGCGATGGTCAGCACGTACATCGAGGCGATCGCCCCGCAGGCCGCGGACACGGTCGGTCCGCCGTCGGCGATCCAGCGCCGGCCGATCCGCCGCTGCCACAGCCAGGCGGCGAGCATGCCGAGCCCGCACGCCCCGAGGGCGACCGCGGCACCTTGCAGGTACATCCCGACTCCCGTCCGTGATCCGGTTCCCCCGGCTCCCCAGGATCGCCACGGATGTCCGCCGGGGCCCGGCCGACCACTCCATCGGGTAGCTCCGGCCGGGCCGTCCGGCCCATCGGGATGTCAACCGCTTCCTGCTCAGCCGCAGTTGATGATCAGTCCGGCGAGCGCGACGCAGCTGCGGGTCGCGCTGTCGTCGGACGGGTCCGGGTCGTCGGGGGCGGAGGCGGTGCGGGTCACCGTGGTCTGGTAGGCGGTGCCGAGGCTGAGCAGCGCGACCGGGAGGCTGAACGTGCGGCCGGCGCTGGCACCGGGCGCGAGGCCGGTGACGGTGCAGGTGACCCGGCCGGGGGCGGCGGCGCAGCCGGGGGCGGTGGTGGTGGGGGTGACGGCGCCGGGGACGACGGTGGCGGTGTAGGTGGCGCTGGTGGCCGTCGTGGTGGTGCTGGTGTTGGTGACGGTGAGGGTGTAGTCGATCCGGCCGCCGAGCAGCCCGGCCACCGGCGTCGCGGTGAGGCGGACGGCCAGGTCGGCCTCCCGGTGGACGGGGGCGGGCGCGCGCGGGATGGCCAGGTCGACGGGGGCGCGGACGTCGCGGGCCCGGCCGAGGACGGTGTCGGTCGCGGTGTCGAGCACGGTCAGGTAGTCGTCGGCCCGGTTGGCGACCCACAGTTGGCCGCCGTCGGGGGTGAGGGCCAGCGCGCCGGGCTCGTCGGGGGTCTCGACGATGCCGGTGACCTGCCCGCTGCCGGTGGCGAACGCGGTGACGGTCGGGCCGAGCGCGCTGCCGGCGTAGCCGCGCCCGCCGTCGGGGCTGACGGCGATGCCGTCGGCGCCCGCGTAGACCTGCACCTGGGCGCCGACGGTGCGGGTGGCGGTGTCGACCACGGCGACGACGCCGGTGTCGTACTCGGTGACGTACGCGTGCCGGCCGTCGGGCGCGACGGCGACCCGCCGGGGCGAGCCGGGCAGCGGGAGGGTGGCGACGACGGTGTTGCCGGCGGTGTCGACGACGGTGAGGCCCTGCGGCTGGACGAGGTAGAGCTCGCGGCCGTCCGGGGAGAGCGCGGCGTCCTCGGCCAGGAAGCCGACCGGGATGCTGGCGGTGGCGGCGCGGGTGGCCGGGTCGAACACGGTGATCCGGGCGGCCGCCGGGTCGCCCTGGTAGTCGCCGACGTACAGCCGGGTGCCGTCCGGGGAGACCGCGACGGCGCTGCTGCCGGTGCGGGTGGCGATCGGGACGGGCGCCCGGCCGGGGGCGGTGGTGTCCACGGCCCAGACGGCGGGGGCGCCCCGGTCGGTGACGTAGACCCGGGTGCCGTCCGGGGCGGCGGCGATCCGGGCCGGCTGGACGCTGCCCGGGAGGGCGATCTGCCCGAAGGGCTGCCGGGTGGCGGTGTCGATGGTGGTCAGGGTGCCGCCGGTCTGGTCGACGACGTACGCGACGGTCCCGGCGGGCGGCGGGCCGGGCGCGTCGGCCGGGGCGGCCGAGGCGGGGGCCGGGAGGGCGAGCAGCAGCGGCGCCGCGAGGGCGAGCGCGAGCGCGCCGGCGACGGCGGGTCTGCGGAGCGGGGCGGCGGGACGGGATCGCACTGCTGTCTCATTTCGTTCGTTCGCGAGGGTGGCGCGGTGACGGCGCGGCGCGGCGCCGTCCGGGCCCTGGGCGGCGGAGCGCCGGAACGGCGGGCGCGGCCGCGACCGGAGGTGTGCGGGCGGTCACCGGGTGTGCATGCTGCTGGGCCGCGCGCCCGGCTCGCAAGGGCGGTTTCGCGCCACCGCGAGCGCCCGGCGCGCGTTCCCGCCGGATCCGCGACCGCCGGACCGAAAAGCGTCCCGTCGCATTGTCCGAAAGGCCGCCTCACCGATCGCACACGCCCCTCCGCCCCAACTCGCCACTCCCGGAAGGGCGTTCGGATATCGCTCACTCGATCGGCGCAGTCGGCCGGGCGGTTCGGCGCCCCGGCCCCGAGGCTGAGGGGCAACGTCCGTCCTCGATCAGGGAGTCATCGATGGCCCAGCGCCCCAGCTCCGAGCCCACCCCGTCCGGACACACCCCGTCCGAGCCCGCCCAGCCGAGCATCGCCGCCGCCAACCGCGCGGTGCTCGACCGCTTCCCGTTCGACGACACCCGGGACTTCGAGGACGCCAGGCGCGGCTTCCTGGGGACGGCGGCCGACCCGCTGGTCAGGGACGAGGGCGGGCGGACGGTCTGGGACCTGGAGGCGTACGGCTTCCTGTCCGGCGACTGCCCGGACAGCGCGAACCCGAGCCTGTGGCGGCAGAGCGGGCTGGTCTCCGACCACGGCCTGTTCGAGGTGGTCGAGGGGATCTACCAGGTCCGCGGCTTCGACCTGTCGAACATGACGATCGTCGAGGGCGACGAGGGCGTCCTGGTGATCGACCCGCTGCTGACCGCCGAGACCGCCGCGGCCGGCCTGGCGCTGTACCGGGCGCACCGGGGCGACCGCCCGGTGACCGGCGTGCTGTACACGCACAGCCACGCCGACCACTTCGGCGGTGTGCGCGGCGTCGTCCCGGACGGCGCCGAGCTGCCGGTGCTGGCACCGGAGGGCTTCCTGGAGCACGCGGTCAGCGAGAACGTGTACGCGGGCACGGCGATGAACCGGCGCGCGGCGTACATGTACGGTGCGGCGCTGCCGAAGGGGCCGCGGGGGCAGCTCGGCGCGGGCCTCGGCCAGACGCTGTCGACCGGCGAGGTGACGCTGATCCCGCCGAACACGGACATCACCCGCACCGGCCAGGAGGAGGAGGTGGACGGGATCCGAATGGTGTTCCAGCTGACCCCGGGCACCGAGGCCCCGGCCGAGCTGAACATCTTCTTCCCCGCCTTCAAAGCGCTGTGCATGGCGGAGAACGCCACCCACAACCTGCACAACCTGCTGACCCTGCGCGGCGCCCAGGTCCGCGACCCGCACGTGTGGTCGCGCTACCTGACCGAGGCGGTCAACCTGTTCGGTGCCGACAGCGACATCGCGTTCGCCTCGCACCACTGGCCGGTGTGGGGCCGCGAGCGGGTGATCGCGTTCCTCTCCGAGCAGCGCGACCTGTACGGCTACCTGCACGACCAGACGCTGCGGATGCTCAACACCGGCCTGACCGGCCCGGAGATCGCCGAGCTGATGCAACTGCCGCCCGCCCTGGAGAAGGCGTGGCACACCCACGGCTACTACGGCTCGGTCAGCCACAACACCAAGGCGATCTACCAGCGCTACCTGGGCTGGTTCGACGGCAACCCGGCCCACCTGTGGCAGCACCCGCCGGTCGAGGCGGCCGCCCGGTACGTCGACTTCATGGGCGGCGCCGAACAGGTGCTCGCCAAGGCCCGCGAGTCCTTCGCGTCCGGCGACTACCGGTGGGTGGCGGAGGTGGTCAACCACGTGGTCTTCGCCGACCCGTCCAACGCGGACGCCCGCACCCTGCAGGCCGCCGCGCTCGAACAGCTCGGCTACGGCAGCGAGAACGGCACCTGGCGCAACTTCTACCTGATGGGCGCCCTGGAACTGCGCGACGGCGGCGTCGGCACCCCCACCGCCACCACCTCCCGCGACGTGATCGCCGCACTCACCCTCGACCAGCTCTTCGACTCGCTCGCCATCCGGGTCGACGGCCCGGGCAGCTGGGACGCCTCGCTCGCGATCCGCTGGAACATCAGCGGCCACCGGGAACCGGTCACGCTGCGCCTGCACAACGGCGTCCTCACCCACATCGCGGGCGAGGGCCCGGCGGTGGCCCCGCCCGGTGTGACGATCACCCTGGACGAGGCCGACCTGCGTGCCGTCCTGCTCGGCGCGGCCGACCTGAACGACCTGGCCACGAGCGGCAGGGCCGCGATCGACGGCGACCCGAAGGTGATCGCCGAGCTGCTCGGCCACCTCACCGCCCCGGACCCGGACTTCGCCATCGTCACCCCCTGACGCCCGGTCACCACCGGAGGGGCGGGGCGCCGGAGCTCCGGCGCCCCGCCCCTCCCGCGCGCTCCGTCAGAAGGCGACCTTGTAGGTGTCCCCGTCGACGTGGACGTGCTTGTCGTTGCCGGTCAGGAAGAACGCGTACCGCTTGCCGTTGTCCACCGCCGCGGCCGCGACCGGGGTGGAGCCGGCGCCGCCGTCCAGCGACTGCCAGGCGGTCCAGCCGTTCTTGTCGTCCTGCCAGGACGCGCAGTAGAGCTTGCCGTCCAGCCCGGTGATGATCACCGAGGGCACTCCCGCCGGGTTGACCAGGGTGCACACCGCGTTCTTGGTCTGCCCGCCGGGGATCTTCGTCCAGGCGGTGGCCCAGGCCCCGCCGGTGTTGACGTTGTAGTAGACGCCCTGGTCCTCCCCCACCGCGAGGACGAACAGCTTGTCGCCGGCGGCGATGGCCGCCGCCACCGGCAGCGCGGTGGTCATGCCGCCGGGGATCTGGGTCCAGCTCACGCGTTCACTCTCCATGGTCGGAAGCCGAGGCTCCGCAGTGTGCCGCCCCGCGCGGCGGTCCCGCCCGGCGATCACCCGAACCTCCCGCGCGCAAGGACGTGATCACGCCAACCGCCGTTCCCGCCCCGCACTCTCCCGCGCGCCGCCCACCCACCCGCCGCGCGCCCCGGCCGAGACACTCGCCGCGCACCCTGCCGAGGCGCTCGCCACGCACCGCGCCACGCACCGCGTCACGCCGTTCGCCTGACAAATGATCAGCCCACCGGTGCGGCCGCCCGCCGCCCCGACTTGCGGATCATAGGGTTTCGCCGTATTTGTCCGTTTCCACGGCGAGGACCCGCGCATGCCACGACCACCCCGCTCCACCCTCCGCGCCGCTCTGGGGGTGCTGACCGCCGGCGGCCTGCTGCTGGGCACCTTCGGCACCTTCGGCGGCGCGCTGCCGACGGCCTTCGCCGCCGACGAGCAGAGCGCGGTCAGCATCACCAAGACCGACGACCTGGGCGGAAAGCCGCTGCAGCCGGGCGACGAGTTCGTCTACACGCTGAACGGGCAGTGCTCGGGTCTGACGGTGGACTGCGTGCACTTCACCGTGACCGACACGCTGCCCGCCGAGTTCGAGGTGACCAGCCTCCCGCAGTCGACCAGCACCCGGGACGTCACCTACGACGCGGCGACCCGGCAGCTGACCATCGTCTACAAGCAGGCGCTGCAGAACCCGGCGGGCGAGACCGGGCTGCGGGCCGGGCAGGCCGGGTCGGTGGAGGTCGGGATGCGGCTGCCCGCCGACACCGATCTGAAGACCGGCACGGTGGTCACCAACACGGCCGCCGTGGACGCCGACAACGCGGCCCCGCAGAGCGCCGACGACGACATCACGGTGCAGATCCCGCTGGTGGTCAAGCCGGTCGGGACGAAGAGCTGGAGCGACGGCTCGGCGGTCGCGGGCAGCGGGGAGGAGTCGACGCTGACCCTGGGGGTGCGCAACAACTCCTCGTCCTCGGCGCAGGTCTCCCGGCTGACCGTCTCCGACACCGACCAGCAGACCTTCGAGTACTTCGACTTCGAGTCCGCCACCGTCACCGCCTTCCCGGCCGGCGCGGACCGGGCGACGCTGGTGGTCACCACCGCCGACGGCGCCACGCACACCGGTGACCCGATCACCTCCCCCGGCCCGCTCCCGCTGCCCGCCGGGGTCGACGCCTCCCAGGTGACCGGGTTCCAGGTGGTGTTCACCAACAGCGCGGGCACCCCGCTGCCGACCGACCCGAACGGCGGCTCGGTCACCGTCCGACTGAAGCTGCGCGACACCTACCGCTCCACCGGGCAGCCGCTGAAGCCCACCGACAAGATCACCGTCGACAACTGCGCCACCCCGCAGGCCCAGGAGGCGGCGTCGGGCACGGTCAACGGCGCCGACGCCTGCGCCGGGTACGAGATCCTGCCGGACGTCCTGGTGGTCAACGCGACCAAGAAGTTCTTCCCCGACACGAACGGCGACTGGTCGCAGCAGAGCGGCGAGCACGCCGTGGTCGGCGAGAACTCCCCGGTGACCGCGCAGGTGGACGCCGTCAACCAGTCGCCGTTCCCGATCAGGACGATCACCGTCACCGAGCCGTCCACCCTCCAGCCCGCCGACTTCGCCGAGCTGGACGTCCGGCAGGTGCGGCTGCGCTTCCCGGCGGGGGCCACCTCGGCCGCGCTGACCGTGACGTACGCGGACGGCACCACCAGCACGAACACGTACACCGCGGACACCGTGGTGGACGTCGGCAAGCCGGGCACCACCGTCGCCAAGGTCGAGGTGACGTACACCGGCACCGACGCCGCCGGGAACCCGACGATCGCGGCGGGCGCGGACGCCGGGCTCGACCTGCACGGCACGCTGGTGCCGGGGGTGACGGCCGGTCCGCTGACCAACTGCGCCTCGTTCACGGCGGACGCGGGCCGCGCGGACGGCAGCGGGACGGCCGCCGGGCAGGCCTGCCAGGCGCTGACCGTGGAGGACCCGAAGTCGGCCAGCGGCGGCAGCAAGTCCACCGACCAGACCGACGTGCCGCCCGGCCAGCCGATCCCGATGCACCTGAAGGTCACCAACAACGGCAACGTGCCGATGGTGAACCCGGTGCTCACCGACCCGCCCGCCAAGCCGGACGGCACGCCCGACTTCTCCCAGGGCACCCCGTTCAGCGTGCTGCGGATCGACTCGATCACCGTCAACCCGTCGAGCGCCCCGGTCACCGTCGAACTCTGGGACCCGACCACCGGCAGCTGGGTGCCGTACGACGCCGCGAACACCGACCTGCTGCACCGGGCCACCGCCGTCCGGGTCTCGTACGCGGGCGGCCTGCCGCCCGAGGGCGGCTACAGCATCGACCTGGTGACCGAGCGCCGCCCGGAGGCCGGGGACGGCAGCAGCTTCCAGAACTGCTTCAACCTGACGGCCGACTCCGGCTACGCCGCCGGCAGCCCGGTCTGCTCGGCGGGCATGACCACCGGCCCGGCCGCCGACGCCGCCTCGCTGAACAAGTCGATCAGCCCCGGCCAACTGCCCCAGTACGTGCCCGGCCTGGCCCGGCAGCACGCGGACGTCGCGCTGACCGTGCTCAACACCGGCAACATGTCGGCGAACCTGCTCCGGATGACCGACCAGGACGCCGACTTCTTCGACGCCGTCGACCTGGTCGGCATCACCTCCAACACGATGCCGGCCGGCGCCGACCGGGTGCAGGTCGACGCGTACGTCAACGGCGCCTGGGTGAACGGCACCCCCGCCGGGAACGCCGCGCTGCCCGCCGGGGTGAACCCGGCCGACGTGACCGGCGTGCGGGCGAGCTACACCTCCACCAGCCCGGCCAACGACGGCTACACCCTCACCCCGTGCGCGGCCACCAGCTGCTCCGGCGTGCTGCACCTCGACGTCAGCCCGCGCCCGACCCTGCGCTCCACCGGCGGCCCGGTGCCCGACCACCTGGAGGACACCCTCTCCGGCGCCTTCTCCACCAAGCTGGAACCGGCCGGGCAGCTCGCCCCGATCGCCCCCGTGACCGCCACCCTCGACCTGGTCAAGGGCACCCCCGAGCTGGACGTCAGCAAGACCCCGAACACCGCGCTGGCCCCCGGCGAGGACGCCCCCTTCCAGCTGAAGGTCACCAACACCGGCACCGCGAACGTGCCGGACCTGGTGGTCAAGGACGACCTGCCGCCGGGCATCGCCTTCCTGAGCACCTTCCAGGGCGACAACGGCCAGCCGTACCGGATCATCGACGTCCGGCTCCCGGACGGCACCCCGCCCGTCCCGACCCCCGTCTTCACCCAGACCACCAGCGGCTCCCGGATCTCCGGCCTGACCTGGGACTTCGCGAAGAACGCGGACGGCTCGGCCTGGGTGCTCGCCCCCGGCGCCACCTTCACCATCGAGATCCACGTCACCCTGGAGGCCGGCATGACCGCCGACCAGGTGGCCACCAACACCATGGGCGCCACCTCCTCCGACCCGGCGCTGGTCTGCGACGGGACGAACCAGCGCGACGGCGCGGTGTTCGGCACCGGCCTGTACTGCACCGCGACCGCCACCCTGACCGCCAAGTCCGGCGCCGCGTTCCAGGCCCGCAAGTGGGTCTCCGGCAACGACGCGCTCGGCTGGTACGACACCCGGGCCAAGCGGGGCGTCCCGGCCGGCGACGCCTCCTGCCTGTCCACCACCGACGCGGACGGCATCCGCTACACCGCCGCCCCGTGCATCGCCCTGGTCAACCCCGGCGACCGCTACCACTACCTGATGCGCCTGCAGAACGCCGGCACCGAGGCCGGCACCGCGATGCGGATCGTCGACCGCCTCCCGGTCCAGGGCGACACCGGCGTGCTGCTCCCGCAGAACCGCGGCACCGCCTGGGACAACCGCCCCACCCTCGCCACCGAGCCCAAGCTCACCGGCCCCGGCACGATGACCCTCGCCTACGAGGACACCGAGCCGCTGTGCACCGACGACCTGAAGATGGGCGGCGCGGGCTCCACCGAGGCGCAGTGCCCGGCCGGCACCTGGGACGACCCGTTCAGCGCCCGGGTGCTGGGCTTCCGGGCCGAGCTGGTGTTCTCCCCCGCGCTCGCGCCCGGCGGCACCGTCGACCTCACCTACGCGATGGACACCCCGACCAAGGTCACCCAGGACGGCGACCCGACCATCGCCTGGAACTCCTACGCCCACAACGAGACCACCCAGCGGGCCGGCAGCCAGCGGGTGCTCCAGGCCAACGAGCCCACCCAGGTCGGCGTGGCCACCGCCTACGGCAGCCTGACCATGCGGAAGACCTTCGGCGCGCGGCCCGACCGGCTCGGCGCGGCGCTCGACCGGGTGCCGTTCCCGTTCCACGTGGTGTGCCGCAACACCCCGGCGGGCCTCGGCCTGACCACCGTGCTCGACCAGGACTACCGGGTCTCCGCGAACCGGCCCGTGACCGTCGGCGGCATCCCGGCCGGCTCCACCTGCCAGGTCTGGGAGACCTCCGCCCGCGGCGGCGCCTCCGAACACCCCGTCGGCGACCCCGTCGGCATCACCATCACGCCCGGTCTCGGCAGCGAGTCCGTGCAGACCGTGCCGATCCGCAACGACTTCCGGTTCGGCGGGATCACCCTGCAGAAGGCCCTCACCGGCGAGGCCGCCCGGTACGCCGCCGGGAAGACCTTCACCGCCACCGTCTCCTGCGCCCTGCCCGACGCCGCCGGCGACGCGAGCGACCTCGTCCTGCACCAGGACTACCAGGTGACCGCCGACCAGCCCGTCACCGTCACCCCGCTGCCCGTCAACTCCCGCTGCTGGGCCGAGGAGATCGACACCGCCGGCGCCGGGCAGGCCGTCGTCGACCACGGCACCGCCGACGACCCGGTCACCGTCACCGCCGGCGACCCGGCCGGCGCGACCATCACCCTCACCAACACCTTCCCCGCCGGGAAGCTCGCCGTCACCAAGCACGTGGTGAACGGCGGCCCCGGACCGTACTCCTTCGCCCTCGCCTGCACCACCGCGAGCGGGCCCGTCCCGCTGGCCGCCGCCGACAGCGCCTTCGCGCTGAGCGACGGCGAGACCCGCGAGATCACCGTCCCCGACGGCGCCGAGTGCACCGTCACCGAACGGGACGCCCCCGCCGGGGACACCGTCGGCTACTCGGTCGCCGACGGCCGCACCACGGTCGCCGGCCGCGCCGCCGTCGAGGTCACCAACACCTTCGCCCTGCCCTCGCCCACGCCCACCGCCGCGCCCACGCCCACCGCCTCACCGACCGGGGGCGACGGCGGCGCGCTCCCGTCCACCGGCACCGGCTGGGCGCCGTGGGCCTCCGCCGCCGCCCTGCTCGCCCTGCTCACCGGCGCGGCCCTGCGCCTGACCGCCCGGAGCCGCCGCCACTGACCCTCCCCGCTCCGCGTTCCGCCGCCCTGACGCCCCCTCCTCCCGCCTCATCCCGCCTCATCCCGCACCGGCCCCGCGACGGCTCCGCAACGGACTCGCACTGGACCATAGTCAGTCATCCGGTATATACAGTGATCATGAGTGAACGCACCAGTCACAGCCAGCCGATGCGGGAGCCCACCCTCCTGCTGCTGGCCGCCCTCGCGGACCAGCCGCGGCACGGGTACGCCCTGCTCGGCGAAGTCACGCGGATCTCCGACGGCCGGGTCCGGCTCCGGGCCGGCACCCTGTACGGGGCGCTGGACCGGCTGCTGGCACAGGGGTTGGTCCGGGTCGAGCGCGAGGAGGTCGTCGACGGGCGGGCCCGCCGGGTGTACGCGCTGACCGAGCAGGGGCACGCCGACCTCGACGCCGAGGTACGGCGGATGGAGGCGGTGGCCCTGGAGGCCCGCCGCCGGATCCAGCGGGCCGGACGGCCCCTGGGGGTGACCGGATGAGCGCCGACGCACGCCTGCTGGAGTGGGCGCTCCGGTTCCACCCGCCGCGCTACCGCGCCGAGTTCGGCCCGGACCTGACCGAGGCCGCGCTCGCCTCGCTGGCCGGCCGCCCCCGCCTCGCGGTCCTCGCCGAGGCCGCGCAGCTCGCCTCGCACGGCCTGCGGCTGCGCCTCGGCCTCGGCGCCGACCGCCCGCTCGGCCGGGCCGCCGCCGGGGCCGCGCCCGCCGTGCTGGCCCTGGCCGCGGCCGGGCAGGCGGCCCACCTGCTGCTGGAGTCCCGGGTGTTCGGCAGCGTCCTGCCGCCCGACCAGCTCGCCCGGACGTTCGGCACCCGGCCCGCCTGGGCGGGCGTCGCGCTGACCGCGGTGGCGCTGTTCGCGCTGCTGCTGGGCCGGGTCGGCACCGCCCGGCTGCTCGGCACCGCCGCCCTGGCCGCCGCCGGGCTCGCCGCCGCACTGACCGCGCCGCACTGGCTCGCGGGCGCGGTCGGCGAGCCGTTCACCGCGCTGCTGAACCCGCTGGCCGCCTGCCTGTTCCTGTGGCTGGCGCCGCTGCGGCTGACCCCCGCGCCCGGCCGCCGGAGCGCCCTGGCCGCGCTCGCCCTGGGCGCGGGCGGGACGGCCCTGCTGGTGGCCGCCCCGGTGGTCGGCGGGCAGGGCCTGCCCGCCGTGGTCGCGGTGCTGGCCTACGGCCTGGTCGACCGGGGCACCCGGCGGGCCGCGCTCACCGGGCTGGTCGCGCTGCTGCCGCTGTACCCGGCGCTGCTCGGCGGGTTCGTCCCGCACCACCCGTCGCCGTTCGGGGTCGTGCGCACCGTCCTGGTCGCGGCGGTCGCCGCGGCCGTCCTGCTGGTGGCCCGCCGCCGCGCCCGGCGCCCGTCCTGAGCCGACCGCCCGCCTCCTCCCGATCGCCCGACCGCTCTCGCCCCGGGGGCCCCTCCGCTCCCGTCCGCCCCCGGCGCGCCGGTTCCCACCGTCCGGCGCGCTGCCTACGCTGTGCGGGTGACAGATCGTCGACGCAACAGGTACCTGGGGGCGGCGGCCGCGTTCGCCGTCTGCATGGCCGGCACCACGCTGCCCACCCCGCTGTACGGGCTCTACCAGGAGCGGATCGGCTTCTCCGAACTGATGGTGACGGTGGTGTTCGCCGCCTACGCGTTCGGGGTGATCGGCGTGCTGCTGCTGTTCGGGAACGTCTCGGACGCGGTGGGGCGGCGGCCGGTGCTGCTGGCGGGGCTGGCGCTCGGGGCGGCCAGCGCGGTGGCGTTCCTCACCGAGCAGGGCCTGGCCTGGCTGTTCGCGGGCCGCCTGCTGTCGGGCTTCGCGGCGGGCCTGTTCACCGGTACCGCCACCGCGTACGTCCTCGAACTCGCCCCGCCCGAGCGCAAGGGCCGGGCGGGTTTCGCCGCGACCGCCGCCAACATGGGCGGCCTGGGCTGCGGGCCGGTGCTGGCCGGGCTGCTCGCCCAGTACACGGCGCGGCCGCTGACCCTGCCGTTCGCCGTCCACCTGGTGCTGCTGGCGGCCTCGTTCGCGGTGGTCCGCGCGCTGCCGGAGACGGTGCCCGGGGCCCGGCCGGCCCGCACCGCGCGGCCCAGGCGGCCGACGCTGCCCGCCGAGGTGCGCGGGGTGTTCGTGCCCGCCGCGGTCGCCGCGTTCGCCGGGTTCTCGCTGCTGGGGGTGTTCACCTCGGTGGCGCCCGCGTTCCTCGCCGAGGAGTTGGGCGTGCGCAACCGCGCGCTGGTCGGGCTGATCGTCGCCGGCGCGTTCTTCGCCTCCACCGTCGGCCAGTTGCTGGTGCCGAGGCTGGGCACCCGGCGGGCCGTCCCGCTCGGCTGCCTGGTGCTGATCGGCGGCATGGGCCTGCTCGCCCTCTCGCTCTCCACCCGGACCCTCGTCCCGCTGCTGGCGGCCGCCCTGGTCGGCGGCACGGGCCAGGGCATGGCGCTGCGCGGCGCGGTCGGCGAGGTCGCGGCGGCCGCGCCCGCCGCCCACCGCGGCGGGGTGCTGTCCGCCCTGTTCGTGGTCGCCTACCTGGGCATCTCCGTACCGGTGATCGGCGTGGGCCTGCTCGCCGGCCCGCTCGGCCTGCCGGACGCGGGCCTGGTCTTCACCGCCTGCATGGCCGTGCTGGCCGCCGCCGCCGGCGCCTTCCTGCTGCGCCGGGCCCGCGCGCTGGGCTGAACACGCCCCCGGCCTGCCGCCGGCGGGCCGGACCCTGGTAGGACTGCCGCAGCGTCACTCGTACGGAGGAACCGCACCATGCTGATGGCCGGTCGGCAGATGGCCCCGGAGGCCGAGCACCTGTTCCTGCTGCTGTGGGGCGCGGTGGTGTTCTCGGCCTGCTCCGCCCCGGCGTTGAACCTCCGGGACGCGGCCGACCGGATGGCGGCCTTCCGCCGGGACCAGTACCGGTTGGCGGGCCGGGAGCCGCGGAACCCGGACACCTTCCTACTCCGGGCGGCCACCTCGGTGCTCGCCCTGGCCGGCGCGGGCTGCGCGCTGGCGGGCGCGGCCGGGGTGTTCGACGTGGACACCGGCGTCCTGTTCACCCGGCAGCACGATCTCGGAGCGGCCGCACCGGCCGTCCTCGCGGCCGGCCCGCTCGTCCTCTGGTCCCTCTGGCTGCCCCGCCGCAGCCCGCTCCGCACCGCCTGGGCCACCCGGCGCGGCGCGGCCCGCGCCCTGGCCGTGCTCTTCTCCCTCACCCTGCTCGGGACCGCCACCGCCCTGGCCCTGGGCCGCTCCACCCTGGCCGCCTTCGCCGCCGCCCTGACCGGGGTGGCCGCCTTGCTCGTACTGCTCTCGCTCCCCCGGCGGATCCCCGTCACCTGATCGGGCGTCATACCCCGGTGTTACCACTCCGGTTGGCTCTCCGGTACGACGCGGGCCACCCGTTCGTCCCCGTACGGTGGCGCCCGCCGGGACACACCGGACCCGGTCGGACACGGAGGAGTCAGCGATGGGCAAGCGCGGACGGATCGGGGCGGCCCTGCTGCTCGCGGCACTGGTACTGCCGGCGGTGGGCCAGGCCCCGGCGGCGGCCGACGACCGGCAGGCGGACGGACGGCAGCCGGGTGACCGGCAGCCGGACGGACGGCAGGCAACGGCGCAACTCCCGGAGCCCACCGGCCCGTTCGCGATCGGAACGACCGCGCTGCGGATCGCCGACGACTCCCGGCCCGACCCGTGGACGGCCGGGCGGACCCGCGAACTGATGGTCAGCTTCTGGTACCCGGCGGCCCGCCCGGCCGCCGGCGGCCCCGGCCCGCGCACCGCGCCGTACATGCTCCCGGCCGCCGGGGCGCACTTCGGCGGGCCGGACGGCGTCGGGCTGATCAACTACGGTGTCACGCCCGGCAGTACGGACTGGTCGTCGATCCGCACCCACGCCCGGACGGACGCCCCGGTGCTGCCCGGCGGGCCGCGCCCGGTGGTGCTGTACTCGGCCGGGCTGGGCGACCCGCGCGGCTGGGGGACGGCACTGGTCGAGGACCTGGCCTCCCGCGGCTACGTGGTGGTGACCGTCGACCACACCTACGAGGCTTCCGAAGTCGCCTTCCCGAACGACGCATTGGCGACCTCGGTACTGCCCGGCCTGCTCGGCACCCCTGACCTCGACATCGCCGCGGTGCTGCGCCGGTCGATGGACGCCCGGGTCGCCGACACCCGCCTCGTCCTCGACCGGCTCGCCTGCCTCGGCGAACTCCCGGGCCTGCCAAGCGGGTTGGCCGCCGCCCTGGACCTCGGCCGGATCGGCATGGCCGGCCACTCGGCGGGCGGCTTCACCGCCCTGCAGGCCATGCACGACGACCCGCGGATCACCGCCGCCGTCAACCTGGACGGCCAACTGCACTTCCCCAACCCGGACGGGAAGGGCGGCGTCCACCTCACCGACCTCGCCGAGGACGGCCTGACCCGCCCGTTCCTGCTGATGGGCACCCGCAGCCCCGACTCCGGCTCCTACCGCGCCCAGCCCGGCTGGGACGCGCTGTGGCGGCACAGCACCGGCTGGCACGCCGACGTCACCCTGGAGGGCTCCCGGCACGGCTCCTACACCGACGCGGCGTCGCTGCTGCCCGGCCTCGCCCGCCAGGGCGCGCTCTCCCGCGCCACCCTCCGCGACGACCTCGGCGACCTCGCCCCCGCCCGCGCCCGGGCCGCCACCCGCGCCTACGTCGCCTCCTTCTTCGACCGCTGGCTGCGCGGCCACGACGACCACCTGCTGGACGGCCCGTCGCCGCGCTTCCCCGAAATGACCTACGAGCGCTGAGAGTCGGGCTACGCCGCCCGGCGCTCAGCGCTCAGGCCGCGGTGACGCTCTGCGGGAAGGCGAACACCCCGTCCGGGTCGTAGCGCCGGGCGACCTCGCGCAGGCGCGGCAGGTTGTCGCCGTAGTAGGCGCGTCCCCAGTCCGGCAGTGTCGCGTCGATGTAGTTGACGTAGGCGCCGGGTGCGCCGAGCCGGGCCAGGCCGTCGCGGATCTCGTCGACGGCGGCCCGGACCCGGTCGGCGTTCGCGCTGGTCGCGGCGGCGTACACCTGGGCGCTGGCGAGCGAGCCGCGGTGCGGGAACGCCGTCCCGTCGGGGGCGATCTCGCCGACCGCGCCGCCGAGCGAGTCGAGCAGCAGGTCGACGCCGGTGCGGCCGGTCATCAGCTCGGTGAGGCGGGCCGGGTCGAGCGGCCGGGGGCCGAGCATCCGGGAGACGGCGACGAATCCGGTGCGGGTGAGCCGGCCGCCCTCCCAGGTGGGGTGGCACTGGGCGACGGTGTCGTTGGCGCAGCCGGCCATGAACTTCATCGCGGCCAGGTAGTCCTTGGCGGCGACGGTGCGCCCGGTGGGCGCGGTGCCGGCCAGCCGGACCAGCCGGTCGAGCTGCGGGTTCGCGCCGGACGGATCGCCGACCCAGCAGCCGACGATCCGGCAGGTGGGCGGGTTGCCGCCGGAGACCTGGCAGCCGGCCCAGAGCTCGGGCGGGGCGTCGGCGACCCACTGCTGCCAGGCGCCGAGCACCTGCGGGACGGATCCGGCGGGGAACGGCAGGACGAAGACGGTCAGGCCGGGCGCGGGCGGGGTGTCGAAGGTGAACCGGGTGACGACGCCGAAGTTGCCGCCCCCGCCGCCGCGCAGCGCCCAGTGCAGGTCGCTCTCGTGCGCGGCGTCGGCGGTGCGCACGCAGGAGTCGGCGGTGACGACCTCGGCGGCGCGCAGCCGGTCGCAGGTCAGGCCGTACTTGCGGGCCAGTACGCCGATGCCGCCGCCCAGGGTGAGGCCGCCGATGCCGACCGTCGGACAGCTCCCGCCGGGCAGCAGCCGTCCGGCGGCGGCGAGTCCGGCGTACACCTCGATCAGCCGGGCGCCCGCGCCGACCTCGGAGCTGCCGTCGGGGTTGGTCCGGACGGTGTTCAGCGCGCGCAGGTCGATCACCAGGCCGCGGTCGGGGACGCTGTAGCCGAGGTAGCTGTGGCCGCCGCTGCGGGCGGCGACCGGGAGGCCGTGGCCGCGCGCCACGTCCAGGCAGGCCCGGACGTCGTCGGCGGAGGCGCATCTGGCGACGGCGCCCGGGAGTTGGCCGTCGTTCAGCTCGTTGAAGCCGAGCCGCGCCGTCCCGTAGCCGGGGTCGGCGGGCAGCACCAGCCGATCGCCGAGCCGCTGCCGCAGCGCCCGCCAGTCCGGCGGCGCGGCCCGCAGGGCGTCCCGCTGCCGGGCCGGGAACGCCCGCACCCCTTCCGTCCCCGGTGCTCGGCCCTCCGCCGCCCGGGCCGGGGCCGCGCCCAGCAGCAGCCCGGCCCCGAGCGCTCCGCCCACCGCTCCGCCCACCGTCAGGAACCGACGACGATCCATCACCACGACGCACCTCTCCGCCCGGCGCGGAGTGCGCGGGGCTTTCCGGCCCCGATCGTCAGGCCCCGGGCCGCCACCGCCCGGCCGCGGCCCGCCGGAGTGCGCCCGATGGCGCAGCGCGACGGCGCGCACCGGGCGGCGCGTCGGCCCGCGCACGCCGCACCGGGGTCGGCGCGCGCCGGGCCGGGGCGGGCACCCCGCCGCCGGCCCGGCACCGCGCGGTCAGCGCCCGGTCAGCGCGCGGCGTCGAACGGCGGGGCGGCGGGCAGCGGCGGTACGGCTGGGGGTGGCGGTGCGGCCGGGGGCGGCGGTGGGTCGGCGGGGCGGGGGGCGAGCAGCGCGGGCGCGGTCCACAGCGCCAGGCCGGCCAGCAGCGCGGACGGCCAGCGGCCGCCGTCCTGGCCGGCCCAGGCGAGGGCGGCCGCCACCGGCAGCGCCAGCAGCCGCGCCGTCAGCGCGACCGACCGGGCGGCCCGACCGGGCAGGGCGATCCGCCGGGCGCCGGACGCGCACCAGGCCGCGCCGGCGGCCGCGAGCAGCCACACCAGGACGTGCCAGGGCAGCGGCGAGCCCTCCCGCGCTCCGCGCGCGGCCGCCGCGTCGACCCGCCGCACCGCGTCCGCCGTCTCGGCGGGGGTGAGCGGCGAGCGGTCGCCGGAGCCGTAGCCGGGGGCCGGGAGGATCCGTCGTACCGAGATCTGCTCCACGTACTGGCCGCGCCGGACGGTGGCGCGGACCGACTGCTCGTCCGCGTCGTTCCGCTCCCAGCGGTAGCGGACGTCGGGGTCGCCGCCGAGGGCGGCGGCGCCGGGGAGCGCCGCGGTGAAGTCCGCCGGCAGGGCGGCGGACGAGGCGTCGGACCGGTCGGCGCCGAGGGCGGCGAGCATCGGCGCGTGGTAGCGCTCGACGGTCTGCACCACCTGCAGCCGGTCGTCCGCCCAGATCCGGGTGGCGCTGTCGCTCACCAGCTCCCTGACCAGCAGGCTCGCCCCGCGGCTGTCCTGGCGCTGTTCCCAGTCGGCGGGCAGGTCGGCGGGCTGCGCCAGCATCCGCTCCGGCGGGAGGTCGGCCCGCCAGCCGGCCGGGACCGGGAGCTTGACCAGCAGGACCGCCGAGCAGAGCACGGCCAGCAGCACCGCGCCCGTCCTCCGCCGCGCCCCGGCGGCGGGTCGGGTCAGTTGGGCCATGGCCGGACCTGCGTGATCACGTTGTCCCGGTGCTCGTCCGGGTGCTCGGCGAGGTACTTGGCGTCGGCCTGCCGCTTGGCCTCCATCTCGTCGACGAGTTGCAGGACCGCCGCGTCCATCTGTTCCTTCGTCATGTTCGGTCCGTACTTGTCGTAGAGCTGCATGCCCAGCTTCATCGACATGTCGTCACCCTCGTCGTTGGTGCCGGTGCTGCTGAGGCCCCCGTTCGCGCCGTTCATCAGCTCGAACTCGCTGAGGCCGGCGGCCTTGCCGACGTACCCGTAGTGGATGTTGGAGTAGATGTCGTAGGAGACCGAGACGTTCCGCTCCGGGACCTTGAAGTAGTAGTCGTTCTTGGAGATGTAGTCGGACGACTGGCGGTACTCGTCCTCGCCCTGGCCGCTCTTCGCGGCGCGCATGTCGGCGTAGCCGCCGGGGCGGAACTCCAGGTCGCTCGGGCCGGTGTCCTGCCGCAGCGCCCAGGCGGCGGCGCGGTCGGCCTCGTGGGCCCGGGCCCGGGTGTTGATGACGGCGCGTTCGAGTTCCTGGCGGTCGTGGTCGATCTGCTGGCGCAGCTTCATCTCGGACTCGCTGGGGACCGGGTCGCCGCCCCAGCCCCAGCTGCGGTCGTGGTCGTCCTTCTCGGCCTGGTCCAGGGCGGGCGCGGTCACCTTGCCGCCCGGGCCGACCACCAGCCCCAGCCGGGGCGCCTCGGCCTCGGACAGCCGGAGGAGTTCCTTGCGGGCCTCGGTTATCCCGCCGTGGCAGTCCGTCAGGATCCCCTGGATCGACCTGGCCTCCAGGGTGCCCTCGCGCAGCTCGCCGGAGACCTTCGCCATGAACTCCTGGGCGGCGTCGGCGTCCTTGCCCTGCCAGCCGGACTCCCTGGTGTGGACGAGCACCGAGTCCCGGTAGGCGTCCTGCTGTTGCCCGAGGCAGTCCGCCGCTTCCTTCCAGCGGAGCGCGGCCTCCTGCAGCGCGTCCAGCGGTGCGTTCAGCACCTGTTCGTAGGTCAGCACCGTCGTCCTTCCTCTTGCCCGTGCCGGCGGTCCGCCGTCTCGCGCAGCGCGCGGCCGACCTCGAACTGCTGGGCCGACAGGCCGTCGGCCGCGCTGCGGCTGGGATTCTCCGGACGACTGCCGCCCTCGCTCGCGATCTCCCGGATCCGGTGGGCGTTCGCGGACGCCTCCCTGAGTGCGGCGGGGTTCACGTTGATGCCGGTACCCGGCGTCGGATTCTGCATGACACGTCCCGAATTCGGGTTCGGTGCAGCCTTGTTGCCGTCTCCCCCCTCGGATGCGGCGGCCGAAACGCATCCCCCTGATGCGTTCGCCGGACGAGGATAACAGGCCCCGTACGGGCTCCGGCCTCGTGCCGGAGCCCGCCACCCGATGATTCGTGTGCGCGTGAACCCCGCGCCCCGCACGGTGGATGCCGACCGTCGGCACAACGCCCCTTTTATTCTCCTATTGCCACACCATTGCCGCCTTCCGGATGAAACCCACTCCATCCGATTCGATGTCGGACGCGGACGAACGACACGATGTCCCCATGATCACTTCTCGGCTCCGCAGCGGCCTCGCCGCCGCACTGACCGCCCTGGGCACGCTCGCCTTCGTCGCCGCGCCCGCCACCGCGACTCCCTTACCGCAGAAGGCGGTTGCCTCGTCCCGGACCATCGCCGAACCGCACTGCGGCGGCGAGTGGGTCGACTACCGGGACAGCAGCGAGACCCGGCGGATGAAGAGCTGGCTCTGCCTGTACGACAGCGGTGACGGCAAGGTCTACCCGACGCTGTGGACCGAGTGCGGCTGGTGGAAGATCATCGGCTGGGCGGCGCCGCCGAACGGCTGCCGGATCTGGGAGCCCAGCTACTACGAGATCACCTTCCCCGACGGCAGCAAGACCAAGGACGCGACCTTCCCGGGCGCCTCCGGCAGCGACAAGGCCGCCACCAACGGCGGTTCGTACGCCTGCCAGAGCGGGCCGTGGAAGCTCTGGTCCTACTACGGCGTCGAGATGAAGGACGTCCTGGGCAACTGGGGCAGCGCCGTCTCCGCCACCCACGAGGTCACCATCGACGTCAGCTGCCCCTGACCTCTCCCCAACCTCGACGGGCCGGTTGCGCGCTTCTCGGGGAAGTGCGCAACCGGCCCGTCGGGCTTGCTAGTTGGCGGCGGGGACGGCCGCAGCGGGCGTCCGGGCGGGCTTGGGGAGGAGCAGGCGTTCGGCGAGGTGTCCGAAGAGCAGGCCGAAGGAGAGCCAGAGGGTGAGCTGGATGGCGAGGGCCGCGGTGCGGAACTGCCAGAGCAGGGTGGCGGAGAAGTCCGCGGGGACTTCGTTGACGGCGGGCAGCAGGACGTACCCGAGGCCGATCAGCACGGCGTAGCCGAGGGCGGCGGCCAGGGTGGCGTTCCAGTTGCCCAGGCGCGGGGCGAGTTGGCGGCCGGCGGTGATCGCGGCGACGGCGAGCAGCACGCTGAGCAGCATCAGCAGGAAGTACAGCGTGGTGCGGTGGCCGATGGTCTCCGGATCGCCCACCGACGGCGGGTTGGCCGGGTACTTGAGGAACGGGACGACGTAGCCGGCGAGGAGTGCCGCGCCGGAGAGCAGCAGGGCGGCGGCCCGGGGGCCGATGCGTCCGGTGCGGCCGAGGGCGAAGCAGTAGGCGAGGGCGGCGATCCCGCCGAGCGCCAGGCCGTAGAGCAGGATGCCGGTGGCCAGGCCGGCGGTGGACTGGAGGGTGCGGCTGACCAGTTCCTCGCCGTGCTCGTGGCTGTGGCCCTCCTCGAAGGCGATCGCCGCGTCGATCCGGGGCTCGCCCAGCAGGTAGGCGACGATCAGGGCGACGACGCCGGCGCCGAGTCCGGCGAGCATGCCGCGCACCAGCAGGTCGCGGACGGTGTGGTTCTTCATCTGTTCGGTTGCTCGCTTCTTCTGCCGGTACGGGTCAGTGGCAGGGGAAGCCGAGCAGGTGCCGGCCGTCGTGCACCCACTCGTGCACGGCCTCGCCGGAGAGCAGCGAGGTGGCGCCCTGTTCGGCGCCGACGAAGTAGAGCAGGGTCAGCAGCAGGACGCCGAAGAACAGCGCCCAGGGAGCGACGGCCTTGACGGACAGCGGGGCGATGGCCGGCGCGCCGGTGACGGCGGCGGGTGCGACGGACTGGGCCATGGCGGGTGACCTCCTTGCGGGAACTCGCGTCCCGATCGTGTGGAGCAGGGAAACGACGGAGGCGGGTCTGACTCCCCTGGCCTGGCTCACCCGGCCGGGGTTCACAGTGGCGCGACCGTGCCGGGTTCGAACCGGACTTCCGCGTACCGTCGTTGATATGAGGTTGTTCGCCCAGAAGGTACCGTTCCCGGACGGGCCCCGCCAAGGGCGCGACACGCCGATCCACCGGTTCGTGGACGGATGACTCCAGGGAGGGCGGGCCCGTGACGGTCCGGGTGATGTTGGTCGCACCGGCACTCGGCACGGAGGGCCGCGCGGGCCGCTTCGGGGACGACCTGCCGCTGACGGACGCCGAACTGGCCCCGGCCCGCGCACTCGCCGCACCCCGGGCCGACCTCGTACTGGCCGCCCCGTCCGCGCGCTGCCGGCAGAGCGCGGCGGCCTTGGGACGGTACGGCGCGGGCGTGGGGGCCGGCGTCTGCGGCGGAGCGCTCCCGACCGAACCGGCCCTAGCCGAACCGGCACTGGTCGAGCCGGCCCTGGCCGGCCTGGACGCGGGCGACTGGCGCGGCCGCCGCCTCGACGAACTCGCCGCCACCGCACCGGAGTCGATCACCCGCTGGCTCTCCGACCCGGACTTCGCCCCGCCCGGCGGCGAGTCGGTCTCCGCGCTGCTGGCCCGGGTCGGCGGCTGGCTGGACGCGCTGCCCGCCGACACCGGCCGACTGCTCGCCGTCGCGGAACCCGCCGCCGTCCGCGCCGCCGTGGTGCACGCGCTGGGCCTGCCGCCCGCCGCGTTCTGGCGGCTGGACGTCGTCCCGCTCACCCTCACCGCGCTCAGCGGGCGCGCCGCGCGCTGGAACCTGCGCTGCGGCGCGCCACTGCCGCCGCTCCCGCCACCGCTCCTGGCGCCGGTCGGCTGACCTCGATGTGCTCCGCTCCGGACCGAAGACGCCCGCCCGCGACGTCCCGCCACCGGGCGCCCACGCCGGTCGCCACCCCGCGCGCCTCCGACCACCCCCGAACCGTGACCTGACTATCCGTCAATTCCGCTCCCGGTGCCGTATTGTCGCCGTCTCGGCCAGCGCGATCGCGGATGGTCGCGTCCCGTCGCGGCCGCTCCCGGCCAGGGCGGGGGCGGGCCGGCCGGTACGAGTGGAGGTACGCGGATGCGGATGCGGGTGCGGGTACTGGCGCGGCCGACTGCGGCCCTCCGGACGGGGTGCGGCCGGTGACGGCCGCCGACGGCCTCCCGCCGATGGCCGACCTCCCGCCGATGGCGGACGAACTCGGCTCGGAGCAGCGCGAGTTCGCCGAGGGACTGCGCGCCCTGCTGCGCGATCCGGACACCCGGGTGGCGGACTCGGCGGCCCGCTGCGGGCTGGACCGGGACACCCTCGCCGCCTACCTGTCGGCCGCCCGCATCCCGCCCTGGGAGTTCGTCGAGGCACTGCTCGACACCCGCACCGCCACCGCGCCCCTCGACCGGCCGACCGTCCGGGAGCGCCTGCGCCGCTCGCGGATGGCCGCGCTGCGGGTGGCCCGGCCGATCGGCCGGGCCGTGTGCCAGATCGAGGGCCAACTGCACGCCGCCGCACGGGAGATCGACCAGGCCGACGACCAGGCCGAACAGGCCGAGCGCGCGCTCGCGCACAGTCGCCGGGCGCTCGCCGAACTGGAGGCCCGGGTGCCCCAGCAGGGCGCCCGCCCGTCCGCCGAGCCGACCGTCCCGAGCCCCCGGGAAGCCGGCCGGGCTCCCGCCCAGGCCCCCGAACAGCCCGCCGGGCAGCACGAGTTGCTGGCCCAGCGGGCCGCCCTCGCCGAGCAGGCCGAGCAGTTGGCCGAGCAGTCCGCGCGCGCCCGCGAGCAGTCCGCCCGGGCCGAGGCCCGGCGCGCGCTGCTGGAACGCCAACTCGCCCTGGTGGAACGGCAACAGGGCACCTCGACGGCCCCCGCCGCCCCGCCCGCCGGGGCCTCGACCGGGGCGGCGGACGACGACGGGCCGCCGCCGAAGATCCTGCTGGTGGACGACCGTCCGGAGAACCTGGTGGTCCTGGAGGCGCTGCTCGGCCCGCACGGCCACGAGCTGGTCTCCGCGACCTCGGGGCCGGACGCGCTGCGCGCGCTGATAGAGCCGGACGGCTACGCGGCGATCCTGCTCGACGTGCAGATGCCCGGCATGGACGGCTACGAGACGGCCGCACACATCCGGCGCCGGGCCCGGACCCGCGACATCCCGATCGTCTTCGTCACCGCGATCGGCAGCGGAGCCGACCACGCGATGCGGGCGTACGCGGCGGGCGCGGCCGACTTCATCCCGAAGCCGGTCGACCCGTGGGCGGTGCGGGCGAAGGTCGCGTCCTTCGTCGAGCTGCACCGCGAGCGCGCCGCGCGCCGCTGACCGACCCCCGGCACCGCCGCCGTCAGGCCGTCGCGGCCGCCACCGCGGCATCCTGGCGGCGGCACGCCTCGTCCAGCGCCTTGGTGTCCTCCAGCACCTCGTCCGCGGTCATCCGGCCCCAGCGAAGGGTGATCCACTGGACGGCCTCGTTGCGGTAGGGCGTGCCGTCGGCGAGGGTGGCCGCCACGTCGAGGCGGACGACCACGGTGGTGCGCCAGGGCCAGCCCCGGACGAGGACCTCCCGCGCGGTCAGCCGGATGCCGGGGAAGCGCTGGTAGAGGGCTCGGAACCACTCCTCGAAGCCGTCGCGGCCGACCAGTTCGGCGCCGAGCGGGGTGTCGCCGGCGAACCGGAAGCGCAGGTCGGGGGCGGCGGTGGCGACGGCCGCCCGGTAGTCGCCGGTACCGATCCGCCGCCACAGCGAGCGGACCCTGGCGCGGATGATGGCGTGGTACATCGCTGCCTCCCGTGGTGCGAACGCGGGCGCGGACCGGTCCCACCCCGTCGCCGTCCGCCTCCTTCCGACCGTAGCACCTCACTTGCAACATGCAAGCCACTCCGGCCGGGCGCACTACACTGGACGCCGTGGACCGCACCCGCTTCGCCGACATCCCCTGCTCCGTCTCGCGCGCCGCCGGGGCGATCGCCGACCCGTGGACGCTACTGGTGCTGCGCGACCTGTTCCTCGGGCTGCGCCGCTTCGAGGAGTTGCGGCAGGACCTCGGCATCGCCACCAACATCCTCACCGCCCGCCTCGACCACCTGGTCGCCGAACGCCTGGTCGAGCGCCGCCGCTACCACGCGCACCCGCCCCGCGACGAGTACCTGCTGACCGACGCCGGCCGCGACCTGCACGGCATCGTGCTGGCCCTGCTCGCCTGGGGCGACCGCCACCGCCCCGACCCCGCCGGCGCCCCGCTCCTCCCCCGCCACACCGCCTGCGGCCACCCGTCCCGCCCGACCGTCACCTGCGACCACTGCGGCGGCGAACTCGCCGCCGGCACCGTCGAGTTCACCCCCGGCCCGGGCGGGCGCCCGGCCCGGGGCACCACCGTGATCGCCGCCCGCCTCGCCAACGGCCCGCTCCCGTCCGGCGACTGACGAGCCGCCACCGCCCTCCCCCGGAGCGATTACGCGTCACGCGTTGCGAAACCGTCCGCGCTGCGCCTAGGCTTGCCCCCGTTACGAAACACGCGTAGCGGAATCAAGCCGAGACCAGCCTCGGCATCGGCATCGGGACCAGGGGGGACCATGGCCAGACCTCGGGACGCGGGCGTGGACGCCAACGTGCTGACGGCGGCCCGGGAACTGCTGCGGGAGCACGGCTACGGGGGCTTCACGCTGGACGGCGCCGCCACCCGGGCCGGGGTCGCCCGCACCACCGTCTACCGGCGCTGGCCGACCAAGGACCACCTGGTGGTAGCCGCCTTCGGCACCATGTTCGAGGTGGCGCCGATCGAGGAGAGCGGAGACCTCCGGACCGACCTGGTCCGCACGCTCACCGCCATCGCCGCCGGGCTCCGCCACCCGGCGACCCGCGCCCTGATCGCCGAGCTGATCGCGGCGGGCACCCGGCATCCGGAGCTCGGCCTGGCCCTGCGGGGCCTGTGGGCCGCCCGCCGGACGACCGCCGCCACCCTGATCGACCGGGCGGCCGACCGCGGCGAACTGCCAGCCGAGGCCGAACCCGCGCTGCTGCTCGACCAGTTGGTCGGCCCGCTCTACTACCGGGTGCTGATCAGCGGCGACCCGGTGGACGACCACTACGCCCGCACCCTGGTCGACAGCGCCCTCTCCGCACACCGCCCCACCACCTGACCCACCACCCGTCCCACCGCACGCCCCATCACCCGTCCCATCGACTTCCCCGGGGGGAACCGTCCATGAGCCTCTTCGCCTGCGAGGTCCACGCCGAGTCCGAGTTCGCCGGAACGCCCGATTCGGCCTGGCAGTTGCTCACCGACCACGCCCGCTATCCGCAGTGGCACCCGGTGGTGGTCCGGGTCGAGGGCGAACTCGCGGTCGGGGCGCGGCAGACCGAGGTGGTCCGCACCGCCTCCGGCCGCGAGCTGACCTTCCACCCGGTGTTGACGGTCGTCGACCCGGGCCGCGAACTCGCCCGCGCCGGGCGCCTGTTCGTCCCCGGCCTGCTCGACAACACGCACCGCTACCTGATCACCGACCTCGGCGACGGCCGGGTCCGGGTCACCCAGAGCGAGCGCTTCACCGGCCTGCTCGCCCCGCTGCTGCGCGGCCGCACCGCCCGCGACACCCGCACCCGCTTCGCTGCCGCCCTCGACAACCTGGCCGCCCTGCTGGCTGGTTCGGCCGCCCCCGCCGCGTGACGGCGAGGCCGCCACCCCCTCAGCGGGGGCGGCGGCCTCATTCCGTGGGGGTCTCGTACCCCGGGGCGGCGGCTACTTCCAGCTGTCGCTGAGCGTGACCGTCCCGGCGGCTCCGGTGGTGTAGGAGCGGTTCGCGCCGCTCTCCCAAGTGACGTTCCCGGCCGCGTCCTTGACGATGTACTTGTACTCGAAGGCGGTGCTCGCCGGCATGGTGAGCGACAACGTCCAGCTCGGGTAGGAGGCGGCGGACATCAGCAGCGCGGAGGCCGGGTTCCAGCTGCCGAGCTGGGCGGTCGAGCCGACCAGGTAGATGTTCTGGCCGACCACGGTGGTCTTGTTCTCGCCGAAGTTCACCGTGACCTGCCCGGTCGAACCGACGCTGCCCCAACTGTCGTTCAGCGTCCCGCCGGCCGCACCGGAGTTGGCGCTGTGGTTCGCGCCGCTCTCCCAAGTGACGTTCCCGGCGGCGTCCTTGACGATGTACTTGTACTCGAAGGCGGTGTTCGCAGGCAGTCGGACGCTGCCGCTCCACACCGGGTAGCCCGCCGGGGAGAGCGCGACGGCCGCGCTCGGGTCCCAGTTGCCGAGCTGGGCGATCGAGCCGACCAGGTAGACGTTCTGGCCGACCACGGTGGTCTTCGTCTCGTTGAAGCTCTCCGTCACCGTCCCGGCCGGCGAGTCGGACGGCGAGGCGCTGGCGCTCGCACTCGCCGAAGCCGACGCCGAAGCCGACGCGCTCGCGCTCGAAGTCGGGCTCGCGGTAACGGTGGTGGCGGCGTACAGCGCGACCGCGTCGCCCGCGGCCACGGTGACCGTCGCCTTGCCGGTGCCGTCCACGCTCACGGTCGGGCCGGTGCAGGCGGAGCCGCTGAGGTCGCCGTGCATCACGTCGCAGTAGGTGCCGGCGGCCAGGCCGGTGGTGAAGGTCTGGGTGAGCGCGGCGGAGCCGTTGTTGATCGCGACCCAGCCCTTGCCGCCGCGGCTGAACGCGATCGCGTTGCCGCCGTTGTCCCACCAGTTGGCGACCGCCTGGCCGCGGGCGGCGTTGTGCCAGCCGACCATGTTGGCGATGCCCTGGTCGCGGTCGGTGCAGGTCCAGGTGGCGTTGCCGCAGTTGACGTCGGTGACGAAGCCGTTGCCGTCGGCCGGCGGCGAGTCGTCCTTGTTGGCGAACCGGTAGCCCGCGTACACCTGCGGGGTGCCGTAGCCCCAGGCGAGTTCGAAGACGTGCGCCAGCCGGTACTTGCTGCCGTCGTTGTAGGTCAGCGTGGTCTTGTCGCGCTCCAGGTCGTGGTTGGTCACCATGACGGCGGACTTGTCGCTCGGCTCGAGTCCCCAACTCTGGCCGAAGGTCTTGAGGTTGGCGATGCTGCCGTTGAACTGCTGGCTGAGTTTGGAAGCGTAGGTGAACTCCAGCACGCTGCCGTTGCCCTCGAACGCGGCGGGCGCCAACTGGCCGCTGCTGCCCGGGAAGATCTCCTGGTAGACGTACGGCCGCCCGCCCCACCGGGTGTCGTTCACCCGGGAGAGGATGTTCGCCATGTCGGCCTGCGCGACGTGCTTGGCCGCGTCCACCCGGAAGCCGTCGACGCCCGCGCCGATCAGGGTGTTCAGGTAGCCGGCGATCCTGCCGCGGACGTAGTCGCTCTCGGTGTCCAGGTCCTCCAGGTTGAGCAGTTGGCACTCCTGCACCTGGGTGACGCTGTTCCAGTCGTTGATGCCGAGGTCGGCGTTGGGACACGGCGGGGAGCCGTGGAAGTCCGACTTGGCGTAGGGCACCGCCGCGTAGCTGTACCCGGACGGGCTGAAGGCCGAGCCGCCGTACCCGCTGGTGCTGCTCTGGTTGCTGCCCGCCATGTGGTTGATCACCGCATCGGCGTAGACCTTCACGCCCGCGCCGTGGCAGGCCGCCACCATCGCGCGGAACTGCGCGTCGTTGCCCATCCGGCTGTTCAGGTTGTACGAGACCGGCTGGTAGACCTCCCACCAGGGGTGCCCGGCCAGCGAGATCGACTCCTGCGGCGGGGCCACCTGCACCGCCCCGTAGCCCTTGGGCCCCAGCACGTCGACGCACTCGGCGGCCACCGAGTTCCAGTTCCACTGGAACAGGTTGGCGATCACGTCGCCGCCGTTGGGGGTGGCGGCGGCCTGGGCGGTGCCCTGCAGGCCGAGCGGCATCAGCACGCCCAGCACCAGCGCGCCGGCCGCGGCGGCGACGGGCACGGTTCTACGGACAGCGGACATCGATGGATCTCCCAAGGTGGTGGGGGACTTGAGGAGGGGAACGGGGAAGACGATCCACCCCGGCCGCGCGCACCGTCAAGGCATCCGTGCAAGAAATTTCACCTCCTTGCGTTCAGATCCACCTCGCACGGAAACACGAATCCGCTAGCCGATTCCCCCGAAAAGGTATGTACCTCCCAACCGTTCGCCCATATCACTCCACTCGCATGGCAAATTCTTTCAGCAACTTCCAGCCATGCGCCGCTCCCGGCCCCGCGCCCGCTCCCGGGTTAGCGTGGCGCGGTGAACGACGACACGATCGACGACGGCATGGTGCGGGTGCGCGGCGCCCGGGTGCACAACCTGCGGGACGTGACGGTCGCGGTGCCGCGCGGCGCGGTGGTCGCGTTCACCGGGGTGTCCGGCTCCGGCAAGTCCTCGCTGGCCTTCGGCACCCTGTTCGCCCAGGCCCAGCACCGCTACCTGGAGTCGGTCTCGCCGTACGCCCGCCGCCTGCTGCGCCAGGTCGAGGCCCCGCAGGTGGACGCGGTGACCGGCATGCCCCCGGCCGTCGCGCTGGAGCAGCGCCGCTCCGTCCCGTCCTCGCGCTCGTCCGTCGGCACCATCAGCACCATGTCCAACCTGCTGCGGATGCTGCTCTCCCGCTGCGGCGACTACCCGCCGGGCGCGCCGCGGCTGGACTCCGACGCGTTCTCGGCGAACACCCCGGCGGGCGCCTGCCCGGAGTGCCACGGGCAGGGCGTGCTGCACCGGGTGACGGAGCGCTCGCTCGTCCCGGACGACTCGCTGTCGATCCGGCAGGGCGCCGTCGCGTCCTGGCCGGGCGCCTGGCAGGGCAAGAACCTGCGCGACATCCTCGGCGCGCTCGGCCACGACCTGGACCGGCCCTGGCGCGAACTGCCCGCCGCCGAACGGGAGTGGATCCTGTTCACCGACGAACAGCCGGTCACCACCGTCCACCCGGAGCGCGAGCCCGGCCGCGTCCAGCGCCCGTACCAGGGCAAGTACGCCAGTGCCCGGCGCCTGGTCCTCAAGGCGTTCGCCGAGTCCCGCAGCGAGGCCGCCCGCGCCAAGGCCGCCGCCTTCCTGGAGCAGTCCACCTGCCCGAACTGCCACGGGCTGCGGCTGCGCCCCGAAGCCCTCGCGGTGACCTTCGCCGGCCTGCCGATCACCGGCCTGGCCGCTCTGCCCGCCGCCCGCCTCGCCGACCTGCTCCGCCCGTACACCGCCGCGGACGGCCCGGCCGGAGTGATCACCACCGACCTGGCCGACCGCCTCACCGCCCTGGACCGCCTCGGCCTCGGCTACCTCGCCCTCGACCGCGCCGCCCCCACCCTCTCCACCGGCGAACTCCAACGCCTGCGCCTGGCCACCCAGTTGCGCTCCGGCCTGTTCGGCGTGGTGTACGTCCTGGACGAGCCCTCGGCGGGCCTGCACCCGGCCGACACCGAGGCGCTGCGCCGCGTCCTGGCCGAACTGCGGGCGGCCGGGAACTCGGTGTTCGTGGTCGAGCACGACATGACGGTGGTGCGCGGCGCGGACTGGCTGGTGGACGTCGGCCCCGCCGCGGGCAGCGGCGGCGGCCGGATCCTGCACAGCGGCCCGGTCGAGGGCCTGCGCGCGGTGGCCGCCTCCGCCACCCGCCGCTTCCTGTTCGACCCGCCGCCCCCGCCGCCGCCGCGCCACCGCACCCCGTCCGGCGTGCTGCGGCTGCGCGGCGTCACCCGGCACAACCTGCGCGGCCTGGACGCGGACGTGCCGCTGGGCGTGCTGACCGCCGTCACGGGCGTGTCCGGCGCGGGCAAGACCACGCTGCTCGCGGCAGTGGCCGAAGCCGCCGCCGCGGCCGCCGACGGCCACCGCGTGGTGACCTTCGACCAGACCCCGCTGGGCCGCACCCCGCGCTCCAACCTGGCCACCTACACCGGCCTGCTCGACACCGTCCGCAAGCTGTTCGCCGGCACCGAAGAGGCCCGGGCCCGCGGCTACGGCGCGGGCCGGTTCTCCTTCAACGTGGCGTCCGGACGCTGCCCGACCTGCGAGGGCGCCGGCGCGATCGAGGTCGAGCTGCTGTTCCTGCCCACCGCCTGGAGCCCCTGCCCCGACTGCCACGGCAGCCGCTACAACCCGCAGACCCTCCAGGTCACTTACCGCGGCGCGACGATCGCCGACGTCCTCGCCCTGACCGTCGACGAAGCCGCCGACTTCCTCGCCGACACCCCGCCCGCCCTGCGCGTCCTCACCACCCTCCGGCAGGTCGGCCTCGGCTACCTCCGGCTCGGCCAGCCCGCCCCCGAGCTCTCCGGCGGCGAGGCCCAGCGCGTCCGCCTCGCCGCCGAACTCCAGCACGCCGGGCGCCGCCCCACCCTCTACCTGCTGGACGAACCCACCACCGGCCTGCACCCCGCCGACAGCGAGGTCCTCACCACCCAGCTCCACCGCCTCGTCGACGCCGGCGCCACCGTCCTGGTCGCCGAACACCACCTCCCCCTGATCGCCGGCGCCGACCACGTCATCGACCTCGGCCCAGCCGGCGGCGACGCGGGCGGCCGCGTCCTCGCCACCGGCACCCCGGCCGAGATCGCCGCCTCCACCGACAGCCGCACCGGACCGTACCTCGCCGAATACCTCTCCCCGCAAGGCGGTTGATCGGCCGTGAAGCCGCCCCTACGCTCAGTGAAGCATCATCGCGCAAGCGTGGAGGCGGACTTGAGCGACCGTCAGGACATCGAACTCGCCGACGCCATCGAGGCCATCCGCCTCGCGCTCCTGGCCGCTGCCGCCTTACCCCGCCCGCGCCGCCACGAGTAGCCCGCCGTCAGCGCCCTCCAGCGCCACGCACGCCGCCGGATCGACGCCAAACTGCCTTGTGGACAGCAGGAATTGTTCAGGCCGAAGCTCCGCGGTGCGGCCTCGACGGTCCACCGCGATCCGCCGACGGCGACGGGCAGCAGGCGGGCGGTAGGCAGGCGGGGGCTGCGGGCGCTCACCCTCGTCACCTTCCGTTCGGTGCCGTGGAACGCCCCGTACTACCTCCGCCTGGGCTTCCGGGAGCTCCCGGCCGCCGACCTCACCCTGCCGCTCCGCGAGCTCCTCGCCGAGGAGGCCGTGTTCGGCCTGGACCCGGCCGACCGGGTATGCCTGCACCGCCCCACCCTGCCCCGCCCCGCTCCGACTCCGGCCCTGGCAGCGGACGTTGAACGCGCTGGCGGGTTCTCAACACTTTCGCGGCCCGCCACCGCTCTCCCCGGCGCCGGAACGGGCCGAAGGGGAGAACGAGAACTGTCAGCCCCGCTCCGACCCCGTCGCCCGCACTGCCCGCACTGCCCGTCCCTCCAGGAACTTCCGCCATGAGCTTCTGCCCGCCGCCGCCCCGCGCCACCTTCGCCCCGAGCGCCGCGCCCTGCCCCGACGACACCCCCGCAGCTCCGCCCCCCGTTCCCGTCGCCGTCCTCGCGGCGGCCCTCGTCGAAGGCCCGCTCGATCTCTCCTCCCTCGTCTCCCTCACCGCCGCCTCCCGGACGCTCACGGTCCTGCGCCGTCTCGACCTGCCTCCGGGCGGGAGCACGGGGTGGCACTACCATCCGGGTCCGATGGTGACCCTGGTCGCGTCGGGGCTGCTGACCCATGTCACCGCCGCGGGCACGCACCTGTGGGCGGCCGGCAGCGCGTTCATGGAGCCGGCCGGGTCCGAGCACGTGCATCTCGGCCGCAACGACCACGCCGCCCCGCTCGCGCTGTTCACCCTCTCGTTCCTGCCACCCGGCGCGCCCGTGGCCGTCGACGCCCCCGCCCCGGTGTGGGCCGTGCCGTGAGGGCAAGCCGGGCCCGCGCGACGCTCGCGCGGGCCCGGCGGCACCTCTCGGTGAAGTCCCTTTCTACTGACCTCAGTTGGCGAGACTGAAGTCACCGCCCACCGGTGCGGCGATCTTGTCGACGCCGGTCAGCGCGGTCAGCGTGGTGACGGGGGTGCTGCTCTCGGTGGTGGTGCCGTTGCCGAGTTGGCCGGAGCCGTTCGCACCCCAGGAGCGGACGGTGTTGTCGCCGAGCAGCACGATGGTGTGCTCGCGTCCGCCGGCGACCAGTTGGATGCCCTTGAGGCCGGGCACGGGGACGGGCGTGATCCGGTAGTCGGTGGTGCCGTCGCCGACCTGGCCGGAGGTGTTCTGGCCCCAGGCTTTCAGCTTGTTGTCGCTGTCGGTGACGGCCAGGCTGTGGTTGCAGCCGGCCGCGATCTGCGAGACGCCGCCGAGCCAGATGCCCTGGGTGTCGACGGGGGTGTACCGGTTGATGGTGCTGTTGTCGCCGAGTTGGCCGGTCGCGTTGTAGCCCCAGGCCTTGACCGCGTTGCCGCTGGTGGGCTTCACGCCGCCGCTGGGCGGTCCGACCAGGGCGAGGTTGTGGTTGCAGCCGGCCGCGATCTTGGTGACGCCGGTGAGTCCGCCGACCGGGGCCGGGACGTTGCGGCTGGCGGAAGTGCCGTCGCCCAGCTGCCCGTTGATGTTGTAGCCCCAGGCCCAGACGGTGCCGTCCTCGCGCAGCGCGATGCTGTGGTTGAGGCCGGCGGCGATCGCGATGACCTTGTTGAGGCCCTCGACCCGGACGGGGACGCTGCTGTCGCTGTTGGTGCCGTTGCCGAGCTGCCCGTAGTTGTTGCGGCCCCAGGCGACCACGGTCTGGTCGTCCAGCAGGGCGAGGCTGTGCCAGCCGCCGGCCGCGACGTCGCGGGCGCTGGAGAGGTTGACCACCTGGCCGGGCGCGTTGTGGCTGAACACGCTGCCGTCGCCGAGCTGCCCGGAGCCGTTGGCGCCCCAGGACTGCACGGTGCGGTCGGTGAGCAGCGCGAGCCCGTGCCCGGTGGCGGAACCGCCGCCGCCGGCGGCGATCTTGACGACCTCGGCGCTGGTGAGGCCGAGCACGGTGGTCGCGGTGGTGCGGAAGTCGGTCCAGGTGCCGTCGCCGAGCTGTCCGGAGCGGTTGTTGCCCCAGGCTTTGAGCCGCTTCTCCTGCGCGTGCGCGGTCCCGGCGGGCACGGCGGCCAGGCTGAGGGCGGTGAACGCGGCCAGTCCGGCGGCGAGCACCGGCCGCAGCCGGGAGCGGCCGCCGGTGGCCGTGGCCGTGGCGGTGGCCGTGGGGTCAGCGGCGGTGGCGGTGGCGGTGGCGGTCTGCGTGGACGTCATGAAGTGCCTTTCCTCGTAACGGGGTCACGGATGCGGTGTCAGCGCGCGAGGCTGAAGTTGCCGTTGCTCGGCGCCGAGACCAGGGAGACGCTGCCGGACTTGGCGAGCACCTGGACGGGGGTGTTGCGCTGGGTGGTGGTGCCGTCGCCGAGCTGCCCCTTGTCGTTGAGGCCCCACGCCTGCACGGTGCCGTCGGCCAGCACGGCCAGGTTGTGCGCGGCGCCGGCCGCGATCGCCTCGACGCCCGCCACGCCCGGGACGGGCACGCTGGTGTTGCGCTGGGTGGTGGTGCCGTCGCCGATCTGGCCCTTGTCGTTGGCGCCCCAGGCGCGCAGCGTGTGGTCCTGCAGCAGGGCGAGGCTGTGGGTGGCGCCGCCGGCCAGGGCGACGACGTCGGTCACCTCCTGGACGGGCACGGGGTAGGGCTTGTTGACGATGGTGTCGTCGCCGAGCTGACCCTTGTCGTTCAGGCCCCACGCGTACACGTGGCCGTCGGCGAGCAGCGCGAGGGCGTGGCTGGCGCCGGCGGTGATGCCCTTGACGGTGGTCAGGCCGGGGATGCTCATCGCGGTGTTGCGGGTGGCGGGCGTCGGCGCGGGGACGGCGGCGGTGGAGCTGACCGGCAGCGGGGTGACGCCGAGCTGGCCCTTGTCGTTGTTGCCCCAGGTCTTGACGGTGCCGTCCTTGAGCAGCGCGATGCTGAAGGCGTCACCGGCGGCGATCGCCTTGACGTCGGAGAGCCCGGCGACGGTGACGGGCAGGTTGGTGTTGACGGCCGTGCCGTCGCCGAGCTGGCCCTTGTCGTTGTTGCCCCACGCCTTGACGGTGCCGTCCTTGAGCAGCGCGAGGGCGTGCGAGCCGCCCGCGGCGACGGCCTCGACGCCGGTCAGCCCGGCGACCAGGCCGGGCACGGCCGCGTCCTCGGTGGCGCTGGTGGTGCCGTTGCCGAGCTGGCCCTTGTCGTTGCGGCCCCAGGCTTCGACGGTGCCGTTGCCGAGCAGCGCGAGCGCGAACCCGGTGACGGTGGTGCCGCTGGTGGTGCCGCCGGCGGAGATGCCGTTGAGCTCGGCCCCGGCCATGCCGACCACCGAGACGGGCGTGAGCCGCTGGGTCTTGGCGCTGCCGTCGCCGAGCTGCCCGTTGGCGTTGTTCCCCCAGGCGCGCAGCCGCAGGTCGTACGCGGACGCGGTGCCGGCCGGCAGGGCGGTGGTGCACACCAGGGTCAGCCCGGCCACCATCGCGGGCAGGGTGACGGCGGGCAGCTGGCGCAGCTTGCGGTGCATCGGTGGTTCCTCCATCGGCGTGCGGGACGTGGCGGGGCAGGACGTAGCGGGGCGGGACGTGACGAAGCGGGACGTGACGGGACGGGACCGCTTCACCGGGCGGCCGGGCCGGGAACGGCGCGCTGGACGGGTTCGCCCTGGGCGAGCCGTCCGGGCGGGGGCTGGACGGGGTGGACCTTGTCCACCGGCCGGTGCGCACCGTGCGGGGCGCCGGGGGCGACCGGGCGGGTGTCCGCGACGGCGGCGGCAGCGGCGGCCGGGGTCGCGGCGAGCAGGCAGGCCAGCAGGCCGGGGACGGCGGCCGCGAGCAGGGCGGCGCTTCGGGTGTGGGGTGTCATCGGTGCCTCGTGGTCACGGTCGGGCGCGGCGCGGGGAGGTCGCCGAGGTCGCTGAGGTCGCTGAGGTCGCTCGGGGGCCACTCGGGGTCGCTCGGGGCGGCGCTCCGACTCCGGTCGAAGTCGAGAAAGTGGTGATCCGATCAACGGGATGCCTAACCCACCGTCACCGGATTCGTGCGGACACGGACCGCTTTCCATGCCAACGGCGCAGCGAATCCGTCGTACACCCCCCGTTCGGGCCGCTCTCGGTTGCCATACGTAATCGCCGTGTCGAGCATGGCCAGGGATCTTGATCGTCGGAAGCACTGATCGGACATCAACCAATCGGCCCTCTAGTCGAGTTCACGGAGGAACCCGTTGCCCCGGACCTCACCGGCCAGACTCCTGGCCATTACCCTCAGTAGCGCCACCGCCCTCGCTCTCGCGGCCCCGGCGGGCGCGGAGGACACCGAGCCGGCCGTCGTGGTCAACGGCACCTTCGCCTCCCCGACCGTCACCGGCGCCTGGGCGAACGTCACCATCGACGGCTGGGACGGGCCCGGCCTGCTCTCCGCCTCCCGGGCCGCCCACCCTCGGGGCTACCAGGCCGCCTTCCTGGCCGCCGCCGACTCGGCCACCCCGCTCGCCACCCGGCTGCGCAACATCCGCGCGGGCGCCACCGTGACCCTCACCTGGGACGACAACCCGGACACCTGCGCGGGCAAGGACCTGGGCCGGCGGACGTACACGGTCTCGGTGGCCGGCGACGCCAACCAGCCCGGCAGGTTCGCCACCAACGAGCCGAACGGCAAGGCGAACTGGTTCCTCGGCCGGTCCTACTCCTTCACCGCGGCCGAGGACTCGCCGAAGGTCGCCTTCTCCTTCGACGCCTCCAACGCCTCCCAGAGCTGCCAGCCGTCGATCGGCAACGTGGCCGCCCGGCAGACCGCCCCGACCGCCCCGCCGAAGGGCACCTCCGACCCCTGCTCGGGCGACGCGGCGGGCGGCGCCCAGTGCAAGGACCTCGGCGACGCCAAGGGGGAGATCGCCAAGTGCCCGGCCACCAGCCGGGACTGCCTGACCTCGGTGGCCGGCGACGGCCAGCAGACCAACGAAGGCATCGGCCAACAGACCACCGCCGTAAAGGACTTCAACGACATCCCGCGCGACGAGACCCCGAACGCCGCCGCCCAGCACCTCTGCCCGCAGTCGAACGCCCTGATCGACGGCCTCCCGCCCGCGTACATGGTCATCCCGCCGAGCCAATGGGGTCAGTGCTGATGCTCCGTCAATTTCCTCATCTCACCGGATCGGTGCTGCTCTCCGCCGCACTCGCCCTGACCGTCCCGCCGACCGCCGCGCACGCCGCCGACACGGTCGACGCCACCGTCCCGAACGGCACCTTCGCCGACCCGGTCGCGCCCGACAACGGGACCCAGGCCGGGCACGCCGGCTGGTCGCCGGACAGCAACGGGGTGGTGTTCGGCAAGGGCCTGGCCCAGCACCCGCAGGGCTACCAGGCGGCCTCGCTGAACTGGAACGGCGCGCCGCTGACCATGCGCACCCGGCTGTGGGGCGTGAAGAACGGCTCCACCGTCACCCTCACCTGGGACGACAGCCCGAGCACGTACAAGGGCTGCAGACCGGAGCAGATCAAGGACGGCCAGACCTACAACGTCTCGCTGATCGTCGACGGGCCCGCGCCCGACCCGCAGGTCACCACCAAGGGCAGCGACACCGTCGGCACCGCCAACTGGACGGCGGGGCGCGCCTTCTCGTTCACCGCGACCGAGGACAACCCGATGGTCTCCTTCGACTCGGCGGAGCCCGCCGGGTCGCTCTCCTGCGGGCCGCTGATCACCAACGTGCGGGCCAGGCAGACGCCCGCACCGGTCGACCAGCGGATCCGCAAGGAGCAGCTGCCGCCGCCGAAGGCCTACCGCGGCAACGACCCACTGGAGCCGGGCGTGGCGGTGGACGACTGCGAGGGCTCGCCGACCACCTGCACGTTCACGGTCGACAAGCGGTACTCGTACCAGTACTACGGGCAGACCCGGATCGTCGGCGAGGTGTACCTGAACTGCACCCGCAACGCGATCACCGACGACCGGAAGCTGCAGGTCACCGAGCCGCCGTACGACAGCCTCACCCAGTACTACGCGCTCAAGGGCGCCCCGCTGCTGCCCAGCCGCTCCGAACTCGCCAAGAGCAGGCCCAACGTGGCGAGCCAGGTCGAGGCGGGGTTCAGCGTGGCGGGCGGGAACGCGGCGGCGGTGTCCACCAGCAACCCGCTGACCTGGAGCCGGACCACCGACAAGCCGCTGAACCCGGTGATCCAGCCCGGCGAGGTGAGCTGGATCGAGGTCCAGCCGGCCCGCGAGCGGGTGGTCGGCTCGTTCGCCAACTCCCGCAACAGCTACCGGCTGGACGCCACCTTCGACGTCCCGGCGACCTCGCTGCCGGACCGCTACTACCAGCGCACCGGCCCGCTCAGCGAGACCGAGCTGCAGCGCTGCGGCGCCACCCGGCCGACCGCCGGGACGCCCGACAACACGGCCGGCCCGGACAAGCGCCTCACCCCACTGGACACCCCGCCGTCCGACCGGGCCACCCGCGCCGTCCTGCTCAACCCCTGATCCCCGCAAAGCATTCGGCCGCCCGGAACCTCCGACTCCGGGCGGCCGCAGCCCTGTTCACCTACCTTTTGGAGCAACTCGTGCCGCCCACCCGCCTGTTGGCCCTCCCGCTCGGCGTCGCCCTCGGAGCCGCCCTCGCCTTCGCCCTGCCGTCGCCGTCCGAGGCGGCGGACACCGATCCGGTGCCGGTGACCAACGGGACGTTCTCCTCCCCGACCGTGCAGAGCGGCGACTGGACGTACGGCGTGGACGGCTGGACCGGCCCCACCGGCGTCGCCTCCACCACCCGGGCCGCCCACCCCAAGGGCCTTCAGGCCGCCACCCTGGGCTGGAACGGCAAGGCCGTCTCGCTCAGCACCCGGCTGCGCGGCGTCCGGTCCGGCGCGAGCGTGACGCTGACCTGGGACGACAACCCGGACTCCTGCGCGGCCTCCGGCTCCGGGCCGCGCTCCTACACGCTGACGGTCGCGGGCCCGGCCAACCAGCCCGGCAGCTTCACCACCAACGCCCCCGGGGCGAAGGCCTCCTGGTACACCGGCCGCACGTACTCGTTCACCGCCGCCGAGGACTCCCCCGAGATCACCTTCACCAACACCGCGGCCACCAACCCCGGTTGCGGCGAACTCATCACCGACCTCCAGGCCGCCCAGACCGCCCCGCCGCCCAAGGGCCCCGCCCCCGCCGACAAGAGCGACCCGTGCGCGGGCGACGGCGCGGGCAGCCCGGCCTGCACCACCGACGCCGGCAACAAGCAGCAGATCAAGGACTGCCCGGCCACCAGCCGGGACTGCCTGGGCGGCGTCGCGGGCGAGGGCGAGCGGGAGAATGCCGGCATCTCCCAACAGACCCAGGCCCTGGACGAGTTCACCAACACGCCGCGCGACCAGGCCCCCGACACCGCCGCCGACGCGCTCTGCCAGGTCTCGAACGCCCACACCGGCAACCTCGAACCGGGCGACACCGTCATCCCGCCCGGCACCTGGTGGTACTGCTGACCGTCCGCCGCCCAGCCGCCGGGCCCGGCCCGCCGCACGGATGGCTCCCGTGCGGCGGGCCGGGCCCGGCGGTCGTTCAGTCCGCTCGCGCCCACTCCTGACGATCCGTCAGGTAGTAGCGGTTGAGCGGCTGTTCGCCGACCGGGTGGGGGTCCCCCTCGTACACGCCCGCCTCGGCTCCCGGCAGGGAGCGTTGCGGGCGCAGGGTCAGGCAGATGTCCTTGGCGTTGAAGGTCTGGGCGACCACGGTGCTGATGTTGCTGCTGGACGGGCTGGTCACCAGGATGTTCCTGACCGCCATCCCGGTGCCGTCGACCGTCAGCACGCCGACCGTCCTGGTCATCGCGCTGAGCATGCCGAACTGCAGTTCCTCGCCGATGCCGACTTGGAACTTCACCTGGGTGCTCTCGGTGTTGGTGCGCTTCCACTCGTGCGAGTAGGCGGCCTTGAAGGCGAGTTGGAAGGCCGCGGTGGCGGTCAGTTTGAGCTGGCCGGCGCCGGTGGCACTGCCGCTGACGGTGGTGGTGACGCCGTTGGTGATGTCGGTGTTGGGGCCCTTGTCCTTGGGGGCGGTGCTGTCGGTGTGCGAGGTCTCGGTCTTGTTCGAGCCGGCGATCGTCCCGGACACGTTGGTGGTGTTGTCGATGGTGCCCTCGATGGTGGCGGATCCGGAGATCTCGCCGGCCAGGTTGTCGGTGGCGCTCGACTCCAGCACGACCGTCCGATAGACGTTGATCTTCTTGTTGGTGCAGTTGATGACGGTGTTGCCGACCGAAACCACGGCGGAGGTCCGTTCGGCGGTCAGGCCGGGGATGAACCGGAAGCCGCATCCGTAGTCGCGGCCGCAGCCGCGCGCGACGGCGGCCGCGTCAGGCAGCGGCGTGTCGCCGTCGAAGGCCCGGGCGACCATCTCCTCCACGGCCTGCTGCGGAACGGCCTCCTCGGCCGCCGCCGGGAGCACGGCCGGCCCGCCCAGCGCCAGCAGCGCGGCGGCCAGCGCCGCGACCCGCTTCACCGCTTGCTCCAGGTGCCGTCGGCGGCGCGCGCGTACACGGCGTCCGGCGCCCGTCCGGGCGGCTCCGGCGCCACCTCGACCGGGCCCGGTTCGACCACCGCCCGGCCGGGCGGGCGCAGCGACAGGCAGACGTCCGGACGGGAGAAGGTCTGCGCGACGATGGAACTGCTGGTGGCGATGGACGGGCTGTCCACCACGACGTTCTTGATGAACCGCCCGGTGTGGTCGACGGACAGCACGCCCACCACCCGGGTGACGGCGTTGATCGCGCCGAACTGGATCTCGTCGTTGGAGGAGATGGTGAACACCACCCTCGTGGTCTCCTTGACGCTGGCCTGCCACTGCTTGGCGTAGGACGCCTGGAAGGCCAGCTCGAAACTGGCCTTGGCCCCCAGGTGGAGGGCGTTGGAACCGGCCACGGTGCCGGTGATGTCCGTGGTGCTCTGGAACTTGTCCTGGGTGGTGGGGCCCTTGTCCTTGCTCGGCCCGTACTGGACGGTGCCGTTGGTGATGCCCGCCCCGAGGCTGCCCTGCGCCGAGGCGGTGACCGTGGTGTCGATGCTGCCGGTGACCGTGGCCTTGCCGGAGATCGAGCCGCTGATGTTGTCGGTGCTGCTGCTGGCCACCGTCAGGCTGCGGTCGATCTCCATGTCGTCGCCGGTGCAGTTGATCGCCGCGTTGCCGATCGACGCGACGGCGCTGCCGAACAGCCCGACGATCCGGTCCGTCACCCGGAACGTGCAGGTCCCGGGCCGGTCGCACTGGGCGGCCACCTCGTCGGGCGCGGCGAGCCGGGTGTCGCCGTCGTACGCCTCGGCGGCAGGCATCGGCGGCAACGGCTGCAGGCGCTCCGGCAACTGCTCCGCCCCGGCGACGGACGGCGCGCTGTCGGCGGGCGACGTGTTGCCGGTCAACGTGCTGTCGGCGGACGCGCTGTCTGCGGCCGCGACCGGCGCGGCGAGCGGCACCAGGCCGCCCAGGACCGCCAGTCCGGTCAGCGCGGCCCCGGGCGCGGCGGCGGCGCACCGGCTCATCCACCTGGGCCGGACCGTCCGCGCGGTCCGCGCCGTTCGTGCTGTCCGTACCGGGCGCGCCGTTCGCGCCGTTGGCGGGCGTGCGGAACCGACCACGGATGTGCTCCTCACTCGTCGACGACCCCCGTACCGAGCCGTCCGAGCGGGCACCGAGCCCGCGGACGGCCCCCCGGGCCCATCCTCCGCGACCTTCGGATCGCGGGCGAACGGTCGGTCGTCACGGGTGCGCCATTCGATGGGACATCACCCGGTGGGACGTCAAAGCGCGCCCAGCGGTGGCGGATCAGCCCCGACGCGGGGCCTTCCGCAGCGGGAACCAGCGCTCGGCGGCGGCGCGCGCCTCCTCCGTCAGCACGCTGTACGGGACGGGCGCGCGGCCCACCGCGACCACCAGGTCCTCCAGGTGGTCGCGCAGCACCCAGACGTCCGCCGGATCCGCGTCGTCGACACCCAGCGCCTCCGCCAACCGCCCGCCGTCGAAGCCCAGTTCGGCGCCGACCAGGTCCGCCCCGACCCCGGCCAGCTCCAGGTTGGCGCGCAACTCGGCGGCGGTACGGGCGCGCTCCTCGGCGTTCAACGACATCACGGTCTCCACGGGCGGACGGTGGGCGGCTGTTCCTGCCCGCATGCTACGTCCGCCGCGAACGGCCCGCCCCTCCCCCGCTCCCCCGCTGCCCCGTCTCCCCGCCGCCCTGCGCGCGGCGGTGCCGGTACTCGGCCAGCCAGCCGCGCACCTGCTCCGCGTCGTGCAGGTAGGGCTCGCCGGGGCCGGGGCGCAGGTCGATGCCGTGGAGCAGGTCGAGCGCCCAGACCGAGACCTCGTCCCACTCCCGCGCGTCGTCCCGCAGCAGCTCCCCGGCCCAGCGGTCGACGGCGTCCCGGTCGGCGGTACCGTCCGCGACCGCGGCGAGCCGCCGCTCGATCCCGTCCTCCGACGCCGTCATTCCGCCCTCTCCGCCCTACCCACCTGGTCTGCCTGGTCCGCCCTCTCCGCCTGGTCCGCCTGGTCCGCCTCGGCGGCATCCTGCGCGGCCATCACCTCGTCGCCGTGCGCGAAGGCCCAGGCGCCGACGACGTCGATCGCCGGCAGCAGGCTCCGCCCCAGTGCGGTGAGTTCGTAGGCCACGCCCGGGAGTTCGGGCTGCGGTGGGCGGCGGTCGACCAGGCCGTTGTACTGCAGGCGGCGCAGCGTCTCGGTGAGCACCTTGGAGCTGATGCCGCCGATCCGTCCGCGCAGCTCGACGTGGCGGCGCGGACCCTCGCGCAGGGCCCAGAGCACCACGGCGTTCCAGGTGTTGGAGAGCAGGTCGAAGGCGAGGCGGGCCCGGCAGTCGGCGAGCAGGGGATCAGCGGTCACGTACCAAATGGTGCCCGACCGGCTCCCTAGGCTCACTTCCGAGGTCGAAATCCCCGCGACCGTGCGCGCGGTCGGGGAACCCGGCCGCCCCGACACCTCTCTGACAGGAGCCAGTTGATGCGGATCGGCATTCTGGGCACCGGCAACATGGCGGACGCGCTCGGCACCCACTGGGCCCGCGCCGGGCACCGACTCACCGTCGGCGGACGGGACTTGGCGAAAGCCCGGCATGCGGCCGAACGGATCGGCCCCGGCGCCCGCCCCGGCACGCTGCGCGACGCGGCCGTGGACGCCGAAGTCGTGCTCGTCGCCCTGCCGTTCGGCGCGGGCGAGAAGGTCGCCCGGGAACTCGCCGGACCGCTCGCCGGGCGGACGCTGATCGACTGCGCCAACCCGGTCGGCCCCGGCTTCCGCCTGCTGACCGGCCACGGCCCTTCCGCCGCCGAGCAATTGGCGGCCGCCGCGCCCGACTCCCGGGTGGTGAAGGCGTTCAACCTCTGCCACGAGGACGTGTGGCGGATGCACCCGCCGGTCTTCGACGGCCGCCCGCTCGCCGTCCCGCTGTGCGGCGACGACGCCAAGGCCGTCGAGCAAGTCTCCACCCTGGTAAGCGACTTGGGTTGCACCCCCTATCCGGCCGGCAGCCTCGACCGGGCGGGCCTGCTGGAGGCCACCGCCGCCCTCTTTATCGGCCTGTGGGTCGGCGCCGGAGCGGACGTCCAGGCCATCGCGCCCCCGCTCGCCTACGCCTCCGGTCCGAACGGCGACTGACCGGCCGAACCCGCCCCGTCCACCTGCCCGCCCGCTCGCCCGCCCTCCCACCGCTCAGACGCCCCGGGCGACGACTGCGCGCACCGTTCCAGCAGCTCGTGCGCGTACTCGTCACCCGGGGCCAACTCCCCTACCACCTGCCGGGCTTCCCGGAGCCGCCCCTGCTCGCCCAGCGACCGGACCAGGACGTACAGGGCGTAACGGTCGCCGTCCGCGGCCCGCGCGTGCAGCGCGTCCGCCAGCCCCCGCTCCGCGAGCGCCCGGTCGAGCCTGCGGCGGGCGTGGACGTCGGTCGCGGCGAGCCGCTCCAGCTCCTCCAGCCGTCCCGCCGACGCCAGCAACTGCAGGTGCCAGAGGTGGTTGTCGTGGGCGTGGTAGTCGGCCGAGTAGCACGCGGCCCGGGCGCTCACCAGGGCGATGGCCCGGTCCCACTCCTGCCGCCGCTCCGCCTGCTCGGCCTCCTCGAACCACTCCACGGAGCCAGTGTCGCAGCGGCCACCCTCCTGAGCACCACCCCGTCCGGACTCCGCCTACCCCGCCGGCTCCACCCGCTCCACCCGCTCCACCAGCTCTGCGGCGAGTCCCGCCCAGGCCCGCTCCGGCACGCCCCCCTCGCCCAGCTCACCCACCCCGACCACGTGCAGGGCGACGTGGTCCGCCCCGGCCGCCCAGTGCTCGCGGACCTTGGCCGCGACCGTCCCGGCTCCGCCGTACGCCACCAGGGCGTCGACCACGGCCGGCCCCGGCGGGTCGCCCAACTCCGGCTCCGGGTGACCCGACGCGCGCAGCAGCTCGCGCCGGTTCGGCAGCGCGGCGGCCGCCAACCGCCCGGCGAGGACCTGCTCCGGGGTGATCGGCTCGGAGGTGGTCGGCTCGGGAGCGAGCACGCAGAGCTGGACGACGGCCAGCAGGCGGTCCGGGCCGAGCAGGCGGCGGGCCTCGCGGGTGTGGTCGACCGGCAGGCCGAACACCAGCGCGCCGTCGGCGCCCTCCGCCGCCACCTCCAGCATCGGCCGGCCCAGCGCCGAGACCAGCCGGGGTACCCGCGCCGTCGCCCCGGCTCCGGGCGGGCCGAACGGCGCCGCGTCCAGACCGGCCAGGTAGGCCCGGAGCGCGTCGACGGGCGGGCGGTAGGCGTGGCCACGCACGGCCTGTGCCAGGGGCGGGTGACTCTCCCAGAGCGTCGTCAGGAAACGTCCGGGGTGGGCCTCGTCCAGCGTTCGGGCTCCGGCGGCGGTGGCCACCGCGTCGCGGGCGTAGACGTCGGCCATCCCGCAGACGACGGCGATCCGTTCGCTCGCGGCCAGCAGCAGCGCCGCCTGCGCCATCGCCTCCCGGCCGCCGGTCTCCCCGAACCACAGCGCGCCGTAGCCCAGCCGCTCGGCGGCGGCGACCGCCCGGCGCAGCTCCGCGAGCGGCCACCCGTCCGCGTCACCCGCCCACACCCCGACCCGCCCGAGCGGCGGCAGCCCGCCCCGGCCGGGCCTGACGTCCGTTCGTCCCGCCTGCTCCATCTGCCCCACTCCGTCCTGTCCCGCACCGTCCAGGCGCATCCCGCTCCACCCCGGCACATCCGCGCGGCGGCCGCCCCGGAAGCAAAGCGGGGCGGCCCCCCACTTGACGGGCGCTACGATATGGAGGCCCACCCCGGTTAGCAAGCCGTCAGGAGCCCCGGTGCCCCCGAAGCCTCCCGCCTCCGTCCCCACCACCCCTCCTGCGCGGCGCCGGCCGATGCGCGCGGACGCCCGGCGCAACTACGAGCGGATCGTGGCGATCGCCGAACCGCTGATCGCCGAGCAGGGGGCGGACGTCTCCTTGGAGGAGGTCGCCCGGGTGGCCGGCGTGGGGTCCGCGACGCTGCACCGGCACTTCCCGTCGCGGCAGGCGCTGCTGGAGGCGGTGTTCAAGGGGCGGGTGGCCGTCCTCTGCGCGCGGGCCGACGAGTTCTCCGCCGCGCTGCCCCCGGCAGACGCCCTGATCGTCTGGCTGCACGCCCTCGGCGCCCACGCGGTGGCCAACCGCGGCCTCGGCACCTCCCTGCTGCGCGGCGCGCAGGAGGCGACCGGCGGCGATCCGGCCTTCGGCGCCGACTGCCACACGATGATCACCGACGCCGGCCAGCGGCTGCTCGACCGCGCCGCGGCCACCGGCACCATCCGCCCGGAGGTGACGGTCGTCCGCCTCCTCACCCTGGTCAGCGCGCTCGCCACCGCCGCCGAGGCCGACCCGGACGGACCCGCCGAGACCCGCCAACTGCTCGACCTCGCCCTGGCCGGCATCCACACCCCCGGCAGCTGACCGGCCGCCCCCGACCAATCGGGCAACCGGCCGGGTGACTCCCTTCGACCGGGCTCAGACCGCGCGCAGCAGGTGGTCCGCCGGGGCGTAGTCGATCTTCCAGTCGGTGTAGACCCCGAGCGCGCCGTCCCGTTCGCAGCGCAGCCCCACCGTCACCCAGCGGACCTCCCCGTCGGCGGTCAGCGAGAACGCCACCGCAGCCTCGAACTCGTCGCCGCCGCACGAGCATTCGGCGACCTCGGGCTCGGCCTCCTGCCACACCTCGGCGCTGTCCGCGAGGAACGCCCGCTGCTCGCAGCGCACGCACTCCCGCCCCGCGCACCCCTGGGCGTCGTCCACCCAGACGGTGAACACCCGCCCGCCGCAGCCCTCGCACACGCACCCGGCGAGCACCACCGGACGGTACTCGGCGGCACCGCGCAGGAACTCCGCGAGCTCTCCGGAGACAGCCGCCCCGACCCACTGTTCGGCATCCACGCCCCCATCCTCACCGCACCCACCGACACCCTCCCCTCCCCCCCTCCCCTCCCTTTCCGCCCCAGCCCCGCCGTCAGATCCGTCCGCTCCTGCGACGGGCGACCAACTCCCGGGCGGCGTCGGCGCAGTGCGGGAAGTCGAAGGCGAACCCGGCGTCCAGCAGGCGGCCGGGCACCACCCGCCGGCTCTTGAGCAGCAGCTCGGTGTCCGTCCGGAGGGCGAACGCGCCGAGCTCCGCCATCCAGCGGGTGGCGGGCAGGCCCACCGGCACGCCGTTCGCCCGCCGCAGCGCACGCATCAGTTCGCGCTGCGGCAGCGGGTTCGGCGCGGCCAGGTTGACCGGGCCGGTCAACCCCTCCGTCTCGACCAGGAAGCGCACGGCCCGCACGAAGTCCCGCTCGTGGATCCAGGACACGTACTGCCGCCCGCCCGCCACCGGCCCGCCCAGACCCAGCCGGACCAGCCAGGACAGCACGTCGAACACCCCGCCCCGGTCCGGACTGAACACCATCGCGGCCCGCAGCGCCACCTTCCGGGTGCCGGGCACGGCCGCCCGCTCCTGCTCGGCCTCCCAGTTCCGGGCGATCCGGACGCTGTACTCCCAGTAGTCCGGTACGCCCGGCTCGGTGCCGCCGATGACGCCGTCCGCCTCGTCGTTCGGGGCGTCGAAGCGGTGCGCGTACACCGTCGCGGTGCTCATCTGCAGCCAGACCCGGGGCGGCCGGGCCGCGGCGGCGATCGCCTCGCCGACCACCCGGGCCGAGTCCACCCGGGAGTCCATCATCTGCCGGAGGTTCTCCGGCGTGTAGCGGCAGCTCACCGTCCGCCCCGCCAGGTTGACCACGGCGTCGGCGCCGTCCAGCTGCTCGGCCCAGGCGCCGAGGGTCCGGCCGTCCCAGGCCACGTGGTGCGGGGCGGTGGGCGTCCGGGTGAGGACCACCACCTGGTGCCCGTCCGCGCGCAGCGCGCGCTCCAGCATCGTGCCGACCTGCCCGGTGCCACCGGGAATCACGTACTTCACGGGGAGACCGTACCCCGCAAATTGAACACGTTCAATTCACCTCTCCTCACCCCTCCCACTCCTCTCCCCTCCCCGCTCAGCCACTCCATCCCTCCGGCGGGCGGACCCAGTGCGCCCGGCGCTCGCCCGGCCCCAGGGGCTCCCGCCAGTACCGGAAGACCACCCCGGTTTCGATCTCCAGTCGCCCGGCGGCGATCAGCCCGGTCATCGGGGCACCCCCGCCCACGTCTCCCTCGAACGCGACCAGCACCCCGGGTGGCCCGCCGACCGACCGGGCCACCAGCGCCGCTTCCTCCGCCGTCGCCGCACGGAACACCGGATCCCGGAAGAATTCCTCTCCCACCACGAGCCGTCCGGCAGCTCGGGTATCACCGACATCACAGTCTCCTCTCCGCGGCCGCGGGCATCCTATTCGGGGGCGAACCGAAGGCAAGCGCCACATAAGCGCACCGAAACGACCTACCGGAACGACCCGCCGAAACGGCAGCCACCTCCTCACCGAGCGTGGCGGATCCGACCTCGGGGGCCCTGCCCGTTCCCGGACATTCACACCAGTCAACCGCCTTTTCTCTCCCAGATAATGACGGAGCGTCACTTGTTGACCAGCCGTCCGCGTTCGTGCGATCTTGCCTTTCGGCCGGGGACCGATCCGGTCACGCAGAGGCACAGGGGGACCTCGAATGGGCAAGAACGATTCCGCGCGGAACAGTGGCGAGACGCTCCGCCGCCGGGCGCTGCTGACGGGGGCGGCGGCAGGGGTCGCGGGCATCGCGGTCACGGCGAGCGCACCGTCCGCGGCGGCCGCGGCGACCACCGCGAGCGGGGTGGCCGACTGGTTCGACGTCAAGGACTACGGCGCGACCGGCGACGGCTCGACGGACGACACGGCGAAGGTGCAGGACGCGATCAACGCCGCGGCCGTGCAGGGCGGCACGGTGTACTTCCCGGTCGGCAAGTACCTGGTGAAGCCGGCCGACGCCAGTACGCCCGCGCTGGCCGTGGGCGGCAACGGCGTGCGCCTGGTCGGCGCGGGCAGCAAGGCGTCCATGCTGGTCAAGGGGGGCGACGGGCCGCTGCTGCGGATCTCCGGCGCGGGCCCGGACGCCACCGGCGCGACCCACCGGCGCTACTGCGCGGTGGAGGACCTCGGCTTCAACGGCAACGGCAAGACCGGCCTGGTCCTGGAGCTGTACTACAACGACAACACCGTCGTCCGGGACGTCTACATCACCAGCAACCTGGACATCTGCATCGACGGCGTGGAGCTCTGGGACTCGCGCTTCCACAACCTGGTGGTGGAGTCCAGCACCGGCCCGATCGGCACCCCCGGCGCGCCCAACATGTGGCTGCGCAACGCCTCCGCCGCCTCCGGCTGGGGCTCCAGCACCGACAACACCAACCAGGTGCACGTGACCGGCAGCCGGTTCGAGGCGTTCGGCACCGGCGCGCTGTGGATCACCGCCGGCACCGGCTCGACCAACAACCCGAACGGCATCTACGTCACGGACTGCAAGTTCGAGACCTCGCAGCTGATCAGCGGCCCGCACTTCAAGGTCGACGCGTCCAGCAAGCACGTGCACGCCAAGAACATCTACTGCTACGCGGGCAACTTCTCGTCGAGCCTCAGCCCGGCCCAGAAGACCGCCCAGAACATCATCGGCTGGGCCCCGGCTGCCTCCTCCCTGGAGGACGTGCTGATCGCCAACGGCTCGACGGCGACGGTCAATTCGGGCATCGACCTGTTCGCCGGCAACGGCAGCACCGCGTCGCTGCGCAACGTGGTCGGCCTGTACGGGACGGCGCCGACCGGCGCGCACGTGTACTACGAGTCCTCCTCCACCGGCGACTTCCGGCTGGAGAACACCTACGGCAACCAGGGCGCCCAGACCAGCGGCACCGTCCCGGGCACCAACGCGCCCAACCCGGCGCTGCGCCAGGTCGCCGGGCCGGTCTCGGACGCCTCGTTCCAGCGCACCCCGGCCAACGGCACCCTCGCCGTCGACACCGTCAACGGGCGGCTGTACGCGCGGGTCAACGGCGTGTGGAAGTCCGCCCCGCTCAGCTGAACCGGATCGGGGCGGGGGTGGGCCGCTTCGGCCCACCCCCGTTGTCCGGCAGCGCAATTGACGATCTCTCAGAGAGCTTCTGCCCAGGGCGGGTTGGCGCCCGGCACCGCGACCGTCCGGGCCGCGACGCGGGCGGCGAAGGCGCAGGCCCGTTCGAGGCCCTCGGTGGTCAACGAGTCGAGCCGGCCGCCGAGGTGGCCCTGCGCGGCGAGGGTGTGCAGCAGGCCGGCGGTGAAGGAGTCGCCCGCGCCGACGGTGTCCGCCACCGGCGTCGCGGGAGCCGCCACCCGGACCCGCCGGCCGTCCAGCGAGGCGAGCGCGCCGCGTTCGCCGAGCGTCACCACCACCAGCCGGACGCCCGCCGCGTGCCAGTGGTCGCAGGCGTCCTCGGGGGTGGTGCCGGGCAGCAGGACGCCCAGGTCGTCCTCGCTGAGGCGCAGCAGGTCGGCCAGTTCGCACCAGCGGCCGATCCGCTCCCGGTAGGTGTCGGGGGCGACCAGCAGCGGGCGCACGTTCGGGTCGATCGACACGGTGGCGTACGGCCGGGCCTCGGCGAGCAGGTTCTCGATCCGCGGGCCGCCGGGTTCGCGGGCCAGCGCGAGCGAACCGGTGTGCAGGCAGACCGATCCGTCCCGGCAGGCGGCGTCCAACTCCTCCCGGGTCCACTGCCAGTCGGCGGCGCCCTCCGCGTGGAACGAGTACGTGGCCTGCCCGTCGGCGTCGAGGGCGGCCAGCGCGAGGGTGCTGGGCTCGGCGGCCGCGACGGTGTCCGCCAGATCGACGCCGGAGCCGGCCAGGTGCGCACGGAAGAGCGCGCCGAACGGGTCGGCCGAGATCCGGCCGACGAACCGGGTCGGCGTCCCGAGCCGGGCCAGCGCGACCGCGGTGTTCGCCGGGCCGCCGCCCGGCAGCACCCGCAGCACGAGCTCGCCCGCCCGGGCCCCCTCCCGCTCGACGAAGGCGTCGGCGACGCACTCCCCGACCACGGTGATCTGCCGACCCGCCATCGAAACCAGCCTCCCCACAGGGCGAACGCACATCCGGCGGTCCGGACTCCATCATCGCGACCCACCCGTAGTCAACGCGCGGACCGCCGCCGAGTCACCGATGTACGTTTCAGCGGGCCCGGGTCGGCAACCCTCATCAAGTGGGAGCGCTCCCAAAAGTCTTGACGACCCGAAGGACTGTCTGGCTTCATATGGCGAGCCCGTGAGCGGCACGAGTGGGAGCGCTCCCGATTATCCCTCCGCCATGACCGGGCCCCCTCTCCCCCATCCCGCGCCCCGGTTCCACGAACGTCTCGGACCACCCCACCCCCACCGGACGCCCCCACCCGCGTCCAGAGAGGAACGAGACCGATGCGCCTCCCCCTGCGCCGACGCCTGCCGCACCACCTGCCGCACCGTCCGTCGAGCCGCCTGTCGCGCCGCTTGGCGGGCTGCGCCGCGGCCCTGGCCGCCGCACTCGTCACCACCCTGACCGCCCCCGCCGCCCCGGCGGCCCACGCCGCCACCAGCACGGCCGGCAGCACCGCGGCGGCCGCCACCACCACCGTCACGGCCACCACAGCCGCCGCGGGCGCCGGCTACTGGCACACCAGCGGCCGGCAGATCCTGGACGAGGCCGGAAACCCGGTGCGGATCGCGGGCATCAACTGGTTCGGCTTCGAGACCGGCAACTACGTGGCCCACGGCCTGTGGAGCCGCGACTACAAGTCGATGATCGACCAGATGAAGTCGCTGGGCTACAACACCATCCGGATGCCGTACAGCGACGACATCTTCAAAGGCACCACCCCGGCCAGCCTGAACACCGCCAACGGGATGAACGCCGACCTGGTCGGCCTGAACTCGCTCGGCGTGATGGACAAGCTGGTCAACTACGCCGGCAGCATCGGCATGAAGGTCATCCTGGACCGCCACCGGCCGGACTCCGGCGGGCAGTCGGCGCTCTGGTACACCTCCTCGGTACCGGAGTCGACCTGGCTGGCGAACCTCAAGACGATCTCCGCCCGGTACGCGAACAACTCCGCCGTGATCGGCATCGACCTGCACAACGAGCCCCACGACCCAGCGTGTTGGGGCTGCGGCGACCTCGCCACCGACTGGCGGCTGGCGGCCCAGCGCGGCGGCGAGGCGGTGCTGTCGGCCAATCCGAAGCTGCTGGTCTTCGTCGAGGGCGTGCAGAGCTTCAACGGCAGCTCCTACTGGTGGGGCGGCAACCTGCAGGGCGCCGGCCAGTACCCGGTCCAACTGAGCGTCCCCAACCGGGTGGTGTACTCGGCGCACGACTACGCGACCAGCGTGGCGCAGCAGACCTGGTTCTCCGACCCGAGCTTCCCGTCGAACATGCCGGGCGTGTGGGACAAGAACTGGGGCTACCTGTTCAACCAGAACATCGCCCCGGTATGGGTCGGCGAGTTCGGCACCACACTCCAATCCACCGTCGACCAGACCTGGTTGAAGGCCCTGGTGCAGTACCTGCGGCCGACCGCGACGTCCGGCGCGGACTCCTTCCAGTGGACGTTCTGGTCCTGGAACCCCAACTCCGGTGACACCGGCGGCATCCTGAACGACGACTGGACGACGGTCAACACGGTCAAGGACGGCTACCTGGCCTCGATCAAGGCCCCCGGCTTCGGATCGACCGGCGGCGGCACGGGCGGCGGTGACGTCCAAGCACCTTCCGTTCCGGCCGGGTTGACCGTCACCGGCACCACGGCGAGCAGCGTGTCACTGTCCTGGACGGCGTCCACCGACGACACCGCGGTCACCGGCTACGACGTGTACCGCGGCGGGACGAAGGTCGCCTCGGCCACCTCCACCTCGTACACGGACAGCGGGCTGAACGCGGCGACGGCGTACAGCTACACCGTCCGGGCGAAGGACGCGGCGGGCAACGTGTCGGCCGCCTCGGCGGCGGTGACGGCGACCACCGCGACGAACGGCGGCGGGACGAACGCCGGGTGCGCGGCGACGATCGCCCTGAACGACTGGGGCAGCGGCCTGACCGCGACGGTCACCGTCACCAACACCGGCAGCACGCCCACCACGGGCTGGCAGGTGGTCTGGACGTGGCCCACCGCCCTCCAGATCACCGGCAGTTGGAGCGCGACCGTGGCCCGCAGCGGACAGACCGTCACCGCGACGAACCTGCCCTACAACGGAACGCTGGCCCCGGCGGCCGCCACCTCGTTCGGTGTCCAGGCGACCCGGAGCGACGCCGCCGCCTCCGCCACCGCGACGGCGGTCTGCACCGCGACCTCCTGATCCGCTCCGCCCACCACCCGTTCACCGCCGACCGGTTGCCCCCGGTCGGCGGTGAACGCGCTTGTACGGTGCGGCGGTTCGGTTCCACCCGGGCCACTCGGGGGCGCCCGGGGACGCCAGGGGACGCCCGGGCCGCCCGGGCCGCCCGGGGCCTCCTGCGCTTCAGGCGACGCGCCGGGCCTCCAGGAAACCGGCGCCAGTGAAGTCCCCGACCGGCGGGAGTCCGCGCCCGAGGGAGGCCGCGAACGCGTCGATCGCGGTGAAGTCGGTCCGCCAGCCGTGTGCGTCCAGCCAGTCGGCGGTACCGGTGCCCAGGCCACCCCGCCACAGCGCGGTCATCTCGGCCAGCCCCGCCACCACGGGCACCCCGGACACGTCCCGCCCCTGCTCGGTCAGCAGCCGACTGCCGGGGGCCGACAGTCCGCCGACGGCAGCGAGCAGCCCGGCGGCCTGCTCGGCGTCCAGGTAGACCAGCAACCCCTCGGCCAGCCACACGGTGGGCTCCCCCGGGTCGAACCCGGCCGCGAGCAGCCGCTCCGTCCACCCCGGGTCCGCCAGGTCCGCGGCCAGCGCGATGCGCTCGCAGCGCGCCCCGGCCGCCCGCTCGTCGAGCACCCCCTGCTTGAAGTCGAGCACCACAGGCAGGTCGATCTCGAACAGCCGCGTCCCCGACGGCCACTCCAGCCGGTGGGCCCGGGTGTCGAGCCCAGCGGCGAGCAGCACCACCTGACGGACCCCGGCGGCGAGCAGCCGGTCGTCGTAGAACCGGGTCCGCATGATGCCCCTGGCCACCAGCACCCGGGCGAACGGCTCCGTCGGCCCCGCCGTGGGCAGCGGAGCGCCGGCGGCCTCGATGAACGCCAGCGCGTAGGGATCGGTGAAGAGCGGCTCCGACTGGGCGCTCTCGTAGGCGCGGACCCGCGCCACCGAGAGCGCAGTGCGGGAGACGGGGCTCAGCCGGGCGGCGGCGGGGTGCGTGGCGGGGGCGGAGTCTGCGGCCTCGTTCGTCGTCATGTCCGCAAAACTACATCGCCGCAGATGCATCTGTGAAGATACATCTGCGGCGATACGTTACGCGTCATCGATGACCCCGCATTGGATGTCGGAGCATCGATGTCGGAGCATCGATGTCGGAGCATCGATGTCGGAGCATCGATGTCGGAGCATCGATGTCGGAGCATCGATGTCGGAGCATCGATGACACGTCATCCAATGACTCGTCACCCGTGACTCGTCATCGATGCCCAGCCACCAATGTCCTGACATCGATGCTCCGACATCGATGACACGTCACGAATAATGCATCCCCAGCGATACATCGGCACCGATGCAGCAGCCGACGGCACGGTAGCCTGTCCGCCATGGACGGCGTACGGCTTCTGCGACTGGGCAAGCGGCTCACCGAGCTGGGCCGGGCGATGGTCACCGACCACGCCTCGGAGACCCTCACCCCGGGCGAGATCGCGGTGATCTCGGACGTCTACCAGCACCCGGGCAGTTCGGTGCAGGACATCCGGGCCCGGACCGGCTTCGCCCAGAGCCACGTCTCCACCTCCGTCGCCCGCCTGCGCGAGCGCGGCCTACTGGACGCCACCGCCGACCCGGCCGACGGACGCCGCACCCTGCTGTCCGTCTCCGCGCTCGCCCGCGGGTACGTCCGCGCCCGGGCCACCCGCCCAGCCGAACCGCTGCTGGCCAAGGCCCTCGCCGACCCTGCCCAGGCCCAGCGGGCGGCCGAACTGCTCGACGAACTCGCCGCCCTCCTGCTCCCCACCCCGGCCCCCACCTCGCCCCGGCTCCCGCTCCCGCCGCACCCGGGCGGGGCCGCCACCTGAGGGCCTCCGGAGCCGGCAGGGCCGGCCGCTCCGGGCAGCGGCGGCGGGCGTCCGAGGGGCGCCCGCCGGCGCCGTCGGTGAGCATGGAACGGACCGACCGACGCACCCCGCGGTCCGAGCCCAGCGCACGGAGGCCATCGAAATGATCCAGATCGCCGACATCCGGGAGTGGCGCGGCCACGACGTGGTCGACCAGGACAGCAAGAAGATCGGCAGCCTGGAGAACGTCTACGTCGACACCGCCACCGACGAGCCGTCCTTCGCCACCGTCACGATCGGCATGCCCGGCCGGCACCGGCTGGTGTTCGTCCCGGTCGCGGACGCGGTGGCCGGTCCCGGCTACCTGCGGGTGCCGTTCAACCGCAACGACGTGAAGAACTCGCCGTCCATCGGCACCGACGACGTGCTCGCCGCCGAACAGGAGCCCGAGGTCTTCGCGCACTACCACCTTGAGTACGTCACCGGCGCGGGCGGCGAACGGCGGCTGGCCCGCCGCTGACGCCCGCCGACGCCCGCACGCCACAGCGGCCGACCGCAGCAGCCCGGGCCGCCGCGCCCCGGGCCGCCGCGCCCCGGGCCGCCGCGCCCCGGGCCGGCGCTGCGTCGGCCCGGCACCGTTCAGGCCGACAGCAGGTCGGCCAGTCCGCCGTCCCAGTCGATCCGCTCGGACTCGCTGCCCAGCGGCACCAGTTCGGCGGTGGCGGCGAGGAAGGCCGCGATCGCGGCGCATTCGGCGGTGAGCACCACCGTGCCGCCCGCGCCGCCGAGCGCCAGGCACAGCATGCCGTCGTCCAGCGGCGCGAAGTGGATGTCGCCGTCCCCGACCGGCCCGTGCAGCGAGGCCAGCAGCATCTCCCGGGACAGCACCCAGCGGGCCCCGGCGGCGCGCGGGCCGAATTCCAGGCTCACCGCGTACGGGTCGTCGGGCCGGTAGCGCCAGTCGGTGTCGAGGCGGACGGTGGTGCCGTCGGGGGCGAGCAGGTGCAGGGTGATCCGCTCGGTGACGGGGCCCATGGCGGTGCTCCCTTCCGTTTCTCGCGGGTGGTTCGCGGGCGTTTCGCGGGTGGTTCGCGGGTGAGGCCGCCCGGCCGTGCGGCCGGCCGGTCAGGCGGCCAGATGCTGCCGGTGGTCCTCGACGTGGGCCTTGAAGGCGGCGAGTTCGTCGATGACCCGGCGGTCGGTGAAGCCCAGGCCCTCGACCACGTGGTCCCACAGCCCGTGGGGTTCGGTGTCGAGCTGGAGCATCAGGCGGGTGGTGCGGTCGGTGACCCGGTGGAAGGTGACCACTCCGGAGTGCCCCGGCAGTTCGGGGCCGCCGCTCCAGGCGATCCGGTCGAGCGGCAGGACTTCGGTCGCGGTGGCGCCGCGCCCTGCTCCGCCACGCATGCACGCGGGGAGCGGGGCGTAGGCGGTCCACTCGCGGTAGACGGCGCCGATCGGCGCGTCGATCTCGATGGATTCCTCGATCCGACCCATGGGTTTTCCCTCCTCCGCCGGGGCGCGGCCGCCGACTGCGGTCCGCGTCGGGGGCCGTCTGCCCCGCCCGTCGCGGCGCATGCGCGTTCGCCCGGGCCGAACACCGCGGGGCCGCCCGGAACGCCGGAATCCCTTCTTCACCTAATCTTCACAGGAAGACCCGGCATGATGGTCGGTAGCCCGGGTACCCGGGGACGGACCGGCCGGAGTCGAGGAAAGGACTGGCATGCGCGTGCCCACTGATGAACTTCTCCTGATCGCCCCCACTGAGGCGCCCTCCGACCACCCGGAGGCGGCCGTCGTATCGCCCCGGACCAGCGACGCCACCACCTGGGACAGCGCAGCCGCCCTCCCGGAGCTCGACCCGGACGTGCTCGCCGACCCGGTGAACGCGACGCCCGCCGACGCCCGCGAAATGACCAAGGTGCTGCTGCGCCGACTGGCCGGGCTGGAGGAGGGCACCCGCGAGTTCAGCTACGTGCGCACCACCCTGATCGAGCTGAACCTGACGCTGGTCCGGTTCGCGATCCGCCGCTTCGGCCACAGCAAGGAGCCGTACGAGGACCTGCTGCAGGTCGGCTCGGTCGGCCTGATCAAGGCGATCGACCGCTTCGACCCGTCGCTCGGCGTCGAGTTCACCACGTACGCGGTGCCCACCATCATCGGTGAGATACGCCGCCACTTCCGGGACACCACCTGGTCCGTGCACGTGCCGCGCCGCCTGCAGGAGCTGCGGCTGGACCTGGCGAAGGCGCAGGACGCGCTGGCCCAGACACTGGACCGCGAGCCGACCGTCGCGGACCTGGCCGAGTACCTCTCGATCTCCGAGGAGGAGGTGATCGAGGGCCTGGCCGCCGCCAACGCGCACACCGCCGGGTCGCTCGACCTGACCTCGCCGGGCGAGGGCGACGGGCAGCAGCCCGCGGAGCGGCTCGGCCGGGTGGACGGCCGGTTCGCGCTGGTGGAGAACCTGGTCGCGCTGAAGCCGCTGATCGCCCAACTCCCGGAGCGGGACCGGCAGATCCTGGCGATGCGGTTCTCCGAGGACCTCACCCAGTCGCAGATCGGCGCCCGGCTCGGCCTGTCCCAGATGCACGTGTCCCGCCTGCTGTCCCGAACCCTCGCCCGGCTCCGCACCGGCCTCGACGCGACGGACTGACCCGACGTACCGGAGCGACGCACCGACGCGACGCACCGGAGCGACGCCCTGACGCGGCGCTCCGGTGCGGCCGCGCCATACGCACCAGCGGGCACCCCGTCTCGACCGCAGCGCCCCCTGGTGCGTATGGTCGAGGCAGACCGGTCGAAGGAACAGGACGAGGATGCCAGCCGAGAACACGCCCGTTGCGCCGCTTGCGGTCGACGTCCGACGCACGCCCTCCCGCGCGGCGGTGTGCGCGCTGGCGGGCGACCTGGACATCGAGACACTGGCCCCTGCCCGGGAAGCGCTCGACCTGCTGGTCGCCGAGCTGCCCCGGGCGCTGATCGTCGACCTGGGGCGGGTCGACTTCTGCGACTCCTCCGGGCTGAACCTGCTGCTCCAGACCCGGATGGCCGCCGCCGACGGCGAGCTCCCCTTCCACCTGGCGGCACTCTCCGGCCCGGTTCGGCACCTGCTCGAACTGACCGGCGCGAAAGCCGTGTTCACCATCCACGAGACGGTGGACGCGGCCCTCGCCGCAGCCGGCTGACCGGTTCTGCCGTACCGCCGCCAGCTGCCTCCACCCGTACCGTCGGCCGCATCGGGCATAATCCGGGCGCGGCCGGGAAACCGAACCGTGAGAGCGACGTGTGAGCCTGTGAGAGCGCCGTCCGAACCGAAGGGAACCCGCACGTGACACCGAGCCGGGGCACCCTGGACGGCGACCGTCCGAACGCCGGGGCGAGCATGCCCCCCGGCGGGCAGCGCCGACGCCTGCGACTGGTGGGCGTCCCGCGCCCGGTGGCCCGGGCCCGGGCGTTCACCGCGGAGGCGCTCGGCGACTGGTCGTGGTCCACGCCGCCCGACCCGGACCTCGCCGAGGACGTCGTCCTGCTGGTCGCCGAACTGGTCGGCAACGCGATGCTGCACGCCGGCGGCCCGCTCGAACTCCTCCTGGACGCGACGCCCGCCCGGCTGCGGATCGAGGTCAGCGACGCGTCCGACGTCCTGCCTGCCCTGCGCACCCCGCACCGTCCCGGCCTGCCCGGCGGGCACGGCCTGTACATCGTGCAGCGCACCGCCGACCGCTGGGGCGCGGACCGGCACGCCCAGGGCAAGTCGATCTGGGCCGAGATCGACGCCGCCCGCCTGCTCGCGTGAACCGCCCGGCCCCCCGGCCGCGCGAAAGCCTGGTTCCCCTGCGCTAGTGCGCCTGTACTAGTGCGCCCGTACACCCGCCGAACGCGGTGCGGGCCGACCCACTCCGGTGGGTCGGCCCGCACCGCGTTCCCGCGCGCCGCGCGTACGCCGTACGCCGGGCCCTCGTCCGTGCTCAGCGGGCACGGGCGGCGGCGTGGACGCGGTTGCGGCGCCGGCGGCGCAGCATGCCGAGCCGCTCCTCCTCGGTGCTACCGCCCCAGACGCCGTAGCGTTCGCGGGTGGCCAGGGCGTGCCGCAGGCAGCGCTCGCGGACGGGGCAGCGGGCGCAGACCGCCTTGGCGGCGCGGTCGCGGTCGTCGTGGGCCTGGCCGCGCTCCCCGGAGGGGTGGAAGAACAACTGGGAGTCGGCGGCGCGGCAGGCCCCGTCGAGCTGCCAGTCCCACTCCTCCTCGCGGGCGCCGGGCAGGCGCGAGATCACGGTCATCGGGTGCTCCTTCCGTCGGACGGTCGGATCAACGGCTGGACGTACGGACATCCGAGCTGATGAGCTGATGTCATGTCCGTCTAACCGCCTTCCGTCGGCCGAAGCACCTGAAGCACCCCGAACCGGCCCCGACTGCCCGACCCGACTGCCCGGCGCCGGCGCCCGAGCCGGTACCCCCGAGGCCCGGGTCAGCCCTCCTCGGGCTCCGGCGGCGAGGAGACCGGGATGGCGAACTCGGGGCCGTCCTCGGGGGTCTTCTCGCTCTCGTCGGGCGGCGGCGAGCCCTCGGCGGTCATCCGGGCCTCGGAAGTCTCGGTCGGCGGCCACTCGTCGGCCGGCGCGTCGTGGTGGGCCCCGTCGTGGGTGTGGTGCGACATCGTGCCTCCCGTGTCTGCGTGTCTCCGTCTCGGCCCCCGTTCTCCATCCTGGCCCCCGGAGCGCGCCGGTGCTCGGCTGGCGGGTTCGGCCGAGACGGGGCACGGTGGACGGGGGAAAGATGTCGTGCACCGCCGTGAGAGGAGAGGCCATGTCGTCGAAGCGCCGCCGCAAGAAGAAGGCCCGCGCGAGGCGTGGAGCGAACCACGGCCGTCGGCCCCAGTGCTGACGGCCGTACGCTCCGCACCCATCGCCGAGCACTGACGACGTCGAAGCGGTCGCCGCACCGGATCCCAGCCCCGGTGCGGCGGCCGCTTCATCGTGTTCCGGCTCACGACCAGTCCGCCCCGCCTCAGCCCGCCCCGCCACCGCCCACCCGCACCGCAGGCTTCGCCCGGGCCCGGGCCGTCGCGGCGAGGCGGATCGGTGACAGGCCGCACGCCCAGACCATGACGGCGCCGAGCAGTCGGGCCAGCGGACGGTCCCAGAGCCGGCGCACCGCCCAGGGGCGGTGGACGCCGAGCGCGCGGCGGGCCCAGGCGGGCAGCAGGCCGATCGCCGCGTTGGTGAGGATCCGGACGGCGAGGCGTTCGCGCCGGGTGCGACCGAAGCCGCGCAGCAGTGCGACGGCCTCCAACGCCTCCGGGCTGGAAGCCAGTTGGCCGCGCACTTCGTCCAGGTAGCGGGCGAGTCCGGCACGCGAGACGGGAACGCCGTCCGCGCCGAGGAGTTGGCCGATCTGGGCGACCTCGGCGAGGTAGTCGTCGCACTGGCGGCCACCCAACCTCCCTTCGCCGGCGAAGACTTGGTAGCCCGCGAGGAAGCAGGCCGCTTCGGCGGTGTGCACCCAGCAGAGCAGGTCGGGATCGTCGGCCCGGTAGGGACGGCCTTCGGCGTCGCGGCCCCGGACGTAGCCGTGGATGCGGCGGACGTCGGCGATCGCGGCCTCGGCGGCGGCGGAGGAGCCGAGCGTGGTGGTGGAGACGAAGCGGGCGGTGCGGTGCAGCCGGCCGACCGGGTCGGTGCGGTAGTCGGAGTGTTCGGCGACGGCGCGCATCGCCACGGGGTGCAGCGACTGGAGCATCAGCGCGGCGAACCCGCCGACCAGCATCCCGGCCGGGTGCCCGTGCACCTGCCACACCACGCTGTCGGCCCCGAACAGCCCGGGGTCGCCGGCCGGGCGGTCGTAGCGTTCCAGGTGCAGATCGGCGCCGTGCACCGTGGAGTTGATCTCCCGGAGCAGTCGGCGCCGGAGCACCTCGGTCGGCCGCCACCGGCCGGCGCCCGGCCGGCTCAGGCCGGTTCCGTCCCGGCCGCTCCCGTCCCGCCCGGTCCCGCCGCTCCCGCTCCCGCGGCCCGCTCCCCGGTCACCGGCGTTCCGCCCGGCCGCCACTCGCCCGTCCGCCATCCTCCACCGCCGTTCCCGGTCCGCCCCGGCCGTGCCACGGCCGCGTTCCGGCCCTCTGCCGCCCAGCCTACGTCGTGGCCGCACGCCTGCGGGAGCGGCCGGGGCGGAGCGGGAACAGGCCCGGCGGCGGACCGGAACGGGGGTGACAGGGGGGCGGTCGGCGGCTACGATCGCCGCGATGACTACTCACGGATTGGAGGTCCCGTCCTTCCGAAGTGTGTGCTGATGCACGACACTTCCCTCCAGGACGAGGACACTCGCCACGACTTCTGGTCGCAGGTCCGGCGCTTCGCCGTCCCCCCGGCCATGATCGAGACCGCCACCGCCCGCCGTGCGCTGGGCGATTGGGGCGGAGCCTGCGCGGCGGCCGGGTGCGATCCCGGCTTCGACCTGCGCACCGTCACCCGCACGTACGGGTCCGAACTGGCCGGCCGACTCCGGGCCGATCTGCGGCACCTGGCCCCCGACCTGCTGCGCTGGCACCTGCCGCGGATCGCACCGGACGGGCTGCTGCGTCCAGGGGTCACGCTGACCCTGGCGCGCTACCCGCGCGACGGCGGCGGGGCGCCGGTGCGGTTGGTGGCCCGTACCGCGCCGGCCTACGCGGCGGCGGGCCAACGCGTCACACTGGCGCTGTGGGACGCCGACGCCCATCCGCCTGGGCCGCCTCCGCCGCACCCCGACCCGCGCTTCCGCCTCGACCTGCACCGCCATCTCTGGGACGCCCGACGCTCCGGTGATCTTGCCGACCGCACAGCACAGTTGACGGACAGCCACATTGCCGAGGCAGCATGGGAGTTCGAGGCCGCCCTGGTGCGCACCGCGGACGGCCTGCCGGACGACGCACCGGTGACGGTACGGCTGGCCCGCCGACGGCACGTCCTGCTCGGCGGGCGAACAGGCCCCGGCTCCGGCAACCGCACCGGCTCCGCGGGCTCCGCCGAGCCAGGCAGGTCCGCCGAGCCAGGCAGGTCCGCCGGGGCCGCCAGGTCCGCCGTCCTGCCGGACGCCGCGACCTGGACGCCGCCCGACCTGCTCCTGCTCCGCGCGGGGCGGATCGGCCCGGACGGGCTGCATCCGCTGGTCGCCGCCGCGCTCGTCCCGGACCCCCCGGGCAGTGCGGCGTCCCGCGCCGCCGGAGTCGAACAGTCGGTCGGTGAAGGAACGTTGACGGTGCGCTGCCGTGGCGACCTGCACCGGATCGCCGTGGTCGACGGGGTACTCGTCCCGCTCGACCACGACCCGGAGCAGGTACGGCGCGAGGAGCTGCTGGCGGCGTTCGGCGGCCCGCCGCTGCCCTGCCTGCGGGCGATCGACCGCGCGCACCGGCAGCCGGAGGACCTGGAGGACATCCGGCAGCGGCTGCTGCACGGCGACCGCACGGGCGTCCTGGCCGCCGTGCGCCGACTGCTCGGCGCGGAGGCCGTCCTGCGCGACGGGCCGCTCGCCGCAGCACTGGAGGCGGACGCCCGGCACCGGCTGGCCCACAGCGTGCACGCGGCCGGGCTCTCCCCCGCCCGCAACCGGTCGGGCAACGCCACCTCCCCCGTCCAGGCACCGGCCGACCTCCGTCCGGACGGCCACCCGTACCGCCCCCGCTCCCGGCGTCCACGCCCCGCGAAGCACCACTCCTTCTGACTCCGCCGGCGCCGTGCGCCCATCTTCCTGACGGCTCCGGCCATACCCACGCGCCACGCCCGCACGCCCACGTGCCGTACCGTGCCGCCCCGAACCGACCCCAGGTGAATCACTCATGACTTCCTCCGCATCCGCATCTCCCCAACTCGCCCTCGCCGACCAGCTGCTGGCGCTCCTACGGGAGTCCGCCACCGAACCCCGCCAGGACCTCCAGATCGAGGCGCTGACCCTCGCCGTCGCCGCCGATCTGCCGGTCCTGCTGTGGGGGGAGCCGGGTATCGGCAAGACCGCAGCGCTGACCCAGCTCGCCGCCGAGCTCGACCTGCCGCTCACCACGGTGATCGCCAGTGTCCACGAGCCGTCCGACTTCTCCGGCCTGCCGGTGATCGGCGACGACCCGGCCGTCCAGGGCGTGCCGCTGGCGCCGCCGGACTGGGCGGTGCGGCTGGTCCGGCAGGGCCGGGGGCTGCTGTTCCTCGACGAGCTGTCCACCGCGCCGCCGGCGGTGCAGGCGGCGCTGCTGCGACTGGTCCTGGAGCGACGTATCGGTTCGCTGCAACTCCCGCCGGGGGTAAGGATCGTGGCGGCCGCCAACCCGCGCGCCTCGGCCGCCGACGGCTGGGAGCTGAGTCCCCCGCTGGCCAACCGCTTCGTCCACCTGGACTGGGTGCACGACGCCCAGGTGGTGGTGCGCGGCCTGGGCGGCGTGTGGCCGCGCGCCGAGCTGCCCCGGCTCGATCCCGAACGGCTTTCCGCCGCAGTCGAGTTCGCCCGGCGGGCGGTGTGCGGACTGCTGACCGTCCGGCCCGAGCTGACCCACCGCCTGCCGTCCGCCGAGGCCAGGCGCGGCAAGGCATGGCCGTCGCCGCGCAGTTGGGAGATGACGATGCGGCTGCTCGCGTTCGGATCGGCGGCCGGCTCCTCCCGGGAGGTGCTGTCGCTGCTGGTGCGCGGCACCGTCGGCGACGGCCCGGGGCTCGAACTGCTCGCCGCCATGGACCGGATGGACCTGCCCGACCCGGAGAGCCTGCTCGCCGCCCCGGCCGCCGCCGTCCTGCCCGCCCGCGGCGACCTCCGGCAGGCCGTCCTGGACGGGGTGGTGGCCGCCGTCCGCTCCCGTCCGACGCTCGAACGCTGGGACTCCGCCTGGGCGTTGATGGCCAGGGCGCTGGAGAGCTGCCCGCCCGACGTGCTGGTGGTACCGGTGAGCACGCTCGCCTCGCTGCGCCAGGACGACTGGGAGGTACCGGAGTTGATCAACCGTTTCGCGAGTGCGATGCGGATCTCCCGCCGGGCGGAGCGCTCCGCCGCTCTCACCTCCGCCGGGGCGGGGCGCCGGTGAGCACGTCCGCCCGGACGGCGCGGGCCGCGAACACCGGCCACGCAGCACGTCCCGCTGAAGCCGGTCAGGCAACACGTCCCGGGCACGCCGGGAGAGCGCGTCCCCTGGACACCGAGAAGCTGTTCGCGGCCCGGCTGCGGGCGGCGCGGGCCCGCCCGTACCTGGCGACGGCGCTGTTCGCGATGCACGTGGTGGAGTCGTCGCGGGTGCCGACCATGGCGGTCGACCGGCAGTGGCGGTGCTACGTCTCACCGGCCTTCGTCGACCGCACCCCCGAGGAGGAGTTGGCGTCGGTCTGGGTGCACGAGGTCTCGCACCTGCTGCGCGACCACGCCCGGCGCGGCGACCTGGCGATGCGCGCGCTCGACCTCGACGGGCCCGGCGACCGGCTGCGGATCAACCTGGCGGCGGACTGCGAGATCAACGACGACGCGTTCGGCGACGGCCTGGTCGAACCGGCCGGCGCGATCTACCCGAAGACCCTCCACCTGGAAGACGGCCAACTGATGGAGGACTACCTGCGGCAGTTCTCCCTCGGCACCCGGTACCAGCACCTGGTGTGGCTGGAGTGCGGCAGCGGCGCGGACGGCCTCGAACGGGAGTGGGAGTTCGGCCCGGACGGCCCCGACGGCGGGCACGGCCTGAGCGACCAGGAGCGCGACCTGGTCCGCTTCCGGGTCGCCCAGGGCATCCTGGGCAACCCCGGCCGGGCGCCCGCCGGTTGGCGGCGCTGGGCCGAGGAGGCGTTCCACCCGCCGCAGCCGTGGCGGCAGTTGCTCGGTGCGGCGATCCGCTCCACGCTGGCCGCGGCGGGCGCCGGCGAGGACTACAGCCACGGCCGCCCGGCCCGCCGTTCGAGCAGCCTGCCCGGCATCGTCCTGCCCTCGCTGCGCCGCCGCCCGCCCCGGGTCACGGTGGTCGTCGACACCTCCGGATCGGTCAGCGACAGCGAGTTGGGCACGGCCCTGCTGGAGACCGCGGCGATCCTGCACGCGGCGGGCGGGCGGCGCGAGTCGGTCTCGGTGCTCTCCTGCGACGCCGCGGCCCGGGCCGTCCGGCAGGCCGCCGACGGGAGCGGCTGGGCACTGATCGGTGGCGGCGGCACCGACCTCCGCACCGGTTTCGCCACCGCCCTGAAACGGCGCCCCGCCCCGGACGTCATCGTCGCCCTGACCGACGGCCAGACCCCCTGGCCGAGCACCCCGCCACCCTGCCGGACCGTCATCGGCCTGTTCCCCCGTCGATTCCCGCGCACCCGCTGGAACATGGAGGGCGACCCCGACGACGTACCCGACGGCCCACCGGACTGGGCGAAGGTGGTCACTCTGGGCTGACCGCGGAGCCGCGGCACGGAAATTCCGGCAACCAGCCTACGGGAAAAGGGCATTCGGGCCGTCCGGCTGCCCGACCGTCCGTCCGCCCGTCAGTCGAGCACGGAGGCTTCGTCGTCGCTCTGCGCCCGGTAGAGGGTCACGATCTGGCCGAGGGCGTCGATCGTGACCGGTCCGTCGATCCTCAGCCAGGCCAGTTCCGGCAGGTCCTCGGTGCGGTCGAGTCGGCCGACGGCCTCCTCGGGCCAGGGTGCCGGCAGCGCCGGCAGGTGGGTGAGGGAGATCCGGTCGATGAAGACGGGTGTCAGGCCGTGCTCCCACGGCTCGACCGCGTAGGGGTGGGACAGCGAGATCACCACGTCGGGCTTGGACGGCCCCTCCCGCAGCCACACGTCCAGCGAGTTCTCCTTGGGGTCCTCCTGGGACTCGTCCAGGGAGACGCGTTGGAGGGAGTAGTCACCGCAGGACGCCAACACCCGCGCGGCGTTCAGGCACCGGTTCCTGAAGGCGTCGGCCGGCCTGACCCTCCCGACCGCACCGGCTGGCCCGTCCGCTCCGTGTTCGTCTGCCATGGGGCCAGACTACGTCGAACGGGACGGCCACCGGCGCGTTATGCGGAGGTCGGCTCCGCCATCGCCCCACCCCCGTGCCGCCCCCATCCCGATGCCCGGCCGCGGCCCCCGCCCGCTCGGTGTGCGGGGGCCGCGGCCGGGGCGTCCGACGGCGGCCACGCTCCTCCGCCGGACGCCGCCCCGGTCAGGCCGGGGTGGCTTCGGCGGATCCGGACGCGGCCCCGGGCGCGGATGCGGCCCCGGCCCCGGCGCCGGTACCGGGTGCCGACGTGCGGCGCGACCGGCGGCTGCGCCGCCGGGGCTGGTCGGGCAGCCAGCCGAAGGCGACGCTGCTGCCGATCAGGCCGAGCAGGAGGCCGATGAAGAAGCCGCCGAGGTTGGAGGTGATCCAGCTGCCCAGGGTCGCGAGGGCGGCGAGGACGGAGTAGAAGACCCGCTGGACGGGGTGGAAGATCAGCAGCAGGCCGCAGAGCACCATCAGGGCGGGGATGACGTAGCCGGCCAGGCCGAGCATGCCGATGCGGATGACCATGCGCATCGGGGCCTTCTCGGTGAACAGGATCTCGGCACCGGCCAGGACGACCAGCAGGCCGCCCCAGAAGGGCCGCCGCCCGCGCCAGCCGGCGAACCCCCGCGGGGCGGACGGGTCGGCCGGGGTCACCGCGACGGCTTCGGCCGTGTCACCGCTGCCGCCGTCGTCGGCGGGCCGGGCGGCCGTGGGGTCCGCCGCCCGGTCCGGTGCCGGTCCGGGTTCAGCAGCCATCGGCGCTGAAGCTGAGGTGCATGTTGGGCAGGCGGAAGGTGCCGGCGGTGGTGGCGTAGTTCTGCTGCCGGAAGTGGTCGACGGCCACGGTGTCGCCCTGCTGGCCGAACATTCCGGGCGGGCCGGCCACGCCGCCCTTGTCGAAGGTGCTGGCGTCGCGGCCGACTTCGAGGCCCTGGAACTCGGCGTCACCGCTCATCAGGTCGGAGTCGGTGGTGAGGTTGTCGGCGGTGACGGGGGTGCCCTTGTCGCCGGCGGTGATCAGCAGGTTGATGCCGCCCAGGTTGACGCTCTGGCAGAGCTTGGTGAGCGAGGCCTTCTTGACCACGGTCTGGATCAGGAACAGCTGGCCGCCGGTGTCACCGGCGTTCGGGCTGTTCTCGATCATGTTGTCGAGGGTGCCGAACTGCTCGAACCCGGAGCCGTCCAGCTTGTCGGCGGTGACCTCGAAGGCCATACCGGAGATGGCGAACTGGGTGGCGAGGACGTTCTGCGCGGTCAGGGTCACGAGGACGCCCGCGGTGACGCAGGCCGGTATCGCCATCAGCGCGGCGCGGCGCAGTCGCACCCGGCCGCGCCCGGTCGGGGTGGCGGCGGATTGTTCTGCGGAGGGTGCCATGGAGAGCTCCAGAGGGTCGGGTGGGGGATCCGCAGCTCGCCGGGGTGAGCACCTGGCGTGGTGGGTCGATCGCGGCAACTTCGGCGACTCGCAGTGCAGTTGACGATCTTTCTCACAACCGGCGGGCTGACTGGAAGTTACCCCGGGGTACATGGCCGGTCAATACTTCGCGCACCCGGTCGAAATTCCGAAACTCCAGTCAACTCCTGTGACTCATGCGGCAGTTGTCGACCAGTGTCGAGTCAACTCCACTCACTTCTCTTCCAACTTCCGCGCGCTGCCTTGACGTTGATGCGGAACGCCACCTAGAACTTGGCGAGTACCCGGCGGTAACCACGGCCCACGACCGTGCCCACCGGGTCCTTCTCGCTCCGGGCCCGACAACGCACCGCCGGCACACGGCACCACTGGTACGCGGGACACCACCGGTACGCGGCACGCCTCAGGCAGGGCGTGCCCTCCGGCCCGGCGAACCGCTCCGGCGCGACGGTGACAGTCGTGCGCCCCGGCCCGGCCGCTCGTGGCGTCGAGCACCCGGCCCGGTCCCACCAAGGCCCACCAGCCTCGTCCCACCCTGCCCTCGCGCTCCACCCTGCCCTCGCTCCGGCCCACCCCCGCCGTCAGGAGTCCCTCCGCCATGCGCACCGACAGCACCAGCACGTCCACAGCGGCCACCACCACAGCCGCCGCCCCGCGCCCGCACCGGCTGCGCCGCCTGCTGCCGCCCGCCGCCGTCGCGGCCTGCGCCGCACTGCTGGCCGGCGTCGCCCCGGCCACCGCCGCGCCCGCCGCCGCCGCGGCGCCGGGCGCGCCGTACACCGGCATGGGCAACTGTCCGGTCGCGGCGCCCGCGATGCACGATCCGAGCAACCTCCAGGTCGGCTGCCTGGTGTCGGTGACCAACGCCGGGAAGTTCACCCTCGGCAACACGGTGGTGCCGTTCAACTCGCCGATCACGCTGCAGTTCGGCTTCTACTGGGACAAGTCGGCACCCGAGGTCTCGTTCCCGGACGGCAGCACCGCCAACCAGTACACCGTGGTGCCGCCGACCAGCGCCCCACTGCTCAGCGCGCCGATGGTGCAGATCAACATCCCGGGCATCCAGAACTACCTGCCCGGCATCACCAGCGTCTTCGCCCAGGTCGAACTCGCGGGCCCGGTCACGAAGTTCACCCCACTGGCGACCGGTGAGCCGTACCCGGTGTTCCAGCTGCCGATCAAACTGCACCTGTACAACGCGCTGTTCGGCGCGCACTGCTACGTCGGCTCCGACGCCGCGCCGCTGCTGCTCAAGCCGACCACCGGTTCGACCGCCCCCGCCGGATCCACTCCGCCGATGACCGGCGACCCGGGCACCATCGGCTACGACCCGGACCCCAACGGGCACAACGCGCTGGTCATTTCGGAGACCAACGCGTCGCTGGTGGACAACACCTTCGCGGTGCCGGGCGCCAACGGGTGCGGCCTGCTCGGCTCGTTGAACCAGATCATCAACTGGACCATGGGCCTGCCCGCCGCCCCCGGCAAGGACTCGGTGAGCTTCCAGCAGACCAACGCGTCCTTCGTCCTGGACACCGACATCGCCGACCTCACCGCCGCGTTGGGCGACAGCACCGCGCACTGAGCGACCGCGCGCCGCACCGATCCGCCCCGCACCGATCCGCCCCGCGCCGACTCCGTCCCCCAGCAAGGGAGTCGGCGCGGGAGACCCCCACCTGCCCGTGCCACCCGTCCCCAGCGCGGGAACGGCACGCGCTCCGGCCAGCGACGCCGGGGCAGCTCCGTCCGCTCCGCCCCACCCATCGGAAGGAACCCTCATGCGCAACCGCACCTTCGCCGGCATCGCCGCCCTCGCCGCCGCCGGCGCCCTGCTCGTCCTCCCGGCCGTCCCGGCGGGTGCCGCCGTCTCCGCCACCCCGGTGCTGACCGTCGGCACCACCCCGGTCGCGGTCGGCGACTCGCTGTCGGCGAACCTGGTCAGCGGCACCTTCGCGACCATGTACAACCCGGGCACCACCACCGGCGTCAAGTGCTCCGTCTCCACCATCGGCGGCAGCGTCAACAGCAACCCGACCGCCACCGGCTCCGCCACCGCGTCCGGCCCGGTCAACGTCCTGACCTTCTCCGGCTGCACCTCCAACGTGGTCGGTGTCAGCGGCGTGAACAGCCTGACGATGAGCAACCTGCCCTACACCCTGAGCATTTCGGACTCCGCCGGGTTCCCGGTCACCCTCACCGGGTCCATCCAGGCCGTCGTCAACCTGAAGACCCTGGCCGGCAACGCCCTGTGCACCTACTCCTCGCCCACCGGCACCCTGAACGGCAACGCCACCAACACCCCGCCGCAGATCAACATGGTCAACCAGGGCTTCACCAAGCTGTCCGGCCCGAGCATCTGCTTCGCCAGCATCAACTTCTCGGCCTCCTACGGCCCGGTCACCGACACCACCCTGGGCGGCGCGGTCACCGTCAACTGACGCCGGCACCAAACCCGTTCGGACGCCGCACCCACCTCTCGGGCGCGGCGTCCGGCACGTCCGCCCCCCAGGAACCGACAGAGCAGAGAACCAACGAACCGTCAGTTCCCTTCCTTCTCAGCTTTGTTCGTCGTGCGCGCCCGCACGTGCACCCGCTCCCCCTGCGGGCCGAACAGGCTGAGGAACTCCACCGGCACCCGGCCCGCGTTGGCGAACAGGTGCGGCGTCCGGGTGTCGAACTCCGCGGCCTCGCCCGCCTTCAGCACCACGTCGTGCTCGCCCAGTTTCAGCAACAGCTCGCCGGAGAGCACGTACAGCCACTCGTGGCCCTCGTGCGTGCGCTGCTCGCAGTTCTCCCGGCCGCCGCCGGGCGGGACGACGATCTTGTACGCCTGCATGCCGCCGAGGCTGCGGGCCAGCGGCAGGTACGTCCAGCCGTGCCGGACGAACGGGCGCAGCCGCACCCGGGGGTCGCCGGTCGGCGGGGCGTCGACCAGTTCGTCCAGGGCCACGCCGTGCGCGCGGGCCAGCGGCAGCAGCAGTTCCAGGGTCGGCCGCCGCCCTCCGGACTCCAGCCGGGAGAGCGTGCTGACCGAGATGCCGGTCTGCTCGCTGAGCTGCGCCAACGTGGTGCCGTGCTGCTGGCGGATCGCCCGCAGCCGGGGGCCGACGCCGGTCAGCACCGCCTCGAAGTCCTCGCCCATCGCCGTGTCCCTCTCCGCTCCGTCCGACCCCGGTCCCGCCCGCCCCCTCCATTTGCCACCTCAGCAACATTGTTTGTCAATCCGGCGAACCCGCCGCACCATCGGAGCATGACCACGACGCACCAGCACGAGCCCCCGCACGAGCAGCCGAACCGCCACCAGCACCCGCACCCGCACCCGCACTCAACCCGTCACCACGACGTCCTGGTCGTCGGGGGCGGCGCCGCCGGACTCAGCGGCGCCCTGACCCTGGCCCGGGCCCGCCGCTCCGTCCTGGTGGTCGACTCCGGCGAGCCGCGCAACGCGCCCGCCGCGGGCATCCACGGCCTGCTCGGCCGCGAGGGCCTGCCGCCCGCCGAGCTGGTCGCCCTGGGTCGGGCCGAAGTCGCCTCGTACGGTGGCGAGTTCCACGACGCCGAGGTGCGGTCGGTGGGCCGCGAGGCGGACGGCGGCTTCCGCGCCGAGCTGTCGGACGGCACGGTCGTGCACGCCCGCCGGCTGCTGCTGACCACCGGCACCACCGACCTGCTGCCCGAAGTGCCCGGCCTGGCCGAGCGCTGGGGCCGCCAGGTGGTGCACTGCCCGTACTGCCACGGCTGGGAGGTCCGCGACCGGAAGATCGCCGTCCTGGCCACCAACCCGCTGGTCGCCGTGCACCAGGCGCTGCTGTGGCGGCAGTGGAGCGCCGACGTCACGCTGCTCGCGCACACCAGCGCGCCGTTCGACGAGCGGCAGCGGCGCGAGCTGGCCGCCCGCAGCGTGACCGTGGTGGCGGGCGAGGTGGCCGCGCTGCTGCCGGAGGAGGACGGTGCCGAGCTGACCGGCGTGCGGCTGGCCGACGGCACCGAGGTGGCGTGCGAGGTGCTGGCGGTCGGCACCGAGATGGCGGCGACCGCGCCGTTCCTGGCCGAGCTGGGCCTGGAGGCCACCGACCTGGTGCGCGAGGGCGTCCGGTTCGCGACCCGGCTGGCCACCACCGACCCGACGGGCGCGACCGGCGTCCCCGGGGTCTGGGCGGCCGGCAACCTGACCGACCCCGCCGGGCAGGTGGCGGTCGCCGCCGCGGACGGCCTGCGCGCCGCCGCCGCGATCAACGCCGACCTGGCCGCCGAGGAGACCCGGCTGGCCGTCGACGCGGTCGAGTTCTGGGAGAAGCGGTACGGCGAGAGCGAGCAGATCTGGAGCGGCCGCCCGAACGCCTCGCTGACCGTGCAGGCCGCCGACCTGGAGCCCGGCCGGGCGCTCGACCTGGGCTGTGGCGAGGGCGGGGACGCGCTCTGGCTGGCCGGGCGGGGCTGGCGGGTCACCGCCGTCGACATCTCGCAGGTCGCGCTGGAGCGGGCCGCCGCCCGGGCCGCCGTCGAGGGCGTCGGCGACCGGGTCGACTGGCAGCGCGTCGACCTGGCGCACGCCTTCCCGTCCGGCACGTACGACCTGGTCTCGGCGCAGTTCCTCCACTCGCCTGCCGAATTCCCGCGCGAGCGGGTGCTGCGCCGGGCCGCCGCGGCCGTCGCCCCCGGCGGGACCCTGCTGATCACCAGCCACGCCGCGTCCCCGGTCAAGCACGACCACCCGCACCCCGACATGCACTTCCCCACCCCCGAGGAGATGCTCGCCGGGCTGCGGCTCGACCCGGCTCACTGGACGGTCGAGCTCGCCGAGGAGCACGCCCGGCACGACCACCCCGACCACCCGGTCACCGACCCGGACGCCCGCCCGCACCGCGACTCCACCCTCCGCCTGCGCCGCACCGCCTGACCGCCGGGCACCGCAGGCCGCAGACCGCAGGCACAGCGGACTGGGAACTGAGTCCCCCCTCACACCGCCACGGGAGTGGATCGATGGCACGGAGTGTGGTCTAGTGGGGGTACTCAGTTCCCTCCCGCGTGAAAGGACAAGGTCGCTGTGAGCTTGCGGATCGTTGTCTGTGTGAAGTACGTGCCCGACGCGACCGGTGACCGTCGCTTCGCGGACGATGCCACCACCGACCGGGAGGGCGTGGACGGCCTCCTGTCGGAGCTGGACGAGTACGGCGTCGAGCAGGCGCTGCGGATCGCCGCGGCCCACGAGGGCGCCGAGGTGACCGTCCTGACGGTGGGCCCGGACGACGCCAAGGACGCGCTGCGCAAGGCGCTGTCGATGGGCGCGGACAAGGCCGTGCACGTCAACGACGACGACATCCACGGCACCGACGCGCTCGGCACCTCCGCGATCCTGGCCGCCGCGCTGGAGAGGACCGGCTACGACCTGGTCGTGTGCGGCATGGCCTCCACCGACGGCGTGATGGGCGTGCTGCCCGCGCTGCTGGCCGAGCGCCTGGGCGTCCCGCAGGCCACCCTGCTCTCCGAGGTCACCGTCGAGGACGGCCAGGTCAAGGGCCGGCGCGACGGCGACGCGGCCTCCGAGACCCTCCAGGCCCCGCTGCCCGCCGTCGTCTCGGTCACCGACCAGTCCGGCGAGGCCCGCTACCCCTCCTTCAAGGGCATCATGGCCGCCAAGAAGAAGCCCGTGCAGTCCCTGGACCTCGACGACCTGGGCATCGACGCCGACACCGTCGGCCTCGCCGGCGCCTGGACCAGGGTCCAGGACGTCACCGCCCGCCCCGCCCGCACCCGGGGCGTCATCGTCACCGACCAGGGCGAGGGCGGCAAGCAGCTCGCCGCCTACCTCACCGAGCAGAAGTTCATCTGACCGGCCGCCGGGAACACAGGAATACGGAGCACCCCACCATGAGCGAGATCCTGGTCCTCGTCGACCACGCCGACGGCGCCGCCCGCAAGCCCGCCCTCGAACTGCTCACCCTCGCCCGCCGCCTGGGCACCCCCGCCGCCGTGGTCCTCGGCGCCGGCCCCGCCGCCGCCGACATCGCCGCCAAGGCCGCCGAATACGGCGCCGCCACCGTCCACACCGCCGACGCCGACGAGTTCGCCACCCACTCCGTCGTCCCCAAGGTCGACGCCCTCACCCAGATCGCCCAGGCCACCGGCGCCACCGCCGTCCTGCTCACCTCCTCCGGCGAGAACAAGGAGGTCGCCGCCCGCACCGCCCTGCGCCTGGGCTCCGGCCTGATCACCGACGCCGTCGACCTCGAACCCGGCGAGAACGGCCCCGTCGCCACCCAGTCGGTGTTCGCCGCGTCCTACCAGGTCAAGTCGACCGTCACCACCGGCACCCCGGTCATCACCGTCAAGCCCAACAGCACCGCCCCCCAGCCCGCCCCCGCCGCCGGCACCCTCCAGCGGGCCACCGTCGCCTTCACCGGCAACGCCGCCACCGTCACCGCCCGCACCCCCCGCGTCGCCACCGGCCGCCCCGAACTCACCGAGGCCGCCATCGTCGTCTCCGGCGGCCGCGGCGTCGGCGCCGCCGACGGCTTCACCGTCGTCGAACACCTCGCCGACGCCCTCGGCGCCGCCGTCGGCGCCTCCCGCGCCGCCGTCGACGCCGGCTGGTACCCCCACAGCAGCCAGGTCGGCCAGACCGGCAAGCAGGTCTCCCCCCAGCTCTACGTCGCCGCCGGCATCTCCGGCGCCATCCAGCACCGCGCCGGCATGCAGACCAGCAAGACCATCGTCGCCGTCAACAAGGACCCCGAAGCCCCCATCTTCGAACTCGTCGACTACGGCGTCGTCGGAGACCTCTTCAACGTCCTGCCCCAACTCACCGACGAGGTGAAGGCGGGCTGACCCCCTCCGCTCCCCCGCCGAGGACGCGACCACCCCGGTCGCGCCCTCGCGCGTTCCTCCAGACCTCTTCCACTCCCTCAGCCCTCGACGGCGGCCAGCGCCTCCGCCGCCGCCTCCCGCAGCCGCTCGTCCTCGACGAAGCCGCGCCAGGCCGCGTTGCTCCGCAGCCGCCAGTCCCCGGCGAGGGCGGCGCGCAGCAGCGGGGCGGCGGGACGGGCGGCGGGGCCGATCCGGGCCAGCTGGCGAATGGCGGCGGGCATGACCGGCAGGTGGCGCCCCTCGTCGAGGCCGCGCAGGGCGGCGAGCAGCCCGGGGACGGCCGCCTCGGTGTCGCCGGTCACCGCCCAGAGCGCACCGGCGGCCCGGACGCGGGTCCAGTCGTCCGGGTCGGCGGTGTGGGCGCGCAGCCGCTCGGCGTGGCGGGCCGCGTGCGGGCCGAGGTCGCCGAGCCTGCGCAGCACGGGGTGCCGGTGCCACCGGTCGTCCAGGGTGGCGGCGAGGGCGTCGGCGGCGGTGGCCGGGTCGCCGCCGAGCTTCCAGCAGGCCCAGGCGGCGGTTCCCCGTGCCTCGTCGGCGGCGTCCATCCGCGCGGAGAGCATGTCTCTGGCCCGGGTGGCGGCGACGACGCCGATCGTCGCGGGGCCGAGTGCGGCGAGGGCTTCGGCTGCCTCGGTCCAGGTGCGGTCGTCGGCGAGCCGGACGAGCAGCAGGTCGACGGCGGCGGGGCTCGCGCTGCCCCAGCCGGCCAGCACCTCGCCGTACTGCCGGACCGCCGGCCGCTGCCCGTCCTGGGCGAGGCGCCGTTCGACGGCGGGCATCAGGGCGGCGGCGTGGCCGGGCAGCAGGGCCAGCGCCTCGTGCAGGCCGGGCAGCGCGACGGTGTGCAGCCCGTGGGTCGACCCGTAGTGGTTGCTGGTGTCGCCGAAGACGGCGGGTGCGGTACTCAGCGACGCTATGCAGCGCGGGTCGCCGATCCGGGTGAGCGCCCAGGCGGCCATGTCGGCGACGGTGCGGCGGCCCCGGCGGCCGACGGGGGCGGTGTCGTCCAGCAGCGCCGCGATCCGGTCGGCGTGGGCGGCGGCGGCCGGGCCGAGGCAGGCGAGCAGGTCGAGCGCGAGGTCGCGCGCCTCGGGTACGGGGTCATCCAGGTACGCGACGATCCGGGGCAGCAGTTCCCCGACCGGTGAGCGCCACTCGGCGAGCAGCGCGCCGGCCCGTCCGAGGGCGGCGGTTCGGTGCTCGGCATCCGGGTGCGCGGGCAGCAGCAGGCGGCGGACGAACGCCGCGGCCGGTCCGGGGGCGGCGAACAGCGTCGCCGTACGGTAGTACACGGCGGCGATGTTGCCGCCCTCCCAGCGGCGTGCCCCGGGGTCGCGCAGCGCGCGGACGAGCAGGTCGGCGTGGAGCGGGGGCAGCGCGGGGTCGGCAGGGGCGAGCGCGAGCAACGCGGCGTGGCGCTCCTGCAGACCGGCCCCGCCGTCGCCATCGCCGTCGCCATCGCCGTCGCCATCAGCACCGGCACCGGCACCGGCACCGGCCAGCAGGACGTGCAGCATCTCGCGCGCCTCGGGCCCGCGCGGCCCGGTGGGCTCGCGTCGGGCGGCGGCGCCCAGGGTCAGCAGCAGGTCGAGCCGGATCTCCGGGTCCGGCTCCGCCCGTCGACGCTCCAGCAGTGCGGGCAGCAGCAGTTCACCGGGCGCGTCACAGCGGCGCAGCGTTCCGGAGGCGATGCGGCGGATGGCGGGCAGCCGGTCGTCGAGCAGCGCGACGACCTGCGGCAGCGCGCGGTCCCAGGCGGTCCGCCACTCCGGGGCCACCCAGGGCTCGACCTTCGGGGCTTCAGCGGCCAGGGCGCCGACCAGTCTCAACAGGGCCTCGCGGGCCTCCACTCGGACTCCCTGGTCAGCCGCCAACCGGAGGAGGAACGGCAGCACTGCGGGTGCCGCCGAACAGATCCAACCCCCCTGGTGGAAGACGCTGTTGAACAGTTCGCCGGCCGCTTCCACCGCCGCCGAACCGCTCGCCGAATCGCCTTCCGAACCACCCGCCGTCCCACCCGTCCCCTCGCCCGCCGGCGCGCAGGCGCGCAGCAGGCCGGGCAGGTCGCCCGCGCTGCCGTAGTTGTGCTCCAGCGCGGCCCAGTCGACGGCATCCAGTTCTCCCCACATGGAGCGGGACGCTAACACCCGTCGCCGGCCTCCTCACCACTCGCGGTTGGCGATCAGCTCCTCCACGTCGGCGTCCGCGTACCCGTACGCCTGCGCGAGGTGGTCGAAGTCCGCGGCGATCGCCTCGCGCGCGACGGTCTCGATCTCGCTGCCCGCCGCGTGGAACTCCTCGTCCAGCAGGTTGAACTCCTCCGTCGCGGCCTGCGTCAGCTCGTACAACTCGTCCAGCCCGCTCGGTGGTTGGGCTTCGATCCGCTCGCACAGCGCGTGCAGGATGTCGCCGCCCTTGGCCACCAGGCGGGCCGGGTAGTAGCCGTCCCCGCGCATCGGGTGCAGGAACTCGTACCCCGCCAGCCGCTCGTTCGTGATCGCCATGCCGTCGCTCCAGCCGTTCGCGGTCCGTCCGGGGCCGCTCGACGGGCCCCGCGGCCGATCATGCCGGGCGGCACCGACAGCGGCCGACGGGCGAGCGACGGGCGAGCGACGAGCGAGCGGCGGGCGAGCGGCGGGCGAGCGGCGGGCGAGCGGCGGGCGAGCGATCAGCGAGCGGCGGCCGGGTCGCGGAGCAGGTCGTCGACGGCGCGGCGGCCGGTGGCCGCGCCGGGCGGGCCGTAGCCGATCCGGAGCACCACCTGGACGGTGCCGACGCCGCGTTCCGGGTCGCGCAACCGCCAGCGGGTCTCGGGGAGTTCGACGGCCTGGTGGAGCACCGAGACCCGCAGACCGCGGGCGGTGGCCAGCAGCCAGACCCGTTCCATCGCCTGTCCGGCCCGCAGCCAGTCCGCGGCCGTGTCGCCCCGGGTGGCGACGGTCGCGATCTGCGGCAGTGCCTCGAAGCGCTGCGCGTGCGCGGGCCCGCGCCCGGCGAAGTCCCGTACGGGGAACCGGGCTTCGTGGTCCTGGGGGCCGAGCGCGGGCTCGGGGATGCCGTCGTCGGCGGGTTCCGCGCGCAGCCAGCTCGCGGTCTCCGCGCGGCGGGCGGCGTCGGCGGCGATCCGCGCCTCGGCCTCGGCGGTCAGGGCCAGCACCCGGCGCGCCTCGGCCTCCTCCAGCACGTCCAGCACGGCGTCCTCGTCGGCGGCGGCCGCGATCAGCTCGCCGATCACCGCCTCCGGCACGTCCCGGTTCCCGAACGGCTCGCGGCTGGAGTGCCGTTGGCCGATCGCCCCGGCCAACTCGGCCGTTTCGTACGGTGCTCCGCGCGGTCCGAAGCGCAGTACGGCGACCGGTTCGTCCGTGCCGAATCCGCCGGGTAGCAGATCCAACTCCTCGACGGGGAAGCCGAGTCGGGCCGCCGCCACCCGGAGGTTGAACAGGGCCGCCCCGATCGACAGCAGCATCGCCCGGCCGTCCGGGTCGACCAGCGGTACCGCGCGGTCCGGTTCGGCGTACACCAGCACCCCGGGACCGTCCCCGGTCGGCCGGAACCGCCACGGCTGCGTGTTGTGCAGCGAGGGCGCCGCCCCGGCCGCGGCCACCAGCTCCCGCAGTTCGGCCGCGCTCGGGCCGCCCGGCGCGCCGTCCATCGTTCCCGCCATCGACTCGGTCATCGCGGATCACTCCTCGCCGCTTCCTCGTCGCGTCCCACGACTGCCTGTCCAGTGCCTGCGCTGCCTCGATCGTGCGCCCGCCCCCGCCGCCCCCGGTAGGGCCCAAAGACCCGGGCCGGACGACCTCCGCCCCCTCGCCCCGCGAAACGCCCCCCGAACGTCCCCGGGGCCACACCCGGAGCCGCACACCCCGCCCCGCCCGGCTCCGCTGGCGTACCGTACGCAGCATGGAATTCCGCCACCTGGGCCGCAGCGGCCTGATCATCAGTGAGATCGCGTACGGGAACTGGCTCACCCACGGTTCGCAGGTCGAGGAGGAGACCGCGGCCGCGTGCATCCGCGCCGCCCTCGACGCGGGCATCACCACCTTCGACACCGCCGACGTGTACGCCGAGACCCGCGCCGAGTCGGTGCTCGGGCGGGCGCTCAAGGGCGAGCGGCGCGAGGGGCTGGAGATCCTCACCAAGGTGTTCTGGCCGACCGGGCCCGGCCGCAACGACCGGGGGCTGGGGCGCAAGCACGTCATGGAGTCGATCGACGGCTCGCTGCGCCGCCTGCAGACCGACTACGTCGACGTCTACCAGGCCCACCGCTACGACCCCTCCACTCCGCTGGAGGAGACCATGGAGGCGTTCGCCGACGTGGTCCGCTCCGGCAAGGCGCTGTACATCGGCGTCTCCGAGTGGACGGCCGACCAGATCCGGGCCGGCCACGCGCTGGCCCGCGAGCTGCGCGTCCCGTTCGTCTCCAGTCAGCCGCAGTACAGCGCGCTGTGGCGGGTCATCGAGGGTGAAGTGGTGCCCACCTGCGAGGAGTTGGGCATCGGCCAGGTGGTCTGGTCGCCGATCGCGCAGGGCGTGCTGACCGGCAAGTACAAGCCGGGCGCCGAGCCCCCGGCCGGCTCCCGGGCCACCGACGAGAAGGGCGGCGCGAACTTCGTCGCCCGCTGGCTGCGGCCCGAAGTCCTGGAGCGCGTCCAGCTGTTGGAGCCGCTCGCCGCGGAGGCCGGGTTGTCGCTCGCCCAACTCGCGGTCGCCTGGGTGCTGCAGAACCCGAACGTGTCGGCCGCGATCATCGGCGCCTCCCGCCCCGAGCAGGTCACCGAGAACGTCAAGGCGGCCGGCGTGAAGCTGGAGCCCGCACTGCTCGCCCGGATGGACGAAATCCTCTCCCCGGTCGCCGAGTTCGACCCGGCCCGGACGGCGGAGAACGCCCCCAAGACCCGCCCCTGATCCCAGCCCCCCTGCGACAGCCCCACCACACCCCGCGAGCGGGCGGCCATCGGAAAAACCACCGGTGGCCGCCCGCGTCGCCTGCCCTACCCCGGCAACTCCCCAGCCGCCCCCGCCCCCGAATCCGGCCCCGACTCCGAGTCCCCGGCCCGGTCCGCCTGCTCCGGCACCTCCTGCTGCGCCCAGATGGTCTTGCCGTGCCGGGCGAACCTGGTGCCCCAACGCTGCGCCAACTGCCCGATGATGAACAGCCCGCGGCCGCCCTCGTCGGTCGACTTGGCCCGCCGCAGGTGCGGGGTGCTGTCCGAGCTGTCCGACACCTCGCAGATCAGACCGCGGTCGTTGATCAGCCGCAGCCGGATCGGCGACTTCCCGTACCGGATCGCGTTGGTCACCAACTCGCTCACGATCAGGTCGGTGGAGAACTCCAGCTCCTGCAACCCCCAGGCGGCGAGCTGGTGTTCGGCCAGCCGCCGGGCGGTGCGGACCACCGCCGGGTCCTCCGGCAGGGTCCACATCGCGACCTTGTCGTCCGGCAGCCCGAGGGTGCGCACCAGCAGCAACACGGCGTCCTCGCGCTGCCGTTCGGGCAGCAGCGCGTACACGGCCTGGTCGCACAGCTGCGGCAGCTCCTCCTCCCCGGCCCGGGCCAGCACCCGTTGCAGCACCGCCCGCCGCCCCTCGCCGGGCCCGACCGGCAGCCCCTCGTCCAGACCGCCGCGCTCCCCGCCGCTCGCCGCCCGACCGCCCGCGCCCGCCCGCCGCCCGGGTCCGGACATCAGGCCGTGGGTGTACAGCGCCAGCACGCTGCCGGCCGGCAGTTCGGCGACCCGGGTCTCGTAGCAGCCGTCGCCGCAGCCGAGCGGCAGCCCGGGCTCGACCGGGAACGGCACCGGCACCCCGTCGGGGCCGACCAGCACCGGCCCGGGGTGTCCGGCGGAGGCGGCCGTGCAGGTCCGCCCGATCGGGTCGTAGACCATGTACAGGCAGGACGCCAGGCCGTCCGGCAGGCTGGTCGCGCCGGCCGGCAGGCTGCCCTGCTGCTCGTCCGTGAGGACGCGCGCGGCGTCGTCCAGGCGCACCAGCAGTTCGTCGGGCTGCAGGTCCTGGACGGCCAACGTCCTCAGCGCGGTGCGGACTTGGCCCATCACGGCGGCGGCTTCGATGCCGGTTCCGGTGACCGAGCCGATCGCCAGGCCGACCCGGGCGGCGGACAGCGGGATCACGTCGTACCAGTCCCCGCCGGGTCCGACCACGCCGGGCAGGTACACGTGCGAACTCTGCACGGCGCTCAGTTCGACCGGTGCGCGCGGCAGCAGTTGGCGCTGCAGCGTGGTCGCGATCGAGCGCTCGCGGGCGTAGCTGCGCGCCTTGTCGATGGACATCGCACCGCGCGCGGCCAGTTCGACGGCCAGCTCCAGGTCGTCCTGCTCGAACGGCTCCGACCGCTGGTGCCGGTACAGCGAGAGCACGCCCAGCACCGCGTCGTGCACCATCAGCGGCGCGACGATCATCGAGTGCACGCCGAGCCCGGTCAGCCGCCGCCCCCGCTCCGGATCGGCGGCCAGCCACTCCTCGTCCCCGCCCAGCCCCCGGATCAGCCGGGCCCGCCCGTCCTCCAGCGCCCGGCTGTACGGGGTCGGCGCGCCGTACGTGGACAGCTCGCCGTGCGGAACGGGACCGGTGGCAGAACCGGACGCGGAACCGGATGCGGAACCGGCGGCAGGGCCGGCCGCGGGGCCGGTGCCGCGCACCGAGCGGTACGCGGCGCGGCGCAGCGGCGCGCCCGGGTCGATCGGCCCGGTGCGCAGCGGTAGTCCGCGCAGGGGTTCGTCGAGCAGGTCGACGGTGGCGGAGTCGGCGAAGCGCGGCACGGCGACGTCGGCGAGCTCCTGCGCGGAGCCGATCGCGTCGAGCGAGGCGCCGAGGCGGCGGTGCGCGTTGTGCAGGATGTCGAGCCGGTCGAGGGCGGCCTGCCGTTCGGTGACGTCCTCGACGACGGCGACCAGGTAGGGGTGGCCGGTGTCGGAGACGACCCGGAAGAAGGAGACCGCGCCGACCATCTCGTGCCCGGGGTCGTTGGGCATCCGGCCGCGCACCAGGTGTTCGCGGACGTAGCCGCCGTCCTGGAGGGCCTGGCGGGCGAGCGCGTCGAGTTCGGCGCGGTCGAAGCCGGGGGCGAACTCGGCGGGGCGGTGGCCGACGATGTCGGTGGTGGGCACGCCGCGGACGCCCCGGGCGGCGGTGTTGTAGCGGACCACCCGCAGTTCCTGGTCGAGCAGGTACAGCCCGAGCGGGGCCTGCGCGAACAGCGCGTCCAGCAGCGCCGCGTCGACCTGCCCGCCCTCACCGCCACCGCCCTCGCCGCCACCGCCCTCGCCGCCACCGCCCTCCCGCGCCACGCCGTCCACCTCCCCCTCACCGCCGTTCCCGCCGCCGTTGCCGTGCCGGTCGTCCCGGTAGCCGTCCACGCCGCTCCTCCGCATCCCGTCCCCGTCCCCGTCCCCGTGCCAGTCCCCGTGCCCGTCGCCGTCCCCGCCCGCGTCCTCGTCCACGTCGTCCCGAGACCCGTTCACGGCCGTCCTCTCCCTCTCCCGCCAGTGGCCCCCGCCCGTTCCGCCGGATCGGGCCGGAACGCGATCAGGGCGATGTCGTCGCGGACGTCGGCGACCCGGCCGACCAGGTGTTCGCAGAGGTCGGCGAGCGGTCGGTGGCGGGCTTCGGCGGCGGCGTCGCAGAGTCGGGCGATGCCGTCGCCGAGGTGTTCGCCGGGCACTTCGACCAGGCCGTCGGTGTAGAACAGCAGCGTCTCGCCGGGTCCGACCGGGTGCCGGTGGGTGACCCGGGGGCGGCGCGGGTCGACGCACAGCGGGACGTCGGCGTCCTCGGCGGCGAGCAGCCGGGGCGGCCCGTCGGCGGGGACGAGAACGGGTGGCGGGTGTCCGGCGTTGGCCCACTCCATCTCCCAGCCGCCGTCCGCGCCGTGCCGCACCAGTCGGGCGTGCACGGCGGTGGCGAAGCTGCCGACGCCCAACCCCTCGGCGGCGGTGTCGAGTTCGCGCAGCGTCTCGGCGGGTGTGTGGGCGTGGCCGCGGGTGTAGGCGATGGAGCGGAGCATGGCGCGCAGCTGGCCCATGGTGGTGGCGGCGGCGAGGTCGTGGCCGGCCACGTCGCCGATGGTCATCGCGAGCGAGCCGTCGGGGAGGGTGAACGCGTCGTACCAGTCGCCGCCGACCTCGGCGTTGCGGCTGCCGGGCTGGTAGCGGGCGGCCACGGCGGCGCCGCCGAGGCTGGGCGGGGTGGTGAGCAGGGCGCGCTGCAGGACGACGGCGGCGTGCCGGGCGCGTTGCAGGGCGAGGGCCTGGCGCAGGGGGGCCTGGGCGCGTTGCAGGATCTCGTGCTGGAGGTCGATGTCGGCCGGTCCGGGGGGCGGGGTGCCTTCGCAGCAGGCGGTGGCGGCGAGGGCGACGACGGCGCCGTCGACGACGATGGGCAGCAGGGTGAGGCTGGTGGCGCGGGTGGCGTGCAGCCAGCGGGCGGAGATCTCGGGGACGGCGCCGTCGGGCACGTCGCCGTCGGCGAAATCGAGCAGGGTGGGGGCGCGGTCGGCGACGGCCTGGCGGGCGTGGGCGCCGAGGGTGAAGGTCTGGCGGTCGAGCGGGGGCAGCGGGGGCAGTCCGGGGCGGGCGACGGAGGCGATCCGGGTGGCGACGATGCCTTCGTCGGCGGCGTCGGGGCCGGGCAGCAGGTAGACGGCGCAGACGTCGGTGAGGTCGGGGACGAGGGTGGCGGCGAGGGCGGCGAAGGCGTCCTCGGCGCGTTCGGCCTCGGTGACGGCGCCGGCCCGGGCGAGCAGGCGTTCGCGCAGGCGTCCGCGCCACTGGTCCTCGATGTCGCGGGTGGTGCCGATCCACTCGGTGCCGCGGTCCTCGTGCGGAACGGGGACGGCGCGGGAGCGGACGTGCCGGTAGCCGCCGTCGGCGCCGCGGACCCGGAAGACGTGGTCGAAGACGGCGGGCCGGTCGCGGAAGGCGGCGGCCCAGCGGGCGGCGATGGCGGCGCGGTCCTGGGGGTGGACGACATCGAGCCAGCCGTCGCCGTCGGCGGCTTCGGGGAAGGGCTGGCCGGTCATCTCCTCCCAGCCGGGCATGAGTTCGCTGACCGAGCCGTCGGCGCGGGCGACCCAGACCATCTGGGCGGCGGCGGCGAGCAGGGCTTCGTAGCGGCGCAGGGCTTCGAGGCGTTCGGCGGAGAGCCGTTCGGCTTCGAGGGCGGAGTGCAGTTCGGCGGTGGTGTCGATGGCGGCGGCGAGGATGCCGGGGCCGTACCGGGTGGTGGCGGGCGAGCAGGAGTAGACGAAGTGGCGGTGGGCGGGGGTGCCGGACGGGCAGGCGAGGGTGCGGTGGGCGGTGACCTGCCGAGCGGTGCCGTCGGCGAGGACGGCGTCCAGGGTGGTGAGCAGGCGTTCGGTGCCGGGTTCGGTGAACGCCGTGCGGGCGGGGGCGCCGAGCGGGCGGTCGCCGAACAGGGCGCGGAACGCGTCGTTGTAGTAGACCATCCGGTGCTCGGGTCCGGCGGTCAGGGCGATCGCCACGACCGCGCGGTCGAACACCTCGGGTGTCAGCTGCGGTTCCGGCACCCCGCTGTCCTCCTCCCGTTCCCGTCGACCGTCCGCCGGGTCGGTACGCCCCGGCCGGCCGGTGCGCGCGTCGGCCCGGGCCGGTACGGGTGGGGTCCCCGCACCGGCCCGGGCCGCGTCCGTCCGCGGTCCGTCCGTCATCCGTCCCACGTCACCCTTGGCTCCGCTTCCGCGCTTCTCCACCGCTCCCCCGCTCCGCCGTCCATCGGGCGGGGCGGGTCAGGCGAGCAGCTTCTGCTTGGCCTTCTCGAACTCCTCCTCGGAGATCGCGCCGCTGCTCTTCAGGTCGGCGAGCCGGGCGAGGTCGTCGACGTGCCGTGGTCCGGCGTTCTGGCCCTCGGTTCCGGCGGCCTTCCGGATGTAGTCCTGGAAGTCGCCCTCGGCCTTGGCGGCGATGGCCCGGTCGCGTTGGCCCATCTCCTTGCCGCGGGCGATCAGGTAGACTAGGACGCCGATGTAGGGCAGCACGATCACGAAGATCGTCCAGCCGGCCTTGCCCCATCCGCCCATGTCGTGGCTGCGGAAGATGTCCGTCAGCACCTTGAACATCAGGAAGAACCACAGGATCCACAGGAACAGCCACAGCATGGTCCAGAACAGGTTGAGCGCCGGGTAGTCGTCCATCGACTGGCTCCCTTCCACAGGTTCTACGAGTGGTATCACCACATTTCGGACATCGCACCTCGGCGGCCGCCCCGTGTGCGCCGCCCGCGCGCTTCCCGCGCCCCTCCCGCGCGCCCGGAGCGCGACGAACCGCCGTCCGGGTGAGGATGGCCGCGGGTGTCAGCTTCGACGGCGACGCGGGAGGCGCGGGTGGACGACGAACGGACGGTGCGCCCCGACGGCCCGGACGCCGCCACGAACAGCCCGGACGCCACGGACGCCACCGGCGGCCCGGCCCCCGGGCGGGTGACGGCGCTGCTCGCGCGGTTGACCCGGATGCTGCTGGCGACGAGCGGCGAGGGCGCCTCGGAGGTCGAGCAGACGGTGGCGCGGGCCGCGTCGGGTTTCGGCGCCCGCAGCTCGATGGTGCTGGTCCCGGACGGCGCGACGCTGACCGTCGCGCTCGACGGGCGCACCGAGACGGTCGCGGTCCGGGCCTTCCCGGACGTCGCCCGACTGGACAAGGTGGCCGCGCTCAAGCCCTGGGCGCACCGGGTGTCGCTGGGCGGCACGCCGCTCGCGGAGGCCGAGCGGCGGCTGGCGGCGATCGACGACTCGCCCGCCCCGTACCCGTGGTGGCTCAAGGGGCTGGGCATCGTGCTGTTCACGGTCGGTTTCGCGCCGCTGATGCAGCCGACCTGGTACGAGATCGGCAGCAGCGCGCTGCTCGGCCTGGTCACGGCGGGGCTGGCGGTGGCGGCGGGGCGGTGGCCGCGGCTGGCCAGGGTGCTGCCGCTGGTCGCGTCGGCGGCGGTGTCGGTGCTGGTGCTGGAGGTGTTCGCGCGGACCCCGGCGCACGGCGGGGCGGTGCTGCTGATGCTGCCGGCGCTGTTCTACTTCGTCCCGGGCGACCTGCTCTCGGCGGCCGCGACCGAGCTGGCCGCCGGGTTCCTCACCACCGGGGCGGTGCGCCTGGTGTACGCGGTGTTCCTGCTGCTGCAGCTGTACCTGGGCGTGATGCTCGGGGTGTACGCGACCGGCGGCGACACCTCGGCGCTGTTCGACCTGGCGGCGCACGCCGACCTGCCGCGCTGGGCGACGTTCCTGTCCTGGGTGGTGTTCACCGTCGGCACGGTGCTGGCGTTCGCGGCGCCGTGGCGGCTGCTGCCGGTGCTGCTGGGGACGGTGTACCTGACGGTGGCGGTGCAGTCGGGGGCGACGAAGCTGGTCGGCGAGGTCGGCGGGACGTTCCTGGCGGCGGCGGTGCTCGGCGCGCTGGCCACGGCGGTGGCGCGCGGGCCGGGCCGGCCGCCGCGGCTGCTGCTGGTGCTGCCGGGGTTCTTCACCCTGACCGTCGGTTCGCTGGGCATGCGCGGCCTGACCAGCCTGGCCGGCGGTCATCCGGTGCGGGGCTTCCACGACCTGCTGTCGATGGTCACCATCGTGGTGGCGATCGCCGTCGGCCTGCTGCTCGGCTCGGTCCTCGCCCAGCGCCCGCGCCCCCTGCCGGAGTCCTGAACCGCCCGCCGGCCCTCCACCCCCGGCCTGTCTCCCTACCAGCCCCCGCCCCGGTAGTGGGGCAGGTCGAGCGCGGCCGGGTCCATCGCCGCCAGCCACTGGCCGCCGCGGCGCAGCACGGGCGTCAGCACGATCTCCGGCCCGCCCCCGTCCCGACCGTCCCCACCGTCCCCGCCTGCCCCGCCGTCCCGTACCAGGGCGTCGTAGCGGACGGGCCGGTGCGGGGCCGTCGCGGGCGTGGGGTGCTCGTGGCGGCGGGCGCGGGCCTGCGCGTCGAGGGCCCGGTAGGCGCGGTGCAGGTGGGGTTCCCAGCCGGGCAGGTGGTGCGGGTCGGCGGGGACGAGGTAGCGGGCGCCGCGGTCGATCAGCAGGGTGATCAGGCGGCCGAGCGCCTCGGTGCGGTCGAGTCCGTCCGGCAGTTGGTCGAGGGCTTCGGCGAGCGGGCGGGTGACGCGCAGCAGGGCCTCGTTGAAGTCGAGTCCGTGCTCGCCCTCGGCCTGGACGAGCAGGGCGCGCTGTTCGCCGGTGAGGTTGAGCAGGCAGGGGTAGGAGCCGCCGTCGGTGAGCAGTGCGGGCTGTCCGTGCCAGGCCACGGGGGTGTCGCCGAGTGCGGCCCATGCGGGCCAGCGCACTTCTCCGCCGGGCTCTTTGACGGCGTGGCCGAGCGGGTGCTCGCCGACGGTGAGGATCTCGATCCGGGCGCCGACGACCTGTCCGGGCGCGGGGTGCGCGGTCAGCCGCCGGGTGGTCTCGTCCCAGGCGAGGCCGCCGGTGCGGACGTCGACGGGTTCGGTGGCGGCGAGGGCGAGCGGGCCGTGCGGGTGGGTGTCGTGCAGGTGGGCCGGGGTGACGGGGACGAGGACGGCCGCGCGGAGGACGGCCTGCCGGTCGGGGAACGGCCGGGGCTGGGGCGTCTCGGTGGTGGCGTGCTCCGTCATGATGCGTCGTGCCCTTCCCGCGCCCGCGCGGCGCGCGCCCCGGCGGGCGCCGACGCGTCCGGTCGGCCGCCCCGCGGTCTGTCCCGCCGGCCGCTCGGGCGGCCGGGAGGGAACAGCGTACGGGTCGCCGGCCGGTGGGGGAACGCGGGCGACGGGGGCGGTGGCGAATCGTGACCACCGGCCCCGCCGGTCCGCGATCCCCTTGGGGTCAGCGGTCGTTGGGCGCGATCGCCCAGGCCAGCAGGACGACCAGGAAGGACGCGGCGCTGAACCCGGTGCACCACCAGGCGGTGGCGGTCTGGCCGCGCATCCAGGCGTTGGTCGCGGTGTTCAGCGCCCACAGTTGGCCGATCACGATGGTGACGGCCAGGCCGACCCGGGCGGACAGGATCGCCGACCGCTCGGGCTGCTGGTCGGTGCCCGCGCCGGGCCCGGGGCCGGTCGCGGAGACCCGCGGGTCGGCGTAGCCGGAGGTGGCCCGGATCTGCGGATACCGTTCGTGGACGGGCCGGTTGAGCCTCGGCTCGTCGCTGCCGGGGTGGTAGCCCTCCGGGTAGTGGCCCTCGGGAACGCTCATCAGGCACCTCCACAGGCGAATTGACCTGCCGTCAGTTCGCGGTCGGCCGCCCCGCCGAACGCCCTTTCCACCGGCTTCACTTGCCGCTCTTGCGGGTCGCGCAGCCGGCCGCTTCGGCGAGTGCGGGGTTGCGGTCGCGCAGGCCGCGGCAGAGTCCGGCCTCCTCGCTCTCGCCGGAGCGGGCGGTGCCGACCGCCCAGACCGCGCCCTGGGCGTCCTCGACCATCACCACCTTGGGCAGCGGGCGGGGCGGCGGGCCGCCGGTGACCTCGCCGGTGCGGGAGTCGAACTGCCCTTCGTGGCAAGGGCAGTAGAGGTCGCCGTCGGTGCCGTGGTCGCGCCGCCAGAGCACGCCGCAGGCCAGGTGGGTGCAGACCGTGGAGTAGCCGACCAGGGTGCCGTCGGGCAGCCGGATCGCCATCGCCCGGTCGTCCTCGCCGGGGTAGTCGAAGCTGACCGCCTCGCCGCGCTCCAGCCGGTCGGCGACCTTCAACGGGCCTGCGGTGCCGTCCCCGTGGCGGTGCAGCACGCCGGCCGAGACCACCGTGGAGCCGACCGCCAGGCCGCCGGAGACGGTGGCGACGATCCGCAGGTAGTCGCGCCGGGTGGTCAGCGAGTCGGCGCTGATCCGCTCCTTGAGCGCGGCCTGTTCGGCCCGGTGGTCGCCGGGGCCGCCGGGGTGGTCCGGGTGGTCCGGGTGGTCGAAGCCCTCCAGGCTCTCGGGGCCGCGGCCGCCGGAACCGGAGTGGCCGCCGGGGCCGGGGTGGCCGCCGCGGCCCTGGTCGCCGTGCGGATCAGGGGAGTTGACGGGGCTGGTCACGCCCTCGCTCCGTTCCCGGGCGTGGGCCGCCCGTTGACCTCGATCAGGTTCAGCATTCCGCCGGGGACGGGTGCCCGGCGCTCGGCCGGCACCACCATGGCGACGCCGGTGGAGACCACGGTGTCGCCGAACGCGAACATCGTGGAGACGTCCACGCCGGGCCGTTCGGCCTGGAGTTCCTCGACGGTGCCGTAGAACAGGGCACCGGTCGGGCAGACCGTGGCGCACATCGGCGCCAGGCCGTAGGAGGTGCGGTCGTAGCAGAGGTTGCACTTCATCTGGAGCTTGGCCTCCAGGTCGATCTTGGGCACGCCGAACGGGCAGGCGTTGACGCAGTTCGCGCAGCCGATGCAGCGGGTCGGGTCGGCTTCCTGCACCACACCGTCGGCGGTGATCAGGATCGCCTCGGCCGGGCAGACCTCGGCGCACGGGGCGACCGGGTCCTCGCAGTGCATGCAGACGGTCGGCAGCGAGGCGACGGTGTGGCCCTCGTCCGGGTAGTCCAGGTGGATCATCGACTTGCCGCGGTGCGAGTCGCACTCGCGGCAGGCCGACACGCAGGCCTGGCAGCCGATGCAGCGGCCGGGGTCGATGAAGATGGTGCGTCCCAGCATCCTCGGTCAGCCCCTCTCGGCGGTGCCGCGGCCCTGCGGCGAGGTCGGCGGCAGCGGGTCGGTGCGGGAGACCTGGGCCTCCGGGTAGGCCGCCCGGCCGGGCGGCACCGGCGGCGCGGGCACCGGGTCGATCCGCTCGGCCCGTTCGATCCGCACCGCGCACACCTTGTACTCGGGGATCTTCGAGCGCGGGTCGAGGGCGTCGATGGTCAGCGCGTTCGCGGCGACGGGGTACGGCCAGTGGTAGGGCACGAACACGTGGTCGGGGCGGATCGCCTCGGTCACCAGCGCGGGCAGCACCTCGCTGCCGCGCCGGGTCACCACCCGCACCGCCTCCCCGTTGCGGAACCCGTGCGAGGGGTGCACCTCGACCCACGGCCGGGGCGTCTGCTCGACCAGGCCGCCCAGGCGCCGGGTCTGGTTGCCGGACAGGAAGTGCGCGACGGTGCGCCCGGTGGTCAGCGTCATCGGGTACTCGTCGCTGTACGGGTCGGCCGGCGGGTGCCACTCCACCACCTGCATGTGCACCTTGCCGTCCGCGTGGTACGTCTTGCCGCCCTCGAACAGCCTTGGGGTGCCCGGGTGTTCGAGGCTCGGGCAGGGCCAGGCGATGCCGCCGGTCTGCTCCAGCCGCTCGTAGGTGATGCCGTAGTAGTCGATGACGGTGCCGGCCGAGGCGCGGCGCAGTTCGTCGAAGACGTCCTTGGAGCCCTCGAAGGCGAACTTGCTTCCCTCGCCGAGGCGTCGGGCGATCTCGCACATCACCCAGGTGTCGGTGCGCACGCCGGGCGGCGGGTCCTGGGCCTTGTTGTGCTTGACCACCCGGGCCTCGGCGTTGGCCATCACGCCCTCGTCCTCGGCCCAGGTGGTGACGGGGAAGACCACGTGCGCGTTGGCGGCGGTCTCGGAGAGGAAGAAGTCGAACTGGGCGTGGAACTCCAGCTTGTCGTAACCGTCCTTGACCACCGCGTAGTTGGGCAGCGAGACGAAGGGGTTGTTGCAGACTCCGATCAGGCCGCGGATCTCGCCGCGCTGCATCTGCCAGACCATTTCCATCATCGAGGTTCCGGCCTGCGGGAGTTCGGACTCCTCGATGCCCCAGATCGCGGCGACCTGGCGGCGGTGCGCCGGGTCGTTGATGGAGCGGCCGCCGGGCAGCAGGTCGGACTTCTGGCCGTGTTCGCGGCCGCCCTGGCCGTTGCCCTGGCCGGTGATGGTGCCGTAACCGGCGCCCGGGCGGCCGAGGTTGCCGGTGGCGGTGCACAGGTTGATGACGGTGAGGCAGTTCTCGACGCCCTGGGTGTGGTGCTCGATGCCGCGCGCGTGCCAGGCCATCGCCCGCTCCGCCCGCCCGAACACCCTCGCCACCTGGACGATCTGCTCCGCGGGGACGCCGCAGATCTCGGCGGCCCGGCTGGGCGGGTAGGCGGCGACGGTGGCCTTGACCTCGTCCCAGCCGGTGGTGTGCTCGGCCAGGAACGCCTCGTCGGTCAGGCCCTCCGCGACGATGACGTGCAGCACCGCGTTGAAGAACGCCGCGTCGGTACCGGACTTGAGCGCGACGTGGATGTCGGCGGTGCGGGCGACGGCGGTCTGCCGCGGGTCGACGATGATCAGGGTGGCGCCGCGGTCGCGGGCCCCCCACACGTACTGGGTCATCACCGGGAAGCACTCGCCGACGTTCGACCCGGCGATCAGCAGGCAGTCGGTCTGCAGGATGTCGGCGAACGGGTTGGCGGCCCGGTCGATGCCGAAGGCCAGCTTGTTGGCGCCGGCGGCGCTCACCATGCACAGCCGACCGTTGTAGTCGACGTGCCGGGTCTTCAGCGCGACCCGGGCGAACTTGCCCACCAGGTAGGTCTTCTCGGAGAACAGGCTGGCGCCGCCGAGCATCCCGAACGCGTCCCGACCCCGCTCGCCCTGGATCCGGCGGATCTCGGCGACGGTGTGGTCCAGCGCCTCCTCCCAACTCGCCTCGCGGAACGGCTCGTCGCGGCTGCGGCGGACCAGCGGCGCGGTCAGCCGGTCCGGGTGGTTGACCTGCTGGTAGGCGTTGATGCCCTTGGGGCACAGGCGCATCCGGTTGATGTCGTGGTTGCGCGGCTCGACGCCGAACACCTTGCCGTGGCCGTCCACCCGCAGGTACATCCCGCACTGCACGCCGCAGAAGCAGCAGTGCGTGGGGACGAGGGTCTGCTCGGTCTGGTCGGCCCGCCAGGCGGCGGCGGGCAGGCCGCCCGCGTCGCGGAAGTCGCGGGTGCCGAGCGGGGCGACGCTCGGGTCCAACGGGACGTGCTCGGTGCTCACTTGAACCCCCGCTTGACGTTCGACAGATAGGCGTTGCCGCGCAGCACCCGCTTGCAACGGGGGCAGTACTCCGCCCACTCGTCGAAGCCCAGCTTCAGGTCGCGCATGGTGGCCCGCAGGTTGTCCACCGCCGCGACGGTGTCGATCGGCTGGCCGCAGCGCTTGCACGCCTGGAGCTCCTGGGCGTCCGAACCCTTGCGCCGCGCCGTGTACTTGAACAGCTGCATGCCGACCGCGGCCGGGCGCTGCACGATGTGGAAGAACTTGCCGAACGGCAGGTAGACCAGGGTCAGGACGACCGAGGCCATGTGCAGGATGGCCAGGAACTCGTAGCCGCCGCCGTGCAGGAACATCTCGGAGAAGGTCAGCAGCAGGCCGGTGACCGAGATGGTGAGCAGGGCCAGCAGCGGCACGAAGTCGTAGCCGAAGCGCTGGCCGGTGGTGGCGGCGCGGTCGCGCATCCGCCGCCACAGGAAGTAGCCGGCGCCGCCGATCACCATCACGGCGGCCAGGTCGAGGCCGTGGTAGAGCGCCCAGCCGAGGAAGCTGCCGGAGTCGAAGCCGAACAGCTTGAAGCCCCACAGGCGCATCTCGTAGCCGGGGCCGGCCGCGCTGGAGGAGGTGAAGGTGAACCAGCCCCAGGTCAGCGGGAAGGTGATCGCGGCGGCCAGCAGGCAGCCCCAGAAGATCAGTTGGTGCGCGGCCCAGCGGGCGTGCGAACGGGCGCCGAGGAACTTCTGGAAGCCCAGGTAGGTGGCGATCATCTTGGGCAGCGCGGCGGGCGAGCGCTTGAGGTTCTCCCAGGAGAGCGCGGCCTTCCAGCCCTGCACGAAGAGCCGGCGGGCGGCCGGCGCGGAGACCCACACCACGTAGCGGTAGACCACGCCGAAGGTGAGGAACACGCTGGCCACCGCGTACGGGACCAGGGCCGAGTCGAAGTCCCGCAGCAGCCTGCTGCCCAGCACGATCGCGACCACCAGCAGCAGGCTCGCGGCAGCGGCGACGGCCGAGGCGCGGACCGCCGTCGACCTGGTCGCCGAGGCCACCACCCCGGCGACCCCGCCCCCGCCCGGACCGCCTCCGGTCGGACCGCCCCCGGTCGGGCTGCCCCCGGCCGGTCTGCCCTCCCAGGGCGGCGCTGTTCCGGTCACGCCCACTCTCCTCGGCGCTCGACAAGCACTTGGTCTGACGTTCTCTCAGCCGGACGTTAGCGATCGCCCCCGCCGTACGCCCGGCGCGCTGCCCCGCCTGCGGCGCGCCGCTGGGCCGGACGGGTGAGCGGGCGGCGCGCCCGGCCCGGCGGCACGGGGGTGGACTGATGGGGCGTCAGCGATTACGGTAGTGCTTCATGTTGAAGGACGTACATAATTCCGCCCCGGCCGAGGACACGGACGGCCACCTCTACGACCCCGGCGTGCGCGCCGCGATGGGCGCCTTCGCGCTCGGCGGCGACACGCTCGCCCTGGAGGCCGCCGCCTCCGTCCGCTCCGCCGCGCAGGCGATCGACCGGCTCCGCTCGCACGGCGCCGGCGGGCGCGGCCTCAGCTCCGGGGCGCTCGACGTGCTCGCCCGGCTCGGCAACGCCGGGGAGGCCGGGCTGAGCATCGGCGAACTGGCCCGGGCCGGCGGCGTCAGCTCGCGCAACGTGACCGGACTGGTCGACACCCTGGAGGGCGAGCGACTGGCCCTGCGCGCCCAGGACCCGGACGACCGGCGCTCCGTCCGGGTCACCATCACCCCCGAGGGTCACGCCTGGCTGGAGTCCTTCCGCGCGCCGACCCAGCGCGCCATGGCCGCGGTCTTCCGCAGCTTCACCCCCGGGGAACTGGCCGCCTTCCGGCACCTGTGCCTGCGCGTGGTCGCCAACCAGCGGCAGCTGGAGCAGTACCTGGGGCAGAGCCGGGCGCCGGAAACGGAGGTCTCCCCCACCTGACCGCACCGCCGCCTTGCCGCCACCCGGTTGACCCGCCACCCCGTTAATCCGTTGCCGGGCGCGCGTGCGCATCGGAATGATGTTTCACATGGCATCCCACGTGCACGACGCGCCCGGCCCCACACCCGCCCCGCCCGCCGACTGGGCGGAGATCAACCGCGCCAACTGGGACGAGCGGGTGCCCGTCCACGTCGGCGGGAAGTTCTACGACCTCCCGGGCTTCGTCGCCGGGGCGGACACCCTGCTCGACTTCGAGCTCGCCGAGGTCGGCGAGGTCACCGGCAAGCAGCTGCTCCACCTGCAGTGCCACCTCGGGCTGGACACCCTCTCCTGGGCCCGGCGCGGCGCCCGCGTGACCGGGCTGGACTTCTCCGCCCCCGCGGTCGCCGAGGCCGCGAAGCTCGCGGAGCGGATCGGCGCCGACACCGCCCGGTTCGTCGTGTCGGACGTGTACGCGGCGGCCGAGGCGCTGGCCGGGGAGAGATTCGACGTGGTGTACACCGGCCGGGGCGCGCTGCCCTGGCTGCCCGACCTGGCCCGCTGGGCGCGGACGGTCGCGGCGCTGCTGCGCCCCGGCGGCTTCCTGTACCTCGCGGAGTTCCACCCGCTGGCGGACCTGGTCGAGGAGGATCCCGGCGTCCTGGTGGAGGACTACTTCCAGCGGGCGCCCCAACTGGTGGAGGACTCGGGCAGTTACGCGGACCAGGACGCCGCGCTGGCCTCGTCCCGGACGGTGCAGTGGCAGCACGGCCTGGGCGACGTGGTCAGCGCCCTCGCGGCGGCCGGCCTGCGCCTGGAGTTCCTGCACGAGCACGCGCACGGCCACTTCCGCCTCCCGGCCGGCCCGCGCCTCCCGCTGGTCTACTCGCTGCGGGCCGTCCGCCCGTCCTGACGGCCCACCCGGTCAGCCGCCCGGTGGGAAGCCGCCCGATGGGAAGCCGTCCGGTCAGCCGATCGCGTCGACGGCGGCCCGGACGGCTTCCGGGTGGGCGAGCAGGTCGGTGCCGTCGGCCCACTGGTCGACCGCGCCGGTCAGCGGCCGGTCGCGCAACTCCGGCGCGGTGACGGTCTGTTGCAGGGCCCGGGCGAAGCGGTCGGCGTGCAGCACGAGGTACGGGCGGCCGTGGTAGCGGCGGCGGGCCGGGTCGAGCGGCGCGGTCAGGCCGAGCGCGTTGTGGGCGCGGGCGGCGGCCCGGTACGCGTCGCACAGGTGCCGTTCGCGGGCGGCCGGGTCGGCGGCGGCCAGCGCGGCGCGCAGGTGCGGGGCCAGCGCGGGGGCGGCGTCCAGGCGGTCGAAGGCGGTGCCGAGCCACTTGCCGTACGGGGCGTAGCGGCGGCTCATCAGGAAGGTGAGCCGGATCAGGTCGCGGACCAGGCGGGCGGTGGTCAGGGCTGCGCCGAGGTCGTCGCCGGCCTCGGCGCAGCGGCCGACGAAGGCTTCCTCCTGGGCGATCCGCTGCCACTGGCAGGCCAGCAGGTGGCGCCACACCTGGTCGGGGTACCAGCGCAGGCGGGCGCGGGCGGCGGTGAGGATGCCGGGGCCGTCGTGGAAGACCGCGCCGGCGGTGAACTCGGCGAGGCGCTGCTGCGGGAGGGCCAGCCAGTCGGTGGGGCCGGGGTCGGTGGCGGCCCAGGCGGCGGCGGGCGGGCCGAGGTGTCCGGCGAGCCAGGTCGGCAGGTCGTGGACGGTGACGCGGTGGTCGACGAGGCCGGCGGGGGCCGGTTCGAGGTGGCTGACCGGGTCGTGGGGGTCGCCGCTGCGGCGGTAGTGGGTGGACCAGCCGCGGATCCGTCCGGGCAGCCGCTCGGCGAGCAGTTCGCGGATCGCGGGGCCGTGTCGGCGGGCGTCCGCCGGGTCCAGGAAGAGTTGCAGGCGCGGCCCCCAGTCGTGGTCGGTGGAGCGCGCGGTGTCGAAGCCGAGCACCTCCGAGCCGGGGCCGATCCGGGCGGCCGCGTGCCGCAGCCCCGGGTGGGCGCGGGCCAGGATCGGGCGGACGGCCTCCTCGTACAGGGCCCGGGCCAGGTCGAGGCCGGGCACGAAGGGCGGATCGAGCGGGACGGGCGGGTCGGGCGGGTCGGTGGCGGTCATGCGGCCCACTGTGGCGGCGCGCGACGGGCGGGTCCACCGTTTATCGCCCGCCCGCCCGCCCGCCCGCCCCGCGCCGCGCCGTCCCGTTCCTCCCCGGTGGTCAGCCGACGGCGGCCGGGCGCCTGCCGAGGGCCTTCGGGGCGGCCGCGGTGGCGGGTGCGGCGGGGTGCGCGGGCGGGTCGGGGTGGTCGGGGCGGTGCCGGATCGGTACGGCGATCAGCAGGCCGAGGCTGACCAGGGCGTACGCGCTGCCGCCGAACAGGGTGCCGAGGTCGCGTCCGTCGGGGCGCCAGAGCCACACCATGCCGCTGGAGACGACGAGTTGGAGCAGCCAGCAGAGGGTGAGCCACCAGCGCCGGCGCCGGGTGCGGTCGAGGGCGGCGTCGGCGAGGACGACCAGGGCGGGCAGCATCCAGACCAGGTGGTGCACCCAGGTGATCGGGCTGACCAGGCAGCAGGCGAGGCCGGTGAGGCTGTACGCGGCGAGGCTGTCGCCGGCCCGGGTGGCGCGGTGCAGGCGGTACGCCCAGATCGCGAGGACGGCCAGCGAGGCGGCCACCCACAGGGTGCGGCCGGGGAGTTGGGGGCCGAGCCGGGCGATCAGCCCTTGCAGGGACTGGTTGGACATGTTGGCGAAGCCGCCGACCCGGTTGGTGTCCCACAGCGTGGCGGTCCAGAACTGGCGGGAGACCTCCGGGCCGATCAGGAAGCCGACGCCGGTGGCGCCGAGCGCGGTGGCGGTGGCGGTCGCGGCGGCCCGCCACTGGCGGGTGAGCAGCAGGTGGACGATGAACAGCGCCGGGGTCAGTTTGATCGCGGCGGCCAGCCCGGTGCCGACTCCGGCCAGCAACCGCCATCTGCGGCTGGTGATTTGACGGCTCGTCAACTGCCGGTCGGCGAAGACCAGGGCGACCAACAGCAGGTTGACCTGGCCGAAGCTGAAGGTGTCGCGGACGGGGTTGGTGAGGCCGCACAGGCAGGCCGCCAGGCCGTACGCGTACCAGCGGCACCAGCCGCGGCGGCGGGCGATCGGGTCGACCAGCCAGTACAGCAGCAGCGCGGTGGCGGCGGCGGAGAGCGCGACGCTGACGGCGATCGCCGGGTGCCAGCCGAACAGCCGCATCGGCAGCATGCAGACGGCGGCGAACGGCGGGTAGGTGAACCCGTAGACGGTGCCGGGCCGGACGTAGTCGTAGAGCCGGCCGGTGTCGGCCCAGTGCCGGACGGTGCCGTAGTACACGCCGACGTCGAACCAGCCGCGGTGGCCCGGGATGAACGCCAGGACGAGCGTGGTGGCGAGGACGGCGGTGGCGAGGACCGCGCTCCTGGCGGTGGTGGTGCCGCGGGTCAGCAAGCCGGCTGCCTTTCCTGGAACGACATCTGACGTTCGGTCAGCATGATGGTGGCCGCCCCGGCCGCGATGCCGCCGGCGGCGAGCACCAACTCGGCGGAGTCAGGCCCGAATCCGTCCGGCATGACGGTGAACGCCAGCGCGGCACAGCAGAGTTCGGCGGCGAGACGGGCGTGCGGGGTGCGCGCGGCGAACGCGGCGGGCAGCACGCACCACAGCGCGTACCAGGGCCGGAAGGCCGGGCCGAGCAGGATCACCGCGCCGAACCCGAGCGCCAGGGCCGCCGCCGGCTCGCTCCCCCGCCGCACCACCCCGGCCGCCAGTAGGCAGACCACGGCGGCCGCGACGGCCAGGCCGAGCAGCCGGACGGCGCCGACCAGCCGCTCCGGGTCGGCCCCGGCCAGGGCGGCGAGCAGCCGACCCAGGCTGCTGGTCGGCGACCAACTGCTGCTGGTGGCCGGGGTGGTGAGCGCGGCGACCCAGCCGTAGCCGGTGCCCGCGGCGGCGGTGACGGCGACCGTGGTCGCGGCGGCGGCCAGCAGCGACGTCCCGGCGGTGCGCAGCCTCGCCCGGCCCGGCGCGGGCGGGCCGGAGCCGGCGCGCGGGGTGCCGGCGCGCGGGGTGCCGGCGATCCACCAGGCGGCGGGGAGGGCGAGGGCGGCGGGGGCCTTGGTGAGGGCGGCGAGGGTGATCAGGGCGGCGGCGAGGTGCGGGCGGCGGTGGGTGGCGGCGAGCAGGCCGGCCAGCATCAGGGCGAGCGGCGCGGCGTCGTTGTGCGCGCCGGCCACCAGGTGCAGCAGGACCAGCGGGTTGAGCGCGCCCAGCCGCAGCGCGGCGGCGGGGTCGGTGCCGAGGCGGCGGGCGAGCGCGGGCAGCAGGGCGGTCAGCGCGGCGACCGCCAGGACGGCGGCCAAGCGCAGCAACAGCGTTCCGGCGTAGGGGTGTTGGGCGAGCGGGGCGACGGCCCGGGCCAGCAGCAGGAAGCCGGGCCCGTACGGGGCGGGGGTGTGCTGCCAGACCTGGGGTATCTGCTGGGCGGCGGGGCCGCCGAGCAGCGCGGGACCGTCCGCGTAGACGTCGAACCCGCCCGCCAGCATGGCGCCTTGGGCCAGGTAGCTGTAGACGTCGCGGCTGAACAGCGGGGGCAGCAGCAGGAGCGGGGCGGCCCACCAGGCCAGGGTGGCGGTCAGCCAGCGGGTGCCGGGCGGGCGCTGTCCGTCGGTGGGGCGGCCGAGCAGCAGCCAGGCGGCGGTGAGGACGGTCAGGCCGGCGAAGACCAGGACGGTGCCGGCGCCGCCGGAGGCGCGCAGGGTGGGGCCGGTGGCGGTGGCCGGCAGAGCACCGGAGGTGAGTCCGCCGGCGGCGAGGGCGAGCGAGCCCAGGAGTCCGAGCCACCGGTACCGGCTCGGGTAGGCGTTCGCGCCCGTGTTCGGCATGTCGGGAACGCTCGCAGAACGGCGTGGCCCGCGGGGGAAGAGTCGGCGTCCGCCGGGTGTCCGCGGGGCGTCCGGATCATGCCGTGCGCAGGCCGGGACGGGTGTGCCCGCCGAGACGCCGTGGCGGGGCCGAACCGGCCATTCAGCATGTGCACATCTGGTCTCCCACGGACGTCCACCCGGGGGTTGTCCGGGTCGGGGAGACATACGGGGGCCGCCCGTGGCCGGTGCCGCCCGACCGGCGGTCCGGGTACGAGCGCTCGTGTCGTTGCGTGTCGTCCCGTGCCGTCCGTCGCCACCCTATCGCGCCCCGAGAGACCGGAGAGTCCCGCCATGACCACCGCCCCCGCCCGCACCGGAAAGTTCCCCGCCCAGGCCGCCTCCCGGCTCTCGTCGAGCCGGCCGTCGGAGCCCCAACAGCCCACCTACCAGCTGGCGTTCGCCCGGACCGCGGAGGAGGTGCGGGAGGCCCAGCGGCTGCGCTACCAGGTGTTCGCCCAGGAGATGGGCGCGGTGCTGGACACCCCGCTGCCGGGGCTGGACGCCGACCCGTTCGACGAGTTCTGCGACCACCTGCTGGTGCGCGAGCAGCCCACCGGCGAGGTGGTCGGCACGTACCGGCTGCTGCGGCCCGAACAGGCGCGCCGCGCGGGCCGGTTGTACTCCGACACCGAGTTCGACCTGGCCCGGCTGGGCGGGCTGCGGGACGGCATGGTGGAGGTCGGACGGTCCTGCATCGCCGAGGCCCACCGCGGCAACGGCGCGGTGATCAACCTGATGTGGGGCGGCATCGCCCGCTACATGACCGCCACCGGCAACGCCTGGCTGGCGGGCTGCTGCTCGGTGCCGCTGGCCGACGGCGGCACGACGGCCGCCGGGGTGTGGGACGCCGTCTCCGCCAAGCACCTGGCCCCGCAGCAGTACCGGGTCGCGCCGCTGCGCCCGTGGTCGGCGGAGGGCATCGCCCGGCAGGGCCGCACCCCCGTCCCGGCGCTGCTGCGCGGCTACCTGCGGCTGGGCGCCTGGGTGTGCGGCGAGCCCGCGTACGACCCGGACTTCAACGTGGCGGACCTGTACGTGCTGCTGTCGCTGGAGCGCACCGACCCGCGCTACCTGCGGCACTTCCTGGCCGCGGCGGCGGACCTGCCGGTCTCCGCGGTCACCGGCGGGACGGGGGCCGGCCAGGACGCCGACCCGGCTTCCGGCGGCGGCACTCCGCTCGGGACTTCTCGGGGGACTTCGCCGGGGGCTTCGCGCGGAACGGCGACGGCGGCATGAGTGCCTGGCTGCCGACCGCGCCGTGCACGCCCGGCGACTGCGTGACGGTCGCCGGGCCCCGGGCCGGCCTGCCCCGGCGGGTGCTGCGGCTGGCCGCCTGCCTGGCGGTACTGGCCGCCGGACTGCTCGCGGTACCGCTGGTGCGGGCGCTGGCCTGGCTGCCGACGGAGCGGCTGGTGCGCTGCTGGGCGCGGCTGCTGCTGGCCGCGCTGGGCGTACGGGCGCGCGCGCTGGCCGTCCCCGGCCCCGCCCGGGGACGGGGACGGGACTGGGGACGGGGATGGAAGTGGACGCGGGGCCGGGACCGGGCGGCGGGGGGCTCGCTGGTGGTGGCCAACCACGTCTCCTGGCTGGACATCCTGCTGGTGGCCTCGGTCCGCCCGGGCCGGATGCTGGCGAAGACCGAGGTCGGCCGCTGGCCGGTGCTCGGCCCGCTGACCTCCTGGGGCGGCACGATCCTGCTCGACCGGGACCGGCTGCGGGCGCTGCCGGGCACCGTCGACGAGATCGCGGCGGCACTGCGCGCGGGCGGCCGGGTGGTGGTCTTCCCGGAGGGCAGCACCTGGTGCGGACACGGCGGCGGCCGGTTCCGCCCGGCGCTGTTCGAGGCGGCCGTCCGGGCCGACGCTCCCGTGCAGCCGCTGGTGCTGCGCTACCGCACCCCGGACGGGCGGCCCAGCACGGCACCGGCGTTCGTCGGCGAGGACGGCCTGCTGGCCTCGATGTGGCGGGTCGTCTCGGTCCGGGCACTGACCGCCGAGGTCGAGTTCCTGCCGCAACTGCCGCCCGCGCTGTTCCCGAGCCGCCGCCACCTCGCGGCGGCGGCCCAACGGGTGGTCGACCGGCGGCGCCACCCGGACGGCACCTCCGGCACGCGGGCCTGTCCGGGCTGCACCCACCCCGTCGAGGGGCCGGTGCGCGTCCCGGGCGAGGACCGGGCCCCCGCCACTACCGCCCTGCGAGTGCCGCACCGGAGCGGCACCGCCACTCCGGCTCCCTCCCCGACTCCTCCGGCCGTCCCGGTGCGGGCCGGGCGGTAACCGGACCGGTCGGCGCCGATCCGCTCGGCCGTCGCGCGCGGGGCCCGGGTGCCGCGACCGGGGGCGGTGGCGGCCGGGGCGGGCCCGCGGAGTGCCTCCCGTATGATCGGGCGAGTTCAGAAAAGGGCGAGGAGGTGCTCGATGCAGGTGGACGAGGAGGCCGTCGGCGCGGTGCTGAACCGGCTGCGCCGGGCACAGGGCCAGCTGGCCGGCGTGATCGCGATGATCGAGGCCGGACGCGACTGCAAGGACGTGGTGACCCAGCTCGCCGCCGTCTCGCGCGCGCTGGACCGGGCCGGGTTCAAGATCCTCGCCAGCGGCATGCGCCAGTGCCTCGCCGAGGCCGAGGAGGGCGGGGCACCGATGAGCGAGGCGGAGCTCGAAAAGATGTTCCTCACCCTGGCCTGATCCGTTCCGGCCTGGCCCCGCCCGGCAGACCCGCACGGGCTTCGCGTAGCGCACGTGACGCAACACGCATGACGCAACACGCATGACGCAACACGCATGACGCAACACGCATGACGCAACACGCATGACGCAACACGCATGACGCAACACGCATGACGCAACACGCATGACGCAACACGCACCGCGCTGGAGCGCGGTGCGTGTTGCGTCGCGGGTGGCTCAGGCGAGCGCCAGGAAGAGCTTCTCCAGCTCGGCCTCGCTCATCGGCGCGCCGCCTTCCTCCGCCTCGGCCATGCACTGGCGCATGCCGCTGGCCACGATCTTGAACCCGGCGCGGTCCAGGGCCCGGGACACGGCGGCGAGCTGGGTCACCACGTCCTTGCAGTCGCGTCCGGCCTCGATCATCGCGATCACGCCGGCCAGCTGGCCCTGTGCCCGGCGCAGCCGGTTCAGCACCGCGCCGACGGCCTCGTCGCCCACCTGCATCGGGTCTCCTCCTCGTCCTCGACGGGGCGGCCGGTCGCCGCCCGTCCCCGTGTTCCGTACCGGGCACGGAACACCCGGTGACGTTCTGCTCATACCCCCTCCCGTATCAACCTGACCGGCGGACGGCGCATTCCCCGCCCACCCGGCCCCGCCCGGCCCCACCCCGCACGCCCCCGCGCGATCCGTCCGGCGGTCAGGCCGCGGTTTCCCAGGCGCCGTAGCCGCCGAGCAGGTCGGAGGTCTGCGGGTGGCCGTGGTGGCGGAGCAGGCTGGCGGCGATGGAGGAGCGGTGGCCGCCGGCGCAGTGCACGACGACGGCGCGGTCTCGCGGTATCTCGGCGAGGCGGTGCGGGAGTTCGGCGAGCGGGAGGTGGACGGAGCCGGGGATGTGGCCGTCGGCGCGCTCGCCCTCGCCGCGGACGTCGAGGACCAGCGGGGGTTCGGCGTCGGTGAGTTCGGCGCGCAGGTCGGCGACGGTGCGGCGGGGGGCCTGGCGCATCTGCTCGGGGACGGCGCGGAAGGCGGTCTCGGGGTCGGCGAGGTAGCCGGCGACGCGGTCGAAGCCGATCCGGGCGAGCCGGGTGACGGTCTCCTGTTCCCGGCCCTCGGGGGCGATCACCAGCAGCGGCCAGGCCGGGTCGAGGACGGTGCCGGACTGTTCGGCGAAGCGTCCGTCGGCGGGGACGTTGATGGCGCCGGCCAGGTGTCCGGCGGCGAATTCGAGCGGGTCGCGAGCGTCGACCACGACGGTGCCGGTCTCGGCGCGGCGGCCGAGGAAGGCGTCGGCGTCCAGCGGGGCGGCCAGCGCGGCGGCGTCGAAGAGTTCGCGGTCGCGGCGGTTGAGGTCGGCGTCGTAGCCGAAGTAGCCGGGGGCGGTGGGCTGTCCGGCGGTGACGATCGCCACGAACTCGTCCTCGGTCATCGGCGCGCAGGCGTAGTTGGTGGCGCGCTGCTGCCCGATGGTGGACTGCCGCTCGGTGGAGAGGTTCTTGCCGCAGGCGGAGCCGGCGCCGTGCGCGGGGAAGACCCGGACCTCGTCGGGCAGTGCCATCAGCTTGTGCTGGACGCTGTCGTACAGCATCCGGCCGAGCTGGTCGGCGGTGACGCCGGCGGAGGCGAGCAGGTCGGGGCGGCCGACGTCGCCGATGAACAGCGCGTCGCCGGTGAGCACCCCGTACGGGACGGTGTCGTCGGCGCGCTCGCGGACCAGGACGCTGATCGACTCGGGGGTGTGGCCGGGGGTCTCGACGATCTCCAGGACGACGTCGCCGAGGCTGATCCGCTCGCCCTCGGCGAGCTTGCGGATCGGGTACTCGGTCTCGGCGCGGCGGCCGTAGCCGATCCAGGCGCCGGTGCGGTCGGCGAGTTCGAGGTGGCCGGAGAGGAAGTCGGCGTGGAAGTGGGTGTTGATGACGCCCTCGACCGTGAAGCCGCGGGCCTCGGCCTCCGCGAGGTACTCGTCCACGTCCCGGCGCGGGTCGACCACCACGGCGCGGCCGGTGGTCTCGTCCGCGATCAGGTACGAGGCCTGGGAGAGGCAGTCGAGGTAGTACTGGGCGAAGAACACGGGGGTCCTCTTCCTCTGGGTGGGCCGGGCGCGCCGCCGAGGCGTGCCGGAGGGGGTCCGCGGCCGGGGGCGTCCTGATCGGACGCCGCTCCCGGCCCGGGCGGGTTTCGATACCCCCGTAGGTATTATTACAGGCAGTTCGCGGCCATCGGCCTGGCCGGTCGATACCGGTGGGGGTATATGCTCGGTACCAACGATATACCCCCGCCGGTATCTTCCCCAGGACGGCCCGCCGTCCCGGAACCCGCCGGCACCCCACCCGCACCGCACTCCCACCCCCAGGAGGTCACCGTGGCCTGGACCCCTCAGCCGCCCGTGCCCGCGCAGATCGACCCCACCGAGGCGCACCGCCTGGCCGCCGCCGGCGAGGCGCTGCTGCTCGACGTCCGCGAACCCGAGGAGCACGCCGAACTGCACGCGCCCGGCGCGGTCCTCGTCCCGCTCGGCGACCTGGACGGCGCCGCGGGCCTGGAGACCGTACGGGCGGCGGGCGACGGACGGCTGGTGCTGGCGGTGTGCCGTTCCGGGAACCGCTCGCAGGCGGCCACCGAACTGCTCAACGCGCACGGGCTGCCGACCGTCAACGTGGCCGGCGGGATGCGCGACTGGCTGCGGGCCGGACTGCCCGCGCACGACGGCGCGTGTCGCTGCGGCGGCGCGGTATGAGCATCGCCCTGCTCGCGCTGGTCGCCGGCGCGGTGGTCGGCATGGCGCTGGGCGGGCTCGGCGGCGGCGGCAGCATGCTGGCCGTCCCCGCGCTGATCTACCTGATCGGGCTGACGCCCGGCACCGCGACCACCGCCAGCCTGCTGATCGTGGCCGTGACCTCGCTCACCGGCCTGGTCGCGCACGCCCGGGCCGGCCGCGTCCGCTGGCGCGAGGGGCTGCTGTTCGGCGCGGCCGGGCTCCCGCTCGCCGCGCTCGGCGGAGCGCTCTCCCGCCACCTGCCCGGCGCCGCCCTGACCGGCGCGTTCGCCCTGCTGGCCGCGCTGGCCGCCTGGCGGATGCTGGCGGGCGGACGGCGGGCGGCCGCGGAGGCGGACACCTCCGTGCGGCTCCCCTCCGCGCTCGGCTCGGCGCTCGGCTCGGCGGCGGTCGCCACGCTCGTCCCGTCCCCCGCGCTCGTCCCGTCCCCCGCGCTCGTCCCGTCCCCCGCGCTCGCGGGGGTGCCCGGCGGCGGCGCGGTCTCCGGCGGTGCGGCCGGGGCAGCGGCGGTGACGGAGACGGAGACGGAGACGACTCCCGCCGGGGTGAGCCTCGACGCGTGCCCGCTCCCGGTCGCGTCCGGGGCGGCGGGCCGGGTTCCGGTGTCGGCCCGGCGGTCCGCGCTGGCGGGCGCGGGGCTCGGGGCGGCGACCGGGGTGCTGGGCGTCGGCGGCGGGTTCCTGGCGGTTCCCGCGCTGGTGTCCTTCCTGGCCTTCCCGATGGCCGAGGCGATCGGGACCAGCCTGCTGGTGATCACCCTGAACTCGCTGGCGGCGCTGCTGCCCCGGCTCGGCGCGGCCGCCGAGATCCCCTGGACCACCGTCGGCCCGTTCGCGGCCGCCGCGGTGCTCGGCGCCTGGGACGGCAAGCGGCTCGCGTCGAAGCTGTCCGGCCGCACGCTGCAGCGCCTGTTCGCCGGCGCCCTGCTCGCCGTCGCCGCGCTGATGCTGGTGGACGCCGTGCTCTGACGCCCGCGCGCCCCCGGCCCCGAGCCGCCTCCCGCCCCCGTCCGTGGTGGCGCCGGTCACGGCCCGGTTCCCGGCCCTCCGGTTTCCGGCACCACTCGGGCATCCTTGGACATTCCCCCCACCTCCCCGCCCGGCCCGTCCACACGCGCCGGGTCCGTCTCCTCCCGAAGGGTTCGACCCGCTCCATGACCACTCCCCTCAGCGTCGACCAGCTCCAGCCCCGCCTGCATCAGCTGACCGTGATCGACGTCCGCTCCCCCGGCGAGTTCGCGGGCGGCCACATCCCCGGCGCCCACAACGTGCCGCTCGACCAGCTGGCGCAGGCCCTGCCCGCGCTGCGGGCGGCCGCCGAACGCGGCGAACTGGCGATCGTCTGCGCGTCCGGCGCCCGGGCGTCGAACGCCTGCGAGCAGCTGTCGGCGGCCGGCATATCGGCGCTGCTCGTCGACGGCGGGACGTCCGCCTGGAGCGCCAACGGCGGAGCGCTGAACCGGGTGCCCGGCCAGAAGGTCCGCTGGGCGATGGACCGGCAGGTCCGACTGGTGGCCGGTTCGCTGGTGCTCGCCGGCATCGTCGTCGACGTGGCCGTCCCGGGCGTGCGCTGGGTGTCGGCCGCCGTCGGCGGCGGCCTGCTGTTCTCGGCGGTCAGCAACACCTGCGCGATGGGCTCGCTGCTGGGCAAGCTCCCGTACAACCGCCCGCGCAACTCCGGTGCGGCGCTGGACGCGACGCTCACCGCGCTGCACAGCGGCGGCAAGTGACCTCCGACGGACGGTAGTTCGACCACCGGGCGAGCGCCGTTCCTGGCCCTCGGGGCCCGCTCGCCCGCATCACGGGCGGGCCGGCCCCGGAGGTGTTCGGCGCGGTCGGACGGGGCGCGGCGCGGGGGTCAGCGGCCGGCGGCCGCGCCCTGGGGGCTGGGGGTGGCCGTTCCCGCCGTCGGGGTGCAGGAAGCGGCGGGGGCCGCGGTGTTGTAGTGGCTGGCCAGCCAGAAGCCGGCCAGCAGGCCGACCGCGCCAAGTGCCTTGTGACGGTTGCGTTTCCACCACGAGGGCGTACCTGCGGCCATGAACCGCAGTTGGGTGAAGTCCGGATGTTCGCTCGGGGGTGCGTCCTTGAACATTCCCATCGCGGATGATCCTCCTCTCGCGTCGGGGAGTTCATGACCATACGCCCGGTTCCGCCCCGGCCGCAGGCAATTAATCCCGTTTCACGGGTCTGCGCGCGCCCCCGCGCGCCCCCCTCCGCGCCCGGCGATCGGCCCGACGGGCGTGTTCACCCGTCGGCCCGGCGATCGGCCCGGCAGGCGCGTTCACCAGTGCGCGGGGCGGGCTAGGCCGGCGCCCAGGCGGGTCGCCGAGTCGCCCTTGGCGGCGTTGAGTTGGGCCTGGGTGAGGTACAGCGCACCGGTCAGGTCGGCACCCCGCAGGTCGGCGTCGCGCAGGTCCGCGCCGATCAGGTCGGCGTCGCGCAGGTCGGCGCCGGAGAGGTCGGCCGCGATCAGGTAGGCGCCCCGCAGGTTGGCCCCGCGCAGGTCGGCTCCGCGCAGGCGGGCGCCGATCAGGTCGGCGCCGCGGTGGTTGCGCTTCTTGCCGGGCAGCGCGTTGCGGGTCAGTTCGCTGGCCTGGAGCAGGAGTTCACTGGTCTCGGCCCGGATCGCGGGCACGTCGGCGGCGATCAGCCCGGCGGCGTCCCGCAGGGTCAGCTCCTCGATCCGGTCGAACGCCCGGCGCAGCTCGGCGTGCACCGGCTTGGCCTTCGGCAGTTCCAGCGCCTCGGCCAAGTACCAGAGCAGTTCGTGCAGTTGGCGCATCACCGGGAACGCCTCGAACATCTGCCGGGCGCGGTCCGGGTCTTCGCGCCAGCTCCGCCCGTCGAAGGTGTGCCGGGAGATCTTCTGGCCGGCCCCGAAGCAGTCGAAGACCGTGCAGCCCTGGTAGCCGCGCTCGCGCAGGGCGGGGTGGATCCCGCAGCGGTAGTCGGTCTGGAGGTTGCGGCAGGGCGTGCCCGCGTTCTTGTTCGCCGCGAAGTCGGCGGACTTGGCGAAGGGCAGGGCGACACAGCACAGCCCGAAGCAGGCGGAGCAGTCGGCGAGCAGGTCGAGTCGACGGCCGGTCGGGGCGGAGTGCTGCTGGTCGGTCACGGTACGGGGTCTCCTGCGGCAGGTGGTGGTCGCTCCATTCTCCCTGCCCGGTCGGCCGCCCCCGACCTGTGCCGCGCTGGCGGTCCCCGACCGGGGCAGCCCGGGCGGCCGTGCCGCGCTGGCGGCCGTGCCGCGCGGGTGGCGTACCGCGCGGGTGGCGTACCGCGCGGGTTTACTGGAACACGAGGACAAGGATCGGCCAACAGACCCGCCGCGTCCGTCGTTCCCCCGTGTCGGGTTCAGCCGGGGCCGGTGCGCCGAGTAGGGTGTGCGGTCCCCGGGTGCGGATCACCCGGGCGGGTGGGACACCGAGCTGTGCGGTCCGGCGGTGTGCCGGGTCCGCCGACGGCCCCACGGGGGACGTGGTGAGGGAGGAGTCAGGGGTGCGGCCCGAATCGCCGGGCGGCGGCTCGACGGATTCGCTGCTCGCGGCTGCCTCCGCGGCGCTGCGGGTGGACCGCGACGCGCTGGCGGACGCCCTGCTCGACCAGTTGCCCGTCGCGTGGGCGGTGCTCGACGAGCAGTTGTGCTGGCGCTACCTGAACCCGCCGTTCCAGCAGGTCACGGGCGTGTCGCCGGCGTCCGTACTGGGGCGGCAGGTCGAGGGGCCGGACCGGGCGGTGTGGCGGGTCCTGGCGGACGGGCGGCCGCGGTCCGGGGTGTTCGCCGGTCGGCCCGCCGACTTCCGCCGGCTGGAGGTCGGCGGCGCGCCGACCGGGGTGCTGGTCGCCCTGCCGGGCGGCGCCGACCCGCACCGGGCCGAACTGGAGCGCGTCCGGGCCCGCTTGGCGCTGCTGGAGGCCGGGTCGGAGCGGATCGGCACCACCCTCGACCCGGACACCACCTGCGCGGAACTCGCCGCGTTCGCCGTCCCCGACTCCGCCGCCCTCGCCCTCGTCGACGTCCTGCCGCTCGACACGCCCGACGCCATCGGTGGCGCGGCCGCCGGCGGGAGCGCGACACGCCCGGACCCGTCCCCCGCCCCGACGGCCGACCCGGCCCGGCCCCGCCTGCGGCTGCGCCGGGCCGCCACCGCCTGCGAGAAGGGGCTGGCCGACTGCCCGACGTCCGGCCCGGCCGCCCCGTCCGGCCCGCCCGGCTCGTTCGGCGGGGCGGTGCGGCACCGTCCGGGGTCGGTCACCGCGCGGGCGCTCGCCGAGGGCCGGCCGGTGTCGGCGAACCTGTTGTCCGCCGAGGAGTTGACGGCGCTGGCACCGGACGAGGACGCGCTGGCCACCTGCCTGGACGCCGGGGTCGACTGCCTGCTCGCGATACCGCTGATCGCCCGCGGCCGACCGATCGGGGTGCTCACCCTGGCCCGGGCGCACGGCAGTTCGCTCGGGTTCACCGACGAGGACGCCGAACTGCTCGCCGCGGTCGCCGGGCGCGCCGCGCTCACCCTCGACCACGCCCGGCGCTACGCCCGCTCGCAGAACACCGCCCTGGAACTCCAGCGGGCCCTGCTCGCCGAACCCGGCAGCCCGCACCCCAACCTCGAACTCGACTCCCGCTACCTGCCGTCCGGGATCACCTCCGTGGTCGGCGGCGACTGGTACGAGACGGTGCGGCTGCCGTTCGGACGGACGCTGCTGGCGATGGGCGACGTGATGGGGCACGGGGTCGAGGCCGCCGTCGACATGAGCAACTACCGTTCGACGCTGCGCTACGTCGCCGCGATGGACCTGCCGCCGCACCGGATCCTGCGCCAGCTCGACACGCTGATCGCCGAGCAGGAGAACGCCCGTCCGGCGACCTGCGTACTGGCCCTCGCCGACCCGGCCCGCGCCCGCTGGACGCTCGCCAGCGCCGGCCACCTGCCGCCCGCGCTGCTCACCACGCACGCCACCGAACTGGTCGAAGTGCCGACCGGCCCGCCGCTGGGCACCGGCGTCGGCGGCTACGAGCAGACCACCCTGGAACTGCGCGCCGACCACGCCCTGCTGCTGTACACCGACGGCCTAGTGGCAATACCGGTGACTTTGGTCCAGTTGGGTCGTTGGGCTGGGTATGCCAAGGCCTGGACAGCTGAAGTCGTCGGTGGGTGACCGGTTCTCGGATCGGATCGCGTTGGGGGTGCTGACGCGCGCCTATCCGCCGGAGTTGATCGACGAGGTCGTTGCCGCGTGCGGTCGGACCGAGCAGCGGAGTCGACTGCTGCCCGCTCGGGTGGTGGTCTACTTCGTCCTGGCGATGTGCCTCTTCTTCGGCCAGGGATACGAGGAGGTGGCCCGGCTTCTCGTCCAGGGGCTGGAGCGGGAGAGCCGCTGGGCGAACGGTTGGCGGGTGCCGACGACGGCGGCGATCGGACGGGCCCGCCTGCGGCTGGGCCCGGAGCCGCTACGGGCCCTGTTCGCCCGGGTCTGCCGGCCGGTGGCGGCCGAGCATACGCAGGGCGCCTGGTACCGGCGGTGGCGGCTGGTCGCGGTGGACGGCACGACGTTCGATCTGCCGGACACGGCGGCGAACGCCGAGTTCTTCGGACGGCCCGGCACCAGCCGAGGGCAGGGCCGAAGCGCCTATCCGCAAGCGAGAGTCGCGGCGCTGGCCGAATGCGGCACCCACGCGATCTTCGCAGCGGAAGTCGCCTCGCTGTCCGTCCACGAGACCGCCCTGGCCGAGCGGCTGTTCCCCGCCCTGGCCGAGGACATGCTCGTGCTCGCCGACCGGGGCTTTTGCGGCCTGGACCTGTGGCGGTCCGCCCGGGCCGGCGGGGCCGACCTGCTGTGGCGGGTCAGGAGCGTCGCCGTGCTGCCGGTCATTGCCCCGCTCCACGACGGCTCCTACCTGTCCGAGATCGTCGCCGCCCGCGACAGGAACCGGCGGGAGGACCCGGAGCGGGTGCGGGTCATCGAGTACACGATCGGCTCGCGCGGTGGCGACGGCACCGTCTACCGGCTGATCACCAGCATCCTTGACCCGGCCGACGCCCCGGCGGGCGAGCTCGCCGCCCTCTACGCCCAGAGGTGGGAGATCGAGAACACCCTCGACGAGCTCAAGAACCACCAGGGCGCACCCGGGCTCGTGCTGCGTTCCCAGCACCCGCGCGGAGTCGAGCAGGAGATCTTCGCGTTCCTGCTCGTCCACCACGCCCTGCGCGACCTGATGCACCAGGCCGCCATGCGAGGCGGGCACGATCCCGACCGGATCTCCTTCGCCCGCACCCTTCGAGTCGTCCGCCGCCACGTCACCGGGCAGGCGGCCCTTTCCCCCCTCCCGACTGGCCCGGGCACTCACTCAGAGCCTGCGTGAGATCACCGAACGGCTGCTGCCCGCAAGGCGGTCACGTTCCAATCCCCGCGTCGTCAAACGCAAGATGTCGAACTGGGCACTCAAACGAGCCGAGCACTACAGCCCACCCCCACCCGCGGCCCCCACCGTCCGGCTTGTCGGGCCGACCAAGACCAGCCCAACCCGCCGGAAATCAACCTAAATCACCGGTATTGGGCCTAGTGGAGCGGCGCGGCGAGGACATCGACGTCTCGCTGGCCCGCCTCTCCGGCCTCCGGCTGCCCGCCGACGGACCGCTCGACTCACTGCTGGACGGCACCCTCGCCGCGATCGCCCCGCAGGACGCCGAGGACGACATCGCGCTGCTGGTGGCCCGGGTCCGGCACCGGCCGTCCTGAACCCGCGCGCCACCTCGGCGGCCGGGGCCCCGGTACTCCGGCGTTCCGGTACCCCGGCGTCACGGCGTCACGGCGCCCCGAATCGGGCGGGTCACACCGGCCAAGCGGGTCGCGGGCCGTCGTCCGCCGGGTGTGGCGCCGGGCGGCCCCGGCGCGCCCACGAGACCAGGGCGGCGGTCAGCACGCCGAACGCGACGCCCCAGACGACGAACACGGCCCCCGCCGACTCGTTGACGTGCCCGCCGTTGCCCTGCGGGGCGGGCGCACCGCCGGACACCACCACCGGCAGCAGGAGCAGGCCCGCGCCGGTGAGGGCCAGCAGCGGCCAGTTCAGGGACTTCGGCCGGGCGCGCCGGGCCGAGAACCGGGCGCCGGCGGTGAGCAGCAGCACGCAGACCAGCGCGGGCAGCACGGTGTAGGTCAGCCACTCGGCGAGCAGCGGCGTCCCGTACCACTCGGCGTCGGGGCGGGGCTGGTCGTAGTAGTACAGGGTCCTGGGCTGGGGCGTCCCGAGGAAGTCGCGGATGCTGCCCGGGGCGAGGCCGCCGAGCAGCGCGCCGACGGCCATCGGGGCGACGGGGCGGCGCTCCGGGGCGGCAGGCCGACGCTTCGGGGCGGCGGTCAGGCGGAGGGCCAGGGCCGCGCACCAGCCGGCCAGGGCGCCGAAGAGCACGCCCTTCGCGGCGCCGTAGCCGATCGGGGTCCAGGCGTTCCACGGGTAGTCGTCCGTGTGCGCGGCGCGCCAGGCGCCCGCGAGACCCCAGGCGAGCGCACCCGCCGCCACGCCCCACGGCACCACGCCCGCGATCGCGATCCGCTGCGGCGGCCGGGCCGCCCCGTTCGGGCCGTGCCCCGCCGAGCCGTGCTCCGGGGTGCCGGTCCCGGCACCGTCCACCGTCTCGGCCATCGTCGGCCCCACCTGCCCGTCCTGCCTGCCCTGCCGCGCCGGGGCGCGCTTTCGTGTCGTACCCGGCCGGTTGGCCGCGCTCGGGTACCCAGTAGCCGGGACGCGGCCGCCGATCACCCGGTTCCGAACGGTGCCGGACGGCGCGCGGGCGGTGCCGGGCTGCTACGCCTTGCCGGCGGGGGCGGGGGCGGGGGCTGCCGGGCGGGCGGCGGTGGGCCAGTCGCGGCGGTAGCCGGCCGAGAGCGGGCCGCCCGCCAGGTCGAGCACCTCGGCGGCGGCGGCCAGCAGGGCGGCGGGGTCGCCGGTCTCGGACAGGGCGCGGTGGGCGTCCAGGAGGCGGGCGCCGAGGTCGGGGGCGGCGGCGAGCAGGCGGCGCGGGAACCACTTGCCGGTGCCGATCCAGGCCAGGTGGTGGTCGCACAGCAGATCGGCGGCGGACCGGACGGTCTCGGTGCCGATCGCCAGCGCCTCCAGCCGGTCGGGGGTGTCGCCTAGATCCTCCAGCAGGTCGGTCAGCGCGTAGCGCAGGGCGTCACGGCGCTCGTCCCCCAACGGGGCCGGGCCGGCCAGCAGTTCGGCCCGGCAGTCGGCGGCGAGCCGGGCGGCGTGGCCGTCGCGGTCGAGCAGGACCAGCCCGGTCGCGTACATCTGCTGGATCACCACGCGGCGGGAGGCCGCGTCGAAGGCCCGCAGTTCGGCGAGTCCGGCCAGGGTGTGCGCGAACACCTCGACCAGCCGGCCCTCGTGGCGCAGCGTCTCGCGGTGGGTGGGGTGCCCGTCCGGCAGCAGGACGGCCAGGTCGAGGTCGCTGCCCGCCCGTTCGCGTCCGGCCGCGACGGATCCGGCCAGCACCACGGACCACGCCTCCGGGTAGCGCTCGGCGGTGAGCCTTCTGGCCTGGTCGATCAGTGCGTCTCGCATGCGGACAGCCTTCCACGGCGCGGCCCGGCTCCGGTATCGCTTTTACCAGCGCCGCCCCGGACTGCGGGCCGAGGGCTGCGAGCCGACAGCGCCGGGGCCGGAGTCGGCGCCACCGATTTGTCAGCCGCCCTGGCAAATCATCGGCCGGACGCGCCACCCGCCGACCCGCCCTTCGACCGCCCCTCCGGCCCTCGCGCCTCCTGCGGCTCCCGCCGCTCCCGGGGTCCGCGCGACCCGCGGGCCCGGCGGGCCCGGTCGGCGGCGTAGGCCGCGCCTGCGGCGAGGGCGACCAGCGCGGCGGTGGCCAGGCGTCCGCCGACCAGGTCGAGGCCGAGGAAGAGCACGAACAGGAAGGCGGCGACCGGGAGCAGCAGGGCGAGCAGGGTCTGGCCGAGGACGGCGATGGTGGCCGTGCGGGCGTACACCTCCTGGGGCGGCCGGCCCGCACCGGTCCGGTCGGCTTCCTCCGGCCAGTAGAAGGCGGTGGCGCGCTGGGCGAGCGCGGTGGTGCCGCGCACGTTGGCCCGGCCCATGACGGGGATCCACACCACGGGGAAGGCGAGCCCGAAGGCCACCAGGAGGGCGGTGCCGGTCCAGTCGAGGATCCGGCGGAACCGGCTCCGGTGGTCCTCGCCGATGGCGACCAGGCCGAGCAGGTAGATCATCCGTCGCACCATGTCGAACCGGGCGACCCGAGACGCCTTGGGCGGTGGCCCGGCCGGGCCTGCGGCCTCGGCGACCGCGGCGGCTTCCGCGACTCCCGCGGCTTCGGCGGCCACGGCGTCCTCGGCAGCGGTGGCGGCCAGGGCGGCGCGGGCGTCCTGGACGGTGGGGTAGACGCCTTGCAGGACGAGGAGTTCGGCGGCCCGGTCGTCCTGGTCGCCGTCCGCTCCGGCGAGGGCGGCGAGCGCGAGGACCATCCGGGCCTGGGCGAGCATCCCGGCGCAGAACGCCACGGGGACGAGGAGGATGAGCGGCCCGCCGACCACACAGCCCTCGACCAGGGTCAGCCGGATGCCGTGGGTGACGACGGCGGTGCGCTGCTCGGCGACCGTGCCGGAGAGCCTGCCGACGGCCTTCGCGGCCGGGCCCGACTCCTGGTGCACGGCGAGCACGGCCAGGTGCTCGGGCAGCCGCACCGGGTCGTGCCGGACGGCCCGCCACAGCTCGCCGGCCGTACCGCCGCGGATGCCGCCGTCGTCGATCGCACCACCGTCGGCGCCGAGGCCCCCGCCAGCGCCACCGAGGCCGCCGCCACTGCCACCGTCGCGGGACGCCGGTGGCTCATCGGCGGGCCGGGCCGCCTCCCCTCCCGCATGCTCCATTCCGCCAGCCTACTCGGGCAAAAAGTGACACAACACGCATAGCCTGCCATTTCCCCGCCGCACGGGCCTCCGCGCCCTCCCGGAGGGGCCGTCGCCGGGCCGGAGCCGGTCCATTCACACGCTCGTGCGGAAATGGCGGCAAACGTTCGCCTCCGGTAAAGATCCCTTTGACTGGCCGCACGCCCGGATTGGCAACAACGTTGGCATGCGAGTCGCCATCGTCACCGAGTCCTTCCCGCCCGAGGTCAACGGCGTGGCCCACAGCGTGCTGAGGGCTGCCGAACACCTCGTCCGGCGGGGTCACCAGCCCCTGGTGATCACCCCCGCCCCGGCCCGGGGCGCGCACTGCCCGCCGCAGTCCTTCGGCCCGGACCGGGAGCCGCTGCCGGTGGTGCGCGTCCCCTCCGTCCCGCTGCCGCGCTACCCGCAGGTACGCATCGCGCTGCCCAGCCGCAAGCTGGCCGCCGCGCTGACCGCCCACCAGCCGGACGTGGTGCACCTGGCCAGTCCGTTCATCCTCGGCGCGCGGGCCGCCCGGCTCACCGAGCGCCTCGACCTGCCGACCGTGGCGGTCTACCAGACCGACCTCGCGGGGTACGCGCAGGCGTACCGGATGGGCCGGGGGGTCGGTTCGGCGATCGCCTGGGCGCGGATCCGCTCCGTCCACCGGGCCGCCGCCCGCACGCTCGCGCCGTCGACCCCGGCCGCGCAGGACCTGACGGCGCACGGGGTGCGCCAGGTCCGGATCTGGGCGCGCGGGGTGGACTCGGTGCGCTTCCACCCCGAGCACCGCGACGAGGCGCTGCACCGCGCGCTGGCACCGGGCGGCGAGGTGCTGATCGGGTACGTCGGGCGGCTCGCCCCGGAGAAGCGGGTGGACCTGCTGGCGGAGGCGTCCCGGCTGCCCGGGGTGCGGGTGGTGGTGATCGGGGACGGTCCGAGCGCGCCCGCGCTGAAGGCCGCGATGCCCGGCGCGGTGTTCCTCGGCCGCCGCACCGGCGCCGAACTCGCCCGCTGCTTCGCCTCGTTGGACCTGTTCGTGCACACCGGCCCGCTGGAGACATTCTGTCAGACCATCCAGGAGGCGATGGCCAGCGGCGTCCCGGTGGTCGCCCCGGCAGTCGGCGGCCCGCTCGACCTGGTCGGCCACCGACGCACCGGGCTGCTGGTCGCCCCCCGGGACGCGGGCGCCGTCGCCCGCGCCGTCGCCGAACTCGCCGCCTCCCCCGAACTGCGCGCCCGCTACGGCGCGGCGGGCCGGGCGGACGTCACCGACCGCACCTGGGAGGCGGTCGGCGACCAACTGATCGAGCACTACGAGGAGGTACTGGCCGAGCACCGCAGCCGCGGCCGCGGCCGCTCCGCCGCCCCATCCCCCGCAGCGGCCGCCCTCGACGCCCTCGGTACGCCGCTCCCGACCGCACAGCCGCTGCTCGCCGGGATCCCCGCGCCCCGCCCGGCCGAGGCCCCGGACAGCCCCGCGGCTCCCGACTCGACCCCCGCCCCTACCACTCCCTCCGCCCTCGCACCCGCACCCGCACCCGTTCCGCTCTCGGTCGAGGAGCTGCCCGCGTGAAGCGTGAAACGGCCCGCTCGGACGGCGGGTTGTGCATCGTCCGGGTGGCGAACTTCGTCACCCCGGTGTCGGGCGGCCTGCGAACCGCGCTGCGGCACCTCGGCGCCGGATACCTGGCGGCGGGCCACCGGCCCGTCCTGGTCGTGCCGGGGCCGGAGCACCGCGACGAGTGGACCGAGCAGGGCCGGGTCGTCACCCTGCCCGGCCCGCGCGTACCGGGCACCGGCGGCTACCGGGTGCTCCGCGACAGGCGGCGACTCGCCGCGCTGCTGGAGGAGTTGGCACCGGACCGGCTGGAGGTGTCCGACCGCACCACGCTGCGCTGGACGGGCGCCTGGGCGCGGGCGCACGGGGTGCGGTCGATGATGGTCTCGCACGAGAGCGCCACCGGTGTGCTCGGCGCCTGGGGCGTGCCGGACGGCACCGCGCGGCGGCTCGCGGACCGGCTCAACTCCCGTACCGCGCGGGACTACGACACGGTGCTGTGCACGACGGCGTGGGCGGCCGAGGAGTTCGAGCGGATCGGCGCCCGGAACGTCGAACGGGCGCCGCTGGGGGTGGACCTCGCCGTGATGCGGCCCGAGTGCCACGACCCTTCGCTGCGCGCCGAGTTGGCCGATCCGCAGCAGGTGCTGCTGGTGATGTGTTCGCGGCTGTCCGGTGAGAAGCGGCCCGAACGGGCCCTGGAGGCGCTGGCCGAGCTGCGCCGCCGGCACCGGGTGCCGGCCGTGCTCGCGGTCGCCGGAACAGGCCCGCTGCGCGCCCGACTTGAGCGCCAAGCGGACGAACTCCGGCTGCCGGTCCGCTTTCTGGGACACCTGGCCGAACGCTCCGAGGTGGCAGCCCTGTTGGCCACGGCGGACGCGGTGATCGCCCCGGGCCCGGTGGAGACCTTCGGCCTGGCCGCGCTGGAGACCCTGGCCTGCGGCACTCCCGTCGCGGTCAGCCGCTCCTCCGCGCTGCCCCAGGTGATCGGCCGGGCCGGTCTCGCGGCGGCCGACACCGGGGACGGATTCGCCTCCGCCGTACGGGAGTTGCTGGACCGCCCGGAGGCGGAACGGCGGGCCGCCGCCCGTGCCCGGGCCGAGGAGTTCAGCTGGGACGCCGCCACCGCCGCCTTCCTCACCGCCCACCGGGCAGCCCGGCACTCTCCCGTCCCGGCCTCCACCCCCGCCCCCACCGACGCACCGGTCCCCACCGACGCACCCGTCCCGGCGGTGCCCGCAACCGGGTGACCAGCGACCCACCGACGCCCCCGCCTTGCTACCCCGCCGCCCCCACCATCCCCTGCCCGCAGTCCAGTTCCAGCACCTTCCCAGCCCCACCGGAGGGACGTGATGACGGTTCGATTCGCTGCGCTCGGCGACTCCCTCACCGAGGGTGTCGGTGATCCGGTACCCGGGGGGTGGCGGGGCTGGGCGGCACTGCTCGCGCCCGCCCTCTCGCCGGAGCCCGTCGAGTTCCGCAACCTCGCCAACAGCGGCGCGCTCTGCCGCGACCTGCTGGTGTCCCAACTGCCCACCGCCCTCGCGCTGCGCCCGGCGTTCGCGGGGGTGCTGGTCGGCGGCAACGACACCCTGCGGGCGTCCTTCAGGCTGGAAGCGACCGCCCGCCAATTCGCCTCCGCACTCAGCTCGTTGGCGTCGATCGGAACCGTCCCGCTGACCGCCTGCCTCCCCGATCCCGGGCGGCTGCTCGGCCTGCCCGCCCCGCTGGCGCGGCCGTTGGCCCGGCGGATGCGGGGCGTCAACGCGGTGGTGCACGCGCTGTCGGCGCACTACGGGGCGGTGCACCTGCACCTCGCCGAACTGCCCTGGACGGAGCAGCGGGCGCTGCTGAGCGTGGACCGGCTGCATCCGAGCGCGGCGGGGCACCAGTTGATCGCCCGGGAGTTCCACGCCCTGCTCGCCGGAGCCGGGCACCCGGTCGGCCGAGCGCCCGCCCCGCTGGCGGCGCGGGCCCCCGGCCGCGGGGCGGACCTGTGGTGGATGGCGACCCAGGGCACCCGCTGGGTGGCGGCCCGTTCGACCGACCTGCTGCCCGGCCTGGTCGCGCTGGCCGCCCTGGAGGCCCGCCACCTGCTGCGCGGCTCCACCCGGCGGCTCGACCTGGCCGAGGACCGGGCCACCGCCGCGCTCATCGCCCGCCTGACCGCCGAGCCACCCCCGAGCCCCACCCCGGGCCCGGGGCGGGAACCGAGCCCGCCCCCGGCCGGCACGGCGGCTCCCGTACCGACCGACGGACACGCCCAACAGCGCTGAGCGCCACGACCGTGCGACCGTGCGACCGTGCGACCGTGCGACCGCCAAGGCGACGGCGGTGGCACCCGAGACCGCCGACGCGGTCGGGGACTGCCCGACCGGGACGGTCGCGGTCACGCTGTCGCCGCCGGTCAGGCCGTAGGCCACCAGCGCGCCCTCGGGCCGGTCGACCAGTCGCTCAGTCGGCCGGGAACAGTCGTCCGAGGCGGTAGCGCAGGACGGCGGTCGCGTCCTGCGCACCGCGCTGGCCGAGCAGGACGCTGAGGCGGAGGCCGGCCGAGAGGGCCAGCAGGACGACGGTCTCCTGTCGGGCGTCCAGGCTGGGCGCGGTCTCAGTGCCCTGCCGGGCGGCGGTGAGCTGGGCCGCCAGGAAGGTCTCCATCTCGTTCGGCGCGGCGAGGAAGGGCTGCCCGGCGAGCGCCGGATCGGTGACGGACAGCACGGCGTACTCGGTGTAGACGAGGTGGAACGTCCGCCCCTCCTCGTCGGTGGGGACGGACTCCAGCAGGACCGCCTCGACGATGTCGCACGGACGCCCGGGAGAAGTTCCTCACCGCCTACGACCGCGCGATGGAACCGTGGCCGCGGCCCCGCCGCGCGCTCGACGTGGAGACCTCGTACGGCACCGTGCACGTCCACCACTACGGCCCGGAGGCCACCGGGCGGGGCGCCGGCGATCCGGTCGTCCTGCTGCACGGCCACGCCGGGCACGCGTCCAACTGGTACCCGCAGATCGCCGCGCTCGGCGCGCACCACCCGGTCTACGCGGTCGACACCCTGGACGACCCGGGACGCAGCGTGCAGCGGAAGGTGGCGACCGGGTCGGCGGAGAACGCGGCCTGGCTCGGCGAGGTGTTCGCCGGGCTGGGACTGGAGCGGATCCACCTGGTCGGAGTGTCGTACGGCGGCTGGCTGGCGCTGAACCAGGCGGTGCACGGGCCCGATCGGCTGGTATCCGTCACGGCGCTGGACCCGGGCGGGATCGAGAAGGTGCCGGCCCGGTTCTACGCGCACATGATCGGCGGCCTGTTCGGGATGCTCGCGCCACGACGGCTGCGTCCGGCGCTGGGGCGACTGCTGGCGAACCCCGCGCTGAGCGCGCCGCCGGAGATGATCGCCCCGCTGATGCTGGCGATGCGGACGTACAAGCCGAACGCCCGTCCGGCCGCCCGGCCGTTCGACGAGGGGGAGTTGGCGTCCGTCCGGGTACCGTCGCTGTTCCTGGTGGGCGCCCGCAGCGCGCTGCTGCGGCCGCGCCGGGTGGTCGAGCGGGTGGGCGCGCACGTCCCCGGGGCGCGGACGGAGATCGTGCCGGGCGCCGGACACGGACTCAACCTGGAGCGCCCGGAGTTGGTCAACGAGCGGCTGCTGGAGTTCTTCGCCTCGTGCCCGCAGGGGACGCCCCGCTGAGACCCGGCGAGGCGCCCCCGGTCGGCGTCGGGGTGCCCCCGATTCGGCCTCGGCTCACCACAGGTCGCCCTCGCGCCAGTCGCAGACCAGGTCGGCTCCGGTGTCCAACTCCCTCTCGCCGCCGAGGAGGTAGATCCCGCCGTCCTCCTCCTCGGTGCGCTGCCGCCCCTCCGGGCCGAGGGCCCAGGTGGGACCGGGCCAGGGGCGCCAGCCCCTGGCGAGGTAGAACGGGACGCCGGCCTCGCTGGCGCCGAGCGCGCCGAGTTCGTGGGCGGCGCGGACGATCCGCTCCGCCTCGTCCATCAACTGCCCGCCGATACCGTGCCGTTGGAGATCCCGGCGGACGACCACGCCCTCCAGGTAGCCGGTCCGCAGGACCCGGGCACCGTTCAGCAGGCGGCGCTGGACGACCGCCGCGTGCCCGACCAACTCGCTTCCGTCCCAGGCGAGTACGTGCAGCCCGCCGAGGCAGTGCGACCAGTCCTGCTCGGTCATGTCGTCCGGGCCGAACACCTCGAACAGCAGCGCCCGGGCCGCCTGCCGCTCCCCGGCGCCGAGGTCCGCCGTGTGCACCGTCCGCACCGTCACCATGCCGGGCATCCTCGCAGGACCGGCGGCACGGGGCGACACCGCGCGTCGCGTGGACGCTTCCGAGCCCCGGTCCGCCCGCGCCGTACCATCGCCCCCGAACCACCCAACGAGTACCACCGGACAAGATCCATCGGCGGGGCCGCCCGGACGCGGGCCCGCCGGGAGCTGGGAGGCAGTGCGCATGGACGTCGGTTTCATCGGCCTGGGAGGCATGGGGCGGGCGATGGCCCGCCGGCTGCTGGCGGCGGGCCACACGGTGCGGGTGTGGAACCGCTCGCCGGGGCCGGTGGCCGAGCTGGTCGCCGAGGGCGCCACGGCGGCCGGAACGCTCGCCGAGGCGTTCGGGGCGGAGGTCGTGGTGTCGATGCTCGCGGACGACCGGGTGGTCGAAAGCCTGCTGCTGAACGAGGAGCTGCTGTCCGGTGCGCGGGCCGCCGCGCACGTCAACATGGCCACCGTCTCGCCCGAACTGTCCCGTCGAGCCACCGAGTTGCACGTCCGACACGGCATCGGGTACGTCGCGGCGCCGGTGCTGGGCCGCACCGACGTCGCGGAGGCCGGGAACCTGAACATCCTGGCGGCCGGCCCGGCCGCCGAACTCGACCGGCTGGCACCGCTGTTCGAGGCGATGGGGCGCCGCACCTGGCCGCTCGGGGAGGATCCGGCGGCGGCCAACGTGGCGAAGATCAGCGCCAACTTCCTGCTGGTTTCGGCGATCGAGGCGTTCTCCGAGGCCGCCGCGCTCGCCGAGGCCAACGGGCTGGACCCGGCGGCACTGCTCGACGTGCTCACCAACTCCCTCTTCCCCGGCCCGGTGTACGCCGGCTACGGGACGATGATCACCCGGCAGAGCTTCGAACCCGCCGGATTCCGGCTGGCACTGGGCCTGAAGGACGTGAACCTCGCCCTGGAGGCCGGGACCGCCGCCCGCGTCCCGCTCCCGCTCGCCTCCCTGCTGCGCGACTCGCTCCTCCAGGCCGTCGCCCACGGCCGCGGCGAACAGGACCTGGCCGCGATCTCGACCACCTCCCGCACCCGCGCCGGAATCTGACGAGCCGTCACAACAGGCGCCGGGCGCCGGGCGCCGGACGCCGGACAGCCAACCGGCCAAACCCCCGACCCGGCGCCCACCCGACCCCCGACCCCCGCCCCGCCACCACCTGCCCGCCCCCCGCCGACCCTCTCCCCCACACCCCCTTTTCGTCGTATTGACGACAAGGGGCGCCTCCACTTATCGTCATAACGACGAAAAGAAAGGACGGCACGACTCCCATGGCCGACATCACCCGCCGCTTCGGCTTCCGCCACCTCCGCTCCAACCCCACCAGCCACATCCGCCACCTGCGCGGCGGCCAACTCGCCCACGAGGGCACCGGGCTGGCGTTCTGGTTCCGTCCGCTCAGCGCCGCGATATCCGAAGTGCCGGCGGACGACCGCGAGTTGGCGATGATGTTCCACGCCCGCACGGCGGACTTCCAGGACCTCGCGGTGCAGGCCACCGTCACCTACCGGATCAGCGACCCCACCACCGCCGCCACCCGGCTGGACTTCGGCATCGACCCGGACACCGGCGCCTGGCGCGCCGAACCGCTGGCCCAGCTCGGCACCCTGCTGACCGAGACCGCCCAGCAGCACGCGCTCCAGCTGATCGCCCGGACGCCGCTCGCCGACACCCTGGTGGACGGCGTGACGGCCGTCCGCGAGCGGATCGCCGAGGGCCTGGCGGCCGAACCCCGGCTGGCCGAGATCGGGTTGACGGTCCTCGCGGTGCGCGTCACCGCCGTCCGCCCGGAGGCCGAGCTGGAGCGGGCGCTGCGCACCCCGGCCCGCGAGCTGGTCCAGCAGGAGGCCGACCGGGCGACGTACGAGCGCCGGGCCGTCGCGGTCGAGCGGGAACGCGCGATCGCCGAGAACGAGCTCGCCAGCCAGATCGAACTGGCCCGCCGCGAGGAGGAGTTGGTCTCCCAGCGGGGCACCAACGCGCGGCGCGAGGCGGAGCAGAAGGCCGCCGCGGACGCGGTCCGCACCGACGCGGAGGCGGCCCGCCGCACCCGGATGGCGGTCGCCGAGGCCGAGGCCGCCGGCACGCTGGCCGCCCAACAGGCCGAGGCGACACGCTCGTTGGGCGAGGCTAAGGCCGCCGGCGAGGCCGCCTGGCTGGCCGCGCACCAGCAGGCCGGGCCGGAGGTGCTACAGGCACTGGCCCTGATCCGGCTGGCCGAGCACCTGCCGCGGATCGACAGCATCACCCTCACCCCCGACGTCCTCACCGGCCTGCTCACCCGCCTGACCGCCCCCGGTACCCCGCATCCCACCAACGCCGTTGCGGAGAACGGGCGGTGAGCCTCTCCCCGCGCGTGGTGCTGGTCCACCGGCGCACCGAGTACGAGGAGCTGATCGCCCGGCACGGCACCCGAGGCCAGGCCGAGTTCTTCCTCTCCCGGCGCGGCCGCTCGCTGGCCGAGGCCGAGCAGCGCCACCACCTGGCCCGCGCCGCGGTCGCGGCGGTGTCCGCGGCCGTGCCGCTGGACTGGCGGCAGACCCGGGTCGAGCGCACCGACCTGGACCGGTTCCTGTTCGGCCCGGAGGACGTGGTCGTGGTGGTCGGCCAGGACGGCCTGGTCGCGAACGCCGCGAAGTACCTGGCCGGGCAGCCGGTGATCGGCATCGACGCCGAGCCGGGCCGCAACGCGGGCGTCCTGGTCCGGCACCGGGCCGAGCAGGCCGGGGCGCTGCTGCGGGCGGCCGTGCTGCCGGGCGCGGAGCGGCGGCTGGAGTTGCGCACGATGGTGGAGGCGGTCGCCGACGACACCCAGCGGCTGCTCGCGCTGAACGAGGTCTACCTCGGGCAGCCCGGCCACCAGACCGCCCGCTACCACCTGGCGGCCCCCGGCGGCGCGGCCGAGTCGCAGGCCTCCTCCGGGGTGCTGGTCGGCACCGGCACCGGCGCCACCGGCTGGTGCCGCTCGGCCTGGCTGGAACGCGGCAGCCGGCTGGAGCTGCCCGCCCCGACCGCGCCGCGCCTGTCCTGGTTCGTCCGCGAGGCCTGGCCGTCCCCGGTGACCGGCACCTCCCGCGTCGAGGGCCTGCTGGACGCCGACCAGCACCTCGCGCTGACCGTCGAATCCGAACTGCTGGTCGCCTTCGGCGACGGCATCGAGTCGGACGCCCTGCACCTCACCTGGGGCCAGACCGTCCGGATCGGCCCGGCCGCCCAACGCCTCCACCTACTGGCCTGACCCCCAGACGCTCCCGCACGCCCCCGCCTGCACGCCCTGCTCGCACCCCCCGAACCGAACGGCCCCCGCCTTCCGGCCGCCGCCCGGGGCGCCAGCTCGCGACCGTCCGCCCCGGGCCCGCCTACGATGGAACGACGCCGATGCAGCCACGCCGACGGGAAGAGGGCCCGGCCATGACTCGACGATTCGCACTCACGTTCCCCGGGGAGACCGGCGGCCACGCCGAGCAGGACGTGGTGGTGGTCGAGGCGACCGGCACCCGGGGCCCGGGCGGCCATCCGGTGTACGCGGACCCGTCCGGCATCGTGCAGGCCGAGATCAGCGACCTGGGCGAGGTCCGGATGCTGGCCAGCGGCGGCCACCAGGCCCCGCGCACCCCGCTGCACGCCGAGCCGCTGCCCTGAGCGCGGCCGGGAAGACGACGGCGGGGCCGCCGCAACCGCGGGCCGGCACCCGCGCACGCGACCCCGCACGCACCGTCCAGCCGGCTACCAGCGCGAGTGCACCTGTGCGCGCAGCCGCCGGTCGTACAGGTCGCGGACGGCCCGCAGGGTCGGCTCCGGGAGCGGCGGCAGCGCCATCGTCTCGGCGTTCGCCCGCGCCTGCTCGGGGGTGCGGGCGCCGGGGATGACGGAGGTGACGCCGGGCTGCTGGACGATCCAGCGCAGCGCGGTCTGCGCGGAGCTGGCGCCGGGCGGGGCGAGCCGGGCGAACTCGTCGGCGGCCTCGACGCCGGTCCCGAAGTCGATGCCGGAGAAGGTCTCGCCCTGGTCGAACGCGGCGCCGTCCCGGTTGTAGGTGCGGTGGTCGTCCGCGCCGAACAGGGTCTCCTTGGTGTACTTGCCGGACAGCAGGCCGGAGGCCAGCGGCACCCGCGCGATGATGCCGACGCCCGCCTTCTCGGCGGCGGGCAGCACCGCGTCGAGCGGCTTGAGCCGGAACGGATTGAGGATGATCTGCACGCTGGCGACGCCGGGCCGGGCGATCGCGGTCAGCGCCTCGTCGCAGGTCTCGACGCTGACGCCGTACGCGGCGGTGCGGCCCTCCTCGACCAGGGTGTCGAGCGCGTCGAACACCTCGTCACTGGAGTAGACGGCGGTCGGCGGGCAGTGCAGCTGCACCAGGTCGAGCCGCTCGACGCCCAGGTTGCGGCGCGAACGGTCGGTCCACTCGCGGAAGTTGGCGAGGGTGTAGTTCTCCGGCAGCTGCGGCAGCCGACGGCCGAGCTTGGTCGCGACCAGCGGGAGGTCGCCACCGGCGGCCGCGCGGTCCTTCAGGAAACGGCCGATCAACTGTTCGCTGCGGCCGTCGCCGTAGACGTCCGCGGTGTCGAAGAAGGTCACCCCGGCGTCCGCCGCGGCGTTCAGCACCGCGAGCGCGTCGTCCTCCAGCACCACGCCCCAGTCCGCGCCGAGCTGCCACGTTCCGAGACCGATCACCGAGACCGGGCGGCCGGTCCTGCCAAGTACACGCTGTTCCATGCGCCGAGCCTGCCACAGCCCGCCGCGTCACCCGAACGCCGACACTCCCGAACCCCGCACCCGCGCCCACCCGCGCCCACCCGCCCGGCACGCGCACGAACCGCCCGGCACGCGCACGAACCGCCCGGCACGCGGACGGGCCGCCCGGCCACCCGCGCGCAGGCGTACGCGGGTGAGCGGGGCGGCCCGTGCGATGCAGCGCGGCCGATCGGACGATCAGACGTTGACGCCGTAGTCGAGCGCGATGCCCCGCAGGCCGGAGGCGTAACCCTGGCCGATGGCACGGAACTTCCACTCGCTGCCGTAGCGGTACAGCTCGCCGAAGACCATCGCGGTCTCGGTCGACGCGTCCTCCGAGAGGTCGTAGCGGGCGACCTCGCTGCCGTCGGCCTCGTTGACGACCCGGATGAACGCGTTGCGGACCTGGCCGAAGCTCTGGTGGCGGTTCTCCGCGTCGTAGATCGACACCGGGAAGACCACCTTGGCGACCTGCGGCGGAATGGCCGTCAGGTCGACCTTGATCTGCTCGTCGTCGCCGTCGCCGCCACCGGTCAGGTTGTCGCCGCTGTGCTCGACCGAGCCCTCGGGGCTGCGCAGGTTGTTGTAGAAGACGAAGTGCTGGTCGCTGAGCACCCGGCCGCCCTCGCCGCACAGCATCGCGCTGGCGTCCAGGTCGAAGTCGGCGCCCGTGGTGGCCCGGACGTCCCAGCCCAGGCCGACGATGACGTTGGTGAGCCCCGGGGCCTCCTTCGTCAGCGAGACGTTTCCGCCCTTGGCGAGCGAGACTCCCATGTGTGCCCTCCTGTGTTCTCCCCGTACCGGGCCCGGCAGTTCGGCCGGTTCCGGCGCGGCGGCGGTCACCCGGCCCCCTCGGTCGGGCTCGACCCCCGAATGAATCTACAGCACTGTAGATCCGGACGGAATCCGCCTCCGCACCACGGGTTTCCTTCCCCCCGGAACGCCACGCCACCCACACCGCGCCACCATCCCGACCACCGCCCGACCGGCCCACCGCCCCCGCCGCGCCGACCCGTCGCCCCAGCCCCACCGGCCGGGCGGCCCGCCGCGCCGGACCGGCTTCCGCCGCGCTCGCAGCGCCCCGGGCATACCCTGGCCAGGGAGGTTCCACGATGAGCGACGACACGACGATCCCCGGTATCGACCCCAGCGTCCCGCCGAGCGGCGACGGCTGCGTGGAGTGCCTGGCGGGCGAGGGCCAGGGCTGGTGGTTCCACCTGCGCCGGTGCGCCGCCTGCGGGCACATCGGCTGCTGCGACTCCTCGCCGTCCCAGCACGCCACCGGGCACGCCCGCACGGCCGGACACCCGTTCCTCACCAGCTTCGAACCCGGCGAGGACTGGTTCTGGAACATCGAGACCGAACAGTTCTACGAAGGCCCGCCCCTGGCCGGCCCGACCGCCCACCCGGTCACCCAGCCCGCCCCCGGCCCGGTCGGCCACGTCCCGATCGACTGGCAGCAGCGCCTGCGCTGACCGCGTGTCAGCCCCCGCCGGTACGGTCGGACCCGTCCGGCGCGCGGGCGGGCCGTCCGGCCCGCCCGCGGACGGCCGGCGGCGCGACAGGGTGGCGGTGCCGGGTGGACGAGCGGCAGTGGGAGACGGTGCGGCGACTGGCCGACTGGCTGGCCGAAGGCAGCACCCAGAGCCCGGAGATGCAGCGGGTGCTGCAGTGCCTCAAGCTCGGCGAGGAGGCCGGCGAGGTCGCCGAGGCGGTGATCGGCGCGCTCGGCCAGAACCCGCGCAAGGGCTTCTCGCACACCTGGGACGACGTCGCGGACGAACTGTGCGACGTGGTGATCAGCGCTCTGGTCGCCCTGGTCCGGATCCACCCGGACCCGCCCGCCGCGTTCGACGCCCACCTGGCGAAGGTCGCCCGCCGCGCCTTCCCGGCCGGGCGCCCCGAGAGCCGGGACCAGCGCTAGCGCGTCAGTGCCGGCCGCCGACCGCGAACAGCAGGATCACGAACCCGGCGAACAGGTGCGTCCCGGCGATGTAGATCAGCGCCCGGGTCAGCATCTGCTTGCGGCGCGCGCCCTCCTCGCGCACCCCTTCGCCGACCGCCGCCGCCTCGCCTACCGCGACCGCCTCGCCTACCGCCCCCGTGCCGGTCGCCACGCTGGTCGCCGCCGCCTCGCCGGCCATCGCCGTTCTCCCGTCCTCGCCCTGTCCCGCGCCGCTCCGCTCCGCCCGCCGGAGCCCTTGCAGGGTAGCGGCCGCAGGGCCGTGGCGGAGATCACGCTGCGCCACCGGGCACCTACGGTGGCGTAGGTCACTTCACAAGGTGAAACATCTGCTGCATGTCCGACTACCAGGAGACCCTTGACCTCGGTTCGTACGCCGCCCTCGGTGACAGCTTCACCGAGGGCCTCAACGACCCCGGCCCCGGCGGCCGGCACGCCGGCTGGGCCGACCGCCTGGCCGGGATGCTGGCGGAGCGCCGGCCGGAGCACGACTTCCGGTACGCCAACCTGGCCGTCCGGGGGCGGCTGCTCGACCAGATCGTCAGCGAGCAGGTCCCGAAGGTCCGCGCGCTCCGGCCCGACCTGGTGACCCTGTGCGCGGGCGGCAACGACATCCTGCGGCCGGGCAGCGACCCGGACCTGATCGCCGAGCACTTCGAGGCGGCCGTCCTGGAGCTGCGCGAGAGCGCCGGGACGGTGCTGATCTGCACCGGATTCGACACCCGCAACGTGCCGGTGCTGCGCCACCTGCGCGGCAAGATCGCCACGTACAACGCGCACCTGCGGGCGGTCGCCGACCGCAACGGCCTCGCGGTCGGCGACCTGTGGTCGCTGCGGGCGGTGCACGACCGGCGGGCCTGGTCCGAGGACCGGCTGCACCTCTCGCCGGAGGGCCACCAGCGGGTGGCGCTGCTGGCGGCGCGCGCGCTCGGCCTGCCCGTGGAGGCCGATCCGGAGGCCGCCTGGCCGCCCGCGCCCGTCCTCACCGCGGCCGACCAGCGCCGGGAGAACCTGCAGTGGGCGCGCACCTTCCTGCTGCCCTGGGTGGGCCGCCGGCTGCGCGGGGAGTCGTCCGGCGACCACGTGGAGGCGAAGCGCCCGGAGCTGCTCCCGCTCTGACCCGCCGCACGCCCGCCCGCACGCACAGGCCGCCGCTGCGGACGGACGGCCGCGGACAGCGCTGCGGGCCGCCTCCACCCCCACGTGGACGCGGCCCGCAGACCCCATGCGAGACCCCTGCCTCGCCTTATTCGACGATCAGCTCCACCGGAATGTTCCCGGCGGTGGCCTTGGAGTACGGGCAGACCTGGTGGGCCTGCTTGACCAGCAGCTCACCGGCCTCGCCGGCCAGCTCCTGCGGCAGCTCGACCCGCAGCACGACGGAGAGGCCGAAGCCGCTGTCGTCCTTGCCGATGGTGACCTCGGCGGTCACCGAGACCTCCGAGACGTCGACCTTCTGCTGCCGGGAGACCACGCCGAGCGCGCCCGCGAAGCAGGCCGCGTACCCGGCGGCGAACAGCTGCTCGGGGTTGGTGCCGACGCCGTCGCCGCCGAGCGCGGGCGGCGGGGAGAGCTGGAGGTCGAGCTTGCCGTCCGAGCTGACGGCGCGGCCCTCGCGGCCGTTCGCGGTGGCGACCGCGGTGTAGAGCGGGTTCATCCCGGTTTCCCCTTGCCTCTTCTGCTTCTGCTTCGTCTTCTGGTTCGTCCCGCCGGTGCCCGGCGAATCCTGTGTGCCGGTCGGCGCGCGGGCCCGGTTCCCGTCGGGGGTGCGTCTCCGTACGGGTCCGGGCTCCGCGTGCCGCCCTGTCCTGCTCACCACTACAACACACAATTGAGTTGCGCACAACTAAGTTGGGCACAACTCAATGGCTCGCACGACACCCGCTTGCTACCCTTGCCCCATGACCAGGCACGGCGCGAACCCCCGCCCCCCGCACGGCGAGGACGCGGACCTGCTGCTGCTCGACCAGCAGATCTGCTTCTCGCTGAACGCCGCCTCCCGCGCGTTCGGCGGCGTCTACCGCACCGCGCTCAAGGACCTCGGGCTGACCTATCCGCAGTACCTGGTCATGCTCGTGCTCTGGGAGGACGGGGCACTGCCCGTCAAGCAACTCGGCGAGCGCCTGCGCCTGGACTCCGGCACCCTCTCCCCGCTGCTCAAGCGCCTGGAGGCGGCCGGGCTGGTGACCCGCGAGCGCAGCCCGGAGGACGAGCGCTCGGTGATCGTCGACGCCACGGCGGCCGGACGCGAGCTGCGCGAGGGCGCGCTGGCCGTCCCGCGCCGGATCCTGGCCGCCGCCGGCCTGCCGCTGGACGACCTGCGGGCGCTGCGCGGACTGCTCGACCGCGTCACGGCCAACCTGGACGCCGCCGCCGGAGCCTGACGCCCGAAAGCGCCGGAAGGCGGCGGAAGGCGGCGGCCGGGGTCACGACTCGTAGCGCTCGACCTCGTCGACGCTGCGCACGCTCGCGCCGTCCGGGTCCTCGCCCGCGCGGACCCGGGCGCGGCGCTGGCGGAGCAGGTCCCAGCACTGGTCGAGCTGCTCCTCGATGTCCTTGAGCTCACGGTGCTCGGTCGACTGGTCGATGCGGCCCTCGGCGAGGGCGGCGCGCAGGCCGCGCTCAGCCTCGACCATCTCGTTGATCCGCTCCAGGATGCGGCGGTCGGCGCCGGCGCCCTGCCCACCGCCCCGCCCCCCGTGCTGCCCGTCGTCCTGCCCGCTGCCCGGGGACTCGCTGATCGAGCTCATCGGAAGGTCTCCTCGCGGTCGGTCCTTCCCTCCACCCTAGGCAGCGGCGGGGGCGGCCGCGAGCCGGGCGGCGCGGGGGTGTTGCACCGAACGGGGGAGGGTGTTTGACAGGGCGTCAGGGGAGCGCCAGGATCACTTATTGAAAACGAATCCCAGTATCACTAACTCGGAAGGTTCGGTTCCCCCCATGTCGCTGGACGTCTCCCCCTCCCTGCTGGCCCTGGCCGAGCGCGACGAGGTCGCCGACGCCGACTTCCTCGCCACCGTCCGCACCTCGCTGCCCTACGCGTACCGCCTGGTCAACGACCTGACCGCCGAACTGGAGATCACCGACGCCGAGTTCGCCGACAACACGGTGGCCCCGAGCGAGGCCGAGCGGGCCCAGTTGCTGCGCGCGCTGGCCAGCGACTCGATCCGCGGCGCGCTGGAGCGGCACTTCTCGGTGAAGCTGGCCTTCCAGAACTGCCACCGCCTCGCCGCCTTCCACCCGCACGCCGAACACACCGCCGCCTACCGGGAGTTCACCTCGCCGCGGGCGCAGCTGCTGAACCAGTCGCCGGAACTGCGCGACTGCTGAACCCCTGCGTCCACCCCGCCCGGCGGCTCGCGGTCAGCGGCCGGGCAGGGTGGCGAGGAAGGCGGCCAGCCGGCGGGCGAACTCCTCCGGCCGCGTCAGGTTGACCAGGTGGTCGGCCCCGGGCACCACCTCGGCCCGGGCCCGGGGCAGGCCGGCCGCCAGGCGGCGGAAGCAGCCGTGGCCGTAGGGGGCGTCGTGCTCGCCGACCAGCACCAGCGCGGGGGTGTCGATCCGGTCGAGGTGGGCGATGCCGGGGCGCTCGGGCTCCAGCGGCTCGTACGGCAGGCCGAGCAGGAAGCCCGGCGAGGCCCGGTAGTGGTCGGCGAGCGCCGCGGCCTCGGCGTTCAGCCTCACCAGGTCGACGGCGTGCAGCGTGCCGCCGGGCACCCGGGCGCGGAACTCCTCCCGCTGCCCCTCCTGCTGCGGCTCCGCTGCGGCATGCGGCACCCCGGACGGGCGTCCTCTGAGTGGAATGTCCTGCTGCACGAGCCGGGCCCGGACCGCCACGCGGTGTTCCGGACCCGGCTCGTACGGCGCCGGTCAGCTGCCGAGCAGCCGCCGCCCGCCTCCCGTCACACCTCGGCGCGCTCGGCCGCCGGAGCCGTGGCCGCAGTCGCGGCCGCGGCCACGACCGGGGTCGCGGCCCGGCGGGCCGGGACGAGCAGGGCGGCGAACGCGGCGGCCAGGCAGAACGCCGCGAGCAGCGCGAACCCCTGGGTGTAGCCGGTCTCGGCGGGGCGTCCGTCGGCCAGCAGGTGGCTGGTGACCAGGCTGCTCATCAGCGCGGCGCCCATCGAGCCGCCGATGGTGCGGATGTTGGCGTTCATGCCGGTGGCGGCGCCGGTCTGGGCGGCGGGGACGGCGTGCACGATGAGGTTGCTCATCGAGGCGAAGGCGAGTCCGATGCCGAGGCCGAACACGGCCGCGGCGACGGCCACGTCGGCGGGGCTGCCGTGCCGGGTGGCGAGCAGCGCGCAGGCGACGGCGCCGAGCAGGGCGCCGGTGGTGAGCTGGGCCTTGGCCGGGAAGCGGCCGGCCAGTCGGCCGCCGAGCACGCCGGCCACGAACATCGCGGCGACCATCGGCAGCATCAGCAGCCCGGCGCCGGTGACGTCGGCGCCGAAGCCGTAGCCGGTGCTGGACGGCGCCTGCACGAAGCCCGGCAGGAAGGCCCACACGGCGTACATGCCGGCGCCGAACAGCAGGGCGGCGGTGTTGGTGGTCCACACGGCGGGCAGCCGCATCACCCGCAGGTCGATCAGCGGGTTGCGGGAGCGGGACTCCTGGAACAGCCAGACCGCGAACAGCACGACGGCGACGGCGAGCAGGCCGAGCACCTTGGCCGAGCCCCAGCCCCAGTGGGCGGCCTGGCTGACCGGCAGGAGCAGGGCGACCAGCCAGCCGGAGAGCAGCACGGAGGAGAGCCAGTCCACGCCGCCCTCGCCGCGGGTGGGCGACTCGGGGACGTAGCGGTGGGCGAGCAGGATGATGCCGGAGAGCACGATGACGGGCAGCCAGAACAGCCAGCTGTAGTCGAGCGCGCCGACGATCGGCCCGGCCAGGACCATGCCCAGGCCGCTGCCGACGGCGATCACGGCGGACATGTTGCTGATGCCGCTGGAGACCCGTCCGGGCGGGAACTCGTCGCGGATGATGCCGAAGGAGAGCGGGAACAGCGCGCCGGCGATGCCCTGGATCACCCGGGCGACGATCAGCACGGTGATGTTCGGCGCCAGCGCGGCCACCAGGCAGCCGACCAGCAGCGCGACCAGCGCGCCGACCAGGGTGCGCTTCTTGCCGACCAGGTCGCCGATCCGGCCGAGGATCGGGGTGAAGACCGAGGCGGAGAGCAGGTAGGCGGTCATCACCCAGGTGACGGCGGACTGCGAGGTGTGCAGTTCCCGCTGGACGATCGGCAGGGCGGGCGTGATCAGCGACTGGAGCAGCGCGTACACGCCGGCACCGGCGGCGAGCACACCGAAGGTCAGGCGGGGGGAATGGCGGTTCATCGGACCCTCTCGGGGGTTCGGACGGGGCACGCGGGCAGCACGGGGCGCACCGCGGCGGCGTGGCGGCAGGACGGCGGAGCGGAGGAACGGTGGGACGGCAGGACGGTGGGACGGTGGGACGGATGTCGCGGAGGGTCGCCGCACGGGCGCCGGGCGTCGTCGCCGGGCGGGCGTGCGGGTCTGCGGCGTACGGGCGTGTGGGCGTACGGGCATGGTGGAGCGGCGGATTCCGCGGGGTGCGGACAGGCCGAAGTTCACGCCCCGGTGCTAAAGTCGAGGCATGCCTCCAGATTAGCGGAGGCACACCTCCGGTTCAATCCGGTTTCCCGGATCCACCCCCGCAAGCCCCCCGCAGGCTCCCGCGAGCCCCCGCAGGCTCCCGCCGACCCCGCCCAGCCCAAGCCCAGCCCCGCCCGGACGTGTCGAGAACGAGGTCCCCGTGTCGGATCAGATCGTGGTGAGCGAGTTCCTCGCCGCCCAGCGCCCGCGCCGCGCGGACGCCGCCCGCAACTTCGACGCGCTGCTGCTCGCCGCCCGCGAGGCTTTCGCCGCACACGGCGCCGAGGCCTCGCTGGAGGACATCGCCCGCCGGGCCGGCGTCGGCATCGGCACCCTCTACCGCAACTTCCCCACCCGCCGGCACCTGTTCGAGGCGGTGTACGCCGCCGAGGTCGACGACCTGTGCCGGGTCGCCGCCGAGGTCGCCCACCTGCCGCCGTGGGAGGCGCTGGCCGCCTGGCTGCGCCGCTTCGTGGAGTACGCGATGACCAAGCGGGCGATCCGCGAGGCCATGGCGGGCGAGGAGTCCGGCATCTTCCTGGCCTGCCTGCAGTCCATGTACGCGGGCGGCACCCCGCTGTTCGTCCGGGCCCAGCAGGCCGGCGAGGTCCGCGCCGACATGGGCATCGACGACCTGCTGCGGATGGTCTCCGGCATCACCTCGGTGAACTACCCGGACGAGGGCCAGCGCGACCGGGTGCTGGCCATCGCGCTGGACGGGGTGCGCGGCCCGCGCCGCTGAACCGGCGTCAGCGCCGCCCCAGCGGGTGGGCCGGGTCGCGGCCGACCAGGCCCAGCAGCCGGGTCGCGGCATCCGCGTCGGCCGGCACCGGCACCGGGGCGGCGAACACCCCGGAGGCAGCCAACGCATCGGTGTGCGGGGTGAGTTCGGCGAGCGCGAACTCGGCGGCGACCGGGTCGACGGTGGCGTCCGCGCCGATCCCCTGGGCCAGGTCCCAGGCGTGCACGACCGCGTCCACGGTCATCTCGCGGGCGTACCCGGCAGCCTCCCGGTCCCCGTACGAGAGGTGCACGGTGCGTTCCAGCGCGCCCGGTTCGGCGAGCGCGGCCAGCGCGCCGGTCGCGGCGGCGGCCCAGGCGGCGAGCGGGTCGGCGCCCAGCACGTCGCCGTCGAAGCGGTCGCCGACCTCGGCGACGGTGGCGCCGGCCAGCAGCGCGGGCACCCAGAGCTGTTCGGCCGCCAGGTGGTTGACCAGTTGCCGGACCGTCCAGTCGGTGCACGGGGTGGGCGCCTGCCAGGCGTCGTCGGGGACGGCGCGGACCAGGTCGCCGAAGTGCGCCAGGGCCCGGGCGTGCAGCGCGAGCAGGGCCGGTCCGTCGAGGTGATCTGCCATGGGGTACACGCTTGCCCGCCCGGGGCCGGGCGGGCAAGGCGACACCCCGGCGCGGGGCCGGTTACTCGACCGGGGCCTTCTCGCGCAGCAGCTTGACGAAGGCGCGCATCCAGGACGGGTGGTCCGGCCAGGCGCGGGCGGAGACCACCGTGCCGTCGACCACCGCGTCGCCGTCCACGAAGTCCGCGCCGCCCGCGGCCACGTCCGGCTCCAGCGCCGGGTAGGCGGCGGTGCGGCGGCCGGCCAGCGAGCCGGTCCGCAGGGTGATCAGCGGGCCGTGGCAGATCTGCGCGAGCGGCTTGTCCTCCTCGACGAACGCGGCGACGATCCGCTGCACCTCGGGGTCGTTGCGCAGGTACTCGGGCGCCCGGCCGCCGGGCAGCACCAGCGCCACGTACGCGGCGGGGTCGACGTCGGCGAACGCCAGGTCGGCGGGCCAGGTGTAGCCGGCCTTCTCGGTGTACGTGTCGTAGCCCGGGACGAAGTCGTGCACCACGAACTGCAGGGTCTTCTTGGTCGGCGCGGCGATGTCGACCTGGTAGCCCTCCTCCAGCAGCCGCTGGTACGGGTAGAACACCTCCAGCGACTCCGCCGCGTCACCGGTGATGATCAGGATCTTCGCTGCCATCCGGGGATTCCGTCCCTCTCGTCGTGCCAGAACACCGCCCGCGCCCCCGCGGGGCCGGGCGCAGCCCACCCTGCCCGCTGACACGGAGTCAATCAAGGGGCGCGCGGGGCACGGCGCGCCGCCGGGGCGTGCGCCCCCTGTGCGGGGCGACGGGTCCGCCCGGCCGGGGGTACTCCGGGGGCGACCCGCCCGGGGCGCGCCTACCGTGCTGGCAAGGTCCGCCCGTTCGCCGGGATCCAGCACCTGGGAGGCCGTCCCATGCAGCACTCGCACCTCGTGGACTCCGCCACCGTCGCCAACCTGCGCGACCTCGGCGGCATCGACCTGCCCGGCGGGGGCCGGGTCCGGCCCGGAATCGCCCTGCGCTCCGGCCAGTTGGACCGGCTCGACCCGGCCGCCGACCCGATGTTCGACGCGCTGGGCGTGCGCACCGTGGTCGACCTGCGCACCGCCGCCGAGCGGGCCGCCTTCCCCGACCGCGTCCCCGGCGGGGCGCACCTGCTGGTCGCGGACGTGCTCGCGGACGAGGCGGGCAGCGGCGCGACGGCCGCGCTGGCCGCGGCGCTGGCCGACCCGTCCGGCGCGGACCGGGCGCTCGGCGGGGGCCGGGCGGCGCAGGCGCTGCGCGCGGACTACCGGGCGTTCGTGACCTCGGCCTCCGCCCGGCGGGCCTACCGGCTGCTGCTCACCGCGCTCGCCCACCAGGGCGGCGGGCCGGTGCTGTTCCACTGCACGGCCGGCAAGGACCGCACCGGCTGGGGCGCCAGCCTGGTCCTGCTGCTGCTCGGCGCGGACGAGGAGACCGTCCGCACCGAGTACCTGTCGGTCGACCCGGCGGTCCGCGCGCGGTACGCCCCACTGGTGGAACGTTTCGTCGCGGCGGGCGGCGACCCGGAGGTCGCGGACGCGGTGCTCTCCGTCCGCGCCGAGTACCTGGCCGCCGCGCTGGAGGCGCTCGCCGAGCAGTGGGGCGACGCCGAGAGCTACGCCCGGGCCGGGCTCGGACTCAAGGACGACACCCTGGACAGCCTGCGCGAACGGCTGACCGCCTGAGCCTCCCTCCCCCGCTCCCCCGCGCTCAGCCCGCCGCGCCCGCCGCGCCGACGCACGCCTCGTTGCCCTCCGGGTCGGCCAGCACCCAGTGGTTCGGGGCGTGCTCGTCGGTGACCAGGCGGCCGCCGGCCGCGATCGCGGCGGCGATCCGGGCCTCGGCGAGGTCGTGCGGGACCCAGACGTCCACGTGCACCCGGTTGCGCTGCGGGCGGGGCTCGTCCATCTGCTGGAAGTAGAACGGGGCGCCGCGCCGGGCCGGATCGATCAGGTCCTCCGGGCTGCCCGCGCGGTCCCGGTAGCCGAGCAGCGCCCGCCAGAACGCGACCACGGCGGGCACGTCCAGCGCGTCGACGGTGACCTGGACGGTCTGCAGGCCGGCCGGATCGGCGACCGCGCCGAGCTCACGGGCGGCGGCCGAGACCAGCCGGGCCAGCTCGACGTGACGCTCGGTCAGGCCGTAGTACTCCCCGCCGGCCTCGATCAGCCGGACGGTCACGCCCTCCGGCCGCAGGTCGACGTCCGCGGTGCCGACGCCCTCCAGCGCCTCCCCGATCGCCCCGACCAGCCGGGCCCCGGCCCCGAACGACCCCGTCCGGAAGAACGCGCACGCCCCCTCCCCCAGCACCCGCCAGTCCTCGGTCCCACCCGCCGCGTGGAACGCCAACGGCCTGATCCTCACCACTTCGTGCACGTCAGTCATCCGCGCAGCGTAACGCCCCGCACTGACACCCCCTCACCGCGCCCCGCCACCCGAGCCCGCCACAGGCGCCCCCTCAGCCCGCCCCCGTCCACGCCAGCAGATGGTCCACCGACCACGCCGTCACCACCCGCTCCGCGTCCAACCCCAGAACCACCGCCCGCCCGCAGCCGTCGAGCTGCCCCCTCCCCTCCCCCCCTTCCCAAGCCCGCCGCAGGCGCCCCCTCAGCGCGCCCCCGTCCACGCCAGCAGATGGTCCACCGACCACGCCGTCACCACCCGCTCCGCGTCCAACCCCAGGGCCGCCGCCCGCCCGCAGCCGTCGAGCTGCCAGTCGAGTTGGCCGGGGGCGTGGGCGTCGGTGTCGATCGCGAAGAGGCAGCCGAGGTCGGCGGCGCGGGCCAGCAGGTCGTCGGGTGGGTCGCGGCGGTCGGGGTGGCAGTTGATCTCGACGGCGGTGTCGTGTTCGCGGCAGGCGGTGAAGACCGCGTCGGCGTCGAACTCGGCGGGCGGGCGGGGGTGTTCGCCGAGTCGGCGGCCGGTGCAGTGGCCGAGGACGTCGACCAGTGGGTTGCGGGCGGCGGCGAGCAGTCGGCGGGTGGTGGCGGCGGGGTCGTCGCCGGGGTCGGTGTGGACGGCGGCGACGACCACGTCGAGTCGGCGGAGCAGGTCCTCGTCCTGGTCGAGCGTGCCGTCCGGGAGGATCTCGCACTCGGTGCCGGTGAGCAGGCGGAACGGGGCGAGCCGGGGGTTGAGCTGCTCGATCAGGTCGAGTTGTTCGCGCAGCCGGTCGGGGGCGAGGCCGCGGTCGGTGAGGGCGGCCCAGTGGTGGCCGAGGGCGCGGGCGGTGCGGGCCATCCGCTCGGGCGAGGCGGTACCGACGGACCAGTCGGAGTGCAGGTGGCAGTCGCCCTGGAGTTTCTCGCGCAGGCGGATCGCGGCGGCGGTCGGGGCGGGTCCGGCGGCGGCGCGGGCCTCGGTCTCCAGCAGGTACTGGGGGCTGCGGCCGACCGAGGCGTCGGCGATCACCCGGGCGGTGACGGCGTCGACGCCGGGGAGGCGTGCGGCCTGGGCGGCGTCGATCGGTTCGGGCGGCAGCGCGGCGGCGGTCTCGGCGGCGGTGCGGAGCGCCTCGATCCGCTGCGGGTCGGCGAGTTCGCGTTCCAGCAGGAAGGCGATGCGTTCCAGGGCGGTGACCGGGTCCATGCGGCCAGTCTGCGGGGGGCCGGGCGGGGCCGCACCCGGGCGGGGGCGGGCGCTGATCTGCCCGAACCCCTTGTTGACACTCTGTCTCATTGGTTTACTCGTCCCGGAGCCCCTCGCCGCCCCCACCCTCCGGAGCCCGCCCGTGTCCGACACCGCCGCACCGTCGCAGCACCCCCTCCCGCCGCTCCCCGCCCGGCAGCGCAACGCCGACCGCGAGCTGAACGCCGCCCGCCTGCTGCGCGCCTCCGCGAAGCACTCGCACGACCCGCTCACCGAGATCGACTGGTCCGCCCCCGTCGACCCGGACCACTACGCGCTGCCCGCGCACCGCGTCGCGCTGTACGGCACCCCGCTGTGGGAGCGGCTGGACGAGCGCGGGCGGGCCCGGCTGAGCACGCACCAGTTCGCGTCCACCACGGCGGCCGGGATCTGGTTCGAACTGGTGCTGATGGAGGGCCTGATCCGGCACGTCTACGCGGGCGACCTGACCACCGGGCACGCCCAGTACGCGCTGACCGAGGTCGCGGACGAGTGCCGGCACTCCACCATGTTCGCCCGCTACATCACCGCGACCGGCTACCCCTCGGCCCGGCCGACCCGGCGCGCGGACCGGCTCGGCAAGCTGCACTTCCTGCTCAACGACACCACGATGACCTTCGCCGGGGCGATCTTCGTCGAGGAGTTCACCGACGCGATGCAGCGCGAGATGGTCCGCGACGAGTCGTTGCAGCCGCTGGCCCGCTCGGTGGCCCGGATCCACGTGGTCGAGGAGGCCCGGCACATCGGCTACGCCAAGCCCGAGCTGGAGCGCCGCTGGGCGGCGATGAGCCCGGCCCGGCGGGCGGTGTTCCGGCGGGCGCTGGCGCTGCTGGCCCGGCAGGCGGTGGACGAGGTCGTGCACCCCCGGGTGTACGCGCTGTCCGGGTTCGACCCGGCCGAGGCCCGGCGCGCCGCCGAGGCCAACCCGCACTGGCGGCGGGCCCGGATCGACTGGGCGCGCAAGGCGCTGGAGTTCTTCGCCGAGCTGGGGATCCTCACCCCGGCCACCGCCCGCGCCTGGCGCCGCGCCTCACTGCTGCCCTGACCGTTCCGTGCAGCCCTGGCCGTTCCGTCCGCGCGCCGGTCTGCCGTCCCCGGCCCCGCTGCCCGAGACTCGGAGCGTGAGCGACAACGGGAGCGGCGGCAGGAACGGCGGCGGGAACGGCGGCGGGATCCGCCTCGGCACGGGTCGCGGCCGGTGGGTGGTGGCGGCGACGGCGCTGGGCTCCGGCATGGCGATGCTGGACGGCACGGTGGTGAACGTCGCGCTGCCGCGGATCGGCGAGGAGCTGGGCGCGGACCTGTCCGCGCTGCAGTGGACGGTCAACGCGTACATGCTGACGCTGGCCGCGCTGATCCTGCTCGGCGGCTCGCTCGGCGACCGGTACGGGCGGCGGCGGGTGTTCCTGCTGGGGGTGTGCTGGTTCGCCCTCGCCTCGGCCGGCTGCGCGGCCGCGCCGAACGTCGAACTGCTGGTGCTGGCAAGGGCGTTGCAGGGGGTGGGCGGGGCGCTGCTGACGCCCGGCTCGCTGGCGATGCTGCAGGCGGTGTTCGCCGAGGAGGACCGGGCGGGCGCGGTCGGGGCCTGGTCGGGGCTGGGCGGCGTCGCGGCGGCGGTCGGGCCGTTCCTGGGCGGCTGGCTGGTGGACGGGCCGGGCTGGCGGTGGATCTTCCTGCTGAACGTGCCGCTGGCCGCGGTGGTGGTCGCGGTCACCGCCCGGCACGTCCCGGAGAGCCGCGACCCGGACGCGTCCGGCCGCTTCGACGTCCCGGGCGCGCTGCTCGCGGCGCTCGCGCTGGCCGGGATCACCTACGCGCTGACCGAGGCGGGCTCCGGCCTGACCCCGGGCGCGGTCGCGGCCGGGCTGGCGGGCCTGGCGCTGGCCGGGGCGTTCGTCCTGGTCGAGCGCCGCTCGGCGAACCCGATGCTGCCGCTGTCGCTGTTCCGCTCCCGGCTGTTCGCCTCGGTCAACCTGGTCACGCTCTGCGTGTACGGGGCGTTCAGCGCGGTGTTCCTGCTGCTGACCGTGCAGTTGCAGATCGTCGCCGGGTTCACCCCGCTGCTGTCGGGCGTGGCGCTGGTGCCGATCACCGTGCTGATGCTGCTGTTCTCCGGCCGGGCCGGGAAGCTCGGCCGGGCGGTCGGGCCCCGGCTGCCGCTGACGGCGGGGCCGCTGGTGGTGGCCGCCGGGGTGCTGCTGATGCTGCGGATCGGGCCCGGCGCGAACTACTGGCTGGACGTGCTGCCCGCCGTCACCGTGCAGGGCGCCGGGATGACCCTGCTGGTCGCCCCGCTGACCGCGACCGTGCTGGCCGCCGTGGACGTCCGCCGGGCCGGCATCGCCTCCGGCGTCAACAACGCGGCCGCCCGGGCGGCCGGCCTGTTCGCGGTCGCCGCGATCCCGCCGCTGGCCGGGCTGACCGGCGACGCCTACCGCGTCCCGGCCGAGGTCGACTCCGCCTTCACCACCGCGATGCTGATCTGCGCCGCGCTGCTCGCCACCGGCGCCGTGCTGGCCTTCGCCACCGTCCGCTCCGACGCCCTGGCCCCGCCGCACCCGGTCGCCGAACCGGACTGCGACTGGTACTGCGCGCCGACCACGCCCCCGATCCACCCGGGCGGGGCGGGTCCCGAGCCGGGGCGGGACGGTTCCTGAGCCGGGGCGGTCGTGCAGGGCGGTCAGGTGCCGGGGGCGTCGAGGCCGGCGACGGCGAGCCGGAAGGCGCGGTCCGCCCGCGCGGCCGGGTCGGCGTAGTCCTCGGTGGCCAGGGCGATCCCGACGACCAGCACGAGCAGGTCGTCGATGGTGACGTCCGCCCGGACCGTCCCGTCGTCGACGGCCTTGCGCAGCAGCGGGGCGGCGGCGGCGCCGATGGCCGGGGCACAGGAGTCCTGGGCGGCCCCGTCCTGGAGGGGTTCGTAGGAGAGGACGTCCGCCAGGCCGCGGGCGGCGAGCGCGTAGGCGAGCAGTTCGCGCAGCCACCCGACCAGCGCGGAGCGGCTGTCCGGTTCGTCGCCGAGCGCGCGGGCGCGCTCGCACAGGTCGTGGACGCGCTGCTGGAAGACGGCTTCGAGCAGGGCCTTGCGGGTGGGGAAGTGGCGCCGCACGGTGGCCGATCCGACGCCCGCGGTGCGGGCGATCCGCTCCAGGGACGCCGCGGCTCCCCGGGCGGCCACCTCGGCCTCGGCCACGGCGAGGATGTGGGCGCGGTTGCGGCGGGCGTCCGAGCGCTGGCCGGTCATGGTCTCTCCAGCATTGTCCGGTGGCGGGCCACGTCGTATCGTAGCGAGCACGAAACGGCGGACCCCGCCGTTTTCGCCGCCCGCGACCGCCAGGAGACGCCCGCATGAGCACTGCCGCCGCACCGGTCCTCGTCACCGGCGCCACCGGCCGCCAGGGCGGCGCCACCGCCCGCGCCCTGCTCGCCGGAGGGACGCCGGTGCGCGCCCTGGTCCGCGACCCGGACGCGCCGCGCGCGCGGGCCGTCGAACGGCTCGGCGCCGTCCTGTCCGTGGGCGACCTCACCGAACCCGCGACCCTCGAAGCGGCCCTGGACGGCGTGCGGGCCGTCTTCTCCGTGCAGATGCCCGCGCACACCGGGCGGGGGTTCGACTTCGACGGCGAGGTCCGGCAGGCGGAGCACCTGATGACGGCCGCGCGGGCCGCCGGGGTGGAGCAGTTCGTCCAGTCCTCCACCAGCGGCGTGGACCGGCACGTCGAGGCGCCCGGCTGGGCCGAAGGGCGGTGGGCGGCGCTGGAGGCCCCGCTCGGCGCGAAGGCGGCGATCCAGGCGCGGCTGCGCGAACTCGACTTCCCCTCCTGGACGTTGATCAAGCCGTCGTTCTTCATGGAGAACTTCGAGCCGTCCATGGGGTTCTACTTCCCGCGCGGCGTCGCGGGCGGCCTGGTCACGCTCGTCAAACCGGGCACCCACCTGGCCCTGGTCACCACCGAGGACGTCGGCCGGGCCGCGGCGGCCGCCTTCGCCGACCCCGCCGGGTTCCACCGGGTGGAACTGGAGCTGGCGGGCGACCACCTGACCATGACCGAGATCGCCGAGGTCCTCTCCCGCGCCCTCGGCGTCCCGCTGACGGCTCCGGACATGACCGAGGAGCAGGCCCGCGCCGCCGGCATGGGGGACATGGGCGCCACCCACGCCTTCATGGAGGCGTTCGACCAGCCGGCCCGGCCGCGGTTCGCCCGCGCGCTGGGCATCGACCCGACCGGCTTCGAGGAGTGGGCGCGCACCCGCCTGCGGACCGCCGCCTGAGCCGCCCCGGGGGCACCGCTCCGGGGCGCCGCTCCGGACAGACCGCGGCGGCCCGCCCCGGAGCAGTGCTCCGGGGCGGGCCGCCGTCAGCGCTGACGGATCGTCAGAGGATGTCGCCGGGCGTGTACTTGGCGGCCTCCGGGTGGGCGGCGGCCACCTCCTCGATGCGGCGGACCAGCTCGCCGACCTGGGCGGCCGCGGCCCCGGTGAAGGAGAGGCGGTCGGCCAGCAGGGCGTCGAGCGCGGCGTGGTCGAGCGGGATGCGCGCGTCGGCGGCCAGCGCCGGGACGAGGGTGTTCTCGCGGGCGCCCTCGCGCATGGCGAGCGCGGCGGCGACCGCGTGCTCCTTGATGACCTCGTGGGCGGCCTCGCGGCCGACGCCGGCCCGGACCGCGCCCATCAGGACCTTGGTGGTGGCCAGGAAGGGCAGGTAGCGGTCGAGCTCGGCCTCGATGACGGCGGGGAAGGCGCCGAACTCGTCGAGGACGGTCAGGAAGGTCTCCAGCAGGCCGTCGAAGGCGAAGAACGCGTCCGGCAGCGCGACCCGGCGGACCACGGAGCAGGAGACGTCGCCCTCGTTCCACTGGTCGCCGCCGAGCTCGGCGGTCATCGAGGCGTAGCCGCGCAGGATGACGGCGAGGCCGTTGACGCGCTCGCAGGAGCGGGTGTTCATCTTGTGCGGCATCGCCGAGGAGCCGACCTGGCCGGCCTTGAAGCCCTCGGTGACCAGCTCGTGGCCGGCCATCAGGCGGATGGTCTTGGCCAGGCTGGACGGGCCGGCGGCGAGCTGGACGAGGGCGGAGACCACGTCGTAGTCGAGCGAGCGCGGGTAGACCTGGCCGACCGAGGTGAAGACGTTCTCGAAGCCGAGGTGGCCGGCCACCCGGCGCTCCAGCTCGGCGAGCTTCTCCGTGCCTTGGCTGCCCCCTCCCAGCAGGTCGAGCATGTCCTGGGAGGTGCCGACCGGGCCCTTGACGCCGCGCAGCGGGTAGCGGGCGATCAGCTCCTCCAGCCGGACGTAGGCGACCAGGACCTCGTCGGCGGCGGTGGCGAAGCGCTTGCCGAGGGTGGTGGCCTGGGCGGCGACGTTGTGCGAGCGGCCGGCCATGACCAGCTCGCCGTACTGGGCGGCGAGGCGGCCGAGGCGGACCAGCACGGCCACCGTGCGGTCGCGGACGTGCTCCAGCGACTGGCGGATCTGCAGCTGCTCGACGTTCTCGGTGAGGTCGCGCGAGGTCATGCCCTTGTGGATCTGCTCGTGCCCGGCGAGCTCGGAGAACTCCTCGATCCGGGCCTTCACGTCGTGCCGGGTGACCTTCTCGCGGTTGGCGATGGACGCCAGGTCGACCTGGTCGACGACCCGCTCGTAGTCGGCGATCGCGGTGGCCGGCACCTCGATGCCGAGGTCCTGCTGCGCCTTGAGGACGGCCAGCCACAGGTGGCGCTCCAGGACCACCTTGTGCTCGGGGGACCACAGCTGGGCCAGGGTCGCCGAGGCGTACCGGGAGGCCAGGACATTGGGGATCTTGGGCTTCGCGCTCACGTTTCGCAAGCCTAACAGTCCAGGTCGGGCGAGGACGAAGCGCGTCCGGAAACCGGGATGAGCGCGGCGGACCCCGCGGGTTAGGGTCCGGGCATGACCAAGCGCACTTTCCGGATCATGGTCCGCGGCTCCTTCGACGCCCTGACCGACGAGCAGCGGGCCGAGCTGCGGGCCGCGGCCGCCGAGCACGACGTGCTGCGCGCGGAGTTCACCGAGGAGGGGCACCTGACGTACGACCTGGCGGCGCGCCCGTTCTTCACCTTCCGCTTCCTGGAGCACGGCGAGGCGGAGGAGGACGTGGTGGCGGCGTCGGTGCGGGCCGAGACCGCGGCGGAGCTGTGGCTGACCGACCGCGGCTACGGCTACAAGAACCTGAAGTCCCAGGCGCAGGACATGACGCTGGCGGCGCTGGGCGCGCGGCAGAAGCAGGAGGCCCGGAGGAAGAGCTGAGGGCCGCGGCGGGCCGCCCGCTCAGAACAGCGTGTCCTGTTCGGCGGCGGGCCTGGTCCTGGGGAGCAGGGCCAGGCCGTCGCAGCCGGCGGTGTCGGGGGCGGGGTGCAGGGTCCAGCCGGTGAGCAGGCGGGTGTCGAGCAGCAGCGGGGGGCCGTCGGGGCGGTCGACGAAGAGGTGGCCGCCGATCGGGCGGCGCAGCCGGCCGGCCAGGTGGGCGCCGTCGGTGAGGGCCTTGACCTGCTGGTAGTGGTCGGGGGCGCCGTCGGTGAGGCCGTAGAGCTCGACCTGGTCGACGACGGGGTGGTCGGTCAGCGGGGTGAGCCCGTCGTGGCCGCGCTCGGCGAGCAGCCGGTGGGCGCGGGCGCGGGCGGCGGTGAGGTCGGCCGCTCGCTGGCCGGGGGCGGGCAGGCTCCACCAGGCCGGGTACTTGGCGGCGGCCGGGATCCTTTCGCGGGCCAGCCTGGCGTGGGCGAGGGCGAGTTCGGCCCGGCGGACGGCGGGCAGCGGGCCGTGCGCGATGAACGTCCAGGCGAGGGCGGCCTGTTCGAGCAGGCGGACGGTGCCGCGCTCCTCGGCGGTGAGGCCGACCTTGAGCAGGCCGGGGGCGAACCAGGCGAGGTAGAGCCGGTAGGCGCGGCCGTCGTCGACGATCCGGTCGCGGGCGAGTTGCAGGCCGCGGTCGGCGTTCTGGCAGCCGGGGCACTGGCTGACGGTGCCCTCGGCCGGGACGGTGGCGCGGTGCGGGCAGGGGCGGTGGCCGCGCTCGGTGTGCGCGCCGGTGCAGCGGCGCGGGCCGGTGATCCGCCAGGCGACGGGGGTGCCGTCGGCGAGCGGCCGGTCGTGCCGCTCGCGGCCGTCGGTGGCGGTGAGCCGGGGCGCGCCGTCCTGCCAGCGCAGCCCGGTGGCGGTCCAGCCGCCGCTGCCCTGCTCCTGCTCCTGGTGCATCCGGTGAGCGTACGGCACGCGACTGACGGTCACGGGCGGAGCAGCAGCGGCAGCACCTGGTCGCAGAGGCCGGCCAGGGCGGTGCGCTGCTCCGGGTCGAGGCTGTCGAAGGCGGTGCGGGCCCGGGTCATGTCCTCGCGGATCCGGTCCAGGACGTCGCGGCCCTGGTCGGTGATGGCGGCGATCTTGACCCGGCGGTCGGTGGCGGCGGGCTCGCGGCGGGCGTAGCCGAGTGCTTCGAGGCGGTCGACGATGCCGGTGACGTTGGAGGCGTCGCAGCCGAGCCGGCCGGCCAGGGCGCGCATCGGGACGGGTTCGAGGACCTCCTTGAGGGCCTTGGCCTGCGAGGAGTTGAGGCCGTGGCGGGCCGCGGCGGCGGCGAAGTCCTGGAAGTAGGCGGTGCCGACGGCGGCGACGCGTTCCATCAGTTCGTGGGTGGAGGGTGCGGTGCCGGCGGCGGCGCCGGTGCCTGTGCTGCTGCCCATGGCGGTCAGGGTACGCCCATTCGTTTCGGTGGCTCCAGGGTCGGTTCCGGCACGTGGTGCGCCGGTGCGGGCCGGGGGCCGTCCCGGGACGGCCCCCGTCGCTCAGAGCACCAGCCGGTCGAACAGGTGGTGCAGTTCCGCGTCCGGGTCGGCGGTCAGCCCGGTGTGCACGGGGCCGGGCTGGACGACGGCGCTGCGCGGGGCGGTGAGCCAGCGGAAGCGCTGTCCGGCGCCGTCCCGGGCGGCCGGTCCGGCGGCCTCGCCGCCCGCGCAGACCGCCTCGATGCCGCGCAGCGCGCGCCGCACCCCGGCGACGTCGGCGAGCGCGTCCAGGGCGAGCAGCCGCCCCTGGTCGAGGTGGGTGCGGGCGCCCAGGTACTCGGCGTTGCGGCAGTAGAGCAGGACGCCGATGTTGACGCACTCGCCGCGCTCGACCCGGGGGACCGCCCGGATCAGCGCGTACTCGTAGTCGTGGCGGGGCTGTTCGTGGTCGGGCCCCATCAGGACGCCACCTCCGGGAGCCAGTCGCGGGGCCCGGCGAGGCGGGCGGTGAGCTGTGCGGTGTACGCGGCGCGGACGTCCGCGGGGGTGGCGAAGCCGGGCTCGTCGGCCAGCCAGACGTCGGGGACGGCGGCGACGGCGGCGGGCAGCGCCCGTTCGGCGAGCGCGGCGAGTTCGGCGTCGACGGCCGGCAGCAGGCCGGCGGCGTGCCGCAGCGCGTGGTCGGAGGCGTCGTACGGCTTGCGGCGCCACTTCTCGGCGCCCGGCCAGCTGTGGTGGAAGACCAGGCTGGCGCCGTGGTCGATCAGCCGCAGGCCGCCGGGCGCGACCAGCAGGTTGGGGTTGCGCCAGGAGCGGTCGACGTTGCTGATCAGGGCGTCGAACCAGAGCACCCGGGCGGCGAGGTCGGTGTCGACGTCGAAGCAGAGCGGGTCGAAGTTCAGCGCCCCGGCGACGTGCGCCATGCCGAGGTTGGTGCCGCCGCTGGCCCGCATCTGCTCCTGGATCTGCACCTCGGGCTCGCTGCGGGCGAGCACCGGGTCCAGGTCGACCAGGGCGAGTTCGGGCACCGGCAGCCCGAGCCGGCGGCCGAGTTCGCCGGCCAGCACCTCGGCCACCAGCGCCTTGCGGCCCTGGGCCGCGCCGACCCACTTCAGGACGTAGAGGCGGCGGTCGTCGGCCTCGATCAGGCCCGGCATCGAACCGCCTTCGCGCAGCGGCGCCGCGTAGCGGACGGCTGTCACTTCGGAGAGCATCCGGACAGCCTAGCGGCCCCGCCGGCGGGGCCCGGGCGGGGTGCGCGCTCCGGCGGCGGGCGGGGCATGGTCGGGCGGCGGGCGGGCAGGCGCGTGGCGGACGTTGGAGATGCACCCGCCGTTACCCCGTGCGAGTGTGTCCAACAGTCGTCCTTGCTACTCACGGACCTGCACGGACCCGCACACCGTAGGGGATGAAGATGGAACGACCTCGGATCCTGATCGTCGGCGGCGGCTTCGCCGGACTGGAGTGCGCGCGCCGTCTGGAACGCAAGCTCGCTCCCTCCGAGGCGGAGATCTCCCTGGTCACGCCGTTCTCGTACCAGCTGTACCTGCCGCTGCTGCCGCACGTCGCGGCCGGGGTGCTGACCCCGCAGTCGGTGGCGATCTCGCTGCGGCGCTCGCTGCGGCGCACCCACATCGTGCCGGGCGGGGCGATCGGCATCGATCCGCGGTCGAAGGTCGCGGTGGTCCGCAAGATCACCGACGAGGTGGTCGCGGAGAAGTACGACTACCTGGTGCTCGCGCCGGGCAGCGTCACCCGGACCTTCGACATCCCCGGGTTGACGGACTACGCGCGCGGCATGAAGACGCTCGCCGAGGCCACCTACATCCGCGACCACGTGATCGCCCAGCTCGACCTGGCGTCCGCGTCGATGGACGAGCAGGAGCGGGCCTCCCGGCTGCAGTTCGTGGTGGTCGGCGGCGGCTACGCGGGCACCGAGACGGCGGCCTGCCTGCAGCGGCTGACCACGGCGGCGGTCAAGCGCTACCCGCGGCTGGACCCGCAGCTGATCAAGTGGCACCTGATCGACATCGCGCCGAAGCTGATGCCCGAACTCGGCGACAAGCTCGGCACCACCGCGATGGAGATCCTGCGCAAGCGCGGCGTGGACGTCTCGCTGGGCGTGTCGGTGGCCGAAGTCGGCCCGGAGAACGTCAAGTTCACCGACGGGCGGTCGCTGCCCTGCCGGACCCTGATCTGGACGGCCGGGGTGGCCGCCTCGCCGCTGATCGGCACGCTGGACGCGGAGACGGTGCGCGGGCGGCTCGCGGTGACGGCGGAGATGCGGGTGCCGCAGTTCGAGGGCGTGTTCGCGCTCGGCGACGCGGCGGCCGTCCCGGACCTCGCCAAGGGCGACGGCGCGGTCTGCCCGCCGACCGCGCAGCACTCGGCCCGGCAGGGCAAGCGGGTCGCCGAGAACCTGGTCGCGGCGCTGCGCAACCAGCCGCTGGAGCCGTACTTCCACAAGGACCTGGGCCTGGTCGTCGACCTCGGCGGCAAGGACGCGGTCTCCAAGCCGATGGGCGTCGAACTGCACGGCGCGCCCGCCCAGGTGGTGGCCCGCGGCTACCACGTGATGGCGATGCGCACCAACAGCGCGAAGTACCGGACGGCGGCGAACTGGCTGCTCAACGCGACGGCGGGCGACGACTTCGTCCGCACCGGCTTCCTGGCCCGGCAGCCCGCCCGGCTGCGGGACTTCGAGTACACCGACGCGTACCTGTCCCGCGACCAGGTCCGCGAGCACGCGCAGGCGCTGCTGGCCAAGGGCTGAGCGACGCGCCCGCGCGGAAGGGCCCCCGGCCGGAAGGCGATCCGGTCGGGGGCCCTTCCGCGCCGTCGGCCCTGGCCGCGCCGTCAGCCCTGGCGGGCCTTGAAGCGCGGGTCCTTCCGGTTGATCACGAAGGTGCGCCCGCGCCGGCGGACCACCTGCGCGCCGGGCTTGGCCTTCAGCGAGCGGAGCGAGTTTCGGATGCGCATGGACGGGTCCTCTCCTGGTCGTTGCCTGGTCGTTCGGCCCCCGGGGACTGGAACCGGGGTGGGCCACCGGTTATTCCGCGCGGACCCGGCCCGGGCGCGCCCGGCCCGGGTCAGGTGAGCCGGGAGCCGGCCGCCGGGGCGTGCAGGACGGCGGCGACGGCGGCGGCCAGGGCGGGGGCGTCGGCGGGGTCGAGGGTGGAGACGGTGATCCGGATGCCGGGCGGGGAGTCCTGCCGGAAGCGGGCGCCGGGGGCGGTGACCCAGCCGCGCTGGAGCAGCGCGGCGGCGGCGGCGGTCTCGTCGGGGACGGGGATCCAGACGTTCAGCCCGCTGACGCCGTGCGCCCGGACGCCGTGCGCGGCGAGGGCGGCGAGCAGGGCCTCGCGGCGGGCCCGGTAGACGGGGGCGGGGGCCGGGCGGTGGCGGCGCAGTTCGAGGACGGCGCGCTGGAGCAGGTGGCTGACCCAGCCGGCGTCGAGGCGCTGGCGGCCCAGCACCCGGGCGACGGTGTCGGCGTCGCCGACGCAGACGGCGACCCGCAGGTCGGGGGCGAGCTCCTTGGCGGCGGAGCGGACCAGCGCCCAGTGCGTGACGGTGCCGGTGGCGAGGGACTGGAAGGGCTGGTCGACCATGCCGTGCCCGTGGTCGTCCTCGATCAGGACGGTGGCGGGGCGGGCGGCCAGCACGGCGCGCAGGGCGGCGGCGCGCCCGGGGGTGAGGGCGGCGCCGGTGGGGTTCTGGGCGCGGCTGGTGACGATCAGCGCGCGGGCGCCGTGGTCGAGCGCGGCGGCGACCGGGTCGGGCAGCGGGCCCTGGTCGTCGACCGGGACGGGCACGGCGCGCAGGCCGAGCGCGGGCAGCAGGTCGAGCACGCTGCCCCAGCCCGGGTCCTCGACGGCGACCGCGTCGCCGGGGCGCAGGTGGGCGCTGAGGACCCGGGCGATGGTGTCCAACGCGCCCGAGCAGACCGCGAGTTCGCCCTCGGGGGCGCCGTCGGCGCGGAACTCGGCGCGGTAGCCGGCGAGCAGTTCGGGCTCGGCGACCGGGTCGCCGTACAGGACCGGCGGACCGGCGGCCGCGGCGGCCAGCGCGGGGCCGAGCGGCGGCAGCAGGGCGGGGTCGGGGTTGCCGGCCGAGACGTCCCGGGCGCCGGGCGGGACGGGCAGCCGGGCCTGGTCGCGGGGGGCGGTGACCGGCCGGGGGCGGATCCGGCTGCCGCGCCGCCCGGCGGTCTCGATCACGCCGCGTTCGCGCAGCAGGCGGTAGGCGGCGGCCACCGTGTTCGGGTTGATCCCGAGCTCGGCGGCCAGGTCGCGCAGCGGGGGCAGGGTGGCGCCCGGGGCCAACTCCCCCGCTGCGACGGCGCGTTCGACGTCGGCGGCGATCTCGCTGGCCCGCCGACCGGTGATCCGATACTCTCCTAGCACAAAGAAGATTATGCACTAGTGCAGAGGATCTGTCATGTCGGACCGCACCGGCGGGTCGTACACCCGCGACGAGCTCACCACCCCCACCCGCTCCAAGGAGCGCGCCGCCTGGGACGAGGAGACGGTGCACGCGATCCTGGACGCCGGCTACCTGTGCCACCTCGGCTTCGTCCGGGACGGCGCCCCCGTGGTGCTGCCCACCCTGTACGCCCGGGTCGGCGACCGCCTCTACCTGCACGGCTCCACCGGCAGCCGGCCGCTGCGCGGCGCGAAGGACGAGCGGGGCCTGCCGGTCTGCGTGACCGTCACCCACGTGGACGGGCTGGTGCTGGCCAAGTCCGCCTTCCACCACTCCGCCAACTACCGCTCGGTGGTGGCCCACGGCACCGCGTACCAGGTCACCGACCCCGCGGAGCTGCGCCTGGCGCTGGACGCGATCGTCGACCAGGTGGTGCCGGGCCGCTCCGCCGACTGCCGCCCGGGCAACGCCAAGGAGGTCGCGGCCACCGCGGTGATCCGGCTGGAGCTGGACCGGGTCTCGGCCAAGACCCGCACCGGCGGCGTCAACGAGGAGCCCGAGGACCTCGACCTGCCGTACTGGGCGGGCGTCGTCCCGGTCGCCCCCGCCTACGGCCCGCCCGCCGCCTCGCCGCACACCGCGGCCGGCACCGAGCCGCCCGCCTACCTGTCCGCGCTGCGCTAGCCGGCCCGCCCCGACCGGCCGGGGCGGGGCGGGCGCTGCGGCGGATGGCGGTACCGGCGGCGGGCGGTGGGCGTTCGTCGGACTGACGGTTCATCGGCTGCGGGCGTGTCGGACGCGGACGACGGGGTAGCCGCTGGTCGAATTACCTCCGGATATTTCCGCCCTTACCGGGACGGATCGTCACGTAGGGAGAGACCACTGGGTACCCACTCCGCCACCAGGGACGAACACCTCGGGCACGTGGTGTTCATCTCCGCCGCCGCCGCGATGGGCGGCTTCCTGTTCGGCTACGACAGCGCGGTGATCAACGGGGCGGTCACCGGCATCCAGAAGCACTTCGGCGTCGGCAACGGCGAGACCGCGTTCGTGGTCGCGATCGCGCTGCTCGGCTCGGCGGCCGGTGCCGTGGCGGCCGGCTGGCTGGCCGACCACTACGGGCGGGTGCGCACCATGCTGCTCGCCGCGGTGCTGTTCGCGATCAGCGGCGTCGGCTCGATGTTCCCGCCCAGCATCGAGGTGCTCGGGGTGTGGCGCGTGCTGGGCGGCATCGCGATCGGCATCGCCTCGGTGATCGCCCCGACCTACATCGCCGAGGTCGCGCCGACCGCGTACCGGGGCCGGCTGGCCTCCTTCCAGCAGATGGCGATCGTGCTCGGCATCACCGTCTCGCAGCTCGTCAACTGGGCGCTCAACCAGGCGGCCGGCGGCGAGTCCACCAACCACCTGGCGGGCGTCCAGGCCTGGCAGTGGATGCTCGGCGTGGAGGCCGTGCCCGCGATCGTCTACGGCCTGATGGCGCTCTCCATCCCCGAGTCGCCGCGCTACCTGATCTCCGACGGGCGGGAGGCGCAGGCCCGCAAGGTGCTGGCCGAGGTCGAGGGCGCGGACGTCGACCTGGACGCCCGGGTCGCCGAGATCCGGCAGGTGCTGCACAGCGAGCACAAGCCGCGGCTGAAGGACCTGCTGGGCGGGCGGTTCGGGCTGCTGCCGATCGTCTGGATCGGCATCGGCGCCTCGGTGTTCCAGCAGTTCGTCGGCATCAACGTGATCTTCTACTACTCGTCGTTCCTGTGGCAGTCGGTCGGCATCGACGAGTCCAACTCGCTGCTGATCTCGCTCTCCACCTCGATCGTCAACGTGGTCGGCACCGTGGTCGCGATGCTGTTGGTCGACCGGATCGGCCGCAAGCCGCTGGCGCTGGCCGGCTCGGCCGGCATGGCCGTCTCGCTCGGCCTGGCCGCCTGGGCGTTCTCCTTCCGGCAGGGCACCGGTGACAGCGCGACCCTGGACGACGCGTACGCGACCACGGCACTGGTCGCCGCGCACGTCTTCGTGTTCTGCTTCGCCTTCTCCTGGGGCGTGGTGGTCTGGGTGCTGCTCGGCGAGATGTTCCCGAACCGGATCCGGGCGCTCGCCCTGTCGGTCGCCGCGTCCGCGCAGTGGATCGCCAACTGGGCGATCACCGTCACCTTCCCCAACCTCTCCGACTGGAACCTGTCGGCGACGTACGTCATCTACGCCTGCTTCGCGCTGCTGTCGATCCCGTTCGTGGCGTTCTGCATCAAGGAGACCAAGGGCAAGTCCCTGGAGGAGATGGGCTGAACGGCACCCGTCCGACTGCTGACCGGCAGTCGACGGGTCGGGCGGAGGCGGGTGGCGGGCGTGGATGCCGCCACCCGCTGCGCATAGAGTGCGCCCGGAACGTCCGGAACGTTCAGTCGAACCCGCTGCCCGCCGCGCGCCGCCACCCGCTGCCGCGAGCGGCCGTCCCGACGGAGAGGCCATGGGCGCCGCCCGCCAGAACACCAGTTTCCCCGGCCCCGCCGGCACCGGGAGCACCCTGCACGGCCACCTCGCCCTGCCGCCCGCCGGCCTCGGCCCCGGCGTCCTGGTGGTCCAGGAGTGGTGGGGCCTGACCCGGCACGTCGCCGACCTCACCGACCGCCTCGCCGCGGCCGGCTTCACCGCCCTCGCGCCCGACCTGTACGGCGGCACCGTCACCCACGACCGGGACGAAGCCGCCCGGATGAAGCGGGAACTGCCGGTCGAGCACGCCGCCGAACAGCTCGCCGCCGCCGTCGACCACCTGCTCGCCCACCCCGCGACGGTCGGCGACGCGATCGGCGTCGCCGGCTTCTGCATGGGCGGCGGCCTCGCCCTCCGGCTCGCCGTCCGGGAGGGCGACCGGATCGCCGCCGCCGTCCCCTTCTACGGCCTGCCCGACCCGGACTACCGCTACGACGGCCTCACCGCCCACGTCCTCGGCCACTTCGGCGAACAGGACGCCTCCCTGCCCGTCCCGGTCGTCGACGAAGCCGCCGCCCGGATCGGCGAGGCGACCGGCCGCCGCCCCGAGATCCACTTCTACCCGGCGGGGCACGCCTTCCTCAACGACGAGAAGACCCCCAGCACGTACGACCCGCTGCAGGCCGAGATCGCCTGGCGGCGCACGCTGAGCTTCCTGTGGGGCCACCTGGGCTGAGGCCCGGCCCCGAACCGGCTCCGGCGGAACCGGCTCCGGCGGGGAAATCGGTGGTGCGGGTGGGGCGCGCGGTGCTAGGAAATGTCACATGCTACTTGGTGAGAAGGTTGTGCTGCGGGCCCGGGTCGAGAGTGACGTGGCGGTGCTGCACGAGGAGTTGTACGGGGACGTGGAGACGCGGGCGGGGGCCGATTCGCGGGCCTGGCGGCCGGTGCCGGTGGAGTCGGGGCAGTCGCCGTACCGGGTGGAGGGGCCGGTGGAGGACGCGGCGGTGTTCTCGGTGGTGGAGCGGGCCGGGGGCGAGCTGGTCGGGGAGGCGGTGGTGTGGGGGATCGATCAGCACAACCGGGTGGCGCACCTGGGGCTGGCGCTGCGGCCGGCGTTCCGCGGGCGCGGGCTGGGGGCGGACGCGGTGCGGGTGATGTGCCGGTACGGGTTCGAGGTGCGGGGGCTGCAGCGGCTGCAGGTGGAGACGCTGGCGCGCAACGCGGCGATGATCGCGGCGGCGGAGCGCTCGGGCTTCGTCCGGGAGGGGGTGCTGCGCCGGTCGGCGTGGGTGCTGGGGCGGTTCGAGGACGAGGCGGTGCTGGGGCTGCTGGCAGCCGAGTGGAGCGGCGGCCGGGGATAAAACCGCTGGACAGCGGGGGTGCGGCGGGTCCATGGTCGGGCGGTGAGCTTCCTCGATCCGGCCTGGGCCGGCCGCAACTACCGCATCCAGACGGCGGCGACGGTGGTGAGCGGGCTGGGCAACGCCGCCGCCCCGATCGCCACCGCGTTCGCCGTCCTGCACTCCGGCGCGGGCTGGGGCGGCACCGAGGTCGGCTACGTCGCCCTCGCCCGGACGGTGCCGCTGGTGGTGCTGCTGCTGGTCGGCGGCGCGGTCGCGGACCGGCTGCCGCGGCACCTGGTGATGGTCGGGGCGAACCTGTTCAACGCCGGTTCGCAGGCCGTGCTGGCCGCGCTGGTGCTGTGCGGGCAGCCGAGCCTGTGGGCGCTGGTGCTGCTCTCGGCGGCGGGCGGCGCGGGGCAGGCGTTCTACGCGCCGGCCGCCGAGGGCGTGATCCTGCAGGCGGTGCCGCCCGAACACGCGGCGAAGGCGTTCTCGGTGTTCCGGATGGCGATGAACGGCGCCTCGATCGCGGGCGCGGCGCTCGGCGGCGTGCTGGTCGCGGTGGTCGGGCCGGGCTGGGTGCTGGCGGCGGACGCGGCCTGCTTCGCCGTCGCGGCGGCGCTGCGGGTCGGCCTGGAGGCGTCGGCCGTCGAGCGCGGCCCGGCCCGGCCCGGCCTGGTGCGTGAACTGCTGGTCGGCTGGCGGGAGTTCACCGCCCGCCGGTGGCTGTGGGCGATCGTGGCGCAGTTCTCGGTGCTGAACGCCTGCGTGCTCGCCGTGGAGGCGGTGTACGGGCCGGTGGTGGCCGAGCGGCGGATGGGCGGCGCCGGGGCGTGGGGCGTGGCGATGGCCGCGCTGAGCGTCGGCATGGTGGCGGCCGGTCCGCTGATGTCGCGCTGGCAGCCGCGCCGGCTGCTGCTGGTCGGCAACGGCGGGGTGTTCCTGTTCGGGCTGCCGCCGCTGGCGCTGGCGCTGGGGTGGCCGCTGCCGCTGGTGGCGGCGGCGATGTTCCTGGCGGGCGTGGGCACCACGGTGTTCCTGGTCGGCTGGATGGTGGCGCTGCAGCAGGAGGTGCCGGAGGAGCTGCTGTCGCGGCTGTCCGCGTACGACTCGCTCGGCTCGTTCGCGCTGCTGCCGCTGGGCACCGGACTGGCCGGTCCGGCGGCGGCGGTGTTCGGCCTGTCCGGGGCGCTGTGGGGGTGCGCGCTGGTCTGCGCGGCGCTGGCCGTCCTGGTGCTGCTGGTGCCGGAGGTGCGGCGGTTGGAGCGGGCGGTTCCCGAGGCGTCCACGCGGGGCCGCGAACCGGAGTCCGTCACTTCCGGGTGACAGCGGCTGACAGCTTGCAACCTCCCGGGGCCTCGGTTCGTCCGATCAGGTAACTGGCCGCGACCCCCGGGAGTTTGGCGCATGGGCAAGCCTCTGCTGTACCTCGACGTCGACGGGGTGCTGAACCCGGTGTTCCCGCACCCCGACGACGATTTCGACACCCACACGCTGCTGGGCTACTCCGTGCTGCTGTCACCTCGGCACGGCGACTGGCTGCGCGAACTGGCCGACCGCTACGAGATCGTCTGGGCCACCACCTGGGAGGACAAAGCCAATCTGCACATCGCGCCGCTGCTCGGACTGCCCGAGCTGCCGGTGGTGGTGTTCAGCGGGTACGTGCCGCAGCCCGGGGACCCGCGGGTGCCGCTGATGGAGCTGTTCTCGGCAACCAAGTGGGCGCCGATCCTGCGGCACGCGCAGGGCCGCCCGTTCGCCTGGGTGGACGACTGCATCCCGCCGCGGCTGGTGCGGCGCAGCGTGCTGCGGGCGGACCGGCTGCTGGTGCCGGTCGATCCGGCGCAGGGGTTGCAGCGCGAGCACGTGGACCGGCTGCTGCGGCGGCCGCCGTCGCGGGCCTGGCCGAACCCGTGGGCCTGCTGAGGGCGGGCCGGGCGGGTTCAGTCCTGCGGGGGCGCGGGGCGGTCGGCGATCTCGACCCAGACCCGCTCCCAGCGGGCGTTGTCGCTGTGCCCGAAGCGGTCGCCGAGGCTGAGGACGCGGAGCACGGCGAGGGCCTGGGTGGCGTCGGGCTGCTCGGAGACCCGGACGGAGAGCCGGGTGGCGCCGGTGCGGGTGCGGTCGACGACCGGCGGGCGGCCGGTCAGCTTGTGCAGCGCGTCCGCGATCCGGCTGACCCGCTCGCCGTGCTGGGCCGACTGTTCGTCCATGCCGCCCTCCCCCGTTCACCGTACGCCCGTACCGCCGTTGTCGGAGGCCAGCCTACCGCCGGTCGGTGACACCCCGTCAGGCGTACCCCCGGCGCGGGGGCCGGTGTCACGGGGGCCGGTGCTACGGGAGCCAGCTGACGTGGCCGGCCAGCAGGGCGTAGCCGACGAAGGCGGTGGTGTCGATCAGGGCGTGGGCGGCGACCAGCGGGCCGACCCGCTGCCAGCGGCGGTAGAGCAGGCAGAAGACCACGCCCATCACCATGTTGCCGACCAGGCCGCCGACGCCCTGGTAGAGGTGGTACGAGCCGCGCAGGACAGCGCTGGCGGCGACCGCGGCCGGCCAGCCCCAGCCGATCTGCTGGAGGCGGCGCAGCAGGTAGCCGAGCACGATGACCTCCTCCACGATGGCGTTCTGCCAGGCGGAGGCGATCAGGACGGGGATCCGCCACCAGACCTCGGGCAGGCCGGAGGGGGCGACGGCGAGGTTGACGTCGGCGGCCTGGGCGATCAGGTAGAGGGCCAGGCCGGAGCCGCCGATGGCGGCGGCGACCAGGGTGCCGCGGCCGAGGTCGGCGAGCTTGTGGCGCAGGTCGAAGCCGAGCACCCGGAGCGTGGTGCCCTCGCGGACCAGCAGGTAGCCGACCAGGACGACCGGCATCAGGCCGCGGGCGACGTAGTAGAGCTGCCAGGCGAGGTCGAGCCAGGGCCGGCCGGGGGCGCGGGAGGCGTTCAGGGTGGCGACCTGGCTGCCGAGGTGGGCCGGTTCGGTGAGCGAGCCGAGGAAGCTGATCAGCGAACTGACGCCGCTGGCGCCGAGGGAGAGCCCGAGGACGATCAGCAGTTCGGCGGCGAGCAGCCGGCGCGAGGGGGTCCTGGGGGTGGTGGCGGGTTCGGCCGAGGCGGTGGTCACGGGTCTCCCGGGGGGCGGACGGTCGGCCCGGGGCCTTGCTGCCGCCCCGGGCCGATCATCCTTTCACAGGAAGATGAGGCGTCCGTGAAACGCCGCAGGTGGTGCGGGGACAGGCGCGGGCGCCCGCGCGGGCGCCGGTGCCGCGGGCAGGGGCAGGGGCGGGGGCGGGGGCGTCAGCCGACCGGCCAGGTGTGCACGGGTTCGCCGCCGCGCATGTGCTCGACGTAGCGGCGGGTCATCGCGGCGATCGCCTCGTTCGGGCCGAGGCTGTGCTGCTCGCGCAGCCGGTGCACGGTGGCGGCCTGCCAGGCGGCGCCGTTGGTGCGGCGCAGGCAGCGCTGCTCGATGATGCCGAGGTAGTGGTCCCGGTCGCGGGCCTCGATGCCCCACTCGTCCAGGCCCTGGTGGGCGAGCGGCAGCAGTTCGTTCAGCACCAGGTCGGTGGCGGGGAGTTCGACCAGGCCGCGGCCGCCGCGGCCGGGCCGCGGCCACCACTGGACGGCCTCGATGCCGTGCCGGGCGCCGTGCTGGAAGTTCTGGTCGGCCTTGTCGAACGGGAGCCTGCCCCAGATCGGGCGGGGCTGTTCGGCGAGCACCCGCACTAGGCCGTAGAAGAAGGCGGCGTTGGCCAGGGTGTCGGCCACGGTCGGGCCGGCGGGCAGGCAGCGGTTCTCCACCCGCAGGTGGGCGACGCCGTCGGCGACGTCGTACACCGGGCGGTTCCAGCGGTAGATGGTGCCGTTGTGCAGCCGCATCTCGCCGAGCCGGGGGACGCCGCCGGAGGAGAGCACCTTGACCGGGTCCTCGTCGTCGCAGATCGGCAGCAGCGCGGGGAAGTACCGCAGGTTCTCGGCGAACAGGTCGAGCGCGGAGTCGACCCAGCGCTCCCCGAACCAGGTGATGGGGCGCACGCCCTGCGCCTTGAGCTCGGCCGAACGGGTGTCGCACGCCTGCTGGAACAGCACCGGGCGGGTCTCCCGCCACAGCTCGCGGCCGAACAGGAACGGCGAGTTGGCGCCGAGCGCGAGCTGGACGCCGCAGATCGACTGGGCCGCGTTCCAGACCGAGGCGAACCGGGCCGGGGTGACCTGCAGGTGCAGCTGCACCGAGGTGGCGGCGGCCTCGGCGACCATCGAGACCGAGTCGACGGACAGCCGTTCGACGCCGTCGATGTCGAGCGCGATGTCCTCGCCGCGGGCCGCCAGGATCTGGTCGTTGAGCAGGCCGTAGCGGTCGTTGCTGCTCATCGCGTCCAGCCCGGCGTGCTCCAGGTCGAGGGTCGGCAGGATGCCGACCATCACGATCCGGGCGCCGGCCTCGGCGGCCCGCCGGTCGGCGTAGCGCAGGCCGGTGTCGAGCTCCTCGCGCAGGTCCTCGAAGACGTGGCCGGTCAGGCGGCGCGGGGCGATGTTCACCTCGATGTTGAACCGGCCCAGTTCGGTCTGGAAGTCCGCGGAGGAGATCGCGTCCAGCACCCGTTCGTTGCCGAGCACCGGCAGGCCCTGGTCGTCCGCCAGGTTCAGCTCGATCTCGACGCCCATCATGGCCTTCGGGCGGTCGAACCGCTCCTCCCCGAGCATCCGTTCCAGTACGTCCAGACAGGACTGGAGCTTGCGGCGGTACAGCTGCCGGTCGGCCAGCTCCGCCCTGGTCGCCACGACCTTCTCGCCCACGGGTGCCTTCCCTCCCCTCGGTCGACAGTGCCCAGGCATCATGCCCCGGCCGAAGATCGATAGCCCACGATGCGAACACCAGGACGAGGCACGGTTTCTGACGGAAAGTCAGCGACTCCTCGACTTGTGCGACGCAACCGAACGTGATATGAAGGTCACCCTGCGCACCTGTTCGAATGGAATTCGCACGCGCTCAGGCCCGGTCCAGGCCGTCCGAGACGCCCACGATGTCGAGGGATCTCGTCGACGACCCGCCCACCCCATTCGGCGCCCATGCACAACCGGACACGGCCAGACCCCCCTCAGAGTCGACGCCGTGCCGGTATGCCGCATCGACCCGCCGATCTCGCACGGAGAGGCGACTCTGCCATGACCCTGCACCTGTCCCCGCCCCCGGCCGGCGCCCTGCGCGCCGTGCTCTCCGCCCTCGCCTCCGGAGCGGCACTGCCGCCACCGGCGACCGCCGGACCGGGCCGGCCCCGCCCGCTGCTGGCGCTGCCCGTCCACGCCCTGCGCGGGCCCGCGCCCCGGCTGGCCGGCGCCGAGTGCACGGGCTGGCGCTTCCTGCTCTCCGAGCGCGCCGACCCCGCCGCGCCCGCCCCCTGCGGGCACGGCGGCTGCGGCGCGAACGGCGCGAACGGCGGGGGCGGCGGTGACGAGGCGCGGGAGTACGGGCCGCTGGCCGTCGGCGAGTTCACCGCGGACGGGCTGGACGGGGTGATAGCGGCAGCCGAGGTGGTCAACGGCCCGGACGGGCCGGTCTTCTCGCACCTGAGCGCCGGGCCGTTCCTCGACTCCACCGTCCGGGCGCTGCGCGAAGCCTGGCAGCTGGCCCGCGGCGGGCCGACGCGCTACCAGCCCCGACTGCTGCCGCTGCCCGAGCACTACGCCTCGGCGCTCTGGCTGCACGGCGGCCGGCCCGGCGACGACCTGCTGATCCCGCTGGCCCCCGCCCCGCTCGGGGTGGCCGCCCACCAGGCGCTGCCGGCCGCCGAGTTGCTGGCCCGGCTGGAGCGTTCGCCGGCCGCCCGGGCGACCGCGCTGATCGGCTGAACCGGGGCCTCCGGCACCCGTACCACCCAGGCGGGCCATGCCGCACTGATCCGAACCGGTCAGTGCGGCATGGCCCGTCCGTGCGCGGATCGGGCCCCGGCCCGCCCGGTCGGGTGATCTCGGCGCTCGTTCTGTGGCGCATGTCACCAAATGGCTGCGCGAACGGCCGCGGAGTCGGACACTGGTGACGGTCGGGTGAAGGACCAATCGTCCTACCCGGCTGACGCCGTTTCACACCTGATCCGGTGCAATATTTCAGCGAAGCGAGGTACAAGGATGTGCCAGCACCGAACCGAGTGTCCGTCCGCCGAGTCGGCCGACCACGAAGCCGCCGTCCCGGTCGCGTGCCACCCCGAGCAGGGCTGGAGCCTGCTCTGCAACGGGGTGCTGCTGTTCGACGACACCGGTGAGCTGCTGCCGGACGGCCGGGTGGTCGCCCCGCGCCGGAGCCTGCTGATCGCCGCCTGAACTCCCGCCTCGCGCCTGCCCGTTCACTCCCCCTCGTACCGTCCCGATGCCCGCCCGGAGCCCGTGCTCCCGGCGGGCATCGGCGCGTCCGGACGGCTGCCGCGAGGTCAGGAACCGCCGGGCGGGCGGCCGGTGGGGGTGGCGGGGTCGTACCAGAGACTGGCCATCGGGGAGCGGAGCGTCCAGCCGAGGGCGGCGTACAGGGCGCGGCCCTCGGTGGTGCCGACCAGCAGGGCGGTGCGCGCGCCGGCCGCGTGCGCCTCGTGCTGGAGGGTGCGCATCAGCAGCGAGCCGAGGCCGCGGCGGCGGTGCTCGGAGGCGGTCTCGATCTGGTCCGCGACGGCGATCAGCGGGGCGTCGACCCGGCCGCCCAGCGGGGTGCCGGGACCGAGCCCGACCTGGCCACGGGCGGCGAACTCGCCCGCGGTGGTGCGGACCAGAGCCCGGACGGTACCGCCGCGGTGCCAGGTGGTGATCCGGTAGCCGGCCGGGACGACGGGGTGCTCGGGGCGCAGCGGGAGGGTCATCAGGAAGCCGGGGCCGTCCTGGTGCCAGCCGGGGCCGACCCAGGGCAGCACCCGTTCCTCCTCGCCGAACAGCTTGAGCCACGTCCAGGGCGCGGCGGGGCCCTCGGTGAGCTTGCGGACGTCCGCCTCGGTGGGGGCCGGCAGGACGTGGCGCCAGACCTGGCGGGCCTGGCCGACGTCGACGCTCCAGCCCCAGGGCTCGGGGACGGGGTCGGCGGCGCCCCGGGAGGTCGTCCAGCCGCTGATCCAGGCCCGGACGAGTTCGGGGACGGTGGCGTCGTCGGGCATGGGCGCACTCCTGGGCATGTAATGGTCTCTACTGGCTTCTGAAGCTTACCTCCCGGGTTTCGTCGGTGTCACCGGGGTGTGCGGCGGCGGCGCGGACCGCCGCGCGCAGGGCGGCGGCGAGGGCGGGGACGTCGACCGGGCCGGTGGTGTCGACGCGGTGCACCGGGCCGAGGACGAGCGGTCCGGCGGTGAGCGCCCAGGCGTCCCAGCGCGGGTCGGGCTCGCCGGGGCGCTCGGGGTGCACGGGGTGCCGGTGCGGGACGCGCTCCTCGAAGCGGCGGCGGGCCAGCGCGACCGGGACGTCGCACCAGACCTCCTGCGGCACGCCGACCCCGGCCGAGTCCAGTTCGGCCCGGACGATCCGGCGCAGCGGGTCACCGAGCCAGGGCGCCTCCAGCACGGCGGCGCCGCGGGCGTCGCGCAGCAGCGTCCAGAGCGTCTCGCCGGCGGCGGCGCCGAGCAGCCGGCTCCACTCCCAGCGGTCGGCGGGGCACAGCGGGGCGAGCCGGTCGGCCAGGGTCTCCTTCACCGCGTCCTTGCCGAACAGCGGGAGGCCGAGCTCGGCGGCCAGCGCGCGGGCGAGGGTGCTCTTGCCGGCCCCGGGCAGGCCGTTCACCAGTACGGTCATCATCCTTCCAACATAACGGCGCTGACGTCCCGTCCGGGCGGGGGACGTCCGGCCCATGGTGGTGCCCATGCGGGAGAACCGGGCGTTCGGCCACTACTTCGGCACGCTGTCCGGCGCACGCGGCCCCGCTCCCGCCGTGGCGGTTTCCGGGGGCGGGGGTCGGGTGGATTGGCGGATCCGGGCGGGCTACAGTCCTGCGCATGCTGATCACGGAGGCCTTCAACGTGCTGTCCTCGCCCGAAGGCCGGCGCGATCCCTACCCCGGGTACGCCGCGTTGCGCGCGCACGGGCCGATCGTGCGGCTGCGGCCCGGCTTCTACGTGGTGACCGGGTACGACCTGATCAGCAGGCTGTTGCGGGACCCGCGGCTGGAGGTGCGGGGCTGGCCCGAGGGGGCGGCCTCCCGGCTGGTCGGGGACTCGATGCTGAAGGCGAACGGCGCCGACCACGCCCGGGTCCGGCAGTGCGCGCGGGACGCGTTCTCGCCGCGCAACGCCGACCGTCTGCGCGGGGTGGTCACCGAGCAGGCCGCCGTCCTCGTCGAGTACGTCGCCCACCTCGGCCGGAGCGATGAACCCGTCGATCTGATGGACGAGTTCGCCTACCCGCTGGCCGTCCGGGCGGTCAGCGCGCTGCTCGGGATCCCGGTCGCCGAGCAGCAGTGGTTCCGCGAGCGGGCGCAGGAGCTGACCGGCGCGCTGGAGCCGTTCCGGGCGCCCGGTCCGTCCACGGCGGCCGACCGGGCGGCCGGCGAACTGGAGGAGTACGTCACGGCCCTGGTCCGGCGCCGCCGGGCCGAGCCGGGCGAGGACCTGGCCAGCGCGCTGGTGCGGGCGCACGACCGGGAGGCGGGCGCGCTGTCCGCGCGCGAACTCACCGCGAACCTGGTCCTGTTGACCCTCGCGGGCTTCGAGACGTCCGCGAACCTGATCGGCAACGGCCTCGGCCTGCTGCTGGACCGTCCCGACCTCGCCGCGGACCTGCGCGAGGACGACGGCCTGGCGGACCGCTACGTCGAGGAGGTGCTGCGCTTCGACGCGCCGCTGCAGCTGACCAGCCGCTGGGCGACGGAGCCGGTGGTACTCGACGGGATCGGCACGGTCGAGGCGTCCAGCCACCTCCTGCTCCTCCTCGCGGCGGGCAACCACGACCCCGCCCGCTTCACCGACCCGGAGCGCTTCGACCCGTTCCGGGAGTCCCCGCCGCCGCTGTCGTTCGGGGCCGGCGCGCACTACTGCCTGGGCGCGGCGCTGGCCCGCACGGAGGCCCGGATCGCGCTGCCGCTACTGCTCCGGCGCCTGCCCGGCATGCGGCGCGCGGGCGAGGCACGGCGGCGCGACCGGCTGACCTTCCGCGGCTTCAGCAGCCTGCCGGTGACCTGCGGCGGCTGAGCGCGGAGCGATCTTGTGCCGGGCCGCTCGGCGCTGAGAGGATGCGACGCGCGCCGCACGCCAGTGCAACCAGCCGTCCGCCACTTGAGGGGGAACCCATGAGCACCGCCAGCACCGCCACCGGCCTGCCCGCCGACGCCCGGGACACCGAGTCGCTGCTCGCCGACATCGAGCGGATCGAGTCCTTCCTCAACGGCACCGAGCCGGTCCGGGCCGCCGACGCCACCGCCGCCGACGCCGCTGCCGCTGGTGGCGACGCAGGCGCCACGATCCCCTGCGCGTCCTCGGACGACGTGACGATCCTCATCGGCGGCACCTACTGCTGACCCGGGCTCCCGAGCCGCAGCACCATGAGCGACGAGTCGGCCGCCGAGCCGGTCATCCCCACCGCCGGCCCGGCCCTTCCCGCCGACACCGTCCTTCCTGCTGACACCGTCCTTCCCGCCGCCGCCTGGTCCGAGCGGGCCGACCGCCTGGCCCGGGCGGCGGTGGCGGAGACCTGCCGGGACCACCCCGGCCCGCTGCCGGACGGGATCCACGCGCTCCTGGACCGCTACCCCGGCAGCGTCCAGTGCCGGCTGTTCGCCCCGGCCGTGGCCGGGGCCCTGTCGGCCCCGCCCGAGGACGCCCTGCCGGTCGCCGCCGCCTCCCGGCTCTGGTGGGCCGGCGCGCAGATGCTGGACGACCTCGCCGACGGCTCCACCGGCGACGCGCCGACCGCCCGGACCGGCGCCGAGCGCGTCCTGCTGGCGATGGCCTGCGGCACGCTGCTGCCGTTCGCCGTCATCGACCGGCAGCCGCTGCCCCCGGCCACGGCCGCCCACTGGCGGGCCGCCCTGCTGGACGCCTCCCTGCTCGCCACCGCGGGCCAACTCGCCGACCTCGCCTCGGCGCAGGGCCCGCCCACCGCCGCGAGGGTGATGGCCGGCTACCGCGGCAAGAGCGGCGCCCCGTACGGGCGCGACGCCGTGATGGCGGCCCGCCTCGCCACCGACCACCCGACGCACCTGCGCGGCTGGCGCGCCTTCGGCGAACTCTTCGGCGTCCTACGGCAGTTGGCCAACGACGCGCCGTACGAGGACGCCGTCCTCGACACCGACCTGGGCAACGGGACGCTCACCCTGCTGCTGGCCGACGCCCTGGAGGGCGCCGACCCGTCCGGACGCGAGCGGCTGCTGCGACTGCGCGAGCGCGCCCGGCTGGAACCCGACGCGCGCGCCGAACTGCGGGCCGCCCTGCGGGACTCCGAGACCGCCCGCACCTACGCGGACCGCGTCACCACGCTCCGGCAGCGGGCCTGCGCACTGCTCGACCGGCTGGCCGGCGCCTCCGCGTACCGCGACCTGCTGCACGCGCTGCTCCACGAGTCGGCGGCCCAGGCCCTCGGCCCCGCACCGGCCGCCTGAACGCCGCTCTCGCCCCGCCGGGGAGGCGGATCGTCGACGGTGCGGACGGCGGCGGCGCGGACGGCGGTGGCGGTGACCGTCAGGCGGAGCGGGTGTAGAACGGTGGCTGCTCCGGGGGGCGGGCCAGGAAGGCGAGCTGGAGGCCCTGGTCGAGGCGCAGCCGCAGGGCCGGGTCGGCGGCGAGGGCCGGGCCGAGGCGGGCGGCGAGGGCCTGGAGGGCGGCGGGGTCGGTGGCCGGGCCGGCGAGGACGAGGGCCAGGGTGGCGTCGGCGTCCGGGGCCGGGGCGAGGTGGGCGGCGCTGACGGCCGGTTCGGCGGCGAGCAGGTCGCGCAGGGCCTGCTGGACCTCCGGGTCGCGGTGCGGGGGCAGGTAGCGGCGGTTCTCCGCGACGGCGCGCAGCCGGGCGCCGGACAGCTGGTAGGCGACCGGTCCGGCCGGGTCGACCAGCAGGGTGTCGGCGCGCTCCCCGAAGGCGACCATCGCGGCCTGCGGGGCGGCGACCGGCGCCGGGCGGGCGTCCGCGCGCCAGCGGGCCATGGTGGCGAGCGAGGTGAACGCCGGCAGCGCGCGGCGCCCGTCCGGGGCCTCCACCACCGGGACGGCCATGTCGCTGGTCTTCTCGTGCCGGTGCCCGTTCGCGTCGACCTCGACCTCGCCGAGCAGCGCCACGATCGGCACCATCAGCCGGCTCGGCGTGAGGGCGGCGAGCAGCTCGGGCTCGGCGGCCGGGTCCTGCTGCCAGGCGGCGAGGGCCGCGACCAGGACGGGATCGGCGGTGCCGTCGTCCTCGGCGAACCCGGGATTGGGGATGTTCTTGCGCTCCACCCCGTGAGCGTATGCCACGTTTACTCCGGGAACGGCAACGGAGCTGGAGGTCACGCGGTGGAGCGGCGCGGACGGTTGGCGGTGGCGGCCGAGGCGGAGCGGCGCGGACGGTTGGCGGTGGCGGCGGTGGTGCCCCGGACGGGGGCGGCGGCGGTGCGCGGCGGTGGGCGGTTCGTGACCGCGAGCACGGTGAAGGTCGACCTGGTCGCGGCGCTGCTGCTGCGGGCGGGCGGCGTGGAGCGGCTGACCGGCGCAGAGCGGGAGTCGGCGCGGGCGGCGATCGTCCGCAGCGACAACGCGTCGGCGAGCGAACTGTACGAGCGGGTCGGCGGCGCGGACGGGCTGGACGCGGCCTACCGGGCGCTCGGCCTGCCGGAGACCACCGCCGGACGGGACGGCTACTGGGGCCTGACTACGACCACCGCCGGCGACCGGGTCCGCCTGCTGCGCCGGATCTTCACCGCCGGGGACCCGCGCGCGCTCCCCGGGCGGGCCTGGCTGGCCGGACTGATGCGGGAGGTCGTGCCCGCGCAGGTCTGGGGCGTCTCGGCGGCGGGCGCCACCGCGCTCAAGAACGGCTGGCTGCCGCGCACCGCGACCGGCCTGTGGGTCGTCGACAGCTTGGGCGCCCGCCCGGACGGGACGCTGGTCGCGGTCCTCTCCGACGGCTGGCCGGACCTGGCGGCGGGCGTGTCGGCGGTGGAGGCGGCGGCCCGCCGGGCGGTGGCGGCGATCGGCGGCCCGTCGGGCAGTGGCGGGAGCGGCGAGGGCGGCGGGGCGGCGGGGCCGGAGGGGGGCGGGGCGGATTCGGGGGCCTTCGGATCTACCGCCCGGTAGGGGGATGTGGCAGTCTGCGGCCATGGCACTCCTCGACACCCCCGCGACCAGCGGCACTGTCTCCGACCGGGCCCGTTACGACCGGGCGACGGCGCACCTGGACGCGCCGCTGGCCGTCGTCGACCTGGCGGCGTTCGACGCGAACGCGGCGGACCTGGTGCGGCGGGCGGGCGGGAAGCCGATCCGGGTGGCGTCGAAGTCGGTGCGGTGCCGGGCGCTGCTGGAGCGGGTGCTGGGCATGGACGGGTTCGCGGGGCTGATGAGCTTCACGCTGGCGGAGTCGCTGTGGCTGGTGGAGTCGGGTCTCACCGACGTGCTGCTGGCGTACCCGTCGGCGGACCGGGCCGCGTTCGGTCGGCTGACCGCCGATCCGGAGCTGGCCCGGCAGGTGAGCGTGGTCGTCGACGACGTCGCCCAGCTGGACCTGATCGACGCGGCGCGCGGGGGTTCGGCGACCGTGCGGGTCTGCCTGGAGCTGGACACCTCGCTGCGGCTGCTGGGCGGCCGGCTCCGGGTCGGGGCGCGCCGCTCGCCGCTGCGCACGCCCGAGCAGCTCGGCCGGTTCGCCGAACTGGTGAACGCCCGGCGGGGGTTCGAGGTGGTCGGCCTGATGGCGTACGAGGGCCACGTGGCGGGTGTCGGGGACGCGGTGCCGGGCCGGCCGGTGCGGTCGGCGGCGGTGCGGCTGATGCAGGCGAAGGCGCGGGCCGAGCTGGCGGTGCGGCGGGCCGAGGTGGTGCGGCGGGTGCGCGAGGTCGCCGAGCTGGAGTTCGTGAACGGCGGCGGCACCGGCAGTGTCGAGTCGACGGTGGCGGAGCGCGCGGTGACCGAGGTGGCCGCCGGTTCGGGCCTGTTCGTTCCCCGGCTGTTCGACAACTACCGCGCGTTCCACGGCCGTCCGGCCGCGCTGTTCGCCCAGCCGGTGGTCCGGCGGCCCGGCGTCGGCGTGGTGACGGTGCTCGGCGGCGGCTATCCCGCCTCCGGTCCGGCGGGCGCGGACCGCTCCCCCGTCCCGTACCTGCCGGCCGGGCTGCGCTACGACCCGCAGGAGGGCGCGGGCGAGGTGCAGACCCCGCTGCTGGGCTCGGCCGCGGACGACCTGCTGATCGGCGACCGGGTGTGGTTCCGGCACGCGAAGGCGGGTGAACTGTGCGAGCGCTTCGAGCGGTTGCACCTGATCGAGGGCGACGCCGTCACCGCCACCGTCCCGACCTACCGGGGCGAGGGGCACACCTTCCTCTGACCCCGGCCGGCCGCCCGACCTCGGTGTCCTACCGGCGGCGGAACAGCGCCGTCCACAGGAACGGCACGCCGAACAGCTCGGCTTCGTCCGGCAGTTCGCGCATCCGGCGGAGTTCGACCTCGGTGAGGTCGCCGAAGATCCGGCGCAGCGCGGCGGGGGTGTAGGCGAGGCCGCCGGCCAGGTCGCGGGTGCGGTAGAGGTCGGCGTCGGGGAGTTCGGAGCCCATGCCGCCCTCGCCGGCGGCGAAGCAGGTGAGGGCGAGGTGTCCGCCGGGGGCGAGGACGCGGTCGAGCAGGGCGAGGTAGCTGATCCGGCGGTGCGGGGGCAGGTGGTGGAAGCAGCCGGAGTCGACGACCAGGTCGTACGGGCCCTCGAACGCGCCCGCGGGCAGGGCGAAGGCGTCGCCCTGGTGCAGCCGGACGGTGGCGCCCGCCGCGCGGGCGCGTTCGGCGGCCCAGGCGAGGGCGACCGGCGAGAGGTCGACGGCGTCGACGGTGAACCCGCGGGCCGCGAGGTGGAGCGCGTTGCGCCCGGCGCCGCAGCCGAGGTCGAGGGCGTGGCCCGGGGCGAGCAGGCCGCTGTCGAGGTGGGCGGCGAGGTTCTCGTCCGGTTTCGCGGCGAAGAACGGGACGGGGCGGGAGCGGTCGCTGTAGAAGCGGTCCCAGAAGTCCCGGCCGTCACCGGTACCGAGCCGCCCGCCCGCGGCGGGCGGTGGCGCGGGTTCGGTGTGGAACAGGCCGTCCAGGAGTGTGAGGACGTCCTCGACGGTGCGTGCGGTCCGGTCCATCCGGCCCCCCTTCCGAATCCCCTCGATCCTAGGGAGGATGGAGGAATAAGGCCAGGTCAGCGAGTGTGCGGCGAGGTGCTGGGCGGGCTCGTGGCGGCTGCCCGGGGCGCGGGTGGGGCCGAGGGGTCCGGCGGTGGGGTCCGGGGCGGCCGGGGGCCGTGGGGGGCCGGGGTGGGGCTGCTCCGGGCGGGGGCGGCGGAACTTTTTCCGAGGAATTTCGCCGGACCGTGTCGAGAACCCGGCAGCGGCTCCGTCCCAGGGGTGTGAGCGGCCAGAATGGGCCGCATCCGCACGGAGGAGTGAGACCGATGGCCAAGTACCTGCTGCTCAAGCACTACCGCGGCGCGCCGGAGCCCGAGGGCTTCGTCCCGATGGACCGCTGGACGCCCGCGGAGGTCACCGCGCACATCCGGTACATGCGCGACTTCGCCGCGAAGCTGGAGGGCACCGGCGAGTTCGTGGACGCCCAGGGGCTGGCGCCGGAGGGCACCTGGGTGCAGTACGGGGGCGAGGGGAAGCCGCCGGTGACGGACGGGCCGTTCGCCGAGACCAAGGACCTGATCGCCGGCTGGATGATCATCGACGTGGACAGCCGGGAACGGGCCCTGGAGCTGGCCGGCGAGCTGTCGGCGGCGCCCGGCGCGGGCGGGGAGCCGATCCGCGAGTGGCTGGAGCTGCGTCCGGTCATGTCCGAGCCGCCGACCGTCACCGAATGACCGGGCCCGCCCGGCCCGGCGGGGTCGACGAGGCGCTGCTGCGCGTGCTGACACCGCAGGTGCTGGGCGTGCTGGTGCGGCGCGGGGCCGACTTCGCGGCGGCCGAGGACGCCGTCCAGGAGGCGCTGCTGGAGGCGGTCCGGCACTGGCCGGACGAGCCGCCCCGGGACCCGAAGGGCTGGCTGGTGACCACCGCCTGGCGGCGCTTCCTGGACGCGGCGCGGGCCGACAGCGCGCGCCGCCGCCGGGAGGACGCCGTCGACGAGCAGCCCGCGCCCGGACCGGTCCCGGACAGCGACGACTCGCTGCGGCTGTACTTCCTGTGCGCGCACCCGTCGCTGACGCCGTCCTCGGCGGTGGCGCTGACGCTGCGCGCCGTCGGCGGGCTGACCACCCGGCAGATCGCCGCCGCGTACCTGGTGCCGGAGGCGACCATGGCGCAGCGGATCAGCCGGGCCAAGCGCACCGTCGCGGGCGTCCGGCTGGACCGGCCCGGGGACGTCGCGACCGTGCTGCGGGTGCTCTACCTGGTGTTCAACGAGGGCTACTCGGGCGACGTCGACCTGGCGGCGGAGGCGATCCGGCTGACCCGGCAGCTCGCCGCCCTGGTCGACCACCCCGAAGCCGCCGGGCTGCTCGCCCTGATGCTGCTGCACCACGCCCGCCGGGCCGGCCGGACCGGGCCCGACGGCAGCCTCGTCCCGCTCGCCGAACAGGACCGCACCCGCTGGGACACCGCCGCCATCGCCGAGGGCGTCGCCGTCCTGCAGGCCGCGCTGACCCGCGACCGGCTCGGCGAGTACCAGGCCCAGGCCGCGATCGCCGCCCTGCACGCGGACGCGCCGACCGCCGCCGAGACCGACTGGGTCCAGATCGTCGAGTGGTACGACGAGCTGATCGCCCTGACCGGCAACCCGGTGGCCCGCCTCAACCGGGCCGTCGCCCTCGGCGAGGCGGACGGCCCCCGCGTCGGCCTCGCCGCACTCGCCGCACTCGACCCCGCGCTCCCCCGCCACACCGCCGCCCGCGCCTACCTCCACGAACGCGCCGACGACCTTCCGACCGCCGCCGCGCTGTACGCGGCAGCGGCCCGCGAGGCCGGCACGGCGGCCGAACGGGACCACCTGATCCGGCAGGCGGCCCGGCTCAACACGCTGCTGCGCGGGGGTGAGAGCGGGGGCGGGGGCGGGGGCGGGTAGGGGGGACGGACGGGAGCGGCCCGGCGCTCCGCGCCCCCGAGTGGGCGGTGCGCCGGGCCGCGGTCCGGTGTGGGCGGGGGTGGCTCCCGGTGCCGGTCCCGGTCAGGTGGTGGTGCCGGCGCCGCCGGTGCCGCCCTTGAGGGTGCTGGGGTCGACCTTGGTGATGCCCTTGACGATGGTGTCCATCTGGTCGGGGCCCGGGGCCTTGTCGGCGATGTCGAAGCCGAAGTGGACGGCGGTCAGGGCCTTGCCGTCGGCGGTCGGGAAGACGACCGTCTCGACGTAGCCGGGGTTGCCCTTGGCCGCGTCGACCTTCCAGCGGACCAGGTAGCCGGACTGGCCGGCCACCGTGACGGCCTCGCTCTTCAGCTCCTGGTGGCCGTTCAGGTCGCCGTACGCCTCCTTCGCGGCGGTCGCGATGTCGTCCTGGGCGGCCTTCTTCGCGTCGTTGCCCTTGAGCTGGCCGGTGGAGACGCCGCCCAGCGAGCAGCTGTCCGAGCCGTCGACGCAGGTGTAGCTGCCGATGGAGAGGGCCGCGTAGCCGGCGGCGGTGGTGCCGCCGTCCCAGCCGCCGGGGATCGGCAGCGAGATGCCGTTGACCATGTCGACGGCGGCCTGGGCGTTCTTGCCGGTGCCGGTGCCGCCGCCGTTGCCGTTGCCGTTCCCCTTGCCGTTCTTGCCGGTGCCGCCGCCGTTGCCCTGGCCGTTGCCCTGGTCGTTCTTGCCGCCGTCGCCGAAGCCGAACGGGTCGCTGTTGCCCCCGCCGCTCCCGTTCCCGCCCTTGCCGCCGTTGCCGCCCTCGCCGCCCTCGCCGTCGCCGAAGAGGCCGCCGCCGAAGCGCTGCCCGTCCGAGCTGCGGGAGGCGGTCTTGGTGTCGTCGTGGCGGCCGTCCATCGCGAGGTAGGTGACGCCGGAGCCGATCGCGAGGCCGAGCACGGCGGCGACCGAGGCGGCGACCAGGACGGGCTTCGGGGCCCGGTCGCGGGTCGGCTTGGCCCCGTACTGCCCGGTGTACGGGGGCAGCGGGGGGTAGCTGACGGTCTGCCCGGAGGCGTCCAGCACGGTGCCCTCGAGGACGGCGGTGTCCTCCGTGGAAGGCGTCCCGGGGGACGTTCCAGGGGACGTCCCGGCGGGCGCCGCCGGAGGCGGGGCGTCGGTGGGGGCGGCCTCCGGCTGCGGCGCGGGGGCCGGGCGGGTTTCGGCCGTCCAGCCGGTGCCGTCCCACCAGCGCTGGGGGCGGGGGTCGCTGTCGGTGTCGACGGGGTCCGGGTACCACCCGGCCGGAATCTGCTGCTCGCTCACGGTAGAGACCCTAGGGGGCTGCGGATAAGCGGGAAATCAGGGCGGGGCCGGAAACGGGGGTCCGGCGATGAGATTCCGGTGAGAATCGGACGTCAGTCCCCCCTCCCGGGTGCTTCCGGGGCACCACCGGGGCGCGCGCCGTGCTCCACGCGCCTGATGGGGCGCACGAGATGGGTGGGTCACCCGGCGGCGCGCGGGGGCGCACGGCAGAATGCGCGCCATGACCTCTCGTCCTCCCGTGACCCGTCCCGCGCCGGGCCCCGCCTCCGGTCGTCCCGCGGCCCGGCCCGTGATCGGCATCAGCACCTACCTCGGCGACGCCGCCTGGGGGCGCTGGGACCGCCTGCGCTCCGTCCTGCTGCCCGTGCGCTACCCCGAGCTGGTGCGCGCGGCCGGCGGCATCGCCGTGATGCTGCCGCCGGACGCCCCGGAGCACGCGGCGGCCGTGGTGTCCCGGCTGGACGGCCTGGTGATCTCGGGCGGCGAGGACGTCGACCCGGTGCTGTACGGCGAGCGCCCGCACGAGAAGACGATCGCCAACGCCCCCGAGCGCGACCTGTGGGAGGCCGCGCTGATCCGCGCCGCGCTCGCCGCCGGCACCCCGCTGCTGGGGATCTGCCGGGGCATGCAACTGCTGAACGTGGTGTGCGGCGGCTCGCTGATCCAGCACCTGCCGGACGTGGTCGGCGAGGAGCTGAGCCACATCGGCGGGCCCGGCGAGTACGGGCGGCACGCGGTGCGCCCCGTCCCCGGCACGCTGCTGGCGGACCTGCTGCCGGAGGAGTCGGTGGTCGTCCCGACCTTCCACCACCAGGCGGTCGCCCGGCTCGGCGAGGGCCTGACCGCCAGCGCGTACGCCGAGGACGGCACGATCGAGGCGGTCGAGGGCGCGGGCTTCACCGTCGGCGTCCAGTGGCACCCCGAACAGGGCGAGGACCTGCGGGTGGCCCGCGCCCTCGTGCACGCCACCCGGCTCGCCCCGCTCACCACCCCGAACAGCCCCGAGGAGGCCGCCCTCCCAGCGTTCTAGGAGAACGGCGTTCTGGGCAGACGGCTCAGGGCAGCGCGAGGCCGGCCGCGGCGGCGAGCACGCCGAGGCCGGCCGCGCCGAGCAGGCAGGGGACGACGCCCCGGCGCAGCACCAGCAGCCAGAGCGCGGCGAGGCCCAGCACGGCGTACTGCCAGGGGCGGCCGAGGGCCAGCGCGAGCGGGAGGGCGGAGCCGGCGATCGCGCCGATGACGGCAGGGCCGGCGCCGGTCAGGAAGTCCTGGACGGCGCGGTGGGCGCGCAGTCGGTCGAAGTGCGCGGCCCCGAACAGCACGAACAGGAAGGACGGGGCGAAGGCCACCGCCGCGGCGAGCAGCCCGCCGAACACGCCCGCGGCGGCGTAGCCGACCACCGCGACGGTCTGCACCACCGGGCCCGGGGTGATCTGGCCGAGCGCGACGGCGTTCAGGAACTGGCCGTCGGTCATCCAGTGGTAGCGCTCGACGGCGTCCTGCTGCATCAGCGGGATGATCACGAAGCCGCCGCCGTAGGACAGCGCCCCGACCTTGAACGCGACCCAGGCGAGCGCACCCAGCCCGCCGGTCGCGGCCAGGCCGGGAACCAGCAGCGGCAGCGCCCGGCGCGGACGCCCGCCGGGGCGGTCCTCCCCCGCGCCGTCCTCGTCCGCGCCGGCCTGCCCCGCGCCGGCCTCGTCCGGTCGGCCGAGCGCGCTGTCCCCCGTACGGCTGGTTTCGTCGTCGGCACGGACAGCGGGGGCGGCGGGGCTGGCGGCGGGGCGGGCCTCGCGGCGGCGGAAGGCGATCTCGGCGGCGCCGGTGGCGAGCAGGACGAGGACCAGCCAGGGGCCGGTGAGGACCGCGGCGGCGGCGCCGAGCAGCAGGTAGGCCGTCCAGCGGGTGCGGGCCGGGCCGGGGCCGGAGCGCCGCAGGCTGGGCGGGACGAGGGAGGTGGCGGCCTGGACGGCGACGGCGGCGACCGCGCCGCCCGCGCCCGCGGCGGCGCCGAGCACCCAGCGCGGCGGGTTCCCGGTCAGGAACAGCGCGGACAGCAGCAGGATCAGCGCCAGCCCGGGGAGGATGAACGCCGCGCCGCCGACCAGCGCCCCGGCGGTGCCGCGCAGCCGCCAGGCGGTGAAGATCGCCAGCTGGGTGGAGGCCGGTCCGGGGAGCAGGTTGGTCGCGGCGATGCCGTCCTCGAACTCGCTCGCGGCGAGCCAGCCGCGCCGCTCCACGCAGAGCCGGCGCAGCAGCAGGATGTGCGCGGGCGGCCCGCCGAAGCCGAGGACGCCGATCCGGCCCCACTCCCGGGCGATCACCGTGAGCGGCACCCGCTCCGCCGCCCGTCCGTCCGCCCGCTCTCCGGTCCGCTCCGTCACTCCGGTTCCGCTCCCCTGCCGAACTGCCGCGCGAGCCGCGCGGATGCGGGGCGCACCCTACCCGACCCGGATGGCGCAACGGGGAACGACAACGGTCACCACCGCCGCCTTTGGATCTTCGTCCGTTCCGGGGTTCACTTCTGGTGCGGACACCAGAGCGGAGGGATCCCGATGGCCGGGCACGACCACGACCACGACGACGACCACAAGGGGCACAGCCACGCGGTGGCGGCGGACGCGGACCGGAAGTGGCTGTGGAGCGCGCTGGTCCTGCTGTCGGCGTTCATGGTCGGCGAGGTGGTGGTCGGCTTCGCCGCGCGGTCGCTGGCGCTGATCTCGGACGCCGCGCACATGCTGACCGACACGGCGTCGATCGCGCTGGCGCTGGTCGCGATGCGGCTGGCGGCGCGGCCGGCGCGCGGCGGCTACACGTACGGGTTGAAGCGGGCCGAGATCCTCTCCGCGCAGGCGAACGGGGTGACGCTGCTGGTGCTGTCGGCGTGGCTGGGCTACGAGGCGGTGACCCGGCTGGTCTCGCCGCCGGAGGTGGCGGGCGGGCTGGTGCTGGTGACGGCGCTGGTGGGCGTGGTGGTGAACGTCGCGGCGACCTGGTGCATGTCGAAGGCGAACCGGTCGTCGCTGAACGTCGAGGGCGCGTTCCAGCACGTGCTGACCGACCTGTACGCGTTCGTCGCGACGGCGGTGGCGGGCGCGGTGGTGCTGCTCACCGGGTTCGTCCGGGCGGACGCGATCGCCTCGCTGGTGGTGGTGGCACTGATGCTGCGGGCCGGGATCGGGCTGGTCCGGGACTCGGCGCGGATCTTCCTGGAGGCCGCGCCGGCCGGCGTCGACCCGGACGAGGTGGCGGACCGGATGGTCTCCGCGCCGCAGGTCGAGGAGGTCCACGACCTGCACATCTGGGAGATCACCTCGAACGAGCCGGCCCTGTCCGCGCACGTCCTGGTCACCCCGGGCGGCGACTGCCACGCGGTGCAGCGCGAACTCCAGCGCCGGCTGCGCGAGGAGTACCGGATCACCCACGCCACCCTCCAGGTCGACCACGTCGGCGAGGACGGCGAGGACGGGCTGCTGCAGATCGCCCCGAGCAGCGCGGCGGCGGCAGCGGCGGCGGAGCAGGCGAAGACGGCCGGGGACGCGGGCCGCGACCACTGCGGGGACGTGCACGGCCCGGTGCACCGCTCGGGCCCGCACCCGCACTGAGCGCCCGTCAGCCCGGGCTTGTCGGCGGGATGCGGCATGATCGGGGGGTGACCGCACCGACCGCCTCCGCCGCGCCCCGCCTGATGCTGCTGGACACCGCCAGCCTCTACTTCCGCGCCTACTTCGGCGTCCCCGATTCGCTCCGCTCCCCGCAGGGCGAGCCGGTGAACGCGGTGCGCGGCCTGCTGGACTTCATCTCCCGGCTGGTCCACGACCACGGCCCGGACCAGCTGGTCGCCTGCATGGACGCCGACTGGCGCCCGCAGTGGCGGGTCGACCTGATCCCGACCTACAAGACCCACCGGGTCGCCGAGGCGGCACAGGCCGGCGAGGAGGAGGTACCGGACACGCTGGCCCCGCAGGTCCCGGTGATCGAGCAGGTCCTGGACGCCCTGGGCATCGCCCGGGTCGGCGTCCCCGACTACGAGGCCGACGACGTGATCGGCACCCTGGCCACCCGCGCCACCGGCCCGGTCCGGATCGTCACCGGCGACCGGGAGACTGCAGATTACCAACCCGCGCGCGTCCTGATCGTGACAGGCGACAGAGACCTCTTCCAGCTCGTCGACGACGCGCGCGGCGTGCAGGTCATCTACCCGATCAAGGGCGTCGGCAACGCCGAGGTCATCACCGAGGCCGTCCTCCTCGACAAGTACGGCGTCACCGGCGCCGAGTACGCCGACATGGCCGCCCTGCGCGGTGACCCGAGCGATGGCCTCCCCGGTGTCAAGGGCATCGGCGAGAAGACCGCCACCCAACTCATCCGCGAGTACGGCGACCTCGCCGGCATCCGCACCGCCGCCGCCGACCCCCTCTCCAAGCTCACCCCGGCCCGCCGCAAGAACCTCCTCGAAGGCGCCGCCTACCTCGACGTCGCCCCCACCGTCGTCCGCGTCGCCACCGACGTCCCCCTCCCCGCCTTCGACCCCACCCTCCCCACCGAACCCCTCGACCCCATGACCCTCGAAGCCCTCACCACCCGCTGGGGCCTCGGCACCTCCCTCACCCGCCTCCTCGACACCCTCGCCCAAGCCCGGAAGACCGCGTGAGATTGCACGGCCAAGGGCGGCAGAGCTGCACGTGAGGGGAGAGAACCATCACTCCTCTACGGGGTCGGCTGGGTGGCGGTGCGGCGTCGCGACCAGGAGCTGGGGGTTGGCAGGTTCGCGTTGACGACGATAGCTGCGACCAAGGATGGGGCTTCTGGGTTGGCGAGCCCGTGGAGAGCTGGTTCCAGGGTGAACAGGTAGTTCTCTGGGACGCCAACGGGTGAGGTTTTGCGGCTCATGTCCAAGATGCACAGGATCGACAGGCGTGCGCCGTCGGCCGCCGCGTACTGGGTTGGCTGGCCCATGTATTTGGGTGCCGTGGCCTTGGTGACGGGGGTCTTGCGTTCGACTTTCAGCTCCGCGGTGATCTTGTCGTGGCGTACGTCGAGGTAGCCGAGCGCAAGGGGCGTTCCGCGCTGGAGCCGGCCGCCGAGCTCGGGTTCGGCCTGCAGGTCCGCGTACAGGTCGTCGTGGAACTTCCGCTCGGTAACGCTGGTGCCGCGTTTGTACTGCTTGTTCCAGGTCATCCTCAGGCCGATGCGGCAGATCGCGGTGAAGAGGCGGCAGAACGCCTGCAGGTGGTCCTCGTCGTAGCCGCTCTCGTGGAGCCGCTCGTACAGGGCCAGCAGGCGCTCGTCGAAGACTGGGAAGTCGGTCAGGAAGTCCCGGGAGGCGTCGAAGGGCCGGCAGCGGATCTCGCGGTGTCCAGCGACGTCGAGGTCCTCGACGACCTCCCGGCCGTCCTTGATGCCGCGCCAGCGCAGGCGGACCAGGAACGGCGGAGAGGGGCGGCCTGCCGGCAGGCCGAACCTCAGGATGAGTGTTCCGTCCTCGCTGAAGGTCTCCTGACCGGGCTGAGCCGGTCGCGGCCATACATAGGCGGGGGTTTGCGCCTCGGTAGGGGTGAAGTGGCTCAACAGGTCCGCCTCGAGTGTCTGAGCCCAGTCCGGCCAGGGGCCGGGCTGCACGTCCAGCCGGAGCTCGTAGACCGTGGACGGGCGCAGGACCTGGGGGCCGGTGACAAGCTGGTCGTCGATGCTGGCCAGGACGACAGCCACGTCAGGGTCCGGGACAGGTTCGTCGGCCTGCGCCGGGCGGAGCCGGTGGGGTAGGCGTCGCGGTCCGGCGACGACGGGGACGGGCAGCGGCAGGCGGGCCCACGCGGTCAGGGTGTCGGCGACCGCGCTGCCGTCGGTGACCTCCCCGGCCTGCTGGACGGCCGCCACCAGAGCGCCGGCGAGGGGGTCGAGCTCGTCGAAGCGATCGCGCAGTTCGTCCGCGAGGAGCGCGGCGCGGCGGCCGACCGCAGCGGTGAGCGAGGCGACGGTGGTGTGGTCGGCGTCGAGCTCGGCGGCGTCCAGCAGGAGCAGCCGGTAGGCCAGGTCGCACAGGTCCGCGTAGCCGCGCAGGTAGGCGGCGGTCGTGGTGGCCTGCATGGACGCTGACTTCAGTCCTGCGGCGGCCTCCTGGAGGAGGGCTGCACGCTGGCGCAACGCGGCCGCGGGGTCGCTTCCCTGGTCGGCGGGTCGGCTCCCGGCCAGCAGGTCCCGCAGTCGGATCCGGAGCCGGGCCTGCTGGGCCAGGCTCGAACCCCCGCCATCTGCGGCGTCCAGCGCGGCGGCCGCGGCGGCCAGTGCCGTGGCCTCGGGCGCGGTACCGGGGCGGGCCCAGGCGTCGTCTTGGGCGGCGGCCGCGGCCAGCAGGCTCACCAGGGCGCGGTGGATCCGATAGGCAGGGGTGTCCGGCGTGGCGGCCAGGACGGCCGTCAAGATCGTGGCCGCGTCGGCGGAACGTGCGGCGCGCCAGGCGACTTCGGCAAACTCGGCAGCGGCCAGCGGCCGGTCCGGTCCCAGTTCCAGGGCGGCGGTCTCGAGGTCAGCCGTGGGCAGCGCCGCCAGGCCAGCTCCGCAGTCCAGCAGTGCGCACAATTCCTCGTCGTCGCCCTGGTTGAAGCGGTCGTTGATTTGCTGGTCGCGGGCCTGGCGCAGGCGGAGGGCAGCCATCGTGGGCGAGGTCGTGGTCGCCGGCTGCCAGGTGCGGCGCAGCGCATCGCGCAGGTCGTATCCGTCGAGTTCTGTGGCACGTTGCACGATGGTCTGCTCGATGGCGGCCTGCTGGGCGTCACCGTCCGAGCGGGTCAGCACCGCGAGCGCGGCCATGGCCTTCTTGAGGGTTCCTGTGTGCTTGCGGGCGTCGGCCTCGCGGCAGACCGTGAGGGCGTGGAGGAGGAGCCGGATCCGTTCGTTCTCGCCCCACTCCAGGCTTATCGCGGCGCCGAGGACAGCGTCGATCACCACGATGTGGGCATCATCGGTCAGCACGGGCAGGAGGTCAGAGACGCTGGAGGGCAGCCGGTGGCGGGTGCCGATCGTGGCCCAGGCGGTGAGGGCCACCGCGCGCAGGGACGCGTCGGCGTCGACGAGGTAGGTGTGCAGGGTCGGCACGATCGTGTGCAGGACCTGCGGCTGCTGGCCGTGCTGCGCGCCGATCTGCCCCAGACTGCGGAGCAGGTACCAGGTGACGGTGTCGCCCTGCTGGCTGGCCCGATCGTTCGCCACCGCCTCGACGACAGCCTGGCAGACCGAGGCTGCGTCGGCTTGCGCGGTGTGCTCGACGGCGCGGACCAGCGTCTGCACGGTGGAGCCGAGGAGTGTTTGATGGTTCATCCGCTCCAGCGCCTGCAGCACGACGGGCATGGTGCCCGTGGTGGTCAGGGCCGCGGCGGCCGAAGCCTGCGACACTTGCTCCAGGTCGGCGACGGCGAGCAGGGCGCCGCCCAGGATCGCGGGAACCTTGGGCAGGGCCCAGGCGGGGTGCTCCTGCGCCAGGGTTTCGATCAGGCGTGCCGCCAACGCCCGGCACTCGGTGCCCCAGTCCCCGCCGGCGCGGGTCAGCGCGGTGGTCAGCAGGTAGTCGAACAGGCCCTGCCGTCGGCTGGCGTCGAGGGCCACCTCGCGGGCGGTGCGACGGCGGTCGTCGCTCTGTAGGACACTCGCTGCTCGGTCCAGGACACCGATCAGGCGCTCACGGACTTGCTGTCCTGCGCCCTGCCCGGCAGCCTCCACCTGCACGGCCACCAGGTTGTCGCCGAGGACAAGGATGGCGGCCAGCGCGTGCTGTGTGGTCCCGATCGGCTCCAGGTCATAGGAGTCGGCGCTGTCCACCCCGAGACTGAGCAGCAGCGGTGCCGCCAGAGGCGTCACAGTGTCCAGGTGGGTCTGCGCCAGCGCGGCGATCGCGCTGGCCGCGGCGCAGCGCCGGCCGTCACCGTCCGCCTCCTGCGGTACGGCGCTGCTGCCTGCCGGGAGCAGCAGCCCGGCGGGGGCGGCGGGCCTGGGCAGCATGCCGTCCAGTACAGCCGCCACCCGCTCGGGCGCGATGTCGGCCGCCGCGCGCAGCCCGCTCGCGTCCCCGGCTCCCCCGGGCCGGGGGACGGCGAAGCTGTCCTGCGGCGGCTCGGCCAGGTAGACCAGCGCTTCGACCACGTTGTCGTCCAGCCCTACCTGGTCCGCAGTGGGCAGGAGGTCGGCCAGGCACCGACCGGCATCGGGCACGGGGGCCCGACGCAGGACCGCCATCGCGGCCTCCAGGACCGCCGGGGCGTGCTCGGGGCGGTTGCGGGCCAGGTGCCGAAGCGGCGTCAGGAGGCCGATGACGTTGTGCTGGCCAGCCAGGTCCACGGCCAGGTCGATCACCGGGGCGGTGAACAGGGCGGCGCTGCGCTGCGCGAGGGCGGCAAGACGCCGACGGGCCCCGGCCGCGCCCCCGTCCGGCTGCGCGGCGGGGTCGGCGTCGAGGACCCCGATGTCGTCCAACGCGCCCGCCATGGCGGGGTCGGCCGTCACGCGCAGGGCACGCCGGCGCTCGGCCCGCTGCGCCCACTCGGCGTGCCGTTGCTGCATGCGCTCGGCAGAGGTTTCCCGGGCCGCGGCGGCCGCGGCCTTGTTCTCCTCCATGAGGGTGGCCAGGTTCGGCACGTCCCCGGTGGGCTGGCGCAGTTCGCAGCCCACACAGTGCTTCTCGTAGAAGTCCCCCACAACCGGGGCCAGGTTCATGCTCGCGTTGCCGAGGGCCACCGGGCAGCTGACCCGCCTCATGTTGATCGGTAGGCCAGTGGCCTCCTCCGCGAGACCCTGCCCGCCGAACGGGATGAACTCCATCCGCAGGCAATGACGCCGGGCCATCTCGATCATGTGGGCGTTGCTCCGCCCCGTGCGCACTGCGCTGTCGAACAGCTTGTCCGTGTCTGGCACGATGACATCGTCTCAGCCGCCCCTGACACCCCCAGCTGACCCAGATCGTGGCGGGCGCGCCGTCGTCGATGACGCCCCTGCGGGGCGAGGGCGCTCTGATGCTGTTCCTGCGCGCCGAAGTAGCTAGACTCACCGCCTCGTGCCGCAGTCCTTCGACACCCGGGAGCAGCGGTTACAACACCCTTAGCCCGGCTTGGACCGGGCTTCGTGATCTCGGCGGACGATGACTCGCAGCGTCGATCGCCCTGGGCGGAAGCCGGGCGAGGTCTGTTCGCGCCTCGATGAGTTGGCCGCTTTCTGGGCCCACGTGCGCGACGCCGAGCCGTGGATAGACCCCAACACGGCCGGGCTCGGAATGTGATGGCCCAACCCCCGTACAGGGGCTCTACTCCTGAGCAGCCGAGCCCTGAAGGTCGGGGCAGCCCGGCCGCTTCGAACGGAGTAGTGTCTGCGGCCGAGCGCACGCCCCGCCAGCGCGATCGGCGGGCGACAGCCGGGGCCACTTAGCGAGGAAGGCGTCCAGCCGTGACGCAGGAGAAGTTCGACCACGAGGACGAGGCGCTGCAGGCCCTCGTCGACGGACTGGTCGCACGCGGCCACGCGGTAACCCTGGCCGCGCACCCTGACCGTGATCCGGGCCATCCTCTGACGGTGGATGGAATCTTCTTGGTCGACAGCATCGAATGGGCCGTCGACCACTGCCTCCTCTCACAGGACAGCAGGCTGATCCCTGCCCTGGACGAGGCCGTCACGAAGCTGACAGATGACCTGGAGGCGGTTGCCCAGGAGTTCAAGTGTGCACTTGTGGTCTCCTTCCAACCGCAGGACCGTGAGCTGGGCCGAGCAGCGATCGATGCCTACTACGAATCGGTCGTAGAGCTGAGCCGCCAAGCGGCCGCCGCCGGCGACTCGAAGTTCAACGATGACGGCTTCACCTCCGCGCAGGTCGTGCCGGGCGCGGCCGGGGTCGACCTGATCACCCTGGCAAGCATCACCGGGAACGCCCGTCTCGACTCGCAGATCACCCAGGGCATCGGCGAGGCGCTGAAGAAGAAGCTGACCAAGCAGCTCAAGAAGGCCAAGGACGCTGGCTTCCCGGTAATGCTGCTGCTCGATCAGCATCCGCGTCCAGGCAGTCGCAACGGCACCGTCTGGCAGACGAGCCACGGCAACACAGTCCTCGCAGCAGTGAAGCCGATCCTGGACCTGCATCCCGGGGTCGTGGATCAGCTCTGGTACCGGCCGCTCGTCGGCCCGGTCCAGCTGCTGCACGAGACCGCGCCAAAGGCGAGGCCTTGAGCGGTTCACATGCCGACGTTGAGCTGGACTTCACCGAGTAAGGGAACCGAAGCAAACCCAATGATCATTCTCGACACGTCAGCACTGACGAAGCAGGGCCCCAACAGTCCGCTCTGGGAGGTGTTCGCCGCGCTCCGCAGTGGCGGGGTGCAGCTGGCGATCCCCGAGGTGGTGCTGTACGAGCTGCTCGCACAGCGCGAACGGGACTACCGCTCGGCTCTGGACGCGGCGAGGTCGGCGTACGACACACTGTGGGCCCTGCAGTTCACGGACGAAGACGGCGTCGCCTACTGGCCGGCCGTGCCCAACGTGGAGCAGCACGTGGACGAGTGGGAGCAGCGCTACCGAGGTTCTCTGACGGTTCTGCCCCTCACGCTCGACGCCGCGCGTGAGGGCCTGCGGCGTGAGGCCTACCGGCTGCGCCCGGCGCGCTCGAGCGGCAAGACCGCGATCGGCAGCCGAGACGCAGCGATCTGGATGACGGTGGTGGAGCAAGCGCGCCGAGGCGGCGAGCCGGTGCATTTCGTGAGCCTCAACAGCAACGACTTCGGGCCCGATGGCAACCTCTTCCCCGACCTGCGCAAGGAGGCGGACGAGGCCGACGCCGAGATCGCCTACTTCAACGACCTGAACAAGGTCCTGGAGAAGTTCTCGTCCACCGACTCGGTGGACGCTGGCGACACCGATCTCGATGCCAAGGTGACTGCGCCTGCGACGGCGGCGTGGCTGCACCAGTACGTTGTCTCGCAGGTCGCATCAGGGCAGTTCAGCGCCGCGGCCGTCAACTTCGATGACCACGAGGGCGTCTTCCTGAACTGGGAGGACTACTTCGAGTTGCTCTCCAGCCCCGAGGTCCAGGTGCTCCGCTGGACCAACGGGGCGCGCTACGGCCTCGCAGACGGCACACACACTTGGGCCGCGACAGTTCGGCTGCTGGTGGTGGCCTATGCCCGCGAGCTTCGGTACCCGCAGGACTCCGCTCTGACGGCCTTCGCCGTCGATGTGCGGCTGCTGTTCGGCGCCGATGCCCTGACCGCGCTGTCGGCCGGCAGCACTCAGGATGTGGCCGACGACGACTACACAGTCGCCTACGAAGCCGCGTGGCGGTACGCCGACCGGTTCCGGGGAGAGATGCCGGCCCCGGCGCACCCAAGCAACCTGCGGCGCGTCATGCAGCGGCCTCCCGGGTCGAGGCTGCCGGACGGAAGCTGATGGCGAGCCAGGGCGGACTCCGGTGAGGCTACTGAACTTGATTGGGTGATGTCGGAGCTGTTCACCCGACAGGGCCGAACTGGTTCCGGTAGCCCTGGGACATGAGGTATGCGCAGGGCGGTGGGTTGACCGACGCCGGGAGGGCCGCGCGGGAGCGGTTGCGGCTGCAGGCTGTGGAACGCTTCGAGGGCGGGCAGAAGAACGGGGAGATCGCTGCCGGGCTGCGGGTGAGTGAGCGGTCGGTGGAGCGGTGGCGCCGGGCCTGGCGCGAGCGTGGGGAGGCCGGGGTCCTGTCCAAGGGATCGCCCGGGCGCCCGAGGCTCAGTGACAAGCAGATCGCCAGGCTGGAGCGGGAGTTGGAGCGCGGCCCGCTGGTCCACGGCTGGGCCGATCAGCGGTGGACGCTGGCGCGGGTGAAGACGCTGATCGGCCGGCTGTTCCACGTGTCGTACACGGTGGAGGGCACCTGGCGGCTGTTGAAGCGGCACGGCTGGTCGTGGCAGCAGCCGGCCCGCCGGGCGATCGAGCGCGACGACGCGGCGGTGGAGTTGTGGAAGAAGGAGACCTGGCCGTTGGTAAGAGCACCGCGGCGGCCCTCGGCGCCTGGGTCGTCTTCGAGGACGAGGCCGGGCAGTCGATGACTCCGCCGCGCGCCAGAACCTGGGGCCGCATCGGGCGCACGCCGGTGGTCCGCGTGCGCGGACGGGGATCCGGCCGGGTCTCGATGGCGGGCATGGCCTGCTACAAGCCGGGCGAACGGTCCCGGCTGATCTACGCGATCCGCGAGTACCGGGGACGCAAGGGCGAGCCGAAGGGCTTCGGCTGGCGCGACTTCCGCGACCTGGTCGTCCGCGCCCGCGTCCAGCTCGGCGGCCCGCTCGTCCTCGTGTGGGACAACGCCCGCATCCACCTCGTGCCACCGCTCAGGGCGTTCTTCGAGGCCAACGCGCACTGGCTGACCGTCTTTCAGCTGCCCACCTACGCGCCCGACCTCAACCCGCAGGAGGGTATCTGGTCGCTGGTCAAACGCGACATCGGAAACCTCGCGGCCGCCGACCTCGGCCAGCTGACCCGGGCCGTCAAGCGCAAGCTCAAGATGATCCAGTACCGTCCCCACCTCGTCGACGGCTGCCTCGTCGGGACCGGCTTGATCATGGATGGCTGACCGACATCACGAGTTCAAGTTCAGAAGCGCCCACATCAGCACCGGAATGCGCTGGAAGTGGGACGACCGATCCGGAACCGTACCAGAGGTGGCGCCGGACGAGACCTGGGCTCGCCCATGGAACGCTGGGGCCGGCCGGTTTCACAGTGCCTCGGTGACAGCTTCGAAGTGACTCAGAGCAGCCTTCAGCTTCTCCGTGATCTCGGCAGCAATGACTCCTGGTGGCCGACTGTCGGGGACGGGCGGTTCCAGCGGCGGGCACACGAGGTCGAGATTGGTGTCCTCGCGCTTCATGAGTTCGTCGTAGATGAACGGCCTGAACCGGTGGTCGGCGCTTTCCTGCCGTGAGCTGCGGTCGCCCATGCGAAGTACCTGAAGGATCTCGGCGGAGCCTTCGGTGTCCAGGTGGCCACCACCAGTCGGTGAGGACCCCGTGCGCAGGTCGTAGACCCACAGCGGGCCTCCCGGCCCCCTCCGCTCGGTGGGCTGCCTGTCGAAGAGGAGGATGCTGGTGCGGACGCCGCGGGCGGTGGGGAAGGCACCGGCAGGGAGCCGGATCAGGGTGTGGACGTCAAAGGTCTGCAGAAGCAGACGTCGTACGTCCCGTGCGGCTCCCGTAGCGAACAGCACGCTGTCCGGCACGATCACTCCGGCCCGTCCTCCTGGCAGGAGGACCGACATGATGTGCTGGAGGTAGTCGAGCGCTTTGCTGCTCGTCCGGACCGGAAGGTCGGCGCGCGACTCGACCACGGACTTCTCCCCGCCCTTCATCGTGCCGAAGGGCGGGTTGGCGATCACGACCGTCGCCCCTGGCATCGGTGGGAGGGCGAAGGGGCTCTCGTTCGTCACGCCCGGGCAGTCGGCGTGCTCGGTGATGCCGTGCAGCAACAGGTTGGCACCGGCGAGGCCGATGAGGGCGGACTCGTTCCCTCTGATGCGCCCGCCTGCGGACCGGGGTTCGGTGCCGGGATCGTGCTCACGGATGTACCGGTGCGCCGCGATGAGGAAGCTGCCAGCCTTGCACGCCGGGTCGGTGATAGTGTCGTCCGGGCCCGGTCGCACCGTGGCGACCACGAGGTCGACGAGGGCACGCGGCGTGTAGTAGTCGGGGTCGCTGCCCCGCAAATGCTGCAGGGCTCGTTCCAGGAGGTCGGACAGGACTTCGCCCTCGTCGTCGGCTGACACGCTGCCGGCATCCCGGGCGAGGCCCTCGTCCAGGACAGCGATGAGCTCCCGCAGCACGACCGGGTCGTCGATGCTCTGGTGTGCGTCGACGAACACGGCGCCCAGCGCCGTCTCGGGGGCGGCGCTCAGATCGTGCAGCAACCGCCGATAGGTTCCGTAGGTGTCGGCGCTGGTAGTGAGATCAGCCCATGCCTCAGCTAGCGCAGCCAACGCAGCCGGGCCCGCAGCAGTCGCCTCGGCCGCTCTCCTGGCGAGTCGGCGGTGGGCTTGCCGGAACAACAACAGGTGCGCTGCGGTCTGCAGGTGAGCACGGCCGAGACGGAGGCCCCCGTCGTTGACCTGCTCCAGGCGACCCCACAAGCGGTCCGCCAGCGAGGGCGCCGCGTCAAGAGGCAAGTTCTCGGGCACAGGACGGTTTCCCATCAGAAGTCGAACTCCTGCTGCTCGTACAGGGCATCGGCTGACACTCCGGACGCGTGGCCGGCCACTGGCCTGGGCCGGGTAACACCCGGTGTGCTCACGGTGCAGAGCTGCCCGTCACCGTCTGCCGCCGTCCCGCCCGGGGCGAGGCGGCCAGAGAACGCCCGGGCGAGAACGGACAGACGAAGCGCGGCAGCTGCCCGGCTCGCGTTATCGAGCAGCGCACCGACCGCGTCCACATGCCCTTTCCAGCGGTCAGCGGCCCGGACCAGTTCCGCCTGGGCCGCAGCGCTTGGGACGCGTACCCGCACGGCCCGGATGTCGTCCAACCTCAGTGTTCGGCTACCCGTGGTCGACGTGGCAAGCGGACGGAGCGGGCGCAAGGTGCTGGGGGCGTTCCAGACCAGCTCGAGGTATCTCGAGTCGATGCCGTAGGGCCTGATGCGAGCCAGGTGGTTCTGGATGAGGATGTCGGGCAGCTGCCCGTGCCAGAGTGCGGCCTGGCCCAGACGGTCAGGGCTGCCGTTCTGGCGTACGACCACGAGGTCGTCCTTCTGCAGAAGGTGGTGCTGGAGGAAGCACACTCTTTCCCTGGGGATGGTGAGGTGCTTGACCTGGTCGAGGTCGACGGTTTCGGGCGCGATGTTGGCGACACGCAGGTAGGTGTGACGGACACCGTCCTCCACTGTTCGGGGCGCCTGGACTCCGCCGACGACGGAAGCGACCTCGTGGATGCGGTGGTGCGAAGCGCTTTCCGGCGGCCGGTTGTCGAGAGTCCCGTCAGCCACGGCGTCGAGGACGCTGTCCCACAACATGCGCAGGTCACTCCGGGTGGCTGCTTGCAACGCCTCACCTGCGTTGATGTCCGCCAGCATGCCTTCGACGGCTGCGCTGATGCGTTGCTGCACCGGCAGCGGCGGAACGGGCACGCGCCACGCTCGCACTGTTCCGGTGTCGAGATGCTTGAGACGCGAGTTCCCCTTCAGCTGCCCGGCGAACGCACCGCAGAGCGCGTCGTAGTACAGGACTCGGTGAAGGTAACCGGGATGCACACCCCGGCCTGGACGCACGCGGATGAGACTGCCGTTCAGGCAGCAGCCCTCCACCTCGCCGCTCCACAGCGCGGAACGCCCCACCAGATGGGGACTCCCTGACTTCCCGGTCATCACGATGTCACCTGGCGCCAACCGGTGCCGGGTCGCCTGATGGCGCGTCAACCACGTCTCCGCGAGCATCCGCAGATCCAGACCGGCCCAGCTGACGTTCGCCGACGTCAGCTGGGCATGGAGTGCGATACCGGGACCGGGGGGACGGACGCTGCCGCTGCCGGCCTGCACCTGGGCGATTTGGTCGATCCGCAGGTGAGACCAGCCCGGTGGGAGGTCCAAGGGAGCGGGCATGCCCGATCTCGTTTCCGCTAGATGATTGATGCGAAGGGTTAGTGGTCGTAGGCGGTCAGCGAGCGCATGACGGGTTGGCCGGTGCGGTCGTTGTGCCAGATCGCGGTGGTCAGGGCGAGGATGCGTTGCAGGACGCGGACTGTCACCCCGGTCGGGGTGCGGCCCTGGTGGCGTTCGAGGTCGAGTTGGGCCTTGAAGGTCTGGTTGACGGACTCGATGACCTGTCGCAGGGGCTTGAACAGGCTGGATCCGGCCCGTGGGGGCTCGCCCTTGCGGGCCGGCCGCAGCAGGTGGAGTCCCCATTCGGCCAGTTCGCGCTCGAATGCGGCGCCGTAGTAGTGCCGGTCGGCGATGAGGGTCTGGCCCGGGAGGGTGCGGACGAGGTCGGATTCGGCGTGGAGCATGCCGAGCAGGGTCTGGCGTTCGTCGGCCTTGGCTCCGGTGAGGGCGAAGGCGACGGGCAGGCCGTGCAGGGTGCACACCAGGTGCGGGCGAAGGCCCCAGAAGTATCGGGAGTGGCTGGCACAGTAGCCGTGCTCGGCCCATCCGGCCAGGTCGGAGCGCTTGGCGGTCTCCCGGGAGCGGCCGCACTCCACCGGTGTGGAGTCCACGACCCACACGCTGTCGCTCCACAGCGAGGTGTCCCTCGCGAGCAGGCGGTTGACGTGGGCGATGAGGTCGGCGGCCTTGCGCAGCCGCCGGTTGTAGCCGGACTGCCCGGGCAGGTAGGGGAACAGGTGCCGCAGGTGGGACGAGGCATGGCGGAGCCAGCGGCGTTCGGAGGTGAAGCCGAGCAGGGCCTGCATCACCGCGAGGGTGACCAGTTCGGCGTCCGTGAGCCGGGGCTTGAGGCCGACCGCGGGCCGCCAGGGTGCCAGATGCGGCGATTGCTTCAGCAGGTCGTCGGTCTTCACGTAGAGTGCGGTCGCGAGGGAGTCCAGGTCAGGCGTCACAACCGACCTTTGGACTCCCTCGCTTCATCTCATGCGCGCCAGCAAGCCCTTCGCATCAATCATCTAGACGCTTCGCCGTCCGCCCAGGGCGGGCAGGGTTGTGGGACATCTGTGGCACGGCCACGGGGGACACGGGCGTTTGCGTACCCGACTCACCATCATGAGGCGCCGGACCGACAAGCCGCCCCGAGCAGCACGGCAACGGGCAGCAACCGGCCGCACCGCCTGCGACGGTACCTTTCCGGTACCTGGCGACACGTCAGGAGATCGACAGTGCAGGAGAGACGAAGTGGTGTCAGGGACGGGGAGCGTGATTCGATCTGATGGGCACCCTTGCTCGAGGGCTTCGGCCCTTCCGGGACGGGCCCGTACGCGACCGGCAGTAGGGGACCTTGCCCTCGCCGGCTGGGTGACGGTCTACGACGCCGTCCCCTCGTCCGTGGCGAGTGGCAGGACGTACTCGCCGGCCAGGCGCGCGAGATGGAGCGGGAGGGGGAGGGCCAGCGGCGGGTAGTCGTCGTGGTAGCGGAGTTGATGGGTCAGGGTGGCCCATTCCGCCGGGCGGTCGGGCACGGCATCGGCGCGCCCGGAGCGTGCCAGGGCCTGCTCCGAGAGACAGCCGAGCACGGTCATCTCCAGGAGCGCCGGGTTCCAGGCGGTTTTCCCGGGGGCGGTCCGGGACTTGGCGGTCGGCACCAGCTTGATCAGGTCCTTCGGCGAGCCCGCCGCGGTGTGCGGTCGGCGCGCGGTGCTGGCGAAAACCCGGTTGTCCGGGGCCTCCGACGCCCAGACGCCCTCGGCGAAGCCGACCTTGGTGAGCGAGTCGTGCGCGTACCAGTCCGCCACCTCGCCCCGTCCGTTGGCGTCCCGTACCAGGACGACCCGCAGATCGGCCCCGTAGACCGCGGCCCGCTGGTCCGGTCCCGTTCCGAAGCCCAGCGTGTCGCGGCTCAGGGCGCCGTTGCGCAGCCTCGGCCAGCACTGGCGGAGGTTGCCCGAACTCACCAGCAGCAGGGTGGGCCGTTCGCGGAGTTGGAAGAGGACGGCACGGATCTGGCGTTCCGCTTCGGCCTGCCAGCGCTGCTCCGCACCACGCTCACCGGACTCGCGCTCCTCCTTGTGCCGCGGGTCCGCCTCGCGGGAGGGGTCGGCGAGTGCCAGCAGCAGCTGCGGGTACGGCACCCACTCGGCCCGCTCGGTGTCCCAGCCCTCGGCGGCCCCGCTCTCGCGGCCCGGCCTCATCCGCACGGCAACGATCCGGCGCGCCGGGCACTTCGTCGGCCCCTTCCGGGTGTGGCGCACCGTCCAGAGTCCGACGTACTGGAGGTCTCCGGGGATGCCGGCCCCGACCCGGTGCGCGGGCGGGCTGATCGCGCCGAGTTGGCGGAACGCGTCGAGCCAGGTCCACTTCGCCCGGTGTTCCAGGCCGGCCTGGCCGGCCTGGCCGTCCTCCGGGAGGTTGATGAACTGGACCAGGCGTCCTTGGCGGGCCCAGGCGATCCGCAACGCGTGCTTGGGATCGGTGTCCGGTGCGGCGGCGTACCGGTCCTTCCCGGCGATCTCCGCGATCACGACACCGACACCGGTCGGCCGTGCACCGACCTGACCGGTCACCAGGGCGCAGCGGCCGGCGACCGCCTCGGCCAACCGGAGGGCCCGGCGCCGGTTCCGGTTCGCGGAGACCGGCAGGGCGTCGACCAGTTCTCCGGCGGGCCGGGTGCGCACCCTGATCAGGACGCCGTCGGCCTCCCATCGGTGACCGTCGTCCGTGGCGGTCCCACCGCCGGGGGGCAGTCCGATGACGCCGGGCAGGGCCGAAAGCAGGGCGTCCCGGGTCCGTGGCGTCTGCCAGACGATCTCGATGTCCAGCGGGCGGCCGTGGAGGGCTCGGGCGAGCGCCGTCCGGCGCAGCATGGCCTTCTGCGCCTCACGGGTGTCGGGTTCCGTCCGCTTGACCGAACGCGGCAGCAGGGAAGGGGTGTTGTGCCTGGTGACCCTGGTGAGGTCGCCCGCCCTGCGCAGCATCGGCCGCAGTCCCGCTTCCACCCAGGCGTCCAGCTCCGACCGTTCCCGCGGCATCAGCCCGGGGCCGACCTCGTGCGGGCCGAGCACCGGGTGGTAGACGATCCCGGCGGCCAGTCCGCGGTGTCCGGTCAGCCATTTCTCCGGCGACTCGAACAGCTCGCCCGGTTCCGGGTACCTCCGGATGATGTCCAGTTCGGGCAGCAGCAGCGCGGGACTGCGGCGGCGCCAGACGAGTCGTTCGGCCCGCCGGTCGAACCCGAGGGCGTTCTCGGCGATGCGGTGGCCGCGGTCCTGGTTCTCGGGCCACGGCAGCGGGGCGTCCAGCAGCACCGTGGCGCCGTTGAGCGCGCGGGGCGCCGCTTCCAGGTGGGTGGCCCATCGACGCACGCCGGTGGCGACGTACACGCGGAACCGCGGGGCGAAGGGCACGGTCTGCACCGTGACGGTCAGCCGGGCCGAGTAGTACCAGGTCCGTCCGCGCCGCTCGTATTGTTGCGGTGGCCAGGAGACCAGTTCGACGCCCTTTCCGGAGCTCACGACGCGGAAGCGCAACGAGGTGCCGCCGGTCCGGTACGGGCTCTCGGCGAGGCGGAAGGCGACGGCCTCCGGGAGGAGGTTGTAGAGCCGTTGCCGGGGCTCGGCGGTCCCCCCGGCCGAGATCACGGTCTCGGTGAGGTCCACGTGTTCGCGTTCCCAGGGCGGCAGCGACACCGCAGCGGCCGCCGGGTCCGCCAGCAGTTCCTCCTCCAGCGTCCCGTCGTCCTCACCGTCGGGGCCGGTCAGCCCGGCGGCCCAGGTGCCGAGTACCGGGGCCAGTACCTCCGGTGGCACCACCTGCCGGGCGTACAGCCAGGGCAGTCGACCGTCGACGCCGGCCTCGCGCCCGGTCGCCAGCACGCCGGGAGCGGTCGCCCGCAGCAGGGAGTTGAGGTGCCGCACGGGAAGCCGGGCCGGCCGGTCCTCCCCGTGGGCGGGCGGCCGGCGGCGGAGGAGCTCGGCGTGGAGGCCGTCTCCGAGGCGGAGCACCCGCAGTGGCTCCTGCCATGCTCCGTGCGCGGGATCCGGTTCGTACGCCACGGTGCGGATCGTTCGGTACATGGGAGTCCTTTCTCCGACTGATCGGGGGATGGCCCGGCGGTCACGCCGCCGGCAGGGGTCGGGCCAGGCAGCGGCCGAGCATGCTTCGCAGCGGCGCGTAGAGGGCCCGGGCGATGAACTGTTCGTCCGCGGGTCGTGCCCCGTCCTCGAAGTAGGGGTCCAGGACGGCGAGGATGCTGTGCAGCAGGCTGCTCTCCGGGCTGTCCGCGACCGGGGGTTCGGCCGCCCGGCCGGGGGCGAAGGCGGCATCGACGAAGACCACCCGGGCCGGCACCCCGCCGCGGACCAGGCGGCCGATCACCTGCCACATCAGCACCAGGACGTCCCAGGTGATCTGCTCGCGGTCGTCGCCCAGGCGGCTCCAGGCCGTCGAGCGCCGCAGCAACCGGTACCAGCGCGACCTCGCGCGGCGGCGCACCTCCTCGGCGCCGGCCTCGATCGTCTCGGCCGAGGCGACCCACCGCGCGAAGTCACCGTCCTGCTGGGCCCGGACGATCCAGTCGTTGACGGCGTGGACCGCGAGGAACAGGTCGTCGGGGTGCGGGTTCGGCCGGGCCAGGAAGTAGACGGTCCCGATCGCCGCCACGGCGTCGTCGTTGAGGATGTTGTGGCCGCGTTCGACGGCCAGGAGTGGTGCGACCAGCACGTCCGCGTTGAGGTCCTTGAGGTGCTCGACGTCCCCGCGCCGCAGCACCCGGGCCCGGTGCGAGGACGGGGCCTCGGCGTCCTCGTCGATCTCCTGGTCGTCCGAGACCAGGCGCAGCACGCGGTCCCGCCAGCGGGGGTTGAGGTTGTGCAGGGTGTCGGCGACCGCTGCGGCCTCCTCGTAGCTGCCGACCAGCAGCAGGATCTGGTCACGGCCGGGCGGCAGGGACAACAGCTCCTCCTCCAGCGGGCCGCCGTTCTCCGCCTCGTCCGCCCCGGCGCCGAGCCGGCCGATCAGGCGCCGGAGCTTGGCCGGCCGGTCCTCCGGATCGGTTCCGGAGATCCTCATCCTCTCGTCGCCGTCGTCGACGAACTCGAAGCGCATCTCGCTCTCGACGGCGATCCGTTCGGTCACCGCCGGCACCGGTTCGATGATCACGCCGACGGGTACCGCGACGTGGTACCGGCTGGACCGGCCCGCCCAGCTGCTGCCGGACATCAGGAGCACGTGGGCACCCGGTCGGCAGTCGACCGAGGACAGCGCGGGCATCGCCCTCAGCAGTTCCCGTCCGACACCGCTGCAGCGGAAGAAGACCAGGTCGCCGCCGCGCACGCCCTCACCGTCCTCCCCGGTGACCCGGAACTGGAAGCCGAGCACGTTTCCCATCGGCGCTTCCGGCACCATCGGGCCGTAGTCGAACGGCCTGCGGTACATGTCGTTGAAACCCAGGCCGAGTGCCGCCTCGACCGGGGGCCACATGGTGTTGACGAGTGCGAGCCGCCGTTCGAGGGCGCTCAGGATCAGTGTGAACTCAAGGCGGTCGGCCAGGTCCTCGAACCACTGCTCCGGGGTCCGCGGCGGCCCGTCGACCGCCTTCCCGCGCCTGCCGTTCCCGTGCCCGCGCTCCGCGCTCTCCTCCTGCCACTGCGCCACGCGCTCCTCGTACTGCTGCCGCTGCCGGGTCCGGAAGCGTTCGTCGAGTCGGAAGCGGTCCTCCATCACTTCCAGGAGCGATTCCCTGGTCTTCTCCGGGTTGCCGGTGTGCAGGAGTTCGTTGAGCAGCGCCGTGAGGTCGGCGAAGTCCTCTTCGGTGTGTCGGGTGCGGTCACCGAACGGGTTGTCCCGGAACGCGTCGAAGAGGTCCCCGAGCGCCTCCCGCGGGGTTCGGTCCGATCGGGCCGCTCCGTCGTCCCCGCCGGGTGGGTACCGCTCGTCGAGGAGGGCGAGTTGCAGGGTCCAGGCGCTGAAGAACCCGAACCTCGTCCACCGGCGCAGGCGGTACTGGCTGACGAGCATGGCGTGCAGCCTGTCCGTGGCCGCGACGACGGTGTTGAGCGCGCCGCAGAAGACCGCGACGTCCCGGTCGGAGAGTTGGGTCCTGCCGCCGGCCGTGAGCTCACGGATCTTGTGCTTGTTGAGCCGGTCGATGAATCCGCGCTGCTCGTCGGCGGCGAGCAGGACGGCCGGAGCGAATGCCCGGTCCAGATTCATCTGCACCCGGTCGGCCTCGTCGACGATCACCAGATCGCTCCGACGACAGGCGAGTTCGAGGTAGCGGATGCGTTCCCCGTTCTGCGGACGCGGCGGGGACGAGTCGAGCAGGCTCGGCATCGTCGCCACCCAGATGAGAGCGCCGACCAGCGCCCTGGCCCCGTGGTGCCGGGGGCAGACCGACCAGTAGGGACAGGCGAGCGACTGCTTCTGCCACTCCGACCGCAGCGATCGTCCGGCCCCGCGCGCGGACGGGGCCGGAGGGCGCAGCCGGGAGCACGGGGCCTCGCCGAAGGCCAGGGGCTCGCCGGAGGGTCCGCCGAGCATGGTGTTCAGCAGGCACGACGTCCCCAGGTAGGCGAAGGCCGGGTCATCGTGGGCCAGTAGCCGCTGCTCGCCCCGCCCGGCCAATCTGCGGTGCAGGCTCTGGGCGTGGCGTTCGCGCCCGCCGGCGCCGAGGACGGGGGCCGCCGCGCCCTCGGTGTACAGGTTGTACGACTCGACCAGCTTCAGCACTTCGGCGACATCGGGCACGACGACGGTCGTCCGCTTCCCGAGGCGGGCCAGGTGGACCGCGATCACGTCCCGCAGCGTGCTCTTGCCCGCTCCGACGATGCCGAGCAGGTGCTGGATGCCGTCGACCGTGAACTCGTCGGCCGGTTGGAAGGTGCCGATCTGTGCGTTGGACAGTTCGAAGTTCCGGAGCCTCCGCTCCCATTCCGGTGCTTTCCCGGAGCCGGTCCGTGCGTGGATGGCGTCCATCTCGGCCGCGGTGCTCCTGAGGTCGTCCATCCGGAAGGTCAGGCCCTCGCCTCCCCCGGCCGGCCCGAGGTCCAGGTCATGGCTGGCCGGTGGGCCCTCGGGGACCTCCGGCAGCTCGACGACAGCCATCGCCCGACTGACCGGGAACCCGTGACGGCCCGCACCGGCGACTCGCTGCCGGGAGCCCGCCAGTGGCGGGGCCGTTCGCAGCAGGCCGTCGTAGACCTGCCAGCGCTCCCGCCCGATCCCGGTCTCGCACCGTACGGGCGGGCGTCCGGGGTCCGGGACCTCGTAGCCGCGGAGTGCGGGATCGACTCGCCGGTAGTGCTCCAGGGCGTCCCGCCAGGCCCGGTTCCGGCCCAGGGTCCAGAGTGAGTGGCGGGCGATCCGCAGAACCCGCTCGACGTCCTCCGGCGGGTCGGCCAGGTACGCCTTCGCGAAGCCGTAGCCGCTGAAGAACACCCAGGCGTGCGCGGCCGGGGCGTCCGGCGTCAGACGCTGCTGGAGGTACAGGCCGAGTTCGATCTGGCAGAGGTACTCGGCTGCCGGCCCCCGCAGCCGGGGGCCGGCGAACTGTCTCATCTCGCTGGTCAGTCGGTGCAAGGGCGGGGTGAGGCTACGCATGGGCTCCCTTCCTGCGGCCGGTGTGATGCTGGTGGATCCGTCGCGCCAGCTCCTGCGGGGCGCTGATCAGCGTCCTTGCCCTCAACTCGTCGGGAAGCGCCGCTGCGAGAGCCCTGCGGAATTCGGTGGACCCGGCTGATCGCCGGGGGAGGACCAGGACGGGCGTCCCCGGCAGCCGGTCCACCAGGTCGGTGAACCTATCGGCCAGCAGGACCGGTTGGACCCGGTCGTAGAAGTGGACCGTGTACGCGCCCAGGCCGGGCAGTCGGTACGAGCCGAGTTCCTCCGGGACCGCCTCGTGAACGAGTCCGTGTGCGGCCAGGGTTTCCAGCCCCGCGTGCTCGACGGCCGACGGGAGCGCGAGGAACATCCGCAGCGCACGCCGCAGCAGCAGCACCCGCTCCGGGTCGCGGACCAGTTCCATCCGCTCCCCCGCGGGGCAGCGCTCGCCCTCGCACCACGTCTGCGGGCCCGCGACCGGCGCGCCGTGCTCCGGGGCTCGCCGTCCGCCGAGCAGGGCCGGCAGTCGGCAGGTGCCGCACCGCAGGAACTTCCCGGCGACCACCAGGAATTCGGGCACTGGCTGGTACAGCTCGCGCACCCGCACCCAGACCTCCTTGTCCCATCCCCGTTCGAACCGGTCCTTCTGGTGGACCGCGACGTGCCGGACGAGGAACCGTCGGCTCCGCCGGTACTGCTCGGTGTTCCTGCACCGCCTCGCCAAGTCGGCCAGCAGCGCCCGGGCCTCCTGCTCGATCCCTCCCCGCCGTTCGTGGGAGGCGAGTTCCAGGCAGGTGCGGGTGGGCGTGACTCCCACCGGATGGACCAGCCTCGCCCCGGCGTCCAGCAGGCCGGGGGGCACTCCGAAGACCCGGTCCCCCGCCGGGCGCCGACGGCACCACTCCAACAGTCCCGGCACGCTGAGCGGCGGCTCCTCTCCCAGGTCGAGGCAGCGCAGCACCATCCGGTCGAGCGCTCGCTGCGCCGGGGGTGGGTAGGGCAGCGCGAACGACCGGAGGCTTCCCCGTTCGCCCGCCGAGGCGACGACGGCAGCGAGCCCGCGGTACGCGCCGGGATCCCGCTCCTCCATCACACCCCCTGCCGGGGGGCCGACTTCGAGCACCAGCGCGACATCTCGCAGCGCGCGCAGCCGCGGCCGGGGTTCGCCGGGTACTGATCGTCCTGGAGCCACCCCTGCACCAGTTCCCGCACGATCCGCTCCGCCGCGGCGCGGGTCTCCGCCGCGAAAGGATCGATCACCTCCAAGTCCGCGCCGTCCGGCCGCAGCACCTCCAGTTCGATTCTCGCCCGGTCCGGCGCGCCACCGAGGTCGCCTCGGACCGACATCAGCGTCGCGAGGGCCAGTTGCGGGTACTGCTCCAGCAACGGGAGGTTCGAAGCGCGCCGCCGGGACGAGGTCTTGGTCTCCCGCCACACCCAGGAGCCGGCGTCCCGGTAGAGCAGGTCGGGTGCGGCGATGACGATCACGTCCGCGGCACTGTCGTGGCGGACCACCCGGGCTTCGGGGCGCACGTCGCTGCCGTCCCGGGTGAGTCGCAACGGGCAGACCGCCGCGTGGTGGCGCAGCAGCCGGGCGCCGAGCTCGCGTTCGCCCGCCGACAGGTCGTATCCGGGTGGCACCCACGATTCCGGCACCTCCACCGTGCACGGACGCGCCGACCCGCTTCCGTGGCACCGGGCCAGGTAGGCGTGCAGCGCCCGGCCGCGTTCCGCGGTCGGGTCGTGCTCGACCGCGTCCAGCGCCGGCAGGTGGAGCCGGCGCATGTGGTCCCGGGCCGGGCAGGCCCGGTAGGTACGCCCGTTGGTGACCGACCAGCTGCGCCGGGGCCGCCCGTCCGATCCGACCCCGAGCAATCCGGGCGCACGGCGCAGGGCGGGGCAGACGGCGAGGAACGGGCACTCGACGCAGGAGGAACCCGGGCGGTACTCCTGGCCGTCCAGCACGGAGGCCAGGGCCGCGCGGCCCCCGGCCCGGTACAGGGCGCGGGCCTCCTCCGGGGTCCCGTCGAACAGGGTGCGCGAGGCACCTCCCAGCAGGGCGAACTCGACGATCCGCACCCGCTCCGGAGCGGGCCCCGGCCCGCCCTCCGCGAGGACCAGCGCCGCCGCGGCCACGAAGCCGGCGGGCGGTTCCCCCGCCCGGAGCCTGGTGGCCGGCAGCCGGAGTTCGCGCAGCTTGCCGTCGGTGGACCGGAGGCGTCGCCCCCACACCGTCAGCCGGTACTCCCGCGCCTGCCACGGATCGCCGTCGCGCGGCCGGTGGCGGTAGATCCACGGTTCCACGTCCTCGTGCAAGGAAGCACCGTCGGGGTCCGCGGGGAAGGCTTCCCGGTAGCTCGCCAGTCCGTGCGCGGACCACTGCCGCAGGCCGTCGTGCAGGCGCCGTTCGGTGCCGAGGGCCGCCTCGGGAGGTCCCCCGGCGCCGCGGCCGCGCGCGTCGAGGGCGGCCATGAAAGGCCCGAAGGCGAAATGCTCCAACGATTCACGCTGGCGTTCGACTTTCCGGATCGGCCGGTATCCGCGCGCCTTGAGGGCGTCTGCGGCCGGGCAGCGAAAACCTCCTCCTTTGAACATGCCGACGGATACTGTGATGACATCGGACACCCGACGGACTCCGTCGGGCGGTTGCCACGAATCGATCACTCGTTCCTCCTCTTGGAAGAGCCGGCCGCTGTCGCCGACTCGGACGAATCAATCACGCAGGGAAGGGCGCCACCGCCCGACCGGGGAGTTGCCATGACGGGGCGCTTCGAAGACCCCTTCGACATCGAGTCGCACTACGAAGTCCTGGACCAGATCAGTTTCGACACCGGCCAGGGCGACCTCTACACCGGTCGGCACCGGAAGACCGGCGAGAAAGTGGCCCTCAAGGTCCAGAAAGAGCGCCAGTTCGAATCGACGAGGCATTTCATCGCCCTGGGCCGCGACCTCACCGACGAGGGCGAGTGCACCTCCACCCTGTCGGAGGTCCCGGGCATCCCGAGGCTGATCGGCCAGGGCGTATTCCGCGGAGGACAGTGCCTCGTCATGGAATACGTCGACGGTGTCCCCCTGTACGACGTGGTGTCCCTGTTCCGACCGGTCCGGGACACCAGCACCGTGGCGTCCGTCATCGGCCAGTTCTGCGAGGTCCTGGACGACGTGCACCGGCGCGGCTACGTACACCGGGACGTCAAACCCGACAACGCGATGCTGGAGCACTCCGGCCGTCTCAGGCTCCTCGACCTGGGGCTGGCGACACCCGCCCGCCGGCGGACCGAGTACGGGTGCGGGAGCATCGGGTACGCGCCTCCCGAGCAACTGCGTTCGAGCGACGACGGTGTGACCCCGCGGGCCGACGTCTTCTCGCTGGGCTGCGTCCTCCTGGAGATGACCGTCATGCGGCTCCCGTACGACGGCACACGCGGTGGCCTCACGGCGGAGAACCCGGTGGTGCTGCCCCGTGACCGGATCGACGCGATCCCGAAGGAGTTCGCCGAAGTCGCCCTCGCCATGGTCGAACTGCGGCCGGAGAACCGTCCGGCCTCGGTGCGCGAGGTGTACGAGGCGCTGCGTTCCCGCGTCCCCCCGGTCGACTCCCCCGCCCCCAGGAAGCCCTTGCGACCGGATCCCACGGAGTACTACCGGACCGTTCCGCACCGGTGGTGACCCGCCCCGGCCGCGTCATCGCAGCGGCTCGATCCGCCGACGCGCCTCGGGGACGCCCTCGCCCCCCATGTGCTCCCGCAGGACCACCACCCGCTCCAGGACCGCCACCGCCTCCTCCCGCCGACCGGCCGCCACCAGGGCGTCCGCATAGGTCCACAGCACCTTCGCCTCGTTCGGCCAGTGCTCCTGCCTCCGGTAGATCCCTCCCGCTTCCTCGAACAGGGGAAGCGCCACGGGACGCTCCCCCCGCACGAGGTGGACCTTGGCAAGGGTGTAGAGCACGTCCGCCAGACCGCCCTGGTCCGAGGTGGGCTCGACGACGAGCCGGGCTTCACGGCAGACGGCGAGGGCTTCGTCCAGTTCACCGCGATCGAGGTGGATCGTGCCGATGCCACCGAGCGCGGCGGCCTCCCCGACCGGGTCCGCGAGCTCCCGGTACAGACCCAGGGCCGTCAGGTGGTGCGCCTCGGCTCTCGCCCAGCACTCCTGATCGTCCGTGGCGACAGCGAGCTTGCGCAGGGTGAGCGCGAGGGCGTGCAGGGAACGGGCGCGGCTCAGCCGGCCGACCGCGCTGTCGTCCCCCGAGCTGAGGCGAACGGCCCTGTTGAGCGGCCCCACGGCGATCTCGTACTCGGCTCGCCGCCAGTGGGTGCCCGCCAGCATCCGGTACACCATCGCCCGGTCCACCGGCGTCGCCCCCTCGAAGCGCTCGACGGCCTCCCGCGCGGCGCCGAGCCCTTCCAGGGCGGCCGTGAGGTGGTGGCGGCGCCACTGGTAGGCCACCAGCACCATCGGCAGCAGCCACACGTAGCGCTCCGCGCCTCGCGCGATCGCCAGCCCGATGCAACCGCGGACCGTGTCGTACTCGGTGTCGAGCAGTTCCATGGCCCGGTCCTGGCCGCCGGGTTCGGCCACCGTGACCTCGTCCGGTTCCCCCACCGGCAGCGTCCGTCCCGCGTCGAGCAGCCGGTCGCAGGCCCGGACGTTCTGCAGCTGGTGTTCCAGGACCTGGCGCACCGTCGCCTCCTCCAGCTCCCGGCACGGGCCGGGGGGAAGGGGCTGGATGCGGTAACGGGCGAAGTTCCTGACCAGGTCGTGCAGCCGGTAGCGGTCGTCACGCAGTTCCACGAGGTTCGCCGCGGCCAGTTCCTCCAGGGCCCGGTCGGCACGGATCGACTCGCCGGCCAGACCGAGGTCCATCACCGCGCCCCAGCCGATGCTGGGGCCGGGGTGGATCGCGAGCTGCCAGAGCAGCCTCCGGGCTTCTTCGGACAGTGCCCTGACCGAGAGGTTGAGCGCCGGCTCGAAGGAGAGATCGCCCTGCGGATCGCACAGCACCTCCATCGTCCGCCGCTCCTCCTTGAGCTGCCTGGCCAGTTCGACGACCGCCCCGAGCGAACGCTCCTCCAGGCGCCCGGCGATCACGGTGAGCGCCAGGGGGTGGCCGGCGCAGGACTTCACCAGGTCGGCGAGCGGCTGCGTGTGGGCCGCACGGTTCCGAGGGTCGATCGGTTCCTGGAGCAACGCCATGGCGCTCTCCTCGTCCAGGCCCTCGATCTGACAGAACTGCACCTCGTGCTTGGCCCGCAGGTCGCGGAGCTTGCTCCGGCTGGTGACGATCACCGTGCTGATTCCCACGCCGGGAAGCAGCGGCACCACCTGCCGGGCGTCACGGGCGTCGTCCAGCACCATGAGCACCGACCGGTGGGCGAGGGCCGACCGCAGTGCGGCGGCCTTGTCCTCCGCGGTGGCCGCCCGGGTGTACGGCGGCAGTTCCGGCAGGAAGCGGTCGAGCACGTGCTCCGGGTCGGCGGGCGGTGTCGCCTCTCCGGCGAAACCGCGGAGCTCGGCGTACAGCGCACCGTCGGAGAACCGGTCCCGGAGCCGCCCCGCGAGTTCCAGGGCCAGGGTGGTCTTGCCGATGCCGGCCATGCCGCTGATCACGATCACCGTCCCGCGCCCCGCCGCCTGGCGTGCCAGCACGAGTTCCACGGTCGAGCGGATCAGATCGCTCCGGCCGAGGACCCGCCGTCCCGGGGCCGGCAACTGGTTCGGCCCTTGGGCCGACCCGGCGATCGACGGGCTGGGGACTTCCCCCCGCACCCAGTCGATGACCCGCTGCAGAGCCGTTCCCGGCGTCCCGAACCGCCCCGTCCACTGTTTGACGATCTTCTCCAGTTCCATCGGCGGCAGCTCCCGGCCGCGGGCCAGTAAGTAGTAGTGGAACGGCCAGTCCTCGTCGGGCAGGCTCCGGTACCACCGCTCGGCCTCGCCGCCCAGCAGCTTCCAGTCCTGCGCCTGCCACGCGGCTTCGAGCTGCCGCCGGACGGCGGCCAGTCGGGCCGCACCCAGCTTCAGCCGGAGGGCGGCGAATGCCTTCCCCGGGATTCCCCTGAGCGGCTCCTCGTCCGAGAACTCCGCCAGGGCACGGCTCAGCACCTCGACCTGTTCCGGCCAGGGGAGCCGTTCGGCCCGCTCCAGCGCGTCGAGGAACCGGAGGTAGTCCACGCTCTCGCGCGGGACCCGGAGAACGCAGAAACCGGAGCCGGTCTGCGGAAGGTGCTCTTCTCCCAGCACCTTCCGCAGGTCGGACATCGCCCGCTCCACCAGTTGGCGGCTGTAATCGGGCCGTTCGGGCCACAGGAAACCGAATACCTCCTTGCGGCTGCACCGGAGGTCCGTCGAAGTCACCAGCAGCCCGAACAGCGCCGCCGGCTTGGTCGGACCGAAGATCCTCTTGCGGCCCGGAACTTCAAGGTTGACCACGCCGAGTACGCGCCCGTCCACGCCCGCCCCTCCCTCATCACCCATCGACGGCGGCCACTTTCGCGGTGCCCGTCGGATTCTGCGCACACCCGGCGCCCGGCCCGCACGAATTCACTCCTTCACGCCCCCTCAGTACCGCCTCAGCTCCTCCTCAGCTTCGGCTCCTCCACCGTGCTCGACAGCCGGGCACGATTGCACCAGCCGCTCCCCGGGAGAGGCAGAGAACCCTTCACGCAGAAAGGCGCGTCCATGGGCAACCGTCAGCGCAACCGTCACCAGTTCCGCCGCAAGCGGCCTTCCGACTACCCGCCCCTCAAGCACCGTTCGACCGGAACGGCCGAGCCGGAGACCATCGCGGAACCGCCCGAGGTCGAGCCGGAGGCGCCGTCGCCCGCCGGCGGCTGAGCCCCTGACCGCCGGGTGCCCTCTTCCGGGCGGGCACCCGGCCGCGGCGGCCGCGGTCCGCCCGAGTACCGGGCGGACGCGGTCGTGCCGTACCGCGCCATGCCGAAAGCACAGCAACTCCGTACAAAAGTGGGGCGCATGGGGCAGCTTCCCGCAATGCCCCTTATTGCCGGTATGCCCGAATCCAGATGCCCCCGCCCCTTCCCGATCCCCTCACCCTCAGTGAAGCGAGAAAGGACAGCAATGACGGCTGTCGCTCCCAGCAGCGTGTTCGCTGCCGTGGCCAGGTACTTCGCCAACCCCCGCGCCCAGGAGGACGTGCGGCTGACGGTGCCGTCACCCGATGCCGGCGGACCCCCGCTCTCCCTCACCCCCGACGACGCCCTGGCCGCTCTCTACGGCCCGGCCCCGGAACCCGAGCCGACCGCCGCGATCTGGCGGGCGGCGGTACTGGCCGCGGCCACCGACACCGGGGCGACGGGCGGTCACCGGCTCCTGCTGGTCTGGCTGATGCTGCCCCGACTCTCCCCCACCGCCTACCGCATCTGCCGCCGGCTGCGCGCGGACCGGGCCGACATCGAGGCGGAGATGGCGCTCACCCTGCTCGCCGAACTGCGCACCGCCGACCCCGCCGCGCCGCCCCCCGCCGAACAGCTCCTCAAGGCCGCGCGCGGCAACGCGTGGCGGCTCGCCCGCACCGGTCTCAAGGAAACCGCTTCCGCGTTCCTGGAGAACCTCGGGGACGACTCCCGGCTGACCCCGTACGAGGAACCCGAGCCCCCGGCGCGACACAACGGCACGGAGGTGGAGATCAGCCGCCCGGACGGACCCGCCGGCCTGCGCACCCCGCTGCGCTTCACCTTCCCCGCCGACCACCTCGGTCGAGAGGCTCTCCGCCGCCTCGCCGGCGGGTCCGCCGCACCCGAGAACCGGCACCCGCGCCAGGCACCCCGCCCCGCGTCCGTCATCACCGCGTCCGCGCGCCGTACCGGGAGGCACTGGTGAGCACCGGCCCGCGGAGTCCCCTCAGCTTCGTCGAGATGTTCGAGCTGCCGACCGTGGTGGACGTGCGAACGGCGGCCCGTGCGCTCGGTGTCTGCCCCGCCACCGTCTACCGGATGCTCCGGCGCCAGGTCTTCCCCTGCCCCGTGCTGCGGGTGGGCGGGCGCTACCGGATCCCGACCATCGAACTGATGCGTGCGCTCGGGGTGGACGAACACCCGGTCTACTCCATGGAACTCCACCGGCCGGCCGAATGCGTCCAGGAGGCGTTCGCGTTCTGAGCGGGCGCGGACGCGGGCGCGGCCGTCCCCCTCCCGCGCGATGCCGACTCCGCCCGCGACACCCCCGGGCACCACGTCGGCCGGCGGCACCCGTCCTCGCTCCTCCCCAGCCCGGAGGGCCCCGGCTCCTACCGCGCCTGGCCGCGTTTCACCGCCGCCGCCCTCGGCTTGCCGCGGGACGTCGACGCGGGGAGGGCTCCCCTGGTAGCCGCCTCCACGACCGGCCGGATGTCACTCGAAGGGCTGGCCCGACACCCGAGTCCGTTCATCGGACGGCCGCGGTGATCCGCTCGCGGCCGGACGCTGCCGGGAACGCGCCGCCCACTACACGGGTGCCTACGGCGGCCACCAGGACATCACCATCGACGGACTGCCGGATCCGCTGCCGCAGCTCGTGCGGGCCGACCCCGTCCACGACGGGGACCACGAACCGCTGCTCCCCGCGGTCGGCGGGGCGGACGCCGTCGTCCGCCCCGACCTGTTCGCGCGCTTGTGCACCGTCATCGGCCCCGCTCGCGGCCGAGTCGGTACCGGTGTCCAGCACGCACCGGTGTCCCGCGGCGACGGCCTGCCTTCCGGGCCGCACTTCCCTCGGACACCTGCCCGCCGGGCACGGGCCGGCCTGCCCTCCGATCCGGCCGGGGTGAAGGGCATCGTGTGGAAGGGGCAGGAGGCGGAACCGGCACCGGAGCGCGGAGGACCCGGCCGACGTCCGGGCCGGCGGTTCCGCGGGTCTAGATGTAGCCCTCGCGGAGGGCGTAGGCCACCGCGTGGGCGCGGTTGCGGAGTTGGAAGCGGGTGGTGACGGTGTGGATGATGTTCTTGATGGTGCGCTCCGAGTAGAGGAGTTTGACGGCGATCTCGCCGGTGTCCATGCCGTCGGCGACGAGGCGGAGCACGTCGACCTCGCGGGGGAGCATGCCGTAGTCGGCGGGGCCGGTCTCCGGGGTGTCGCCGGTGCGTTGGCGGCCCATGCAGCCGATCAGTTTGCCGAGCAGGTCGGGGGGCAGGTCGCCGTGGCCGCGGGCGGCGGTGCGGACGGCCTGGCGGAGGCGTTCGCCGGTGACTTCGCGGCGCCACAGGATGGTGGTGACGCCGAGTGAGACCACGTTGAGGAGTTCGGGTTCCTGGATCCGGTCGAGGACCAGGACCACCCGGGTCCGGTCGGCCTTGACCAGGCGGGAGAGGCCGGCCAGCGCCGCCTCGTCGAAGGTGTCGGCGACCAGCAGGGCCACCCGGGTGCCGGCCGGCTGGTCGTCGTCGTCGAGGAGGGTGATCTCCGGACACTGCCGGAGGTGGCTGACGACTCCGGCCCGGGAGAGCGGGTCGAGGGCGTGGACGGCGACCGGGATCGGCCGGGCGGTCTGCGCCTGGACCGTTCGGGCGGTCTGCGCGGGGACCTTTCGGGCAGTCTGGTTCGGGATCGTTCGGGTCGTCGTCGCGCGGACGTCGTCGGCGTACTGAAGCACGGCGTGGATTCCTTTCGTTGCGCTCGACGGGGCTCCGCCGCCCCCCACAGGCGGCGGCGCACCGTCTTGAACCGGTCGGCTGGCGTCGTCCGCACACGACGCCGTCTCTCCTCCTCCTGCGGCCCGGCTGGCACCGCGGGAGCTCCCGTGTCCGCCGGAGGGCCGGCGGACCTGTGCACCGGGGGCCACGCTATCCGCCTCCGGTCAATAAAAGATTGACGGACGCATACGCACCTCATCGGTTCCCGTGCGGGCGGGCGGATTTTTCTTATTCCGGCCCGGCGGGGGCGATCCGCGGCGCGGCGGAATCGAATGCGGGCGGAGCGGCGGAGGGCGGGATCGGGCCCCGGCGGTGGAATTGCACCCGCCCCGGCGCACCGGTCCGTTACCGGGGACCGCTACCGTCTGACGATGACGGAAATCGGAGAGCCCCGCGGTACGTCGGTCCCGGAACCGGACGGCGGGGAGCCGCTGCGGCTGGGCCTGCTGGGGCCGGTGCAGGCCTGGCGCGGGGAGCGCGAGTTGGAGCTCGGACCGCCGCAGCAGCGGGCGCTGCTGACCGCGCTGGCGCTGCGGGCCCGCCGGATCGTGTCGGTCGACGAGCTGCTCGACGCGCTGTGGGAGGAGCCGCCGGCCCGGGCGGCGACGGTGGTGCGGACGTACGTGTCGCGGCTGCGCCGGGTGCTGGAGCCGGCCCGGGCGGCGGACCGGGCGCAGCCGACGGTGCTGGTCTCCTCGGGCAGCGGCTACGTGCTGCGGCTGCCGGCGGACCGGGTGGACGCCGAGGTGTTCGAGAACCGGGTGGCGGCGGCGGGCCGGGCCCGGGCGGCGGGGGATCCGGCGGGGGCGCTCGGGCTGCTGCGGGAGGCGTGCGGGCTGTGGCACGGCGAGCCGCTGGCCGGGCTGCCGGGGCCGTTCGCCCAGGCGCACCGGGCGCGGCTGGTGGAGCGCCGGCTGAACGCCGTCCAGGCGTGGCTGGAGGCCGAGTTGGAGGCGGGGCGGCACGCGGACGTGATCGGCGAGCTGACCGTCTGGGTCAGCCAGTACCCGCTGCTGGAACCGATGCGCGAGCTGCTGATGCTGGCGCTGTACCGCAGCGGGCGGCAGGCCGAGGCGCTGGGCGTGTACGCGGACGCCCGGCGGACGCTGGTGGAGCAGTTGGGGGTGGACCCGGGGCCGCGGCTGCGCGAGCTGCACCTGGGGGTGCTGTCGGGTGACCCGCGGCTGGCGGCGCCGGTCGCGGAGCCCGCGCCGGTGTTCGAGCCGGGGGGCGGTGCGGGCGGTGCGGGCGGGCCGGGGGGCGGTGCGGCCGGGGTGGTGCTGGTGCCGCCGGCCCAGCTGCCCGCCGACATCTCGGACTACACGGGCCGGGACGAGCTGTGCGCGGCGCTCTGCGCGGACCTGGCGCCGGACGGTCCGACGATGCCGGTGGTGGGGGTGTCGGGCCTGGGCGGGGTGGGCAAGTCGACGCTGGCGGTGCACGTGGCGCACGCGGTGGGCGGGCAGTACCCGGATGGCCAGCTGTACGTGAACCTGCGCGGCGCGGGGGCGTTCCCGGCCGATCCGGGCGAGGTGCTGGCGGGTTTCCTGGGCGCGCTGGGGGTGGCCGACGCGGCGGTCCCGCAGGGGACCGCGGAGCGGGCCGCGCTGTTCCGGTCGCGGCTGGCGGGCCTGCGGGTGCTGATCGTGCTGGACGACGCGCGGGACAGCCGGCAGGTCGGTCCGCTGCTGCCGGGGAGCCGGTCGTGCGCGGTGCTGGTGACCAGCCGGGCCTGGCTGGCGGGGATGCCGATGACCCGGCAGGTCGGGCTGGAGCCGCTGTCGGCGGAGGAGTCGGTGCGGCTGCTGACGGCGATCGCCGGGGAGGCCCGGGTGGCGGCCGAGCCGGCGGCGGCCCGGCGGGTGGCGGCGGCCTGCGGGTTCCTGCCGCTGGCGGTGCGGACGGCGGCGTCCCGGCTGGCGGCCCGGCCGGCCTGGCAGCTGTCGCACATGGCGGACCGGCTGGCGTCGGAGCGGCGGCGGCTGGCCGAGCTGGCGACCGGGGAGCTGGCGGTGGCGGCGTCGTTCCGGCTCAGCTACGACCAGTTGGACCCGGAGGCGGCGCGGGCGTTCCGGCTGCTGTCGCTGGCGGACGGCCCCGGGGTGTCCTCGGCGGCGGCCGCGGTGCTGCTGGAGCTGCCGGAGCCGGCGGCGGAGCGGCTGGCGGAGTCGCTGACCGACCTGGGGCTGCTGTCCTGCCCGTTCCCGGGCCGCTACCAGTACCACGACCTGCTGCGGCTGTTCGCCCGCGAGCTGGTCCGGGAGGTGGACGGGGAGGCGGCCGGGCGGGCGGCCGTCGAGCGGCTGCTGCGGCACTACCTGGCGGCGGTGGCGGGCCTGTACCGGGTGGTGCGGCCGGGCTACCCGTTCCCGGACCTGGTGGCGGCGGAGGTGCCCGAGCCGGAGTTCGCCGGGCCCGCCGAGGGGCTGCGCTGGATCCGGCAGGAGGTCGCCGCCGTGCTGGCGGTCGCCGGGCAGGCCGTCCGGGACCCGGAGGGGCCGCTGGCGGTGGTCGCGGACCTGACGCTGGTGCTGATCCAGCTGATCGACCTGGGCATGGCGGTGCCGGAGCTGTGCGAGCTGGCCGGGCGGGTGGCCGGGGCCGCGCAGGCGGCGGGCCTGGCGGAGGCCGAGGTGCGGGCCCGGTACACGCTGATGTGGGCGCAGCGGGAGTTCCAGCGCACCAGCCAGGCGCGGGCCGAGGCGGTCCGGGTGGTGGCGCTGGCCCGGCGGACGGGGCAGGCGGCGCTGCTGCCGGGCGCGCTGATCGTGCTGGCGCTGACCGGGATCCCGCACGGCGCGGACGAGGAGGTGGCGGCCCGCTGCGAGGAGGCGGTGGCGTTGAGCGCGGAGCTGGGCAACCCGTCCGCGCACGCCTTCGTGGAGGGGATGGCGGCGCTGGCGGACCTCGCGGTGGGCCGGGCGGAGTCGGCGCGGCGCCGGGCCGAGCGGAGCCTGGCCGCGTTCAAGGGGCTGGGCGACTTCGTCGGGCAGGTGCACATGCTGTACGCGCGGGCGACGGCGCTGCACGAACTGGGCCGGTTCGAGGCGGCGTGCGAGGACTACCGGGAGTGCCTGGCGGCGCTGCGGACGCTCGGCGCCTGGGACCGGGTGCCGGGCGTGCTGGTGGGCCTGGCCGAGTCGTGCCGGGCGGCGGGGCGGCCGGAGCAGGCGCTGGAGGCGGCCGAGCAGGCGCTGGCGATCGCCCGGAAGGTCGGCCTGGAGCACCGCCGGGCGAACGCGCTGGCCGCGATCGGGCGGGCGCTGTTCGACCTCGGGGAGCACGACCGCGGGCGGGCCTGCCTGGCGTAGCGGGGGCGGGCCGAGGACGGGTCGGGGGCGGGTCGGCTGGCCGGGTCGGCGGGCGGGCCGGGGGCCGGTCGAATTCGCGGGCGGGTGCCCGTCGCGAACAACTCCGCCGCAAATCCGTTATCTTCCCGAGATATCCGCCGCAGGCTGTGCAACGATCATCACGGATCTATTTCGACGGGGGCGGCCAAGTCTCGAATAGCCGTTCAGTGGATCAATCGACCGGAACGGGTTCGGGTTCACCGGACTTCGGTCGCGGAAGGCGGCCCGGACCGGGCGCGGACGAATACCGGCCGGATTCCGGGCGGGCCGGGCGCCCCCGGGGCTCCCCGGCGCTCCCCGGGACCGCCGGAGCGGGGCCGGCTGCCCCATCGGGCAGTGTCGGCGGGCGGCGGGGACGGGCCGCGGGCGGTTCGTTGACACTCCCCTTGTGGTCTAGTCCACTGTGAGGTGACCAGGCCCTCCACGCTGCCGCCGCGGCCGCCCCTCCCCGCTCGACCGCCGGGCGCCGCCCCGCATCTGACGATCAGACGGAGATTCCCACACCATGCAACGAGTCTGCCTCGCCCTGCCCACCATGCGGGCCTGTCCCGGCACCATCGTGGACCTCGCCGAGGAGGCGGCCTACGCCGTCGAGACGTTCGGGGCCGAGGTCCACCTCCTCGTCCTGGACACCACCGTGGACGCCGAGTTCGCGAAGAACGCGGACGCGGTGGCCGCGCTGGTCCCCGCCCCCGGCGTGTTCGTCCACCACCTCGGCAACGAGGCGCAGCGCGCGTTCTTCCTCGACGTGGCGCGGCGCTCGGGCAGCGCCGACCCCGAGCTGATGCTCGACCTGATGCTGCCGTCGGACGTCGCGTACGGCTCCTGCGTCAACCGGATCTTCCTGGGCGCGGCCGCCCTCGGCTGCACCTCGGCGCACCTGCGCAACGACGACTTCGACTACCAGGTCGTCGACGGCGCGAAGATGTTCCCGATCCACCACGAGCTGCTGTCGCTCGGCAAGCCGGCCGGCGAGGCGCTGGCCGGGGTGGCCCGCTCCGAGCTGGACCCGGCGGACGCGGAGAAGCCGGTGATGCTGGTCAGCGCGTCCTTCATGGGCGAGCTCAACGTGGACATCGGCGAGATCAACGAGCTCGACCCGGAGGTCTACCGGGACCTGGTGCGGCTGTGGACCCCGCGGGTGTGGACCCGGGAGCAGCAGGACGCGATGGTCGAGATCTCCTTCAAGGGCGCCGAGCACGACTCGTTCGACCCGGCGGACTCGGTGCTCGGCGTGCCGGACATCTGGGACGTCTACATGTGCAACGTCGCCATCGACCACCGGGGTTACGAGGTGCTGCCGCTGGTGCCCTCGCTGCGCACGATCGGCGCCGACTACGCGCTGCTGCACGCGCTGGTGCACGCCAAGCTGCCCGCCGTCATCCACAAGCGGCACATCGTCAACTACTACACGCCGGAGCGCCGGGTCGGCGCCGGGTTCGTCTCGTACCAGCTGCGCTTCGTGAAGATGCTGCTCTCGATGCTGTACCTGTACCCGGTCTACGGCCAGATGATCGACCTCGGCCGCGACCTGCTGGACGAGCGGCACGAGCTGCGGGTCGAGCCGATCCTCGGCCTGGTGCGCAGCACCATCGACCTGGAGCGGGACACCAACGAGCAGTGCCTGGACGAGGTGGACCGCCTCTACCGCAAGCTGGGCGGCAAGTACGCCGAGCTGGCGGACGTGGTGGCCGGGCAGCGGCAGCAGCTGCTGGACGAGGCGCGCGAGGACGCGATCCGCTGGGCCGCGCTGATCGAGGGCTGGGCGCCGATGGTGGCCGCCGCCCGCGAGCGGGGGCTCGCCGGGTGAGCGGGGACGGGGAGTTCCTGATCCGGCGACTGGCCGACGGGGACTGGGACGCCGTGGTCGCGCTGGAGCACGACGCCTACGCGGCCGACGGCCTCTCCGAGGGCGAGCAGGCACTGCGGTCCCGGGTCGCCTGCTCGCCGGAGACCTGCTTCGTGCTGGAGCAGCGCGACACCGGCGCCGTCCGCGGCTACCTGCTGAGTCTGCCGTACCCGCCGCTGCGCTGCCCGGACCTGGCCGTCGCGGAGGCCGGGGCGTTCGCCTCGGACAACCTGCACGTCCACGACCTGGTGCTGGCCGAGGAGCTGCGCGGCCGGGAGCTGGCCGCGAACCTGATGGAGCACGTGCAGGCGCGGGCCGTGGAGGCGGGCTTCGCGCAGGTGTCGATGGTCGCGGTGCGCGGCTCCGACATCCTGCTGCGCTTCTACGGCTACCGCGCGCACCGGGAGGTCGCCGTGCCGGCGTCCTACGGGCGGCGGGCGGTCTACATGTCGAAGCCGCTGGCGGACTGAGCGGCCGCTGCGGCGCGCAGGAGCCCGACCGGTTCGCCGGTCGGGCTCCTCGTCGTGCGGTCGGGCGGGGGTCAGGACCAGTGGTGCCGGCGGACGGTGAACGGGCGGTCCCCGTCGGCCGCGACCGCCGCGCGGAACGGGCCGGGCACGGGGACGTCGGCGAGCCGGAGCGGGCCGGGGCCGAGCGGTCCCGGGTCGGCCAGCCGCAGCGGGGAGGGGCCGGCCAGCGGGAGGCCGAGGCCCTGGGCGAGCCGGCCGCCGTACACCTTGACGCAGGCCTCGCGGCGGCACCAGAGCCGGGTGAACTGCTCGGCGCCGTCGGCCGGGTCGGCGGCGTCCAGGACGAGGGCCGCGTCGGCGGGCGGGAAGTGGCGGCGGGCGATCCGGGCGCCGACCCCGGGCGGGCGGAGCTGTTCGACGTCGGCGCCGACCCGGCGGCCGGTGGCGACGGCGAGCAGGCCGAGGGCGCCGGAGGCCGACCAGTTGACGTCGAAGCCCCCGTCGGCGGTGACGGGGGCGGGTCTGCCGTGCGGGCCGCGCCGCCAGACGAGCGCCTCGGGCGGGACGGCGAGCCGCTCGGCGACCAGCAGCCGGACGGCGCCGCGGACCACGGCGAAGCGCTCGCCCTGCCGGGGGTCGCGGGCCCGGTCGGCCCGCTCGCGCTCCTCGGCGTCGAGCAGGCCGTACAGCCGGCGGACGACGGCCGGGGGCTGGTCGGTGGGGATGCTCCAGACGTCGATGACGTCGGTGACGTCGGGAGCATCGGTGGTGGCGGGGTGTACGGCAGGGTTCACGGCAGGGTGAGGGTGCTGAGCCGGCCGAGCAGCGGGTCGTGGTCGGCGAGCAGCAGCGGGCCGGCGGGCCCGGGGGCCGCGAGGCGGTCGGCGAGCAGGCTCCAGAGGCCGGTGAAGGGCTGTCCGGGGCGGGCCGCCTCGACGCCCGCGGCCTCGACGCCTGTGGCCTCGGCGTCGCCGTGCGCGGCGAGGCCGGCGGAGAGCAGCAGCCGGGCGTCCGGGCCGAGTCGGCGGTGCCGGTCGAGGACGGTGCGCAGCGCCGCGGCGCCGTCCGGCTGGTCCTCGCCGTGCGGGCGCAGGCCCGGGCCGGGCGCCTCCTCGCAGACCAGCAGGACGGCGCGGTGCTCGGCGGGCAGTTCGACGGGTGCGGCGGGCCGGTAGTGCAGGGCGCTCTGTTCGGCGAGCACGATCACGGCGCGCCGGCAGCCGCCGGTGCGGTGGTGGGCGGCGGCGATCCGCAGGGCGGTGAAGGCGGTGGCGCTGCCCTGGTCGCAGACGGCGAAGGCGGTGGGCTGGCCGGGGCAGTGGCGGCTGAGCTGGAGCGAGGCGGGCGCGGCGGGCCGGACGTCCGGGGAGGAGAAGGCGAGGATCAGCAGGTCGGCGGGTTCGCCGTCGGGCAGTGCCCGGGCGAACAGGCCGGCGGCGAGCTCGGCGTAGTCGTGTCCGGCGCCTTCGGCGAACAGGTCCTCGCGCAGCGGCAGGCCGTACGGGCGGACCAGGTCGGCGGTGTAGGTCCGCAGGTCGGGGTGGAGCGCGGCGGCGGCGTGGCCGTCGGCTCCGGTGGCGACCGCCCTGGTCACGCGCAGGCCGCGGGTCTCGGCGGGCATCGGGTCAGTCCTCGTCGACGTGGTGCCCGACGACGTAGTCGGTGAGGCTGTCGACGGTGCGGAGGTCGTCGATGGCGAGGTGCTCGACGTCGACCTGGATGGCGAGCGTCTCCTCGATGTCGAGGACGAGTTCGACGATGCCGGAGGAGGTCAGGCCGTAGTCCTCGAAGAAGCAGGCGTTCGCCGGGACCTCGGCGAGTTCGACGCCCAGGACGCGCGGCAGGACGTCCTCGATGCCGCGCCGGATGCGGTCGCGCACCTCGGGGTCGGCCGGCGCGGCGGCGGGCTCAGCGGCGGGCAGGGCGGTTTCTGGCATGGCGGGACCGTCCGGTGATGGTGGTGGAGGAGGGGAGGAGCGGGAGCGCGGCGGCGGGTCAGTGCTGGAGGACCATGGCCGCGAAGGTGGCGCCGACGCCGGCGGCGGCGATCAGGTAGTGGTCGCCGGGCCGGAGCGTGCCGCCGGTGGTGGCGGTGTGCAGGTTGACGAAGGCGTCGGCGGCGAAGCTGTGCCCGACCGAGGCGACGTTGCCCAGGACGACCCGTTCGACGGGGTGGCCGAGCTGTTGGCAGATCAGCCGCCAGGACGCCTGGTTGACGTTGTGCGGGAGCAGCAGCGCGAGGTCGGAGAGTTCCAGGCCGGCCTGGTCGAGCGCGGCGTGGATGGTCTCGATCATGGTGGGCTGGTACTCGCGCTGGTAGCGGAGCATCAGTTCCGGGTCCTCGGCCGGGCGGCCGTAGAACTCGGGGCGCTGGCGGACGGTGTAGGAGAGCACCCGGTCGTGCGGGCCGTCGGCGCTGACCAGGCAGGCGGTCGCGGCCTCGGCGAAGATCGTGGTCTCCGGGAGGAGTTGGGCGTCCCGGGTGAAGGTCTTCTCGCCCGCGACGACCAGCGCCAGCGCCGTCGGGTCGCCGTCGTCGGCGAGCAGCCGGCCGGCCAGGTCGACGGCCAGCAGCGAGGCGGCGCAGGCCTGTTGGGTGACGGTGAACGCCTCGGCGTTGGTCAGGCCGAAGCGTTCGCGGAGCTGGTGCAGGGGGTTGAGCGGGTAGGGCACGGCGACCGGTGTGTTGCGGGCGTGCAGCAGGTACCGGATCCGGTGTTCGTTGCCGCGCAGTTCGGGCAGGGCCCGGACGGCGGCGTCCAGCAGGTCGAGCAGCGTCCCGTCCGGGTCCAGGCGCACCTGGTCCAGGCCGTGGAAGCGGCGGAAGAGTCGGAGTTGACGTGGGGTAAGGCCGATCCTGGCGCCCACGTCCTCGATCGGTTCGAGTCGCGGGGGGAGGTGGACGGCCACTGCCTCCAGTGCGGTCACCCCGGTTAGTATTCCCACGCTCCGTGGGTCGCACAAGCGATCACCGATCCGGAGCCCCCTCCCTCACCCCGTTGCCGTCGAGCCGGTGGAGCCTTCCGATGACTGATTCCCAGCCTTCCTTCGTGCACCCAGCATCCGCTTCCGGGCTGCCCTCCGTGCCGCCCGCCGGGCCGTCCGGCGCCTTGGACGCCGGTCTGCTGGCCGCGCTGGCGGAGGCCGCCGACGCTCTGCCCGAATGGGCAGAGTCGCTCGCCCCCGCGGACCGACTCGACGGCGATCTCGCCCTGGACGAAAGCGAGTTCGCCGTGCTGGACGTGCTGCTGCGGGAGCGCTTCGGCGCCGACCTGGCCGGGCTGCGGGCCGGTCTGGACGTGGCCGGGCTGGCCGCGCTGACCGTCGGCGACCTGGCGGAGCTGGTGCGCCGATGAGCCGCTTCCTGCTGGCCGTGCCGCCGCTGGCCGGGCACGTCAACCCGGCGGCCGGGATCGCCGACGAGCTGGTCGCGCGCGGCCACGAGGTGGCCTGGACCGGCACCGAGACGATGCTGCGGCCGCTGCTCGGCCCGGACGCCCGGGTCTTCGGCACCGGCAACCGGATGTTCCGGGCGATGGGCGGCCACGGCCTGGCCTCGCTGCGCTCGCTCTGGGAGGGCTTCGTCGTCCCGTACGCCAAGTTCACCCTGAAGCCGCTGGACGCGGTGGTGCGGGAGTTCCGGCCGGACGCGCTGCTGGTCGACCAGCACACCCCGGCGGCCGCGCTGGTCGCGCACCGGTACGGGCTGCCGTGGGCGACGCTGGCGCCGGGCGCGCTGGAGCTGGGCCGCCCGTACCGGCACCTGCCGGGGGTCGAGGCGTGGACGGCGGGCCTGCTGGCCGGGCTGTGGGAGCGGGCCGGGCTGCCGGCGGACGAGTTCACCGACCCGCGCTTCTCACCGCACCTGGTGCTGGCCACCACCGGCCGGCCGCTCCTCGGCGACCTGCCGCAGCGCCCGGAGCACGCCCTGGTCGGGCCGGTGCTGACCCCCCGTCCGAAGGACCCGGCGTTCCCGTGGGAGCGGCTGACGCCGGGGCGGCGCACCGTACTGGTCACCATGGGGACGATGTCGGACGCGGTCGGCGCGGACTTCCTGCACCGGACGGTGGCGGCGCTGGGGCAGCTCGGCGACGGCGTGCGGGCGGTGGTGGCCGCGCCCCGGGGGGCACTGCCGGCTGCCCTTCCGGACTCCGTCACGGTGGTCGATCGGGCACCGATCCTGGAGCTGCTGTCCGGCGGCCGGTTGGACGCGGTGCTCTGCCATGGTGGGATGAACACCGTGGTCGAGTCGCTGGCGCACGGTGTCCCCGTGCTGGCGGCGCCGATCCGCAACGACCAGCCGTTCGTGGCGCGGCGGGTCGCGGAGGCCGGGGCCGGCCTGCGCGTCCCGTTCGCCCGGGTCAGTCCGCCGGTGATCGCCGAGCGGCTGCGGCGGGTGCTCGACGAGCCCTCCCACCGGGCGGCCGCCGAGTCGATCGGTCGTCAACTGCTGTCCGGTGGCGGGGCGTTGGCCGCCGCCGACCGGATGGAAGCACTGGTCACCAGCTGACCCCCTCTGCCCCTGATACCGCCGCGCGTCCGCCGACCCCCGTCCATCAGCGGGGATCGGCGGGCGCGGGCCCCCGCACCCCATCCCAGCCCGGGAGCTCTGGTTGATCGAGACCAAGGGACTTCGCAAGTCCTACCCGTCCGGAAAGCACGGCCGCACCGTCGTCGACGCCGTCCGCGGCATCGATCTGGACGTCCAAGCGGGCGAGATCTTCGGCTTCCTCGGCCCGAACGGCGCCGGGAAGACCACCACGCTGCGCATGCTCGCCACGCTGATCCGCCCGGACGGCGGCCGGGCCCTGGTGGCCGGCGCCGACCTGCTGGCCGACCCGGCCGAGGTCCGCCGCCGGATCGGCTACGTCGCCCAGGGCGGCGGCACCGCCGACGCGGTCAGCGGCCGGGAGGAACTGGTCATGCAGGCCCGGATGTACGGCCTGCGCAAAGCCGACGCGCTGCGCCAGACCGAGGACGCCCTGAAGGCCTTCGAGCTGACCGAGTTCGCCGACCGCCACTGCGGCACCTACTCCGGCGGCCAGCGCCGCCGGGTGGACATCGCGCTCGGCGTGATCCACTCCCCCAAGGTGCTGTTCCTCGACGAGCCGACCGTCGGCCTCGACCCGGCCAGCCGCGGCCAGGTCTGGGCCGAGATCAAGCGGCTGCGCACCGAGGGCATGACCGTCGTGGTGACCACCCACTACCTGGACGAGGCCGACGCGCTCTGCGACCGGGTCGCGATCGTCGACCACGGCGAGGTCGTCGTCGAGGGCACGCCGGAGGCGCTCAAGCGCGAGATCTCCGGCGACGTCGTGCTGCTCGGCCTCGCCGCGGGCGACGCCGAGCCCGCCGCCGACGCTCTGCGCGGGCAGCCCGCCCTGCACCGGCTGGAACGGAACGAGGACGGCCTGCGGCTCTACCTGGACGACGGCGCGGCGGCGATCCCGCAGCTGCTGAGCGTCCTGAACGGGGCGGGCATCGTCCCCGGCACGGTGCAGCTCCAGCGGCCGAGCCTGGACGACGTCTTCCTGGCCCGCACCGGCCGCTCCATCGAACAGTCCTGACGAGAAAACCCTGGGGTTCCTTCCGTGAAGCTCGCCCGTGACACCTGGCTGGTCTTCCAGCGGCAAGTGCTGCTGATGTGGCGCACACCGATCTGGATCGTCATCGGCATCACCCAGCCGGTCTTCTACCTGCTGCTCTTCGCCCCGCTGCTGAAGAAGGTGCTCGCCCCGATGGGCGCCACCACCTACGCCGAGGCGTACCAGATCTACGTCCCCGGCCTGCTGGCGGTGCTCTGCATCTTCGGCGGCCTCTACACCGGCTTCAGCCTGCTCGGCGAGCTGAAGGCCGGCATCATCGAGCGCTCCCGGGTGACCCCGGTCAGCCGGCTCGCCCTGCTGCTCGGCCGGGCCCTGCGCGAGACGCTCGGCCTGCTCGTCCAGGCGGTCATCATCACCCTGGTCGCGCTGCCGTTCGGCCTGCGGGTCGACGTGCCGAGCCTGCTGCTGGCGTACGTGCTGCTCGGCCTGCTGGCGCTGATGACCTCCGCGATCTCGTACGGCATCGCGCTGGCGCTGCCCAACGACGCCGCGATGGCGCCGGTGGTCAACACCATCGCCCAGCCGATCGGCCTGCTCTCCGGCGTGCTGCTGCCGCTGGCGCTGGCGCCGGTGTGGCTGCAGCGGGTCGCCGAGTGGAACCCCTTCTACTGGGCGGTGGAGGGCATGCGGGCGCTGTTCTCCGGGCACCCCGGCGACAGCGTGGTCTGGCAGGGGCTGCTGATCGTCACGGCGCTGACCACCGCGGCGGTCTGGTACTCGGCCCGGCTGTTCTCGGCCCGGATCCGGTAGCCGCGCGCACCGAGAAGAGGGGGGAGGGGCCTCGGCCCCTCCCCCCTCCGCCGTGTCCGGGCTCAGCCTGCGGCGGCCGCCGACCGGATAAAGGCGGCCAGCCGGGCCACGCCCGCCTCGATCTGCCGCGCGCCCAGCGCGCTGATCGACAGCCGCAGCCGGTGCTCGCCGCCGCCCGCCGGGTAGAACGGGGCCATCGGCGTCCAGAGCACCCCGTGCTCGCGGGCGCAGCGCTCCATCGCCGCCTCGTCGGCGGTGAACGGCACCCGCAGCACGGCGAAGAAGCCGCCCTCCGGCTCGTTCCAGGAGACGCCGAGCGCGGCCCGCTCGGCCGGCGGGAAGTGCCGCTCCAACTCCCCTAGCAGGACGGTCATGTTGGCCGCGTAGTGGGCGCGGGCCGGGGCGTTGGCAGCCCGCAGCCGGCAGTCGTGCCGCAGCAGCATGCCGCCGATCACGGCCTGGCTGAGCGCCGGGGTGTTGACCGTCGTCATGCTCTTCAGTTTGGCCAGCTCGTCGGCGAGCAGCGTGCTCCGGCCGTCCGGGGCGAGCACCCGCTGGTCGGCGACGACGTAGCCGAGCCGGGCCCCCGGGAAGCAGGTCTTGGCGAAGGAGCCCAGGTAGACGACCTGGGCGCGGCGATCGAGGGCCTTCAGCGTCGGGCGCCCGCCGGGCCCGGCGTCCTCACGGGTGAAGAAACCGTACGGGTTGTCCTCGATCACCAGCAGCCCCTCCTCGGCCGCCGCCTCCAGCAGCCCGGACCGCGCCTCGACCGGCATGCTGGTGCCGGACGGGTTCGCGAAGTCCGGGACGACGTACAGCGCGCGCGGGCGGCGCCCCGAGGCCCGGACGGCGCGGGCCGCCTCGCGCACCGCCCGCGGGTCGGGCCCGCCGGCCGGGCCCTCCGGGACGGGCACGGTCGCCAGGTCGAGCAGCCGGGCCGCGCCGGTGACGCCCACGTAGCAGGGCGAGCTGACCAGCAGCACGTCCTCGGGCGTCGCGCAGAGCGCGCGCAGCACCAGCAGCATGCCCTCCTGGGCGCCGACCGTGAGCACCAGCGACTCCGGGGCGACGCGCAGGCCCTCGTCGTTGGCGAGGGTGCGGGCGACCAGGTCGGCGATGATGCCCTTGGTCGGGCCGTACTGGAACAGCGCGGTGCGCACGGCGCCGCCGCCCAGGCCGCGTTCGGCGAGGTGGGCGAGGAAGGTGTCCAGGTAGCCGTGCACGTCGTCGGGCTCGAAGAAGCCCTCGTGCGGGCGGCCGGGGGCGAAGGAGAGCGCGGCCGGGTAGCGCTCGGTGACCTCGTTGAGGAAGGTCATCGCGTCCAGCAGCGGATCGGCCAGGCTGGCGTGCAGGTCGCCCAGCGGGAGGGTGGTGGTGGCCTGCTCCGCGGTGGTGGTCGCGCCGGTCTCGGTGGTCGTGGTCATCGGAGGGCCTCGCGGAGTCGGTGGGCGGCGTACTGCTGGGCGTCGCGGCCGTCGTCCAGGACGCCCGCCATCGCGAAGAAGCCGTGCGGCATGCCCTGGTAGCGGCGCAGCTCGACCGGGACGCCGGCCGCGCGCAGCGCCTCCGCGTACGCCTCGCCCTCGTCGCGCAGCGGGTCGTACTCGGCGGTGATCACGGTCGCGGGCGGCAGGCCGGCCAGCGAGGCGGCGCGCAGCGGGGAGGCCAGCGGGTTCGCGCCGTCGGCCGGGTCAGTCAGGTAGTGGCCCCAATACCAGGCCACCGAGCGGCGGTTGAACAGCAGCGGGTCGTCGTGCTCGCGGACGGACGGGGTGTCCGCGGCGTGGTCGGTGTTGGGGTAGACCAGCAGCTGGTGCCGGAGCGCCGGGCCGCCGCGCTCCCGGGCGAGCAGCGTCAGCGCGGCGGCCAGGTTGCCCCCGGCGCTGTCGCCCGCCACCGCCGTCCGGGCCGGGTCGGCGCCGAGTCGGGCCGCGTGCGCGGCGATCCACTCGGCGGCGGCGGCCACGTCGTGCACGGCGGCCGGGAAGGGGTGCTCGGGGGCGAGCCGGTAGCCGACCGAGACGGTCAGGCAGCCGACCTCGTTGGTCAGCCGGCGGCAGATCGCGTCGCTGGTGTCCGGCGAGCCGAGGGTCCAGCCGCCGCCGAACAGGTAGAGCAGGACCGGGAGTTCGGCTCCGGCGCTGGTGTCCGGGCGGTGCAGCGGGCGGTAGATCCGCAGCGGCAGCGGGCCGCCCGGGCCGTCGACGGCCAGCTCCTCGACCGAGCCGACCGGCTCCGGGTTCCCGGCGGCGGCCCGGATGTCGGCGAGGTCCGCGGCCCGGGCCTCCGCGAGGCTACGGGTGTACAGCGGCGGCGTACCGGCCGCGGCGCGCTGCTGGCGCAGGGCCTCGGCCTGGGGGTGCAGTGGCAAGGGAGCTTCCTGGGTTCGGGCCGCGCCTCGGTGGCGGCGGCGGAGGGGTGGTGACGCGGGAGGGTCGGGTGCGCGCGGCGGCGGCGGATCGCCCACGGCCCGCCGGGCACCGGCTCTCGGCCTCCGGCCTCCGGCCTCGGGTCGGCGCCGGAGCGCGGGGGGCACGGCGCTGCGGGCGGGATGTGCTCGCAGCCGGATCCGACGCGCGGACCGGCGCGGGCGCGGCGCGGTGGGCACGAGGCTACGGGGTGCGGGCCCGCCCGGGGGTCGGGGGTCCGGGCCGGTGACGAGCCGGCGAAGGGCCGGTGACGACGGGTCAGGGGTGGGTGACGGCGGTGGGGTCGAGGTCAGCGAGGCGGGGGCGGCCGAGGAGGGCGAGGGTGTCGTCGAGTTCGGCCTTGAGGAGGTCGAGGGCCTGGGCGACGCCGTTCTCGCCGTCGGCGGCGAGGGCCCACAGGATCGGGCGGCCGAGGAGGACGGCGCGGGCGCCGAGGGCGACCGCGAGGGCAACATCCGTGCCCGTGCGGACACCGCCGTCCAGGAGGACGGGCAGGTTCGGGGGCGCGGCGGCGGCCACTTCGGGCAGGGCGGCGAGGGACGGGAGGGCACCGTCGAGTTGGCGGCCGCCGTGGTTGGAGACCAGGACGGCGTCGGCGCCGTGTTCGGCGGCGAGGCGGGTGTCCTCGGCGGTGAGGATGCCCTTGAGGACGATCGGGAGGCGGGTGCGGTCGCGCAGCCAGGCGAGGTCGGCCCAGGTCAGGGTGGGGTCGAACTGCTCCTTGGCGTGGTCGGCGATGCCCGAACTGCCGTGCTCGGCGCGGTGGCTGGCGGCCATCACGGCCTGGTCCACGTTGACGGCGCGGACGTGCGGGGGGATCGCGAAGCCGTTGCGGGCGTCGCGCAGGCGGCGGCCGATCCGGGGGGCGTCGACGGTGAGGACCAGGGCGCGGTAGCCGGCCGCTTCGGCGCGTTCGACCAGGGCGGCGAGGGCGTCGCGGCGGCGCAGCCAGTAGAGCTGGAGCCAGAGCGGGCCGGTGGCGGCGTCGGCGATGGATTCCAGGGTGCGGCTGGCGAAGATCCCGGCGACCAGGAGGGCGCCGGCCCGGCCGGCGGCGCGGGCGGTGGCGACCTCGCCCTCGGGGTGGAACAGCTGGTGGTAGGCCATCGGGGCGATGCCGATCGGGGTCTCCAGCCGGCTGCCGAGCAGAGTGAGGCCCTGGTCGGTGGCGGAGACGTCGACCAGGGCGCGGGGGCGCAGCCGGCACTGTTCGAACCGGGCCCGGTTGGCGGCGAGGGTGCGTTCGGCGCCGCTGCCGCCCTGGACGAAGTCCCAGACCTCGGCGGGGAGCCGGTCGCGGGCCGCGCGTTCGAAGTCCGCCAGTTCCAGTGCTTCCAAGGGTCTGCCTTTCCGGGCAGGCCACGGTCGGGCCCGCTCCGGCCCGGCAGCGTAGGAGGCCACCCCCCTAATGGTCTAGACCTTGCTTCGGCTCGAACGCCTGTGTAATCGTCAGGAAGCCGAAGCGGCCACGTCAGCCGTGCCCGGCGTCCTTGCAACCTCCCCTTCGTGGAGTGGTGTTGACCGGATCTCCTTCTCCCATCCCCCAGCCGTACGAGGCTCCGCACGACTGGGTGGACCGCTACCTGCTGGCCGGCCCCGCCGACCAGGAGTGCCTGCGCTTCGGCGCCCCGGTGGACCGGGCCGCGCTGCGCGCGCTGGTCGCCGAGCAGGCCGCCCGGCTGTCCGCCGCCGGCCTGCGCCGGGGCGGCACGGCCGCGCTGCGACTGGCGCCCTCGCTGGGCTACACCGCCGCGCTGCTGGCCTGCTGGCAGCTGGGTGCGCAGGCCGTCCTGCTGGACCACCGGCTCACCGACCACGAGGTCGCGCTGGCCGTCGAACGGCTGGCGCCCCAGGTGCTGGTCGAGTCGGCGCACGGCCCGGCGGCGGCGATGCGCGGCTTCGCCGAGACCGACCCGGTGCCGGTGGCGCTGCCCGGCGGCCGCCCGGCGGCGACCGGGCACGCCCTGGTGCAGCTCAGCTCGGGCTCGACCGGCCCGGCCAAGGTGATCGCCCGCACCGCCGCCGACCTGCTGCGCGAACTCGACTGCTACGCACGGCTGGAGGCGTTCCCGAAGGCCGGCGAGCGGGTCGTCCTGCTCTCCTCGGTGGTGCACGTCCTCGGCCTGGTCGGCGGACTGCTCAACAGCCTGTACGCCCGGGTGCCGCTGACCGTCCCGGCCCGGATGACCACGGCCGGAATCCTGGCCGCCGTCGCCGCGGACGACCGGCCGACCACCGTGATCGGCGTCCCGTTCCACGCCGAGCTGCTGGCCGGCGCGGCCGACCCGCCGCCGCTGCCGCAGCTGCGCCGGATGATCGTGGCCGGCGAACTGGTCCGCCCGGGCCTGCCCGCCGCCTTCACCGGTCGGTACGGCGTGCCGCTGGGCACCATGTACGGGATGACCGAGCTCGGCGTCATCGCCACCGACCTCGACGGCGACCTGCACCCCGAGGCCGCCCCCGTCCACGGCATGGACCTGCGCGAGGACGGCGGCGAACTGCACATCGCGATGGCCGCCTCCCCGTACCCCGGCCTCACCGACCCGACCCGCTGGTCGGACGGCCGACTGCACACCCGCGACGCGGGCCGGGTCGACCCGGCGACCGGCCGGATCACCGTGCTCGGCCGGCGCGACTCGCAGGTCTCGATCGGCGGCCTGAAGGTCGACCTGAACGAGGTCGAGCACACCCTGGCCGCCCTGCCGGAGGTCCGCGAGGCCGTGGTGGTCTTCGCGGACGGCGCGATCGAGGGCTACCTGACCGTCGAGGAGAGCGGTCCCGGCGGGGACGCCGAGGCCGCCGTCCGGGCCGCGCTGGTCCGCGAGCTGGCCGCCTTCAAGCGGCCCCGGCAGCTCTCCTTCCTCCCGGCGCTGCCGCGCACCGCCACCGGCAAGCTCGTCCGCGACACCGCCGCGCTGCGCGCCGCCAGCGCGGCGGCCGGCCCGGCCGCCGCGTCCTGAACGACCGCACCGCAAGCACCCCGACCGCACCCGCACCCGCACCGACCACCCCGACCCAGCACGAGGAGCACACCATGCAGCAGCGCATCCAGGAGTTCGTCATCGCGGCGCTCGCCGAGATGAACTACGACACCGACGAGGTCACCGGCGACACCGACCTCGGCCCGGCCGGCCTCGACCTGGAGTCGCTGGCGCTCGCCGAGCTCTCGGTCCAGGTCGAGGACGAGTACGGGATCAAGTTCGAGGTGGAGGAGATGGAGAGCACCGCGCTGATGACGCTCGACCAGTTCACCGCCGACGTGGCCCGCCGGGTCGCCGCCAACTCCGCCGCCGCCACCGCCGGGACCGCCGCGTGAGCAGCACCGTGCTGCCGGGCCGGGCCGAGGTCGTCGCGATGCTCGCGGCGTTCGGGCAGCGCGCCCCGGAGAGCGTGCCCGACAGCCTCGGCTCGCTCGAACTCACCTGGCTGACCGCCGAGTTCGAGCAGCGCTACGGCATCGAGCTGGACCTCTCGGACGAGCAGTTCGCCGCCGTCCGGACGGTGGACGACGCCGTCGCGGTGCTGGGCGCGGCCGTACTGGCCGCCCTGCCCGAGCGCGGGACCGCGCCCGAGCCCGGCGGGGTCGCCCGGTCATGAACAGCAGCGCACCGCCGGCCGGGGGGCCGGTGTTCACCGGCCTCGGGGTGCTCAGCGCCTTCGGCGCCGGGCTCGCCCCGCTGGCCGAGGCGACCGCGGCGGGGACCGGCACCGGCTTCGCCGAGGTGACCCGGTTCGACACCGCCCGGCGCGGCACCCGGCGGGCGGCCCTGCTGGCCGGTCCGCCGCCGCCGCTCGCCGACGCGGTGCTCGGCGCCGTCGCCGACGCCTGCACGCAGGCAGAACTCACCGACGGCGCACCGCTGTTGCTCGCCCTGCACAGCGACCAGCACACCCGCGGGACCGCCGCGAAGGTGGCGGCCGGCGCCGCCGCGCTCGGCCTGGCCGGGGTGGCCCGGGTCTACACCGGCGCCTGCGTGGCCGCCGCCACCGCGGTGGCCGACGCGGCCGCCCTGGTCGGCTCCGGCCGCCACCCCCGGGTGGTGGTCGCGGCCGGGCACCTGGTGGAGCCGGGCGTCTTCGCGGCCTTCGACGCGGGCCGGGCGCTGGCCCGCGACGGCGTGCTGCGGCCGTTCAGCGCCGGGCGCGGCGGCACCCTGCTCGGGGACGCCGCGGCGGCCGTGGTGGTCGAGGCGGCGGACGCCGCCGCCGGGCGCGGCGCCCGTCCGCTGGCCCGGCTGGCCGGCTGGGGCCGCTCCGGCGACGCGTACCACGTGTGCCGGCCGCGGCCGGACGGTTCGGGCGTGGCCCGGGCGGTCCGGTCGGCGCTGGCCCGGGCCGGGGTCGCCCCGGCCGAGGTGGGGTACGTCAACGCCAACGGCACCGGTTCGCCGATGTCCGACCTGGCGGAGGCGCGGGCGCTGCGCGAGGTGTTCGGCGACGCGCTGGCCGAACTGCCGGTCAGCTCCAGCAAGTCCGTCCACGGGCACGCCCTGGAGGCTTCCGCGCTGCTCGAACTCGCCGTCACCATCGGCGCGTTGGGCAGCGGACGGCTGCCGGTCAACGCCGGCTGGCTGGGCCCGGACCCGGAGGTCGAGCTGAACCTCGTGCTGCCCGGGCCGCGCCCGGGCGCCCGTCCCCGCTACGCGCTGAGCCTCAACTCGGCGTTCGGCGGCGCCAACACCGCACTGCTGGTGGGTGCCGCGTGAACCCGCTGCGCACCCTCGCCACCGCGCGCTGGAACCCCGGCGACCCGCCGCCCCCGCCGCTGCCCGGCTTCACCGCCTCGACCTTCAACCCGCTGGTCGCGGCCGTGGCCGACCGCTGCCTGACCGCGCACCACGGCGCCCCCGGCGCACCCGGCGAACCCGGGACGCCCGGGGAACCGCGCCGGACCGGCCTGCTGCTGGCCAGCGCCTCCGGCGACCGGGCCACCGCGCTGGCCATCGACGCCGGTGCGGAGCGGCACCGGATGCCGCCGCTGCTGTTCTTCCAGTCCAACCCGAACGCCGTCCTCGGCCACGTCGCCGCCCGCTGGGGCCTGACCGGCCCGGTGGTCGCGATCAGCCCCCTCGCGGCCGCCGTGCCCGGTGAAGTCCCGCCGGACGCGCTGGAGTTGGCGGCCATGCTGCTCGCGGACGGCGACGCCGACCAGATCCTGGTGATCGCCGCCGAACAGGCCGAACCCGCCACCGAACAGGCCGGACAGGACGGGCAGGCCACCGGGGAGGCCCCGGGCGCCGACCACGCCACCGCCGTCCTGGTCACCACCGCCTGAGCCCGCCGCGCACCGCCCTTCCGCCCACCCCCGCCCCCGTCCACCCCCGTCCGTACGCGTCCCCGGACGCCGCACCGCACCCGCATGGTCAGCACCATGGGAGGGATCCATCACCGTGAGCATCCGCAGCATCCGCAGCCTGCTGGCGAACGACCCGGCCGTCGGCGCCGGGAACGCGCTGACCAGCAGGATCGCCCTGGGCCTCGGCCTCGACGACCCGCGGCTGACCTTCGACACCCCGGTGGACGGGCACCCCGCCGGCCAGGCGCTGACCCTGCGCGAGGCCGACCGGGCCGTCCGGGCCCGGGCCGCCGCGCTGCACGCGCTAGGGATCGGCGGGCGGGACGTGGTGGTGGTGTACGCGACGGCGGCCGCCGACCAGGTGCTGTCGTTCCTGGCGCTGGCCCGGCTCGGCGCGATCCCGGCGCTGCTCAACCCGGGGGTGGAGGGCGAGCGGGCGGCCCGCTACATCGCCCGGCTCGGCGCGGCCGGGATCCTCACCGACCCCGCGCACCGGGCCGAGCTGGCCGGGCACGACCCGGCGGCGCCGGTGCTGGCCGACGCCGCCGACCTGGGCGCGGCCGACCCGGACGCGGCGCCCGAGCCGTACCGGCACCACGCGGACGACCCGGTGGCGATCACCCACTCGTCCGGGACCACCGGGATGCCGAAGGCCGTGGTGCACTCGCACGCCAGCCTGTACGCGTCGATCCGGCACCGCGCCGCGCTGCCCCGTCCGCAGGGCATCGACCGGGTGCTGAGCGTGCTGCCGGCCGCGCACGCGGCGACGCTGATCGCGCTGAACCTGGCGCTCAGCTTCGACTCCCAGCTGCACCTGATCTCGCAGCAGACCGGCCCGGCCGTGCCGGACACCATCGAGCGCTGGCGGCCGCAGAGCGTCTTCGGCTTCGCCACCACCTGGGCCGACCTGGCCCGGCAGGACCTCGCCGCCCGCGACCTGTCCTCGGTCGGCCTGTGGTGGAACACCGGCGACTGCGCGCACGAGGCGCACATCCGCCGGCTGATCGCCCAGGGCTCGCGCGAGACCGTCACCCGGGAGGGCCGCGGCCGGCTGGCCGGCTCGGTGTTCGTCGACGGCCTGGGCTCCTCCGAGATGGGCCACTCGCACTTCCACATCACCCACGCGCCCGGCACCGAGAAGTACGGCCGCTGCGTGGGCCGCCCGCACACCTTCGTCGACTGCGAGGTGGTCGGCCCGGACGGCGCGCCGCTCGGCCCCGGCGAGGTCGGCGAACTCGCCACCGCCTCCCCGACGTTGGCGCTCGGCTACTGGAACGACTCGGTCACCACCTACCGGACCAGGCTGCGCGGCCGGTTCCTCACCGGCGACCTGATGTACCGGGACGAGGAGGGCTACTACTACCACGTGGACCGGCTGGTCGACGCGGTCGACCTCGGCGGCGGGCGGCGGCTGTACACCGCGATGTCCGAGGAGCGGGTGCTGGCCGACGTCCCCGGCGTGCAGGACTGCACGGTCGTCGCGGTGAAGGACGGCGACCGGGTGGTCACCGACGTGCTGCTGCTGCTCGCGGCCGACGCCGAGCGGGGCGCCGACCGGGACGCCGTCCGGAGCGCCGAGGTGCTGGCCGCGCTCGACCCGGACACCGCGGCGACCGTCCGCTCGGTCCTGGTGGTCGACGAGGCGGACATCCCGCTCGGCCCGACCGGCAAGGTCCGCAAGGTCCTGCTGCGCGAACGCCACCTGGACGCCATGGCCAGCGCGGCGGCCGCGGCCCCGGCGACCGCCCGATGACCCGGGTCGGACGGCCCGGCTCCGTCGTCACCGGCATCGGCCTGGTCACCTCGCTCGGCCGCAAGCCCGGCGAGGTGTTCGAGGCGCTGGCCTCCGGGCTCAGCGGCATCACCGCCGTCCCGGCCGACCACGTCGCGCACGGCTGGCTGCCCGCCGCCGGGATCGCCCCGCACGTCGACGGCCGCGAGGTGCTGCCGCCGACCGAGACCCGCTGCGTGGACCGCTTCGCGCTGCTGGCGATGGCCGCCGCGGACGACGCGCTGGCCGACGCCGGACTGCTCGTCGGCCGGGACGTCGACGCCCGCCGCACCGCCGTGGTGATCGGCACCGGCGGCGGCGGCCTGGAGACCTACGAGCAGCAGGCGACCCGCCGCCAGGAGCGCGGCCGTCCCGGCGTCAGCCCGTACATGCTGCCCGGGATGCTCTCCAACATGGCGACCGCCCGGATCGCCATCAAGCACGGCATCCGCGGCTTCAGCACCGCGATCGTGACCGCCTGCGCGGCCGGCGCGCAGGCCGTGGCCGAGGGGCTGCGGCTGATCCGGGCCGGTGACGCGGACGTGGTGGTGTGCGGCGGGACGGACGCCTCGCTGCACCCGACGATCGTCTCCGCCTTCACCAACGCCCGTGCGCTGGCCCAGGGTTGGGACGACCCGGCGCAGGCGTCCCGGCCGTTCGACACCCGCCGCAACGGCTTCGTGCTGGGCGACGGCAGCGCCGTGCTGATCCTGGAGAGCCCCGAGCACGCCGCCGCCCGCGGCGCCGCCGGGTACGCCGAGCTGATCGGCTGGGGCTCCAGCACCGACGCCCACCACCCGACCATGCCCCGCCCCGACGGCACCGGCGCCGCCGACGCGATGCGCACCGCCCTGGCCAACGCCGGGCTGGAGCCGTCCGCCATCGGCTACGTCAACGCGCACGGCACCGGCACCAAGCTCGGCGACGCCGCCGAGTCGGCCGCGCTGAACGCCGTGTTCGGCGCCCACCGGCCCGCCGTCAGCTCCACCAAGGGCGCCACCGGCCACCTGCTGGGCGCGGCCGGGGCGGTGGAGGCCGCCGTCACCGCGCTGGCCGTGGCCCGCGGCCTGCTCCCGCCGACCCTCAACCTGGACGAACCCGACCCGGCCTGCGACTTGGACCACGTCCGCGGCGCCGCCCGGCCGGTCCGGGTGCGGGCCGCGCTGAGCAACGCGTTCGCGTTCGGCGGCCACAACACCAGCCTGGTCTTCGGGCCGACACCCACCAGCACCGCCAAGTAGGCCGTCCGGCCCCGCGCCCACGGCCGTCCGGCCCCGCTCTTGAGGCGGCCGGGCCGCCGTCGACGAGGCCGTCGCGGCCCGCCGCCCCCGCTCGCCACTCCACTTGCCAGGGAGCCCCGCCTTGTCCATCCAGACGATCACCCACGTCGAGTACCACTGCGCGGACGCCGCGCTGACCGCCGCCGAACTGCAGGACCGCTTCGGCTTCCGGCGCGACGCCGACCAGCCCGAGTGGAAGCCCGGCGTGCGGGCCGTCCACCTGCTCCAGGGCAGCATCCGGCTGCGGCTGCTCTCCAGCGAGCTCACCGACCACCCGGTCGCCGACTACGTGGAGCGGCACGGCGAGGGCGTCGCCGTGCTGGCGCTCGGCTGCGCCGACCCGGCGGCGGCGCTGGAGCGGGCCGAGCGGCACGGCGCCGAGGTGCTGGACCGGGCGGGCGCGCTGATCGCCGGGTTCGGCGACACCGCGCTGCGCTTCGTCCCGCTGCCGGAGGCCCCGGAGCCGGTCGGCGGCGAACTGCTGGACGCCCTCGACCACGTCGCGATCTGCGTGCCCGCCGGGCGGCTCGCCGAGTCCGTGCGGTTCTGCGAGGCCGCGCTCGGCATGCGGCTGATCTTCGGCGAGTACATCGAGGTCGGCGAGCAGGCGATGGACTCCAGCGTGGTGCAGAGCCCGTCCGGGGACGTCACCTTCACCCTGATCGAGCCGGACACCAGCCGCCGGGCCGGCCAGATCGACACCTTCCTCGCCGACCACGACGGCGCGGGCGTCCAGCACCTGGCGCTGCGCACCGACGACATCGCCACCGCCGTCCGCACCGCCCGCGCCAACGGCGTCGAGTTCCTCTCCACCCCCGGGACCTACTACGACGGCCTGGCCGAGCGGCTCGGCGGCACCGCGATCCCGGTCGAGACGCTGCGCGAGCTGGACGTGCTGGTCGACCAGGACCACGGCGGCCAGCTGTTCCAGATCTTCGCCCGCTCCACCCACCCCCGGCGGACCTTCTTCCTGGAGGTCATCGAGCGCCAGGGCGCGGGCACCTTCGGCACCGCCAACATCAAGGCGCTGTACGAGGCGGTCGAGCGCCAGCGCGCCGCCGCCGCGCTCTGACCCGGCACCGCCTCTCCCGCCAGGCCCCGACCCGACCGCCCTCCGAGGAGGACCGCCCCATGACCGTCGCCCCCGAGTTCGTGCTGACCCCGGCCGAGACCGCCCTGCTGCCCACCCCCGAGGAGGTGGCCGGCTACCGCGAGCACGGCTGGTACCTCTCCGGCAAGCTGTTCACCGACCAGGAGCTCGACACCCTCCAGGCCGCCACCGACGACTACTACGAGGGCCGGCGCGACCGCGACCTCGCCGTCCGGCCGCCGCGGCTGGCCGCCTGGGAGCCCGCGCACGGCCCGGTCCAGCGGCACAACGACTACGTGCACTACGAGAGCGACCCGATCGGCGCGATCCTGCGTAAGCCGCTGATCGGCGCGGTCGCCGCGGTGCTCGCCGGGGCCGAGGAGATCCGGATCTTCCAGTCGACCCTGATCTTCAAGCCGCCGGTGCCGGAGGAGCCCTCCAACCAGGTGCCGTGGCACTTCGACAAGCACTACTGGCACACCTCCACCTCGGAGGAGATGCTGACCGCGTTCATCCCGTTCCACGACTGCGGGGTGGAGAACGGCACCATCACCATGGTCGACGGCAGCAACCGCTGGGAGGAACTGCCCTCGCAGGAGGACGCCACCCGGCACTTCGCCCAGCGCGACCGCTCCGAGCTGGAGTCGATCCTCGCCGCCAACGCGCACCACAACGGCGCAGAGGTCCGCAAGGTGCCGGTGGTGATCCCGCGCGGGCACGTCAGCTTCCACCACTGCCGGACCTACCACGGCAGCGGCGCCAACCTGGCCGACTTCCCGCGCCGGGCGATCTCGCTGCACCTCCAGGACGGCGCCAACGAGTACCGGTACGCCACCCGCCCGGACGGCAGCGCCGCCTCGTACAACCACGACGTGCTGGTCCGCCGGACCGCCGACGGCCGCCCCGACTACGCCGACCCGGAGATCTGCCCGGTCATCTGGCGGGGAGCCCGGTGACGGGCCTGCCCGGCCCCGACACCGGCCCCGACGGCACCGGCCTCCGCTCCGACGCGCCCGACCTCGACGCGCCCGACGCGCCCGACCTCGACGCGCCCGACCTCGGCACGCTCGCCGGGCGCTACCGGATGCTGCGGCTGATCCGCGGCTTCGAGGAGCTGGCGCTCGGCCTGGTGAAGGCCGGCGAGATCACCGGCGGCATCCACCCGTACATCGGGCAGGAGGCGGTGGCGGTCGGCGTCTGCGCCGCGCTGCGCCCGCAGGACCGGATCACCTCCACCCACCGCGGCCACGGCCACGTGCTCGCCAAGGGTGCCGCCCCGGACCGGCTGCTGGCCGAACTGCTGGGCCGCACCGGCGGGTTGAACCGGGGACGGGGCGGCTCGATGCACGCCGCCGACTTCTCGCTCGGCATCCTGGGCGCCAACGGCATGGTCGGCGCGGGCGGCGCGATCGCGGTCGGCGCCGCCTGGTCGGCCCGGCAGTCCGGGCAGGACCGGGTCGCGGTCGCGTTCTTCGGCGACGGCGCGCTCAACCAGGGCGTGCTGCTGGAGTCCTTCAACCTGGCCGCGATGTGGAACCTGCCGGTGCTGTTCGTCTGCGAGAACAACGGCTACGCCACCACCCTGCCGGCCGCCACCGCGGTGGCCGGCAGCGGCACCGGCCGGGCCGCCGCGTTCGGGATCCCCGCCGCCGAGGTGGACGGGATGGACACCGAGGCGGTCCGCGCGGCGGCCGCCGAAGCCGTCGGGCGGGCCGCGGCCGGCGGCGGCCCCGGCTTCCTGGAGTGCCACACCTACCGCTTCGAGGGCCACCACACCATGGAACGGCTGATGAAACTGCGCTACCGCACCCCGGAGGAGGTCGCCGACTGGCGCGCCCTCGACCCGCTGCCGCGCGCCGCCGCGCTGCTGCCGCCCGGCCGGGCCGCACGGCTGGACGCCTCGGTCGCCGAACAGCTGGACGCCGCCCGGCAGTTCGCACTCGGCTCCGAACTCCCCTCCCCCGAAGGCGCGTCGGAGCACCTCTACGCGGACGGGCTCCGTCCGAGGGCGGGGTCGCGCGGATGAGGCTCTCCTACACCAAGGCGCTCAACCGGGCGCTCACCGACGCCCTCGACGCGGACCCGGCGGTCTGCGTGTTCGGCGAGGACATCGGCGCCGGGATGGCCGGCCCGACCCTCAACCTGCTGGACCGCTTCGGCCCCGGGCGGATCGTCGACACCCCGCTCTCCGAGCAGGCGTTCACCTCGATGGCGATCGGCGCCGCGCTGACCGGGCGGCGGCCGGTGATCGAGTTCCAGATCCCCTCGCTGCTGTTCCTGGTCTTCGAGCAACTCGTCAACCAGGCGCACAAGTTCTCGCTGATGACCGGCGGGCAGGCGAGCGTCCCGCTGACCTGCCTGGTGCCGGGCTCCGGCTCCCGGGACGGCTGGGCCGGGCAGCACTCCGACCACCCGTACAGCCTGTTCGCGCACGCCGGGATGAAGACCGTCGTCCCGGCCACGCCCACCGACGCCTACGGGCTGCTCCGCTCGGCGATCGCCGACCCGGACCCGGTGGTGGTCTTCGCCCCGGCCGGCGCGCTGCCGGTGCGCGAGACGGTGACCTGGGAGCTGGCGCCGATCCCGCTCGGCTCGGGCCGGATCCACCGCGAGGGCGGCGACGTCACCGTGGTCGCCGTCGGCCACCTGGTGCACGACGCGCTGGCCGTCGCGGAGGAACTCGCCCCGCAGGTCTCCGTCGAGGTGTTCGACCCGCGCACGCTGTACCCGTTCGACTGGGCCGGGCTGGCCGCCTCGCTGGAGCGCACCGGCCGGCTGGTGGTGATCGACGACTCCAACCGCAGCTGCGGCATCGGCGGCGAGATCATCGCCACCGCCGCCGAGGAGATGCGGCTGATCGCCCCGCCCCGGCGGATCACCCGCCCGGACGGCACCGTGCTGCCGTTCGCCCCGGCCCTGGACCGCGCCCTGCAACCCGGACGCGACCAACTACGGCAAGCCATCGCATCGGTGATGAAGCATCAGCACGCGTGGGCACCGCACGGCGAGGACCAGGGCCGTTGAACCTGACCGCCGAACTCACCTCGCTCAGCCCGGCGTTGCGCTCCGCACTGGAGTCGTCCGGCGACGACCGGATCTTCTACGACCTGGCCGGCATCGCCCGCCGCTACCGCACGCTGCGGGACGAACTCCCGGGCGTCGCCGTCCGGTTCGCCATGAAAGCCTGCCCGGTCGACGAGGTCCTGGCCGAACTCGCCGCGCTCGGCGCCGGGTTCGACGCCGCCAGCCCGAACGAGATCGTCCAGGCGCTGCGCACCGGCACCCCGCCCGAGCGGGTGCACTACGGCAACACCGTCAAGTCGGACCGGGGCATCGCCGAGGCCCACCGCCTGGGTATCCGGGACTTCGCCACCGACAGCCTGGCCGACGTCGCCGCGATCGCCGAACACGCCCCGGGCGCCCGGGTGTTCTGCCGGCTCGCGACCAGCGGCGAGGGCGCGCTCTGGGGTCTGAGCCGCAAGTACGGCTGCTCGGCGGCGGACGCCGTCCGGGTGATGGCCGCCGCCCGGGACGCCGGCCTGGCCCCGGGCGGGCTCTCGGTGCACGTCGGCTCGCAGCAGCTGACCGCCGAAGCCTGGGCGGCCGCCTTCGACCTGCTCGCCGACGCCATGGTCGAGCTCGAACGCGACGGCATCCGGCTCGACCACGTCAACCTCGGCGGCGGCCTGCCCGCCCTCGGCTACGCCGACCGGTACGGCACCGCCCTGGCGCCGCCGCTCGACGACATCTTCCGCACCGTCCGGCAGGGCCTCGACCGGCTGCGCCGGCTGCACGGCGGCGACCTGCGGTTCGTCCTGGAGCCCGGCCGCCACCTGGTCGCCGACCAGGGCGCGATCCGCACCCACGTCTACCGGCTGACCGACCGCCAGCAGCCGGACGGCGAGCGGGAGCACTGGCTCTACCTGGGCTGCGGGAAGTTCAACGGCCTGTACGAGATGGACCAGGTGCAGTACCGGCTGGTCTTCCCGACCCACCCGGACGAGGACCGCGTCCCCGCCGTGATCGCCGGCCCGACCTGCGACAGCGACGACACCTTCCCGCACGGCGGCGCCACCGGCCGGGTGCCGGTGCCCCGGGCGGTGGCCTCCGGCGACCCGGTGTGGATCCTCTCCAGCGGTGCCTACGCGGTCAGTTACCTCACCCAGGGCTTCAACGGCTTCGACCCGCTGCCCTACACGGTGCTGTCGGCCGACGCCTGACCGGCCACCGCCCCCGCTGCCGCTGTCGGCTCCGGCCCGAACGCGTCCGCGAGGCTGGTCAGGACGGAGCCGGACCACCCGCCCGACTCATCCGTCTCATCCTCCCGGAACACGCTCGCCGGGACGGCCAGCAGGCCGTGCTCGGCGAGCAGCGCCTCGGCCGGGAGCGGCACCGGGAAGAAGTAGTTGCCCGCCGAGGTGCGGGCGGCGGCCGGTACCGCCGCCCGCACCTCGGCGGGCAGCCGGGCGAACAGCCGCTCGGCCCGGTCGGCCAGCGCCGCGGCGACCAGCCGCGGCGTGTCGGCGTGCTGGGCCAACAGGCTTTCGGCGAGCCGGAGTTGCTCCTGCCCGGGCGGGTCGGCCCGGAAGGCCCCGGCGGCGGCGGTGTCGTCCGGGCCGAGCAGCACGACGCCGAAGGTGCGCGGGTGCAGCCAGCCCTTGGTGACCGAGTGCAGCAGGACGGCCCGGCCGCTCGCCAGCAGCCGCCGGGTGCCGGGGGCGAACGGGACGGCGAGGTCGTAGACCGCGTCGATCAACAGGCGGCGGTGCGGCGAGCCCGCCAGCCAGCCGAGCAGGTCGTCGCACTCGGCGTCGGTGAGGTGGCGGCCGAGCGGCTTGCTCGGGTTGGCGAGCAGCAGGTACTCGGGTCGGTCCCCGTCCGGCCGGGCCCGCGGCAGCGCGGGGGCGGGCAGCGTCGGGTAGCGGCCGGGGGCGAGTCCGGCGGCGCGGGCCAGGTCGAAGTAGACCGGGTAGACGTCGGCGGGCAGCCAGAGCCGGCCGCCCAGGCCGTGCAGGTGCCGGAACAGCAGGTCGAGCCCGTGCCGGACGCCCCGGCCGACCATCGCCCGGCGCGACCACTCCTCCGGCAGGCCGTAGCGGCGCAGCCAGGTGCGGGCCAGGTCGCAGCGGTAGACCGTCCGGCCGTCCGCCTGCACCTCGGCGTCCGGCGCCGGTGGGCGCAGCGGGGCGAGCGCGCGGTAGACGTTGGTCTCGGCGGCGTCGAGCAGGCCGGGGTCGGCGGCGAGCAGCCGCGCCCGGTACGTCTGGAACTCCTGGTGCCTCATGCCGCCGCGCCTTCCGTGCCGATCTCGCTGGCCCGGTCCTCCAGGGAGGCGTAGCAGCGGCCGTCGGCGAGGACGTTCCAGCTGCGGACGAGTCCGTGGGTGCGTTCCCAGAGCAGGCTGGGCTCGGTGTAGGCGGCGATCCGGATCGGGTGGCCGGCCCAGTCGCCCCGGTAGACGGGGGCGCCCCAGGGGAGGCGGTCGGCCTCGGTGAAGCCGTGCCGGTCGGCGAACCGGGTGACGACGGCGAGCGGGACCTGGTGGTCGCGGCTCCAGCGGTTGGCGGCGTGGTCGTGGTAGAGCGATTCGGTGCTGGTGGAGACGTACAGCTCCTTGAAGCAGACCTCGTCGACGCCGTGCGCGGCGGCCCAGGTCAGGTAGTCGGCGACGCCCGCCTCGTCCTCGACGCCGCCGCGCTGGAGCACGCAGATCAGCCGCAGCCGCAGGCCGGGCCAGCGGTCGCGGCCGGTGCGCCAGGTGTCGGCGACCGCGCCGACGGGGGTGCGCAGCGCCATCAGGCGGGCGCTGGTGTCGTCGTCCTGGTGGTGCCGGGAGACGGCGAGGACGCTGAGACCGGCGTCGGCGAGGGCGGCCAGCCGGTCGGCGCGGTCGGCCGGGTCGAGGGCGGCCAGGGTGTGGGCGTTGCTGATCAGGACGGTCTTGGGGAAGGCGGCGGCGCAGGCGGCGACCAGGCGCAGTTGCTGGTCGAACGGGAGCAGGGTGGGCTCGCCGCCGCCGGTGATCACGGCGCGTTCGGCGCCCGCGGCGCGGCCGCGCTCCAGCCAGCCGGTGACGGTGTCCCACGGGACGCGGGCGGGCGGCTGGTCGCTGGAGATGGAGGCGGCGGAGAAGCAGAACGCGCACTTGGCCTGGCAGGCGGCGGCGACCGGCAGGACGGAGACCGAGCGCGGGCGCAGCGCGGCGTAGGGAACCGGGTGCGGGTGCAGGCTCAGCGAGGCGGCCATCGCGTCCTCGACGGTGGTCGGCCGCAGCGCGTCCGCCCCCGCCGCCGGGTCGAGTTCGTGGACGGCGGTCAGCCGGATCCGGTCCCGGCGCAGCTCCAGGCCGAGGCCGGTGACCGGGTTGGGGGCGAGCGCGCCGGGGTCGACGGCGGTCTCCAGCACCAGCAGGCGGTCACCGGGTATCGCGAGGCGTTCCAGCAGCCGTCCGGCCTTGGCGGTGCCGATGGCGAGTTCGGCGCGGGTCAGCAGGTGGAAGCGGTCCGGGTAGGTGCTCTCCGGGATGCCGGCCTTGCCGTAGGTGTGGGCGTACTTGTCGAAGCCCTTCGCGAAGTTCGACAGCACGATGACGTGGAAGCGCTGCTGGTCCGTGCGGTTCATGGCGGCCATCATGCCCCCGGCCGGCGTCCCGGGGGAACGGGGTTTCCGCCGCCGGGAGGCCGGCTGCCCGGCGGCGGAGGGCCGTCGGGTCAGGACACGTTGACGTTGACGTCGTCGAGGACGAAGGAGGTCTGCTTGGTGTAGTCCTCGGTGCCGGTGAACTTGACGGTGACGCTCTGGCCCGCGTAGCCGGCCAGGCTGAGGGTGCGCTGCTGGTAGCCGGCGGCGGCGTTGGTGTTGCTGTAGGTGGCGAGGGTGGTGCCGTTGGCGGTGACGGTGAGGGTGTCGAAGGCGGTGGTGGTGGAGGCGGCGCTGTCGATGTGCAGCCAGAAGCTCAGCGTGTAGGCGGCGCAGCCGGCCGGGAGGGTGACGGTCTGGGCGAGGGTGTCGGTGGTGGCGGCGCCGTTGCCGTCGAGCCAGGCGTCGTAGCCGCCGGTGTGGGCGGGCTCGGCGGCGGCGGAGTTGATCGTGCTGGTGCCGGTGCTGTTGGTCTCGGTCCAGCCGGCGGTGGAGCCGGTCTCGAAGCCGGGGTTGGTGATCAGCTGGGCGGCGGTGCAGCCGCCGCCGGTGCCGCCGCTGCTCTGGGCGAGCCAGGCGGTGGTGTTCAGGGCGAGGGCGGCGTCGGTGCCGGCCGGGTCGTTCCAGCCGTCGTAGAGGGTGTTGCCGGACTGTCCGGTGCCGTCGTCGATCGGCGAGGAGTCGCCCCAGACGGCGACCCGGCCGGCGCCGAAGGTGGAGGTGGCGAAGGCGGCGCCGGTGGTGCCGCTGTAGCCGGTGCGGTAGAGCAGGCCCTTGACGTTCGGGTTGTCGGCGGGCTTGAGGGTGAAGGTGGTGCCGTTGCGGATGATCGAGCCGGTGACCTTGCCGAAGGAGCCGTTCAGCACCGGGTCGGCGGCGTCGGTGATCGCGCGCGGGTTGTCGGTGGTGATGTTCAGCAGGTCGACGGAGAAGCCGAACGGGTCGGTGCTGTCGACGCTGTTGGTGGTGAGCAGGTCGTTGATGATCGCCGGGGAGTCCCAGCCGTCGTTGTTGCGGTCGCTCTGGGTGTGGTCGGAGACCAGGAACAGGCCGCCGCCGTTCTGGACGAACTTCATCACGGCGGTCTTCTCGGCGTCGCTGAGCCTGATGTTGGGCTCGGGCAGCACGAACTCGTCGAAGTTGGCGAGGTCGAGGGCGGCGCCGGTGCCGTAGCTGATGGTGCTGCCGGCCGGGAGGGTCTTCAGGCTGTAGCCGCCGGTCTTCTGCAGGGCGACGCCCCAGGCGGAGATGGCGCCGGTCCAGGAGGTCTCGGTGGTGGGGTTGGCGTTCTGGACGAGCGGGTCGGGCTGGCTGGTGGAGATGATCCAGTCCGCGTTGCCGGCGGTCTCGCCCTTGCTGTTGTCGAACAGCACCCGCTTGGGGGCGGCGGCGGTGGCTGCGGCTGCGGTGCCGGTGGAGGCGCTGGTGGCGGCGGCCGGCTGGACGGTCGCGGTGAGGGCCGCGAGCAGCAGGCCGGTCGCGGCGAGCGCGGCCGGGCGGAGGGCCCTGGAAGTCCTGGTCATCTGTCGATCTCCTCGTACCGTGATGGGGTGTCACTGAGGGGTGCTACGCGCGTAGTTGCGCGGGACACCGTCCCATGGTGAGGTAAGCGCAGCTTGAACGGAACACGTCGAACCGGCGGAGCGTCCACCACCCGGCGGAAGACGCGCGGGTGCCCGCCGCGGACGCTCAGGCGACGTCCGCGACGGGCACCCGGTGGAGCGGCCCGGTCCACCAACCGGCCGCCCCCGCTCGGGGGGTGGGGCCTACTGCGGGGTGAGGCGGAAGGACTGGGCCGCGCCGCCGGTGCAGGCCCACTGCTGGAGGCGGGCGCCGTCCGCGGTGGAGACGTCGGTGACGTCCAGACACTTGCCGCTGTTGCGGTTGACCAGCGTCCAGGTGCCGTCGGCCTGCCGGACCGGCCTGAACTGCTGGTTGGCGCCGCCGGACCACTGCCAGGTCTGGAGCTTGGCGCCGTCGGCGGTGGCGGCGGCGGTGACGTCCAGCACCTGGGCGCCGGCGGCGGCGTTGCGGTTGGTGACCCGGTAGTAGCCGCTGTCGGTGGGGGTGAACTGCCACTGCTGGTTGGCCCCGGTGCCGCAGGCCCACTGCTGGACGGCGGTGCCGTTGGCGGTGCCCCAGCCGGTGGCGTCCACGCACTTGCCGGAGTTGGCGTTGGCCAGCGCGTACCAGGCCGCGCTGTCGACCGTCCCGCCGCTGCCGCCGCCGGTGGGGGCGCCGGGCCAGGTGAAGGTGGCGACCGCGCCGGCCGGGAGGTCGTAGACCAGGGAGCGGCCGCCGTCGCTGATCGAGAAGTGCTGGGCGGAGCCGGTCGCGTTGAGCACCACCGCGCCGCGCGAGCCGTCCGGGTTCAGGAAGGCGACGTCCTGCAGGCCGCCGCTGCCCTGGCTGGTCGAGCCGATCCGGTGCGCGCCCGGCTTGGCGAACCTGGAGATGTGGCCGAGCACGTAGTACTCGGCGTTCTTGGTGTACGTGCCGTTGGCGATCTCCAGCACGCCGTTGCAGGTGGTCGAGCAGTTGCCGTACTGCGGGCCGCCGTTGGCGTCCAGCGCGATGTTCCACAGCACGGCGGTGCGGCCGCCGCTGCGCAGGTTGCGGATGACCAGGTTCTCGGTCTGCCACTTCAGCGTGCCGGCGAAGGTCTGCGCCGGGGTGGCCGCGTCGGTGCCGGTGCACTCGGTGAAGAACACCGCCTTCCCGGTGTCCGCGACCTGCTGCTCCGCCTCCGGCTGCCCGCCGTAGCAGTGGAACGCCGCGCCCTTGAGCCGGGCCACCGAGGCGTCCTGGGAGAGCACGGCGAGCGGGAACCCGGCGTCGTCCCAGTTGTGGTCGTACGCGTAGAGCTCGGTGGGCAGGCCGGCCGCGGTCAGCCTGCCGTCCAGCACCTTGACGAAGTCGGCCTGCTGGGCGGCCGTCATCCCGGTGGACGGGTAGGTGGTCTGGAACTTCGGCTCGTTGGCCACCGTCAGGTCGCTGATCGGGGCGCCGGCCGCACCGTACGCCTGGACCGCCTTGACCAGGTAGTCGGCGAAGTCGCCGTAGTTCTCCGGCTTCAGGCTGCCGCCGTTCAGCGAGTTCGAGGTCTTCATCCAGGCGGGCGGCGACCACGGGGTGCCCATGATCCGGATGTTCGGGTTGACCGCGCGGGCCTGGGCGATCGCGGGGAGGATCTCCTGCTGGTCGCGGGCGATCGAGAACGCGCCCCTGGTGTCCTCGTACGAGTAGAACGGCAGGTGCGCGACGAAGTCGGAGGCACCGAGCGGCTGGCGCAGGTAGTTCAGGCCGATGCCGCCGCCCGAGGTCGCGAACAGGTCGTTCATCAGCGCCGACCGGGTCGCGGCGGGCAGCCCGGCCACCAGGTGGGCGGAGGACTCGGTGAACGCGGCGCCGAAACCGACCAGCGGCTGCCGGACGTCGCCCGCGCCGACCGCGATGTCCTGCGCCTGCGGGGCGGTGGCGGAGAACGCGGCGGAGGCGGCCGGGGCGAGGCGGCTGGCGCCGTCGGCGGTGGTGATCCAGACCTGGGCGGTGGTGTCGGCCGCCCGGGCGGCCGTTCCGCCGACGGTGGCCAGGCCGGTGGCGGCCAGCACGAGGGCGGCGGCGGCGCCGAGAGCGCGTCGGTACATCGGGATCCTCTCCCCCTGCCTTCATGAAACGAAATGAAACATTTCTGCAATCCGTGCGTGCGTTCAGGAAAGGGCACCGGCTTTCCCCGTGTCAAGATTCCTGCACCCCTTGCGAATTCGGAGTTGTATGATCGCCGCCGTGAAACGAAACGATGAAACACATGGGTAGGCCCAGGTCGACCAGGGTCACCGTCCGGGACATCGCGGCCGCCGCCGGGGTCTCCCCCGCCACCGTCTCCCGCGTCCTGACCGGCCAGGCCGTCGTCGCCGAGGAGACCCGGGCCGCCGTCCGCGCCGCGATGGAACGCCTCGGCTCCCCCGAACCCGCCGCCGCCCGGCGGACCACCGCCCGGCCCGGCGCGGTCTTCGTCCGCTGCCCCTACCTGCTCACCGACTACTTCGGCACCATCGTCACCGCCGTCGCCGAAGCCCTCGAGCGGCACGGCCGGGAACTCATCCTCAGCGCGGGCTCCTCCGCCCAGCACAACGGGGCGCTCGCCGCGCTGCCCCGCCGCCGCGACCTCGCCGGCGCGCTGCTCGTCCTCCCCGTCGAGGAGGGCGCCGACCTGGAGCGGCTCCGCCGCCAGGACCTCCCGTTCGTCGTCATCGACCCGCGCACCCCCGTCCCCCGGGACATCGCCGCCGTCTCTGCCTCCCACTTCACCGGCGCCCGCAACCTCACCGCCCACCTGGTCGCCCTCGGCCACCGCCGGATCGGCTTCATCAACGGCCCCGCCGACTGGCTCGCCTCCACCTCCCGCTTCGCCGGCCACACCGCCGCCCTCGCCGAAGCCGGCGTCCTCGTCCCCCCGGAACTCGTCACCAGCATCGAACCCACCAGCGACTGGGGCCACACCGCCGCCGCCCGCCTCCTCGACCTCCCCGACCGCCCCACCGCCCTGGTCGCCTTCAACGACAAGGCCGCCATCGGCGCCCTCCGCGCCGCCCACCAGCGCGGCCTCCGCGTCCCCACCGACCTCTCCATCGCCGGCTTCGACGACGACTACCTCAGCCGCACCTCCATCCCCACCCTCACCACCGTCCGCCAACCCCTCGAAGAACTCGGCGGCCTCGCCGTCAGCCTCCTCCTCCGCCTCGTCGAAGGCACCGCCGTCGAAGCCCTGCACGTCGAACTCGCCACCGAACTCATCGTCCGCGACTCCACCGCCCCGGCCCCGGGCCACTGACCGCGCGCACCGCCCGCGCCGCGGAACGGATCAGCCGTGCCCCGCTCCCCCGCCGGACCCGGCGGGGCCGTCCGGGAGAGGAGCCCGCTACTCGTCGAACCAGCGGAACCAGATCGGCCTGCCCGCGTCGGCGCGGCGCTGCTCGGGCGTCGTCATCGACTCCTCGTGGGCGAGCCAGTCGAGGTACCACTCCGCGAAGGTCGCGGGCCGGCGGTCGTCGTTCAACAGCGGGTTCAGGCGGTCGCACGTCGCACGTCCGTCGAACCACATGGTGCCGCGCATGGGCCCGCTGACCACCAGGAGCGTGGAGAAGCCGCAGCCGTGCTCGAGGAGGAAGACGGCTCCGGTGTCCCGGGCGTCATCGGCCGCGTCCACGGCCTCCAGCCAGGCGTCGTGATCGGCTTGGTACGCGGCGTCGGAGGCGTAGTCCGCCCGTTCCGGCCTGCTGTCCCAGACCTCTTCGCTCGCCCGGTGGCCCCCGCCTCCCGCCGTGCGTGGAGGGCAACGGTCCGGTCCCGCACCTCGTTCCAGTCCACTGTTCGCATGCCCGGCAAGATAGCCGGTCGACCGACCACGCACCGGCGGCGGGCCCGGGCGGCAGGTTGCCGAGGGGCCGTCAGGAAGCCGCCGTGTTTGGGGATCCGCGCACGGGTCATCCGAGCCACCGAGCGAATCGAAGCGGGGCGGTCCCGGGCGGGCGGCCCCCGTGGCGTCGGGAGGCAGCGGATGTCCAGTGGTCTGGTCGTGGCGGTCGTCGTGATCGCCGTGGTGGTGGCGGCGGCGCTCGGTGCGTTCGCCGTCCGCCAGCGGCAGCGGCACCCCAGCCTGAGTCGGCGGTTCGGGTCCGAGTACGGGCGCACCGTCGCCCGGCACGGCGGGGACACCGCGGCGGCGGAGCGCGAGCTCGCCCAGCGGGTGGCGCGGCACCGGGAGTTGACGCTCAGCCCGTTGAGCGATGCCGAGCGGGCCCGGGCCGAGGAGCAGTGGGCGGGGGTGAAGGCGCGTTTCGTGGACGACCCCCGGCAGGCGCTGGCCGACGCGGAGGCGCTGCTGAGCCGGGTGGCCCGGGACCGCGGCTACCCCGACTCGGACGTGGACGCGCAGATCGACACCGTCTCGGTCGACCACGGCGAACACGTCGAGTCCTTCCGGGAGTTGAGCGCGCTCTCGCGGAAGGACGACGCGGACACCGAGGTGCGGCGCGCGGCCCTGGCCCGGGCCCGGGAGCTGTTCACCGCGCTGGTCGGCACCGGGACCGTACCGGAGCCCGCCCCCGCCCCCGCCCGCGGCCGCGGCCCGGCCGAGGCGCCGGCCGGGCGGTTGTCGAAGCGGCGCGAGCACCAGCAGCACGCCTGAGCAGCGGGCCCGGACACCCCACCGTTCCCCGAGGAGGAGGACAGCATGACCACAGACGACACCACCACCACCGGCCGGTTCGCCATCCAGGAGCCCGCCGGCCAGGCACCCGCCGGCCAGGCACCCACCGGCCAGGCGCCCGCCGGCCCCCGGGCCGACGCTCCGGCCGGCCTGGCGAAGGCCCCGAAGGCCGCCGAGTCCGCCCGCCCGCGCTCGGCGGCCGGGAACCCGCCGGGGCTGAGCGGTCCCGGGCCGCTGCTGCCGCCGGAGTCGGCCGCGCGGCTGACCGACCGGCTGGAGCGGGCGGTGGGCGGTTTCGTGGACGATCCGGTCCGGGCGGTCCGGGCGGCGGACGAGGCGCTGGACGAGACGGTGCGCCTGCTGGCCGACGGCCTGCGCGAGCGCCACGCCGCGCTGCGCGGGGCGTGGCAGTCCGAGGACGCGGACCAGGACCGCACCGAGGCGCTGCGGCTCTCGCTCCGCTCCTACCGCGACCTGCTGCGGCAGCTGCTCGCGGCGTGACCCGCACGGAGGAGGGCCCGGCCGCCCGGTGGGTGGCCGGGCCTTCCGGCCGTCCCGGCGCGGCGCGGGACGGGACGGGACGGCGCGGGACGGCACGGAACGGGGCTGCGGTCAGGGGCAGTTCTCGTCGATCTTGTACTGGAGGGCCCTGGGGTAGTCGTGCCGGCTGAGCCGGACCCGGGCCAGGACCGGGGCGCGGTTGAGGTCGTCGGCGGGGTCGGCGAGGGCGGCGAGGAGGGCGTCGAGTTCGGCGTGGGTGGTGAGGTCGACGCCGCGCATCGGGTCCTTCTCGGTGCCGAAGACCTCCGCCAGCTTCTCGTAGCGCCACGGGTGCAGCACGTTGTAGAAGTCGGCCCCGTCGTCGGACGGCCGGGGCCGGCCCCGGTAGTAGCAGGGGCTGACCAGCATCTGTTCGATGCCGTAGAAGCCCTCGTTGTCGAGGACGAAGACCACCGGCCGCAGGTGGTGCCGGACGTGGGTGGAGAGTTCCTGGCAGGTCTCCTGGAACGAGCCGTCGCCGACGAAGACCAGCGGGCGTTTGGGCGGCTGCTGGCGGCCGAGTGCCACGCCGGTGGCCGCGCCGACGGAGTAGCCGATGGACAGCCAGCTGTTCTGCGCCAGGTAGCCGGCCCGTTCGGTGATCCGCAGGTTCATCGAGCCGAGCAGGGCGAACGCCGCGTCCGAGACCACCGTGAAGGGCGAGGGGGCCTGCGGGTCGCCGCCGGTGGCCTGGTGCTCCAGGAAGTGGTTGACGCGTGCGAAGAAGCTGTCGTAGGTGAGTTCGGTCCGGTCCGGGTGTTCGGAGGTCAGCGAGTCGAGGAAGTCGGCGGTGCTGGCCGGGACGTCCAGGCCGGCCGCGCGGGCCAGCGCGAAGTGGTCGGCGGGGAACGTCCGGCCCGCCAGGGCGGCCCGCAGCGCCGGGACGAAGCGGCCGAGTTGGACGTCCGGGAAGTACAGGGCGCCGACGCTGACGCCGCCGCGGGCCGCCACGATCCAGTCGTCGCCGATGGACTGCTCGCCGTTGAGGTTCTTGGAGGTGGACCAGGTGCCCAGGCCGATCCGGCAGCCCGCGTTCTTGAAGGTGGCGCGGATCTCCGGCAGGCTCGCCTTGCCGTTGTAGACGCCGGCGAACCGCGGGTGCCGTTCGGACACCACGGACTTGGCGCCGACCGTGGTGCAGAACTGCATCTCGGTGGCCTCCACGAACTCCAGCAGTTCCTGTTCCAGCCGTCCGCGCACGAGTTCCTCGCCCGCCCAGACGATCGGCGTGCCGAACTTCGTGATCAGCTCGACCGCCGCCGCGACGGCCTTCTCCAGGATGTCCCGGTTCCGTGCGGTGAACGGCCGCTGGTGGGCCCGGAGCAGTCCCTCCGGGGCGTCGCAGGGGGCGTGCCAGAGGTCCTCCATGACCTCCAGGTAGACCGGTTTGCGCTCGGTCAGGCAGGCGGTGATCGCGCTGTCGATCTGCGAGGGCGCCAGGCCCGGGTTGGAGAGGACCTGCGCGTCGGCGGTGACCTGGCGGTAGACCTCCAGGTTGCTCTCCCGGCGCGGGCTCATGTGGGTGGTGAGCAGGCCCACCGCCTGGAAGTTGAGCCACTGCTCGTAGGACGGCGCCCCGTTGATCGCGATCAGCGGGACGTCCTCGACGTACGCGCCGCCGACCGCGTTGAGCAGGTTGAACGCGCCCACGCTGTACGTCACCGCCACGGCGGCGACGCCCTGTTCGGGCTGGTCGGCGTCGGCGTCGGCGAGCCGCACCCGGGCGTAGGCGTCGGCGGCGCAGCCGGCTCCCAGCTCGGTGGGGGTGCCGACCCAGCGGACCGCGGTGGTCTCCTGCATGACCGTCAGGAAGGGGCCGAGCAGGTCGCCCGGCACGCCGAAGACGTGGCGGATGCCCAACTGTTCGAGCCTGGTGGCCAGGTAGCGGCCGACCGTCCATTCGTTGGCGCTGTTCATCGGTGCGGTTCCTCCTCGGGTGCCGGCGGGGCCGGTCACCTGCCGCCACCGGCCCGACACCCAACGTAACCGGCTGGTCGCGCCCGCCGCCAACGGGCTTCGGCCTTCCGGCGGGCGGATCGTGTGCCGTCGAACGAATCTCCGGCGCCCCGCCCGCGAAGCGCCGACGGGCCCGGTCGCTCCCCGCGCGGGGAGCGACCGGGCCCGTCCGCCGGAACGGCTACCGGAACCGCTAGCCGACCGAGGAGTACGCGATGATGCCGCGCCGCATGCCGTCGACCGCCTTGCGGGCGGTCTTGCGCAGCTCGGTGTTGTCGCCGGCGGCGTCCTGGATCTGGCCGAGGACGTCGATCAGCTGCTTGGTCCAGCGGACGAAGTCGCCGGCGGGCATGTCGGCGTCGCGCAGGACGGCGTCGAGGTCGTGGCCGAGGGCCCAGCGGTAGGCGGTCCAGGCGAAGCCGAGGTCGGGTTCGCGCTGACCGACGCCCTCGGCGGTGGAGATCTTGTGCTGCTCCTCCAGGTCGTCGAGCCGGCTCCAGATCCGGACCATCTTGCCGAGCGCCTCCTTGGCGCCGCCCTCGGGGACGCGCGGGGCGGTGGCGTCGTCGGACTGGCGGGCCTCGTAGACCAGCGCGGAGGCGCAGGCGGCGAGTTCGGCGGCGGCGAGGCCGTTCCAGACGCCCTCGCGGATGCACTCGGAGGCGAGCAGGTCGAGTTCGCCGTAGAGCCGGGCGAGGCGCTTGCCGTCGTCGGTGACGGTGTCGGCGCTGAGGTAGCCGAGGTCGGCGAGCAGGCCGCAGACCCGGTCGAAGGTGCGGGCGATGGTGTGGGTGCGCGAGCGCATCCGGCGTTCGAGGAGTTCGGTGTCCCGGTGCAGGCGGTGGTAGCGCTCGGACCAGCGGGCGTGGTCCTCGCGCTCGTCGCAGCCGTGGCAGGGGTGCTGGCGCAGGGCGGTGCGCAGCCGGCTGATCTCGGGGTCGTCGGCGGCGGCGGCCCGGCCCTTGCGGTAGCGCTCGGGTTCGAGGTGGCCGGCCTTGGTGCGCAGCGCGGAGGCGAGGTCGCGGCGGGACTGCGGACTGCGCGGGTTGAAGGACTTGGGGATCCGCATCCGGTCCACCGCGGCGACCGGGTACGGGAAGTCGATCATCGCGAGGCGCTTGACCTGGCGTTCGGCGGTGAGCACGACCGGGCGCGGCCCGTCCTGGAAGTCGGGGTGCCGGTGGTGGCCGCTGCGGCCGCTGCGGCTGTCCGGCGGCAGGCCGGGGTCGAGGACCAGCGCGAGGCCGGCGAACTTGCCGGTCGGGACGTGGATGATGTCGCCGGGCCTGAGCTGCTCGATCGCCTCGACGGCGGCGTTGCGGCGCTGGCTGGAGCCCTCGCGGGCGAGCGCGTTCTCGCGGTCCTTGAGGTCGCGGCGCAGCGCCATGTACTCGTCGAAGTCGCCGAGGTGGCAGGTCATCGACTCGCGGTAGCCGTCCAGGCCCTCCTCGTTGCGCTGCACCTGGCGGGCGATGCCGACGACCGAGCGGTCGGCCTGGAACTGCGCGAAGGAGGTCTCCAGCAGTTCGCGGGAGCGGTGCCGCCCGAACTGGCCGACCAGGTTGACGGCCATGTTGTACGAGGGGCGGAAGGACGACTTGAGCGGGTAGGTGCGGGTGCCGGCCAGGCCGGCCAGCGCCTCCGGGTCGAGGCCGCGCTGCCACAGCACGACGGCGTGGCCCTCGATGTCGATGCCGCGGCGGCCGGCCCGGCCGGTGAGCTGGGTGTACTCGCCGGGGGTGATGTCGGCGTGGGTCTCGCCGTTCCACTTGACCAGCTTCTCCATGACCACCGAGCGGGCGGGCATGTTGATGCCGAGGGCGAGCGTCTCGGTGGCGAAGACCGCCTTGACCAGGCCCTGGACGAACAGCTCCTCGACGACCTCCTTGAACCGGGGCAGCATGCCGGCGTGGTGGGCGGCGATGCCGCGCTCCAGGCCGTCCAGCCACTCGTAGTAGCCGAGGACGTGCAGGTCCTCGTCGGGGATGTCGCGGCAGCGCTCCTCGACGAACTGGCGGACCTTGAAGCGGTCGGCGTCCCGGTTCAGCCGCAGGCCGGAGTGGAGGCACTGCTGGACGGCGGCCTCGCAGCCGGCCCGGCTGAAGATGAAGGTGATCGCGGGCAGCAGGCCCTCGGCGTCCAGCCGGTCGATCACGTCGACCCGGCTGGGCGTCCAGACCCGGCCGGGGCGGCCGGCGGGCATCGAGCGGCCCCGGCCGCGGGCGAACCTGTCCCGGCCGCGGTCGGCCTCCGAGCGGGCCAGCCGGACCAGCTCGGGGTTGACGGCCTTGGCCGGGTTCTTCAGGCTGCCCTTGGGGCGGCCGTCCCGGTCGGGGCTGGCGAACAGGTCGTACATCCGGTTGCCGGCCATCACGTGCTGCCAGAGCGGGACGGGCCGGTGCTCGGAGACGATCACCTCGGTGCCGCCGCGGACGGTGTCCAGCCAGTCGCCGAACTCCTCGGCGTTGGAGACGGTCGCGGAGAGCGAGACCAGCGTGACCGACTCGGGGAGGTGGATGATGACCTCCTCCCAGACGGCGCCGCGGAACCGGTCGGCGAGGTAGTGCACCTCGTCCATCACCACGTAGCCGAGGCCGTCGAGGGCGCTGGAGCCCGCGTACAGCATGTTGCGCAGGACCTCGGTGGTCATCACGACGACCGGCGCGTCCCCGTTGACCGAGTTGTCGCCGGTGAGCAGGCCGACCTTGGCCTGGCCGTAGCGCTTGACCAGGTCGCCGTACTTCTGGTTCGACAGCGCCTTGATCGGCGTGGTGTAGAAGCACTTGCGGCCGCCGGCCAGCGCCAGGTGGACGGCGAACTCGCCGACGATGGTCTTGCCGGAGCCGGTCGGGGCGGCGACCAGCACGCCCTTGCCCTCCTCCAGCGTGCGGCAGGCGCGGAGCTGGAAGTCGTCCAGCGGGAAGTCGTACAGCTCCCGGAAGCCGTGCAGGGCGGTGGCCTGCTCCCTGGCGCGCTCGCGCGCGGCGGCGTACCGCTCGGCGGGGCTGAGCCCCTCCTCGGCCTCCGCCTCGGCGCGGGCGGCGGCGGCGCGGGCCGCGGGGTCGAGCTGCTCTTCGGGCGCGGGGTTGGTGGGCACTGGCGTCACCTGTTCTTCCCGTGAGTGTGGCCGGACGAGAACGCAGACGGCGACGCCTGCGGCTGCGGGGCCGTGGCCCGGAGGGGCGACGGGGCGCAGCGGGTGCGTGGGGTGTGGTGATCGAGCATCTCAGCCTGAGATTACCCGTCTGGAGTGACATCAACATCAGACTTTCCCGGCAGTTCCGCGCTGGCATGCGCAGGTCAGCGGGCGGGCGGCGGGGGTTCCGCGGGACCGGCCGTGGGGCTGGCCGCGGGCCGGCGGGAAAACCGGGTGACGGTCGAACGGGTGTGCCGCTAGCGTCCTGCCGTGGCCAAGTTGAACCAGATCATCGCCGTGGAAAAAGGCGTCAAGTCGAAGTCGTTCCAGGAGCTGACGCAGTCCCACCAGGACCTGCAGAAGGCCCCGCTGCTGGCGGGCCTGTCCCGGACGTACCAGCCGAAGGACGAGGAGGGCGAGCAGCTGCCCCCCGAGTCGACCAGGGTGCAGGTCAAGGCGGAGGACGTGCTGCGGACGACGGCGGCGACGCTGACCCGGCTGTTCGACGTGACCGCCACCAAGGACTGGGCGAACACCGAGGCCCGGGCCGACGTGGTCGTCGACGGGCGGACGCTGGTGGCCGGCGCCCCGGTGACCTACCTGCTGTTCCTGGAGAAGCAGCTCACCGACCTGCGGACGTTCGTCCGCAAGCTCCCGGTGCTGGACGCCGCCGAGTCCTGGTCGCTGGACCCCTCGACGGACGCGTGGAAGACCGAGGCGGTGCGGACGATCCGCACCCGCAAGGTGCCGCGCAACCACGTCAAGGCGGAGGCGACCGAGAAGCACCCGGCGCAGGTCGAGGTGTACTACGAGGACGTGCCGGTCGGGTACTGGACGACGGTCAAGTTCTCCGGCGCGCTGCCCGCGCGGCGGGTGAACGAGCTGCTGGAGCGGGTGGAGAAGCTCCAGCAGGCCGTGCAGTTCGCCCGCGAGGAGGCGAACGGCGCGGAGGTCACCGACCGCCGGGTCGGCGACGCCTTCTTCGGCTACCTGTTCGGGTAGCCCCATGATCGCCCCGGGTGAGACCGGGGTGGCGCGAAGAGCGCAAGCTGACACTCAGGCTCGAAGCTGACTTCGGGGAACGGTGGGGGTTCGAATCCCTCCCCCGGCACCACGTGCCGGGGTGGCCCAACCGGTAGAGGCACCCCGTCAGACTCAGACTCTCGCTCACGTCTCAGCATTCGCCGCCGAGCGCCGGATCGACCGGACGGGGCCAATAGCGTCAGATGGGGGTTCGACTCCCTCCTGCGCCTCTCCATGGCGCGGTAGCTTCAATGGTAAAGCGAACGCTTTGAGCATGATCGCCGTCCTTAAACGTGCCGGCGCATAACAATTGGGTGGCACACAGGGGCCCGGGAGCCGGATAGCGCTCCCGGGCCCCGTCACGTTCCCCGGGCACCGCCGCAGGAATCGCGTACGCGTGAACTGTTCACATCCTGAGTTGCAAATGTCTTCATGTGGTCAGCGAAGCAGTGCACAACGATCGCGGTGCGGCCAGAAACGAAGTATTTCGATCAACACTCGGCCGCAGAGCGATCCCGTTCCTACAGTCGTGCCGAACCGATCACAGCCAGGACAGGAGACACGGCGATGGCGAACCTCGAAACCTCGCTCAAGGAAGCCATGACCATCGAAGGCGCCATCGGGGTCGCCCTGGTGGACTACGGCAGCGGCATGGCGCTCGGCACCCTCGGGGACGGCGGCGAGATCGACCTGAACGTCGCCGCGGCCGCCAACACCGACCTCGTCCGTGCCAAGATGCGGGCGATGGAAATGCTCAACCTCCACGACGACGGCATCGAGGACATCCTGGTCACCCTGACCGGCCAGTACCACCTGATCCGGCCGCTCACCACGTCCAGCGGACGCGGCCTGTTCCTGTACCTCGCGCTCAACCGCAGCCGGTCCAACCTCGCGATGGCCCGGCACCAGTTGAAGCGGATCGAGTCGACGCTGGAGGTCTGAGCGCGGGACGGCGGCCCGCGCGCCGCCGGAAAGGGGAGGAAGCATGCCCGTACCGCTGTACCAGGCCAAGGCCGAGTTCTTCCGGATGCTCGGCCACCCGGTCCGGATCCGAGTCCTCGAACTGCTCCAGGCCGGCCCGACCCCGGTGCGCGACCTGCTGCCCGAGCTGGACGTCGAACCGTCCAGCCTCTCCCAGCAGCTCGCCATCCTGCGCCGCTCCGGCCTGGTCACCGCCACCCGCGAGGGCTCCACCGTGGTCTACGCCCTGGCCGGCGCCGACGTCGCCGAACTGCTCCGGACCGCCCGGCGCATCCTCACCGAACTGCTCGCCGACCAGGGCATGCTCCTCGAGGAACTCCGCGCCGCGCACTGACCCGGCACCCCACGTGACCCGGCCCCGCCAGCGGGCGCCAACCCGCGCGGCCGGGTCCGCCCCGCGGCCGGGCGCCAACCCGCCCACGGGAAACCCACCGCGCAGCGCCACACCACCCCGCTGCGCGGTGGCCCCTCCCCCACCCAGCGGGAACACCCCCTACCGAGCCGTCCCGCCAACACCGCCCCGAGCCTCGCCCCCGCGCAGCGGCAAGCACAGCCCAGCGAAGCAGCCCCGCGCAGCGGGCGGCGGGCGGCGGGCGGCGGGCGGTTCCCGTGTGGCGTTCCGGCCCCGCCGGCGAGGCGTCAGCGGGTGATGAGCCGGGCCAGCCCGTCCGCGAGTCGCACGTACTCCTCGGGGCGGTTGTAGAGCTGGGCGCTGATCCGGAGGATGCCGCCGCCCTGCCAGGGGCGGACGGCGATGCGGGTGTTGAGGGCTTTGCGGACGGCGACCATCAGGGCTTTCGCGGCGTGTTCCTGTTCGGCGACGCCGGGCGGGAGGCGGACGGCGCGCATGCCGAGGCCGGGGACTTCGGGGAGGGCGCGCAGGCCGGCGCGTTCGACGAGCATCCGGCGTCCGTGGGCGGCGAGCCGGTCGTTGTGGTCGCGGAGTTGTTCGGCGCCGATCCGCTTGAGGAGGTCGAAGCCGGCGGGGGCGGCGAGCCAGGGGGTGTAGTCGAAGGTGCCGCGCCATTCGACGCGCCAGGGGAAGCCGCGGTCGTGTTCCCAGGAGAACATCAGCGGGCGGACCCGGGGCCGCCAGGGCCGGTCGATGGCAAGGACGGCGGCGGCGCGCGGGGCGAAGGCCCACTTGTGGAGGTTGCCGACCCAGAAGTCGGCGCCGCCGGCCGCGCCGCCGAGGTCGACGGGGAGGGCGCCGGGGGCGTGGGCGGCGTCGACGATGGTGATGATGCCGCGGGAGCGGAGTTCGGCGAGCAGGGCGGGCGAGGCGATGGTGCGGGCGGTGGGTGAGGTGATCAGGTCGAGGACGGCGACCTTGGTGCGCGGGGTGACGGCGGCCAGGACGCGTTCGGCGACGGCGGCGTCGTCGGGGGCGTGCGGGGAGATCCGGACGCAGCGGACCACGGCGCCGGCTTCGGCGGCGCGGCGCTCGGCGGCGCGGGTGACGACGCCGTAGCCGTGGTCGGTGACCAGGATCTGGTCGCGTTCGTCGAGCGGGACGGTGTCGAGGGCGATGGCGACGCCCTCGGTGACGTTGGTGATCAGGGCGAGCCGTCCGGGGTCGCCGCCGAGGGCGGTGGCGACTTCGGCGCGGGCCCGGCCGATCCGGTCGGGGGCTTCGAGGAAGAAGCCGTCCGGGTCGCGTTCCATGTCGGCGCGGAGTTTGGCCTGGTAGCGCTGGACCGGGACGGGGACGGCGCCGTAGGAGCCGTGGTTGAGGTGGGCGCTGCCCGGGTCGAGGGTGAACAGGGTGCTGCTGCCGCGCAGCGGCGAGAGGTGCTCGACGCCTTCGGTGTCCGGTGGGCCCGGGTGTGCCGGTGTCGTGCGCGGGTTCCCCGGGTTCTTCATCTCCACCCTCCAAATGCTGTGTGACATTTCACACTGCATACTTCTAGCCGAACGGGGGCCAACACGGCAACCATCGGCGGGTGACTCACACCGACCCCTACCTCGCGCTGAGCGCCGCCACCGGCCGTTTCAGCTACGGTGCCCCCCGCGCCGTCACTCTCGCGTCCGACGCGAGCCGCGCCCTCTTCCTGCGCTCCACCGGCTCCACCGACCCGGTCGAGCGCCTCTGGCTGTACGACCTGGCCACCGGCCGGGAGCAGCTGGTCGCCGACCCGCTGGTGATCGCCCCGGAGCGCACCGGCGACGCCTCGGCGCTGCCGCCGCTGGAGCGCCGGCTGCGCGAGCGGATCCGGCTGTGGGCCCCGGGCATCGGCTCGTTCGCGGCCACCGGCGACCTCGCGCAGGCCGTCTTCGCCCTGGACGGCCGGATCTTCCGGTGCGACACCGCGACCGGCACCAGCACCGAACTCCCGGTGGTGGCACCGGCGTTCGACCCCCGTCCGAACGCCGACGGCTCGGTCGTGGCGTACGTCGCGGACGGCGCGCTGCACCTGACCCCGGGCGGCCGGGTCAGCCCGGAGGACGGCGCGCTGTGGGGCGTCGCCGAGTTCGCCGCCCAGGAGGAGCTGGGCCGGCTGCGCGGCCACTGGTGGGCGCCGGACGGCACCGCCCTGCTGGCCGCCCGGGTGGACGAGTCCGCGCTGCCGCTGCGGCACTTCGCCGACCCGGCGCACCCGGAGCTGGCCCCCGAGTCCTTCGCCTACCCGCAGGCCGGCGGCCCGAACGCGGACGTCCAGCTCTGGGTGCTGCGCCCGGGCGGCGCCTCGACCCGGCTGGTCTGGGACACCGAGCTGTTCCCGTACGTGATGGCGGCCGGCTGGGAGGGCGACGGCGAGATCCTGCTGACCGTCGCGGACCGGCTGCAGCAGAACGTGCTGCTGCTGACCGCCGACCCGGCGACCGGCGGGACCCGCGAACTGAGCCGCACCGAGGACGAGTTCTGGGTCGACCCGCTGCCCGGCACGCCGCTGCGGCTGGCCGACGGCCGGGTGCTGACCTCCTCGGACACCCCGGCGGCCCGCGGCGTCGCGCTGGACGGCAAGATCCTCACCGACGAGCGGCTCCAGGTGCGCCGGGTGGTCGGCCCGTGGCGCGACGGCCGGCTGCTGATCGAGGCGGGCGACGGCGACCCGGCCGACCAGCACGTCTTCCTGCTCGACCCGAACACCGGGGCGCTGGAGAAGCTGACCGAGGGCGCGGGCGTGCACGGCGTCGCCGCCCACGCCGAGGACGTGCTGCTGCTCACCTCCGCCTCGCTGGACGGCATCCGCCGCGAGCTGCGGACCGCCGCGGGCAGCACCGACTTCCCCGACCTGGCGGCCGAGCTCCCGTACCGCCCCCGGCCGCAGCTGGCCCGGGTGACCGACCTCGGGCTGCCGACCGCGGTGCTGTACCCGCGCGGCCACCGCGGCGGCAGCAAGCTGCCGGTGCTGCTGGACGTGTACGGCGGCCCGGGCTTCCAGGTGATCGCCAACGAGCCGCGCCGCTGGCAGCTCAAGCAGTGGTGGGCCGACCAGGGCTTCGCCGTGGTGACGGTCGACAACCGGGGCACCCCGTTCGTCTCGCCGGACTTCACCCGGGCGATCTTCCGCCGCTTCTCGCAGGTCGCGATCGACGACCAGGTGGCCGCCCTGCAGGCGCTCGGCGCCGTCCACCCGGACCTCGACCTGGAGCGGGTCGGCGTGCGCGGCTGGTCGTACGGCGGCTACTTCGCGGCGCTCGCCGTGCTGCGCCGCCCGGACGTCTTCCACGCGGCCAGCGCGGGCGCCCCGCCCACCGACTTCCGGCTGTACGACACCGCGTACACCGAGCGGTACCTGGGCCTGCCGCAGGAGAACCCCGAGGGCTACGCGGCGGACTGCCTGATCGACGACGCGCCGGCGCTGACCCGTCCGCTGCTGCTGATCCACGGCCTGGCGGACGACAACGTGCACCCCTCGCACACCCTGCTGCTCTCCGAGGCGCTGACCCGGGCCGGGCGGGCGCACAGCGTGCTGCCGCTGCCGGGGACCAGCCACATGCTGCCGGACGGCGGCCTGGAGCGGGTCGCCGAGCAGGAACTCGAATTCCTGCGCAGGGAGTTGGGTGCCACCCCTTCCCTGTAGTGGATGACATGTGAAATATTACCGGCCATCCGTTTATCCACCCTTTAGAGGAGCGGGTCACTTGCGCAGGCTTCCCACAGCCCTCATGGCTGCGCTGACCACCAGTGCGATAGCACTGACCATCACCCCCGCCTTTGCCCAACCCTCCAAGCCCTCCGTCGAGTTGACGGCACAGCAGGGCGCGGACGGCAAGGAGGCCCCGCCCTCCCCGCTGCCGCCGCAGGAGAAGGCCCGGCAGGCCCTCAAGGCCCAGGCCCTGGAGCAGGTCAACCAGGGCAAGGTCGCCAAGGACGGAAAGTCGGCGCCGGCCAAGGTCAAGGTCGGCAACGACTACGTCCAGCTGGCCAACAAGCGCACCGACAAGGTGTTCGTGATCCTGGCGCAGTTCGGCGACCAGGTCGACAACACCACCCAGTACAACGGCCAGGCCCGCTACGGCGGCACCCCGGGCCCGAAGCACAACGCGATCCCGCAGCCGGACAGGAGCGACACGCACACCTACTGGGAGAGCGACTTCAGTCGCGACTACTACCAGAAGATGTTCTTCGACTCGACGCCCGGCGCGAACTCGATGCGCAACTTCTACCAGACCCAGTCCTCGGGTCGGTACGACATCCAGGGCACCGTCACCGACTGGGTGACCGTGCCGTGGAACGAGGCCCGCTACGGCTCCAACAAGGGCCCGCAGGGCGGCGGCGCGTGGACCCAGACCCAGGAGTTCATCCGGGACGCCACCAAGGCCTGGTACGACGGCGAGATCGCCAAGGGCCGCACCGCGGCGGACGTCAAGGCGGAACTGGCGCAGTACGACACCCAGGACCGCTACGACTACGACAAGGACGGCAACTTCGACGAGCCGGACGGCTACATCGACAACCTGGTCGTCGTCCACGCCGGCGTCGACGAGACCTGGGGCGGCGGCGCGCAGGGCGGCGACGCCCTGTGGGCGCACCGCAGCTGGGCCTTCTCCGACCCGACCGGCCAGACCGGCCCGACCGGCAACAGGATCGGCGGCGTCCCGCTGGGCGACTCCGGCCTCTACGCCTACGACTACGTGCAGGCGGGCGAGAACAGCGGCGTCGGCCTCTTCTCGCACGAGTACGGCCACAACCTCGGCCTGCCCGACCTGTACCCGACCAGCGGCGGCGACAACTCCGTCAGCTTCTGGTCGCTGATGTCCTCCGCCTCGTACCTGGGCAAGGGCAAGAACACCACCGGCGAGTACCCGGGCGACCTGGACGCCTGGAGCAAGCTGCAGATGGGCTGGCTCGACTACGACGAGGCCCAGGCCGCCACCCGCTCCAGCCACACCCTCGGCGTCAGCGGCTACAACACCGACCAGGCGCAGGCCGTCCTGGTGCACCTGCCGCCGAGCACCACCACCACCTCGCTGGCCACCCCGTTCGAGGGCGGCAAGCAGTGGTGGAGCGACACCGGCGACAACATGGACGCCGCGCTCTCCCGCACCGTCGACCTGACCGGCGCCACCGGCTCGGCCTCGCTCGACGCGGCGACCTGGTACGACATCGAGCAGGACTACGACTTCCTCTCGGTGGAGGCGTCCACCGACGGCGGCAAGACCTGGGCGGCGCTGCACGGCACCGTCGACGGCCAGCCGATCGGCGACACCACCGGGCTGACCCCCGGACTGAGCGGCACCTCCAACGCCTGGCGGCAGCTGCACATCCCGCTCGACGCCTACCTCGGCAAGAGCGTGCAGGTGCGCTTCCACGTCACCTCCGACTCCAACACCCACGGCAAGGGCGTGCTGGTCGACGCGGTCAAGCTGACCGCCGACGGCTCGGTGCTGCTGAGCGACGGCGCGGAGAACGGTGACAACGGCTGGGCCAAGGTCGGCTTCTCGATCATCCAGGGCAAGGACGCCGTCAAGGAGCACCCGCGGGCGTACCTGGTGGAGAACCGCCGCTACGCCGGCTACGGCGCCTTCCTGAAGACCGGCCCGTACAACTTCGGCTACTCGGGCGTCACGGGCAAGAGCAACGTGATCGACACCTACCCGTACCAGGAGGGTGTCCTGGTCTGGCTGTGGGACACCGCCTACGAGAACAACAACACGATCGAGCACCTGGGCGGCGGTCTGATCCTGCCGGTGGACGCGCACCCGCAGGCGCAGCGGTTCGCCGACGGGTCGGTCACCAACGGGCGGTCGCAGCCGTACGACGCGACCTTCTCGCTGAAGCCGACCACCTCGTTCACCCTGCACAAGGCCGGCGTGGCCACCGTGGTGCCGTCCAAGCCGGCGGTGCCCGCGTTCAACGACCACACCGGGGTGTACACCGACCCGGCGATCCCGCAGCTCGGGGTGAAGGTGCCGGACACCAACACCAAGATCGAGGTCGTCCGGGAGACCCAGGGCGGCAAGCTCACCACGATCAAGGTGGGTCCGGCCTCCTGACCGGAGCCTGATCCGCGGAGATCCGCAGGACCCGGTGGCCGGCAGCTTGTAAAGCGTTCTTTCTAAAGCTAGCTTTAGAACATGAGCGACGAGCTGTCGGCCATCCGGCTCACCGACCCGCGCGCCCTGCGCGCCTACGCCCATCCGACCCGGATGGCCCTGGTGGGCCTGCTCCGCCTGCACGGGCCGCTGACCGCGACCCGGGCGGCGGAGCTGCTCGGCACCGAATCGGTGGCGAGCTGCTCCTTCCACCTGCGCCAGCTCGCCAAGTACGGCCTGGTGGAAGAGGCGGGCGGCGGACGCGGCCGGGAGAAACCCTGGCGGGCGACCGCCGCCTTCACCAGTTGGGACGCCTCCCCCGCCGACCCCGAGCAGGCCGCCGCCACCGAGGCCCTGCAACGCGCCGTCCTGGACGGCTACCTCGCCCGCGCCACCGACTGGCTGCTGCACCGCGGCGCGGACGGCGCCGAGTGGCGCGAGGCCGCCGGCTTCGGCGACACCGCCGTCCTGGTCACCGCCGCCGAGCTCGCCGAACTCGACGCCCGCGTCGAGGAGTTGCTCCGCCCCTACGTGGAGCGGCTGACCGCCCCCGGCCCGCGCCCCGAGGGCGCCCGCACCGTCCAACTGGTCCGGCTCGCGCTGCCCACCGACCGTCCGGCGACCGACCGCCCGGCCGGGGAAGCGCCGTGACCGCCACCGCGACCGCCCCGGACGCCGACGCCGACGTCCGCCCGGCCGGCGCCCGCCCGGCCGGCGCCCTCCGCCGCCGGATACCCGAGCTGCTGCGCGACCCGGCGTTCCGCCGCTACTGGACCGGGCAGACCGTCTCCTCGCTCGGCGACCAGATCACCCTGCTGGTGATCCCGCTGATCGCGGTCTCGGTGCTGCACGCCGACGCCGCCCGGATGGGCTACCTCTCCGCCGCCGGCTACCTCCCCTACCTGCTGCTCTCGCTGCACGCGGGCGGCTGGGCCGACCGCTACGGGCGCCGCCGCCGGGTGATGATCGCCACCGACCTGGGCCGCGCCGCCGCCCTGCTGACCGTCCCGCTGGCGTACGCCGCCGGGGTGCTGACGCTGGTCCAGCTGTACGCGGTGGTGCTGGCCGTCGGCGTGCTGTCGGTGTTCTTCAACGTCTGCAACCCGCCGCTGTTCGTCGCCCTGGTGCCCGCCGAGCACTACCTGCGCGGCAACGCGCTGATCAACGGCAGCCGGGCCGCGACCTACGTGGCCGGGCCCGGGCTCGGCGGCCTGCTGGTCCAACTGCTGGCCGCGCCGCTGGCGCTGGTCGTCGACGCGTTCTCGTTCCTGGTCTCCGCCGTCTTCCTGCGGCGGATCGACCCGGTCGAGCCGCCGCCCGCCGAGCGGGGGCACGGCGGCGCCGCCGAGGGCCTGCGCTGGATCCGGCGGTCCCCGGTGATCCGGGCCACGCTGCTCGGCACCGCCACCGTCAACCTGTTCACCTTCGTCATCGGCGCGTTGTTCGTCCTCTACGCCACCACCGAACTGCGCTTCGGCGCGGGCCTGCTGGGCGCCGTGATGGCCGCCGCCGCGGTCGGCACGCTGCTCGGCGCCGCCGTCACCGGTCGGCTCTCCGACCGGATCGGCGTCGGCCCGGCGCTGCTCTTCGGCCTGGTGCTGTTCCCCGCCCCGCTGCTGCTGTTCCCGCTGGCCGGCGGCTCGGTCGCGGCCTCCGCCGCGCTGCTGTTCGGCGCCGAGTTCCTCTCCGGCGTCGGCGTGATGATCCTCGACATCACGGCCGGCGCGGTCTTCGCCGCCTGCATCCCGGACGCCCTGCGCTCCCGCGTCTCCGGCGCCTACCAGGCCGTCAACTACGGCGTCCGCCCGCTCGGTTCGCTGCTCGGCGGCCTGCTCGGCAGCACCCTGGGCCTGCGCCCCGCCCTCTGGATCGCCGCCGTCGGCGCCACCGCCTCCGGCCTGTGGGTGCTCTTCTCCCCGATCCCCCGGATGCGCGAACTCCCCGTCCAGGACACGGCGGAGAGCCCGGCGGACTGAGCCGCCCGCGCCGCGCCGCCTTCACCACGACACCTCAAAAGCTGCGCACCATAGCGCATTCGTGCATATGCCCGAGGGATATGGCGGAAAGTCTCGCCCTCCCGTGGCAGCGCCGGTAGCGTAGCGTCCTGGTCAGACTACCGCAGGTGAAGGCGGTGAAGGCGGCGCACCGTGCCCTCCGCACGGTGGGGAGGGAACGCGGTACGTGCCCGGGATCGAGGAGTGCCTTGCGGAAGCCATGGGGATCGGCGGTGCCCTGGGGGTCAGCCTGGTCGACTGGACCAACGGCCTGGCCATAGGCACCGCCGGCCTCGGCCCCGACGGCGACCACGAGACCGGGGCCGCCGACGCCACCGAGCTCGCCCGGGCGGTCACCCAGACCCCCTCGTTCGCCGACCCGGACAGCGGGGCGCCGCCCGCCGAGGACGTCATCGTCACCTCCGGCGGCACCTACCACCTGCTGCGCTTCGTCCCCGCGTCCTTCGACGCCAACGTCTTCCTCTACCTGCGGCTGGACCGGAACACCGCCAACCTGGCGATGGCCCGGCTGCGCCTGGCCGCCATCGCCGACCGGCTGGTGCTCTCCTGATGTGGCCCACCGACACCCTCGCCCCGACGGCACCGGCCCCGCCGCTCCCCCCGGCACCGCCCGTCCCGCCGTCGCTGCCGCCGCTGCTGGTCGCCTCCCCGGTCGCCGTCCAACGGCTGGCCCCGGCCGGGCAGTTCGGCAGCCCCGTCCCCGGCCCGTACCTGACCTCGGACGAACCGGCCCCGACGCCACTCCCCCCCGGAACCCCCGCGCCCGCCGCGCCGCCCCGGGCCCGGACGCACGCCGCCCCGCTGCCGCGCCGCCGGCGCTCCAGCTGCGCGCCCGCGACCACCTTCGAGGCGGCGCTGACCGACCTCGCCGCCGACGGCTCGACCGGCGCGCTGCACGGCCCGGACGGTGCGGTGCACCTGGCCGGCGGCCTGGTCGTGCACGCCGAGGCGCCGGACGCCGCGACCGTCGGCCGACTGCTGACCGGCGCCGGGCGGATCACCGCCCGCGCCTGGGAGGACAGCCTGCTGCCGGGCGCCGGCCGGCTCGCCGAGTACCTGCTGGACAGCGGCCTGCTCGGCGCGGGCGAGCTCGAACTCGCCCGGCTGGCGGCCACCCTGGACGGCGCCCAGCCGGCGCTGGCCCAGCACGACGGGGAACTGCGCTTCGACCCGGACGTCCGCCCGGTGTTCCGGCTGGCCCGCCCGCTCTCGGTGCTGGAGCTGCGCGGCGCGATCGGCCGCCGCCGCTCGCTGCTGGACGGCTGCTGGCCGTCCGCCGAGCTGGACCGGGCGCCGCTGCTGGCCACCGGCGCCGAGCCGCGCGGCCGCACCGCGGTGCCGCGCCGCCGCCGGCAGGCGCTGCTGGCCGCGGCCGACGGCACCCGCACCGCGCCCGAGCTGGCCCGGCTGCTGGGGCGCTCCACCTACGGCACGCTGCTGGACGTCCGGCAGTTGGCCGCCGCGGGGCTGCTCGCCGCCCCCCGGCCGGCCGCCGTCCCCGACCCGCCGCCGGCCGCCGTGCCGCAAGCCGCGCCGCCGGACGTGCTGTTGCCGCCCGGTCCGCGCTCCTACGACTCCTCGGACCCGGAGGTGGGCCTGCTGCTCCGACTACGCGCTGCCCTGGAGGCCCTGTGACCGCCCCGCTCGCCCGCCCCGTCCCGCCGACCGAGTCATGAAGCGGACCTTTCGACAACTGACCACGAGGAGGGTCCCCGTGCTGCCGGAGGCGGAGGTGCAGGCCGAACTGCAAGGTCTGCGGGCGCGGATCCCGCACCTGACCGGCTCGCTGGTGGCGACCATCGACGGCCTGGTGGTGGCGCACGACGCGTCCGCGCTGGAGGCGGAGAGCGTCGCGGCGCTGACCGCGGCCGCGCTGGGCGTCGGGTCGCGGCTGACCGAGGCGACCGGACAGGGCGCCTTCCGGGAGCTGATCACCCGCGGCGAGCGCGGCTACACCGCGACGTACGCGGCGGGCGCGTACACCGTGCTGACCCTGCTGGCCGGTTCGCAGGCCAACGTGGGCCGGCTGCACCTGGAGGCCCGCCGGGCCGGGGCCCGGATAGCGGCCCTGGCCGACGCCGACCTCGACCGGGCGCCCCTCTGACCGCCGGCCCGACCCCCGGCCCGGCCCCGGCCCCCGCCGCACCCCCCGACGCTCGTCTCATCCCGCACCAAACCCGTCGCGCAAAAGACCTGACGGGTCGTCAATTCCTTTCACGGAAGAGGTACTTGGAAAAAATGGCTGCTGTGGAAACCGCCCTCAAGGACATCATGAGCGCGATCGAGGGCACCATCGGCGTCGCCCTGGTCGACTACAACAGCGGGATGGCGCTGGGCACCATCGGCGGCGGGTCCGACCTGGACCTGAACGTGGCCGCCGCGGGCAACACCGACGTGGTGCGGGCCAAACTGCGCGCGATGGAGCTGCTGAACCTGAACGAGGCGATCGAGGACATCCTGATCAGCCTCTCCACCCAGTACCACCTGATCCGGCCGCTGACCTCGCGCACCGGCAAGGGCCTGTTCCTGTACCTGGCGCTGGACCGGAACCGGGCCAACCTGGCGATGGCCCGGCACCAGCTGAAGAAGGTCGAGGCCGACCTGGAGGTGTGATCCTCCGGGGCCGGCCCCGACCGGTGGCGCGCCCGTCAGGCGCGCAGGGTGAGCAGACCCCCGGTGGGGACGCGGACGGAGAGCTCCGTCCCGCCGACCGGGGTCTGCGCCCGGGCGACGGTGCCGCCGAGGCTGTCCTGCACCAGCAGGTCGACGGTGCCGGGGGCGCGGTCGAACTCGATCCGGACCAGGGTGTCCTGGTCGGCGTTGGCGACCAGCAACAGCTCCCACTCGCCGTGGGCCCGCAGCGGCAGCGGCGCGTAGCGGCCGAAGGCCAGTCGGGCGCCGTCCCGGGCCTCGATCACGGGGTAGGCCAACTCGGGCCGGTGCGGGCGCAGTTCGGAGCGCTGGAGCAGGTCGCGGTGCTCCTTCATGACGCTCAGCCAGAACGCCAGCGCGGTCAGCTGGTCGGCGTTCTGGGCGGCCAGGTCGACGGAGACCTGGGCGGTGGCGAAGAGCACCGACTGGAGCAGGACGGCGATCTGCTCCGGGCTCTCCTCGGGGTGCCAGGTCAGCGGGTCGGCGTGCACGGCGAGCGGGCCGGCGGTGAGCCGCAGGTCGGCGGTGCGGACGCGGTTCTCGACCGCGTTGTGCGGGCAGTCGGTGGCCCGGACCATGGTGGCGTAGGGCCACAGGCCGGGGCCCATGTAGTCCTGGCGGTGCTCGACCAGGACGTCGGGCCGGGTGGCCCGCAGCCGGGTGTCGAGTTCGGCGAGCAGCTTCTGCACGCCCTCGGCGACGGTCTCGCAGTCCGCTTCCGGGGAGGCGGTGTTGGGCGCGGCGCCGGGCGCGGGCTTGCGGGCGAAGGTGTCGACGAAGTCGACCTTGAGGCCGTCGACGCCGTGCTGTTCGACGGCGGCGGCGAGCCGCTCGACCTGGTGGGCGCGGACGCCGGGGCTGCGCGGGTCGAGCAGGAAGGTCTCCAGCAGCGGCAGGTGGGTGAGGGTGTGGCCCTCCAGCCGCTTGGCGGCGCCGCTGCGGTCGCCGACGAACGGGATCGCGTGCCAGAGCAGGTAGTTGAGGCCGAGGGCCTGGATCCGGCGGACGTGCCCGGCGAAGTCGGGGAAGTCGTGCGGGGCGGGCTGCCAGTCGCCGGTGGTGGCGTAGGAGCGGGTGCGCTCGTCGGTCTGCCAGCCGTCGTCGACGATCAGCGAGCGGAAGCCGAGCGGGGCGGCGAGTTCGGCGAGCCGCTCGACGTCGGCGGAGGTCATCGCCAGGTGCAGGGCGTACCAGGTGCAGAAGATCGGGTCGAACGCGGCGTCGGGGACGTCGCGGACCGGGGCGAGGGTGCCCCACCAGGCGGCCGACTCCCGTACGGTGTCGGCGAAGTGGCGTCCGCTCAGGTCGAGGCGGAGGGCGATCCGCGGGCCGTCCTGCTCGACCCACCAGCTGTAGCGGCCGGTCTCCTCGACGGCGCCCTCGCCGATGGTGACGGGGCGGACGAGTTCGCCGACCGCGAAGGTGCACAGGGCGGCGTCGCCGGCGCCGACCAGGCTGCCGACGGGGGCGCCCTTGGGCAGCGAGGCTTCCCGGGGCAGGGCCCAGCTCGGGGGCAGCCAGCGGGAGTTGGTGTGGGGCGTCCAGTAGCCGGTGGCGCCGGTGCAGGGCAGCTGCCACTCGATCCGCAGCCGGGCGTCCGGGGTGGCGGTGGCGGCCTCGATCACCAGCACGCCGGGGGTGCCGTCGGACTCGGTGACGGTGACGGCCGGTTCGGCGTCGCTGCCGATGGCGGTGACCCGCAGGGCGAGCGGCCCGGCGTCGACGGTGCGGGAGGTCTCGGTGCGGCCGGACGGCGGTGCGGAGCCGTCCCAGGACAGCGCGGCGTTGACTACCACGGAGCGGTGGTTCCTTTCAGGGGGTGGTCCCGCCCCGACCGGCCGCGGAAGCGGTCGTAAGGCCGGTCGGGGCGGGGGTTCTGGGTGCGGCGGCCCCCGCTCAGCGGCGGAGCGGGCCCTCGCAGGTGTAGTCGGCGGTGCCGGCCTGGCCGCCGGGCCAGACGTCGACCTTGCCGAAGTAGCAGTTCATGTCGTCGAGGTTGTTGGCGACGCCCTTGGTGCGCTGCAGCAGGAAGTAGTCGACGGTGCCGGACATGTCCTTGATGACCTGGTCCGGGTTGGTGGAGTTCACCAGGTTGGCGGTGATCCGGCCGGTGCAGACGAAGCGCATCGGCTTGTTGTCCCAGTCGCCGTTGTCCTTGCACTCGGGGGTGTTGGAGGTGGCCTTGGCGAAGGCGTCCCGGACCTCGGAGGGGTAGGCGTACTTCAGGTAGCCGTTGGCGGTGAACGCGGTCTTGGGGACGTAGAGGGCCTTGGCGGCGCCCTGCTTGATCTGCTCGTCGAGGAACGCCCAGTACTCGCGGTTCAGGTTCTGGTCGGCGCTCAGCCGGGTGCGCCAGGCGTCGTAGCCGGCCGGGTCGTCGGCCCGCTGGTAGGCGTACATCTCGCGGAGCAGCGCGGGGTGGGCGTTCCAGAGGAACTCGAAGAAGGTGCCGGCGTAGTTGTAGAAGTGGAACGCCGGGGTGTCGTCGTAGCTGGCGTGCAGCACCTCGCCGACGCTGAGCCGGGGGATGCCGTTGGCCTCGTCGCGGGTGAGCGCGGCGACCAGCGACTGGCGGACCTTGACGCCCTGGTCGCGGGTGGCGCCGTCGAAGAACTCGGCGGTGCCCTCGTCCATCGCGGTGGTCTTGGAACCGGCGTACCAGCGCGGGTCGTTGAAGTAGCCGGGGGTCGCCCAGCGGCCGTTGAGGTAGTGCACGTACTCGTGCCGGAACAGTTCCTCCAGCGTGAGGTACGACTCGGCGGTGGTGCGCTGGTAGGTGTAGAAGGTGGCGCCGCGCTCGATGTAGACGCCGCCGTTCTCGGTGCCCATGCCGGTGAGCAGCGGGTGGTAGATCTCGTAGGCGGCGCGGGTCGGGTAGAGCTGGATGCGCAGCGTGTCGTTGGGGTCGCCGGCCAGCGGGGTGTCGGTGCCCAGGACGCGGAAGAACTGGCTCTTGACCTGCTTGCTGGCGTAGTACATCTGGTCGACGGTGGCCTTGTCGAGGGCGGTGTGCACCTCGATCGCGCCGTTGTCGTACTTGTAGGTGTACGGGAAGAGGATCGCCTCGTACTTCGAGGTGCAGACGTCGAACTGCTGGCAGACCTTGAGGGTGTTGGCCCAGCCGACCACCTTGATCCACTGCGGGGAGGTCTCGCCGAAGGTCTTCCCGGTGTCGGCGAGCAGGCTGCCGATCTCGGCGGTGATCGGCGCGGTGAGGGTGCTGATCTCGCTGAAGCGGCCGTACTCGTTCATCGCGTCGCGGGCGACCCAGCTGTTCTGGGTGCCCTTGAGCTGGGCGGCGGTGGCGAAGGCGCGGAAGGCGGCGCGGTAGTCGGCGTCGGCGGCGACGTTGGCGCGGAACGCCTGGTCGCGGTTGTAGATGCCGAGGTAGCTGATGTTCAGGGCGGAGAACGCGGCGCCGCCCCACTCCCAGGAGTCGGCGACCTTGGTGCCGGGCCCGAACTGGCCGAGGATCCGCTTGACCAGCGGCAGGTTGTGCTCGCGGATGCCGGGGGCGGTGGCGGTGTTGGCGAGTTCGCGCATCACCAGGCCGGCGGCGGCGGTCGGTTCGAAGGCGCGGCCGGCGGCGAGGTAGGCGTCGATGGCGCGCTGGACCGGTGCGGTGGTGGCGGGGGTGGTGAGGTCGATCTCGTCGCGGGTGAAGTCGTGGTAGACGGCGGCGTGCAGGAAGTACCAGAGCTGGTACAGGTTCGGGTCGTTGCCGGCGGCCAGCTGCTCGGCCTTGGCGGCGACGGCCTGCACGTGCGCGGCGTCCATGGTGGTGGCGAACCGGGCGTCCCAGCGCCACAGCAGGGTCTGCAGACAGGACTCGGTGACGGCCGGGTCGGCCAGGAAGTCGGCGAGGGCCCGCGGGCCGAGGCCGGTCAGGCCGTTCAGGTCGCAGCGGACGCCGGCCGCGGTGGTCCCGGTGCCGGCGACCGTCGCGCCCGCCGTCTCCCCGGCGGTGGGCGCGGGGCGGCCGGCGGTGTCCGGGAGTCCGGGCACGTGGGCGTCCTGGGTGAAGGCGCCGCCCGCGGGTGCGGGGGCGGACGTCGCGGGCGCGGCGGCCAGGTGGTCGACCTCGTCGTAGGCGGTCCGCCCGGTGGGCGCGGCGGTGGCCGCGGCTGCGGTGGCGGTGGCCGCGGGGGTGCTCGCGGTCGCCGGGTCGGCGGCGACGGCGTGCGCGTTCTGCAGCAGCGGCAGGGCCAGGGACGCGGCGATGGCCGCGGCCAGCAGCGTCTTGCGGGGTGAACGCATCGTGGGGGGCTCCATGTCTCATGGACGCGTCGCGTCGTGTGGGGGTCGTGCGTTCCGCGCCCCGCCGGGGGCGCGGCTCCGTGCCCCGCGCTCCGCGGGGGGCGCGGTCCGTACGGCGCCGCGCGCTGTGGGAGGGCGCGGCGTCCGTGTCCGCGTCCCCTGGCGGGGGGCGGTGTCCGTGGCCCCGCGCCCCGTCAGGGGGGCGCGGGGAGAGCCGTTCGGGCGGCCGGGGCCTGAGGCGGCGGGGGCGCGGACGACCCACCGGTCGCGCGGGCGGGCGGCGGTGGCGGGCCGCCGCCCCGCGCGGGGTTACGCCTCGGGGAAGTGGCAGGCGACCTGCCGGTCCGCGGTGGCCGAGCGGCCGATGGTGAGCAGCGGCGCCTCGGTCTTGCAGATGTCCTGCGCCTTGGGGCAGCGCGGGTGGAAGGTGCAGCCGCTGGGCGGGTTGGCCGGGCTGGGCGGGTCGCCGAGCAGGACGATGCGCTCGCGGGTGCGTTCCGCGATCGGGTCGGGCAGCGGGACGGCGGACAGCAGCGCCTTGGTGTAGGGGTGCGCCGGGTTGTCGTAGACCTGCTGCTTCTCGCCGATCTCGACGATCCGGCCGAGGTACATCACGGCGACCCGGTGGCTGATGTGCTTGACCACGGCGAGGTCGTGCGCGATGAACACGTAGGCGACGCCGAGTTCGCGCTGGAGGCGTTCCATCAGGCCGACGATCTGGGCCTGGATGGAGACGTCGAGCGCGGAGACGGGTTCGTCGGCGATGACGAGTTCGGGGCGGGTGGCGAGGGCGCGGGCGATGCCGATGCGCTGGGCCTGGCCGCCGGAGAACTGGTGCGGGTAGCGCTCCAGGTGTTCGGGGGCGAGGCCGACCAGCTGGACCAGGTCGCGGACCTCGGACTGGATCTTCGCCTTGGACTCGCCCTGGGCGCGCAGCGGCGCGGAGATGATCTGCTGGACGGTCTGCCGCGGGTTCAGCGAGGCGAACGGGTCCTGGAAGATCATCTGGAACCGGCTGCGGAGCGGCCGCAGTTCGTGCTGCGAGCTCCTGGTGATGTCCTTGCCGCGGAAGCTGACCTGGCCGGCGGTCGGGTCGAGCAGCCGGACCAGCATCCGTCCGGTGGTGGACTTGCCGCAGCCGGACTCGCCGACCAGGCCGAGGGTCTCGCCGGGGCGGACGTCGAAGGTGACGCCGTCGACGGCCCGGACGCCGGCCTTGCGGCGCAGGGTGCCGCGCGGTCCGGGGAAGGTCATCCCGAGGTCGCGGACGCTGAGCAGGGCTTCGGGGGTGCCGGAGCCGGCGGGGTCCGCGGTGGTCAGGGTCTCGGTGGTCATGCGGTCACCTCGTCGAGGACGCACGCGCTGCGGTGGCCGTCGGCGACGAGGCGCAGCAGCGGGCGGTCGCCGGTGCAGCGGGCGTCGGGCTTGGCCGCGTAGACGGCGCAGCGCGGGTGGAAGGCGCAGCCGGCGGGCGGGGCGAGCAGGGAGGGCGGGCTGCCGGGGATGGAGACGAGTTCGGCGCCCTCTTCGGCGTCGAGGCGGGGCAGCGAGTCGAGCAGGCCGCGGGTGTACGGGTGCCGGGGGGTGGTGAAGAGGGTGTCGGCGTGGGCCTGTTCGGCGGCGGATCCGCCGTACATGACGAGGACGTCGTCGGCGACCCGGGCGATGACGCCGAGGTCGTGGGTGATCATGACGATGCCGAGTCCGCGTTCCTGCTGGAGGCGCATCAGGAGTTCCAGCACCTGGGCCTGGACGGTGACGTCGAGGGCGGTGGTGGGTTCGTCGGCGATGATCAGGTCGGGTTCGCAGGACAGCGCGAGGGCGATCATGGCGCGCTGGCGCATGCCGCCGGAGAACTGGTGGGGGTACTCGTCGGCCCGGCGGGCGGGCTCGGGGATGCCGACGTCGCCGAGGACGTCGACGGCGCGGGCCAGGGCGGCCTTGCGGGTGCCGCCGAAGTGCGCGCGGTAGGCCTCGGCGATCTGGTCGCCGACGGTGAAGTAGGGGTGGAGGGCGGTGAGGGCGTCCTGGAACACCATCGCCATCTTGCGGCCGCGGAGCTTGCGCAGTTCGTCGTCGGGGGCGCCGATCAGCTCGGTGCCGTCGAGCTTGGCGGAGCCGGTGACCTTGGCGCCGCGGTGCAGGCCCATGACGGCGAGCGAGGTGACGGACTTGCCGGAGCCGGATTCGCCGACGATGCCGAGCGTCTTGCCGCGTTCGACGGTGAAGTCGACGCCCTTGACGGCCCGTACGGTGCCTTCCTCGGTCTTGAACTCGACCGCGAGGTCGCGCACTTCGAGCAGCGGGTGGGAGGTCATGACAGCCTCGCCCTCGGGTCGATCCAGGCGTAGACGAGGTCCACGACCAGGTTGGAGCTGATGATGAAGAAGGAGGCGAGCAGCGTGATGCCCATGATCACCGGCTGGTCGGCCTTGTTGAGCGAGTCGGCGAAGAGCTTGCCGATGCCGGGGAGGCTGAACAGCGATTCGGTGATGAGCGCGCCGGCCAGCAGTCCGCCGAGGTCCATGCCGAGCATGGTGGCGACGGGGGTGAGGGCGGGGCGCAGGCCGTGCCGGCCGACGACGCGGGTCTCGCGCAGGCCCTTGGCGCGGGCGGTGCGGACGTACGGCTCGGCCATCGTCTCGATGACGGAGTTGCGGGTCATCCGGGCGTAGATGGCGGCGTTGAGCAGGGCCAGGGTGATCCAGGGGAGGATCAGGTTGGTGATCCAGCCGGCCGGGTCCTCGCCGAAGGCGATGTACCGGGGGTAGGGCAGCAGGCCGGCGACCGAGACGACGAGGTAGAGCAGGATCATCGCGGTGAAGTAGACCGGCAGGGCGGCGATGCCGATGGTGCCGATCATCAGGGTGCGGTCGAGCCAGGTGTTGCGGCGCAGCGCGGAGACGACGCCGGCGCCGACGCCGAGCACCAGCCAGAGGACGGCCGCGCCGAGGGCCAGCGAGACGCTGGTGGGCAGGCGGTCCATCATCAGGTCCCAGACGGGCTGGGCGGACTGGAAGGAGTAGCCGAAGCAGGGGAAGCCGCACTGGACCGCGTACTGGCCGGTGCCGTAGGAGCGGCCGGCGAAGATCGCGGTGATGTAGTGCCAGAACTGGACGATCAGGGGGTCGGCCAGTCCGAGCTGCTGCCGGACGAGTTCGATCCGGTCGGCGGAGCAGTCCTTGCCGCAGAACTGGGCGGCGGGGTCGCTCGGCAGGAGGTAGAAGACGGCGAAGGTGAGCGCGCAGACGGCGAGCAGGGTGGCGGCCATCGCGAGGACGCGCCGCAGCAGGAATCCGATCACGTCCGGCTGCCCTTCGGGTCGAGGGCGTCCCGCAGGGCGTCGCCGACCAGGGTGAAGGCCAGGACCACCAGGAACAGGCAGGCGCTGGGCAGGATGAAGAACATCGGGTCGACCTTGTAGTAGAGCACCGCGTCGGAGATCATCTGGCCCCACGAGGGCGTGGGCGGCCGGATGCCGACGCCGAGGAAGGAGAGGGCCGCCTCGGTGCCGATCAGGCCGGGGATGGCGAGGGTGATGTAGACGATGATGGTGCCGGTGAGGTTGGGCAGGATCTCGCCGAACAGGATGCGGCGGTTGGTGGTGCCGCTGGCGCGGGCGGCCTCGACGTACTCGCGGTGCTTGAGCGAGAGGGTCTGGCCGCGGACGACGCGGGCGATGTAGGGCCAGGAGAACAGCGACATCACGCCGATGAGCAGGACCACGCGGTTGACGTCCCGGGCCACCGAGAGCAGCGCGATCATGAAGATCAGGCTGGGGAAGGACATCATGATGTCCATGAACCTGCTGATCACGGCGTCGACGCGGCCGCCGAAGTAGCCGGCGGTGATGCCGAGGACGGTGCCGATCAGGGTGATCAGCAGGGCCGAGACGAAGGCGACCAGGAGGCTGATCTGGGCTCCGTAGAGGAGCCGGGCGAAGATGTCGCGGCCGAGCATCGGTTCGACGCCGAGCCAGTGTTCGGGGCTGATGCCGCCGAGGGTGCCGCGGGGCAGGCCGCCCAGGTAGGGGTCGACGGCCTTCTTGTCGATGGCGTCCGGCGAGGTGCCGCTGATCGCGGTGAGCACCGGCGCCAGGACGGCCGCCAGGATGAAGAAGGCGATGATGCCGGCGCCGACCAGGGCGGTCTTCTGCCGGCGGACGCGGTGCAGGGCGAGGGCCCAGGGGGAGGCGGGGGCGACGGAGGTCTTGGGGGTCTCCGGGGCCCCCGCTCCCCCGGCCGGAGCCGGGGCGAGCGGGGTGGTCATGTGGGGAACTCCCGCTTTACTTGACGGACTTGAGGCCGATGTTGGCGTAGTCGATCTGGGCGGACCAGATCGGCGAGCCGAAGGCGCCGGCCACGTTGGAGCCGACCAGCAGCGGCTTCTTCTGCCACACCAGCGGGACGGCGGGCGAGGCGTCCATGATCTTGGCGTCCAGGTCGAGCCAGGCGGCGTTGGCCTTCTGCAGGTCGTCCATGGCGGCGATCCGGTCGAGCTCGGCGTTGACGGCCGGGTCGTTGAACCGGGTCATGTTGCCGTTGTTGCCCTTGTCGCGGATCTGGCGGCCGTCGTAGATCATCGGCAGGAAGGTGGCCGCCGACGGGTAGTCAGGACACCAGCCGAGCTGGGCCAGGCCGGGCTGCTTGTCCTTGTCGCCGACGATGGAGTTGACGGCGGTCGGGTCGACGGTGGTGATGGTGACGTTGACGCCGACCCGCTTGAGGGCGGCCTGGATCGACTCGGCCTGCTGCTTGCCACCGGTGGAGGTGACCATCTCGGTGTCGAAGCCGTTCGGGAAGCCGGCCTCGGCGAGGAGCTTCTTCGCCTTGTCCGGGTCGCCGGCCGGCTTGGTCAGGAAGTGGTCGACGGCCGCGCCGTTGGTGAGGGCCGGCGGCAGGTAGGTGGTGGCGATGTCGTTGAACGCCGGACCGCCCATGGCGGCGGCGAAGGACTCCTTGTCCACCGCGAACTGCATGGCCTGGCGGACCTTGGGGTTGTCGAACGGCGCCTTGGTGGTGTTCATGTCGAGCATGGTGGTGCAGCCACCGTTCTCGCTGACCAGGCGGTTCTTGACGTCCGGGTTGGTGAGGACCTCGGACATCTTGGCCGGCGTCAGGTCGACGTACGAGATGGCGTTCTTGTCGTCGCCCTGGTCGGCGATCAGGCGGTCGGCGATGCCGGTGCCCTTGAGGGTCTGGTCGACGACGATCTTGTCCGGGTACGCCTTGCGGACGCCGTCGGAGGCCGCGTCCCAGTTGGTGTTGCGGACCAGCACCATGCGCTTGCCGCGGTCGTAGGACTCGATCTTGTACGGGCCGGAGGAGACCGGGTGGTTGGAGTAGTTGGCACCGGCCTCCTTCGCGACCGGGACCGGCGAGAAGGTCGGCAGGGTGACGGTCTGGCTGAACTCGGCGACCGGGCGCTTGAGGTGGAAGACGATGGTCTTCGCGTCCGGGACCTCGATGGAGTCCTTGCCGAGGTGCTCGCCGGCCAGCGGGCCCTTGTAGCCGTCGACGCCGGCCAGGTAGCGGGCCGCGTAGTCCGGGCCGCCGGCCAGCTCGGCGGAGAACGAGCGCTCGACGTTGTACTTGATGTCCTCGGCGACGATCGGGGTGCCGTCCTCGTACTTGAGGCCGTCCTTCAGGTGGAAGGTCCAGGTCTTGGCGCCGTCGCTGGGGGTGCCGAGGTCGGTGGCCAGGTCGGGCTCGACCTTGAGGCCCTCGGCGCCGGGGGCCGCCTTGAAGGTGGTGAGGGTGCGGTAGAGCATGCGGACGCCGACGTCCATGACCGGCATGGTCCAGTTGCGGGCCGGGTCGAGCTGGTCGAAGTCCTGGTTGGACAGGATGGTGAGGGTGCCGCCCTTGACCGGGGTGCCGCCGACGATGCCGTTGCCGGCGGTGGTCACGCCCTTGCTGTCGCCGTTGTCGCCGCTGCCGCCGCCGGTGCTGCTGCACGCGCCGAGGCCGAGGGTGAGGGATGCCGTGATGGCTGCCGCGAGAGCGACGTGGGAACGCCTGTTCATGTGCAACTCCGGAAATGGGGGCCGGTCTGCCGTTCAACGGGAGGGAACTGTGCCGCCCGGGGTATGGCCCGCGCTGAGGTGTGACCCGTAACATAGTAATGTGAAATTGCACTGCGCAATGAGGGAGCGGGACTGTTATCGACCCGTGTCATTGCAGGACCCGCCCGCATGGTGCAAGTTGATTTCCCGCCAAGCACGTTGCCCCAGCTCAACCAGGTCAGAGGAGCCCCCGACGATGGCCGACCAGCCCACCCTGAACACCGGCAGCCACGACCTCCCGGTCACCCCCGCACTGGAGGCCTTCATGGCCGGCCAGTGGGCCGCCACCCCGCTGCCCGCCGACGAGCGCGTCCCCGGCTACGCGTACTTCCCGGCCCGCCGCACCAAGCTCGCCGCCGCTTTCCCCGGCGAGCGCCTGCTCGTCCCGGCCGGCCAGCTGAAGGTCCGCAGCAACGACTGCGACTACCGCTTCCGCCCCAACAGCGCCTACGCCCACCTCACCGGCCTGACCGGCGAGGAGCAGGTCGGCCACGTCCTGGTGATCGAGCCGGACGGCGAGCCGGTCCTCTACCTGCGCCCCCGCTCGGACCGCTCCGGCGGCTCCGCCGAGTTCTACCGCGACCGCCGCTACGGCGAGTTCTGGGTCGGCCGGCGCGCCGACCTGGCCGAGGCCGCCCAGCTCACCGGCCTGCGCACCGCCCACCTCGACGACCTGCCGAAGCTCTTCACCGGCTCCGTCCGCACCCGCGTGCTGGCCGGCGTCGACCCGGTGCTGGACGCGCTGGCCGGCCGCCCGGCCGAACAGCACACCCTGCTCGACGGCCAGTTCGCCGCCGCCGTCTCCGAACTGCGCCTGATCAAGGACGCCTGGGAGGTCGAGCAGCTCCAGCTCTCCGTCGACCACACCACCGCCGGCTTCGAGGACGTCGTCCGCGCGCTGCCCGCCGCGCTGCGCCACCACCGCGGCGAGCGCTGGCTGGAGGGCGCCTTCAACCACCGCGCCCGCGCCGAGGGCAACGGCACCGGCTACGAGACCATCGTCGCCTCCGGCGCGCACGCCTGCGTGCTGCACTGGATCCGCAACGACGGGCCGCTCGACCCCAGCAAGCTGCTGCTGCTCGACGCCGGCGTGGAGACCGACACCCTCTACACCGCCGACATCACCCGCACCCTGCCGCTCTCCGGCACCTTCACCTCCGCCCAGCGCGACGTCTACGAGCTGGTGCTGGCCGCCCAGAGCGCCGGCATCGACACCCTCCGCCCCGGCGCCTCCTTCCGCGAGTTCCACCGGGCCGGCATGCGCGTCATCGCCGAGGGCCTCGCCGAGTGGGGTCTGCTCCCGGTCTCCGCCGAGGAGGCGCTGCGCGACGACTCCGGCCTCTACCGCCGCTACACCCTGTGCGGCAGCGGCCACATGCTCGGCCTCGACGTCCACGACTGCGCCAAGGCCCGCGCCGAGACGTACCTGGACGGCGTCCTGGAGGAGGGCATGGTCCTCACCGTCGAGCCCGGCCTCTACCTCCAGCCCGACGACCTCACCCTCCCGCCGGAGCTGCGCGGCATCGGCGTCCGGATCGAGGACGACCTGGTCATCACCGCCGACGGCGCCCGCCTGATGTCCAGCGCCCTCCCCCGCGAGGTCGACGCCATCGAGTCCTGGATGGGCGACCTGCTGGGCTGAGCCCCCGCGACCGGCTCCCTCCGCGACCCCGTCCGCCCGTACCCCGGCGGGCGGGGTCGCGCCGCTCGGACCGGCCCCGCTCAGGCCCGGCCGGTCTCCCGCCACAGCGCGCGCGTCACGTCCGCCGCCCCGCCCGCCCGGGCCAGCCGGTGCGCCGTGCCCGCCCACAGGTGCATCGCGTCCAGGTCCTCCCGGCACCCCGCCGCGGCCCGCAGCGGCTGGGTCAGGTGGTGCACCTCCGGGTAGGCGGCCGGCGCGTGCCCCTCGTGGCGCTCGACGAACGCGTTGCGCAACCCGCGCGCCGGGCGCCCGGTGAAGGCCCGGGTGACGGCGGTGGCGTCGAACGCGAGCAGCGCCCGGCGGTGCGCGGCCGACGCCCCGGACTCGTCGGTGCGCAGGTACGCGGTGCCGAGCTGCGCGCCCGCCGCGCCCGCGTCGAGGGCGGCGGCGATCGCCGCGCCGTCCCCGAGCCCGCCCGCGGCGATCAGCGGCAGATCGGTCACCGCCCGTACGGCGGCCAGCAGTTCGGGCAGCGGCAGGGTGCCGGGGACGTCCTCGGCGCGGTGGGTGGCCCGGTGCCCGCCGGCGTCCGGGCCCTGCACGACGAGCGCGTCGAGACCCAGCGCGCTCGCCGCGCGGGCCTCCTCCGGGCTGGTGACGGTGCCGAGTTGGCGGATCCCGGCGGCCCGGACGGCGGCCGCCTCGGCGGCCTCCGGCAGGCCGAAGGTGTACGAGAGCCACTCGACCGGCTCGCGCAGCAGCGCCTCCAGCTTGGCGTCCCAGCCGTCCCGGTCGGGCGGGATCACGGCGGGCAGCTCGACCCCCCACCGCCGGGCCTCCGGCAGCAGCCGCTCCCGGTAGCCGTCGACCGCTCCGGGCGCGGCGGGCGGCCCGGGCACGAACAGGTTCATCCCGATCGGACGGCTGGTCGACTCCCGTGCCGCGCGCAGCTGCCGGAGCATCCCGTCGACGTCCCGGTAGCCCGCCGCGAGGAACCCGAGGGCGCCCGCGCCGTTGACCGCGGCGACCAGCTCGGGGGTGCTCGCCCCGCCCGCCATCGGCGCGGCGACCAGCGGCACCGTCCAGTCGAAGTCCATCGTGTCCTCCCTCTCCCACCCTGCTCTCCGGCCCGTCCACCCTATGCCGCGCGCGCCCTGCCACAATGACGCGACCAGCAGGACCGACCAGGGGGCGCACGGTGCGGATCGACACGGCGGGACCCGCCCCGCGGGCGGCCCTGGCGGGAGCCGCCCTGGGCGTGCTCGCCACCCTGGAGGCCGGAACCGCGGTCGTCGCCGAGCACGGCTGCGCCACCCCGTACTGCCTGCCCGACGTCGAGCTGCTGATCATCCTGACCGCACTGCCGGTGTTCGTACTGCTCGGCTGGGCACTGCTGCACCGCGCCGGAGTGGAGCGGGGCCTGCGCACCGCCTTCGGCGCGGGCGCGCTGGCCACACCCCTGCTGCTCTCCGTCGCCCTCTCGAAGTGACCGCCCCCGCCTACCGCCACGCCGGCCCGCCGACACTGTGACTGGCGTCACTTCCGCGCCCTGTCACACCGGTGGCGGCAGCGGGGTCAACCCTTCAGAAGCCCGGAACACACCGCACACAGCAAGAGGAGCCACCACCGTGGACGCGCGTCTCAACTTCTTCGGCAACCCGCTCGGCGCCAAGTTCCTGAAGCACATCAACTCCGCCGGTCACGCCCTGGGCCTGTCCGCCCTGCCGATGACCACCCAGGAACTGGTGAAGATCCGCGCCAGCCAGATCAACGGCTGCGGGTTCTGCACCGACATGCACACCAAGGACGCCGCGCACGCCGGGGAGACCCAGCTGCGGCTGAACCTGATCGCCGCCTGGCGGGAGGCCAACGTCTTCACCGAGGCCGAGCGGGCCGCCCTGGAGCTCACCGAGGAGGCCACCCGGATCGCGGACGCGGCCGGCGGGGTCAGCGACGAGGTCTGGGCCCGGGCCGCCAAGCACTACGACGAGGAGCAGATCACCGCCCTGATCGGCCTGATCGCGGTGATCAACGCCTACAACCGGATCAACGTGATCGTCCGGCAGCCCGCCGGCGACTACGTCCCCGGCCAGTTCGCCTGACCCACCCCCGCGGCCTGGAGGGCCGCCGGCTCCCACCCGGCACCCTCCGGCCGGCCGCCGCACGGTCGACACCGGCACCGGCCCCGGGAAGTTCCGCACCTGCGCGCGCCGCGCGCCACCCACCGCTCGCCGGGACGGCGCGTCAGCGCCCGCCCGTCAGAGCAGCTCGCGGGCGGCCCGGGCGGCGGCCTCCCGCCGGGCCCGGTCGCAGCCGGCCAGCCGCAGTGCGGCGTCGGCGACCGCCGGTCCGACCCGCTCGGTCTCGAACTCGCCGTCCCCGCCGCCGTCCGCACCGCCGCGTTCGCGTTCGCGGTCGCGGACCACCGCGACGCCGCCCTCGACCAGGCCCAGCAGCAGGTCGCAGCGCAGCTCGCGGCCGGGCTCGCCGGGGGCGATCAGCTCCAGCAATGCGCCGTAGGCGGAACGGAGTTCGGCGCGGGCGCCGCGGAAGCGGGCGAACCGCTCGCCGCGCACCTCGGGCAGTTGGTAGAGCGCGCCGAGGTTGTACAGGCCGCGGTGCAGCAGCGCGGCGTCGGCGGCGGCCAGGGTCCACAGCCGGGCGGCCGGGTCGAGTCCGGGCCGGGCGAGCAGCGTGCCGGCGAGCAGCAGCGAGGGCTCGACGGTGGACTCCAGCAGGGTGGCGAGGATGTCCTCCTTGCGCGCGAAGTAGTGGTACATCGACGCCTGCCGCAGTCCGGCCTTCTCGGCGACCGCCCGGGTGGTGGTGGCGGCGTACCCGTTCTCCGTGAACAGCTCCGCGGCGGCCGCCAACACCTCTTCCCGGGGCGAGAGTTCACTCTCCGATGGCCCCGCCGCACGGGGCCGCCCGACCCGCGCGGGCGGGCGGGAACGCTGGATGGCCATGCCCCGAATCCTTCCACACCCTCCCCCGCCCGCCCGTGCCCGCCCCGCCGCCTGTCGGTGCCCGCTGCCAGGATCTCCGGCATGCCCCTGTGCGACTACTTCTCCGCCGCGGACGACTCCGCCGCCCTCGCCGTCCTCGACGCCCCGGGCGGTCCGGCCGAAGGCGGGCTCGACACGCTGCCGCTCAAGGACGTCGACCCGGTGGTGGTGCTCGCCCGACTGGAGGCGGTGCTCACCGGCTGCCGGTACGAGGAGGCGCGGGCCCGGCCGCGGGCCGGCCTGCTGCTCTCCGAGCCGGAGGCCGAGGAGGCGTTCGTGGTCGCGGTGTCCGACACGCTGGCCGCGGCCCTCGCCGCCCTCCCGGCCGCCGAGCTGCCGGGGCGCGCCGCGGCCTGGTCCGGGTCCGGGGACCTCCAGGACGTCACGCCCGCCGAGGCCGCGGCCGCGCTGGACGCCCTGTCGGGGCTCGCCCGCCGGGCCCGCGCCGCCCACCACCGCCTCTACTGCTGGTGGGCGCTCTGACGTTCCGCCGGTCGGCCGGCCGCGACCAGGTCGGCGGCGGCGTCCCGCACTCTCGCCTCCCAGTCGCGCTGCGCGGCCGGTTCGGTCTGCGCCGCGCAGGAGGAGCAGCAGCACTCGACCGCCACCTCCAGGAACCGCAGCTCCGGTCCGGTCGCCTCGTCCACCCTCTCGTGCCACACCCCAGCCCGCGCCTCGACCGGGTCGATCAGCCCGCCGTGCAGCCGCCCGGCGAGGTCGGACAGCAGCCTGTTCTCCGCCTCGCCCGCCCCCAGGGCCGGTTCGCCGAGTTCGGCCAGCGCCCGCGCGAACAGCTCCGCCAACTCGACGGCCCGCTCCCGCCCCGAGCATCCGGCCAACTCGCCGAGCGCGGGCGCGTCGTGGCCCGCGACGAGCAGCCAGGCCGCCGCCAACGGCAGTTCCTCGGGCGGCAGTTGCCCCGAAGCGAGGCGCAGCGCAACCAGTCGTACGACGTTCATCCGGCCATCCTCCCAGCCGCTTCCCCGCCGCCACCAGCCGTTTTCCCACTGCCACCAGCCGTTTCCCGGCCGCCACCAGCCGTTTCCCGCTCCGTCCCGGCGCAGACCGGCCGGGTGCGGGCGGCGTAGGAGCGGGCGGCGAGCAGCAGGCCGCGGCCGAGGCCGGTGAAGGCGAGGCCGCCGAACTCGGTCATCCAGAGCAGGCCGGCGGTGCTGGTGAACGGCGGGGTGACGGACGGCGCGGGGAGGGCTCCGGTGGCGAGCAGCGGGGCGAGCGCGGTCAGGACGAGGCCGTACATGGCCAGGGGCGCGCCGGTCAGCCAGGCCGGGACGAGCGGGAGCAGCCGGGGGACGCGGCGGCCGCCGAGCAGCGGGAGCGGGCGCGGGAAGGTCTGGCCCCAGCGTTGGAGCAGTCCGAGCAGCAGCAGGACGCCGACGGCCGCCGCGAACACCGTGACGTCGACACCGAGTTCGGCGAGCGCCCGGGTGACGCCCGACGTTCCGTCGGCGGCGCTGGCGGCCCAGGCTTCGGCGGTGATGCCGAGCGCGTCGCCGCCGAGCGTCCAGACGGTCTTGACGCCGGCCCAGGGCAGCAGTCCGAGCAGCAGCAGGTAGGCGGCGGTGCGGGTGCGCCGGCCGGGCGGGGTGGGCGCGGGGTGGCGCAGTTCGCCGCCGGCGGGGCCGGGGTGGGGTTGTCCGCAGCGCGGGCAGCGGCCGGTGTGGCGGCGCCGGCGGGTGAGCGCGGTGAGGATCAGCAGGGTGGCGCCGGCCGTGTCGAGCAGGACCTGGGCCAGGCCGGTGGCGCTCTCCAGGCCGCTGAGGGTGGCGAGTTGGACGAAGTGGACCGGCAGTCCGCTGCTGCCCGCCGCGTACAGCGGGACGGTCACCAGCAGGACGGCCGTCACCGCGTGGCGCCGGTACCGGCCGCCGCGCTCCTCCCAGCCGGTGCCGGCGGCGACGGCCGCCGCCCCGGCGAGCAGGGCCGCCAGGGCCAGCGGGAGGAGCGCGGCGCGCGGGTACGCGGTGTGCGCGGTCCAGGGCACGGTGGTGCCGGCGGCGGCCCAGCCGAGTTGGGTGGCGGCGTCCGCCACGGCCCACAATCCGCTTGCAGCGGGCAGCAGTTGGAGCCACCCGCCGCCTCGCAGCACCCACCGCGTCCACCGCGTCCACCGCACCTGCCGCACCATGACTCTCCCCGACGTCCGTCCGCTGTCTGTCGGTTCGAGCCTCCCGCCCGCCGCCGCCGGGCGCCTCCTCCGTCCGGCCCGTCCGCCCTCCCCCGCCCGGACGAGGCCGCCGGGGCGGGGGCGGGCCCGCCGTATGAGTCCGGTTCCGCCTCAGGCAGGACCCGAACCCCCCTCCCCCGTAACGGACTTCAGCCGATCCGGGCGACCGGGACCCACAGCTGGGCGTGCGACTGCCCGGGGTCGTCCGGCAGCGGGCGGACCCGCAGGATCTCGGGGCCCGGCCGGTACTCGTACGGGTTGGACGGGATCCACTGCGCGGCCACGTCCGCCCACATCCGCTGCAGCGCCTGCGGGAACGGGCCGGTGTTCTCGAACACCGCCCAGGTGCCCGCCGGGCACTCCAACACGTCCAGGTCGGCGGGGAGTTCGGGGGATCCGCTGACCGTCGCGTGGTAGTAGTCGAGCAGACTGCCCTCGGCGAACCCGTCCGGCCCGTCCGGCCCGTCCGGCCCGTCGGGGCTCTCTCCGGGGAGCCGGAGGGTGACCGAGAGCAGGCCCTCGGGCTCCTGGTCGGAGAGCGCGGCGATCCGCCGGCTGGTCTCCGGCGGGATGCCCCGGACGTGTTCGAGGATGTGCGGGTTGACGCCCTCGTGGATCAGCGGGACGCGGGCCCGCCGGCCGACCACCCGGAACGCGTCCTTCTCGACGATGCGGTACTTCATGGTGCCACTCCCTTCGACGACGAGCCGGAAGGACAGCCGGGGCTGCGCGTTCAGCACCGCGCCACCGCGCCGCGCCTCCCCGGGGCCGACGCCGTGCAGCGCCCGGAACGCCCGGGCGAACGCCTCCCCGGAGCCGTACCCGTAGCGCACCGCGACGTCCAGCAGCGACGGTTCGCCGGCCAGCACCTCGGCCGCGGCGACGGTCAGCCGCCGGCGCCGGACGTACTCCGACAGCGGCATCCCCGCCAACGACGAGAACAGCCGCCGGAAGTGGTACTCCGACGTCCCGGTGATCCGTGCCAGTTCGGCCACGTCCACCCGCCCGTCGAGCTCCGCCTCCACCCGGTCCATCGCCTGGTTCAGCCGCTCCAGCACCCCGGCTCCCTTCCGTGCTCTTTCCTGTCACCGACCCTAGGGACCAGCCCCTCCCCCGCACCCGACATTCCCTGCCCGCTCCGATCGGGCCCCGGCCCCGCTCACGGCAGCACCGGCGCCGCACACCCGTGCCGCGCGGCCGAGGCCCGGGCGAACCCGGCGAGCGCGTCGCGCGCCGTGACGGCCGTCTGCTCGTCCTGGTACGACAGGAACACCGCCTCGCCGCCGGGGCAGGACGCGAAGGCCCAGCTCTTGGCCCCCTCCCGGCCTGCCCTTCCTCTCAGACCGGTGCTGGAAACACCGGCAGTGGACAGGCCGGCCCCGGCGAAGGGCGGGTAGTAGGCGAGCAGGCGGAGCGCCCTGCTCTTCCCGTCGGGCAGCAGGACGGTGCAGTCCTCGATCGGCGCGGTCGGGTCGGTCGGGGCCTCGCGCACCGGTCCGGGAATCCCGACGCAGGTGCCCTCGGTGCTGCCTCGTGGTACGACCTTGACGTCCGCCCGACCCGGCAGGTGCTCGATCCGGCCGCCGAGCGGGGCCCCGCACTTCCAGATCCGGTCGGCTCGGGCCGCGATGCGGCCGGCGATCCGGCCGAGCCGGGCCCGCTGCTCGGCGGAGGCGAAGTCGTCCTGCGGACCGTCGTGCGCCGCAGTCGGGTTGGCGGTCAGTTCGACGACCAGCCGATCGGGGTACTGCGTCCCGGTGCAGGCCAGCGCGAGCACGATCAGGCCCTCGTCCTCGCTGGTGGGCCCAGCCGACAGCACGCCGGCCCAGCCGGCTCCGACCGGTACGACCGGGGTCCCCTCCCGCTCCCCCAGGTAGTCGCGGCGGAGCGCCTGCAGGGATTCGACCGCCGACAGCGGAGCCCGCCCGATGCGGATCATCAGGGTGCCGTGCCGGTCCGGTGCCCGCACCAGGCACACGCTGCGATCCGACCGCCGCTCGAAGTCCTCCCCGTTCAACCGCCCGGCCCCGTCGAGCAGTTCCCGCACCTCGGCGGTGTCCACCGCCCCTCGGCACAGTCCCCGCAGCGCACGGCCGTCCTGCCACCGCTCGTACCCGCCGCCGAAGTACCACCCGGTCGGCGCGCCCACCAGCAGCAGGAACACCCCGAACCACGCCCAGCCCCGCCGACGCCGCCCCGCCCCGGGGGCCGCCGACGGAACCGGCGGCACGGGCGACGCGGTCGGCATCGGTGGCACGGACGGCCTGGGCGGGGGCGTCGGCTCGAACCGTCCCGTCGTCATCAGGGCCTCCTCAGTGCGCCCAGCGCGTTGTCGTAGGAGGTCCGGCCGGTGTTGTCGACCTGGAACAGCAGCACGCTGACCGCCGAACTGCTCGAACTGCCCTTCTCCCGCTGTTCCGCCCACTGCCTGATCTGCTCCTTGAGCTGGCCGCGCGATTCCAGGTCCTCCCGGCTGATCGCGTCCAGCGTCCTGTTCTCGTTGGCCTCCTTGGTGTCGTTCACCACCGAGGTGAGCCAGACGTCCATCAGCGGGTCGATGATGTCCTTGGCCGGACCGGTCGGGATGTCGGCCACGGACGCGATGCTCTGAATGACCTTGGTGTCCCACTCGACCTTGTCGTTGGCGTCATCGCGCATGTCGAGCCGGACGTCGTCCCGGATCGCGTCGTACACCATCAGGGCGGCGGCGCTCTGCTGGATCTGGGCGCTGCGCTGGTTCTCGCTCGCGCCGGGCGGGATGTCGGCCAGCGTCTCGGAGACCTTCCGGGTCTCGGCCAGGTGCATCACCGCGTACGCGTCGGGGTCGTCGGCCGCGCCGCGCATCACCCTGATCAGGGTGTTCTGGTTGACCGCGATGTGCGCCGAGCCGTCCGGCGTGGTGTACGGGGTGCCGTCGGCCGCGCCGGACGGCTGGCGGGCGTCGACGCCGCCGAACGCCGCGTGGGTGTCGTCCACGTAGTCGGCGAGCAGGTTGGCCACCGACACCTCCATGCCCTTCGGCACCCGCTCCTCCCCCGCCTCCGGCTTGAGCCCGACCAGGATCGCCTGCGCCGTCCGGGCCTGCGCCTCGGTGTGCCGCCGGTCGCCGTCGGCCTGCCCGGCCGGGTCGCCGGTGGCGGCCGCTTCGAGGGCGGGGCCGAGCGGGCCGGGGTCGCCCGGGAAGCTCGGGGACCTCCCGTCGTAGTACCAGACGCGTTCCTTGAGCAGGTAGTCGAGGTGTTTGTTGGATCCGTCCGGTCCGGGGTCGAGGAAGGCGGTGGCGGCCTGCGGGTTGTTGCCGAGGGCGACGGAGAAGGCCCCCATCGGGTCGCCGGTGGCCCCCTTCGCCGCCAGGTGGTCCCAGCTCGCCCCGGCGTCTTCCAGGCGCCACGTGTACGACAGGGTGGCGCCCTTGCCGCCGGCCTGTTCGGCGTCGACCAGCGCGCTGCCGTACTCGTTCAGGAACGCGCTGTCGTACCTGCCGGTGCGCATCAGGCTGCTCATCAGCTGGAAGCCGTTGGGCGAGTAGCCGGGGCCTTCGAAGCGCTCGGTGCCGAGGGCGGTCATGTCCTTCTTCCAGCCGGCCATCGCCTCGCCGTGGCCGTGGGAGGCGGTGGCGAGCGTCCCGCCGAGGGAGGTCTGGAGCCTGGTGAGCGCCTCGGCCCGTTCCGGCGGGAGGACGCCCGTCGGGTTGTGCAGCGGGTCCGGGTTGTTGACGCGGCGCCAGAACTCCATGGTGCCGCGCGCGCCGAGGCCGGTGGCGAAGGACTCGGCGAACGCCGGGTCGCCCTGGTGGGCCTCCAGCAGGGCGTTGAGCCGGTCGAGTTCGGCGGGGCCGAGCTGTTCCCGGCGGGCCAGGTCGAGTGCTTCGCCGAGGTCGCGGCGGGCGGCGTCGGCCTGGTCGAGGTCGGTGAAGGAGCCGGGGTTGAAGCCGCGGTCGTCCTCGCCGTTCGGGTCCTGGGCGAGGGCCCAGCTGAGGGCCTGGTCGGCCTGGGTGGCCCGGTTCAGGACTTCCTGGATCCGGGCGGCCATCGCGGTGGTGCGCAGTTGCCGGGTGAGGGCTTCGCCGAGGTCGAGGCCCTGCGGGCCGGCGTCCTCCTGGACGAGGTCGACGACGTCGCCCTGCGGGGTGATCCGCATCCGTTGGGCGGGGGCGTCGACCTCGGCGAGGCGGCGCAGCTCGCTCTGTGCCTGCCGGAACTCGCCGACCGCGTCGCCCAGCAGGGTGGCGATGTCGTGGGCTTCCTCGGCGGCGGCGTCGAGCTGTTCGGCGGCCCGGCGGACCTGTTCGCGGGCCCGGAGGGCGGCGCTGCCCTCCCAGCCGGCCGTCATCGGTTGTTCGACCCGCTGGGCGAGTTGGTCGCGCAGGCCGAGGAAGCGGCCGCGCAGGCCGCCCCAGTCCTCGGCGGCGGTGGTGACCCGGTCGAGCCGGGCCTGGGTCACGCCTTCGTAGGTGACCATCCGTCACCACACCTGTCGGGCGCCGGTGACCTGCCGGTGGGCGCTCTCGTCGGCGGCGCGGTAGTTGTCGGCGGTGCGGCGGAACCGTTCGGCGACGTCGGTGAGCCGGTTGCCGAGCGTGCTGATCTGGTCGCCCCAGCGGATCCAGCGCTCGCGCAGGGCCGGTCCGCTGTCCCACTGGCCGAGGGCGACGTAGCCGTCGGTGACCTCGCCCTCGACGGAGCGGCCGGTGGCGGTGAACGTTCGCGCGATGTCCAGGGTGTCGGCGGACCAGGCGCGCATGCGGTCCGGATCGACCCGGAGCGTTCCCGGTGGCAGGTCGGGATTGTTCCCGGTGATTTCCCCCATGATATCCCCCCAATAGGACGTCATATCGAGCCGTCGCCCCATCCTCCCCCGTGACGACTCGTTCACGACCCTACCAATGGGTGGTCAACCATCGGCAAAGAATGCACCGAAAAGCCCGCCACCAGCCATTTTCCCGCCCCCGCCGACCGGACGTTTCCGGGCGAACGAGCTGAAACCGGCTCAGCGCTCGACCGCCCGGATCAGCCCGGCCGCCAGGCCCGCCGCGATCGCCGACGTACGGGAATCGACGCCGAGTTTGTCGTAGATGTGCACGAGGTGCGTTTTGACGGTCGCCTCGCTGATGAACAGGCGCTTGGAGATCTGCCGGTTGGGCAGCCCCTCGGCGAGCAGTTGCAGGATCTCCGCCTCGCGCGGCGAGAGCGAGGGCCGGCCGGCCCGGACGCGGCCGAGCAGGCGGGCGGCGACCGGCGGGGCGAGGACGGTCTCGCCGCGGGCGGTGGCGTGGATGGCGGCGGCGAGGTCCTCGGGCGGGGCGTCCTTGAGCAGGTAGCCGGTGGCGCCGGCCTCGACGGCGGCGAGGATGTCGGCGTCGGTGGAGTAGGTGGTGAGGACGAGGACGGCGGGCGGGTCGGGCAGCGCGGTGATCCGGCGGGTCGCTTCGACGCCGTGCATGCCGGTGCCCATCTGGAGGTCCATCAGGACGACGTCGGGACGCCGGTCGGCGGGCAGTTCGGCGAGCAGGGCGAGCGCGGCGGCGCCGTCGGCGGCCTCGCCGACGGCGGTGACGTCGGGCAGGTCCTCGACCAGGGCGCGCAGGCCGCGCCGGACCACGGGGTGGTCGTCCACCACCAGCACCCGGATCACCGCCGCACCCCCGCACCCGCACCCGCACCCGCGAACGCGCCCACGAACGCGCCCGCGGCCCGCAGCGCCCCGCCCGCCGGCCGCCGCCCCGGCGCGGGCGGCTCGTCGATCCCGACAACGCCGCCCGACGGCTCACCGCCGCCCGACGGCTCGGCGGCGCCGACGACCGCCCGCAGCGGCAGCACCGCGGCGACGGCGGTGCCCTCGCCGGGCGCGGACTCGACGGTGAGGGTGCCGCCGAGCGCGGCGATCCGCTCGTGCATGCCGTGCAGGCCGAAGGAGTCGGGGGCGGGCGCGGTGGCGGGGTCGAAGCCGGTGCCGTCGTCGTAGACGTCGAGGGTGACGGCGTCGTCGAGGTAGCCGAGGGTGACGGCGATGTGCGCGGCGGCGGCGTGCCGGACGGCGTTGGCGAGGGCTTCCTGGGTGAGGCGCAGCAGCGCGACCTCGGCTTCGACGGGCAGCGGGTAGGGCTCGCCGTCGCGGTGGAAGGCGGCGTCGGCGCCGTCGGCGAGGCGGCGCAGCGCGTCGGCGAGGGTGGTGCCGTCGAGCGCGGGCGGGGTGAGGGCGTGGACGAAGCGGCGGGCTTCGGCGAGGTTCGCGGAGGCGGTCCGCTCGATCTCGTCCAGGAGCGGCGCGGCGGTGGCGGTGCTGTCGGTGCCGGCGGCCTCGCGGGCGAGCAGCACGATGCCGGCCAGGCCCTGGGCGAGGGTGTCGTGGATCTCGCGGGCGAGGCGTTGGCGTTCGGCGAGGCGGCCGGCTTCGCGCTGGCTGGCGGCGAGTTCGTCGCGGGTGCGGACGAGGTCGTCGATGAGCCGCTGGCGGGCCCGGTTCTCCCGGTAGAGGGCGGCGTAGCCGTACGCGGTGAGCAGGGCGACGGCGGCGCCGGCCAGCGGGCCGATGACCTTGGCGGTGGTGAGGCCGCCGGGGGTGGTGGTCTGGGCGGCGATGACGGCGGCGGTGAGCGCGACGACGGCGGGCAGGCCGAGGCGGGGCGGGAGGGCGTGCAGGCAGACGAAGTACAGCGGGAACGCGAGGTAGCTGAACTCGGGGTGTTCCAGGGTGAGTCCGATCCACAGCGCGGCGACGGCGAGCAGCCAGCAGGCGCCGAGCGTCCGCGACTCGCGGATCCGCCGCAGCGCGCCGCCGGCGGCGTACACGGCGGCGAGCGCTCCGGCGGTGGCCCAGCCGCCGGGCCCGAGCGCCCCGTCGGCGGCGGCGCGGGCCAGCAGCACGGCGAGCAGGGTGAAGAACAGGCCGTGCACGGCGAGGTTGGCCAGCCGCAGCGCGGGCGTCGGCCCGGCCGGGGAGGCGTGGGTGTCGTTCGAAGCGGCGGGCGGTGGTTCGGTACGGGGCACGCTGTCCGAGGGTACGGGGCGCGCGCACGCGCGGACGCCGCCGCGGCATCAACCGTTCGATGGATTTCCGGGTGCACCGCTCGACGGGTGCGCGTTCCCTCCCTCTCCCCGATGTCGCCGGCGCCCGCGCGGGCCAGGGTGGAAGCGTCCCGTCCCCGGTCCGTTCGAGAGGTCTCCCGTGTTCGTCGCTTTGCGTGACATCCGTTTCGCCCGTGGGCGGTTCGCCCTGATGGGCGCGGTGGTCACCCTGATCACGACCCTGGTGGTGTTCCTGTACGGCCTGACCGGCGGGCTGGCCTCGGCGGCGTCCTCGACGATCGCCGAACTCCCGGCGGACGGTGTGGTGTTCGGCGCCCCGGCGGGCGCGGAGGCGGAGGTGTCGTTCGCCTCCAGCACGGTCTCGCCGGAGCAGCGGGACGCGGTCGCGGCGGCGGGCGCGGCCGAGACGCACCCGCTGGGGGTGGCGATGTCGCGACTGACGACCGGGAGCGGCGCGGCCTCGGTGAGCGTGCTGGGCACCGACGCGGCGCTGCTGCCGCCGCTGTCCCGGGGCGCGGCCCCGCAGGACGGCCAGCTCGCGGTCGGCGCGGACACCGCGGCCGCGTACCACCTCTCCGTTGGCAGCCAAGTGACGCTGGGATCAAGGGAGTTGACCGTCTCGGCGGTGACCGCGGAGCGCTCGCTCTCGCACGCGCCGAGCGTCTGGACCACCCCGGGGACCTGGCAGCAGGTCTCCGGCCAGCACCAGCCCACCGCGCTGGCGGTGCGCGGCACGCCGCACGGCCTGCCCGCCGACCTGAAGGCGGTGCCGCTGGACGACGCGCTGGCGGGCATCAACGGGTACGCGGCCGAGCAGGGCAGCCTGCAGCTGATCCAGGGCTTCCTGTTCGCGGTGAGCGCCCTGGTGGTGGGGGCGTTCTTCACGGTGTGGACGGTGCAGCGCCGGCCGGACATCGCGGTGCTGAAGGCGGTGGGCGCGTCCAGCGGCTACCTGGTGCGCGACGCGCTGGCCCAGGCGGCGGCGGTCCTGCTGGGCGGGGCGCTGCTGGGCGGGGCGCTGGGCGCGGCCGGCGGGGCGTTCGCCTCCGCGGCGGTGCCGTTCGACGTGGGTCCGGCGACGGTCGCCGTGCCGGTGGCCGCGATGGTGCTGCTGGGCCTGCTGGGTGCGGCCCTCGCGGTGCGCCGGATCACCGCCGTCGACCCGCTGGCCGCCCTGGGCGCCAACCGCTGACCACCCGGACCGCCCGGACCGCCCGGACCACCTCGCCCGACCACCCACCCCGCCCGACCACCCACCCGCCCGGAAGGCCCCGCCATGACCACCTCCGCCCCCACCACCGCCGTCCGCACCGGCCTCGCGCTGCGCGGCGTGACCCTCACCTACCCGGACGGCGAGCACCGGCTGACCGCCCTGGAGGACGTCGAACTGGCCGTCGCGCCGGGCGAGTTCGCGGCCGTCGCGGGCCCGTCCGGCTCCGGCAAGTCCAGCCTGCTGGCGGTCGCGGCGACGCTGCTGCGCCCGGACCGCGGCGAGGTGCTGGTCGACGGCGTGGACGCGGGCGCGCTGGGCGAGCGCGACCGCACCGCGCTGCGCCGCGAGCGTCTGGGCATCGTCTTCCAGCAGTCGAACCTGCTGGCGTCGCTGACCGCCGTCGAGCAGCTGCTGGTCCTGGAGTCGGTGCGCGGCCGCCGCCCGGCCCGGGCCCGGGCCCGCGCCGAGGAGCTGCTGGAGTCGGTCGGCCTGGCCGGCGCCAAGCAGCGCCGCCGCCCGCACCAGCTGTCGGGCGGCGAGCGCCAGCGGGTGAACATCGCCCGCGCCCTGTTCGGCAGCCCGTCCGTCCTGCTGGTGGACGAGCCGACCTCGGCCCTGGACCACGAGCGCGGCGCCCAGGTGGTCGAGCTGCTCGCCGAGGTGACCCGCGCGCACCGCACCGCGACCGTGATGGTCACCCACGACCGCGACCTGCTGGGCCGCGCCGACCGGGTCCTCACCATGCAGGACGGCCGCCTCACCACCGCCGCCTGAAACCCGGAAGCCCCCTCCCGCCCGCAAACGCCCCCCGCCACGGAAAAGCCGCACCCGTCCCGGAAAAACCTTCGGCCCCGGCATCCCGCGTCAGCGGAACACCGGGGCCGAAAAACCCGGAACACCCGGGAACGCCCAACCGGTCAACCGGTCACCCGGTCACCCGACCGGCGCGCCCCGGAACCCTCAGCGGGCCGGCAGCCGCAGCGCGGTCTCCGGCTCGGCGGCCTGCTGCCCGGCGGCGGCCTTGTCGCCGACCGCCCACAGGTGGCGGATGTGGCCGAGGTGCCGGGTCATGCACTCCTGCGCGGCGTCGGCGTCGCCGGTGAGCAGCACGTCGAGCAGTTCGAGGTGCTCCTCGGCGGAGGCGACGAGTTCGCCCTGCTGGTCGAGCCGGTTGAGGCCGTAGAGCCGGGAGCGCTTGCGCAGGTCGTTGACGGTCTCGACGAGCCGGGCGTTGCCGGCCAGCGCGAGCAGGTCGAGGTGGAACTGCCGGTCGGCTTCCAGGTAGCCGATCAGGTCGCGCTTGCGGGCGGCCTCGACGATCGCCTGGGCCTGGGGGCGCAGGGCCTCCAGTTGTTCGGCGGTGGCGATCCGGGCGACCTGGCCGACGGTGGGGATCTCGATCAGGGCGCGGATCTCGGTGAACTCGTCGAGGTCGCGGTCGGAGAGTTCGGTGACCCGGAACCCCTTGTTGCGGACGGCCTCGACCAGGCCCTCGCGGGCCAGGTCGAGCATCGCCTCGCGGACGGGGGTGGCGGAGACCCCGAAGTCGGCGGCCAGCGTCGGGGCGGAGTAGACCACCCCGGGACGCAGTTCACCGGAGATGAGTGCCGCACGCAGGGCGTGGGCGACCTGGTCGCGCAGCCGCTCCTGCACGGAGATGAGGTTGCGGGGCTTGAGGTCGGCCATGGTGTTCCTCCGGAGGTCCAATCAGGGCCTCATTGTACAATGTCACGTTGCGGAGAGTGAATGCCCTACGTGCGGTTATCGCTGTACGTGTCCCGCCGGTCCCCCCGAACCGTACCGCCCTACTGCCCTTCGGCCGCCGCCCGGTCCACGTTCTGGCGCTCGGCCAGGTACTGCGCCGCCGCCACCGCCAGATCCTGCCAGGCCATGCCGACGCTCTTGAAGAACCTGGGTCGATCATGGCGGACTTCGGCCTTCCCGGTGACCAGTTCGGCCAGATTGGCGAGCCGGTCGGCCCCCACTCCGGCCATCAGCAGGTCCCCGGCCTCGCGCAGCGCGACCTGCCGGGCCTCGACGAACAGGTCGGCGCGGCCGACCAGTTCGGCGTCCACCTCGCGGGCCTCCGGCTCGTGCGAGCCGACCGCGGCGACGACCGCCCGGTCGGGCACCAGCCGGCCGTCGAACAGCGGGGTGCGGGCGGTGGTGCAGCACACCACCAGGTCCGCGTCGGCGACCGCCTCGGGGCCGCCGGCCCGGGCCGCCAGGCCCAGCGCGGCGGCGCGTTCGACGAGTTCCGCGGCGGGTCCGGGGCGGCGGGCCACCACGGTGACCTCGGCCAGCCCGGGCAGCACGGCCTTGAGCGCCTCGACGTGGCCGAGCGCCTGCGGCCCGGCGCCGAACACCACCAGGTGGCGGGCGTCCGGCCCGGCCAGCGCCCGCAGCGCGAGCGCGGTGACGGCGGGGGTGCGCAGCGAGGTGAGCGCCACTCCGTCGAGCAGCGCGGCGGGCTGCAGGGTGGGGCCGTCGAGCAGCAGGTACGAGCCGGTGATCCGGGGCAGTCCGACCGCCGGGTTGGCGGGTGCCACTCCGGCGATCTTCACGCCGGTGAACTCGGCGGTCGCGGCGGGCATCAGCAGCAGCTCGCCGGCCGGCACCCGGATGTTGGCGCGGGCCGGGCAGCCCTCCACGTCCAGCCCGTCGAGCAGGGTGCGCTCCAGGGCGTCCACCGCGTCGGCGTACCCCAGGGTCAGGGCGATCTCGGGCAGGGTCACAGCAGGAACCCCGCGCCCAGGCTGTCCTCGTGGTCGAGGACGAAGCGGTGCTCGCCGGTGCGGTGCGCGGTGCCGGTGACCTCGGTGATCACGCCGCCGTCCTGCGGCTCGCGGACCCGGCCGGTGAAGACGGTGCCGATGATCGAGTCGTGGCGCAGCACCCGGTCGCCGGTGAGGGCGCCCTCGTCGGCGAGCAGGGCGAGCCGGGCGGAGGTGCCGGAGCCGCACGGGGAGCGGTCGATCTGGCCGTCGGCGAAGACGGTGACGTTGCGCTGGTGCGGGCCGGTCGGCGTGTCGGGCAGCTCGTCGTACAGGATGACGCCGTAGACGCCGTCGCGGTACGCGGCGAGCGCCTCGTGGCCCTCCAGCGCGGCCCGGATCTCCCGTCCGGCGGCGGTCAGTTCGGACAGCCGGTCGGGGACGACGGACAGGCCGAGCGCGGCGGCGGGCAGCGAGGCGTAGACCGCGCCGGAGTGCGCCAGGTCGACCTGGACCGTCCCGAGCGAGGTGGTCAGCTCGACCTTGCGGGCCAGCACCCGGGTCGGGATGTTGCGGAAGGTCACCGCGGTGGTGCGGCCGCCGCTGCGGTGCACGGTGGCGCTGACCCGGCCGGACGGGACGTCGATCCGGACCAGCGCGGTGCCGTCCTCGGGGGCGGGCACCAGGCCGGTGTCGACGGCCCAGGCGCCGAGCGCCATGGTGCCGTGGCCGCAGGCGGTCGAGTAACCGTCCTTGTGCCAGAACAGGACGCCGAAGTGCGCCTCGCTGTCGTCCGCGGGCACGATGAACCCGCCGTACATGCCGGCGTGTCCGCGCGGTTCGCGGGTCAGCAGGCGGCGCACGTCGTCCAGCGCGCTGGGGCGCGGCGAGGTGGCGCTGCCGCCGGAGCCGATCGCGATCGAGCGGCGCTCGGCGACGGTGTCGCCGGGGATCGGCGGCAGGCCCGCGATGACGATCCGGAACGGCTCGCCGGCGGTGTGGTAGTCGGTGGTCGAGACCTGCTGGTTCATCAGTACTCCCCGGCGGGCAGCACGCTGACGGTGCGCGACGCGGTGTAGAAGTCGAGCACGGCCTGGCCCTGCTCGCGCGAGCCGTACGAGGCGCCCTTGGCGCCGCCGAACGGCAGGTGGAAGTCGACGCCGCTGGAGGGGGCGTTGATCCGGATCATGCCGGCGTCCAGGCGGTCCGCGGCGGCCAGCGCCACGTCCAGGCTGCGCGAGTGGACGGAGGTGGAGAGGCTGTGCCGGGTGTTGTTGGCGATGGCGATCGCCTCGTCCAGGTCGGCGGCGGGCACCAGCACGGCGACCGGGCCGAAGAACTCCTCCTCCAGCAGCGGGTGTCCGGCCGGGACGGCCTCGACCAGGGTGGGCTCCAGGAACCAGCCGGCCCGGTCGGCCTTGGCGCCGCCGGCCAGCACGGTCGCGCCGCCCTCGCGGGCGGTGTCGATGGCGTCGGTCAGCCGCTCCAGCGACTCCCGGTTGATCACCGGGCCGCACGAGGTGGTGGGCGCGGACGGGTCGGCGGCCGGGGTCTGGGCGAGCGCCTTGGCGAGCGCCTCGGCCAGCGGCTCGTACGCGTCGCCGACGGCGATCACCCGGCTGGTGGCGGTGCACTTCTGGCCCGCGTAGCCGGCGATGGCGTTGGCCAGGTGCGCGGCGGCCTGCGCGATGTCGGCGTCCGGCAGCACCAGCGCGGCGTTCAGGCCGCCCATCTCGGACTGCACCGGGATGCCGCGCTCGGTCGCCCCCGCGATCACCGAGCGGCCCACCCAGGTCGAGCCGGTGAAGGAGATGACGTCGGCGCCGCCGATCAGTGCCGTCCCCGCCGCGGCACCGCCCGGGACGATCGTCAGCACGCCCTCGGGCAGGCCCGCGAGCTCGGCCAGCCGCAGCGCCACCGCGACCGCCTCGGAGGACGGCTTGAGCACCACGGCGTTGCCGACGGCCAGCGCCGGGGCGGCCTTCCAGGTCGGGATCGCCAGCGGGAAGTTCCACGGCGTGATCAGGCCGGCCACGCCGTACGGGCGGCGGCGGGTCAGCAGCAGGCCCTGCCCGGCGGCGGGCTCGTGCACCTCGCCGGAGGCGGCGAACGGCGCCTGCGCGTAGTAGCGCCAGATCGCCACGGTGCGGGCGACCTCGCCGCGGGCCTCGGCGATCGGCTTGCCGACCTCGCGGACGACCAGCTCGGCCAGCTCGTCGGCGGCCCCCTCGATCGCGGCGGCGGCCCGGGTCAGCGCCAGCGAGCGCCCGGCCGCGCCCAGCGCCCACCAGCCGCGCTGCGCCTCGCGCGCGCCCGCGATCGCCTCGGCGACGCCGGCGGCGTCCGTCGCCGGCACCGAGATGACCAGGTCGTCGGGGTCGGCGGGGTTGTACGAGTCGATCGTGGTCATGTTCTCAGGAACCTTTCGCGAAGGGGGAGTTGGCGGTTGCCTGCGCAACGGGAAAACACGGGCGGGCGTGGTCCGGGCACGGGCGGCGGGCGGTGCGCCCGGTTCCGCCGAACCGGGCGGGCCCCCCTGCTCCACCCGTACCCCGAACACGCCCACCCGCTCCCCCGCTACAGCAGGAAGCCCGCCGGGAACGGGTCGGTCGGGTCGAGGAAGTACTGCGCGGTGCCGGTCACCCAGGCCCGGCCGGTGACGGTCGGGACGACGGCGGGCAGGCCGGCCACGGTGGTCTCCTCGACCAGGCGGCCGGTGAAGGTCGTCCCGATGAAGGAGTCGTTGCGGAACTCGTCGCCGATCGCCAGCTCGCCGCGGGCGTGCAGCTGCGCCATCCGCGCGGAGGTGCCCGTCCCGCAGGGCGAGCGGTCGAACCAGCCGGGGTGGATCGCCATCGCGTGCCGGGAGTGCTTCGCGTCCGACCCGGGCGCGAGCAGCTGGACGTGGTGGCAGCTGTGGATGGACGGGTTCTCGGGGTGGACCGGCCGGTCGTCCGAGGCGTTGATCGCGTCCATCATGGCGAGGCCGGCGGCCAGGATGTCGTCCTTGCGCTCCCGCTCGAACGGCAGCCCGAACTGCTCCAGCGGCAGGATCGCGTAGTAGTTGCCGCCGTACGCCAGGTCGTAGGTGACCGTGCCGTAGCCGGGCACCTCGATCCGGCGGTCCAGCGCGACCGAGTACGAGGGCACGTTGCGGAGGGTGACGCCGACCGCGGCGCCGTTCTCCACCTTGACGTCGACGACGACCAGCCCGGCCGGGGTGTCCAGCCGGATGGTGGTGACCGGCTCGACGACCGGGACCATGCCGGTCTCGACCAGCACGGTGGCGACGCCGATGGTGCCGTGCCCGCACATCGGCAGCAGCCCGGAGACCTCGATGTAGAGCACGCCGAAGTCGGCGTCCGGCCGGGTCGGCGGCTGCAGGATCGCGCCGCTCATCGCCGCGTGGCCGCGGGGTTCGTACATCAGCAGCGTGCGGAACTCGTCGAGGTGCTGCTGGAAGTGGACGCGCCGTTCGGCCATGGTGGCGCCGGGGATGGTGCCGAAGCCACCGGTGATCACCCGGGTGGGCATTCCCTCGGTGTGCGAGTCGACGGCGTGGAAGACGTGACGGGTCCGCATCGCGGTGCTCTCTTCGATCAACTGCTGACGGGGCGGGAGCGGGAGCGGCGGCGGTCCGGACCGGTTCCCCCCGGGACCGGTCCGGACCCCGCCGCGGTGTGCCTACTTGTGGCCGTCGGCCAGCGCCTTCTCGGTCGCGGCGCGCACCGCGGCCTCGATCTCCGGGACGAGCGGCAGGCGCGGGGCGCGGGTCGGACCGCCCGGGCGGCCGGCGATGTCCATGGAGAGCTTGATGGACTGGACGAACTCGGTCTTGGAGTCCCAGCGCAGCAGCGAGTGCAGCGACTTGTAGAGCGGGACGGCGGTGGCCAGGTCGCCGGAGACGGCGGCGTGGTACAGCTCCGAGCTGGCGGCGGGCAGCGCGTTCGGGTAGCCGGCGATCCAGCCGACGGCGCCGGCGATGGCCAGCTCCAGCAGCACGTCGTCGGCGCCGATCAGCAGGTCCAGCTCGGGGGCCAGCTCGGCGATCTCGTAGGCGCGGCGGACGTCGCCGGAGAACTCCTTGACGGCGACGATCGAGCCGTCGGCGTGCAGCTGGGCGAGCAGCGACGGGACGAGGTCGACCTTGGTGTCGATCGGGTTGTTGTAGGCCACGATCGGGACGCCGGCCTTGGCGACCTCGGAGTAGTGGGCGCGCACCGCGGCGTGGTCGGCGCGGTAGGCGTTCGGCGGGAGCAGCAGCACGGAGCCGGCGCCGGCCTCGGCGGCCTGCTCGGCCCAGCGGCGGGACTCGGCGCTGCCGTAGGCGGCGACGCCGGGCATCACGCGGGAGCCGTCGCCGGCCGCCTCGACGGCGGTGGTGACGACCTTGGCCCGCTCCTCGGCGGTGAGGGTCTGGTACTCGCCCAGGGAGCCGTTGGGGACGACGCCGTCGCAGCCGTTGTCGATCAGCCAGCGGACGTGCTCGGCGTAGGCGTCGTAGTCCACCGAGAGGTCGTCACGGAAGGGCAGCGTGGTGGCGACCATGATGCCGCGCCAGGGACGGGCGGCGTCGTGGGGGGTGCGGGTCATGGGGGGTCTCCCTCGATATGATGTGTGACATTTTATAAGTGGTCGCGGTGAGCCACAAGGGGGCGCACCGACCGAATCGGTCCGGGGTCCGGGCCGATCGGCACTGCCGCGCGCCCGACGCGCGGCACCGCCGGCCGGGCCCGGCCCCGGGGCCGGTGGGAACCGGCAGGGCCCGGGAGGGCGCGGGACGGCCCGGGGGCCTACTCCTCGCGCGGCGCGGCCAGCTGCGCCAGCGGGACGGGGCAGGACAGCGGACGGCTGTCGGGCCGCCCGGTGCCGCCGCCGGACAGGCAGGCCACCGCGGGCCCGCACATCCGGCCCTGGCACCAGCCCATCCCGGCCCGGGTGAGCAGCTTGACCGTCCGGGCGTCGCCGGCGCCGAGCTCCGTCACGGCCGCGCGGATCTCCCCGGCGGGGACCTCCTCGCACCGGCAGACGTCGGTGTCGTCGGTGACCCAGCCGGTCCAGTCCGGTCCGGGGGCGTGCGCGGCGGCCATCAGCGCGGCGAACGAGCGCCGCCGCCGCCGGGTGGCCAGCTCCCGGGCGGGGGCCGGACGGCCGGCCACCGCGTGGGCGGCCAGCACGCCCTCGGCGAGCGCCAGGTCGGCGCCGCCGACCCCGCAGGTCTCCCCCGCCGCCCACAGCCCGGGCACGCTGGTGCGCTGCTGCGCGTCCACCTTGAGGGCGGCCGCGCCGTCCGGCCCGGTGACCGTCTCGGCGCCGAGCTCGACGGCCAGCTCGATCTGCGGGACGAGCCCGTGACCGATCGCCAGCGCGTCGCACTCGATCCGCCGCTCGGTCCCCGGGACCGGCTTCCAGCGGGCGTCCAGCCGGGCCACCGTGACGGCGGTGACCCGGTCGGTGCCGTGCGCCTCGACCACGGCACTGCCGCGGCGCAGCCGCACACCGCGCCGCAGCAGCACGGCGCCGTGCGAGGCGCCCTCGGCGAGCTTCGCGGGGTTGCCGGCCAGCACCGGCAGTCCGCGGGCGTAGCCGAGGTAGGAGGTGGCCTCCACGATCGCGGGGACCTTCGCGCCGGCCGAGACCAGCGAGGAGGCGGCGGCCAGCAGCAGAGGGCCGCTGCCGGACACCACGATCCGGTGGCCGGGCAGCACCAGCCCGGACTTGAGCATCGCCTGCGCGCCGCCCGCGGTCACCACCCCGGGCAGCGTCCACCCGGGGAAGGGCAGGTGCCGCTCGTAGGCGCCGGTGGCCAGCAGGACGGCGCGGGCCAGGACGGTGGCCCGGTCGCCGGCCCCGGGGCCGCGGGTGGCGTGCAGGCGCCAGGGGGCGGCGTCGTCGCCGGGCAGGCCCGCCTCGGCCGCCCACACGTGGTGGCCGGCCAGGTGGTCGACCAGCGGTGCGGCCGCCAGCCGGTCGCGCAGCCGGGCGAAGACCGCCCAGCCGTGGTGCAGCTTCTCGGGGCGCGCGGCGCCCAGTTCGGGGGCCGGGTGCCGGTAGTACTGGCCGCCGAGCCGGCTGCCGGCGTCCACCAGGGCGACCCGCAGGCCGAGCCCGGCGGCGGCGTCGGCCGCGGCCAGCCCGGCGGGGCCGGCGCCGATCACCGCGAGGTCGTACACGCCCCCGCGGCCGGCGCCCGGCTCAGACTTCGAGGTCGGCATGGCCGTGGCCCTCCTGGGTGGTGACGGTGTCGCCGTGCTCGGCGGGCAGCAGGCACAGGCGCTGGTTGGGGCGGCCGTTGACGGTGGCCAGGCAGTCGAAGCACTGGCCGATGCCGCAGAACGCGCCGCGCGGGCGGCCGCCGGAGCGGGTGGTGCGCCAGGCGAGCACGCCGTCGGCCCAGAGCGCGGCGGCCAGCGTCTGGCCGGGCAGCGCGGGCACCGGGCGGCCGTCGAACAGGATGGTGCGGGCGGGGCCGGGTTCGGCGCCCACCAGGTCGAGCGGGTCCATCGGGCTACTCCTCGCCTTCACGTGCTTCGTACCGCGCGGGCCGCTGCCCGGCCTCGCTCCCGCCGCCCGCGGCGGAACGGCCGCCCACCGGGCAGGAGATCGCCACGCAGTCGCCGCCGAGCAGCGCGAACGGGTCGCGCGCCGCGCTCACCGCCCGTCCTCCTCGTCCCGGTAGCCCTCGAACCGCTCCGGCCGGAACGGCGCCAGGTCCAGCTCGGGCCGCTCGCCGGTGAGCTGGCGGCTGATCAGCAGCCCGGTGGCGGGCGCCAGGCCGATGCCCGCGCCCTCGTGCCCGCAGGCGTGGTACAGGCCGGGTACCCGGGCGTCCTGCCCGATCGCCGGCAGGTGGTCCGGCAGGTACGGGCGGAAGCCCCGGTACGAGCGCTGGACCAGCACGTCGCGCAGCACCGGGAACAGCGCGGCGGCCTGGGCGGCCAGCCGGTGCAGCACCTCGGGGTTGAGCGTGCGGTCGAAGCCGACCCGCTCGCGGCTGGCGCCGATCAGCACCGGCCCGGCGGGGGTGCCCTCGACCACGGCGGAGGACTGCAGGTCGGCCGAGCCGGAGGCGACGTCGGCGACGTAGTCGGCGGCGTAGACCTTGCGCCGGACGATCCGCGGCAGCGGTTCGGTGACCAGCACGAAGCCGCGCCGGGGCAGCACCGGCAGCCGGACGCCGGCCAGCGCGGCGAGTTCGCCGCCCCAGGTGCCGGCGGCGTTGACCACGGCGGGCGCGGCGAGTTCGCGGCGCTCGGTGACCACGCCGGTGACGGCGCCGCCGGGGCCGCGCAGCAGGCCGGTGACGGCCTCGCCGAGGTAGCGGTCGGCGCCGGAGGCGCGCAGCAGGTGGGCGGCGGCCAGCGCGGGCTGCACCTGGGCGTCCTGCGGGTACAGGTAGCCGCCGGGCAGGTCCTCGGCCAGGTGGGGTTCGAGGGCGCGCAGCTCGTCGGCGGCGACCGGGACGGCCTCCACGCCGACGGCGCGCTGCTTGGCGGCGAAGCCCTGCAGCAGTTCCAGGCCGGCCGGCTTGGTGGCGACCACCAGGCCGCCCTTGGGCTCGTACTCGACCTGCTCGCCGAACTCGGCGGCGAGGTCGCGCCACAGGCCGGTGGAGAGCAGGGCGAGGTCGAGCTCCGGACCGGGCTCCTTGTCGGAGACCAGCAGGTTGCCTTCGCCCGCACCGGTGGTGCCGCCGGCCACCGGGCCGCGGTCGACGACCGCGACCTTCAGGCCGGAGCGGGCGGCGTAGTAGGCGCAGGCGGCGCCGACGACGCCGGCGCCGACCACCACGACGTCGTAGGGGTTTCGCTTGAGCACGTCAGTAATATGTCACATGGCTTGAGCGGCGGGCAAGCCCCCCACCAGCGCCGATCCGGTGGTCCCGCCCGCCCCGGAAACGCCGAGCGGCCCCGGACCGCAGGGGTCCGGGGCCGCTCACCGACACGCGGTGTTCATCCGCTCATCAGGTGATGTCGTCGATCTGGTCACGCCGCGCGGCCGGGATCGGCGCCGGGGCCTCCACCGTCTCGACCCCGCCGACCGCCTCCGCGTCGCCGACCGCCTCGACCGACAGGTCGACCGCGGAGGCTTCCTCGTCGCTCAGCCCGGCGTCCGGGTTGCGGGCCGCCTTGCGCTTGTCGTTCATCAGCGAGATGCCGACCGCCAGGAAGTACAGCGCCCAGATCGGCGCGGCCAGCGCCAGCATCGACAGCGGGTCGGCGGACGGGGTGGCGAAGGCCGCGAACACCGTGATGCCCATGACCATCGCGCGCCACCAGCCGAGCAGCCGCTTGCCGGTGAGCACCCCGACCAGGTTCAGCATCACCAGGAACAGCGGCAGTTCGAAGCCCGCGCCGAACACCAGCACCATGCGGGTGATCAGGTCCAGGTAGTCCTCGACCGGCACGATCGAGGTGACGCCGTCCGCGATGAAGCTGATCAGCATCTGCGCGGTGACCGGCATGACCACGTACGCGAGCACCGCGCCCGCCAGGAACAGCGGGGTGCCGACCGTCAGGAAGGTCACCGAGTAGCGGCGCTCGTGCTGGTGCAGGCCGGGGGCCACGAACTTCCACAGCTGGTACAGCCAGACCGGGGTGGCGGCGACCACACCGGCCGTGAGGCTGACCTTCAGCATGACCGTGAACGGCGTGGTCAGGCCGATGTTGGAGATCTGGGCGCAGTGGTCCAGACCGCTGGGGGGCTTGCCGTCCGGGCCGCAGGCGGGCAGCGGCGCGATCAGGAAGTCGAGCAGCCGCTTGTGGTAGAACATCGCGACGATCGTGAAGAGGATGATCGCCAGCAGTGCCTTGACAATCCGGTTGCGCAGTTCGCGGAGATGGTCGGCGAGCGCCATCCGCCCCTCAGGGTCCTTGGCCGCCTTGGTCGTCTTGCTCAACCCGGTCCTCGAATCGTGCGCTCGTCGTAGTCGGAGTGGTGCGGGAGCCCGACGGGGGTGCTCGGCGGGTGCTCAGCCGGCCCGGTCGGTGCGGGACGCGCCGGGGGCGGCCTTGACCACCCGGTCCGGCTCGGCGGCGGGCCGCTCGGCCGGGGCCGGAGCGGGGGCGGCGGACGCCGCGCGCCCGGAGTCGAACTCCTTGCGCAGCGCCTTGCCCTCGCTCTTGAGGATCCGCAGCGACCGGCCGAGCGCCCGCGCCGCGTCCGGCAGCCGCTTGCCGCCGAACAGCAGCACCGCGCAGACCGTGATCAACAGCAGCGAGCCGGGCGAGAAGAGCCGCATCTCGGAGCACCGCCTTCCTTGTCCGGGAGGCAGGGCTCCCCCTCTGCGGGCGATGGTAGCCGCTCGGGGTGTCGCCGCGGGAACCCGGTCCCCAACGATCGGGTACCGGTCCCCGCCCGGGTCACCCCGCCGCGTCCGACCGGCTCACTCCGTCCCGGCGGCCCGCCGCAGCGCGCTCACCGCGCCGTCCACCTCGCGGGCCAGCGCCCGGGCGTCCAGCCACAGCCGCAGCGCGAGCGCGCCGAGCACCAGCAGGCCCGCGGTGGACAGCAGGACGGCCCCGACCAGGGTCCAGTTCACGTGCGCGCCTCCCTATCCCTCGACCGGCAGCAGCCGCATGGTGCGCACCCCGGCCTCGGTGAGCGCGGCGACGATCTTCTCCCCGGCCACCTTGCGGACGGCGGCCCCGCAGGCCGGGCAGCCGAAGCTGTAGAACGTCCGCTCCTTGCTGGCGCCGAGGGCCAGCCGGAACTCGGCGGCCGGGAGCTCGACCTTCTCCCGGCACTGCGAGCAGTAGACCTTGAATCTGGTGCCGTCGGTCACGTGGCTGAGACCCGTCCGTCCCGGTAGTGCTCCAGCGCGGCCAGCGCGGCGGTGCGGGCCTGTTCGGCGAGCTTGGCGGGGGCGGTGATCCGGCCGTCCCGGCCCAGGCGCAGCGCGAGGGTGCGCAGCCCGGCGGGCTCGGCGGAGCGCAGGGTGATCCGCAGGCCGCCGTCGGGCAGTTCCTCGGCGCTGTCGTGGGTGTAGTACTCGGCGACCCAGCGGCCGCCGGGGCCGACCTCGACCACCACCTGCGGGTCGTCCGCGGTGGGGGCGACCAGTCCGGCGGAGAGGTCGCGGGGCTGCAGCCGGGGCGGGTTGGCGGGCTCGTCGAGGACCTTGATCTCGGCGATCCGGTCCAGCCGGAAGGTGCGCCGGTCCTCGGAGGTGCGGCACCAGCCCTCCAGGTAGGTGTGCCCCTCGGTGACCAGCCGGATCGGGTCGACCTCGCGCTCGGTCAGCTCGCCGCGGCCGTGCGACCAGTAGCGCAGCCAGATCAGCCGGCCCTCGCTGAGCGCGCGGTCGATGTCGGCGAAGACGGTGCCCTCGGCCTCGAAGGTGACGCCGATCCGGGCGGCCGACTCGGCGCTCTCGCCGGCCGCGTCCTCGATCTTGGCGACGGCCCGGGTGAGCGCCTGCCGGTCCCGCTCGCGCAGGCCGGGCAGCCCGGCGACGGCGCGGGCGGCGACCAGCAGCGCGGTCGCCTCGTCGGCGGCCAGCCGCAGCGGCTGGGCGACGTCGTCGACGTTGTGCCACCAGATCCGCTCGCCGTCGGTGTCGATGTCGAGCAGGTCGCCGCCGCGGAAGGACGTGCCGCACATCGGCAGCACGTTCAGGTCGCCGATCAGCTCGCGCTCGGTGATCCCGAACGCCCGGGCCACCTCGGCGACCTCGGCGCCGGGGCGCTCGCGCAGGTAGGTGACCAGCGACAGCATCCGCCGGGTCTGGTCGATGGCGTTGCTCACTGTCCCACCTCCGCGAGACCGGCGACGGCGCGCAGCCGGTCGATGACGTCGGCCCGCAGGTCCTCGGGGCCGATCACGATGACGTCGGGGCCGTACTCGGCCAGGTCGGCGCCCAGGCCGTTGCCGTGCGGGATGTCCAGCTCGTCCCAGTCGGCGTCCAGCGGACGGGTCTCCAGGGCGCGCTGGCGCAGCGGGTAGGCGGCGCCGGAGCGCACCCTGACCACCGCGACCGAGGTCGCGCCCTCGCCGGCGAACCGGGCCACCACGGCCCGGACGTCCACGTGCTCGGGCACCTCGCCGGTGAACGCGCCGGCCCGGGAGCGGACCTTGCCGGTGATCCGGGAGAGCCGGAACACCCGGGCCGAGCCGCGGTCGCGGTCGTACCCGGCCAGGTACCAGTGGCCGCGCCAGCACTCCAGCGCCCAGGGCTCGACCGAGCGCGGCTCGGCGGTGGCGGCGCCGGCCTTGCGGTAGTCGAAGGTGACCGGACGCCGGTCGCGGGCGGCGGTGAGCAGCGGCTCGAACGCGGCCTCCCGGCCGGGGATCCGCGGTTCCAGCGCGCCGTGCTCGCGGTCCTCGACGAACGGGACGCCGGCGGCGCGCAGCTTCTGCAGGGCGCCGCTGGCCGCGCCGGACATCTTGGCCTGCTGCCAGACCCGGGCGGCCAGCGCCAGCGCGGCGGCCTCCTCGGCGTCCAGGGCGATCTCCGGGAGGCGGTTGCGGTCCCGGCGGGCCAGGTAGCCGACCTCGCCGTCGAGCGCGTTCTCGTCCACGTCGATGACCAGGCCGAGTTCGCGCAGGTCGTCCTTGTCGCGCTCGAACATCCGGTTGAAGGCGTCCTCGGAGCCCTGTTGCCAGGCCTCCCGGTACGCCTCGACGGACTCGCGCAGCTCTTTCTTGGAGAGCGGACGCCGGGTGTTCATCAGGCACAGGGCGAGGTTCATCAGCCGCTCTGCCTTGGCGATCGCCATCGAGGACCCTTCCTCCGATCGGGGGGTGACCCGCCTGACCGTACCGGTACGGGCACGTCCAGAGAAAGCCGAACCCCCGGCTCCTGGCGGAACCGGGGGTGTCGGTGGTGCGTCCGGGATCAGACGCCCAGCAGGTCCACCACGAAGATCAGGGTGGAGCCGGCCGGGATGAGCGGGCTCGGCGACTGGTTGCCGTAGGCCAGGTGCGGCGGGATGACCAGCTCGCGGCGGCCGCCGACGCGCATGCCCTCGACGCCCTGGTCCCAGCCCTTGATGACCCGGCCGCCGCCCAGCGGGAAGCGGAAGGTCTGGCCGCGGTTCCAGGAGGCGTCGAACTCCTCGCCGGAGGCGAAGGTGACACCGACGTAGTGGACCTCGACGGTCGCGCCGGCCTTGGCCTCGGCGCCGTCGCCGACCACGATGTCGCGGATCTGGAGCTCGGTCGGGGCGTCGCCGCCCGGGAAGTCGATCTCCGGCTTGGTCAGGCTCACGATTGCTCTTCTCGCTCGGTTGCTTGAACGGGACTCATCCTAGGCGTACCGGGGGTGGTCAGCCGTCACTGCCGCCGACGCCGGCGTCCAGGATGTCCACCACGAAGACCAGGGTGGAGTTGGCCGGGATGCTGTCGCTGGCCTGGTCCTTGTAGCCGAGCGAGGCGGGGATGACCAGCTCGACCCGGCTGCCGATGGCCTGGCCGGTGATGCCCTTGTCCCAGCCCTCGATGACCTTGCCGGCGCCGGCGGTGAAGGTGAACGCCTGGCCGCGGTCGAGCGAGGAGTCGAACTTCTTGCCGTCCTTGTAGAGCACGCCGGTGTACTGCACCAGCACGTTCTCGCCGGCCTCGACCTTGCGGCCCTTGCCCTGGATCAGCACGTGGGTCTTCAGCTCGGTCGGGTCCGCGACGCCCTTCGGCGGGGTGATCTCGGCCGGCTTGGTGCCGTTGTCCTTGACCTGCGGGAAGTCCGCGGGCGGCGGGGTCACGTCACCGGAGAGCACCGCGCCGGGCGCGTTGGCCTGCCGGATGTCCAGCACGAAGACCAGGCTGTCGCCGGCGCCGATGCCCAGCTGGCTGTTGCCCTGGGGGCCGAACGCGGCGGCCGGCGGCGCGACCACGACGAGCCGGGAGCCGGCCTTGTGGCCCTCGACCGCGTTGTCCAGCGCGGGGATCAGCGACCCGCCGCCGGCCTGGTACAGCTGCGGCTTGCCGTTCTGCTCGCCGTACGAGCCGGGGATCTCCTTGCCGGTCTGCCAGTCCATCGCCGTGTAGTCGACGGAGACCCAGTTGCCCTTCTCGACCTTCGGGCCGGTGCCCGCGGAGAGCTCCTTGACCACGAACGTCCCGTCGGGGGCGTCCTTGGGCAGCGTGATGGTCGCCTTGGTGCCGAAGTCGCCGGCCACCGTCGGCATCACCTTGGCGCTGTCCTTGATCGGCGGCACCGGCGCCTGGGTCGGCGCGTCCGAGGCGCCCGCGCTGGGGCTGGCCTTCGCCGAGTCGGACTTCGCGGCGGCCTTGTCGCCGCCGTCCCTGTTGACGACGTAGTACATCGTCACCGCGGAGGCGACCAGCAGCACCGCGACCACCGAGCCCAGGATGACGCCGAGCCGGCCCACCCCGCCCGGGTCCTGGTCGTAGCCGGCCTCGGACAGCGGCACCTTGCGCTGGTTGGACGCGAAGACCTGCGGCGCCTGCTCGGTCCTGGCGTCGGCGGTGGCCGGGGCGGTGGGCGGCGCCCAGCCGGCCTGGGTCAGGATCTCGGCCGGGACGACGATCGACTCGCGGTCCACGGGCGGCTGGTTCCCGGTGTTGTCGGCCTCGTCCGGGCTCGACGCTTTCTCAGACATGACTCCCCATTCGACTCGCCCGACGACGCGTGTACCACTGGTGCGGGGCAGCAGTATGTCAGGTCGGCATGAGAGCGGGTCGGACCGGCCCTGGCCCCGCTGTCAGGCGGTTCTCAGACGGCGTCCAGGATGTCGATCTCGAAGACCAGGGTGGAGTTCGCCGGGATGGACCCGCTGGCCTGGTCGCCGTAGCCCAGCGCGGGCGGCACCACCAGCAGCACCCGGCTGCCGACCGGCTTGCCGACCAGCCCCTGGTCCCAGCCCTTGATCAGGCTGCCGGCGCCGACCTGCAGGGCCTGCGCGCCGCCGTGGTTCCACGAGGAGTCGAACTGCTTGCCGTCCGCCCAGGTCACGCCGGTGTACTGGACGAGCAGCGTCTGCCCGCTCTGCACCTCCGGGCCGCCGCCCTTCACCAGCACGTACTGCTGCAGGTCGGCGGGCGGCTGCTGGCCGGCCGGGATGGTGATGGTCGGCGCGGCCTTGCCGTTGTCCTTCACCTGCGGGGCGGTGGCGGGCGGCTGGACGAGGTCGCCGGGGATGGTGGCGTCCGGCGGCGTGGACTTCATCACGTCCAGCACGAACACCACGGTGTCGTCCTTGCCGACGCCCAGCGCGCTGGAGCCCTGGCCGCCGAACCCGGCGGCCGGCGGGGCGACCACCAGCACCCGGGAGCCGGCCTTCTTGCCGAGCACGCTCTGGTCGAAGGCGGGCACCAGCTGCCCGGTGCCGGCCTGGTAGAGCTGCGGCTTGCCCTTGTCGTCGTAGGAGCTGGACAGGTCCTTGCCGCTGGTCCAGTCCTTGACCGTGTAGTTGACGGTCACCCAGTCGTTCTTGCTGACCACCGCCCCGGAGCCCTCGCTCACGGTGCTCACCACGAACTGCCCGGACGGCGGCTCCGACGGCAGGGTGATGGTCGCCTTCGAGCCGAACTCGCCGCTGACCACCGGCATCGGCGAGGCGGACGCCACCGGGCTGGGCACCGCGACGGCGGAGGCCGAGGAGGACGCCGGCGTCGTCGCGGCGGACTTCCCGGAGCCGTCCGAACTACTGCATCCGGCGAGCAGCGCGGCGGTCAGGGGCAGGGTGAGCAGGCAGGCGATTCGACGCATGGCGTCAGCCTATGACCCGATTCGTCCGGCCCGTCGGAGGCGCTCGGCGCGCCCCGACGGGCCGTGGCGACCCGGCGGGTCACATCCCGGCGATCAGCTTCTCCACCCGCTCGTCGACCGAGCGGAACGGGTCCTTGCACAGCACGGTGCGCTGCGCCTGGTCGTTCAGCTTGAGGTGCACCCAGTCGACGGTGAAGTCGCGGCGCTGCTCCTGGGCGCGGCGGATGAAGTCGCCGCGCAGCCGGGCCCGGGTGGTCTGCGGGGGCACCGACTTGCCCTGGAAGGTCAGCAGGTCGGTGGTGACCCGCTTGGCCTGGCCGTTCTTCTGCAGCAGGTAGAACAGGCCGCGGCGGCGGTGGATGTCGTGGTAGGCGAGGTCGATCTGGGCGACCCGCGGGTTGGACATGGTCATCTGGTGCTTGGCCCGGTACTTCTCGATCAGCTGGTACTTCATGATCCAGTCGATCTCGGTGCCGACCTTGGCCAGGTCCTCGGTGCGGATCGCCTCCAGGGTGCGGCCCCACAGCTCCAGCACCCGGGCCACGGTGCCCTCGTTGAGGCCCTTGCGGTCGGCGAACTCCAGCGCCTTGGTGTAGTACTCCTCCTGGATCTCCAGGGCGGAGGCCTCCCGGCCGTTGGCGAGCCGGACCTGGTGGGTGCCGGTCAGGTCGTGGCTGACCTCGCGGATCGCCCGGATCGGGTTCTCCAGCGTCAGGTCGCGCATCACCACGCCGGCCTCGATCAGCCGCAGCACCAGGTCGGTGGCGCCGACCTTGAGCAGCGTGGTGGTCTCCGACATGTTGGAGTCGCCGACGATGACGTGCAGCCGCCGGTAGCGCTCGGCGTCGGCGTGCGGCTCGTCCCGGGTGTTGATGATCGGCCGGGAGCGGGTGGTCGCCGAGCTGACGCCCTCCCAGATGTGCTCGGCCCGCTGGCTGACGCAGTAGACCGCGCCGCGCGGGGTCTGCAGCACCTTGCCGGCCCCGCAGATCAGCTGCCGGGTGACCAGGAACGGGATCAGCACGTCCGCCAGCCGGGAGAACTCGCCGTGCCGGGCCACCAGGTAGTTCTCGTGGCAGCCGTAGGAGTTGCCGGCCGAGTCGGTGTTGTTCTTGAACAGGTAGACGTCGCCGGCGATGCCCTCCTCGTGCAGCCGCCGCTCGGCGTCCACCAGCAGCCCCTCGAGGATCCGCTCGCCGGACTTGTCGTGGGTGACCAGCTCGGTCACGTCGTCGCACTCGGGGGTCGCGTACTCGGGGTGGGAGCCGACGTCCAGGTAGAGCCGGGCGCCGTTCTTCAGGAACACGTTGCTGCTGCGGCCCCAGGAGACCACCCGGCGGAAGAGGTAGCGGGCGACCTCGTCCGGCGACAGCCGGCGCTGGCCCCGGAAGGTGCAGGTGACGCCGTACTCGTTCTCGATCCCGAAAATTCGACGGTCCATGGGCGACTCTTCTCTGTTCGAAGCTCGGTGGAACCCCTCGGTGGCGGTCGGTGGACCGTCGGGCGGCCCGCCCCTCTCGGCGGGCCGCCCGGGCCGGTCATTCGGTGTCGGCGCTCGCGTCGCTGTCGTCCTCGGCGGCGGCCGACTCGTCGCCGCTGAGCAGTCGGGCCAGCTGGCCGCCCAGGATCCGCTTGAACTTGCGCTGCTGGGGGCGCTGGCGGTCCAGCACGGCGACCTCCAGCTGCTCCGGGGTCAGGGCGCGGGGGGTGCCGCCGTTGGGGTCGCGGGCCAGCCCGTCGACCGCCAGCTTGAGCGCCTCCGCGAGGCCCAGCCCGGCGCGGTGGCGCTGGCCGAGGTAGTTGCCGATGGAGTCGGCGTTGCCGCCGACCACGACGGCGTTCTTCTCGTCCACCACCGAGCCGTCGGGGGTGAGCCGGTAGATCTGGTCGTCGGCGTCGGTGCGGCCGACCTCGGCCACGATCAGCTCGACCTCGTAGGGCTTCTCGCCGACCGAGGAGAAGATCGTGCCGAGGGTCTGGGCGTAGACGTTGGCCAGGCCGCGGGCGGTGACGTCGGCCCGGTCGTAGGAGTAGCCGCGCAGGTCGGCGTAGCGGACGCCGCCGATCCGCAGGTTCTCGAACTCGTTGTAGCGGCCGACCGCGGCGAAGGCGATCTTGTCGTAGATCTCGGAGACCTTGTGCAGGGCCCGGGAGGTGTTCTCCGCGACGAAGAGGATGCCGTCGGCGTAGGTGAGCACGACCACGCTGCGGCCGCGGGCGATGCCCTTGCGGGCGTACTCCGCGCGGTCCGCCATGGCCTGCTGGGGTGAGACGTAGAACGGCGTGGACACCGCCGGTCTCCCTTCGGTGGTGGGGGCGGACTCAGAGGAGCGGGGCCTGCGGGCCGTTCGGGTGCTCGCGGCGCTGGTCGGTGATCGAGACCGCGATCTCGGCGACCTCGTCCTCGGTGAGCCGGCGGAAGCCGTCCTCGGTGATCAGCGAGACGATCGGGAAGATCTTGCGGGCCAGGTCGGGGCCGCCGGTCGCGGAGTCGTCGTCGTCGGCGTCGTAGAGCGCCTGGACGGCGAGGGTCGCGGCCTGGTCGCCGTTCAGCCCGTCCCGGTAGAGCTTCTTCATCGAGCCGCGGGCGAACACCGAGCCGGAGCCGGTGGCGGCGAAGCCGGCCCGCTCCTCGGAGCGGCCGCCGGTCACGTCGTAGGTGAAGATCCGGCCCCGGCCGAGGTCGAGGTCGTAGCCGGCGAAGACCGGGACGACCGCGAGGCCCTGCATGGCCATCGCCAGGTTGGAGCGGATCATCGTGGTGAGCCGGTTGGCCTTGCCCTCCAGCGAGAGGACGGTGCCCTCGATCTTCTCGTAGTGCTCCAGTTCCAGCTGGAACAGCCGGACCATCTCGACCGCGAGGCCGGCCGTGCCGGCGATGCCGACGGCGCTGTACTCGTCGGCCGGGAAGACCTTCTCGATGTCCCGCTGGGCGATGACGTTGCCCATGGTGGCGCGGCGGTCGCCGGCCAGCACCACGCCGCCGTCGAAGACCGCGGCGACGATGGTGGTGCCGTGCGGCGCCTCGATGGTCATCCCCTCGGGGAGGGCGCGCCGGCCGGGCAGCAGCTGGGGCGCGTGGCTGTCGAGGAAGTCGAGGAACGAGGAGGAGCCGGGGGTGAGGAAGGCGGCCGGCAGACGCCCGGTGCCACTGAGGTTGGCTTCCACACGTGTCCTTCCGGATCGAAGATCGAAAGTTGCTTGGTGCCCCGGACCCTACCCGCTTCCGGGGCCGGTTCCACGTGCCCCGTGGAGGAGTTCGCGGGAACGCGAGGCCGCAGGCGCGCTCAGGGCACACCTGCGGCGCTCGTGGTGCTGTTCTCGGTGGAGGAGGGGGTTTCCCCCTCTCACTCGCCGCCCTTCTGCACGAATCCGCGCACGAAGTCCTCGGCGTTGGATTCCAGGACCTCGTCGATTTCGTCGAGTACCGAGTCGACGTCGTCGCTGAGCTTTTCCTGGCGCTCCTTGAGCTCGTCCGAGGTCTGAGTTTCCGCGGCCTGCTCCTCCACCTCCTCGGAGGAGCGGTTGGCCCGCTGCTGACCGCCGCCGGTGTCCTTCTCCGCCATTTCCCTCACCCCGCTCGTTCGGTGTTCCCGTTCAACGCTGACTGCTCACCGGAATGATTCCCCGTCCGGGAAATGTTCACCCCCGGTGATCGAAAAGTTACCCGCCGGACAGCACCCGCACCAGGTCCTCCGCGGTGCGGCAGCGGTCGAGCAGCTCCTTGACGTGCGCCCGGGTGCCGCGCAGCGGCTCCATGGTCGGGACGCGCTGGAGGCTGTCGTGCCCGGGCAGGTCGAAGATGACGGAGTCCCAGGAGGCCGCGGCCACGTGGTCGGCGTACTGCTCCAGGCAGCGGCCGCGGAAGTACGCCCGGGTGTCGTCGGGGGGCTGGGTGACGGCGCGGCGGACCTCCTCCTCGGTGAAGAGCCGCTCGAACCGCCCGCGCGCCTCCAGCCGGTTGTAGAGGCCCTTCTCGGCCCGCACGTCGCTGTACTGGAGGTCGACCAGCTGCAGCCGGGGGCTGTCCCAGCCGAGCGCGTCGCGCTGCCGGTAGCCCTCCAGGATCTCCTTCTTGGCGATCCAGTCGAGCTGCCGGGACAGGCTCATCGGGTCGCGCTCCAGCCGGCCCAGCACGTCCTCCCAGCGGGCCAGCACGTCCATGGTCTGGTCGTCGGCGTCCTGCCCGTAGCGGTCCTCGACGTACTTCCGGGCCAGCTCGCAGTACTCCATCTGGAGCTGGACGGCGGTCAGCCTGCGGCCGCTGCGCAGCTGGACGAGCTGCTTGAGCCCGGGGTCGTGGGAGACCCGGTGCAGGGTGCGGACCGGCTGGTCGACGGCGAGGTCGACGGCGATGAAGCCGTCCTCGATCATCGACAGGACCAGCGCGGTGGTGCCCAGCTTGAGGTAGGTGGAGATCTCGGAGAGGTTGGCGTCGCCGATGATGACGTGCAGCCGGCGGTACTTCTCGGCGTCGGCGTGCGGTTCGTCGCGGGTGTTGATGATCGGCCGCTTGAGCGTGGTCTCCAGGCCGACCTCGACCTCGAAGTAGTCGGCGCGCTGGCTGATCTGGAAGCCGTGCCCGCCGCCCTCCTGCCCGATGCCCACCCGGCCGGCCCCGCACACCACCTGGCGGGAGACGAAGAACGGGGTGAGGTGCCGGACGATGTCGGCGAACGGGGTGGCCCGCTGCATCAGGTAGTTCTCGTGGGTGCCGTAGGAGGCGCCCTTGTTGTCGGTGTTGTTCTTGTACAGCAGGATCCGCTGGCCGTTGGGCAGTTCGAGGGCGCGCTCGGCGGCCTCCGCCATGATCCGCTCGCCCGCCTTGTCCCAGAGCACCGCGTCCCGCGGGTTGGTGACCTCGGGCGAGGAGTACTCGGGGTGCGCGTGGTCGACGTAGAACCGGGCGCCGTTGGTGAGGATGACGTTGGCCAGGCCGATGTCCTCGTCGGTGAGCTGGCTGGCGTCCGCCACGTCCCGGGCCAGGTCGAAGCCCCGGGCGTCGCGCAGCGGGTTCTCCTCCTCGAAGTCCCAGCGGGCGCGGCGCGCCCGGTGCATCGCCGCCGCGTAGGCGTTGACGATCTGGGACGAGGTGAGCATGGCGTTCGCGTTGGGGTGCCCGGGCACGGAGATGCCGTACTCGGTCTCGATACCCATCACGCGCCGTACGGTCATGCGGCCCTCCTGACCTGTGGGTACTGCCGGTACTGCCGGCGCGGACGCGCCGTCCGGCCGCGGGGCCTGCCGGGCGCCGCGGCCGGACGGGGTGCTGCGCGTGCTACAGGTACTGCCCCGTGTTGGCGACGGTGTCGATGGAGCGGCCGGACTCGGCGCCCTGCTTGCCGGTGACGAGGGTGCGGATGAAGACGATCCGCTCGCCCTTCTTGCCGGAGATGCGGGCCCAGTCGTCCGGGTTGGTGGTGTTGGGCAGGTCCTCGTTCTCCTTGAACTCGTCCACGCAGGCGGCGAGCAGGTGGGAGACGCGCAGACCGCGCTGGCCGTGGTCGAGGTAGTCCTTGATGGCCATCTTCTTCGCCCGGTCGACGATGTTCTGGATCATCGCGCCGGAGTTGAAGTCCTTGAAGAACAGCACTTCCTTGTCACCGTTGGCGTAGGTGACCTCCAGGAAGCGGTTCTCCTCGGTCTCCGAGTACATCCGCTCGACCACCGACTGGATCATGGCGGCGACGGTGACCGACACCGAGCCGTCGTGCTCCTTGAGGTCGTCCGGGTGGAACGGCAGGGTGTCCTTGAGGTACTTGGAGAAGATGTCCTTGGCCGCCTCGGCGTCCGGCCGCTCGATCTTGATCTTGACGTCCAGCCGGCCGGGCCGCAGGATCGCCGGGTCGATCATGTCCTCGCGGTTGGAGGCGCCGATCACGATGACGTTCTCCAGGCCCTCCACGCCGTCGATCTCCGCCAGCAGCTGCGGGACGATGGTGTTCTCCACGTCCGAGCTGACACCGGAGCCGCGGGTGCGGAACAGCGACTCCATCTCGTCGAAGAAGACGATGACGGGCGTGCCCTCGCTCGCCTTCTCCCGGGCCCGCTGGAAGACCAGCCGGATCTGCCGCTCGGTCTCGCCGACGTACTTGTTGAGCAGCTCGGGGCCCTTGATGTTCAGGAAGTAGCTCTTGCCCTGCGGCCGGCCGGTCACCTCGGCGACCTTCTTGGCCAGCGAGTTGGCCACCGCCTTGGCGATCAGCGTCTTGCCGCAGCCGGGCGGGCCGTAGAGCAGGACGCCCTTGGGCGGCCGCAGCTCGTACTCCCGGAACAGCTCGGCGTGTAGGTACGGGAGCTCGACGGCGTCCCGGATCTGCTCGATCTGGCCGGAGAGGCCGCCGATCTGCCGGTAGTCGATGTCCGGGACCTCCTCGAGGACCAGCTCCTCGACCTCGGACTTCGGCACCACCTCGTAGACGTAGCCGGAACGGGGCTCCAGCAGCAGCGCGTCGCCCGGTCGGAGCGTCACGCCGTGCAGGGGCTCGGCGAGCCGGACCACCCGCTCCTCGTCGGTGTGGCCGGTGACCAGCGCGCGGTCGCCGCCCTCCAGCACCTCCTTGAGCGAGACGATCTCGCCGATCCGCTCGAACTCCATCGCCTCGACGACGTTGAGCGCCTCGTTGAGCATCACCTCCTGGCCGCGGCGCAGCTCGTCCAGCTCGACGCTGGGGCTGACGTTGACCCGGAGCTTGCGGCCGCCGGTGAAGATGTCGGCGGTGCCGTCCTCGTTCTTCTCGAGGAAGGTGCCGAACCCGGCCGGGGGCTGGGCGAGGCGGTCGACCTCCTCCTTGAGGGCCACGATCTGGTCGCGGGCCTCGCGCAGGGTGGAGACGAGCCTCTCGTTCTGGGCGGTCACACCCGCCAGGTTGGTCTGGAGCTCGGTGATCCGCTCCTCGAGGATCCTCGATCCGCGCGGGGAATCCGCGAGCCTGCGCCGAAGGACAGCGATCTCCTGCTCGAGGTAGGAAACCTGCGCGGCCTCGTCGGACCCCCGTGCGGGCCTGCCGGCGCTGCGGTCGTACTCGTCATCGTGGGCTGCCACGGTCCTCACCTCCTCCTGGGGGAGCTGGACGACCCAAACCTACCTGGGACCAGGGCGATGTAAACCCCTTAGTGATCAGAAAGGCGGGTCGGGCGTGTCCGGTTGTTCGCCCTGCGTGCTTCCCCTCTTGGTAGAGGAGATGCCCACCGCTCAACGGTTCAAAGCAGCGCGGATGTATCGTGACAGGAATGTCCCCGAATACGGGGCGACGAGCGCAGAAACGGCAGGGGCAATGGCGGGGACGGGCGAGGCACTCGAAGTCTGGATCGACCAGGATCTGTGCACCGGCGACGGCATCTGCGCGCAGTACGCGCCCGAGGTCTTCGAGCTCGACATCGACGGGCTCGCCTACGTGAAGGGCGAGGACGACGAGCTGCGCCAGCAGCCGGGCCAGAGCGTGCCCGTGCCGCTGACGCTGCTTCAGGACGTGGTCGACTCGGCCAAGGACTGCCCCGGCGACTGCATCCACGTCCGCCGCGCGGCGGACGGCGTCGAGGTCTACGGGCCGGACGCCGAGTAGGCCGACCGGGGGGCGCCGAGGGCCGTGCCGAGGGGCCGTCAGGTGCCCTGGACGGGGGTCCTGGTCTCGGTGGCCTTCCAGGTCCCGGAGACCCGCTGCCAGACCAGCTCGACCTGGAGGTCGGGCGAGAAGCGCGGCACGTCGGGGGACGAGTAGCCGCGGGCCCTGCCGCGGATCGAGCCGTCGCTGCGGATCGCCAGTTCGGTGACGGTCAGGCCCTCGCTGTCGGGCAGCAGGACGACCGGGCGGCCGTCCGCGCCGACCAGGAACACGCCGTCCGGCGGGGTGCCCATGTCGGCCTGGCAGTGCGCGGCGGCGACCGTCAGCGGCTGCCCGGCGGACAGCGCCGAGGTCCGCAGGCTCACCGCGACCGGGAACGGCCCGCACTCCAGCGGGAACGGCACCTTCGCCAGGTCGGCCTCGGCCGGCGGCGCCGACCGCGCCTCCGGGGACGCGGGTGCGGGCAGGGGTCCGGCGGCCGGCTGGCCCGCCGTCACCGCCCCGGTCGCCGAGGTCGCCCCCAGCGCCCCGCCCACCACGGCCGCGCAGCCGGCCGCGACCAGCACCCAGTGCTTCAGGCCCGACCGCGCGTGCCCGGGTATCCGACGCTCCGTCACCACGAGACTCCCCTTTCCGGTCCGCGCATCCTCGCACACCGGCCGCCGTCCGCCCCCACCAGGGCCGCACGGGCCGGCGGACGCCGACGGCCGGGGCGCGGGACGGGCAGTCGCCTGCCGTTCCCGCGCCCCGGCCGTGGGCGGGTGCGCGCGTCCGCCGCTACTGCGGCAGGTCGCGCGCGTCGTGCGAGGCGGCCTCGCGCTGGGCCTTGCGGATCGCGGCGCGCTCGGCGAGCGTCAGCTCGGTGTCGGGGCCGGTCTCGTAGTCCTCGCCGTAGGAGCCCTTGGCGGGGCGGCGGCGGCGCAGCGGGGGCTCGACGCCGTCGGCGAGGCGGCGGGCGGTGAGCAGGAAGCCGGTGTGGCCGATCATCCGGTGGTCCGGGCGGACGGCGAGGCCCTCCAGGTGCCAGGTGCGGACCATGGTCTCCCAGGCCTGCGGCTCGGTGAAGGTGCCGTGCTCGCGCAGCGCCTCGACGGTGCGCGACATCTGGGTGGTGGTGGCCACGTAGCAGCAGATCAGGCCGCCGGGGACGAGCGCCTTGGAGGCGACGTCCAGGCACTCCCAGGGGGCGAGCATGTCGAGGATGACGCGGTCGACGTCGGTCTCCACCAGGTTGTCCTGGAGGTCGCCGACGGTGAGCTTCCAGGCCGGGTGCGGTCCGCCGAAGTAGCGCTCGACGTTGCCCTTGGCGATGTCGGCGAAGTCCTGCCGGCGCTCGTAGGAGGCCAGCGAGCCGGTGTCGCCGACGGCGCGCAGCAGGTAGGTGGAGAGGGCGCCGGAGCCGACGCCCGCCTCGACCACCTTCGCGCCGGCGAAGATGTCGGCCATGGCCAGGATCTGCCCCGCGTCCTTGGGGTAGATCACGGCCGCGCCGCGCGGCATGGACAGGACGTAGTCGGGGAGCAGGGGGCGCAGCGCGAGGTACGGGACGTTGCCCGTCGTGCGGACGACCGTGCCCTCGGGAGCGCCGATCAGCTCGTCGTGCGGGAACATACCCTTGTGGGTGTGGAACTGGTTCCCGGCCTGGAGCGTGAACGTGTAGTGGCGGCCCTTGGGGTCGGTCAGCTGGACCTGGTCCCCGACCTGGAAGGGCCCGCGTCGGCGGGTGGCACCGGTCGGTTCGGACATGGGGGCCATCCTACGGGAGCCGGAGGGCTGCCCCCGACCACATGATCAGTTCGCGCCGGCGGCCCGCCCCTGGAGGGCGGCGCTGAGGCGTCGTTCGAGGTCGGTGAGGGAGAGCACGCCGTAGACCGAGCCGTCGGGGCGGACCACCAGGTACTCGGTGGCGGGGGCGCGGCGGAGCACGTCGAGGAGCTGTTCGCCGTCCAGGTCGACGGGGACGGTGAGGCCGGGTTCGAGGTCGCGGGCGACGGCGGTGACGGCGATCCAGGGGCGGCGGTGCTCGGGGACGGCGCCGACCGCGGACTCCTTGACCACGGCGACGGGTTCGCCGCGCCCGTCGACCACCACGATCGCGCCGGCGTGCGCCTCGCGGGCGCGGCGCATGGCCTCGCCGAGCGGGGTGTCGGCGGGGACGTCGATGCTGCGGCGGGCGAGTTCGCGGACCTTGAGCCGGGGCAGGACGGCCTTGAGGCGGGCGTTGCGCAGCGAGTTGCCGGCGCCCTGCCAGATGATGAAGCCGAGGATCGCGGCGAGCACGCCGTCGACCATGGCCTCGGTGGTGGAGCGTTCGACGTCCTGGGCGGAGCCGAGCATCGGCAGGCCGAGGACGACGGCGACGGCGAGGGCGCGGCCGACCCAGACGGCGGCCAGGGTGCCCTTCATCGGGTCGCCGGTGAGCGCCCAGACGACGGCGCGCAGCATCCGGCCGCCGTCCAGCGGGAGGCCGGGGAGCAGGTTGAAGGCGGCGACGACCAGGTTGGAGACCATCAGGCCGGCCAGCAGCACGCCGGGCACGGTGGCGGGTTCGACGGCGCGCAGGCCGAGCCAGAAGGCGCCGCCGAGCAGGAGCGAGAGCAGCGGGCCGACGAAGGCGAGCCAGAACTCGCGCCAGGGGCGGTCGGCCTCCTTCTCGATCTCGGAGACGCCGCCGAGGAACTGCAGCTGGATCCGGCGGACGCCGAGCTTGTAGCGCAGGCCGACCACGGTGTGGGCGAGTTCGTGGATCAGGACGGAGCCGTAGAAGGCGACGGCGAAGGAGAAGGCGAGCAGGTAGCGGGCGCCGCCGAGGTCGGGCAGCACGTCGGCGAGCCGGCTGCCGAAGATCCAGGTGATCAGCGCGGCGACCAGGAACCAGGACGGGGTGACGTAGACGGGCACGCCGAACGGACGGCCCATCAGGATGCCGCCGCGCGGCTGGTCGTCGGGCTTCGGCTTCTCCGGTGCCCGCCCCTCGGTGTCGTTCACCGTGCTCCTCCCGTTCCGCCGTCCACAGCTGCTGGTGCCCCGTACGCTACGTGATCTCTCCCCGGGAACGGGGGCGCACCCCGCCCGCCCTCCCCTTTCCTTGTACCCAGCTCTTCGACCCGTTCGCCCCTGGTGTCCGTTCGGTGCAATAGGGTCGTGGCATGCAGCAGACCGACCCTCCGCCCGCTCCCCGTCCGGCCGCCCGGCCGACCGGGCTGTCGCCGTCCCGGGCGGGTGACTTCATGACCTGCCCGCTGCTGTACCGGCTGCGGGTGATCGACCGGCTGCCGGAGCCGCCGTCGCAGGCGGCGACCCGGGGCACGCTGGTGCACGCGGTGCTGGAGCGGCTGTTCGACCACCCGCCGGCCGAGCGCACGCCGGAGCGGGCGCGCGGGCTGCTGGAACCGCAGTGGGAGCGGCTGCTGGGGGAACGGCCGGAGCTGGCCGAACTGTTCCCGGGCGAGCCGGGCGAGTTGGCCGGCTGGCTGGCCGACGCGGGCAAGCTGGTCGACAGGTGGTTCCGGCTGGAGGACCCGACCCGGCTGCACCCGGTGGAGCGGGAGCTGTACGTGGAGACCGCGCTGGCCTCGGGGCTGCCGCTGCGCGGGTACATCGACCGGGTGGACGTCGCGCCGTCCGGCGAGGTCCGGCTGGTGGACTACAAGACCGGCCGGGCGCCCTCGCGGGACTTCGAGGGCAAGGCGATGTTCCAGATGAAGTTCTACGCGCTGGTGGTGTGGCGGTGGAAGGGCGTGGTCCCCAAGCGCCTGCAGCTGGTCTACCTGGGCGGCGGCGGGGACGTGGTGACGTACGACCCGGACGAGGCCGACCTGCTCTCGGTGGAGCGGAAGCTGGAGGCGCTGTGGGAGGCGATCTCGGCGGCGGTGGCCACCGGTGACTTCCCGGCGACCCGCAACCGGCTGTGCGACTGGTGCGACCACCAGGCGTCCTGCCCGGAGTTCGGCGGCACTCCCCCGCCGTACCCGCTGCCCCTGGCAACAGAAAACCTTCCCGGCAAGGAGTCGTAGGTGACGATCCGTGTGCTGCTGGTGGACGACCAGCCGCTGCTGCGTACCGGTTTCCGGATGATCCTGGAGGCGGAGTCCGACCTGGTGGTGGTCGGCGAGGCGGGCGACGGGCAGCAGGCGCTGGACCAGGTCCGCGCCCTGCAGCCGGACGTGGTGCTGATGGACATCCGGATGCCGCGGATGGACGGCGTGGAGGCGACCCGGCGGATCGCCGGGCCGGACCGGGACGGGCCGGCCAAGGTGCTGGTGCTGACCACCTTCGACCTGGACGAGTACGTGGTGGAGGCGCTGCGCGCGGGGGCCAGCGGCTTCCTGCTGAAGGACGTGCCGGCCGAGGAGCTGGTGCAGGCGATCCGGGTGGTGGCGGACGGCGCGGCGATGCTGGCCCCGTCGGTGACCCGCCGGCTGCTGGACATGTACGCCACCAAGCTGCCCTCCGGCGACGAGGCGCCGCCGCAGGCGCTGACGGTGCTGACCGAGCGCGAGGTGGAGGTGCTGCGGCTGGTGGCGCGCGGGCTGTCGAACGCGGAGATCGCCGCCGAGCTGTTCGTCTCGGAGACCACGGTGAAGACGCACGTCGGCCACGTGCTGACCAAGCTGCAGCTGCGCGACCGGGTGCAGGCGGCGGTGTACGCGTACGAGAGCGGCCTGGTCCGCCCCGGCGCGCTGTAGCGGCCGCCGCGCCCCGCACGCCGAACGGCCCGCCACCCCCCGCGGGGGGGGTGGCGGGCCGTTGCGCGTCGAGCCGGCGGAACGTTACTTCGAGGTGCGGCCGATCTCCCAGAACCGGAACACGCCGGTGTTGTCCACCGTCGCGTCCACGCCGGTGATGCCGGGGTGGTAGACGTAGAAGGACTTGTTCTGGAACAGCGGGATCATCGGGACCGCGTCGGCCAGGATCTTCTGGATCTGGTCGTAGGCGCCGCCGCCGGAGCGGTCGGTGAGCTTGATCGAGTCCGGCACCAGCCTGTCGCTGATCTGGGTGCTGTTCCAGCCGTTGTGGAAGGCGCCGCCGTCGACCACCAGCGGGCTGATGTAGTCGTCGGCGTCGGCGTAGTCGGGGATCCAGCCGACGGGGTACGCCTGGTAGCTGCCGTTCTTCCAGCCGGCCTGGTAGGCGGTCCAGTCGGGCTCCTCCTGGACGTTGACCTGGAACAGGCCGCCGTTCTCCAGCTGCTCCTTGACGGCGTTCATCTCGCCGGCGCCGGCCCGGGCGCGGGACCAGGTCAGGTTGAGCTTGACCGGGGTGGTGACGTGCGCGTTGTTCAGGATCTTCTTGGCCTTGGCCGGGTCGGGCTCGCCGTACTTGTCGAAGAAGGCGGTGTTGTGGCCGGCCAGGCCCGCCGGGACGACGGAGTAGAGCGGCTGCACGGTGCCCGCGTACACGTCGTGGGAGAGCGCCTTGCGGTCGATCAGCTGGGCGGCGGCCTGCCGGACGGCCTGGTTGCCGCCGGTCTCGTCCTTGGTGTTGAAGACCAGGTAGCGGGTCTCGCCGGAGGCGCCCTCGGCGACCCGGAGCTTGCCGGTGCCGGCCATGTCCTCGTCCTTGATCCTGGCCGAGGTGGCGGGGTCGAGGCTGCTGTCGGTGACGTCGACGGCGCCGCTCTCGATGGCGGACTTCAGCTCGTCCGGCTTGTCGAAGTAGCGGACCGCGAACTTGTCGTTCTGCAGCTTGGCGATGCCGTGGTAGCCCGGGTTGGCGCTGAGCCGGACGGTGCCGGGGGCCTTGCCCTTGGCCTCGATCGAGTCGATCTTGTAGGGGCCGGAGCCGACCAGCCTGCCGTTCTCCAGCAGCTTGTCGGCGGGGAAGACCTGGTGGTCGACGATCGCGCCGGCCGCGGAGGCGAGCTTCGCCGGGAGCACCGCGTCCGGGCTCTCCAGCCGGAAGGTGACGTCCCGGTCGCCGGAGACCTCCACCGACTTGATGGTGGAGAGCAGCGGGCCGGGGCCGGACGGGTCGTCGATCTTCTTGACCCGGTCGATGGAGAACTTGACGTCCTGGGCGGTCAGCGGGTGGCCGTTGGTGAACTTCAGGCCGGAGCGCAGCGTGCAGGTGTAGGTGAGCGCGTCGCTGCCGGTGAACTGGCAGGACTCGGCGGCGTCGGGCTGCGGGACGGTCGCGCCGGAGGGGAAGCTGAGCAGCGACTGGAAGGAGTTGTTGAGGACCAGCCAGGAGCCCGCGTCGTAGGCGCCGGCCGGGTCGAGCACGCTGGTCACGTTGGTGGTGCCCATCGTGATGGTGCCGTCGCCACCGCCACCGGCGGCCTTCTCGACGGAGGCGCAGCCGGCCGCCGTGGTGGCGACCAGGGCGGCGCAGCTGAGGGCGGCCAGGCGGTTGGGCGTCGTCATGCGGGGTGGTCTTCCTCACTGCGTGCGGCCGGCTTGTCGCCGGCGGCCCGCCGTCCGGCGCCGGGGTGGGGCGGCGGCCGCGGGTCTGCTGCGGCCGTGCGCGCGCTCCTCCGGGTTTCCGGGGTGCGGGCGGGCACGGCACGGGACTGAACGCGCCTTAGCGTGCCACATCGCCTCCGGGCGGTCACCGAGGGTCCGGAGGGCGGTCGCACGGGGTTCGGACGATCTTGTCCCGGCAGCCGACGAGTTGTCAGCCAATGCCCGTTTTCGGCCGCGGCGCCGGACACGTTCCGCATAGCACCGGAAGCGGAACGGAACCGGGAAAGCGCGCGGAAGAGACCAAGCTCACACCCGGGCGGCGGCCAGGGAGCGCAGCAGGGCGAGGTCGACGTGTTCGAGCGAGGGCAGCACCAGGCGGCCGGGGGCGGGTTCGATCGCGGCGATGGAGGGGACGGCGACGACCGGGCAGCCGGCCGCCTCGGCGGCGGCGACGCCGGTCGGGGTGTCCTCGACGACCACGCAGCGGGCCGGGGCGGCGCCGAGCCGGGCGGCCGCCGCCAGGTAGGGGTCGGGGTGCGGCTTGGTGCGCGGCACCTCGTCGCCGGCCACCGTGAAGGCGAAGTGCCGGGCGCCCAGGCTGCGCAGCACGATGTCGATGATGTGCCGGTGCGAGGCGGACACCAGGGCGGCCGGGACGCCGTGCGCGGCCAGCGTGTTGAGCAGCCGTTCGGCGCCGGGCATCAGCGGGACGCCGCCGGCCAGCCGCTCGACGAAGCGCTGGTTGATCAGCACGGTCAGTTCGGCGGGGGTGAGGGTGACGCCGGTGCGGCCGATCAGGTAGTCGATGACCCGGGTCATCGGGCCGCCGACCACGTGGGTGCGGTCCTCGGCGGTGAGCCGGTGGCCGAGTTCGGCGAACAGCTCGACCTCGGCCTGCCACCAGAAGTCCTCGGTGTCGACCAGGGTGCCGTCCATGTCGAGCAGGACGGCGTGCAGGCCGCCGTCCTCGCCGTCGCCGTCGATGTGGACCGGGGTCGAGACCGTCGTCATGCGCGCCGTCCTTCCGGGTGGGCGTGCGGGCGCGCGGGGGGCGCCCGGGGATGGCACGGGCCGGCCCGCTGGTCTGCGGACCGGCCCGTTTCAGGATCATCAAGAGTACGCCCGCCCGGTGGGATTGCACCGGGCGGGCGCGCGGCGAACGGATGGTCTCCGGTTGAAGACCTACCGGGCGTTGAAGTACTTGGCCTCGGGGTGGTGCAGCACGATGGCGTCGGTGGACTGCTCCGGGTGCAGCTGGTACTCCTCGGAGAGGACGACGCCGACCCGTTCGGGCTTCAGCAGCTCGGCGATCTTGGCCCGGTCCTCCAGGTTGGGGCAGGCGCCGTAGCCGAGCGAGAAGCGGGCGCCGCGGTACTTGAGGGCGAACATGTCGCGGACGTCCTGCGGGTCCTCGTCGCCGAAGCCGAGCTCGTAGCGGACCCGGGCGTGCCAGAACTCGGCCAGCGCCTCGGCCAACTGGACGGACAGGCCGTGCAGTTCGAGGTAGTCGCGGTAGGAGTCGGTGGCGAACAGCTCGTTGGCGGCCTCGGAGATCCGGTTGCCCATGGTGACCACCTGGAGGCCGACCACGTCGCGCTCGCCGGACTCCTCCGGGCGGAAGAAGTCGGCCAGGCAGAGGCGGCGGCCGCGGCGCTGGCGGGGGAAGGTGAACCGGGTCAGCTCGGAGCCGTCCTCGCGGTAGAGGATCAGGTCGTCGCCCTTGGAGTTGGCCGGGTAGTAGCCGTAGACCACGGCGGGCTCCAGCCAGCCCTCGGTCTGCAGCCGGTCCAGCCAGCCGCGCAGCCGGGGCCGGCCCTCGGTCTCCACCAGCTCCTCGTACGAGGGGCCGCCGGAGCGGCCGCCCTTGAGGCCCCACTGGCCCTTGAACAGGGCGTCCTCGTCCAGCCAGGACGCGTAGTCCTGGAACGGGACGCCCTTGATGATCCGGTCGCCCCAGAACGGCGGGGTCGGGACGCGGTTGTCGACGGCCACGTCGGAGCGGATCTGGCCGAGGTTGACCTCCTCCGGCTCCTCGACCTCGACCCGGGCGTGCCGGCGCTTGCGCAGCTCGGGCAGGGCGGCGCCGGGGACGCCGCGCTTGACGCCGATCAGGGCGTCCATCAGGCGCAGGCCCTCGAAGGCGTCCCGGGCGTAGCGGACCTCGCCCTGGTAGATCTCGTGCAGGTCCTGCTCGACGTAGGCGCGGGTCAGGGCGGCGCCGCCGAGGATCACCGGGAAGTCGGCGGCCAGGCCGCGCTGGTTGAGCTCCTCCAGGTTCTCCTTCATGATCACGGTGGACTTGACCAGCAGGCCGGACATGCCGATGACGTCGGCCTGGTGCTCCTGGGCGGCCTCCAGGATCGCCGAGACCGGCTGCTTGATGCCGATGTTGACGACGTTGTAGCCGTTGTTGGACAGGATGATGTCGACCAGGTTCTTGCCGATGTCGTGGACGTCGCCCTTGACGGTGGCCAGCACGATGGTGCCCTTGCCCGCGCTGTCGGACTTCTCCATGTGCGGCTCGAGGTGGGCCACCGCGGCCTTCATCACCTCGGCGGACTGCAGCACGAACGGCAGCTGCATCTCGCCGGAGCCGAACAGTTCGCCGACCGTCTTCATGCCGGACAGCAGCGTGCCGTTGATGATCTCCAGCGCCGGGCGCTCCAGCAGGGCCGCGTCCAGGTCGGCCTCCAGGCCGTTGCGCTCGCCGTCGATGATGCGGCGCTGGAGGCGCTCCTCCAGCGGGAGGGCGGCGAGCTCCTCGGCGCGGGAGGCGGCGGAGGAGGCGGCGGAGACGCCCTCGAAGAGCTGGAGGAGCTTCTGGAGCGGGTCGTAGCCCTCGGAGCGGCGGTCGTAGACCAGGTCGAGGGCGGTCTGGCGGCGGTCCTCGGGGATCCGGTTCATCGGGAGGATCTTGGCGGCGTGCACGATCGCCGAGTCCAGGCCCGCCTCGACGCACTCGTGCAGGAACACCGAGTTGACGACCTGGCGGGCGGCCGGGTTGAGGCCGAAGGAGATGTTCGACAGGCCCAGCGTGGTCTGCACGTTCGGGTGGCGGCGCTTGAGCTCGCGGATCGCCTCGATCGTCTCGATGCCGTCGCGGCGGGACTCCTCCTGCCCGGTGGCCAGCGTGAAGGCCAGGCAGTCGACCAGGATCGAGCTCTCCTCGATGCCGTACTCGCGGCCGAGCTGCTCGATCAGCCGCTCGGCGATGGCGACCTTGTGCTCGGCGGTGCGGGCCTGGCCCTGCTCGTCGATGGTCAGCGCGATCAGGCCGGCGCCGTGCTCGCGGGCCAGGGAGGCGATCTTCCCGAACCGGGTGTCCGGGCCGTCGCCGTCCTCGTAGTTGACCGAGTTCAGCACCGCCCGGCCGCCCAGCATCTCCAGGCCCGCCTTCAGCACCGGCGGCTCGGTGGAGTCCAGCACGATCGGCAGGGTGGAGGCGGTGGCGAGCCGGCCGGCGATCTCCCGCATGTCCGCGACGCCGTCCCGGCCGACGTAGTCGACGCACAGGTCGAGCAGGTGCGCGCCCTCGCGGATCTGCTCGCGGGCGATCTCCACGCACGCCTGCCAGTCGCCCGCGATCATCGACTCGCGGAACTTCTTCGACCCGTTGGCGTTGGTCCGCTCGCCGATCGCCAGGTAGGAGGTGTCCTGCCGGAACGGCACCGACTGGTAGAGGGAGGCGGCCGACGCCTCAGGCCGCGGGTCGCGCGGGGTCAGCGGGCGGCCCTGGACCCGCTCCACCAGGTGGCGCAGGTGCTCGGGGGTGGTGCCGCAGCAGCCGCCGACCAGCGCCAGGCCGTAGTCGCGGACGAACGACTCCTGGGCGTCGGCGAGTTCGACCGGGCTGAGCGGGTAGTGCGAGCCGTCCTTGGTGAGGATCGGCAGGCCGGCGTTCGGCATCGCGGAGAGGCCGATCCGCGCGTTCTTCGCCAGGTAGCGCAGGTGCTCGCTGTACTGCTCGGGGCCGGTGGCGCAGTTCAGGCCGATGAAGTCGATGCCGAGCGGCTCCAGGGCGGTCAGCGCCGCGCCGGTCTCGGAGCCCAGCAGCATGGTGCCGGTGGTCTCGACGGTGATCTGGGCCAGGATCGGCAGCTCCACCCCGGCCTCGGCCAGCGCGGCCTTGCAGCCCAGCACCGACGCCTTGGTCTGCAGCAGGTCCTGGCTGGTCTCGATCAGCAGCGCGTCGACGCCGCCCGCGATCAGGCCCGCCGCGTTCTGCCGGAAGCCCTCGCGGACCACCTCGAAGGTGGTGTGGCCGAGCGTCGGCAGCTTCGTCCCCGGGCCCATCGAGCCCAGCACCCAGCGGGTCCGGCCGTCCCCGGCGGTGAACTCGTCGGCCACCTCGCGGGCGATCCGGGCACCGGCCTCGGACAGCTCGAAGATCCGCTCGGAGATCTCGTACTCCCCCAGCGCCCAGTGGTTGGCGCCGAAGGTGTTGGTCTCCACGCAGTCCACGCCGACCCCGAAGTACGCCTCGTGGACCGAGCGGACGATGTCGGGGCGGGTCACGTTCAGGACCTCGTTACAGCCCTCGAGCTGCTGGAAGTCCTCCATCGACGGGTCCTGCGCCTGCAGCATCGTGCCCATCGCCCCGTCCGCCACCACCACCCGGGTGGCGAGGGCCTCGCGCAGGGCGTCGGCACGGACTTGCTGGGCGGACGGGGGGACAACGGTGGCCATGGGGCGACTCCCTGGTTGCGACGGCTGTCGGCTATGCGGCCCACCCGTACGGGGGCGCACCCCGCCAGGGTATCGGTCCCCCGGGGGTCGGAGGGAACCCGTTTCGCATCGTGGGCGTCCTTGTCCACCGGAAGGGAGCACGATCATGCCCACTTCGGGGGAACGGCGTAGTTGGCGGAAGGTCACGGGCGCGCTCCGCGCGTCCGGATCGCGGACGCTGCGGTCACTGCGGACGCTGCCCGGCCGGGCGTGGCGCCGGCGGCGCGAGCGGCCCCGGTGGAGCCGGCGCCGGCGCGTCCTGACCGCGCTCGCCGCGGTGGCGGCGCTGCTGGTCCTGCCGGTGGTCGGCGCGGCCGCCGCGCTGCGCTGGGAGTACGCGGGCGATCCGGCGGTCGACGCCCGCACCCGCGGCAAGGACGCGCTCTGGCTCGGCCACGCCTGGGTGGACGGGCGGCGCTCCCCCGCCGAACTGACCGCGCTGGCGCAGCGGGTGCGCGGCACCGGCATCCACGACCTGTACGTGCACACCGGGCCGCTGGAGCACGACGGCTCGCTCGACCCGGGGCTGGCGCCGGGCGCGGCGGACTTCGTGGCCCGGGCGCGGGCCGCGATGCCCGGGGTGCGGATCCAGTCCTGGCTGGGCGACGTGGTCGCGCCGGAGAAGGACGGCCTGCACCTGGACCGGGCCGACGTCCGCGACCGGGTCACCGCCTCCGCGCGGCAGGTCCTCGACCTGGGCTTCGACGGCGTCCACCTCGACCTGGAGCCGGTGCACTCCGGCTCGCCCGGCTTCCTGGCGCTGCTCGACCAGGTGCACGCGCTGACCGCCGCCCGCGCGGTGCCGCTGTCGGTCGCCGCCCCGCAGATCGACCCCGTCCCCGGGCTCGGCCGGGTGACCTTCGCGCTCAGCGACCACGGCAAGTACTGGTCCGCCGGGTACTTCGCGGCCGCGGCCCGCCGGGTCGACCAGGTCGCGGTGATGTCGTACGACACCGCGATGCCGGTCGAGGCGCTGTACGGCGGCTACGTCGCCCGGCAGACCGAGCTGGCGCTGGCCAACACCCCGGCCGGCGTCGACCTGTTGATGGGCCTGCCCGCCTACTGGGCCGACACCTCCGCGCACCGGGGCGACGCCGAGACCGTCCGGGCGGCGGTCCGCGGCGCCCGGCTGGGCCTCGGGCCGGGCGGGCGGCGGAACTTCGGGCTCGCGCTGTACGTCGACTTCGCGGCCACGCCGGACCACTGGGCGGCGTACCGGGACGGCTGGTGCAACTGACGGCGGGACCGCGCCGGCCCGTGCGGCGGCGCGGTCCCGGCGGCCCTACCGGAGCCAGACGGCGGTGTCGGCGGGGAGCAGGCCGTCGGTGAGGGGGCCGGAGGCGAGCAGGACCTCGCCGTCGAGCGGGAGCGGCGGGGCGGAGAGGTTGACCAGGCAGCGGGTGTCGCCGCGGCGGAAGGCGAGCACGCCGTCGGGGGCGTCGGGGAGCCAGCCGAACTCGCCGCGCAGTTCGCGGCGGAGCCGGATGCCGGTGCGGTAGAGGGCGAGGATGGACTCCGGGTCGGCGGACTGGGCGGCGACGGTGAGGTGCGACCAGTCGGCGGGCTGCGGGAGCCAGGGCTCCTTGGCGCCGTCCGGGGAGAAGCCGAAGGGCTGCTCCTGGCCGGACCAGGGCAGCGGGACGCGGCAGCCGTCGCGGCCGGGGTCGGTGCCGCCGGAGCGGAAGTGCATCGGGTCCTGGAGGCGGTCCAGCGGCAGGTCCTCGACCTCGGGGAGGCCGAGCTCCTCGCCCTGGTAGAGGTAGAGCGAGCCGGGCAGGGCCAGCGTGAGCAGGGCGGCGGCGCGGGCCCGGCGCAGGCCGAGGGCGAGGTCGGTGGGGGTGCCGAAGGTCTTGGCGGAGAAGTCGAAGCGGGTGTCGGCGCGGCCGTAGCGGGTGACGGTGCGGGTGACGTCGTGGTTGCAGAGCACCCAGGTGGCGGGGGCGCCGACGGGGGCGTGCGCGGCGAGGGTGGCGTCGATCGAGGCGCGCAGCTGGGCGGCGTCCCAGGGGCGGGCCAGGAAGTCGAAGTTGAACGCGGTGTGCATCTCGTCCGGGCGCAGGTAGCGGGCGAAGCGCTCGGTGTCGGGGACCCAGATCTCGCCGATCAGGACCCGCGGGTGCTCGTAGGAGTCGGCGATGGCCCGCCAGGAGCGGTAGATGTCGTGCAGGTCGTCGCGGTCGAGGTAGGGGTGCGGGTCGGCGCCGTCGACCAGGTCGGGGAGGGCGGGGTCCTTGGCGAGCAGGCCGGCCGAGTCGATCCGGACGCCGGCGGCGCCGCGGTCGAACCAGAAGCGGAGGATCTCCTCGTGCTCGCGACGGACCAGCGGGTGGTCCCAGTTGAGGTCGGGCTGGGCGGCGGCGAACAGGTGGAGGTACCACTGGCCGTCCTCGACCCGGGTCCAGGGGCAGCCGCCGAACTCGGACTTCCAGTTGTTGGGCGGGAGTTCGCCGTGTGCGCCGCGGCCCTCGCGGAAGTGGAACAGCTCACGTTCGGGGCTGCCGGGGGCGGCGGCGAGGGCGGCCCGGAACCACGGGTGCCGGTCGGAGACGTGGTTGGGCACGACGTCGACGACGGTGCGGATGCCGTGCCCGGCGGCCTCGGCGATCAGTTTCTCGGCGTCCTGGAGGGTGCCGAACAGCGGGTCGACGTCCCGGTAGTCGGCGACGTCGTAGCCGCCGTCGGCCATCGGGGAGGGGTACCAGGGGTTGAACCACACGGCGTCGACGCCGAGTTCGGCGAGGTAGGAGAGTCTTGCGCGCACTCCGGCGAGGTCCCCGATGCCGTCGCCGTTGGCGTCGGCGAAACTGCGCGGGTACACCTGGTAGATCGCCGCGTTCCGCCACCACTGCTCTGACACGGTCCGGGTTTCCTTTCAGAAGGGGGAGGGCGGGCTCAGCCCTTGAGGCTGCCCGCGGTGAGGCCGGCCATGATGTTGCGCTGGAAGACCAGGAACAGGGCGATGGTCGGGATCGAGGCCAGGAACAGGCCGGCGATCAGGGTGTTCTGCGGCATCGAGGTGGCCGCGGTGTTGACGCCGACGTTGAGGGTCTCGTGCTCGGGGACGGTGATCAGCGGCCAGAGGAAGTCCTTCCAGACCGCGACCAGGCCGAAGATCGAGACCACGCCGAGGATCGGCCGGGACAGCGGCAGGATCACCGACCGGAGCGTGCGCAGCGGGCCGGCGCCGTCGATGGCGGCGGCGTCGAGCAGCTCGTTCGGGATCGAGTCGAAGAACCGCTTGAGCAGGAAGACGTTGAACGCGTTGGCGACGGTGGGCAGCCAGATCACCCAGGGGGTGTTCATCAGGTTGACGTGGATCAGCGGCAGGTCGAGCACCGTCAGGTACTGCGGGATGACCAGGGCGGCGGCCGGGATCATCATCGAGGCCAGCATCATGCCGAGGATGACGTTGCCGAAGATCGGGCGCAGCTTGGAGAGCGAGTACGCGGCGGCGACGCAGAAGGTCAGCTGGAGGAGCAGCGCGCCGCCCGCGTAGACGACGGTGTTGAGCAGCAGCTGGCCCATGTCGAGCCGGTTCCACGCCTCGGTGAAGGCGTGCGTGCTGGGGTGCTCGGGGACGAGCGTGGGCGGGGTCTGGATCAGTTCCCGGGAGGACTTGAAGCCGCCGGTGGCCATCCAGTAGAGCGGGCCGATGAAGACGAGGGTCGCGACGGCCAGGGTGAGGGCCAGGACGGCCCGGTAGATCCGCCGGCCGGCCGGCTGGTTGAGCCGGACCGGGGAGATCAGGGTGCGGGTTCCGCTGTGGACGGGCTTGCTCATCGTCACTCCTCCCCGCCCCGGCGATCCAGCCACAGGTAGAGGGCGGAGAAGGCGCCGAGTACCAGCAGCAGGACGACGCCCAGTGCGGCCGCGGTGTTGAACTTGTCGAAGTTGAACGCGTAGTTGTAGAGCATGTAGACGACGGTGGTGGTCGATCCCTGGGGTCCGCCGCCGGTGAGGACGAAGGACTCGGTGAACATCTGCATGGTGGCGACCACCTGCAGCATCAGCATCAGGGAGAGGATCAGCCGGGTCTGCGGCACGGTGACGTGCCAGATCCGGCGGAGCAGGCCGGCGCCGTCGAGTTCGGCGGCCTCGTAGAGCTCGCCGGGGATGCTCTGCAGGGCGGCCAGGTAGACCAGGGTGGCGCTGCCCATGTTGGCCCAGGTGGAGACGATGACCAGGGAGAACATCGCGGTGTCCTGGGAGGCGAGCCAGGACGAGGTGGGCAGGTGCAGGAACTCCAGGATCTGGTTGAACAGGCCGTAGCCGGGGTCCATGAAGTACTTGAACAGCAGGATGCCCGCGACCGGGGGCAGCATCACGGGCAGGTAGACCAGGATCCGCAGGTAGCTCTGGGCGTGCCGGAACTCGTTGATGACGATGGCGGTGACGAACGGGGCGACGAAGCCGAAGACCAGGGCGATGCCGGTGTACTCGAGGGTGTGCCGCCAGGCGGGCCAGAACTCGGGGTCGGCGAAGATCTGCCGGAAGTTGTCGAGTCCGACCCAGTGGGTCTCGCCGTAGCGGACCTTCTGGAAGGACATGACGATCTCACGGACCATCGGGTACCAGGTGAACAGCGCGAAGCAGAGCAGCGCGCCGATCAGGAAGGCGTGGGCGCGCAGGTTCCGGGCGAGGGCGCGGCGCAGGGCGCCGCCGCGGCTCCGGTCGGGGGTGCGGGCCGGGTCGGTTCCGGGCCGCCCGCGGGTCAGTGTGGTGGTCATGGGTGGTGACTCCTCGTCAGGGGACCGGCCGCCGGCCGGACCGCGGGGTGGGCGCGGTCCGGCCGGCGGCGCGGGTCACTGGTTGGCCAGGATCTGGTTGGCCTGGGTCTCGGCGGTGGCGAGCACGCTGTCGAGGTTCGCGTTGGGGTCGGTCAGGGCGGCCGACATCGCGGTGTCGAGGATCTTGTAGAGCTGCTGGGCGGCCGGCGGCTCGGTGATCGACTTGGTGGGGTTCTTGACGTACGGGTCGTAGTTGGACAGCGGCAGGTTGCCGTTGGTCTTCAGCGACTCGGTGATGGCCTTGATCTGCGGCGACTCGGCGGACCAGAAGTACGGCTGCGGGACGGCGATCGCGACCGGGTCCTTGCTGCTGCCGGCCAGCGTCTTGGAGCGGGCGAAGTTGAACTGGCCGGCGTCCGGGGTCTGGTACTGGAAGTTGATCCAGGCGATCTCGGCCTTGATCTGGTTCGGGGTCTGGCCCTTCTTGATGTAGTACAGGTCGCCGCCGCCGAGGCTGTTGCCGGGGCCGGTGGCGCCGGGCATCGGGCCGATGCCGTACGCCTTGGCGTCGGCGCCGAGCACCTCGATCAGGTGCTTGACGACGTCGGGGGCGCCCAGGAACATGCCGACCTTGCCGGTGGCCAGCGGCGGGAAGGCGTCGGCCCACTGGGTGACCGGGGTGGCGCTGATGCTCTGGTCGGTGAAGCGCATGTCGTGCAGGCGCTTGAGGACCTGCTTGCCCTCGGCGGAGTTGAAGGCGGCCTTCTTGCCGTCCTCGCTGACCATCTTGCCGCCGAGGCTGTAGAGCTCGGAGGTGAAGTGCCAGCCGCCGGTGTTGCCGCCGGAGTAGTCCTCGTAGCCGCTGACGCCGTTGCCGAGCGCGGCGATCTTCTTGGCGGCGGCCTGCACCTCGTCCCAGGTGGTCGGCGGCTTGTCGGGGTCGAGGCCGGCCTGCTTGAAGAGGTCGCGGTTGTAGATCAGGCCGGTGGTGTAGTAGTTGATCGGCAGCGCGTAGACCTTGCCGTCGACCGTCATGTTCTCCTTGACGGACGGCAGCATGGAGGAGAAGCCGGGCAGCGTCTCGTCGTTGACGTACTTGGTGATGTCCTGCGCGTCGCCGGAGTTGAGGGTGGCGTCGCGGTCGGTGAAGTACGCGTGGAAGGCGCCGGTCTCGTCGTGCGCCTTGTACTGCGCGGTCTGCTGGGCCGGCACCTCGCACTGGCCGACGTACGGCTTCGCGTTGATGGTGACGTTCGGGTACTTGGTCTTGAACAGTGCCAGGTCGTCGGCGTAGTTGGCCTTGCCCGCCGCCTGGTCGGCACCCGGGGCGCAGTCGATGGAGATGGTGACGGTCGCGTTCGGGTCGAGCGGCTTGCCGTCCGCGACGCCGGCGGCGGCGTCGCCGCTGCCGGTGGAGGAGTCGCTGCTGCAGGCGGCGGTGCTCAGCAGCACACCCGCGGCCAGGGCGAGGGCGGCCATCCTGCTCGATCTGTTCAGCTTCATGCGTACCCCATGGGTGGGAGAGGTTTCGGGAGAGGCCGGTCGAAAGCCGACGTGTGAGGAACGTAGATCCTTGAACCACGTCACGCAAGAGGTTGACGAGAAAGTGAAAAGTTACGACTGCGCATCGACGGTGACTCGGCGCCGTTAAACCTGGCCCCGCCGGGTTACCAGGGGCCTCACCGGCCTTGCGGGCATCCTTGCAGATTCTTGCGTGACTCTGCTCTACTTTTGCGCATGAAGAGCAAGCTTTCCGTGGTCGCGAAGCACGTCGGAGTCAGTGAGGCCACGGTCAGCCGGGTCCTGAACGGCAGACCGGGCGTCGGCAGCGCCACCCGGACCGCCGTCCTCACCGCGCTGGACGTGCTGGGCTACGAACGGCCGTCCCGGCTGCGCGGCGAGCGCGCCCGGCTGATCGGCCTGGTGCTGCCCGAGCTGCAGAACCCGATCTTCCCGGCGCTGGCCGAGGTGGTCGGCGGCGCGCTCGCCCAGGGCGGCTTCACCCCGCTGCTGTGCACCCGCACCGCGGGCCTGGGCGAGGCCAGCCACGTCGGCATGCTGCTCGACCAGCAGGTCTCCGGGGTGGTCTTCGCCGGCGGGCACTGCGCCCAGGCGGACGCCTCGCACGAGCACTTCGCCCAGTTGCGCGAGCGCGGCGTCCCGGTGGTGCTGCTGAACGCCTCGGTGGAGGAGCTGGGCTTCCCGCAGGTCTCCACCGACGACGCGGTCGCGGTGGCGCAGGCGTTCGCGCACCTGGCCGCGCTCGGGCACGAGCGGATCGGGCTGCTCGCCGGGCCGGAGGACCACGTGCCGTCCCGCCGCAAGCTGGCGTCCTTCACCGAGCAGTACGCGCTGCGCGGGCGCGAGCCGCACCCCGGCTGGGTCGCGCACACCATGTTCGGCCTGGAGGGCGGCCAGGCGGCCGCCGGGCGGCTGCTGGAGCACGGGGTGACCGGCGTCATCTGCGCCAGCGACCCGCTCGCCCTGGGGGTCGTCCGGGCCGCCCGGCGGGCCGGGCTGGACGTGCCGGGCGACCTGTCGGTGATCGGCTTCGACGACTCGCTGTTCATCAACTGCACCCGGCCGCCGCTGACCACCGTCCGGCAGCCGATCGAGGCGATCGGACGGGCCGCGGTCTCGCTGCTGGTCGGCCGGATCGACGGCGCCCCGACCGCCCCCGGCGAGCTGCTGTTCGAACCGGAGCTGGTCGTCCGGGCGTCCACCGGGCCGGCCCCGCGGCGCTGAGCCGCCGGGGGCGGCGGGGCGCGGCTGGGCACGGCTGGGCACGGCGAAGAGGGCGGGCGCCCGGGGCGCCCGCCCTCTCGGTGCGGGGGTGTTACGGGTTGACGGTGATCTTCAGCGTCGAGGTGGTGTTCTGGATGTCCTTGTAGTTGTTGCTGAGCGTCAGGTGGTTGAAGGTGACGCTGCCGACCGCCGGGCCCTGGCCCGCCTCCGGCATCTCGTTGGCCCAGACGCCGAACCCGGACTTGGCGTCGTAGGCGTCACCGCTCTTCTGCGCGCCGCTGATCGACACGTTGGTGAAGACGGTGTCGGTGATCGGGTTCTGCGGCTGGCCGCCCGAGTAGTTGGTCTGGAACATGATGCCGCTGTAGGTCGGGTCGACGATGTCCACGTCGCTCACCCGGATGCCCTGGAACACCTTGGAGGCGGAGAACACCCAGATGCCGGGGAAGGTCTGCCCGCCCCAGAAGTGGCCGCCGGCCCGCACGAGCGAGATGTTCTGCAGGTCGGTGGTGGGCGAGGCCCCGAAGCCGTTCATCGGGTAGCCGAAGTCCAGCGAGGAGATGGTGATGCCCGAGTAGCAGAGGGTGTCCGCGATGTAGATGTTGCGGAAGGTGTTGGCGTAGCCGCCGTACACCGCCACGCCCGCCGCGCGCCAGGTCAGGATCGAGGTGAGGTTCTGGAAGACGTTGTTCTTCTCGTCCGCGCCGCCCGCGTCGATCGCGGAGAACAGCGCGAAGGAGTCGTCGCCGGTGGCCCGGGCCTCGTTGTTGGAGACCAGGTTGTCGGTGGAGCCGTTGGTCATGTTGATGCCGTCGGCGAAGGTGTCCCGGATCCGCGAGTTGGTGATCGTCATGAAGTCCGTGTTGGCACCCCAGTACATGCAGACCATGTGCTCGGTCCAGATGTTGTCGATCGTGATGTTCGCGACGTTGGAGAAGTCGAACACCTTGCCGGGGCCGTCGATCCGCGAGGTGTAGTTGCCGAAGTAGGCGAACCCGCTGAAGGTCGAGCCGTTGGCAGTGGCCTCGGCCCGGAAGCCGACGTCGGTGTTGGACTGGCTGGTCGGGGCGTAGAACCGGGTGAACCACGGGCCGGCGCCGATCACCTTCACCGGCTTGCCGTAGACCTGGAACTTGCTCGCGGTCTGGTAGTCGCCGGCCGGCAGGTAGACGCCGACCAGGGTGCCGGTGGTGTCCATCCGGACCTTGTCCAGGGCGGCCTGCACGTCCTGGTGCGCGAAGCCGGTCGGGACGACGTACTTCGCCGGGTCCGGGTTCGGGAGCTGGGTGGCCTGCTCCAGGCTGACGAAGTCGATCGCGTACTGCGAGGTGTTCGCCGAGTCCTTCTGCAGCTTGATCTTGTGCCCGGCCGGGACGGTGGTGCCCAGCAGGACGTTCGCCTCGTCGTAGACGTGCCGCGGGCTGCCGGCGCTCGGGCCGTTGCCGGGGCTGGTCTCCGAGCCGTACAGCCAGGCGTACTTGGAGGTCAGGTCGATCGCCTTGAGGAAGGTGCCGTCGACGTAGACGTTCAGGGTGGCGCTGGTGCCGTCGCCGCCCGCCGCGTCCGGGATGGAGAACCGGGTGACCAGGGTGTTGGTCGCCGCCTTGGTGGTGAACTCCACCGAGGCGCCGGTCGAGTTGAGGGTGACGGCCTTGCGGCCGGACGCCTCGCCCGCCAGGTCGCCGATGGTCCGGTTCGGGCCGACCAGCTGGGCGCCGCCGGCCAGCACGCCGTCCTCGGCCTCGTAGGTGTCGAACGGCATGTTGGCGCCGCGGCCGACGTACAGCGACTGGCTGCTGGTGTTGTTGGCCTGCTTGACCGGCAGCTCGTTGGCGTCGTTGGCGATCACCGTCCTGACGGTGTAGCGGCCGTTGGCGGCGGTCCAACTGCCCAGCGAGACCGGGCTGCTGGTGGCGCCGGGGGCGAGCGTGCCGCTGTACGCGCCGGTCAGGGTCTTCAGCACGGTGCCGGTGGTGGCGTCCGCGACGGTGACCGTGATGCCGTGGCTGCCGGCGGCGCTGGCCACCGTGCCCTGGTTCTTGACCGCCACGGTGAAGTTCACCGGGCTGCCGTCGGCCGGGTTGGAGGGCGACCAGGTGGACGGGGCGGCGACCAGGTCGGAGGAGGCGACCTGGCTGACCGTCAGGGCGCCGGCGGCGGTGAACGCGTTGTTGGTCTCGTCCTGCTCGATGACCTTGTTGTCCTCGTCGACCTTCGCGGTCAGCTGGTAGCTGCCCGCGTTCTGCGCCGGGATCTGCGCGGAGACGGTGGCGGAGGCACCGGCCGCGAGCGCGCCGACGGCGGCCGAGCCGACCTTGGTGGCGCCCAGGTAGAAGTTGACCGAGGTGGCACCGGAGGGGTTGGTGCCGGAGTTCTTCACCACGGCCGACAGGGTCGGGGTGTCGGTCTCCACCGGGGCGGCCGGGTTGCTGCTCACCGAGGTGACGGTCAGGTCCGGGTTGGGGGCCGGGACGCCGATCACCTGGAACTCGGCGGCCTGGCCGCCGCTGGAGCCGGAGTTGGTGGTGAACTTCAGCTGGACGTCGGCGACGGTCGCGGACACCGGGATGGTGACGGTGTTGCCGCTCGCCGGGTCGAAGCCGTAGCTCTGCGCCGGGACGAGGGTGCTGAAGCCGCTCGCGCTCTGCTCGCGGCCGTCCACCTCGATGGTCTGGGTGCGGGCGCCCCACGCCGAGGCCGGGTTCAGCTTGACGACCACCGCGCTGGTGGTCGCGTTCGCGCCGAGCTTCACCGCGAGGGTGCTCGGGTAGCTGCCCGCCGCGCTCTCCCAGTAGGTGGAGGTGTCGTTGTCGTTGGCGTTGGTCGCCACGAAGGTGAAGGTCGAGGAGGAGGCCGAGATCGGCTTGCCCGCCGCCAGGTTGGTGCCGGTGCCGCCGCCGGAGCCGGTGCGCACCACGGTGTTGGAGGCGGCCGAGACGTTGCCCGCCGCGTCCTTCGCCTTCACGTAGTACGAGACCGTCGCGGTGTCCGGCTGGCTGTCGGTGTACGTCAGGGTGCTGCCGTTCACGCTGCCGCGCAGCGCGCCGTTGGCGTACACGTCGTAGCCGGTCACGCCCACGTTGTCGCTCGCCGCGCCCCAGGTCAGCTTGACCTGGCCGGCCGCGGGCGAGCTGTAGGCCAGGCCGCTCGGCGCGCTGGGCGCCTGGGTGTCGCCGGACTGGCCGGTGCGGGTGACGGTGTTGGAGGCCGCGGACTGGTTGCCCGCCGCGTCCTTCGCCTTGACGTAGTACGACACCGTCTCGCTGTCGGAGCGGCTGTCGGTGTAGGTCAGGGTGCTGCCGGAGACCGAGGTGAGCAGCGCGCCGTTGGCGTACACGTCGTAGCCGGTCACGCCCACGTTGTCGCTCGCCGCGCCCCAGGTCAGCTTGACCTGGCCGGCGGCGGGCGAGGTGTAGGCGAGGTTGGCCGGGGCGGTGGGGGCCTGGGTGTCGCCGGAGGTCGGGCCGTACGCCTCGAACTCGGAGAGCTGGCCGGCCGGCCAGGCGGTGTTGGCGGTGAAGGTCAGCCGCAGGTACCGGGTGGTGGCGGTGGCCAGGTTGACGGTCACCGCGTTGCCGGCCGCCGGGTCGAACACGTAGCCGGTCGAGGCGACCAGGTCGGTGAAGTTGGTGCCGTCGGTGGAGCCCTGGACCTTGAGGGTCTCGGTGCGCTTGTCCCAGCCGGCCGGCAGCTTCAGCACCAGCTTGTTGACCGGGACGGCGGAGCCCAGGTCGCCCTGGATCCACTGCGGGAAGGCGTTGTTGGCGCTCTCCCAGTAGGTGGCCTGGTTGCCGTCGCCGACGTTGCCCGGCCCGTAGCTCTGCGAGGTGCCGCTGGCGGTGAAGCTCCGGCCGGCCAGCAGGTTGGCGGAGGCGGAGGTGGCGCCGTAGACCTCCAGTTCGGAGACCTGGGCGGCCTGCCAGCCGGTGTTGGCGGTGATGCTGACCCGGACGTACCGGGCGGTGGTGGCCCCGAAGGAGATCGTCGCCTTGTCGCCGGTGGCCGGGTCGAAGGTGTAGTTCGCCGCGGAGGTGAGGGTGGAGAAGGTGGTGCCGTCGGTGGAGCCGAGCACGCTGAGCGTCTCGGTCCGGGCGCCCCAGGCGGAGGGCACCTTGAGCACCACGGTGTCGATGGCCGCCGGGGAGCCCAGGTCGACCTGGACCCACTGCGCGGAGGCGATGCCGTTGGACTCCCAGTAGCTGTCCTGGTTGCCGTCGTTGACGTTGCCGGCCGCGAAGGCGCCGTTGGTGCTGGAGGCGGTGACGGTCTTGCCGAGGGCCAGGTTCGGCCCGCCCGCCGCCTGTGCCGCCGGGAGGAGGGGCCCGGCGAGCAGGAGCATTCCCAGCGTGGCCGACGACGCCGTCAGCCGCGCGGTTATGCGCTTCGATCTCATGACGTCCCTTCATAAGGTCGAGAAGATGACAATCTTCTGTCCATCTTTTGCGTGATGGCAGCCAAGAGTTACAGCGGGGCTACGAACATGTCAACGGATCGGGACGAGCGTGCGCATACGAAAAGCGGGCGGGCACCGAAGTGCCCGCCCGCTCGGCGGTCCTGCCACCGGGCCCCCGCGGGGGCCCGCCTACACCTGCCTACTCCCCCGGCCGGCTCCGCTCGCGGGCCGGCGCGGTCGACCCGCGCACCACCAGCTCGGGCTCGAACAGCAGCTCGTCGTGGGTGACCCGGACCCCGGCGATCTCGCCGACCAGCAGGTCCACCACCGCGCGGCCCATCGCCTCGATCGGCTGCCGGACGGTGGTCAGCGGCGGGTCGGTGCACATCATGAACGAGGAGTCGTCGTAGCCGACCACCGAGACGTCGTCCGGCACCGCGAGCCCGGCCCGGCGCACCGCGCGGACCGCGCCCAGCGCCAGCGGGTCGCTCGCGCAGACCACGCCGGTGACGCCCTGGCGCAGCAGCCGGGTGGTGGCCGCCTGGCCGCCCTCCAGACTGAACAGCGCCCGCTCGACGTGCTCGTCCGGCAGGTCGAGGCCCAGCTTGGCGACCACCGCGCGGGCGGCGGCCAGCTTGCGCTGCGAGGGCATGTGGTCGAGCGGGCCGAGCACCAGGCCGATCCTGGTGTGCCCGAGCTGGCGCAGGTGGCCGAAGGCCTGCTCGACCGCCACCGCGTCGTCGCAGGACACCCGGGGGAAGTCCAGGTCGTCGATGGCCGCGTTCAGCAGCACGGTCGGCAGGCTGCGCTCGGCCAGCCGCTGGTAGTGGTCGTGCGGGGCGTCGCCCTGCGCGTACAGGCCGCCGAAGAAGACCACGCCGGAGACGTGCTGCTCCAGCAGCAGGTCGACGTAGTCCGCCTCGGAGACGCCGCCCGCGGTCTGGGTGCACAGCACCGGCGTGAACCCCTGCCCGGCCAGCGCGCCGCCCACCGCCTCGGCGAACGCCGGGAAGATCGGGTTGCCCAGCTCCGGCAGCACCAGCCCGATCAGCCGGGCCCGCTCGCCGCGCAGCTGGGTGGGGCGCTCGTAGCCGAGCACGTCGAGGGCGGTGAGCACGGCCGCCCTGGTCGCTTCGGAGACACCGGGCTTCTCGTTCAGCACCCGGCTGACCGTCGCCTCGCTGACTCCGACCTTCTTCGCCACCTCGGCGAGTCGTCGTGTCATGGGGCGAGTGTACGACAGAAAACGCAAGCCGCTTGCGTGAATTTGCAGAAGAGGACGGACCCGGTCGGGTCCGTCCTCCGCGCTGCGCAGGTGCTTGCGGCGTCAGCGCATGTCGAACACCAGTCGGGCCGAGACCTTGCCGCCCAGCACCTCGTCGAAGCAGGTGTTGACGTCCTCCAGCTTGCGGGTCTCCCGGATCACCTTCGTCCGGCCCAGCTGGTGCAGCCGGAACACCTCGGCCAGGTCCTGCCGGGTGCCGACGATCGAGCCGATCACCTTCGTCCCGTTCAGCACCGTGTCGAACACCGGCAGGGTCAGCTCGCCCTCGGCGGGCAGGGCGACCAGGACGAGCGTGCCGCCGCGGCGCAGCGAGTCGTAGGCGGCCCGGAACGACGCGTTGGAGACGGCCAGCGAGACCGCCGCGTCCGCGCCGCCGAGCTTCTGCACCTCGTGCGCGACGTCCTGGGTGCGGGCGTCGATGACGTGGTCGGCGCCGAGTTCCTCGGCCAGCTTGAGCTTCTCGTCGGTGATGTCGACGGCGACCGTCTCGGCGCCGAAGATCCGGGCGTACTGCAGCGCCAGGTGGCCGAGGCCGCCGATGCCGGAGATCAGCACCCGGGTGCCCGGCCGGGCGCCGGCGAGCTTGACCGCCTTGTAGGTGGTGACGCCCGCGCAGGACAGCGGGGCGGCGTCCATCGGGTCGACGCCGTCCGGCACCGGGACGACGTAGTCGCCGTGCGCCAGCGCGTACTGGGCGTACGCGCCGTCCACCGAGTAGCCGGAGTTGTGCTGGCTGAGGCAGAGCGTCTCCCAGCCGGTCACGCAGAAGTCGCACCGGCCGCAGGCGTCGGCCAGCCACGGGATCGCCACCCGCTCGCCGACCTTGACGTGCCGGACCTGGTCGCCGGCCGCCTCCACGATGCCCACGCCCTCGTGGCCGGGCACGAACGGCGGGGACGGCTTGACCGGCCAGTCGCCGTGCGCGGCGTGGATGTCGGTGTGGCACAGGCCGGAGCACTCGATCCGCACCAGCACCTGGTGCGGCTCCGGGGACGGCACCTCGCGCTCCTCGATCTCCAGCGGCTTGGTGAAGTCCCGGACGACGGCTGCCTTCATGTCCTTACTCTCCTCGCGATGCCGAGCAATTCCGACAAAAGGGGCAGATGCTCCCCGCACCAGCCTGCTGGTTCCGCGTGCGAATCGCGAACGGGCGCGCCACCGGAGCGCCGCTCCCGCGTGCTCCGGCCGGGCGGCCGGTTTGACGAAAACCCGTCACGCCAGGGCGGGTTGGGCGGTTAGCCTGCCCACGGACCCCCTCACGGAAAGGGCCGGAAGACCTATGACGCGCACCCTCGGCCGCCCCCGCGCGGCGCGCACCCGCATCCGCGCCCGCGCCCGCCACCGCACCCGCCACCGCCGCGCGGGCGGCGCGCTCGCGCTGCTCGCCGCCGGGCTGCTGCTGGCCGGCTGCTCCTCCGCCGGCCGGCCGGCCGCGGCGCCGCCCCCGTCCTCCACCGCGCCCGCGTCCTCCACCGCGCCCGCCGGCGCCGGCATCAGCGCCGCGCCCGCGACCGCGTCCCCGAGCGCGGCGTACCGCGCGCCGACCGCGAGCCCCGCCCCGGGCTCCGGCGCCGACCCGCAGGCCGGGGAGCTCACCGACGCCTACTTCGCCGAAGGCTCCTGCGCCCGGGCGCTGGCGGGCACCGCCGGGGGCGCGACGCACTACGAGGCCGTCCCGTGCGACTCGCCGCGGGCCGAGGCGAAGGTGGTCAGGCGCGGCGGCACCCAGTCCGGCATCGCCGCCGTCCTCCCGCAGGGCGCGGACTGCCCGGAGGGCACCGACGTCGCCCTGGACCTGACGCAGAACGCCGTCGTCCCCCAGCTCGGCAAGATCCGCTCCGCCTGGGCCTGCCTGCGCAACCTGCGCGACCCGCACCCCGGCGACCCGGGCGGGGGCGGCGGCACCGGCATCGTGGTCGGCGACTGCGTGTACGCCGACGACCGCGGCGGCACCCAGGAGACGCGCTGCGACGGCGGGGGCGAGCACCCGCCGCAGTACCAGGTCGACAAGGTGTACGTCTCGAAGGCCCTGATCGGCACCAAGGAGAAGAAGCCGGACTGCCCGGACGCGGCCACCGTGACCTTCGAGCTGCCGGCCGTGCCCGGCGCGCTCGCCGCGAACGTGGTCGTCGCCTGCGCCGAACCCGTCGACTGACACCACTACGCTTGGGCACCTCACCCGGCCCGCGGGGGCATTCAATGCCCGTAGGCTGGGCAGTAAGGGACCACGGGGGCGGCAGAGCCCCCGTCACTGACGGAGGGAGATGCCGGGTGATCGAGCTGGAAGACCTTCCCGAGTTGATCGACCCGGTGATGATCTGCGCCTTCGAAGGCTGGAACGACGCCGGCGACGCGGCCTCCGCCGCGCTCGGGCACCTCGACGAGACCTGGGGCGGCAAGGTGTTCGCCGCGCTCGACGCCGAGGACTACTACGACTTCCAGGTCAATCGGCCCACCATCTGGCTCGACGGCGGGGTCCGCCGGATCACCTGGCCGACCACCCGGCTGTCGGTGGTCCGGGTGACCGACCCCAAGCCGCGCGACCTGGTGCTCGTCCGGGGCATCGAGCCCAGCATGCGCTGGCGCTCCTACTGCAACGAACTGCTGGGCTTCGCGCACGAGTTGGGCGTGGAGCTGGTCGTCATCCTGGGCGCCCTGCTGGGCGACACCCCGCACACCCGGCCCGTCCCGGTCTCGGGCGTCACCTCGGACCCGACGGTGGCCCGCTCGCTCGACCTGGAGGAGAGCCGGTACGAGGGCCCCACCGGCATCGTGGGCGTCCTCCAGGAGGCCTGCGCGCACGCCGGGGTGCCCGCGGTGACCTTCTGGGCCGCCGTCCCGCACTACGTCTCGCAGCCGCCCAACCCGAAGGCCACCCTCGCCCTGATCAACAAGGTCGAGGACCTGCTGGACCTGCGCATCCCGCCGGGCGAGCTCGCCGACGACGCCCGGGCCTGGCAGGTCGGGGTCGACCAGCTCGCCGCGGAGGACTCCGAAGTCGCGGAGTACGTCCAGCAGTTGGAGGAGGCGCAGGACACCGCGGAGCTGCCGGAGGCCTCCGGCGACGCGATCGCCCGGGAGTTCGAGCGGTACCTGCGGCGGCGCGACAACCAGGGGCCGAAGGGCGAGAAGCCGATCACCGGGCACGCCACCGAGCGGCCGAAGGACGACGACGAGGAGTAGCCGCGCGGTCCGGCGCGCGCGACGGGACCGGCCCGGGGAGCGAACGACGCTCCCCGGGCCGGTCCCGTTTCTCAGGCCCGCCGCCGCCGGTTCAGAGGGCGACGCCGAGCAGGGCGTCGACCGTCCGGGAGACCAGGCCGGGGGCGCCGGTGTCCTCGCCGCCGTCCGCCCGGGCGGCGGCCGCCCAGCGGTCGACGGCGGCCAGGGCGGCCGGGGCGTCGAGGTCGTCGGCGAGGGCCGCGCGGACCTCCGCCAGCAGGGCCTGGGCGGAGGGGCCGTCCGGGCGGGAGACCGCGTCCCGCCAGGCGGCGAGGCGGGTCAGCGCGGTGTCGAGGTCGGCGGGGGTCCACTCCCAGTCGCTGCGGTAGTGGTGGGCGAGCAGGGCGAGCCGGATCGCGGCGGGGTCGACGCCGTCACGGCGCAGCGCCGAGACGAAGACCAGGTTGCCGCGGGACTTGGACATCTTGTGCCCGTCCAGGCCGACCATGCCGGCGTGCACGTACGCGCGGGCGTAGGGGTGCTCGCCGAGGGCGACCTGGGCGTGCGCGGCGCCCATCTCGTGGTGCGGGAAGGACAGGTCGCTGCCGCCGCCCTGGATGTCGAAGTCCATGCCCAGGAACTGGAGGGCGATGGCGACGCACTCGATGTGCCAGCCGGGGCGGCCGTGGCCGAGCTCGGTCTCCCAGGCGGGTTCGCCGGGCCGGGCGGCGAGCCAGAGCAGCGCGTCCAGCGGGTTCTTCTTGCCGGGGCGCTCGGGGTCGCCGCCGCGCTCGGCGAAGACCGGGAGCATCTGCTCGCGGGTGAGGCCGGAGACCTCGCCGAAGCGGGGGTCGGACTCGACGGAGAAGTAGACGTCGCCGTCGACCTCGTAGGCGGCGCCGGAGGCGAGCAGGCGCTGCACCAGCGGGACGATCCACGGGATCGACTCGACGGCGCCGATGTAGTGCGCGGGCGGGAGCATCCGCAGCGCGGTCATGTCCTCGCGGAACAGGGCGGTCTCGCGCTCGGCGAGCACCGTCCAGTCCTGGCCGGTGGCGACGGCCCGCTCCAGCAGCGGGTCGTCGACGTCGGTCACGTTCTGGACGTACAGGACGTCGTGGCCGGCGTCCTTCCAGACCCGCTGGACGAGGTCGAAGGTGGTGTAGGTGGCTGCGTGGCCCAGGTGGGTCGCGTCGTAGGGGGTGATGCCGCAGACGTAGAGCCGGGCGGTCGGCCCGGTGGGCACGACCTCTCGGACACTGCTCGTGGCGGTGTCGTAAATGCGCAGGGGAAGCCCCTGACCGGGCAGGGCGGGAACCTCGGAGGCGGGCCAGGCATGCATGGGACCGACTCTAACCTCGCGATCATTTGAAAGACCAACCTCTGGACGCAATCGACCTGAATCGATTCGTCCTCGGTTTCGGATCGGTATCAGACCGGCGGCCAGGGAATAGAAGGCCACTCCGGTGACGGCACGGGATGCCGTCCGGCGGCCAGCAGCCCGGCCGTCCGGGCCCGCAGCGCGGCCAGTTCGGCGGCGGTCAGGTGCGGGCGCAGCCGGTCGGCGAGCGGGCCGCCGTCCAGGTCGGCGGCGAGCCGGGCCAGGACGTCGAGCGCCTCGGCGGTGAGCGGCTGTCCGGCCCAGCCCCAGAGCAGGGTGCGCAGCTTCGGGTCGGTGTGGAAGGTGACGCCGTGGTCGATGCCGTAGACCCGGCCGTCGGCGGCGGGCAGCCAGTGGCCGCCCTTGCGGTCGGCGTTGTTGAGGACGGCGTCCAGCACGGCGAGGCGGCGCAGCCGCTCGTCGTCGCGGTGCACCAGCCAGGCGAGCCGGCCGCCGTCCAGTTCGGCCTTCAGGATCGGCAGCCAGCCCGGCCGGGGGCCGCCGTCCAGCGGCTGGAGGTCGAGCAGGTCGGGCGCGGCCGGGTCGGGCTCGATCCAGAGCTGGACCATGCCGGGGCCGGCCGGGCCCTCGCGCAGCAGGGTCGGCGGGACGAGGTGCCAGCCGGTGGCGGCGGCGACCTCGTGCGCGGCGGTCTCCCGGCCGGCCAGCGTGCCGTCCGGGAAGTCCCACAGCGGGCGCTCCCCCGAGACCGGCTTGTAGACGCAGGGCGCGGTCAGGCCGTCCAGGGTGGCCGTGCAGTAGAGGACGGCGTTGGAGGCGTCGGTGACCCGGCCGTGCACGGCCAGCGCGCCCTCGCGCAGCAGGGTCAGCGCGGTGGCCGGGTCGGCGGCGAGCGCGGCGCTGGTGGCGGGGTCGGTGCCGGGGGCGTCGACCGGCTGCTCCCGCTCCCGTTCTTCCGCCCGGTCGGAGTTCAGCGCCGGTAGCCGTTCGCGCGCGGGCACAGGTGGCCCTCCGGGTCGAGCGGGAGGTTGCAGAACGGGCAGGGCTTGCGGCCGGACGCGACCAGGTCCAGGGCGCGCTTGGCGAACACCCGGGCCATCGCGCCGCTGAGCCGGACCCGCAGCAGGTCGGGGCCGTTGTCGTCGTCGAAGACCTCGACCTCCTCGCCGTCCTCGGCCTCCTCGACGTACGCCTGCGCCTCGACCACCAGGCACTCGTCCCGGGCGTCCCAGGCGAGCGCCATCGTGCCGACCCGGAACTCCTGCTCCAGCGGCAGGTCGAGCGGGGCGGTGTCGAGCAGTTCGGCGGGGGCGACCGCCGGGATCGGGGCCTCGCCGCCGCTGCGCCGCAGCGCCTCGTCGAGGACCTCCTCGATGCGCTCGGCGAGCGCGGCGACCTGGGTCTTCTCCAGCAGGACGCTGGTGATCCGGCCGCGCGAGGAGGCCTGCAGGTAGAACGCGCGGGCGCCGGGCTGGCCGACGGTGCCGGCCACGAAGCGCTCGGGCTGGTCGAAGAAGTGGACCTGACGGGACACGCTGCTCGCTCCGGAGGGGGGTTGCGGTCTTCTCGATCTCACCCTACGGCCAAACGGGCCCGGAGCGGCACACGGGACGCTCGGTTCCCGTGCGTACTCGGAGAGTTGGCGGTGCCGTTGGCGGTGGCGTCGGCGGGGCTCAGGCGGTGCCGGTGCCGGCGTCGGCGCCCGTGTCGCCGCCGACCACCGCGTCGTCGCCCGCCGAGTGCCCGTGCGGGCGCGGGGCGAGCGCGGAGAGCGCGCCGGTGTCGCCCAGCCGGAGCAGGTAGGGGCGGTGCGGGGTGTAGCGGATCGCGGTGACCGAGCAGGGCTCGACCGAGATCCGCTGGAAGTGGTCGAGGTGCAGGCCGAGCGCGTCGGCGACGATCGCCTTGATCACGTCGCCGTGGGTGGCGGCGACCCAGAGCGCGTCCGGCCCGTGGTCGACGGCGATCTTGTCGTTCCACTCGCGGACCGCGTCGACGGTGCGGTGGCTGAGCGCGCGCAGCGACTCGCCACCGGGGAAGGCGGCGGCCGAGGCGTGGTCCTGGACGGTGCGCCAGAGCGGCTCCTCGGCGAGCTCGCTCAGCGGGCGGCCGGTCCAGTCGCCGTAGTGGCACTCCCCCAGCCGCTCGTCCAGCTCGGGCGCGGCGAGCTCGGGGCGGGCGGCGGCCAGCGGCTCCAGGGTCTGCCGGCAGCGCTCCAGCGGGCTGCTGACCAGGCGGGCGATCGGCAGGCCGGCCAGCCGCTCGGGCAGGCCGGCGGCCTGGGCCCGTCCGGTGTCGTCCAGGTCGATTCCGGGGGTCCAGCCGGCCAGGATGCCGGCGGAGTTGGCGGTGGACCGGCCGTGGCGGACGAGCAGCAGGGTGGGCATACCGGAAAGGGTACGTGGTCCGGACCTCCCCGCGGGGCGCCGGTTGGGGCCACAATGGCGGGCATGATCGTGGATTGCGGCATCTACCGGGACGGGAAGCGCGTGCCGGGCCCCGAGGACTTCTCGGACGCCCTGGCGGAGGTCCGCGCGGCCGGGAACGGCTTCCTGTGGATCGGCCTGGCGGACCCCACCACGGAGGAGTTCGACCACGTCTCCGACGAGTTCGGCCTGCACCCGCTGGCCGTGGAGGACGCGGTCACCGCGCACCAGCGCCCGAAGGTCGACATCTACCAGGACTCGGTGTTCACCGTCCTGAAGACCGCCGCGTACCACCAGGACCACGAGACCGTCTCCATCGGCGAGCTGATGATCTTCCTGGGCGACTCGTACGTGATGACCGTCCGGCACGGCCCGGAGAGCCCGCTCAAGGACCTGCGGGCCGAGCTGGAGGCCCAGCCCGAACTGCTCGCGCACGGGCCCGCCGCGGTGCTGTACGCGGTCTGCGACCTGGTCGTCGACCAGTACCTGGACGTGGCCACCGAACTGCAGACCGACCTGGACGAGCTGGAGGCGGAGATCTTCTCCCCCGGGCGCTCGCGCGGCGCGGCCGAGCGGATCTACGGCTTCAAGCGGCAGGTGGTGGGCTTCCGCAAGGCGACCTTCCCGCTGATGGAGCCCGCGCTGCGGCTGACCCGGGCCGGCGACGAGGTGCGGGTGCCGTTCGTGGCCGGCGCGCTGCGCCCGTACTTCCGGGACGTGGCGGACCACCTGGCGAAGGTCAACGAGGTGGTGGAGAGCCTGGACCGGCTGCTGTCCGACATCCTCTCCGCCAACCTGGCGCAGGTCAGCGTCCAGCAGAACGACGACATGCGGAAGATCTCCGCCTGGGCCGCGCTGGCCGCCGTGCCGACCATGATCGCCGGTATCTACGGGATGAACTTCGAGCACATGCCGGAGCTTCGGCAGGCGTGGGGCTACCCCGCCGTGCTGCTGGTGATGGCGGGCGTCTGCGTGGGCCTGCACCGGCTGTTCAAGCGCGCGGGGTGGCTGTAGGGCCAGGCGCGGCGCGGCCCGCCTGGAGCCCCGGTCGGGGCTCCAGGCGGGCCGCGGCGTCAGGGCGTCAGCGCGTCAGGACTCCTGGCGACGGCGGCGGGTGAGCACCAGGGTGCCCGCGCCGAGCGCGATCGCGGTGGCGCCGCCGACCAGCAGGGAGCCGATCGGGGCGTCGGTGCCGGTGGCCGCCAGGTCGGTGGCGTCCGCGGTGGTGTTGCCGTCGGCCGTGGTGGTCGTGGTGGTGCCCGTGCTGCCCGTGGTGTCCAGCGAGACGTCGGTCAGGCTGCCCGCCCCGGTCGAGCCGGTGGACGGCAGCTGCGGGATGCTCGGGTCGCCCAGGCCGTCGTCCTTGCCCTGGCCGGCCGCCTCGTCCCGGGCCCGGGCCGCCTGGAGGCCGGAGGTCAGGAACGCGTACATGGTGTCCGGGTCGCCGGAGTCCTTGGCGATCTGCGCGGCCTTCCGGACCTCCGGCCCGCCCTGCGCGATGGCCTGCTCGATCTGCGCCTGCAGGTCGGCCAGCAGGTAGTCGCGGAACTTCGCCCGGAAGTCCCTCATCTCGGCCAGGCCGCCGGCCAGCGCCGCCGTCGCGGCGCTCTTCACGTTCGGGCCGATGCCGGGGGTGGCCAGCAGCTGCTGGATCGCCGCCCGCTCGGTGTCCTCCAGGATCGCCGGGTACTCGACGTCGATGAAGTGGTTCAGCGCCGCCAGGTCACCGTCGAGCGCCTTCTGGCCGGCCGTGCGGACCGCGGGCAGACCGCTCTCGTCGATGATCTTCCGGACCTTGGCCCGGGCCTGGTCGAGCTCCTTCTGCGCCGCCTCGGCCGCGACGATCCGCGGCAGCTCGACGTCCAGGACGTTCTTGATCTGCTCCTTGGTGCCGTCCTTCACCGCCTCGCCCGCCGCGTAGTACTCGGGGGTGTGGCCCTGCTCCTCCAGCGCCGCCGTCAGCCGGGCGCGCAGCGCCTCCAACTCCGGGTCCGGGGTCTCGGTGCCGCCGCTGGGCGTCGGGTCCGGGGTCGGCGTCGGGTCCGGGGAGGGGGACGGGTCGGGCGAGGACGAGCCGGAGCCGGACGCGGCGGACGAGGGCGAGTCGGCGGCGCGCGCGGCGGGTTCGGCGGCGGGCGCGGGCGCGGCAGGCGCGGGTGCGGCCTCGGCGGGCGCGGCCTCGGCGGGTGCGGCCTCGGCGGGCGCGGGCGCGGGCGCGGCCTCGGCGGGTGCGGCGTCCGGCTGGGACTGGCCGACCGGGTCGGCGCCGGTCTCGGCCATCGCGGTGCCCGCACCGAGCACGGTGGGCGCGGCGACCGCGGCCACGAAGACGGCGGCGGCTATCGAACGACGAATGCTCAAGATTCCCCCATGGAAAGCAAATCGTACGAAAACGACCCGGACGGGACGGGCCCGGACGGGGTCGAACCGGGCGATCGTATCGGAACCTTCCCGGGTCGCACAGGGAGATGATTTCCCGCCAGCCCGCCGATCCGAGAAGCGCTGGTCGACGCGGTGACGCCGATGCCCCGGCGTCAGTTCCGTTGGCGCGCAACGCGATCCGGCCGCCCTCGCGGGTGCGCGAGGGCGGCCGGATCGACTCGTTCCGCCGTCAACGGAACTGACGGTGGGTCAGGATTCCCGGCGGCGGCGGGTGACCACCAGGGCGCCGGCGCCGAGCGCGATCGCGGCGGCGCCGCCGAACGCGAGCGAGCCGACCGGGGCGTCCGTGCCGGTGGACGCGAGCTGCGCGGCGGTGCTGCCGGCGCCGGTCGTGGCGGTGGTGGTGGTCGTGGCCGTGGTGCCGGTGCTGCCGGTGGCCACCCGGGTGTCGGAGGCCGGGGTGACGGTGGTGCCGCCCTGCTGGCCCTGACCCTGACCCTGGTTCTGGTTCTGCTGCTCCTGGTTCTGCTGCTCCTGGGCCGCCTTGTCCTTGGCCCGGGCCTCGGCGAGACCGGTGGTGATGAAGGCGCGCAGCGCCTGGGGGGTGCCCGCGTCGAGCGCGGCGCCCGCCGCCTTGCGGACCTCCGGGCCGCCGTCCGACATCGCCTTCGACGCGCGCAGCAGGTCGTCGGCGAAGCGGAGCTGCGGCAGGTTCGCCATGAAGGCGGTGACCACCGCGGGCCGACCGTCCTCCAGCGCCTTCAGGGCGGCCTCGCGCAGCTTGGCGCCGATGCCCGGCTCGTCGATCAGCCGCGAGATCTGGACCCGCTGGTCGGAGACGATCAACGCCGGGAGGGTGACGTTCAGGAAGTGCTCGATCGCCTCCGGGCTGCCGTCGTCGAGCGCCTTGCTGCCCGCCTTCGCGATGTCGCTGCCCTGCCCGGCGCGGTAGATGGCCTGGGCCACCTCGACCCGCCGGTCCTCCAGGAAGATCCTGGGCGCCTCGACGTCGAGGAAGTGCCGGATGCCCTCGGCGTCGCGGCCCCTGGCCTCCTCGGCGTGCTCGTAGAAGTACCGGGAGTGCCCCGGCTCGGCGATCAGCGCCTCCAGCCGGGCCAGCAGCGCGGCCTCGTCGGACGCGGACGGCTGGGCGGGCGCGGCCGGAGCGGCGGGCTGGGCCGGCGCGGCGGGGGCGGCCGGGGCGGCCTCCGCCGGAGCGGGCGCGGCCGGGCTCGGGGCCGGGGACTCCGCGGCCGGGCTCGGGGACTCGGCGGTCGGGCTCGGGGCCGGGGACTCCGCGGCCGGGCTCGGGGACTCGGCGGTCGGGCTCGGGGCCGGGGACTCCGCGACCGGGGACTCCGGGGCCGGGGCCGGGGCCGGCTCGGTGTCGGGGAGGACGGCGTCCGGGACGGACTGGCCGGTCGGGTTGGTCTCGGCCATCGCCTGTGCGGTGCCGAAGACGGTGGGTGCGGAGACGGCCGCGACGAAGACGGCGGCGGCTATCGACCGACGGATGCTCAAAACTCCCCCAGGGGACGTGGCGTGCGCAGGATCAGCCGCCGCGGCCGTGGTGATCACGGCGGCGGCGGGCGGGGAGATCGTATCGGAACCTTTCACTTCGTCATAACAGTTTCTTTTATGACTCTTTACTCGTGAAAGGCCGTCCCGATCACCCCGCCGCTTCCCTGACGCGGCGGCCCCGACGAAGGGTTGTCACGGGTTCGAACTGTTTCAGCGGGCGGGGACGACGACCTCGATCAGCCGCGGGCCGGGCGGGAGGGGGGTGCGCAGGGCGGCGGCGATCCGGGCGGGGTCGGCGGGGACGCGGAGGGCGGGGACCTGGTAGCCGCGGGCCAGGGCGGTCAGGTCGATGTGCGGGAGGTCGAGGGCGGGGACGGCGGACAGCCGGCCGCGGTCGGCGAAGTCCTTGAGGATGCCGTAGCCGCCGTTGTTGACCACCAGGACGGTGATCGGGAGGCGTTCGAGGACGGCCGTCCACAGCGCCTGCAGGTTGTACTGGACCGCGCCGTCGCCGACCAGGGCGACCACCGGCCGTTCGGGTTCGGCGAGTTGGATGCCGACGGCGGCCCCGAGGGCGAAGCCGAGTCCGCAGGCGGCGGCGAAGTAGAGCGAGCCGGGGCGGGTGCGGGGCAGCGCGCGCAGCAGGTACTCGTAGGACTGCGGGGGTTCGACGACGAGCACCGCCTCGGGCGGCATCACCTGGTGCAGCGCGAGCGCGGCCTGCGCGTAGCCGGGGGTGGCCTCGGCGGGCGGCCGGGCGGGCGGCGGGCCGGGCGGGCGTTCGGAGCCGCGGTCGGCCAGCGCCCGGCAGAGGGCGCGGACGGTGCCGGGCACGTCGCAGAGCACGGTCTCGCCGGCCAGGTTGCGGGCCGCCTGCCCGGGGTCGTCGGTCAGCGCGACGAGTTCGGTGCCGGGGGCGAGCGCGGGCCACTGCTCGGCGAACATGTAGCGGAACACCGGGCCGCCGAGCACCAGCACCAGGTCGTGCGGTTCCAGCGCGGCGGCGGCCGGGCCGGAGTCGAGCGGGAGCTGGCCGACGAAGCCGGGGTGGTCGGTGGGGAAGCCGAGGCGGTGGGCCCAGGGGGTGACCCAGACCGGGGCGGCGAGCCGGTCGGCGAGTTCGGCGACCGCCCAGTAGCCGCGCCGGTCGTCGGTGCCGGGCCCGACCACCAGGGCCGGGGAGCGGGCGGCGGCGAGCCGGTCGGCCAGTTCCTCCAGCACGTCGGCGGGGGCGGTGGCGCCGCCGGTGACCCGGGTGGTGATCGCGGTGGTGGCGGGGGCGGGCCGCAGCGGCCGGTCCCAGTCGTCCATCGGCACCGACACCGCGACGGGCCCGGTGGGCGGCAGCCCGGCCAGGTGGAAGGCGCGGGCGAGCGCCGCCGGGACGTCCTGCGCGCCGGCCGGCTCCTCGGCGTGCTTGACCGCGCCGAGCGGCAGCAGCACCGGGTTCCGGTTGGTCAGGATGGCGTCGGCGCCGATCAGGTCGCGCCGCTGCTGCCCGGTCAGCACGACCAGCGGGCTGCCCGCCGCGTACGCGTTGACCAGCGAGCCCATCGCGTTGCCGAGGCCGGGCGCGGTGTGCAGGTTGACCAGGACGGGGCGCCCGGTGGCCTGGGCGTAGCCGTCGGCGATGGCGGTGACGGAGGACTCGTTCAGCCCGGCGACGTAGCGCAGGTCGGGCGGCAGGTCGGCGAGGAACGGGAGTTCGGTGGTACCGGGGTTGCCGAACAGGACGTGCGCGCGGTGGTGGCGCAGGACGTCGACGACGGCGTCCCGGACGGTTCCCGGCGGGCGGGCGGCGGCGGGCATGGGGCACCTCCAGGCGGGCCTTCTCAGCGGGCGGGTTCAGCGGACGGCTTCAGGGGACGGCTTCAGGGGCGGATCAGGGCCTTGAGCACGGTGCGGCCGGACATCGCGTCGTACGCGGCGGGCACGTCGGCCAGGGTGCCGGTGAAGTCGAACAGCGCCCCGGCGTCCAGGCTCCCGGCGCACACCTCGGGCAGCAGCTCGGGCAGGTAGCGGCGGACCGGGGCGATGCCGCCGCGCAGGGCCACGTTGTGGAAGAACGCGGGGCCGAGGTCGGGCGCGGTGTCGTGGTGCGGGAGGCCGACGAAGCCGACGGTGCCGCCCGGGCGGGTGGCCCGGATCGCGGTCTCCAGCGCGGGGGTGGTGCCGACCGCCTCGACGGCGGCGTCCACGCCGTGGCCGTCGGTGAGTTCGGCGAGCCGCCGGTCGGCGTCGGCGCCGCGGGCGGCGAGGGTGTCGGTGGCGCCGAAGCGGAGGGCCAGCCGCAGCCGGCCGGGGTGGCTGCCGACGGCGATGATCCGCTCGGCACCGGCCCGGGCGGCGGCGAGGACGGCGCACAGGCCGACCGCGCCGTCCCCGACCACGGCGACGGTCGAGCCGGGCCGGACGCCGGCCGCGACCACCGCGTGATGGCCGGTGGGCAGCACGTCGGCGAGGGCGAGCACGGCCGGGGCGAGCCGCCGGTCGGTGAGCGCCTCCGCCGGCAGCCGGACCAGGGTCGCGTCGGCGTGCGGCACCCGGACGGCCTCGCCCTGGCCCCCGTCGGACCCCTCGCCGAGACCCCACACCCCGCCGTCCGCGCAGGAGGTGAGCAGGCCGGCCAGGCAGTGCCGGCAGTCGCCGTCCGCCCAGCAGAACGGCGCGAGCACCGCGTCGCCGACCCGCAGCGCGGTGACCGCCCGGCCGGTCTCCTCGACCACGCCGAGGAACTCGTGCCCGCACCGCTGCCCCGCCTGGTAGAGGCCGCGGCCGACGAAGATCAGGTCGCTCCCGCAGACCCCGGCCGCGGCGACCCGGACCACCGCGTCGCCCGGCCGTTCGATCCGGGCGTCGGGCACCGTCCGCAACGCCACCCGCCCCGGCCGCTCGTACACCACTGCCCGCATCTCCGGCACCCCGCTTCCGTCCGCCGTGCTCCGGACTCCAGCTTCGGGCTCCGCCGGAGCGGCGTTAAGTGCCTTCTGCCGGTGATCAGTTGAAACTCCCGACCGGCTGAAAACGGAACCCGTCCGAACCGGGCGCGGGCGCCCGGTGGCGGGGTGGCGGGGTGGTGGTTCAGGCGGCGTCTCGGCGGACGTCGCGGTTGGCCCGGAAGCCGGTGCGCGTCCGGGGGCGGAGGATCCTGGCGGTGTAGGCCAGGGTGCCGAGCGGTCGGCTTCCGGCGCCGTCGCGGGTGATCAGGTCGTAGCGGTACTCGGTGCGGTGCGCGGAGATCGGCGCCGGCCGTCGGCGCAGTGCCAGCGGGAGGGTGTCGGGCAGCCCGTACGGCAGGTCGATCGTCAGGCCGTGGGGCAGCAGCCGGGCGTCCGGCGGCCAGTCGGTGGTCCGGTGGGCCAGCCAGGCGGAGAGTTGCCGGCCGGACTCGATGATCGCCTCGGTGCGGCGCGTGCCGGGGCGCCGGCCGCCGAGCGGGTGGCCGGCGGGCGGGGACAGCACGGCGGCGGTGACCACGCCGCCCGGTTCGGACGGGTCGCCGATCAGCACGTTCTCCGGACGTCCCCGGTGCGCCGACCGGACCGGCACGGGCACCGGCACCGGCACGGGCGCGGACACGGGCATCGGCGCGGAGGCGGTCCGGCCCGGGGCGGTGGCCGCCGGGGAGAACTCGGCCCAGCCGTCGGCGATCAGCGTGGCCGGCTGGAAGACCTGCACGGCGCGCCGCCGCCCGTCCTCGAACGAGTCGGCGCGCAGTTCCGTCGGCGTCCCGAGTGCGGCCGTCGTGTGGAACGCGATCGCCGCCTCGACCCGGCCCGCGGCGGGCACCGCGTCGCCCGCGGCCACCAGGTCCGCCATCGCGCAGACCAGCAGCATGCCGGGGACGTGGTCGACCGGGCGGTCGAAGAAGAACGGGTCGCGCCGGTCGACGACCAGGTCGGCCAGCCACCCCTCCCCGTGCTCCGGCCGCCGGAGCGGGCTGATCAGCCGGCTCCCGTGCACGTCCGGGATCCGGGACGGCAGCGGTGACAGCGGTGACGGCGGGGTGGTGTGCGTCATGGTTCCGGTGCCTCGACTTCCTCGCGTTCCGGGCCGGCGGGCCGGTCCGACTCCGCTGCCGCGGTGTGCTCCTGACGCCGCGTCGGATTCGACCGGCGGGCCCGCCGGGACGGGCGGACGATCCGATCGTGCGCCACGCCACCGCATACGAGGTATGCACCAGGAGCCCCTCTGCGCGTGCGGGCAGAAGGGCTGCTCCTAGGGGCAGAGCGGGCGCACCGTCAGCGCACCCCGCGTGCCCGGCCGTACCGATCCGGCCAGCCGCCCGCTCGGCCCTACGGGGTGGCGGCGGCGGTCGGCTCCGGGTCCGCGCTCGGGCTCGGGCTCGGGCTCGCGGAGGCGGAGGCGGAGGCGGACGGACTCGCGGACGGGGACGGGGACACCGGGCTCTGGTGGGGCAGTTCCCTGCACGACTGCTCGTCGAAGTCGGTCGGCTTCGGGAGGTACTCGTCGGGGGGACCCGCGTTCGGCAGCTCGGCCGTGAAGTCCTGGATCCAGGCGCTGCTGAGCACGTAGTCCTTCAGGTAGTCGCGGATCCGGAGGCAGTCCTCGATCCGCTCCTTCTTGATCCCGATGCCGTAGAAGTTGGGCACCCCGATCTTCACCTCGGGCACGACCTTCAGGCCGGGGTCGTTCCTCGCCAGGCCGTAGAGGATCAGCTGGTCGGTGGAGACGGCGTCGACGCGCTTCTCCCTGAGCTCGGTGAGGCAGGCCTGCGCGTCGGTCGCGGAGGCCACGGTGTAGCCCTTGACCGTGGCCTGGAACCGCAGTTCGGTGTCCGAGGTGGTGCCGCCCCAGCTGCACACGGTGCGGCCCCTGAGGGCGTCCAGGCTGCCCAGCCAGGTCTCGTCGGCGCGCACCATGAAGCCCTGGGAGGTCTTGGCGTACGGGCCGGCGAAGAACACCTTCTCGGTCCGCTCGGGGGTGATGGAGTAGGTCGCCACCACCAGGTCCTCCGCGTCGGTGGTGAGCTTCGCCTCGCGCTCGCCGGAGATCACGTCGCTGAAGGCGGCGTCGGCGCTGGACCTGCCCAGGTTCCGGACGACGCTCCGGCCGACCAGCACGTCGAACCCGGACCAGACGTGCTCCTTGTTCTGCGTGCTGGTGCCGGGCTGGTTGTTCTTCGTGCCGATCCGCACCGACTTCTGCAGGAAGATCGACGGGGGCCCGCTCGCGGAGACCGTCGGGGTGCTGGGGAGCGGCGGGGGCGGGGTGTCGCCGGTGCAGCCGGTGAGCAGCAGGAGCGCCCCGGCCAGGGCGCCGGCCAGCAGGGTTCGGTGTGCGCCCGGCACGGGGGCTCCTTCGTTCAGCGGGTGCCGCTGGGGTCGTTGTCGGTGAGGACCGCGTCGTTGACGAAGACGTCGATCAGGCAGTTGTCGTAGTCGGCCAGGGTCAGCCGGAACTCCCGGGGCAGGGTCGCGGGGAGGGCGATGACCACCGGCCGCCCGTCCTTGGCGACCACCGGCGCGATCGTCCCGGACGTCGCGGCGACGGTCAGCTCCGCGCCGGGCCGGCAGGCCGCGTCACCGGCCCGCTCGCTGAGCACGCCCAGGGTGAGCACCAGGTACGCGCGCGACTCGGTGCTGTCGAAGCCGAAGGTCCGCTGGTCGCCGGGCCGCACGCCCCTGTTGCCGCCGCCGCCCCACCTGCCCTCGCCCAGCCGGACGTCGGCGCGGCCCTGCGGCGTCCGGGACGGGTGCTGCGACGGGAGCGCCCGGACACCGATCACGACGACCAGGCCGAGCGCCCCCAGGACCGCGACGGACAGGACGGCCCGACGGGCTAGCCGCCGTCCCCCCGGTGGAGGTGCTGGTGGAAATTTCCCGCGCCCGGCCCGTTCAGCGTGATGGGCCCGTGGTTGTCACCGCCGATGACCACACCGCTGGAACTGGTGACGCTCGTCCGGTTCTTGGGGCCCGGCGCGAGCAGTCCCGCCAGCTCCTCCCGCAGCGCCGGGTCCTCGTCCAGCGCCGCCAGCAGCAGCGCCCGCACCTGCTCCTGCCGCTCCGGCGGGGCCTGCTGCTCCGGCTCGGCGCTCCCCCGCGCCCGCCAGCGGCGCACCAGCTCGCGCACCCGGGCGACGGAGCTCTCGGCGGCCCCCCGGCCGACCTCGGTGGCCGCGCCGCCGGCGACCGAGGCGAGCAGCGGGACGATCTCGTTCAGTAGTTGCGGATCCATCGGGTTCCCCCCTGACCGATCATCACACTTGAGTGTTCAAGCCACTACCTACCACCTTCGGCCAGCGGGCAATCACGGCCGCCGCGATCAGTCGGACCCCGCCGGGGGGAAGCCCGTCGGGGCCCTCGACCGAGGCACCAGCGGGGCCCACCAACGGGTCCGTCGCCGGGCCCGGCGACGGGCCCGGCCGCTACGCCAGCCCGGCGCGTTCCAGTGCCTCGACGCCGGTGCGCAGGCCGGCGATGCGCTCGTCGAGGGTCCAGCCGGCCGGGGCGAGGGTCAGGGTGGTGACGCCGGCGGCGGCGTAGGCCTGCATGCGGTCGGCGATCCGGGCGGTGTCGCCGAGGAGCGAGGTGGCGTCGATGAACTCGTGCGGGACGGCGGCCGCGGCGGCGGCCTTGTCGCGGGCCAGGTAGTGGGTCTGGACCTGGTCGGCGGCCTGCTCGAAGCCCATCCGGCGGGCGAGTTGGCTGTAGAAGTTCTTCTCCTTGCTGCCCATGCCGCCGAGGTAGAGGGCGGTGTAGTCGCGCAGGGTGTCGGCGGCGGCCCGGACGTCCTCGCCGACGGCGATGTTGACGGTGGGGCAGAGGTCGAAGCCGTCGAGGGTGCGCCCGGCCTTGGCGCGGCCGGCGGCGAGGGCGTCGGTGGAGAGGGCGGCGTGCTCGGGGGCGAAGAAGAGGCCGAGCCAGCCGTCGGCGATCTCGCCGGTGAGTTCGAGGTTCTTCGGGCCCATCGAGGCGATGTACAGCGGGAGGTGCTCGCGGACCGGGTGGACGGTGAGCTTGAGCGGCTTGCCGGGGCCGCCGGGCAGCGGGAGCGTCCAGTTGGCGCCCTCGTGCACCAGGCGCTCGCGGGACATCGCCTTGCGGATGATCTCCACGTACTCGCGGGTGCGGGCCAGCGGCTTGTCGAAGCGGACGCCGTACCAGCCCTCGGAGACCTGCGGCCCGGAGACGCCGAGGCCGAGCCGGAAGCGGCCGCCGGAGAGGGTGTCCAGGGTGGCGGCGGTCATCGCGGTCATCGCCGGGGTGCGGGCCGGGATCTGGAAGATGGCGGAGCCGACGTCGATCCGCTCGGTCTTCGCGGCGACGTAGGAGAGGACGGTGGCGGCGTCCGAGCCGTACGCCTCGGCGGCCCAGCAGACCGCGTAGCCGAGGCGGTCGGCCTCCTGGGCGACCGCGATGTTGTCGGCGTCCAGGCCGAGTCCCCAGTAGCCGAGGTTGATCCCGAGTCGCATGTGCCCAAGCCTTCCAGTCGGGTGCTGCCGGTGAGCGTAGCCGCCCGGCCGGAGGTCATGCTACTGAGCGGTAGGGGTGGTGCCGGTCACACCGGGACGCGCGCGGCGGCGCGGCGCGCGGGTGATCCCGGGCCCCGGCGGGTTTCGCCGCTACCCTCACAGCACGTGGGGGGAGACCGCCCCCCACCTGCGCCATCACGGTTGGCACAGCGGGCGTGACGGAGGGCGCGATGGAACAGCGACTGCTCGGCCGGACCGGCCTGCGGGTCTCCCGGCTGGCCCTGGGCACCCTCACCTGGGGCCGGGAGACCGACGAGCACGAGGCCGCCGAACAGCTGAAGGCGTTCGTGGACGCCGGCGGCTCCCTGGTCGACACCGCCGACGTGTACGCGGACGGCGGCGCCGAGTACCTGCTGTCCCGGCTGACGGACGGCCTGGTCCCGCGATCCGAACTGGTGATCGCCACCAAGGCGGGCGCACTGCCCGGCTCGCCCCGCCCCGACACCTCCCGCGGCCACCTGCTGGACGCGCTGGACGGCTCGCTGCGCCGGCTGAACACCGACCACGTCGACCTGTGGCAGGTGCACGCGCACGACCCGGCCACCCCCGCCGAGGAGACCCTGCACGCCCTCGACCTGGCGGTCTCCTCCGGCCGGGCCCGGTACGTCGGACTCTGCCAGTACAGCGGCTGGCAGCTGGCGAAGGCCGCCGCCCGGCAGCACGCGCTGCCCGGCGCCACCCCGCTGGCCTCCGTCCAGCTGGAGTACTCGCTGCTGCAGCGCGGCATCGAACGCGAGGCACTGCCCGCCGCGCTGGACGCCGGGATCGGCCTGCTGGCCCGCTCACCGCTCGGCCGGGGCGTGCTGACCGGCAAGTACCGGCACGGCGTGCCGCCCGAGTCGCGCGGCTCCTCCCCGCACCCCGCCGGACCGGTCCAGCCCTACCTGGGCGAGACCTCCCGGCGGATCGTGGACGCGCTCGCCACCGCCGCCGACGGCCTCGCCTCCACCCCGCTGAAGGTCGCGCTCGCCTGGGTCCGCGACCGCCCCGGCGTGTCGGCCACCCTGCTGGGCGCCCGCACCTCCGCCCAACTGCAGTCATCGCTGTCGGTCGAGGCCCTTACGCTTCCGGGTGAGATCCGCGCTGCACTGGACGACGTGTCGGCCCCGGTGCACCGCTACCCGGACCAGGGCTGGACGGAGCTGTGACCGCCCGCCCGTCGAAGGAGCCTTCCCGCGATGACCACCCCCGAGGAGAACCCGGCCGAGAGCCAGGCCGAGAGCCGCGCCGAGCGCCCGGCGGAGCCGACGGGCACCCCGGAGGGCCCCGCCGCCCCGCAGGGCCCGGCCGCCGCCCCGGACGGCGGCGCCGGACGGCCCGCTGACCCGCCGCTCACCGGCGAGCAGCGCGCCGCCGCGGTGGCCGCGCTCGCCAAGGCGATCGGCGCGATCAACGCGAACGACATCGTCGCCCCGCCCCGCCCGCCACGGGAGGTCGACCTGGCGACCCCTGACGAGCCGTCCGAGCGGTCCGAGCCGTCCGATGCGGCTGAAGGGGCTGCGGCGGTCGAAGAGCCCGCCTCGGAGGGCGGCGAGGCCGTCGGGACCGCTGCTGACGCATCGTCCGGGCCGGCCGAGCCGTCCGAGCGGCGCGTCGAGCGCCCGGTCCGTCGGCCGGCTGCCGCCGCCGCGCGCGCCGAGGTGCCGCTGGACGACGCGCAGCGGCGGGCCGCGCTGGCCGCCGTCGGCGAGGTGCTGGCGGCGGGCGGGGCGCCCGCCGAGCTGGCGGCCGAGGCGCTCGGGGTGTTCGGCGAGGGCGCGGCCGAGCAGCTGGGGGAGGACCCGTGGGCGGTGCTGTCACTGCCCGGGGTGCGTCCCGAGCACGCGGACGGCTTCGCCAAGGGCCTGCTCGGCCCCGCCGCCCGGCCGGACGACCCGCGCCGGGCCCAGGCGCTGGTCGGCTGGCTGCTGGAGCAAGCCGCGCTGCACGGGCACTCGGCACAGGAGCTCGGCGAGGTCGCCGACGCGCTGCGCGCCCGGCACGTGCCGGACCCGGAGGGCGCGCTGCAGGCGGTGCTGGAGGACGGGCGGGTGATGCCGTTCCAGGAGGAGCTGCCGCTGCCGCCCGGCAGCCACGACGAGGACGAGGAGCCGCCGGTCCGCACCATGCTGGCCCTGGAGCGGCTGGCGCTGGCGGAGGAGAGCCTGGGCGAGGGCCTGGTCCGGCTGCTCTCCACCTTCTCCCCCGGCGACGACGGCGAAGCCGGGGACGGCGGATCCGGGGACGGGGAAACCGGGGACGGCGGATCCGGGGACCGGGAGGGCGCGCCCGGTCCGGGCGCCTGGGCGGCGGCCGCGGCGGCCGTGCCGCGCGCGGCGCAGGAGCTGGTCCGGGCGGCGGCCGGGGCGGGCCTGGTGCTGCACACCGGCGGCGAGGCGGCCCGGGCCGAGCCGGCCGCGCTGCTGCACGCCGCCGCCGGTCTCGGCCTGCGGGCCTGGGCGGCGACCTGGACCGGCCAGGGGCGGGACGCGCTGGCGGCGCTGCTGCCCGCGGGCTCCCCGGCCGCCGGGCGGATCGGCACGCTGGCCGACCTGCTGTACGGCGCCGACGTGCCGCGCGCGGTGGACGGCACCCTCGAACTGGACGTGCTGGTGGTGCTGGACGCCCCGCTGCTGGACGTGGAGACCGCCGCGACGCTGCTGGAGGCCGTCCCGGACGGTGCCCGGCTGGTGCTGTCCGGCGACCCGGAGGGCCTGTGGTCGGCCGGTCCCGGCCGGTTCTTCGCCGACCTGCGGGCCGCCAGGGCCTGCCCGGCGGTGGCCTCCCGGACGCCCGACCCCGGGCCGATCGGCGAGCTGGTCTCCGGGGTCGGCGTCGGCGAGCTGCTGCCGGTGGACGCCCCGGACAAGGAGGTGGTGATCCTCACCGCGCAGGACGGCGGCGAGGCCGTGCACCGGGCCGTCCAGCTGCTGACCGACTCGATCCCGCGCGCGCTGTCCGTCCCGCCCGAGCAGACCGTGCTGCTGACCCCGGGCCACGCCGGCCCGGCCGGCACCCGGGCGCTGAACGCCGCCGCCAAGGCCCGGCTGAACCCCGGCCCCGGCCGGTTCGGCGGCTTCGACCCGGGCGACCGGGTGGTGCACTCCCCCGCGCTGGGCGTCAACCTGCCCGGCCGGGTGCTGGACGGCGACGCGAGCGGCCTGCACGTGGAGCTCGCCGACGGCGGCCGGATCACGCTCTCCCCCGCGCAGGCCCGGAAGCTGCGCCACGGCTGGGCGGTGACGGCCCACCAGGCGGTCGGGCGGCGCTGGCCGGCGGTGGTCGTGGTGCTGCCCCCGGAGGCGGCCGGGCAGCTGACCAGGCAGTGGGTGTACGCGGCGTTCGGCCGCGCCGAGCGGCACCTGTCGGTGGTGCACGCGGCCGGCCCGGCGCTCGCCCAGGCGGTCGCGGAGCGGCCCGCGACGGCCCGCACCACCCGGCTGCGGTCGGTCCTCAGCACGCAGTAGCGCGCCCGTCGGCGGCGGTCCCGTCAGTCGCGGGCCCGTCACTGGTCGGCCTGTCACTGACCGGCCCGTCCCGTGAAGGATCGAGGGCCCGGCGGTGGGAAAGCTCCCCACCGCCGGGCCCTCGGAACGGCGTACACGATGCTGCCGGACCAGCCGTTCGACGCGGTTCGGTGGGAGGAGAGCCGCCGCAATCCCCCCGGGCGGCTCGACTTCGAGCCGTCCTGTTCCGTCCCCCGCCGTGACCGACAGCACTCCCCCGTGCGACGACGTACGGCCGCAACGGCGACCGCGTTCCCGTGTTCCGCTCCCCCCGGACCGGAACACCGGAATGCGACTCCGTTGCTGCCCGAACGTTAGCCGAAATTCCACCCGGGCGGGCAAGGATTTCGCGAAGTGATCCCGCTCACCCCGAATTCGTGCTCGCCGGGGCCGCGACCCTTGTGGGACAGGGCCCGGAGGGCGAGTAGCGGATGAGGAGAATCCGAGTAGCGGGCCTTCTTAGACTGATTCTCGTGATCCGGTCGGAATGAAACGCTTTACGAGTCCGATGAGGATTCCGGTAATCCGGAAGCGGCCCGGCCGACCGCCCCGGCAACCCCGGCTTCCGCTCGGATCAGGAGAAGTGTTCGGCGAGTCTCCGGCGCACGGTCTCGGCCTCGACGCTGCCGATCCCGGTGAAGACCCGGATCGCCTCCTCCCAGTGCTCCCGGGCCTCCGCGGCCCGGCCCTGGGCGATCCGGGCCATGCCCATCTGGTCGACGGCCCGGCCGACCATCAGCAGGTCGCCGAAGCGGCGGGCGACGGCGAGCGAGCCCTCGCTGAGGTCGAACGCCCGCTGGTACTCGCCGAGACGCTGGAGCACCCAGGCGAGCTTCTCCCGGGTGTCGGCGACGGCGAGCTCGGTGCCGGTGCGCTCGCTGACGGCCAGCGCCTCGACCAGCAGGTCCCGGGCGTCCGCGTGCCGGCCCTGCTCGTTGCGGACCAGGGCGAGGTTCTGCAGGGACTGGTAGAGCAGCGCGTCGTCGCCGGTCGCGCGGGCCGCGGTGACCGCGCCCTCCTGGTAGTGCGCGGCCCGGTCCAGTTCGCGGAACTCGTAGTGCATGTTGCCCAGGTTGAGCCGGGCCCGGGCGGCGCCGCCGGGCTCGCCGAGCGCCTCGTAGCCGGCGATCGCCCGTTCCAGGTGCCCGGCGGCGGCCCGGTCGCGGCGGATCGCGTAGGCGATGCCCAGGTTGTTGGCCAGCGCGGCGGCGGCCGGGCGGTGGCCGATCGCCAGCGCCGCCTCCTCGCCGAGCCGCTGCGCCTCGGCCAGCAGGCCCAGCCGGTGCGACCGCATCAGGTGGGTGAAGTGCAGGATCGCCAGCTGCCAGACCAGCCGGTGCCGCCGGTGCGCGACGCCCAGCCGGGTCAGCGCCAGCAGGTTGTCGGACTCCTGGACGAACCACTGCTGGGCCTGGTCGGCGTCGGCGAACGGCGCGGGGCCGCGCCAGTCCAGCTCCAGCTCGGTGGGCGGGCGCAGCCGCTTGGGGTCGAGCAGCCGGTAGGCGGCGTCGGCGTGCGCGATGTACCACTCGGCGAGGCGGTCGAGGGCGGCGGCGGCCTCCGCCCCCTCGGCGGTGCGGCAGTCGGTGCCGACGGCGGCGACGAGCTGCCGGCCGTACAGCCGGACCAGGTCGTGCATGCCGTAGCCGCCGGGGGCGTCGGCGGGCCGCTCCAGCAGGTGGACGTCCTCCAGCGAGCGCAGCAGGCGGCGGGCCGGCGCGGGCGTGCCGGTGCTCAGCGGGGTGCCGGCGGGCTCCAGCAGGGTGGCGGCGGCCCCGGACGGGACGACGGCGCCGGGGTGCAGGCTGAACAGCCGGAACAGCCGGGCCTGGTCGGGGGTGAGGCGGCGGTAGCTGTGCGAGAGCGCCCCGGAGACGGTCAGGTCGTCGCCGAACAGGCCGAGGCCGGCCAACCGGTCCTGCTCGGGGGCGAGTTCGCCGGCCAGCTCGCCGATCGGCAGCTCGGGCTCCTCGATCAGCCGGACCGCCGAGATCCGCAGCGCCAGCGGCAGGCCGCCGCACAGGTCGGCCAGGTCCGCGGCGGCCGCGGGCGCGGCCCGGACGAGCTCCGGACCGGCCAGCCGGGCCAGCACCTCGACCGCCTCGTCCCGGGGCAGCACGCCCAGCCGCAGCGGCACCGCGCCGGTCTGCGCCACCAGCCGGCCGAGCCGGCCCCGGCTGGTGACCACGGTGAAGCAGCCGGGCGCGCCGGGCAGCAGCGGGCGGACCTGCTCGTAGTCCTGCGCGTTGTCGAGCACCACCAGCAGGCGGCGCCCGGCGACGGTCGAGCGGTACAGGTCCTCGCGCAGCACCGGGTCCTCGGGGATCCGGTGCCCGGGCACGCCGAGCGCCAGCAGGAAGCGCTCCAGCACCCGGGGGGCCGTCTCGCGCTCGTTCTCGTCGTAGCCGTGCAGGTCGACGAAGAGCTGCCCGTCCGGGAACCCGGCGGCGGCCGAGTGCGCCCAGCGGACCGTGAACGCGGTCTTCCCGACCCCGGCCGGCCCGACCACCACCGCGAGCCGCGGCCCGGCGGCGTCCGGGGTGCCGGGGATGCCGGGGGTGTCGGGAGTGTTCCGGGCGGACGGCGTCGGGGCGGCGGCCAGGCAGGTCAGCCGGTCCAGCTCCGCCCGGCGGCCGACGAAGCCGTGCGAGACCTGCGGGAGCTGGGCCGGGCGGAGCCGGGCGGGCGGCTCGGGGGCGGGCGGCGCTGCGGGTACGGCGGGCGCTGCGGGTACGGCCGGTGCTGCGGGCTCGACGGACTCGGCTTCGGGGGCGGCCGACTCTGCGGGCGCGGGCGTCGCGGGCGCGGGCGTCGGGAGCGTCGCGGCTGCCCGGACGGGCGGGTCGCCGCGCAGGACGGCGGCCTCGGCCTCCTGGAGGGCGCGGCCCGGGTCGAGGCCGTACTCGGCGGCCAGCAGCGCCCGGGTCTCGCGCAGCACGGTGAGCGCGTCGGCCGGGCGGCCGCTGCGGTGCAGGGCGGTGGCCAGCCGGGCGGCGATGCCCTCGCGGTCGGGGAACTCGCGCAGCAGGGCGGTCAGTTCCGGGACGAGGCCGTGGTGGCGGCCGGCGTCGAGTTCGGTGTCGGCGAGCAGTTCGAGGGCGGCGAACCGCTCCTCGGCGAGCCGGGTGCGGACCGGTCCGGCGAACGGGGCGTCGATGCCGGCCAGGGCCTCGCCGCGCCACAGGTCGAGGGCGCCGCGCAGCAGTCCGGCGGCCTCGGCGGGGCGGCGGTCGGCGGCCGCGGCCCGGGCGGCGGTGACGGCGCGGGCGAACCGTTCGACGTCGACGCTGTCCGGGTCGACGGCGAGCCGGTAGCCGGCCGGGTCGGAGCGGAGCAGTCCGGCGGCCTCCGGCGGCAGGGCCTGCCGGAGGCCGGAGACCACGGTGTGCACCTGGTTGCGGGCGGTGCGCGGCGGGCTCTCGCCCCAGAGGGCGTCGACCAGGCGTTCGGCGGTGACCGGCCGGTCGGCGTTCAGCAGCAGGAAGGCGAGCGCCGCCCGCAGCCGTGGGCGGGGCACGTCGAAGGGCGCGCCGTCCCGACTGGCCTCCAGTGCCCCGAGAAGTCGGAACCGCACCCGTCCCACCGCCTCCGTCTCCCTCTCCGTGGCCGTTCGTCGGCCCCCGGACGCGCAGGGGCCGGACCGGGCCGCGGGGCTGCGGCTCGATCCGGTCCCGGTCGCGTCAGCGTGCACCGGTCGGACGGGCTCCGTCCGACCGTCCCTCCGGTCCGTCGCCCGGTCCGCGGCTCAGAGCTCGTCGAGCTCGTCGTCGTAGACCTCGCTGACGTCGAAGCGGCAGATCAGCAGCTCCGGGTCGGCGCCGTCGAACGGCTCGGGCAGCCACTCGCCGGGGTCGGACGGTTCGGCGGCCGAGACCCAGAGCGTGGAGTCGCCCTCCTCCAGGCCGAACTCCTCGGCGCGGGCGGCGATCTCGTCCGGCTCGTACTCGCCGAACAGCACGCCGATCGCGGCCGTCACCTCGCCCTCGGCGCCCTCGGCGGGCGCGAGCGACTCGTCGACCCGCTCGGCCTGGGCGCGCAGCCGCTTCGGGTCGGCGATCAGGTAGTCGCGGCGGATCAGCACGCTGATCGCCTCGGGGTGCTCGGGGCCCTGGTAGCCGGACCCGGCGTCGTCGCCGGGGATCTCGAAGGGAGTGACCTCGTCGTAGACCTCGTACAGGATCTGGTCGTAGGCGATGGCCGCCGCCGCGAGCTCCTCGTAGGCGTGGACGACGACCGGATCGCCGGGCTCGGTGGAGCTGGAGACGGCCTGCAGGTGGCGGTCGATGGCGGCCTTGACCGCCTCTGCGGCGGCCCGTACCTCGGTGATGGTCAGCTGCGCGGCATCAGACATGGTGCAGACGCTATCCCCACCCGGCGACGACACGCACAGCGGTTGTCACCTACAGCCGCTAAAACCGGGCAAGTTCACCCCTGATGTCCGTTCCGCGTGCTTCTGTGACCGGCCCGGCGCGGCGTTTCCCGCCCCGCTCCGGGGCGGTTCCGGCCGGTCGGCCGGATTCCGCTTCCGGCGCGGGACGGTCCGGGGCCCCGGCGCCGGGTCCGCGACGGGTCCGCAGCGGGTCCGCAGCGGGTCCGCGCCGGGCGGGCACCGGCGTTCGTCGGGGGCGCGCATCGGGGCGGCCCGGGGCGGGTACTCCTCCGGGTGCGGGAAAACTGATTGACGATCAGCTCCCACCGGGGCGAGGCTCGGACCGTCCGCGCGGGCGGGGCGTACCCGAACCGGCGGCCCGTCGGCGACGCGCCGTAGGCTTGCAGGCAGCACAGCAGCGGAGGAGACGCCTTGATCCCTACCAAAACGGTCCGGCTCCCGGAGTACGAGTACCAGTCGCTTCGACTGCCCCGCGGCACCACCCGGAACGCCGCGCGCCAGCTCCTCACCGAGCACGCCGAGTACGGGAACTGGGAGCTGGACCGGCTCCGGCTGTTCCCGGACGGCAGCCGCACGGTCCGGCTGAAGCGGCGGATCATCCGGCAGGTCCGTTCCACCTGGTAGCGCGTCGGCGCCCGTCACCGCCACCACCGCCACGCACCCGCGCCCGGGCGCGGGCGTACGGGGCCGGGATCAGGGCCGGGGCCGAGGCCGGGGTCAGCGGCGGGCGAGGGCCCGCGAGCGGCGGTAGAGGACGCCGCCGCCGAGCAGCAGCGCGAAGCCGGCCGGGGCGATCACCTCCAGGCCGGACGCGCCGGTCGAGGCCAGCTGGGCCTGCTGGGTCTGCGCCGCGGGGGCGGCGGCCCGGGCCTGGACCTGGGTGCCCTGGCCGGCGGGGGCGGCCGGGGTGTCGACCTTGACCACGGGGGCGGCCGGGGTCGCCGGAGTGGCGGGCTGGTCGCCGTTGGGGCCGCCGGTGCGGTCGTTGCCGGGCGTGCCGGGCGTGGTGGTGCCGTGGTCGCCGCCGGTCTGCCCGGGCGGGCAGTCGTCGCCGGGGTGCTGGCCGGTCGGCGGGGTGGCCGGCGGCGGGGTGGTCGGGTGGTGGTGCTCGGTGGCGGTGTTCGAGCAGTCGTTGCCGAAGGCCGGGTTGCCGAGGCCGACCACGTTGACCGAGTTGCCGCAGGCGTCGACCGGCGCGGTGATCGGCACCTGGACGTTGTTGCCCGAGGCGACGCCGGGCGAGCCGGCCGCCGTCCCGCTCGCGGCGGAGCCCGACCAGGTGCCGCCGCCCTGGCCGCCGCCGCTGCGGTCGCCGCCGGTGTGGGTGCCGGTGCCGGGGTGGGAGCCGGGGGTGGTGGCGTGCCGGGGGGTGCTGACGTTGGAGCAGTCGTTGCCGTACGCCGGGTTGAGCAGACCGATCACGTCGATCGTGTTGCCGCAGGCGTTCACGGGGAGCTCCACGGGCACCTGCACCGCGTTCCCGGAGGCCACGCCGGGCGAGTTGGCCGCCACGCCGTGCGCGTCGGCGGTCGCGTGGGCGTAGCCCGCGGTCGAGGCCAGCACGCTGCCGGTGGCCATGGCCGTGAGGAGGCCTTTCCTGGCGCCCTGTCGCATTGACTCCCCTTGATTTCTCACTCGGTGATCTGGACTGTTCTTCCGACACATCGATCGGATAGTCGGAATTCCCCGCCGAAACGGCGGCAGCACTACTTCAACGACCCTTAACGGTGAAGGTTGGGCCGTCTGCAGTCAGTTCATCCGATCGGGTGAGTCGCGCCGCCGCCCGGGAACCGCGGCGTTCACCCGCCCGGGGCGCGAGACCCGGGCGGGTGTCCGGACAGGCGCCCGGACATGCGTCCGCCCCCGTTCGACGCAGGGGTCGCACGGGGGCGGGAACTCGGGGTCAAGCGGCCCGTCGGTCGTCGACGGGGCCGGCTCAGACGTTCTGGCAGGCGTTGCCGAACGCGGGGTTGAGCAGGCCGATCACGCTGATCGTGTTGCCGCAGACGTTCACCGGGACGTGCACCGGGACCTGGATCAGGTTGCCGGAGAGCACGCCCGGGGAGCCGACCGCGGAACCGTCCGCGTACGCGCCGCCGTGCGCCGAGGCGACGCCGGCGCCCGCGAGCACCAGGCCACCGGTGGCGGCGACGACGGCAGCGATCTTCTTGGCCTTCATGAACTGTTCCTCCTGGTCGTTTCCAGCCCGTTCCCCCGGGCTGCACACGGAAGAACGAAGCCGCCGCGACCGGGAAACGGGACCGGAACCGCATTCACCCGTTGAAGTGATCAAGCGAACAGGTGATCGCCATTTCGGATGCTCGAAAGCTCTGATGCTGGACCGACTAGTCGCACTTCCCCGAGTCCGGTGAGGACCCGGGCGCGGGCCCTCACCGGCGCTCAGGCCAGGTCGATGAACCGGTCCAGCACCCGCACGCCGAACTTCAGGCCGTCCACCGGCACCCGCTCGTCCACGCCGTGGAACATCCCGGCGAAGTCCAGGTCCGGCGGGAGCTGCAGCGGCGCGAAGCCGAAGCAGCGGATGCCCAGGTCCTGGAAGGACTTGGCGTCGGTGCCGCCGGAGAGGCAGTAGGGGACGGCCCGGGCGATCGGGTCCTCGGCGCGCAGCGCGGTCTGCATGGCCTCGACCAGGGCGCCGTCGAAGCTGGTCTCGATCGCCTTGTCGTGGTGCAGGCTCTCGCGCTTGACGCGCGGGCCGAGGACGCTGTCCAGCTCGGCCAGGAACTCCTCCTCGTAGCCGGGCAGGAAGCGGCCGTCGACGTGCGCGGTGGCCTGGCCGGGGATCACGTTGACCTTGTAGCCGGCGCCGAGCATGGTCGGCTGGGCGGTGTTGCGCAGGGTGGTGCCGATCATCTTGGCGATGCCGCCGAGCACCCGCAGCGTCTCGTCCATGTCCTCCGGGTCGAGGCGCACGCCGAGGGCGTCCGAGAGCTCGTCCAGGAAGGCCCGGACGGTCTTGGTGATCCGCAGCGGGAACTGGTGCCGGCCGAGCCGGGCGACCGCCTCGCACAGCTCGGTGATGGCGTTGTCGTCGTTCTCCATCGAGCCGTGCCCGGCCCGGCCCTCGACGGTCAGGCGCATCCAGTGCATGCCCTTCTCCGCCGTCTCCACCAGGTACAGCCGGGCCTGGTCGTTGACGGTGAAGGAGAAGCCGCCGACCTCGCCGATCGCCTCGGTGACGCCCTCGAACAGCTCGGGGTGCCGGTCCACCAGGAACCGGGCGCCGTACGTGCCGCCGGCCTCCTCGTCCGCGAGGAAGGCCAGCACCAGGTCGCGCGGGGGCTTGCGGCCGGTGCGCAGCCGGTCGCGGACCACCGCGAGGGTCATCGCGTCCATGTCCTTCATGTCGACGGCGCCGCGGCCCCACACGCAGCCGTCGGTGATCTCGCCGGAGAAGGGGTGCACCGTCCAGTCGTCGGCGTTGGCCGGCACCACGTCGGTGTGCCCGTGGATCAGCAGGCCCGGCCGCGACCGGTCCTCGCCCTCGATCCGGACCACCGTGGACGCCCGGCCCTTGGCCGACTCGAAGATCTGCGGCTCCAGGCCGAACTCGGCGAGCTGCTCGGCCACGTACTCGGCGGCCTTCCGCTCGCCCGGGCCGGACCCGTCGCCGTAGTTGCTGGTGTCGATCCGGATCAGGTCACGGCAGATCTCCGCCACCTCGGTCTCCGCCGTCACCACGCGCTCGCTGCCCACGCTCACCACTCCCACCTCAGTTGTCTGCCCGCCCCCGGCGCGGCTGCGGCCCGCGCCGCCCCGACCCCGGCCGGGGACCGCGGGCACCGTCCCCGCCATCCTCCCGCAGCACCCGTCCGGCCCCAAGGGCATATCCCCACGACACTCCTCACGGACGCCCCCGCTCCCCCGCTTTCGAAGCCCCGCCCTCCTCGCGCCCCCCGGTTTTGGGCCTGCCGGACGATCTTTGCTACTGTTGTCCATGTCAGCGCGGGGAACGCACCGCGAGGACGACACCCGGTCCGGGTGGCGGAATGGCAGACGCGCTAGCTTGAGGTGCTAGTGCCCTTTATCGGGCGTGGGGGTTCAAGTCCCCCCTCGGACACCAGCAGATACCCCAGTTGAACTGGGGTTTTTCTGTTTTTCGGGCTCCGTGCAGGGGTTGCATGACCCACCGCGTGACCCACAGAAATGATCTTGCTCTAGACCAGAGCCGCGAGACCCATTCGACTCGACGTGTTCGCCGCCAGACTCCGGGCCCCGTCCTTACGACTGTGCCCGTACCTGCTCATCGTGTAGCCGGGCGAGTGGTGCCTCACGTTGGCGGACACCTCCACCGGGTTCTCCCCAGCCTCCAGATCATTGGTCACCTTGCTGTGACGCCAGTCGTGGATCCGGAAGTCATCCGGCAGGTCCAGCCTTGTCCGAACCGTCCGCCAGCGGGCGGACACCTTCTCCGGATCTTGAGGCCCTCCGGCCGTACGGTTCTTCTGGAGCTTGAAGCCGTCCCTGGCGAAGACCAGATCATGATCGATCCAGCCGGGCCCGAGTCTGGCGCGTTCCTCGTCCTGGTGTTCCTTCTGGCGCTTGAGGACGTTCATGACGGCCTGGTCCACGTAGATGACGGCGTTGTGGTCGCCGTCCTTGGTGAGCCTGCGCAGGCGGAAGCTGCTGCCCTCCTCCACCACCACCCAGCCCAGTTCGATCGCACATTCGTCCCACTTCACCAGGGACCACTTCATCCCCAGCGCCTCGCTGCGCCGGACCCCGGTCGCGGCGATCACGGTCCACAACGGAGCGTCCCGAAGACAGTGGTGCAGCGGGCCGCACTTCCTGTTCCCACACGGTTCCCAGATGTGCCCAAGGAACCGAGCCGTCTGCGCGTCGTCCAGCGTCGGGTAGCGCTGCTCCTGGGCCTTGATCTGTCGCTGCGTCGGAGGGTTCGCCGTCGCCGCCGGGTTCGCCGGGATGTGCTTCGGCACCGCCGCACCCAGGGCTCCGGAGAGGATGTTGTGCACGTGCCGCACTGACTTCGCCCCGAGCGGCTTTCCCCTGTTCGTGGGACACGGCTCGGTCTCCAGCATCCGGTACAGCTCGTCCAGGAGATCGTCCGTGACCTGATCCAGCGCCACGTCACCTATGTGCGGCTTGATGTGCAACCGGATCTTCGTCTCGTACCCGGCCACCGTCGTCCCCTCCTTCCGACAGTGGGCCAGCCACTTGTCCAGGTGCTCGCCCAGAAGTGGCACGCTCGGCTGTTCCGGCTCGGCCGGCGCTTCGGGCGGATAGATCTCCCCCGCCTCGTAGTCGATGTGCCACTGCCGCAGCGCCTTCTCCGCTGCCGTCTTGGTCGGGTAGTCGCGGCCGATCCAGTACCGGTGCTCCTCCCCCGTGGTCGGGTTGATGTGCCGGGGCGTCCTCACGCCCCAGGTGTTCGGTCGGCCTCGCCGGGGGATCTCCACAGGGGTCCCGCCGAGGCCGTTACCGCGCTTTGCCACTGTTGCTACTGCTCCTCGTCTTCGCTCTGCCATTCGTGGAGCAACTCGGTTGCCCTGTCGGTCAGTTGCTTGCCATCCCACAGGCCCAGCTCCCTGGCGCGCCTGACACGCTCGGACATGGTGGCTTTACCGATGCCCAGGCGGGCCGCCAACTCCCCCTGGGGCGCGGTGGTGCCCGTGGCCCTCATGCGGACGAGTTCCGCCACCAAAAGCGCGTAGTCCTGGTCGGTGCGGCAGCGCTCGGGGACCGGCCACGGCCGGTCGGCGGCACGGCCGGTCTTCCACGCCAGCGCTGCACGAGCCTGGGCCTTGATCTCGGCGAAGGGGATCTGCCGCAACAGGCTCGCCGGGATGCCGTCCGTGGCCAGCGCCTCGGCCATGCCCTGGTCGATCTCTTCACTGCTGCCGCCGACGGCCAGCCAGACGGTCAGCTTCGACGGGCCGGTGAAGGGCGCACCGGAGGGACAGTGGGCTGCGACTCCCCAGGGCCCGTAGACGCCGCGCCACACCAGGTCATCGCCCTCGCGGTCCCATCCGGGCGGAAGGTCGGGTTCGTTTGTTCGTGAGGTCATGGCACGACCATAGATCATGCCGAACATCCTGCGCCAGGTTCGGATCAGTGACGCACGTCACCAAAAATGAACTTGCTGCCACTTGTTCGGAGGTGATGTGGTTTGGGCAGGCCGAACACCGGCCGACGGACAGTCCCCCGACCCGAACGCAGCAAGGAGTGCACTTGGGCAACAGCCTCATGACCGTGGACGAGGTAGCCAACCACCTGAGCCGACCGAAGAGTTGGGTCTATGCCAACTGGAGGGAGGCGGGCATCCCGTTCCGGAGGGTCGGGCAGGCACTCAGGTGCCGGCCGAAGGACCTCGAAGCCTGGGTGGACCAGCAGAACCCCTGAGCCCTCTTCCCCTTGCAGTCAGGCCCCCGGCCAACACCGGGGGCCTTCTCGTCCCCCGGAGCCATCACCCGATGAGAGACAAGCCGTGTTTCACCGATCGTCTGATTCCTTTGGAAGCTGAGCACCGGCAGCTGGAACAAGAAGCGGACCGCTACCTGACCATGGCGGAAGAACCCGCCACCGACTCCTACCCGAGCCGGTGGCCAGTCTGTGAACACGACTTCGCAACTGACGTTCTCTGCCCCGACATTGACCCCTTGGCGGAGTTCGACGCACTGATGCGGGAGGCCCCCGGGACGAGCGGCCCGGATCACCACCTGGGACTGCTCGGCCTGCCGGCCGGGGACACGTCCTCCGGCCTCGGCTACCTGATCGAACGTCGGCCCACACCGGTGGAGCACTGCCGCTGGCACGGCTGCCAGAAGTCCCTTCACGGCCCAGGAGCCGCCCGCAGGAACGGACGGCCTCAGCAGTACTGCACCAGCCACAGGAAGTCGCGCAGGGCCCGCGTGAAGGCCCTGGAGCGAAAGGGAATCCGCATCGGGCGACACCGAAACCTGACCTACGACTTTCCCGGCAACCATGGCCAGGACCTGGACGGCTACCGCGAACTGTGGGCGATCCAGAATCTCCCCAGGGTCTGACGTGTCGCATTAACCCGGAACCAGTGAAGGGCACAGCTACTCACTCCTGAGCGCCCTTCGGAGTCACACCCGCTGGGCGGCGGGTCACTGACGCGGAAGTGAGCCGGGCAGTTGCCAAGTCCAAGCATCCAAGCTGAATGGGACTCTGCGGATACCTCCCTGTGAGCCACAGAGATACAGCCTTCCCTTACCCACTCGAACCACGGGGGGGTAAGGGGGGCAGTGTCTTCTCTTACGTTGTCCTCTTGTGAGTGATAGCCGCCTCTTGAAGGCGGTCTACTGATTCACTTTTGATTTTTAGTTACATAGGAGGTGTCGCCTTGAGCGACATTGAAACCCCTTCCAGCGAGGCCCCGACCGACGTGTCGGCCGAGCCGGAGACCAGCCAGGCCGATCTGACTCAGGCCATTCGAGAGGAAGTCCACCGCGAGTTCGCCATCCGGCTTGTCCAGGCCGAGGTGAGGCTTCAGGCGGCCCAGGCGGGTATAGAGATTCCGGCCGACCTGATGGACCTCATCGACTCGTCGAAGCTCCTCGGGGAGGGCGGCCAGCCCTCCCAGGAGGCCATTGACGTTCTGCTGTCCGCCGTCCGTACGGAGCCGGTCTTCGCTCCGCTCGTGGGTGCCGGTCACCATCGTGGTGGCACCCCGACTGCCTCATCTTTCTCTCTCGACGCCCGTAGGCGCTGAAGGAATCCCCATCATGACCGATCTCACAAATTCCATTGCCAAGGCACGCGAGGATGCCCGACAGGAAGCGCAACGCGAGTTTGCCCCGATACTTGCCCGGGCAAAACTGAAGGCCCAGGCCGCCGAAGATGGGATTAATCTTCCCGAAGAGTTCCTTGACCTTCTCGACTATTCCAAGATGGTCGGGGAGGACAGCAATCCATCTGCCGAAATCATTACACTGGCGCTCACTCCGTTCCAGTCGACAAAGAATCCGGAGTATGCCCAAGGGCTTGGCCTTGGCCGCCAGGGTCCCTCTTTGGGCTTCGCGCCTCCGGCTCCTCTCGACGCACGCATGCGATAACCACCTACCCAGGAGATTAATTTATGGCTTATTCCTCTTTCTCTTACCAGAACCCTGGCAGCAGCAGCTTTGTCCCGGAGATATGGGACGGTGCGCTTCTGACCAAATTCGATCCACTGCTCGTGTGGGCTTCCAAGATCTGCACCAACCGGAAGTACGAGGGTGAGATCCGGAAGCAGGGCGACACCGTCCACATCAACAGCCTTTCGACCCCGACCGTGGGCGACTACACGCTGCCGGAAGGCATGACCGCCCAGAGGCCGGAGATGGTCGAGCAGAAGCTCGCCATCACCGAAGCGAAGTACCTCCAACTCCTGGTCGAGGACATCGAACGCGTGCAGGCGGCCGGAGCCATGGAGTCGCCGATCAACCAGCAGATGGTGCGCGCCCTGGCCCGGGAGGCCGACACCTTTATGGGCCGTGTGATCGCCTCCGCGGCAACTCCCATGCCCAGCGTCAAGGTCACTGCCGGGAACGCCCCTCAGGCGCTCTACAGCGCCGTTCTGGACATGATGCTGGCCCTGGACTCCCACGACATTCCCGACGGCCGCTACGTGGTCGTCTCACCCCGTGTGAAGCGGCACCTGGTCGAGCATCCGGCGATTGCGAACGCCGGGGCCTACGGCGAGGCCGGGGTGACCGCCAATGGCGTCGTGGCGCGCCTGGCGGGATTCACGGTGCTGTCCACCACGGCCATGCCCGAGGGATCGGACATCGTGGCCGGTCACTCCGAATTCGCCACCTTCGCTTCGCAGTTCAACGGATTCCGCGAGGGCCTGAGCGAGAAGTACCGGGCCAACTTCGTGGACACTCTCCACCTGTACGGCGGCAAGGTCGTCCGCTACCCCGGACTGGACACTCCTCTGGCTGACCGTACGTACGACGAGACCGTTCCCAGCAAGGGGATCGTCAAGGCCGCCGTCGAGTGGCCCGCCTGACAATAGGAACGAATAAGGGCCCCGCCATGCGGCGGGGCCCTTATATTTTTTTGCATCCTGGCAGTCTCAGACGCGACAGGTTCCAATCGGCCGGCAAGTAGGAGAAGGGGAGTCCTGCACGTCATGAGGTTGTGAAATTTGAAACCCGTACACGGTGCGATGAAGGCACCCCCGGTGGGTCCTCTCTCTTTCAAATCAAGCATTACCCCCATGTGATTTATCATGTAGTTACTTAGAAGAAATGCAGTCGTGATGACATTCGTGGATCTGTCCAGTGTTTCGAGTGGGAGAATCGTGGTGTTCGCCGGTCGGGCCGGTGGGCGCGAATCGCAGCCGTAAGTAGCAAGGCTCCGGCTGAAACACTGGAACTCACTCCGCAAAGGAACAAAGAAACCCATGCGCACGACTGTGATGGTGCCTGTTGAGCGTGTCTTCTGTGATGCCCACATTGCTCGCGACGGCAGCGAGGTTGAGGCAAAGGACTGCCTGACGCTCGCGGGGCACGCATGGGACCTCTGCCTCGAACACTCCATCGTGTTCTCCCGGTACCTGCGGGATGCCCTGGGCTCTCCGGCTGAGCCCGCCAGTGCCGCGCCGGTTGCTGCCGAGACGACCACACCGGAGGCCGAGCAAGAGGACCGCCAGGACGACACCGAAGAGGACATGGCCGAGGCTGAGCCGGAGGTCCGTCCGACGGTGCTGGTGTCCGGGGAGATCCCGGGCTACGAGTGGGACGACGCAAGGGAGGCCGTCCGCAACCTGGGCTACGAAGTGGTGGGCCGGGCCGACGCCAGCACGGTCCTGATCATCTGCGGTGAGGGTGCGGAACGGGCAACGAAGAAGATGCGAGACGCTGTTGAGTTCGGCATCCCGTGCTTCGACGCGACCCGGCCGGGGGCGTTCCGTGACGCCGTGTGCTCCGGGGAGTTCAAGGGTGGTGACCCGCTTCCCCGGCCGGTTCGCAAGGACGCTCAAGCTGTCCGGTCGGAGCGTTCCACGCTCAAGTCCGAGGCCCAGGCCATCCGGGAGTGGGCGACTGCTCAGGGCCTCGCCGTGAGCGCCAAAGGCCCCATCTCCGGGTCGGTCCGGCACGCCTACCGCGTGGCGACCAGGAACGACCAGCAGGCCGCCTGAAAGCCGCTCAAGACCTCGCACGTAACCAGGGTGGCCGCGATCAGGGCGGCCCCCTGTGTCAACCAAACCCAGGAGACAGGCAGTTGAACGAGATCACGTTGTACGGCCCCATCGGACAGGCCGTGCAGGAGGTCAGCCCGTACGTGGAGTGCGATCCGATCGGCGTCTACGTGGCGGCGCTCAGCATGTGGTCGGCGGCCATCGGCCAGAAGGTCACCGTGTCCAGCCGGGGCAACTCCCGCCCCGCCCTGGTGTGGTCGGCCCTGGTCGGCGGGACCGGCAAGGGCAAGGGCACCGCGCTACGGGCCGCCCAGCACATCGTGCGCCCGGCCATCGGCCGGTTCCTCGAAGTGAACACCACCTCCGGCATCACCTCCGGCGCGTCCCTGGTCAACTACCTCGCCGAGCAGGCCGAGGCCACCGAGGAGACGGAGGCCGGACGGGACGTCCGGGCCCTGGTCATCGAAGAGGAGTGGTCCGAAGTGCTGCGCCGGGTGAAGCGCGACCCGTCGTTCACAGCCAAGCTGCGGAGCGCCTGGGACGGTGCCCCGATCCGCAACACCACCAAGGAAGGCGCACAGGCCGTCGAGGACCCCGCCCTGGTACTGCACACCCACATCACCCCCTCCGACTGGACCAAGTACGTCGGCGACACGGAGGCCGCCGGAGGGTCCTACAACCGCATCATGCCCTTCAGCCTGCGGTCGGTCCCGATGCTGGACGACGACAACACCACCCTGCCCGAGGTGGACGGCTGGGACCTGGCCGACGCCTACGCCTGGGCCACCGCCCGCAACAGGGCGATCAGCCTCGCCGACGACGCCCGTCAGCTCTGGCACACCATCCGCCGCTACGCCCGCATCATCTCCGAGACCCTGCCCGAGACCCAGGCCGTCTACGTCGAGCGCACCGCCGAACAAACGATCCGGGTAGCGGCCTGCCTGGCAGCCTCCGAACAGTCCGAGACGATCACTCGCGCCCGACTGTCCGCCGCGTTCTCCCTCGTGCGCCACAGCGTCCGATGCGCAGTCGGCATCACCGGAGGGGCAGAGGCCGCCAAGCCCGCCCGCCGGGTACCCACGCTGGCGGAGAAGGTCCGGGCCCGGATCGAGATGCACGGCGGCCGGGCACGATCCTCCGACCTGCTGCCCTTCGTCGGGGCCTCCGCCGAACAGGTCAAGGCACTGCCCGGGATCAGGGTCACCCTCGACCGCTCCGGCCTCGGCCGACCCGCCACCGTCTACACCCTCACCGACGACGAACCCGGTCACTCTCCGCTCGGCCGGCCGGAAACCCGCCGTGACGACACCCCCGCCACAGTCGTCCGCATCGACGCCTACCGGCCCGCTCGAACCGCACCGGCCACACCCGCTCCCCTCCCCGGGACGGGACCGTCCACCAACCCCTTCCGCGCGCTGATCTGACCCGGAAACAGGGAAACGCCCCGACCGTCAGGCCGGGGCGTTCTTTCGTTCGCCCCGCGTGCGCGGTGGCCGGGAACCTACCGCCCGTCGGCGGCGAAGCGCCGGACCCGGCCAGTGCCAGCGCGCCACAGTCGGCGGTACCAGCGCCCCCAGGCACGCTTCGACGGCGACTCGAACCCCCGCTCCACAGTCGGTCGGCGCAGGCCCACCCGGCCCCCGGACATCAGGTGGTCGAACTCCCCGCCCACCAGGGCATCGCGCAGCCGGACGAGTTCGGCCGGGCGCAGGAACAGCACCGACCGCCGCTCCTCGATGTGTCCGAGCGCCACCCACCCGTCGTCGGCCTCCGCCAGCACGACACCGCGCACCTCGTCCCGCTCGTCCACCGCGCTCGCCTCCCAGTGCAGTCCGCACACGCCGTTGGGGTAGTACTCGACCAGGGCATTCATCGCCACTCCTCGTCAGTCACGGGCTCCCCGCCCACCTCCAGCCACACGTACTCCCGCTCCGCCGTCCTCCAGTGCCCGAACCGGTCGGCTTGAGCCAGCACCCCGAGCACCGCCGTCGCCAACTCCCCGCCGTCCAGCCCACGGACCCGCACCGCCACCCGCACCGCGCCACCAGCGGTCCACGTCACCGACGGCCGAGCGCCCAGCAACACACCGAGCTCCCCGGCGAGTTCACCCGCCCGCGTCCGCGCCGCCCGCAACTCCTCATCCGAACGCGGGTCATCTGGCACCACGCCCTCACCCACGGTCGCCCCGGGGCAAGTACAGGTCGAAGGCCAGCAACGGCACATCCTCGGCCCGCGGCTTCTCGCCGGCCTCTGCCCTGGTCCTGGTCACGCTCGCCGCGTACGCCCGACGCGTGTCCGCCCGCATCAGCCACAGGCGCGCGTCGTAGGCGGTCACGAACCGCAGCAGCGCCAAGCGGCCCGACTCGTCCGGCACGGCGCAGTACCCGTCCAGCAGAAGGTCCCTGAGGACGAACGAGCCGTCCACCTCCACCACCTCGTACCGCATCACGGTGCGCGACTTCGCGAGGTCCGGTTGGCTTTCCACTGCTACGAACATCCCTGGCTCCCCATCGCTCAGTATCCGTTGAGTGAGAAACCAGATTAGAGCTGCCAGCGAGTCGAAATCACAATTATTCTGGTAGTCGACTAAATATCTCTGCGATACATCTCCGACCATTCGTAGAGCTGCGTCCGAGCCTTCTCGTCGAAGACTGCTGCACCCTCATATGTCGAAAATACTTCGAGGTGCTCGGCTACGTCCCGGGGGTCCTGAAAGACCATCCGTCCAGTGAACGTCTCAACCGTTACCAGCCGATCATCGTAGACGGTAAAGGTATTCATAGGACCACGACTGAGTAGAGATCCGAACGGGATCACACCGATTCGAATGTTCGGAAGATGAGAGAGTGCCGCGAGTCGCTCGATCTGAACCGACATGGCCATTGGGCCAACTACGGCCCACTTCACAGCCTGCTCGGTGAGCATGAAGGTGAAAGTTTTCGAAGCGTCGTAGAGAACTGTCTGCCTTTCCAGCTTCCGCGCCACTGTCTTGGAAATATCACCCGGCGAGTAATCCAAGCTCGCCCTGACATATTCCGGCGTGGCCAGCAGGCCCGTAAGCATGGCCGGCAGGAAGAATCGCAGCTCACGGGCACCTGACTCCAGTGCTGCAAGCTCAGACTGCCGCTTCTCCAGTCCCAGCCGCCACGACGCCCTGACGTCCTGCCACTGCGTATTTGCACTTCGCGCCAGGGCCGATATTTCGGCAATAACGTCTTCCGGCGCATTCACAGCCCGCAGGATGAGCTCGACCTCGGTGAGCGTCGGAATCTTCTTGCCGGTCTCAATTTTACTGATCGTGCCTTGAGACATCGAACAAAGCCCAGCGAGCCGGACCCCAGTGAGGCCGGCTCGCTCGCGTAGTTCTCGCAATTCCTTGGCCAGGTCGGACTTCGACCGTCCAAGCTGCTCAGGATCTATTGTCACTCAATCGCACTCTTCATGTACTCTGCGAAAGGGACTGACTCGGCAATGGCCAGCCTCTTCCAATCAACATAAGTCCGGTGGTCGCCCTCGAACACCTCACGGCTGATCTGTGTCCCATCGGGGCGATAGTTCATGAGCACCACGCGGGAATCGTCGAACAGCCAGAAGTCTTGATCCGGAAGACCTGGATTCTCCCTGTCGGTCAGGTCGAGGATCCTGACGTCCTCGCCCGCTCCGACGTTGTGCCAGTAGTGGGCGAATTCGAACCGGAGATAGTCCGTCAGCGGGCGTGTCACCACATGCACGCGCCCGACGGTCCGCCCGGTACTGCGGTAGCCCTGGAGCCGTTCCGTCCACGCGGCGGTATCGGCAGCCGTGACGGGCCGCCCCTCCTGGAACCTTCGGATGGCTTCCGCCTCCTGCGGCATCGTGTAAACGGGGCGCGTCTCCAGACGCCACGCGCTCCGTTCCATGGCGTCGAAGTACTCCCGCCAGCTACTTCCATCCAAGAGCACTGAACGCCTCCCTCAAGATGTGTTCCGGGATCTCGACCAGGCCCTCGCCCTCCGGCGGGGTGAAGCCGTTGAAGAGGTCCCCCTGCACCACGAACGAGTTCCGGTCCGTCGCGTAGACATTGGGGCAGTCGTCGGCACCACACTCCCCCGACCCGTTGCCGTTCCCCGTGTTGGTCAGTCGCGTCAGCCCAGGCTTGTCAGCCATGTCAACCCCCTGATGATCGGCCCTGGTTGGGCCGTGCAGGTACGAAGGTAGGGAGCCTCCCCCACGGCTGTCTATGCCGACTCTGCGATATTCCCGTGTTGGCATAAAGATCTTGCTCCGACAGCCCCATGCAACGGATGGTCACGTGACCCACCCATGACCCACAGCGGTCCGGAATGGTCAGAAACGGTCAGGATGCACCGATAAGACGCCCCATCAACTCCGGGGCCCCAGCCCGACGTTTCCGCAGGTCAGAACTAACAAATGCCGGTGCCCGAGGCGAGAGTTCAAGTCCCCCCTCGGACACCAGCTAAGACCCCAGTTGAACTGGGGTCTTTCTGTTTTCCCGGCTACGGCGTGCCCCCCGTGTGACCGACAGCCGAGCGACCTTCCCGGCCGGACCCCGGATCTGATCACTCTCGAATCAGGGTCGAGGGTCGGTGGATCGGGGCTCAAGCCCCGGCTGCGGCTGCGGCTGCGGCCAGGACGGTGCGTTCGACGCCGTGCAGGATCTGTTCGATGTCGGCAGCGGCGAGCAGACGCCGGTCGGCGGTCATCGCGACCTCGATCGCGCCGCCGGGGACGTCGGCAGCGTGCAGCGCGTAGGCGACGCCGCCGCCGTGGTCGGTGGCGTCCTCCCAGTGCAGGGTGGAGGGGCGGGGAGCGGTGCCGGTGCCCGCGGCCGGGTCGGCGGGGGTGGAGGTGCGCTGGTCGTTGTACCAGCAGGAGCGTTCGAAGGCGACGCCCGGGTGGTCGGCGAACTCGGCGAGGTCCGCGGTCAGCGTCCGCTTGTCGTAGTAGGCGCTGCGGTAGGTCGTCATCGCGGCCCGCCAGGTGCGTTCGAGCAGGGCCGTGAAGTCTTCGGCGGGGTCGGTGCGCACCGCGAAGTAGCCTTCCATCGCGAGCGGGCCGGTGGCCTGGGCGTGGCCGGGCAGGAAGCGGTTGTTGACCATCAGTTGGAGCCCGCAGCGGCCGGTGCCCGCCCAGGCGGCGAGTTCCCGGGAGACCGCCGCCAGCAGGACGTTGGCCGAGGTCGTGCCGTGCGCGGCGCAGATCCGGGCGAGGGCGCCGGGCAGGGCGGGCGAGACCAGGTGGGCGCGGCGGTAGCGGGGGCCCTCGGCGAAGGCGTCGGCGGGGACGGGACGGTCCGGGACGGCGGCGTCGACGGCGGTGGCCCGCCAGTGTCGGCGGGCGGCGGTGTCGAGGCGGCGGCCGCGTTCGGAGTTCTGCCCGGCCGCCTGTTCCATCGGTTGGACGGCGCGGGCGGCGGTCCGGATCTCCGCCGGGGAGCGGCCTTCGGCGAGGGCGGCCAGGTCCGCGCGGATCCGGGGCAGGCCCCAGGCGTCGATCGCGGTGTGCGAGAACACCGCCACCACGTGCCGGACCCGGCCTTCCGCCAGGACGGCGCCGAACCTGACCGGCCACTGCGCGGCGTAGTCGAAGGACTGCCGCCAGAGTTCGGCGGCCAGGGCCTCGCCGGTGGCGGCCGTCTCCCGGGGGGAGCACTCGCGCAGGTGCAGTGTGGTCGTGCCGGAGCCGTCCAGGACCTGGCGGAGGGTGCCGTCCGGTCCGGGCAGCAGGCGGGTGCGCAGCGCGTCGTGGATCTCCAGGAGGCCGGACAGGGCCCGCTCGACCGCGTCCAGCGGCTGGGCCGGCTCGACCGGCCCGTCCAGCCGGATGTTGTAGGCGTGGTCTGCCGGGCGCAGTCGCTGGAGTGCTTCCCAGATCGCGAACTGGCCCCAGCTGGCAGGTCCTTCGCCGGTGGTGCCACCGGTGTGGGTGAGCTGCCGGTGGGTGGTGACGGGCACGTGGGGTCCTCTCGTTCGGGGCGGGGCGGTGGGCGGGGGTCAGAGGAGGGATCGGACCGCCGCCGTGCGCAGCTCCCGGTAGCGGGGGTCGTCGGCGAGGTCCGGCCGCGGGCAGTCGTGGAGGCGGCGCAGGGTGGCGGGCAGCGGGACCGGTGCGGCGGGGTGCGGGTCGGCCTCGGCGCGGTCCAGGGCGGACGGGCGTCCCGGGTGCGGGCCCGCGGCCCGGCTCACCAGGCGCGGCGGGCCGTCCGGCCAGGTGCGGGTGAGCAGCGGGAGCAGCGGCCTGGTGTCCGGGAGTTCGCAGTGCAGCAGGGCCAGTTCGGCCTCGTCAGGTCCGGGGTCCTCTCCGGGGCCGAGGAGCCGGAGGCGTTCCATCGGCAGTCGGGCGAGCGAGCGGGCGAGGTCGGCGGGGCCGGCCGGGCAGTGCGGGCAGGGCAGGCCGCGCACCGCGAGCGCGGGCGAGCGGTCGACGGCGACGGCGGTGAGCAGTTCGGCCTCCCGCCGGGCGAGCCGGGCCAGCGGATCGGCGGCGGTGCCCGGGGGCCGGGGGCGAGTCGGCGGCTCCAGGTGGGGGGACGGGGAGGCGTCCGGCGGCGGGGCGTCGGCGGCCGGTGCGGGGGGTGCGGCTTTCGCGCCGGATTCCAGGGCGTGTTCGGCGAACGTGGTGAGGGCGTCCAGCAGGGGTTCGTCGAGGCTTCGCAGGTCGGGTTCGTCGAGGCCGGCGCAGAGCCAGCTGCGGAGGGCGGCGCGGGTAGGGCCGGGGGACCCGGTGAGGGGCGCGGCGTCGAAGCCCAGCAGCCATCCGGCGGCCCAGACCTCGCGCGCGGTGTCGGCGGGGACGCCGGCGGGCGGGACCGTGCCGTCCAGGGCGGCGCGGAGTTCGCCGGGATCGGCTCCGACGAGTTGCGCCCAATCGGCCCAGGGCCAGGTGTAGGGGTGTCCGACGGGTTCGCCGGGGCGGGCGATGCGGATCACGCAGCGGGAGCGGACGAGTTCCACGGCGTACGCCCGGGCCGTGCCGGGGCGGTGGCGCCGGGGCGGGTCGGGGCGCCGCCAGTGGGCGGGACCGGGTCGGCGGCCGTTCATCGGAACGGCCGCGTGCCGGGCGCCGTGGGCGGAGTTGTCGGCGAGGCTGGGGCCTTCGCCGTGTTCCAGCAGATGGGGGACGGCGGCCAGGACGGGGAGGCCGGCGGCGGCGCAGAACTCCGCGATGAGTTCGTCGTCGTCCTTCAACTCGTCGGGGTAGCGGGCCAGGTGGCGGGCGAGGTCGCGGGCGGCGGGGGCGGGCAGGGCGAGGCCGAGCGCGGGCACCCACTCGCGCGGGTGCAGGGGGGCGAACGGGGCGCCGGAGGCGGCGGCACGGCGGGCCAGGTAGGAGTTGTAGGGGGTGTTCCAGTTGACGTACAGGGCGACGGCGTGATCGGGCCGGGCGGCCAGGACGTGGGCGAGTTGGGCGGCGAATCCGGGTTCGGGGGTGACGTCGTCCTGGAGCACCAGGTGGTGGGTGGCGCCGTCTCGGACGGCCGCCCAGGCGCGTTTGGCGGTGCGCAGCGGACTCGGCGGGCCTTGCGGCTGCGGGTCGGTGACGACCTGGACGGTCAGCGGCGCGCAGGCGGCGAGCAGCGCGGGCAGCGCCGCGGACCGCGCCGGGTGGTGCATCACGGCGAGGCTGATCTCGTGCACGGGGAATCGGTGCCTTACTCGTGCGGAGGACGGGGGTGCGGGGCGGGAGCGGTGGACAGCGCCGCCGGGCCGGTCCGGGCCGGGAGGGCCGTTGCCGCCGCTGCCGCGCGCGGGGCGGGAGCGGGCCGGGCGGGGTCGAGTCGGGCGAGGCCGCGGGCGGTGCGGCGGGCGGCGCCGCGGGAGACCGCGAGGGGGTCCCAGCCGGGGCCGCGGGCGGGGAGGCGGGGCGGGGCCGCGGGGAGGGCGCCGGCCTGGATCTCGGCGGCGAGGGGGCGTCCGAGCAGCTCGGCGGCGCAGGCCAGGCCGCTCATCGCGGCGCCGGTGATGCCGCTGCCGTAGCGGGCGTTGGCCCCGACGACGTGCAGGCCGGGCAGCGGGGTGCGGGCGGCGGGGCGGCCGCCGGTGCCGCCCCAGTCGGAGAAGCCGTAGGGGGTGCCGCCGCTGGCGCCGGTGTAGCGGCGATGGGTGTGCGGGGTGGAGAGTTCGAGGTGGGTGAGGTGGGGGCGGAGCGGGCCGAGGGCTTCCTCGGCGGCGTCCAGCATGGCTTCGGTCCAGCGTTCCTTGAGGCGCAGGTAGGCGGCGTCGCGCCGGTAGCCGCGGCCGTTCCCGGGCGGCTCGGGGAGTTCCGCGGGACAGACCGCGATGGCCTGGAAGTTGGTGTGCCCGGGCGGGCAGTTGGCGCCGGGGGCGTCCTTGCCGGAGGCGAAGGAGAACATCAGGGCCTCGGGGCGGAAGCGCTCGGGGTCGGGGTGCGGGCGGTAGGCGGCGTCGGGGTCGGCGGTGCGGTGCCACCACAGGTTGGCACCGGTGGCGCCGGGCAGTTCGGTGTCGAGGGCGACGAAGAGGGAGAGCAGCCCGCCGGCCATGGTGGCCCGGGCGGTGCGGCGGGTCAGCCAGGCGGGGAAGTGCTCGGCTCCGACCAGGTCGAGGACGGTGCGCCGGTAGTCGGCGTTGGAGACCACCAGCGGGGTCCGGACGGTGCTGCCGTCCGACAGTTCGACGCCGCTCACCCTGCCGTCGTCGACCAGGACCCGGGTGGCGGCGCAGCGGGTGCGCAGTTCGCCGCCGGCCGCTTCGAGTGCCTCGACCAGGGCGGCGACCAGGGACTGCCCGCCGCCCTGCGGGTAGGAGGCGCCGCGCAGGTAGTGGTCGAGGACGGCGGCATGGGTGGGGACGGCGGTGGCGGCGGGCGGGGTGCCGTAGTTGCTGGACTGGGCGGCGAGGACGGCCCGGGCGGGGACGGACAGGCCGCAGTGCTCGAACAGGTCGGCGAGGCTGCGCCGGCCCCAGCGGGCCAGGGCCGGGCCGGGCCGGGCCGGCGGGGCGGCGGGGTCGTACCGCAGGAAGCCGGTGCGCAGTTCGCCGCCGATCTCCCGGCAGGTGGTCAGGAACTCGTCCAGGGCGGCCTGTTCACCGGGCAGCGCGGCCAGCAGCCGGGCCCGGTAGCCCTCCCAGGAGGCGGGGACGTCGAGGGAGAGGCCGGGCAGCCGGAGGCGGTCGAAGCCGTCGGGGTCGAGGGGGCGGTGGCGGACCCGGTCGGCGATGCCGAGGCCGCGCAGGACGAGCGGCAGGACGCCGTCCGGCCCGCAGTCGCCGAGGTAGTGCACGCCGACGTCGAACTCGTAGGCGCGGCGGCGGCGGAACACGTGCCCGCAGCCGCCGGCCACGTCGTGGGACTCGACCACCAGCACCCGGTACCCGGCGGACGCCAGGTAGCCGGCGCAGACCAGCCCGCCCAGGCCGGCGCCGATCACCACGGCGTCCCGGTCCGCTCCGCTCTCTCCGACCCGCATCGGTTAACGTCCCTCCGTCGCCAGCAGGGCCAGGGCCCGCCGGTCTACTTTGCCGTTGACATTGAGCGGCAGCTCGGACAGCCACCTGAGGTCCTGCGGGACGGCCGGGCCGGGCAGGAAGGCCCGTAGCCGCTGCCGGACCTCGGCCGCCGGGTCGGGTCCGCCGGGGCTCGGCGTGCAGAACGCGACCAGTCGGCCCGCCGCGTACACCACGGCGGCCTGCCGGACGGGCTCGATCTGCCGCAGCGCCCATTCCACCTCGGGCAGTTCCAGCCGGATGCCGCCGATCTGCACCTGCTGGTCGATCCGGCCGAGGTAGCACAGGCCGACGCCGGGCACCCGGCGCACCAGGTCACCGGTGCGGTACCAGCGGCGGCCGTCGTGCTCGACGAAGCGGCCGGTGTCGTCGGCCCGGTCGAGGTATCCGCGGAACAGTTGGGGGCCGGTGACGCACAGTTCGCCCTGCTCGGGCTGGTCGGCCGGGACGGGGCCCGGGCCGGGTGGCAGCAGCAGGGCGGACAGGCCGTCGTGCAGGTCGCCGATCGGCACCACGCCGTTCACGCAGCGTTCCGGGCGGGCGTCGCCGTCCCAGCCGAACACCGAGCAGGAGATGGTCAGTTCGGTGGGACCGTAGAGGTTCTCCACCCGCGAGCCGGGGGCGGCCCGCTGCCAGTCGGCGGCGTCCTCGGCGAGCAGCGCCTCGCCGCAGAACAGGCTCAGCCGCAGGCCCGGCAGGGTGTCCGGGGCGAGGCCGGGGCCGCGGCGGACCGCGCCGATGGCGCTGGGGGCGGAGAACCAGACGGTGAGGCCGGTCCGGGCCGCGAACCGGGGCAGGTTGACGAACGCGCCGGGCCGGACGGTGACCACCGAGGCGCCCGCGGACCAGGCCGCGAACAGGTCGAACACGGCCAGGTCGAAGGTCAGGTCGAAGGTCTGCGAGAACACGTCGCGGTGGTCGAAGGCGTAGCGGAGCTGCACCTGGTCCAGGTAGTGGCCGACGTTGCCGTGGCTGATCGGCACGCCCTTGGGGCGGCCGGTGGATCCGGAGGTGAACAGCACGTAGGCGGTGGTGTCGTCGCCGGGCTCCTTCCCCGCCGGAGGGGTCGGCGCGGCCGTGACCCCGGGCGCGTCGGGCGCGTCGGGCGCGTCGGGCGCGTCGGGCGCGTCGGGCGCGTCGCCGGCGGGTGTCCGGTCCAGGTGCAGCACCGTCACCCCGGTGAGCTCCCCGGCGAGTTCGGGCAGCAGCGCGGCTCCGGCCCGGTCGACCAGCAGTACCGACAGGCCGGCCTCCGCGACGGCTGCCGCGAGTGCGCCGCGGGTGCGGGCGGGCGGGTGCTCAGGGGCGAGGGGGACCATCGCCGCGCCCGCGAACAGCGTGCCCAGCAGTGCGGTGTACGCCTGGGCGCCGCGTTCGGCGAGCACGCCGACGGCCGCCGGGCCCGGGTGGGCCGCCCGTACGGCGGCGGCCACCCGGTCGGCGCGGGCGCCGAGTTCGCGGTAGGAGAGCACGGTGGGGCCGTCCTGCACGGCGGTCCGGTCCGGGTGCCGCCGCAGGGTGCGGCGGACCCGGGCCGACAGGGTCGGGCTCATGCCGCGGCCTCGGCGGCGGACCGGTCGTGGAGGCGCAGCAGCAGGACGCCGAGGGCCCCGTCCGCGTCGAGCGCGGTGAACAGCACGGTCCTGCCGGGGACGGCTGCTGCCAGTTCCCGGTCGATCTGGAGCGCGGTGTGGGCGGCCAGGCAGTCGCCGGTCAGGTCCTCGGTCCGGGTCGGTGCGGCGGTCAGTCCGGCCGCCGCGAGCCCGCGGAGGTGGGCCAGGTCGGCCTCGGGAACGCCGGTGGCCCGGATCAGGACCGCGTCGATCCGGTCGGCCGGCAGGCCGGCCCGGCCGAGGAGCCGGGACACCACCCTGGCGGTGTCGGCCGGGTCGGCGGCCTCGACGGCGTCGACCCGGCTGCCGAGGACGGTGGCCCGCGCGGTCCGGCCGGCGGCGGCGGCGGTGGCCGCCGTCTCCAGCACGAACATCGCGGCGCCCTCGCCGAGCGGGCCGGTGTCCCGGGCGCTGGCCGCCCAGCGGGCGGTCGGCTCGGTGAACTCCTCGGCGGCACCGACCAGCAGGGTGTCGGCGTGCCCGGCCGACAGCGCGAGCGCCGCCTGCCGGAAGGCCGAGACGGTGCCCAGCGCGGCGGTCGCCACGGTGCAGTTGGCACCCCGCAGACCGTGCCGGATGGCCAGTGCCCCGGCGCTGGTGTTGATCACCGCGCTGGGGAAGTCGGCGGGCTTGACCAGGTAGGGGCGGGCCTGCCGGAAGGTGTCGATGCCGAACTCGGCCATGCCGGTGACGCTGCCGGCCGTGGTCCCGAGCGTGACGCCGATCCGGTCCCGGTTGTCGTCGTCGATGGTCAGTCCGGCGTCCTCGACGGCCCGTTGGCAGGCCACCATCGCCAGGTGGGTGGTGCGGTGGTTGTACGTCACGGACTTGCGCCCGAGCAGCAGGACCGGGTCGAGCCCGAGCACCGGATGGCCGCCGGTGAGCGCCACCGGGTCCCCGGGGCGGGCCCATGCCGGGGCGCTCCCGGTGGCCGAGGGCCGGACCGACCCCCGGCCGCTGATCACGATCTCGGTCATCCGGCCTCTCCGAACAGGACGATGGCGTTGTTGCCGCCGAAGGCGAATCCGTTGTTCTGGGCGATCCGGACCCGGGTCGGCCGGGAGCTGTTCGGCACCGGGTCGATGCCCGCCAGTTCCGGATCGTGGTGCAGGTGGTTGACGGTCGGCGGCAGGAAGCCCTGGGCGATGCTCAGGGCGCAGGCCACCGCGCCGAAGCCGCTGGCCGCGCCCATGGTGTGGCCGAGCATCGACTTGATCGAGCTGACCGGCGGCGGCGTGGGGCCGAACACGTCGAACAGCGCGCCGCCCTCCACCAGGTCGTTGGTGCGGGTGCCCGTGCCGTGCGCGCAGATGTAGTCCACCTGGTCGGCCCGGACCCCGGCCCGCTGGTGGGCGACCCGGATGCCGCGCGCGATGCTCTCCGCGTCCGGCGCGACCGGGTGCTTGGCGTCGCAGGACATCCCGTAGCCGAGCACCTCGGCGTAGATCCTGGCGCCGCGGGCCAGTGCGGCGTCCCGGTCCTCCAGCACCAGGGCCACCCCGCCCTCCGCGGTCAGGATGCCGTCCCGGTCGCGGTCGAACGGGCGGCACTGTTCGGCGGCCAGCGCCCCCAGCCGGTGGAAGCCGGCGTGGGTGAACCGGGCCACCGAGTCCGCGCCGCCGGCCACCGCGACGTCCACCTCGCCCGAGCTGATCAGGTCGTAGGCGTAGCCGATCGTGTAGTTGCCGGCCGAGCAGGCGGTGGCCACGGTGACCGCCTCGCCGGTGGAGCCCAGCTCCCGGGCCGCGGCGACGGCGATCCTCGAGGCGGGCACCCGGCGGGCGAGTTCCGGGTCGGGCATCGACTGCCAGCCGTCCCGGTGCCAGCCCTCGGTCATGTCGACCACCGGCACCACCTCGCCGGAGGTGGTGCCCATCACCACCGCGACGTCCCGGCCCGCGGTCTCCACCCCGGCGTCCTCCACCGCGAGGCGGGCCGCCGCCGCCGCGAACAGCGAGGACCGGCCCCACTGCGCGCGGTCGAGCCGCCGCAGCAGCTCCTGCGGCCGGAAGGCCGGCACCTCGCCGGCCACCGTCCGCTCGAAGCCCGCGGTGTCGAAACTGCCGATCGGCCCGACCCCGCTCTTGCCGAGGCGCAGCGCCTCGGCGAACTCGGCCACGCCGATCCCGATGCCCGAGACCGGGCCGAGGCCCGTGATCACCACCCGGTGTGCCACCGGGTCACCAGCCCGCGCCGGCGGCGACCACCCGGTAGGTGGTGTTGAGGTCGACCAGCAGCGGGATGTCCTCGGGGTCGACCACCACGTCGTAGACCTGCTCCAGGCGCGACACCAGTTCGATCGCCAGCAGCGAGTCCGCACCCAGGTCGTCGACGAAGGACTCCGCGGCCTCGACCTCCTCGGGGGTGGCCGAGAAGATCTCGGCGGCCAGGTCCCGCAACTCGGCGAACCTGGCCCGGTCGACCACCACGCTGTTCCCGTCCTGCTGCATGTCCGTTCTCCTCCTGTACGGGGACTTCCCACCGGGAAATCCCGATCAATTTATTTCGACGGTCCCGCCGCGCAGGCGGCACCGCCCGACCCCCCGGAGCTTTCCGGGAATTCTTTCAGCGGATTTCAGATCCGCAGTCCGCCATCCACCTTGAGAATACTCCCGGTGACATAGGAGGCGCGGTCGGAAATCAGGAAGGACACCGCGTCCGCCACGTTTTCGACGGAGCCGAACCCTCCCATCGGGATGCTTTTCTCCGCGCGCTGCCTGGCAGCCGGCGGCATGGCCCCCACCATGTCGGAATCGATGTAGCCGGGAGCCACCACGTTGACCCGCACACCGGACCTGGCGGTCTCCGCGGCCAGCGTCAGCGCCAGCCCGTGCATGCCGGACTTGGCCGCCGCGTAGTTGGCCTGGCCGGCCTGACCGGAGATCCCGGAGACCGAGGAGACGAAGACCAAGGAGCCCCGCCGACGCCGGATCATGTTGTACGTGACGCTCCGGGCCAGGTGGAAGGCACCGTCGAGGTTGGTCCGCAGCACGGCGTCCCACTCTTCGGGGCGCATCAGCGCAAGTGCCCGGTCCCGGGTGATCCCGGCGTTGGCGACCGCCGCCACGACCGGGCCGAGCTCGCCCTCCGCGGCCTGCACGAAATCCTGCACGGCCGCGGCGTCCGCCACGTCCACTTTCGCCCGGAAAACTCGGCGGCCGAGCTCTTCGACACTGGCCGAAGTTTTTTCCGCCGCGGCGTCGTCACCACGATAGCAGAAAGCTATGTCGAATCCGTCCGAGGCCAGCCCGACGGCAATCGCCCGGCCTATTCCACGGGATCCTCCGGTGATCAGCGCACAGCCTTTTCCCTGCTCCGCGGTGCGCTCTTCGGAAATCGTTGTCACGCCGTTCCTCCCGTTCGTCGGACTGCCATCGCGAAACTGATGGCCCAGTCCTCCTGATGGGTCAGGGTCACCTCGACCCCGACGATTCCGGCGGCCTCTGCGATCCGCCGGGCCCCGCCGGTCAGCACGACCACCGGCGCCCCGTACTCGTCCTGCGCGATCTCGATGTCCTGCCAGAGCAGCCCCTGGCCGAGGCCCCGGCGCAGCGCCTTGGCCACGGCCTCCTTCGCGCAGAACCGGCCGGCCAGCCACTCCTCGGCCCGGCGGCCGGTGTACCGCCCGGCCCGGGCCAGCTCGTTGGCGGTGAACACCCGCCGCCGGGCCCGCTCGGAGGCCACCGCGCGAGTGAAGCGGGACACCCGCAGCAGGTCGACCCCGATGCTCATCCCGGCCCGCCCGCCGCCGCGACCGGGCCGGTGGCGGCGTCCGGCCCGCCGCTCGCGCCGACCAGCGCCGCGGACACCACCCGGCGGCGCAGCACCCGCAGACCGATCCCGCCGCCGCTGAGCATGCCCAGCACCGCGCCGACCGCGAGGACGCGGTACAGGCCCAGCGGATCGTGCCAGCGGGCGGTCAGCCAGGCCCCGAGGCCGAGCACCACCGCGAAGTAGACGGCGTTCAGCACCACCGTGACCGGGCCTCGGCCGGTCTGTTCCAGGACCGCGAACACCACCAGGGTGAGGGCGGTGCAGGAGAAGGTCGGTCCGACCTCGCCCATGAACCGCGCGGTCTCGGCGGCTGTCCGCGGGTCGCCGGTGAGCAGCGCCAGCCGGTCGCCGGCCGCCCACAGCAGCACCGCCAGCGCACCGTACCCGGCCACCGCGAGTTCCGTGCCGCGGCGCAGCGCGCCACGGGCCAGGTCCTCGCGTCCGGCCGAGGCGTGGCGGTTGACCAGGACCGCGACCGCGGATCCGAACGCCAGCGCGGGGACGATCACCACGCCCTGCAGGGTGTAGCCGAGGGTGAAGCCGGCCACCGTCTCCGGGCCGTAGGGGGCGAGCACCGCGAGCTGGGCCAGGTTGACCGCGAACAGCAGCAGGTAGGAGCCGCCCACCGGCAGCGCGACCCTGACGGCCAGGGGGCCGATCCCGGAGCGGAGGCGGCCCGCGCTGTGCCGGGTGAGCAGGCCGCGCCGGTGCAGCAGCGCCAGTCCGAGGCCGGCCTGCGCGAGGGCGGCCACGGCGAGCGACCAGATCAGGGCGGCCAGTCCGAGTCCGCCGAGGTTGCCGAGCCCGGCGACGCCGCCGATGCTCAGGCAGACCCAGACCAGGGTCAGCAGGGCGGCCCGGCCGGTCGCACCGGTGGCGCGGAGCACCGCCCCGCACAGGTCTCCGGTGAAGGCGACGGCGCTGACCAGCACCATGGCGAGCAGGAAGTGCAGGAAGGCGGTGCGGTGCTCGGCTCCGATCCCGGCCAGGGCCATCAGGCGGCCGCGGGCGGCGAGCAGGGCCGCGCCGAGCAGCAGGTAGAGGGAGCCGCCGATCAGGACGGTGCCGCCCATGGCCTCGGGGATGCGCCCGCGTTCACCGCGGCCGCTGTACCCGGCGGCGGCGACCTGGAGCGCGGTGGACAGTCCGGTGTTGACGGCCAGGAAGAGGAAGGCGATCGGCGCGTAGAGGGCGCGCAGGTAGAGCACCGGTCCGTGCAGGCGGCCGAGCAGGGCCATCACCGCGAACTCGGCGGCCAGCGCGACCACCGAGGCCAGCACCATGGGGGCGGCGAACCTCAGTACGGTCCGGTGGGTGGGCCGGTCCCCGGTCACGGCGCGCTCCGTTCGACGGTGACCGTCCGGGGGCGCAGCACACCGTCGGCCCGCAGCGCGAGCCGGGCCGTGCGGGCCGCGGTGGGAACGGCGAGTTCCGCGGTGCCGCCGGGCGGCAGGGCGCCGTCCGCGAGGGCCCGGGCGAGGGCCAGCCAGGCGACGGCGGCCGTGGGGGCGGCGCAGCGCAGGGCCGGGCCGTCGACCGGCCCGGGCAGCACGGTGAGCGTCCCGGGGCCGGCGGTGACCAGGAGGGCGAGCACCGTGCCGGTGGGCGGGGCGCCGTCCCGGCCGGCGAACTCGGGGCGGTCGGCGAGCACCAGCGCGGTCCGGCCGCCGGGCGGCAGCCACCAGCGCAGCAGGTCGAAGACGTCCAGGCCGCCGCTGTCCTCCGGGTGGCTGAGCGCCAGGTCCTCGCCGACCCGCCAGGGCGCGTCGTGCACCAGGCGCGGCAGCGGGAACGCGTCGTGGTCGGTGTCGTGGCCGGGCTGCACCAGGAGCAGGCCGGTGCCGTCCGGCACCGGGCCGAGGGCCGCGAGGGCGGCGGCGGCGAGGTCGGCCAGGTGGGCGCGGTCGGGGGCGGCCGCCAGGGGGGCGCCGGCGTCCGGGCCGCGCAGCCGGGCCGCGAGGGCGGCGAGCAGCCGGGTGTCGGGCCGGTGGCCGGTGAGCGGGCCCGTCGGCCGGTAGAGCGGGGCGGGGTCCGGGTCGGCGGCGACGGCGAGCGCGGTGAGCGACAGCTCGCCGGGCCGTCCGGTCGGTTCAGCCACGGCGCACCACCCGGTTGCGGTAGGCCTCGGCGACGTGGACGCGCTGGATGTTGCTGGTGCCCTCCATGAACTCGAAGGCGTGCACGTCCCGGTACCACTTCTCCAGCAGCGGATGGTCGAGCATGGAGGCGCGTCCGAGCGAGCGGACCGCCCAGCGGGCGGCCCCGGTGCCGAGGCGGACGGCGGTGAGCTTGGCGGCGGCGGCCAGGTCGCCCCGGTCCGGGTCGTGGTCGACCTGGGCGGCGGCGGCCAGCGTCCGGGCCCGGGCGGCGGCCAGCCGGGCCCGCAGGACGGCGGCGCCGGGTGCGTTCGGGCGTTCGGCGTCGACGGTTTCGGCGAGCGCGGCGGCGGCTCCGAGGGCCAGCGCGGCGATCTGCACCCGCATGCTGGTGAAGGCCCGCATCGCGCCCCACAGGCCCCGGCGGGAGGGCGGCAGGTGGGCACCCAGCAGGTCGCCCGCAGCGATCGGGACGTCCTCGAAGCGGATCTCGGCGAGCCGGGCGCCGCGCAGGCCGGTCATCTCCAGGGCCTGCGCGGTGGAGCCGGGCAGCGGCCGTTCGACCAGGGCGGCCCGGATCGACAGCGGGCCGGGACCGGTCCGGGCGAACACCACGCCGATGCCGCCTCGTTCGCCGCTGCCGATGTACCGCTTGGTGCCGGTGAGCAGGTACCCGTCGTCGCCCCGGCCGTCGTCGCCCCGGCCGGCTCCGGCGCGGTCGGCTCCGGCGCGGTCGGCTCCGGCGCGGTCGGCTCCGGCGCGGTCGGCTCCGGCGCGGTCGAGACGGGTGGCCAGTGCGGAGGCGTCGCTACCGCGTTCGGGTTCGGTGATGGCGAAGAACGACCAACTGGTGCCGTCGGCCAGTCGGCGGTGGAAGCGGGCCTGCTGCTCGGGGCTGCCGAGGTGGCTGACGGCGAGGCCGGCCAGGGCGGGGCCGGGGGCGGCCAGGACCGCGCCGCAGTCGCCCTTGGCGAGTTCGAGCAGGGCGGTGGTGTAGTCCAGGCAGGAGCCCGCCGGGTAGCTCCGGCTTCCGATCCGCAGCGGTTCGCCGCCGTACTCGGCGGGGGTCTGGCACCGGTGCATCAGCCGGTACGCCTCCAGGCCGTGGTACCGGCCCGCCCCGGCCGGGTCGCGGTCGATGTCGAGCGCCACGGCGCGCAGTTGCGGTGCGAGTTCGGCGCTCAGGCCGCGCAGGGCCGCGAGCCGCCGTTCCTGGTCGGTCATGCCGACGGCTCCGTTCCCCAGGTGTTCCAGATCAGTTCGCAGACGTAGACGCCGCGGGCCTCGTGGTCGGCGAGGTATCCCGCCCCGCCGAACAGCACCGCGGTCCGCCAGCCGAGGGCGTCGAGTTCGGCGCCCGCCCAGCGCGCGACGGCGGCCGGGTCGTCGGCCTGCTCCAGGGTCGCCGACAGTTCGGTCAGCGCGCTGTCCAGGTCCGCGAGTTCGGCGCGGACGACGGGCAGGGCGCTCAGCCGGGTGCCGCCGTAGGTGCGGCCGTCGAGGTGCCGCACGGCCCGTTCCAGCAGCTCGCGCAGGTACTCGGCCCGGACGGCGGCCAGCCGCAGCAGGTCCTCGGCGGGAAGTCGCGGGGCGGGAGCCCCGGACCGGGCGGCGGGGTCGGCGGCGCGGACCAGGGCGATCTGCTCGCGCTCCGCGAGGTGGTGCGGGCGCCGCTCCAGGTCCTGACCGGTCCGGTGCAGTTCGCCGGTCGGGACGGCGATCCACCCGCCGGTCGCGGCGGCCGCCAGGTCGGTTCCGGCGAGTACGGCGGCCAGGCCCCGGGCGAGGCCGCCGGCCCCCACCGGGCCGTCCGGTCCGGTGGGGGTGCTCGGGCCCGCGGGTCCGGCGGCGCCGGGCGGCGGTGCGGCGGTCAGGGCTGTCGCCGCGGTGGGTCCGGAGCGGGTCATCGGGTGCTTCACTCCTCTTCTCCGACCTGGAGCACCAGGGCGTGGAAGTACGCTCCTTGGCCGATCGCGGTGAGGACGCAGCGCTGTCCGGGGCGCAGGCGGCCGGTGCGGTCGGCGTGGTCGAGCGCGATCAGGGCGTCGTTGCCGTAGTTGTGGCCGAGTTCGCCGAGCAGGTCCAGGTGGACCCGGTCGCGGGGGTATCCGGTGGCGGTGCAGAAGGCGTTCCAGAACAGCTCGTTGTTCTGGTGCGGGAGCAGCAGGTCGGCCTGCTCCTGGCGGAGTCCGGCGTCGGCGAGCGCGGCGGCGACGACGGCGGTGAGCTGTTCGCCGCAGGCACGGCCGAAGGCGCGGGTCTCGTCGGGCGTCATCCGCAGGTTGGCGTGGAAGCGGGTGTCGCGGCCGCGGGCCTGGCCGAGCACCCGGTAGCGGCCGGGGCCCCGGCGGACGGTGAACGCGGTGGCGGAGTCCCCGGCGACGGTGACCAGCGGAATGACCCGGCTGCGGTCGGCGATGCTTCCCTGGTCGCCGCCGAGGACCAGGACGGTCTCGTCCGGGCGGGCCCCGGGGCGCTCCAGGTGGCGGGCCGCCAGTTCGACGCAGCGCAGGACGGCGGTGCAGGCCATCTGGGAGATCCCGTGGACCGGGACGGTGGCGGGCAGCGCGAGGGAGTCGCGCAGCCGGCCGGGGAAGCCGGTGCGCAGTGCCATGGGCTGGGTGAGCAGGGTGTGCCCGTAGAGCACCAGGGCGGGGTCGGCGGCGGGGCGGGCGCGTCCGGCGGTGGTCAGCAGGAGGTGTTCGTAGTCTTCGTCGGGGCCGACCACCGCGGTGGTGCGCAGCCCGTACAGCCGCTCGAACACCCGGAGGTGCGCGGGCGGGGTGCCGAGCCGGGTCAGCACGTCGGCGACCGGTTCGCGGGTCGCCGGCAGGCCGACCGCGACCCGGGAGAGGGTGGTGGCGGTCATGCGCGGGCACGTTCCTCGGGGTTCTGGGGGATGCGGTGGGGTGCGGGCTCGGGAGTGTGCGGGGCGAGCAGGACGTGGCAGTGGTAGCCGAGGTCGTGGTCGTCGTCGGCGATGAGCAGCGGCAGGTCCGGGTCGAGGGCGGGGAGTTCGCGGGCCAGCGCGGTCCAGGCCCCGATCCGGCTGCCGCCGCGGTCGGGGCGGACGGGGTGGGCCCCGGCCGGCGGGTCGAGGGGGGTCCGGCCCACGACGGGGGCGCCCAGTTCGCGGCCGGGGCCCGGGCCGAGCAGCAGGGCGACGGCGGCGTCGCGTTCGGGTCGGACGAATCCGGGTTCGGCGGGCAGCGTGCTCTGTTCGAGCAGGAGCACCAGGGCGCGCCGGGCGTCGCCCGCGCGGATCCGGCCGGCGGCGATCCGCAGGGCGGTGAACGGGCCCGCGGTGCCCTGCTCGGTGATGCCCAGGACGGTCGGGTGACCGCCGAGCAGGTGGCCGAGCAGGGCGCCGGGGAATCCGTCCGTCCGGCAGTCCGGGGTGGCGGCCGCCGTCAGCGCGAGGTCCACCTCGGGGAGCGGGCCGAGCGCCGTGCGGGCGGCCCGGACCAGGGTCGGGAAGGTGAGCCGGCTGCTGCGGTCCAGCCAGTCGCGGCCGGCGGCCGGGCCGTACACCGCTCGGGTTTCGCGCAGCGTTCGTTCGGCTTCGGGCGAGTCGGCCGCAAAAGCGGCCCGCTCGCCGTCGAGCGGAACGGAGAGGACCCGTTCCAGGCGTACGGCAGGCACGTCGCTCAGCCGTTCCGGAGGGTCGCCGCGACGAACTCGGTGAGCGAGCCGATGGTGGCGAGGTGGTCCTGTTCCAGGCTGTCGGGGTCGACCTCCATGCGGAGGCTGTCCTCCAGGTTCATCAGCAGGCCGAGGACGCTGGTGGAGTCGAGGTTGAGGTCGTCGAACAGGCGGATGTCGTCGCCGGTGTCGGCGAGCGGCTCGTCCAGGACGTCGGCGAGGGCGGCGACGACGACGGCCTTGATCCGGTCGTGGCTCAGGTCGGTGGAGGTGGTCATGGGGATGTCCTTCCGGTGGCCGGCCGACCGGCCGGCGGGTGGGTGACGCGGGTGGGTGACGCGGTGCGGTGTCCGCTCCGGTGGAGCTGCGGCGCGCCGTCAGCGCTGTCCGGTGAGGGCCCCGTGCAGGAGCTGGGGGCCGGTGAGGTGCTCGGTCTCGTCACGGCGGCGCACCAGCTGGGCGTCGCCGTCGACGACGAGGACCTCGGCGGGGTAACCGTGGCTGAGGAACAGCACCGGGGACGCGGTCGGCCCGTACGCGCCGGAGCGCTCGACGCCGATCAGGTCGCCCGGCCGGAGGTCGTCGGCGAGCTCGACGCCCTTGCCGAGGGTGTCGTTGGGGGTGCACAGCGGCCCGGTGACGTTCCACTTGGCGGCGGGCCCGCCGGCCCGGTTGAGCAGCCGCATCGGGAAGTTGCGCTTGGCGAAGGACCCGATGCCGACGGCCGCCATGTGGTGGTTGGTGCCGCCGTCGGTGATCGCGAAGCGCTCGCCCATGGACTCCTTGACGTAGCGCACGGCCGAGACGTAGACCCCGCCGGTGGCGACCAGGTACCGGCCGAGTTCCATCACGACGCGGGTGTCGGGGCGGCGCCGGTGGAACTCCTCGAAGATCGGGTTGACCAGGTCGGCGAGCCGGTCGACGTCCAGGTCCTGTTCCTGCGCGAAGTAGGCGACGCCGAGGCCGCCGCCGACGTCGACCAGGTCGAGCGGGAAGCCCTGGCGCTCGGCGAGCCGCTCGGCCATGTCGAGGATCCGGCGGGTGTTCTCGGCGACCGCCTCCTCGGACAGGATGCGGGTGCCCATGTAGGCCTGGACCCCGATCAGGTCCGTGCGGGCGTGCCGGCCGGGCAGGTCCTCGGCGTCGAACAGGGCCTGCTCGTCGATGCCGAACTGCCGCGGCTTGCCACCCATCGTCAGGCCGCTGCCCTTGACCGTGAACGAGGGGTTGACCCGGAGCACCACGCGGGCACGGGTGCCGAGGTCCGCGGCCAGCCGGTCGATCGCGGCGAGTTCGTCGATCGACTCGCAGATGATCGCCCGGATGTCCTCCTTGAGGCAGGCGGTGATCTCCTGCTCGCTCTTGCCGGGGCCGAGGAACATGATCTGGTCGGCGGGGACCCCCGCCTCCAGCGCGGTGACCAGCTCGGCCATCGAGGAGACCTCGGCGCGGGCACCGAGACGGTGCAGCAGCGCGCAGACACTGATGTTGGGGTTGGCCTTGAGCGAGTAGAAGATCTCCACCACCGGGTGCAGGCGGTCGCGCAGGCCCAGGTACTGGTCCCGGACGGCATCGCCGTCGTACAGGTAGAGCGGGGTGCCGAAGCGCTGGGCGAGTTCGCTGACGGGCAGGCCCTGCACGGTGTACTCGGGCTGTGCGGTGTGCTCGGGCTGTGCGGTGTGCTCGGGCTGTGCGGCCGTCTCGGGGGCGGCATCAGACATGGTGGAACCTCTCTGTGGTGAGGCGGTCGGTGACCGCGCGGTCGAGGTCGGCGAGCTCGGCCTCGGATCGGGCCACCAGCACCGCGTAGAGGCGGCCCGCGAAGGTGGGGGCGTCGTCCCCCGCGCCGTTCCCGGGCGCGGCGGCGTTGACGGTCGCGAAGTTGTTGACCAGCAGGCCGCGCCGCTCGGCGGGGGAGAACAGCAGCCCGGCCAGGGCGTCGTGGAGTTCGGCGAACGGCACGGGGGCGGCCAGGGTGAGCGGGTAGAGCCGGGCGGTGGCGAGCGCGTCGTGGTCCAGGAAGTGCTCCTGGAGGCGGGTCTGGTAGGTCGACATGTTGTTGCGGGCGTTGATCTCCAGCACCGGCAGCACCCGGCCGTCGCGCTCGACCAGGGCATCCACGCCGACCACTCCGTGGTAGCCGTCGGCGGCCAGGCGCGCGCCGATCAGGTCGGCGCCGTGCCGGACGGCGGCGAACTGGTCCGCGTCGAGCCGGGCCGGCATCCGGTGGCCCTTGTGGACGCCGTTCTCGGTGAGCGCCTCCTTGACGAAGTCGAAGCGGACCGAGCCGTCCTGACCGACCGTCAGGTGGTAGTTGAGGTCGGCGTGCTTGTCGGCCCACTCCTCGACGACGATCGACAGCCCCGGGTCGCCGGTGCGTTCGGCCCGCCGGACGAGCATCCGCACCAGCTGCTCCAGCCGCTTGACGTCGTCGATGACGGCGATGCCCTTGCCCGAGACGCCGTAGGCGTCCTTGACGCCGATCCTCCGTCCGGCCCGGACCGAGCGCGCCGCCTCCTTCGCCACCGCCTCGAACTCGCCGACGTTCTCGCAGGTCCAGCCGCGGGCCTGGCGCAGCCCCAGGTCGTCGGCGACCCGGCGGCTGTAGATCTTGCTGTTGACGGCCTTGGCGAGGGCCGCGCCGGGCAGCGCGGACGCGAGGCCGGTGGCGGCGCACAGCTCCTCCTCCACCGCGGACATGCCGTGCGGCAGCAGCCGGGCGCCGCTCCGCGCGCTGTCGGCGAGGCGTGCGAGCAGCGCGGGCGAGGCCAGCGCGTCCTCGCTGACGGTGCGGTCCGCGCGCTGTTCGTCGGCGACCAGGATCTCGGGCAGCGGGAGACCCAGTCCGACCAGGTGGGCCAGGTAGTCGTCGTCGGGACGGGACTTCAGCACCACCTGGTCACCGTCGCCGGCGAGCAGCAGCGCGAACTCGTCCATCCGGTTGACCAGGACGGTCGAGGTGCGGCTGGTCGTGGTCGGTACGCCGGACTCCCCCTTGGCCCACTCGTTCTCGACCTCGAAGTTGCCGAGGGCGACGAACCGGACGTCGGCCAGTCCGGTGCAGGCGCGTTTGACTCCCGTCCAGAAGTCCCCGGCCGTGGTGGTGTTCAATGCTTCGCTCCCGTCCCGGACCCGCCCCGCGGTGGAACGGGGGCAGGCCGCATCGGTCGACCGGCGGAAGCCGGCCGACAGCTCGGTTGGTGATCGGGCGAGGAACTGCCGGCTCGCCCGTCCGGGAGGGTTTTGATTTCATATCGGGGCACGCCGAAACATTCCGCCGGCGCACCAGGAAATCCGTGCGAAAAAATTGCCCGCAGCCCCCGGGAAGGAATCGCTTGACGATTGTCCAGGCTGTCGGACCGCACGCCGACAGCAATCTCCGAGGAGCAGGGAAAGATACCGGCGGGAAGACCCGGCGCCGGCTGGTGATTCAGTCAGGAAAAGCTCGATGGGCCCGTCTCAGTGCCGGAAAACCATGGCGGAGAACGTCGCCCCCAGGCCGACGGCGGCCATCAGGTAGAGGTCGCCGGAATTCAGTCGATTGCCCCGCACGGCATCGGCGTAATTGAGGAACGAGTCTGCACTGAAGCAGTGTCCGGTCTCCGGGATGTTCTCCAGGAACACCCGGTCGACCGGGAATCCGAGCAGTTTGCACACGCGGACCCAGGAGTTCCGGTTCACGTTGTGCGGGAGGATCAGGGCCAGGTCGGGAAGGGTCGCACCCGCGTCCGCCACAGCGGCCCGGACGACGCCGGCCAGCATCTCGGCGTACTCCTCCTGGAAGCGGGCGGCCAGCTCGGCCGTCATGTCGCCGGGCTGGAACTCGCCGCGGGTGTGGGCCGCGTAGCCGAGCAGCGCGCCGGGGCCCGGGTGGTCCCGGTACGTCGCGCGGACCAGGCAGGCGGCGGTGGCCTCCCCCATCACCGTGGTGCCCGGAATCAGCCGGGAAGCCTCGGTGTCGGCCTTCTCCCCGGTCAGGACCAGCGCCAGGGCGTCAGGGTCGCCGTCCTCGGCGAGCAGCCGGCCGGCCAGGTCGACCGCGGCGAGCCCGGAGGCGCACGCCTGCTGGGTCACGGTGAAGGCGATCGCGTGCCCCAGGCCGAGGTCGGCGCAGGTCTCGTGCAAGTGGTTGCGGGCCGCCGGTCCGGCGGTCGGCGCGGTCCGCGCCGCGATCACGTAGCGGACCCGGTGCTCGTTGCCGGGCAGGCCGGTCAGGCCCCTCGCGGCGGCGGTCAGGATCTCCCGCAGATCACGCCCGGGGGCGGTGAGGACGTGGCGCAGCCCCAGGAAGCGCTGGAACAGGCGGAGCTGGAACGCGTCGAGCCCCAACTCGTCCGCGATGTCGGCGATCGCCACCCGGCGTTCCGGGACATGGGCGGACACCTCGATGACGGCAGTCATGCCACCGCCCCGAGGACGACTGCCGGGAAACTCCCCCGGAGAATCGCCCGAGATAACGCCGCTCGGGCGCCCTCCGACGGGCCGGCCGAAAAACTGGATTCCTTACCCTGCACGAAAGCCCCCCCGTGGGATCCGCAGTGTCGCGATACTCAGCGGCTACGACAGGAAACTTATCTTCCTTTCGATCACCGATCAAGGTGATCTTGCCATCCGAGAGCACGGGTTCGAATATCGAACACGCCTGTCCCCCCCGGCGCCCGCGCACACGTCCGCCACGGGGCGAGGCACCGGAACCCGTTGGCCCGTGACAACGCGCCGCCGGTACGGTCGGTCCGTGTGCACCTACGCCTTCGTCCACTACAAGCTGCACTACGCGTGCGTGTCGTGCCGGATCAGCTTCAAACGGCATCCCGGCGGAGCCGGACCCGCGTGCCCGCGCTGCACCGGGCCGCTGCTGTGTGCCGGCCACGACTTCGCGGCACCCCGACGCGGCGATCGGAAGGCCTGGTCGGTCGTCGCCGTGGTCCTGAACGCCGGGCTGCGCTACGAGGGCTTCGAGCCGTGCGGTTGCGGGCGGGACCCGAAGTTCCGCCCGCGCACCCGGGCCCAGCTGCGCGCCCGCCGCAGGGTCGCCGCTCGCACCGGCGTCCCGCTCGCCGAGCTGCTCGGCCGGGCCGACCCGCTGGAGCCGTGCTGATCCCGGCAGGGTGAGCGCTGTTCACTCGGCCCGGCTCCTCGACGCGCGAACAGCCGCCGACTCCATCGGTGTCGGTCGCGGCGGGCACGGCCAGGGGGCGTCGACCGGGGAGAGCGCGGTCGGACCGAGCACGTCGGCCACGGCTCGGGCACGAGGTCACGCGCTCGGCCGGACACAGCCGGCGACCGGGCGGCGCTCAGTCCGCGGCGTCGGTGGTTTGGCGAAGACCCGCCCGGTAGGCCGGCTCCCAGGCCGTCCGGTCGTTCAGGTCCGGGCCGAACGCGCGTATGGATTCGGGGTCGGGCTCGATGGTCACCACCGTGTGCGCCTCGGCGGCCGCGAGTGCGGCGTTGGTCGCCGACCGCAGGGAGCCGTCCATGTACCGGCGGCCGTTGACGGTGATCGGTGGGCAGACGCCCGGGAAGGCGGTGCTCGCGGCCACGGCGCGGGGCAGTGGTGCGCCACTGGCACGGTCGAAGACCTGCTGCTCGCCGGTCTCGGTGTCGAGCGCGGTGACGAGCAGGTGCCGGTCGGGCCACTGGTCCGCACCGGCCATGGCGCGCATCCGGGCGATGTGCGCCCGCTCGGGGCCGGTCTCGGCGGCGAGCGCGATCCGGCCCACGCGGCGCCGCGCCTCGTCCGGGTTCGAGGCGGCACTGCCGAGCACCGCGAACGCCTCGCCCAGCCGGCGCCTGTCCGTCCGGGGAGGGGTGGCGTCGGCCGTGCGCACCCGAGCGCGCCCCGTACGTCCGCCTGGTCTTCGAGGTGCACGCCGACGGCCTGGCGCACCCCGAGAACTACCCGGACCGGGCGGAGACGATCACGAACTGGTTCGACGTCCTCGGCGCCAGGTTCCGCGACGTCGCCACCGCCCCCGACGACACCGTCACTCCCACGCTGGCCATGGCCGTCGTCCGGGGTCTGCTGTTCGATCTGACGACCACGGCCGACCGCCACCGCACCGACCGCGCCCTGGACCGCTTCTGTGCACTCCTGCGGCATTGAGGGAGGACCTCCGACCGGGCCGCCATCGACCTGCCCGACTCCGCCCCCGGCCACGGCCGTCTTCTGGCCCGCCGCAACCGCACCACCAGTGAACTCGCCCTGCCCGCTCACGCTTCGCGGATCCCTGCCACGGCCGGTGCGGGCTTTCCCGCCCGGACATTCCGCTGTTCGGGTCACAAACGGGACGGGGTCGAAGGACCGGTTGGGGCGGGGCTCTGATCAGCCACTATGGTGTCTCCGTCATACGGGCCGTGGCTGGGGGGCAGCGGGTGTCGAACGCGGGGTTGGCGCATCAGGTGCGCATGGTGCGGGCGGGAGCGGGGGATCCGCGGGCGATGGTGTCCGTGTTCCGGGGCAGTGCGGTCTACGTGCCGCAGGAGCCGGGCGGGGCGCTGTGGTGCGGGGAGCACGGCGGGGTGCGGTGGATCCTGGCGTTCACGTCGGAGGAGGAGCTGGGGGCCTTCGCGCGGGTGCGCGGGTTCGCGGGTTCCGAGCTGCCGTACGTGACGGTGCGCGGGGACCGGCTGCTGGACGTCGCGGTGCCGGCGGCCGGGGTGCCCTGCGGGGTGGCGCTGGACGCGGGCGGGGCGCAGCCGATGCTCTTCCCGCCGGTGCGCGGGATCGTCCCGGACGGGTGCGCGGTGGACGCGGGAACGGACCCGGGGACGGGCACGGAGACGGACGGGGTGCGGCGCTGATGGCCGACTTGCAGGTGGACCCGGCGGCGTTGGAGATGACCGCGAAGGGCATCAACGACGCGATCACGGAGCTGGAGGCGGTCGGGTTCGCGGAGGCCGCGGGCACCGGTCGCGGGTTCTCGTACCTGGAGATGACCGGGATGGAGATCGGCAGCCAGCGCTGCAAGGACGCGTTCGACGACTTCTGCGAGCGCTGGGCGCTGCGGGTCCGCGAGCTGGTGCAGGAGGGCAACGAGATCGCCGACCGGCTGAACCTGTCGGCGGGCCTGTACCACCAGCAGGAGGAGTACCTGAACAACGCGCTGAAGTACGCGGTCAACGCGGGCATGGGCAACCCGAACCTGACCGAGGACCAGGTCTCGGCGCAGTCCTGGGGCCAGACCTGGTCGGACAACGCGTACACCCAGTTCGCGAACGCCGACTACTCGGCGGACTCGATGCGGGCCGCGATGGTGCACAGCGAAGCCTCGATGAAGGGTCTCCAGGCGGACTTCGACCGCACCGTGCTGGAGGACGAGGACGCCGCGAAGGCCGCGGACGCCCGGGCGAACGCCCTCAACGAGCAGTACCGGCAGATGCCCGGGGCGACCCCCGCCCCGCCCGTCCCGGGCCAGGCCGAGGCCGCGCAGCCCGCGCAGTCGGCGGGGGCGGCGGGGGCCGCGCAATCGGCGGGGGCGGCGGGGGCCGCGCAATCGGCGGGGGCGGCGGGGGCCGCGCAGTCGGCGGGGGCGGCGGGGGGCCAGTGGTGAGACGGCGGCGGCAGCGGCGGACGGCTGAGCGGGCGGGGGTCGGACGATGGGCGTCCTAGACGGGATCGGGTCCTTCGTCGGCTCGGTGGTGGACGCGGGCACCGACCTCGTCGGCGGCACGCTGGACGCGATCGGCCTGGACGACTGGGGCCACGCCGTCGAGAAGTGGGGCGACGGGATCGCCGACGACCTGGGGGCCGCCGTCGGCGAGCGCAACCTCGGGGAGACCGACGACCCCGCGGAGCTGGTGCACGGCGACCTGAAGAAGCTCGGCGAGAACATCGGCCACCTGCGGAAGTTCGCGGCGGCGTTCGAGTCGACCGGCGAGGGCCTGGCCCGGATGGACTCCGCGCACTGGCAGGGCAAGGCCGCCGACGCCTTCCGCAGCCGGTTCGGCGACCACCCGCCGAAGTGGAGCGTCACCGGCCGGGCCTGCGCGGACGCCGCGAACGCGCTGGCCGGCCTGGCCGGCACCGTCGAGTGGGCGCAGGGCCAGGCCCGGCAGGCGATCGACCTGTACAAGCGGGCGCAGCAGGCCACCGAGGAGTCGAAGGACCAGTACAAGCGCCAGGTCGACTCGTACAACCAGGCCGTCCACGCGTACAACAGCGCGGTGCAGCACGGCGAGAGCCCCGCGCAGCCGGCGAAGCCGGGCGACTTCGCGGACGCCGGGGCGGACGGGCGGGCCGAGGCGGCGCGGACGCTGCTGGAGGCGCGGCGGCGGCGGGACGAGGCGGCGAACACGGCGGAGGCGGCGATCCGGGCCGCGACGCAGGCCGCGCCCAAGAAGGCCGGGTTCTGGCAGTCGCTCGGCAACGACCTGGCGGACGCGCCGCAGATCGCCGCCGTCTCGGCCGAGCACCTGGTGGTCGGCGCCGGCAAGGGCGCCGCCGACCTGCTCAAGTTCGCCCGCGGCGTCAACCCGATGGACCCGTACAACCTGAGCCACCCCGCGCAGTTCATGGACCACATGAACCAGGTCACCACCGGCCTGGCCCGCACCGCGATGCACCCCACCGAACTGCTGGGCGCGCTGGTCGGCACGGGCTGGGGCAGCGACCCCAGCGAGGCCGGCGGCAAGCTGCTCTTCAACATCCTGTCCGGCCTCGGCACCGGCGGCGCGGAGACCGCCGCGGTGGCCGCCGAACGGGTCGGCGTGGGCGCGGCGGAGAACGTCCTCAAGAGCGAGGTCGTGCACGCCGGGGAGTCCGCCGCCACCGGCGCCGGCCGGCGGGTCGCGAGCGGCGCCGCGGAGTGGAAGCCCGAACCGCAGCCGTTCACCATCCCGCCCGAGCGGGTGCCGTTCGAGGTCCGCAAGCCGTTCTACGAGACCCCGCCGGCCACCGCCGCCGACCCGGTCGCGGCCGTCCCGCGCGAACCGGCGGGATTCGCGCCGCACGAGCCGGGGGCCGGCGCGCCGCAGCCGCAGCCGCGGGTGCACGAGCCGGTGTCCGACGCGCCGCAGCCGCAGGTGCACGAGCCGGTGGGCGGCAGCGACCCGTTCGGCACCCGGGTGCACGACGGCGGGCAGCCGGCGGCGCCCGAGCCCGCGCCCGTCCAGCACGAGCCGGCGCCGGTGCGGGAGGAGCCCGTCCAGCAACAGCAGCACGAACCCGCGCAGCACGAGAGTGCCCAGCTTGAAGGCGCCCAGCATGAAGGCGCTCAGCACGAGGGGGCGCAGCACGACGCGGCGGACGGCGGTTCGGCGGACGGCGGTTCGGCCGATGGCGGGGCGTCGCACGACGGCGGCGGGGCGTCGCACGACGGCGGCGGGGCGTCGCACGACGGCGGCGGGGCGTCGCACGACGGCGGCGGGGCGTCGCACGACGGCGGCGGGGCCGATGCGGTGGCGGAGCCCGCGCCGGTGCAGCGGCCGAGTTCGCCGTACACGATGCGGTCGTTCGAGGACGTCCAGGCGGAGAACCTGCTGCGGGACGAGATGCGGGCGGCCGAGAAGGAGCTGTCGCAGGGGGCGGTGACGTTCAAGGACGGCAACGAGCTGAGCGACACGATGATCCGGGACTTCGGTGCGCAGTGGCGTGACGACGTCCGGAACTTCACCCCGGAGCAGGAGTCCGCCGTGCAGGCGTACACCCACGGGGAGACCGACGCGATCAACGGCTCGCTGCGCGGCCTCCAGCCGGACAGTCCGCAGATCGCGGAGCGGGTCCGGCAGTTGGACCAGGCGATCGCCGCGCACCCGGTGCCGCAGGACGTGATGGTGGCCCGCGGCATGGACCTGAAGCACCTGGACTTCAACGACCCGCAGGACCTGGTGGGCCGGGTCGTCAAGGAGGACGGCTACATGTCGACCTCGCCCGGCGACAAGGTGCCCGCCGCGTTCGACGGCAAGGAGGCGCTCGTGCACATGCGGGTGCCGGCCGGTACCGAGGGGCTCTGGGTCGGGGACGTCGGCGTCTTCTCGGACGCGGAGCGGGAGCTGCTGCTGCAGCGAGGTCTGAACTGGCGGATCGACAAGGTCGTCAAGGTCGACGGCAAGGTCCACATCTACGGCGAGGTCATACCGTGACGGAGAACCCCGAGGGCGTCCAGGGCAACGAGGGCGCCGGGAGCCGGCCGCGGCCGGTGCACGGCCCGGTGCCGAGCTACCCGGACTCGGCCGCCGGGCCGGTGCGGTACTGCCCGGTGGTCAGCGCGTACGGGACGCTGCAGGGCTACCTGTGGTTCGCGGAGGCGGAGAACGCCGCCGGGTTCGTGAAGATGCTGGTCCGGGAGGAGCTGAGCGGCGCCGGCCACTGGATCCTGCGGCTGCGCGACGCGTACGGGCGGGGGCTGACGGCCGCCGAGGCGGTGCACGAGCTCGCCACCGTGCCGCACGAGCGCGACTCCGGGCGGCCGGACCTCGCCGCGCTGGCCACCGCCGAGTCGCTGGCCGAGGTGGAGGAGTCGGGCCGGGCGGGCTGGGTCCCGCCGAAGGAGCCGGTCGCGCCGCGCGGTTACCGGCCGCTGCCGGACGGCCTGCGGCTGTCCTACGAGGACCGGCAGCGGCACGTCCGCTGGCTGTTCGAGACGGACGGGGGCGCGGCCGGGGACGGTCCGGTGCCGCCGGAGGCGGTGCTCGGCGGCTGGGAGTTCGACCGGGAGGGCCGGCCGGTGCGCTGGCGGCCCAACCCGCGGCACGGCGTGCCGGAGGCGGCGGGCGGCGAAGCGGGTGGCGGTACGAGCGGCGGGCCGGGCAGCGGGCCGGGCGGCGGTGCGGGGACGCTGCCGCCGTTGGGCGCCGGGCGGCGGCCCGCCGGGCGGGCGCTGCTGGGCTGGCTGGACGACCCGCGGGCGCCGCGGCTGTGCCGGGTCGCCGGGTCGAGCGGCAGCGGCCGCACCCACCTGCTGCACTGGTTGGCCGCGGCCTGCCCGGCGGACGGTCCGCGGCCCGGGCGGCGGGTGCGGGCGGTGCTGGCCGCCGACGGGCTGACCCCGGACTCCTTCGTGTGGCGGCTGTCCGCGCTGCTCGGCACCCCCGTCGCTGACACCACCGCGCTGATCGGGACGCTCACCGACGGCGCGCCCCTGGTGCTGGTGGTCACCGGCCTGGACCGGGCCGGCGGCGGCCTGCTGCCCGACGCGGCGCGGCGGATCGCCGAGGAGGTGCTGCGCCCGCTGCTCCGGGTGCCGTGGCTGCGGCTGGTGCTGGAGTGCGCGTCCGGCACCGCGGCGGCCGAGGCGCTGGACGTGCCGGCCGCCGTCCTCGACCTGGACGAGCCGCAGTGGACCGACCCCGACGCGTACGCCCGCTGGTGCGCCGCGCTGGCCGGACACCCGCTGCCCGCCGACGCGCTCTACCCCTCCCCCGGGCTGGCCGTGCTGGCCGCCCGGACCGCGCCCGGCGTGGCCTTCGAACCCGACGCCGGGCCCGCCCGGAAGGCCGAGGTGCTGGCCGAGGCGTGGTGGGCGTCGCTGCCGGAGGACGTCCGGGCGCCGGTCGCGGTGCTCGGCGCCGTCCGGGGCGGGATCGACACCGCACTGTGGGCCGAACTGCCCGGCGCGGGCGGGGCCGCGGCGGTCGACGAGGCGGCGGCGTTCCTGCCGCCCGACCCCGACGGGCGGCAGCGGGTCTGGCCGCACACCTTCGCCGACCGGCTCGCACTCTGGGCCGTCGACCACGCCGCGCTCCGGCAGGCCCTGCTGCCCGACCGGCCGGAGACGGCACCCGGCCCCGCCGACCGGCAGCGGCTCGGCCTGCTGCTGCGCCACGGCCTGCACACCGGCACACCGGTCCTCGACCTGCTCACCGACCCGGACGTGCTGGTGCACGCCGACCCGGACTCGGTCACCCTCGCGTTCGCCAGCTTCACCGAGGCGTTCGAGCAGGCCACCTCACCGACCCGGCTGCGCACCGGCCCGTTCTCCGGGACCCTCCCGGAACGGGACGGCGAGCCGCGGCGGTGGCTGATCGAATCCTGGTGGCTGGCCGGGCCGGTCGCCTCCCACACCGAGGAGCCGCGGCTGCGGGCCTCCGCGCTGCACGGCTGGCTGGCGGGCGGCGAGGAGCCGTGGTCCCGGGAGCTCGCCGAACGGCTGGCGGTGACGGCCGGCCACGACTGGCGGGTCCGCTGGTCGTTCGGCCGCCGGATCGAACCCGTCCGGCTGCTCGCCCCCGGCCACGGCGAACTGCGCACCGGCCGACTGCTGGTGGGCGTCGGCGACTCCGTCTACGTGATCGAACAGGCCGACGGGAAACCGGTCGCGCGGGACGCCCGGATCAAGCTCGGCCAGCCCTCCACGGTGGCCGTCGCCAGCAGCGCCGACGACGCCGCGCACGCCCTCTGGTGGGACGGCGCCACCGCCACCATCCGCCCCGACAACGGCTCGCGGACCTCCCACGACGCGCTGGTCCGGCTGCGCGAGTCGATGACGGGCGGGGCCACCGCGCTCACCGCGATCGGCGCCCCGCGCCCCGTCCTGGCGGGCGGCGACGACCACGGCGAGATCTACGCCATCCCCGAACTCGACCTGAGCGAAGCCCGCCGCTGCGAGAAGCGCCTGCACGACGGCCGGGTCACCGCCGTCGCCGTCGCCGGCTACGGCGACGAACACCTGATCCTCTCCGGCGGCGAGGACGGCCGCGTCTGGACCTGGCTCCCCGACCGCACCCCGCCCGAAGCCCCCACCCTCACCCGCGACCTGCCCGTCACCGCCCTCGCCGCACACGTCCTCCCGCAGGGCCTGATGTTCGCGGTCGGCTGGACCGACGGCCTGCTCCAGATCATGACCGTCTTCGGCACCCCCCTGCTCCGCGAGATCCGCTTCGGCACCCCCATCGTCGGCCTCGCCATCACCCCCACCGGCCTGCTCTGCGCGGCCACCGAGAGCGGCGTGCAGGCGATCGAACTCGCCGAACTGGCCTCGCCGGCCGGGCCGGGAACGGCGGGGACGGGGAGGGAAGGGAGAGAGGACGGGGACGGCTGACGGCAGGGGCGGCGGCGTGCAACCGGCCTCCGCCGCAAGGCGGTTGGACGGTCCAGGGCGACAACGGTGAGCGGCGCCCAACACGGCAGCGCCACCGCGCGACCAGCGAACCCGCCCCGCCCGCAGGGCGGTTCGCCCCGACCTGGAAACAGCGGACAGTCGCCGGGCAGGCAGAGCCGCCCACCGCAACGACGGGAACGGCAAGGGCCGAGGCGTCCAACCAGCCTCCACCTCAAGGTGGTTGGACGATCCAGGGCGGCAACGGGGAGCGGTACCCGGCTGCCGGACCGGCCTCGGCCGCGCGATGGTCGGCCGGATCGGAGGGGGTCAGAGGGCGGCGTCGGCGAGGGCGGTGATGGTGTCGCGGCCTTCGAGGACGGCGAGCCAGGTGGGGGGGAGGGCGGTGGCGCCGTGGAGGGCGCCGAGGAGGTTGCCGCAGACGGCGCCGGTGGAGTCGCTGTCGCCGGAGTGGTTGACGGAGAGCAGCAGGGCGGTCTGGAGGGGGGTGCGGTCGGGGCGGTCGGGGGTGGGGGCGAGGGCGGCGTAGAGGGCGATGGCGAGGGTCTCGTCGGCGGTCCAGCCGCCGCCGAGGCTCTCGACCCGGAGCGAGTCGGCGGGGCCCTCGGCGGCCAGGGCGAGGGCGCGTTCGAGGGCGGTGGTGGTCTCCTGGTGGTGGGGGTGGCGGGCGAGCAGGGCGAGGGCGTGGCGGGTGGCGTCGGCGAGCGGGCGGCCGGCCAGCAGGTGGCGGACGACGACGGCGAGGACGCCGGCCGGGTAGTAGCCGGTGGGGTGGCCGTGGGTGATGGTGGCGGCGTGCACGGCGAGCGCGAAGACCTGCTGGTCGTCGGCGCCGGCCGGCAGCAGGCCGGGGAAGCCGAACGGCGCGGAGCGCATCACCGCGCCGCAGCCCTTGGCGTCCGGGTTGACCGGGCCGGGGCGGCCGGTGACGGGGGTGCGGGGGTCGGGGGCGTGGCCGGCCAGGACGCCGTACTCGCAGGCGCGGCCGGGGGCGCGGCGGGCGTACAGCCAGGGTTCCTCGCGGAGGCGGCCGGTGCGGTGGGGGTGGCCGTCGGGGGGTGGCGGGGTGGCGTGGCGCTGGGTGTCGTGCCAGCGCAGGTAGGCGGCGAGGAGTTCGGGGCCGGGGCGGCCGGTGTGGCGGGCGTGCAGCAGGCCCTCGACGGTGAACAGGGTCATCTGGGTGTCGTCGGTGATCCGGCCGAGGACGCCGTGCCGGTCCGGTACCGGGCCGGTGATGCCGTCCGGGCCGTGTTCGGCCTCGACGGTGACCATGGAGCGCATCTCGATCGGGTTGCCGAGCATGTCGCCGAGCGCGCCGCCGAGCAGGCAGCCCCGCAGGCGGTCCGGTAGGCGGTCCCGCAGGCCGTCCGGTTGCTGCCGCGTCTCCATGTGCTCCCCCGTGGTCGGTCGTTCGCGTTCCCCGGCACCCTACGGCCGGGCCTGTCGGGGCCGGCGGCGAGGGTCGTGCGCGGGTCGTGCGCGGATCGGGGCGGGCCGTCCGTCGGGGCGGCCGGGTGACCCGGTGAGAGTGAGACGAGGCCGTGTCCGTGACGTGACACGGGTTCTTCACACTCGGCAGCATGAGGATTCACGGGGGGACGCGCGGGGGTCGGGTGCTGTGTTGGGCGGGGCATCCGGGGACGCTGCTGGCCGTGGCGGTGCTGGCGTTCAACGACCGGGTGGGCAAGCGGGCCTGGCCCGGCGCGCTGACCGGCAAGATCAGTGACGCGGCCTGGATGCTGGTCGTCCCGCCCGTCCTGGCCCTGGCCCTCTCCGCCCTGCCCCGCCTGCGCGGACGGCGGGCGGCACTGCTCGCCGTCGCCCTGACCGCGCTGACCTTCACCGCCGCGAAGTCGTCCACCGCCGGCGCCGAACTCACCTCCCGGGCCTGGTCGCTACTGACCGGCCTCCCCAGCCGGACGGTCGCCGACCGCACCGACCTGCTCACCCTGCCGGTGCTCGCCCTCTCCTGGTGGCTGTGGCGGCGCAGCGCCCGCCCCCGGCCCTGGCGCCGCACCCTCGCCCTGGCCACCGTCCCGCTCGCGGTCGCCGCCATGACCGCGACCTCGCCGGCGTACGAGCGGGCGCCGCGCCTGTGGGACGACCACGGCAGGCCGGTACTGGACAACGGCCGCCGCTGGACCACCGAGGACGGCGGCCTGACCTGGCACCTCGACACCAGGAGCAGTGCCGGGCCCGCCCCCTCCGCCTCCCCTTCCGAGCGGGAACCGCTCGCCGCCGAGGGCCGCTGCCTGCCCGAGGAACCGCAGGTCTGCTTCCGGCAGCGCGACTACGAGCTGCCCGTCGAGATCAGCCGGGACGGCGGGGCCGACTGGCAGGACGAGTACCTCCCGCCCGGCGTGCCGCGACCGCAGAAGAGCCTGCCGCCGCTGCCCTGGGAGACGGCGACGGCAGCGACGGCGACGGCGACGGCGACGGCAGCGGAGACCGGCACGGGGCCGACCGCGAGCACGGGTGCCGCCTTGGTCCCGTACCCGAAGCCGGCCGAGCTGGTGCTGGCGCCCGTGCCCGGCGGGCACACGGTGGTCGTGCACTACCCGTCCGTGGCGGATCTGCAGGTCCGTTCCCAGGATGGCCGGTGGAGCCAGGTCCCGCTGCCGCCCCGGCAGGAGCCGAAGGGGCTGGAGAGCGGGATCGGGCTGCTGCTCTCCTGTGCCCTGGCGTCCTTCGTCATCGGGCTGGCGGTGGCCTTCACCGGGCTGAACGCGCGCCGGCTGCGCGCGGGTCCGCAGCCCGGCGATCCGGACGGCCTGCGGTGGATGCTGGCGCTGCGTCAGGCGGCACCGTTCGGCTGGCTGGTGGGGGCGTCGGTGTTCCTCGGCCGGGACGGCGGGCCGTGGCTGTTCTGGCTGGCGTCGGCGCTGCTGATGCCGCTGCTGGCCCTGCTGTGGCAGCGTTCGCCGTACGCGTCGCCGGGGGACGGGAACACGGTGGCGATCATGGCGGTGTCGGTCACGGCGTCCTGCGTGTCGCTGTTCGGGGCGTTCCTGGGCACGGCGGGCCACTCCTGGACGGCCGCCTGCTGGACCGGGATCGGGTTCGCCGTGGCGGGCGGTGCGCTGGCCGGGCTGATCGGCTGGACGCCGCGTCCGGGGCTGCTGTACCCGGAGTACCCGGACTGGGAGCCGCCGTCCGAGCACGACCGGTCGGACGGCGGGGCGGACGACCGGTCGGACGGCGGGGCGGACCGGCGTTCGGGGGGTTGACGTCGGACGTTCATGGCGCGTGGTCGACCCCTGGCCTTCGCGCGCCACGGTCCCGGGCTCCCGCCCCGAGGGAGTGGATCCGTCCGTCCCGTGCACCGCGACGCCGGGGGTGTCCGGGCTGTCGGGGGCCGTCGCTAGGGTTCCCCGTGTCGATCATCGGATGGTCAGGGCGCGGAGGAGTGGGCTGTGCGGCGCTGGGAGCTCGTCGGGGACGGTTCAGCGAAGTTCTGGGAGGCGGCCGTCGAAGCCGCCGCGGTGCGGGTGCGCTACGGGCGGATCGGCACCGAGGGGCGCGAGCAGCTGAAGGAACTGCCCTCGGCGGACGCGGCGGCGGCGCACTTCGCCAAGCAGGTCGCGGAGAAGGAGCGCAAGGGCTACACCGAGGTCGCGGCCGTAGCGACCGGAGTGGCCGGAGCGACCGGAGTAGCCGGAGCGGCCGGCAGCGAGGGGACGGCTGCTGCGGACGCGGCTGTCACGGACCCGGACGTCGCGGCGGGCGAGCTGCCGGACGAGGAGCTGTTCGTGCTGCCCGCCGCCTGGCGGAGGGCGGTGCTGCCCCGGCGCGGGGGCCGGGTGCCGGAGGTGGTGCGGCCGGGGGCGGAGGCCCTGGAGCGGGAGCAGCGGCGGATCGCCGGCCGGCCGGGGTGGGTGCCGCAGGTGCTGGACGCCCCGGCCTCCGATCCGGAGCTGGTGCGGGCCGCCCGCGCCTACCTGGCCGGGGCGCCGGACGCGGCGGGTGCCGCGGCGGTGGCGGCCATGCTGCCGGCCGCCTGGCAGGCCGACGACGCGGAGCACGCGCTGTTCGTCGACGCCTGGACGGCCCGGCACGGGCTGCCGTTCGCGGTGCGGGCGCTGCTGGAGAGGGACGCCGTGGAGGTCCACTACCAGCAGTCCGGGCGCGAGGTCTCGGACCTCGCGCTGCGCCCCCGGACCGTCTTCCCGAGCCGCTACGGGCAGCAGGCGCTCCCGGCCGAGGGCCGGCTGCGCACCCTGCTCGCCGCCGCGCCGGAGGCGGAGTACCGGGAGGCCCTCGCCGTCCTCGCCGCGCACCGGGACACGCCCCGGCGCCGGGCGCTCGCCTCGTACCTCGCCCCGGGCGTGCCCGGCTGGCTGGACGAGTGCCTGGCGGACCTGACCGGCCGGCCCGACGACGAGGCGCAGCTGGCCCTGCTGCTGCTGCACTCGCTGGACGACCCGGCGCAGGTGGAGCCGTTCCTCGACGTCTTCCTCGGGCTCTGGCGCAAGGTGCCGGTGCAGCTGATCGCGACCGCCGTCGACGGCGTCGGCACGGCCGCCGCCCCGCTGGTCGGCGACTGGCTGGCGATGGCGCGCGGGACGGACGGGGTGAAGGGCCTCGCCGCCGCGCTGACGCACTTCCCGACCGACGAGGCGTTCCGGGCGCTGCTGGCCCGGCAGGACGACAAGCACGTCCGCCCGGCACTGCTGGAGGCGGCCCGGCGGTACCCGGTCCGGGCCCTGCGGCTGCTGGCCGAGGCGGCGGTACCGGACGGTCCGGACGGCCAGGACGGTCCGAACCGCCAGGCCGCGGCGGCGGCCCGGCAGTTGCTCGTCGTGCACCTCTCGGCGCACCGGGAACTGCTGCCGCGGGCCCTGCCGTCGGTGCTGCCGCTGCTCGGCCCGGCGGCGGCCGCGCTGCTCGCCGAGCTGGCCCCCGTCCGCCCGCAGGCGCCCGAGGCCGGGCCCGGGGCGCTGCCGCCGCTGCTGGTCGCGCCGCCGTGGACCCGGCCGCGGACCCGCCGGGCGCCGCGGGTGGTGGAGGGCCTGCCGCCGAACGGGCCGGAGGGGGACGGGCCGGAGACGGAACTGGTCTGGCGGGCCGGTGAGCGGGAGCGCTGGACCCAGGCCGACTTCTCCGGGTACCGGTACCCGGCGGACACCGACTGGGCCGCCGAGGCGGCGCGGCTGCTGACCGGGGCCTCCGGCCTCTGGTACTCGACCCGGCTGCTGGCCCAGGGCCCGGTCGAGGCGCTGGCCCCGGCCCTGGCCGACTGGCGGCCGGACGACCTGTGGGGCGGCTCGGAGTACCTGCCGTCGGTGGTCGCCAAGTACGGCCGGGCCGCGCTGCCGATGGCGCTGCACGCCGCCCGCTCCAAGCCGGGCGTCCTCTCCTCGCTGCTGCTGCCGTTCCTGGACGCGGGCGCGGCCCGGCTGCTGGCGGACGGCCTGCTGCGGCTCAAGTCGGTGCACGCGACGGCCCGTTCGTGGTTCGCCCGGCACGGGGTGGCGGGCGCGCTGCTGCTCGTCCCGGACGCGGTGGGCCCGGCCGGACGGGGACGGGACGCCGCCGAGAACGCCCTGCGGCTGGTCGCGGCCAAGACGGGCACGGCGGGCGCGGAGGGCACGGCGGGTGCGGCGGGCACGGCGGGTGCGGCGGGCACGGCGGGCACGGCGGGCACGGCGGGCACGGCGGGCACGGCGGGCACAGAGGGCACGGAGGCGCTGCTGGCCGCCGTGGCCGCCCGGTACGGCGAAGCGGCGGCGGAGGCCGTCGCCGAGGTGCTGGCCGCCGATCCGCTGGAGACCGCGCTGCCGGCCCGGATGCCGGTCCTGCCCGTCTGGGCGCGTCCCGGCGTGCTGCCGCAGCTGCTGCTGCGGGACGGCTCCGGCACGGCGCTGCCGGAGGCGGCGGCGGGGCACGTGCTGACGATGCTGGCGCTGTCGAGGCCCGGCGCCCCCTACCCGGGGCTCGCGGTGGCGGTCGAGGTGTGCGGGGCGGAGTCGGCGGCCGAGTTCGGCTGGGCCCTGTTCGAGCAGTGGCGGCAGGCCGGGGCGCCGGCGAAGGAGAGCTGGGCGCTGCACGCGCTCGGCGTCCTGGGCGACGACGGGACGGTGCGCCGGCTGACCCCGGTGATCCGGGACTGGCCCGGGCAGGGCGCCCACCAGCGGGCCGTCGAAGGGCTGGACGTGCTGGCCGCGATCGGCACCGACCTCGCCCTGCTGCACCTGCACGGCATCTCCCAGCGGGTGAAGTTCAAGGCGTTGAAGGCCCGCGCCCAGGAACGGATCACCGAGATCGCCGAGGGCCTCGGCCTGACCGCCGAGCAGCTCGCCGACCGCCTCGTCCCCGACTTCGGCCTCGACCCGGCCGGCACCACCGCCATCGACTACGGGACGCGGACCTTCACCGTCGGCTTCGACGAGCAGCTCCGCCCCTACGTCCTCGACCCGGACGGCAAGCGCCGCAAGGACCTGCCCGCCGTCGGCACCCGCGACGACCAGGTGCTCGCCCCCGCCGAGCGCAAGCGCTTCGCCGCGCTGAAGAAGGACGTCCGCACCACCGCGGCCGACCTGCTCCGCCGCCTGGAGGCCGCGATGGTCACCCAACGGACCTGGAGCGCCGAGGAGTTCACCGCGCTGTTCGTCGAGCACCCGCTGGTCTGGCACCTGGCCCGGCGGCTGGTCTGGCAGGCCGAGGGCGGCGGCCCGTTCCGGATCGCCGAGGACCGCTCCCTCGCCGACGCGGACGACACGCCCTGCACGCTGCCCGCCGACGCGGTCGTCCGGCTGGCGCACCCGCTGCTGCTGGGCGAGGCGGCGGTGGCGGCCTGGTCGGAGCTGTTCGCCGACTACGAGATCCTCCAGCCCTTCCCGCAACTCGGCCGCCCCGTCCACCACCTGACCCCCGAAGAAGCCGCCGCCAACCGGCTGCACCGCTTCGAGGGCCGCACCGTCCCGGTCGGCCGCCTGCTCGGCCTGACCAAGCGCGGCTGGGAACGCGGCGCACCCCAGGACGCCGGAGTGGAACGCTGGTTCTCCAAGCGCCTCGCCGACGGCTGCCACCTGGTCATCCAACTCGACGAGGGCATCGCGGTCGGCCTGCTCGACGAGTTCCCCGACCAGACCTTCGAGACGATCTGGCTGGACTCCTCCCCCGGCGACCACCACCCCCGCGTCGACTACCCGCTGCGCTACGGCGCGCTGGACCCGGTCGCCGCCTCCGAACTCCTCGCCGAACTGGAGGAGGTCACGGCCGGGTGACCCGGCCCGGCTGACGGGAACGGGTACCGGTGCGGGTCGCGGCGGTGGCGAGGACGGGGAGGAGGACGAGCGCCAGGACGCCGCCGCCGAGGGCCAGGGCGGGGTAGCCGGCCAGGCCGGCGACGGCGCCGGAGGCGAGGCCGCCGGTGGCGCCGGCGATGGCGATGGCGACGTCGACGGCGCCCTGGGTGCGGGCCCGGGTGGCGAGCGGGACGGCCTCGGTGAGGAGCGCGGTGCCGGAGACCAGGCCGAAGTTCCAGCCGGCTCCGAGCAGGACCAGGGCGACGGCGAGCAGCGCGACCGAGTCGGCGGGGGCGAGCGCCGCCAGCGCGCCCGCGGCCAGCAGGGTGAGCCCGGCGGCGGCGCCGACGGCGAGCGGGCCGTGCCGGTCGACCAGCCGCCCGGTGAGCGGGGAGGGCAGGTACATCGCGGCCACGTGCAGGGCGATGACCAGGCCGGACGCGGCGGTGCCGTGGCCGTGGTCGTGCATGTGGACGGGCGTCATCGTCATCACCGCGACCATCACCACCTGCGTGACCACCATGACCTGGGCGCCGAGCAGGACGCGCTGCCGGACCCGGGCAGCGGCCGCCGGACCGGTCGGGAGGTCGGCGGCGCCGGCCGGGTCGGGGGCGGCGGCGGCCAGCGTGCGGGCGAGCAGCAGCGGGTCGGGGCGCAGCCGGGTGGCGAGGACGAGCGCGGCGGCCGCGTAGGCGACGCCGGCCAGCAGGAACGGTCCGGCCAGCCGGGGCAGGCCGAGCGCGTGGGCGAGAGCCCCGGTGGGCGCGGCCAGGTTGGGGCCGAGGACGCCGCCGAGAGTGGTGGCGACCAGGACGGTGGAGACCGCGCGGGCCCGGTGACCGGGCGCGGCGAGATCGGCTCCGGCGTAGCGGGCCTGCAGGTTGGTGGCGGTGCCGGCGCCGTAGACGAAGAGCGCGGCGAACAGCAGGACCGGGCTGTGCAGGGCCGCGGCGGCGATCACGCCGACGCTGCCGACCGCTCCGGTCGCGTACCCCGCGGCGAGACCGGGACGACGGCCGCAGGCGGCGGATATCCGGCTGACCGCGATCGCGGCGCAGGCGCTGCCCGCGGTGAACAGGGCGCTGGGCAGCCCGGCGAGGCCGGTACTGCCGAGCATCTCCTGGGCGAGCAGCGCGCCGACGGTGATGCCGGCGGCGAGACCCGCGCCGCTGAGGACCTGCGAGACGACCAGCACCCGCAGGACGTGCCGCTGCGCGTCCGGGGCGACGGCGGCCGGGGCGGTCCCCGGGGTGGCGGTGCTGGTCACGAACTCTCCTCCATGGTCCAAATTTCCATGGAATAGGGTATCAAGCCAGGTCATCCGCCCGACAGCCCGCTGCGCGGGGCGGGGCGCGAGCGCCGCGCGGGCGAGGCATGGACGAGGTGCGGGCAGAACGTGCCCGCTGCGCGGGGCAGGGCGCGGGCGAAGGCGAAGGCGAGGCACGGACGCTGCGCGGGGCAGGGCGCGGGCGAGACATGGATGGGGTCGGGCCGGGCGCTGCGCGGGGCAGGGCGCGGGCGGAGGCGAGGCGCGGACGCTGCGCGGGCGAGACGCGGGGCCGGGCGCGGACGCTGCGCGAGCGAGGCACGGACGCTGCGCGGGCGAGACAGGGATGAGGTGCGGGCAGAGGGCGTGGGCGCTGCGCGGGGCAGGGCGCGGGTGAGGTGTGAGCGGGCGCTGGGCGGCTGCGCGGGTGGCTTCCGGGTGGGCCGGCTGGGAGGGGTGAGGGGTGTCGGAGCGCGCCGGGGTGTGCTTCGAGTGCCCCCCTGCGGGTGATGGCGGGGTGTTCACGGGCGGGGCGGCGAGGCGGGCGGCGAGGCGCTGCCAGGGTGGGGCGGGTGATCTCTCGACGCGGACTCTTCCTTGCCTCCGGCGGTGCGATGACCGCCGCCGCCCTGGCCGGCCCCGGGGCCGGCCTCTCCCGGGCCGCCGGCCCGGCGGCCCCGCCCCCTCCCGACCCGGCCCGGCAGGAGGCGGCCCTGACCATGGCGCGCCGGATCCTGCTCACCGACGCCGACCACCGTGACCTGACCCTCGACTACCTGAAGCTGCTGACCGGCCGTCAGCGCCTGCGTCCGGGTGCGGCGCGCGAGGTGCTGGTGGTCGGCGCGGGCGTGGCGGGCATGGTGTGCGCGCGGCTGCTGGTGGCCGCCGGGCACCGGGTGCGGGTGCTGGAGGCCAACCGGAGCCGGGTGGGCGGCCGGGTGAAGACCTTCCGCGGCGACCTGTGGCAGGACCCCCGGCTGCACGCCGAGGCGGGCGCGATGCGGATCCCGTCCAGCCACGTGCTGACCCTCGCGCTGGCCGACCACCTGAGCGTGCCGCGCCGCCCCTTCCACCTGGTGGACGTCCCGCCCAGCCCCGACCTGGCCTCCGGCGACGCCCGGGTGGTCTACCGGTCGTGGACCGGCGAGGAGTTCTCCACCGGCAGCGCCCCCGCGTACACCGCCCCGAAGGGTCTCGGCGGCCGGCTGGTGCACGTCAACGGGCAGACCGTCAGCAAGGCCGCGTACGCCGCCGACCCGCGCCCGGTGAACAAGAGCTTCGGCTGGGACAGCGGCCAGACCGCCGCCGCCGCGTTCGACCGGGCGCTGGACACCGCCCGCGCCTACACCATGGTGCGGAACGGCGACGGCAGTTGGAGCGACAAGCCGATCGACCAGCGCGTCACCGGCATGGCCCAGCTGCTGTACGACCTGGACGGCTACTCGCTGCTGCGCTACCTGCAGGAGAGCGAGGGCTGGAGCGACGCCCAGGTGCAGGCCGTCGGAACGCTGGAGAACCTGACCAGCCGGCTCTCGTACGGCTTCCTGCACTCGGTCTTCGACGCGTCCGACATCAACCCGGCCGTCACCTACTTCGAGTTCAGCGCGGGCACCGACGCGCTCACCGAGGCCCTCGCCAAGGACCTGCCGATCGAGCGTGGCCGGGTCGTCACCCGGGTCCGGTTCGACGACGGCGGGGTGACCGTGACCGCCGAGCCCGAGACCGGCCCCGAGGACGAGGGCTGCGAGGGCGCGATCGGCGGCGACCGCTGCGAGTACCGGGCCGACGCGGTCGTGCTCGCCGTCCCGTACGCGGCGCTGCGGCACGTCGACTTCGCGCCGCTGCTGCCCTACGGCAAGCGCCGGGCGATCGCCGAGATCAAGCACGACACCGCGCACAAGGTCCTCGTCGAGTTCACCGAACGCTGGTGGGAGTGGGACGAGTCCACCTGGCGGGCGAAGCTCGGCGCCGACTACCGGCCCGCCCCGCACGGCGACGCCGTCCCGGCGGTCGGCGGCGGCTGCGTCTCCGACGAGGCCAGCCGCTTCGTCTACTTCCCGTCCCACCCCAGCGACGACGGCGCCCCCGGCGGCATCGTCCTGGCCGCCTACAACTGGGCCGAGGACGCGCTGCGCTTCGACTCCCTCACCCCCGCCGACCGCCACACCGAGGCCCTCGACCACCTGGCCGGCCTGTTCGGCGAACGCATCCGCCGCTACGCCACCGACCGGCACGTCTCGCAGTCCTGGCTCCGCAACCGCTGGGCCCTCGGCGAAGCCGTCATCGAAACCCCCGGCCAACTCCTCAGCCTCGGCCCCCACGTCCCCGCCCCCGTCGCCGACCGCCTCTTCTTCGCCGGCGACCACTGCCAACCCCGCTACCACGCCTGGATCGCCGGCGCGATCGCCTCCGGCGTGGAGGCCGCCGTCCAACTCACCGGCGGCTGACGCCCCGCCGGGACGGGCCGCCGCCCCACGGGGCGGCGGCCCGTCCCGGCTGGTGGTGCCGGTCTACGAGTCGGGGCTGCTGGAGGTGGGCGGGTACGGCCCGTCCTGGGTGCGTCGCCGGTCGGTGGCGGCCGTGACCAGGCCGGTCTCGTAGGCGATGACGACGAGTTGGGCCCGGTCGTGGGCGTGCAGCTTGGCGAGCAGCCGCCGGACGTGGGTCTTGACGGTGGCGACGCTCAGTTCGAGGTGGTCGGCGACGGCGGGGTTGGGCAGGCCCCGGGCGACCAGGCGGAGGACCTCGCGTTCGCGCGGGGTGAGGCCCGCCAGTTCGCGGGCGAGGCGCGGGGGCGGTTCGTGCCGGCCGGCGAACTCGCCGATCAGCCGGCGGGTGACGGCGGGCGCGAGCAGGGCGTCGCCGGCGGCGACCACCCGCAGGGCGGTCAGCAGGTCGGCGGGCAGGATGTCCTTGAGGAGGAAGCCGCTGGCCCCGCCGCAGAGGGCCGCGTACACGTACTCGTCGAGGTCGAAGGTGGTGAGGACGAGCACCCGGGTGCCGGCGGCGGCCGGGTCCGCGCGGATCCGGCGGGTGGCTTCCAGGCCGTCCGTGCCGGGCATCCGGACGTCCATCAGCACGACGTCGGGCCGCAGCCGCCGGGCGAGTTCGACGGCCCGTTCGCCGTTGTCGGCCTCGCCCGCGACGGCGAGGTCCGGGGCGCTGTCGATGAGCAGGCGGAATCCCGCGCGCAGCAGCGCCTGGTCGTCGGCGATCAGGACCCGGACCGGCGGCCGGTTCACCGGGCCGTCTCCGCCGCGCGGGGCAGCCGGGCGTGCACCCGGTACCCGCCGGTCGGCAGCGGGCCCGCGGTGAGCGTCCCGCCGCACATCGCGGCCCGCTCCCGCATCCCGACGAGCCCGTGCCCGCCGCCGCCGATGCCGCTGCCACCGCCTCCACCGGAACGCCGGGGCGGCGCGTCGTTGACGACCTCGATCTCGACCGCCCCGGGGGCCGGCCGGGACAGGCGCACCCGGCAGTCGGCCGATCCCGCGTGCCGGACGACGTTGGTGAGGGCCTCCTGGACGATCCGGTAGGCCGCGAGTTCCACGCCCGGCGGGAGCGGTGGCCCCGGAACGGCGGACAGGTCGACGGACAGGTCGACGCGCGGACCCGCGCCGGCCGCGAGCGCGGGCAGGTCGGCCAAACCGGGGGCGGGCCCCGGTTCGGCGCCGTCGCCGGGGGCGCGCAGCACGCCGAGCATGCGGCGCATCTCGGTGAGCGCGGTCCGGCCGGCCGTCCCGACCAGGGCGAGGGTCCGCTCGGCCTCCGCCGGGTCGGTGGGGGCCACCGCGCGGGCCACCTCGGCCCGCACCGAGATGACGGTCAGGTGGTGGGCCACCACGTCGTGCAGCTCGCGGGCGATCCGCAGCCGCTCGTCCGTCACGGCCTGCCGGGCGGCGATCCGCGCGGACGAGCGCTGCTCGCGCAGCGCGGTGCCGACCAGCCAGGGCAGGGCCGTCATGGTGGCCGCGAAGACCGCGCCCCAGGCGGCCTCGGCGGCCGGGACCGGCACCGGGCGCGGCGCGAGGGCGACGGCCGCGGCGACGGCGGGCAGCGCGCAGCCGAGCGCCGTCGCGGAGCGGCGCCGGGGTTCGCGCGCCGCCACCGTGTACAGGGCGGTCCCGACCGGGAGCCAGGACGCCTCCCAGCCGGTGAGCACGAGGGCGAGGACCGCCCCGGCCAGTACCGCGCACAGCACCGGGACCGGCCGGCGCCGCCGCACCGCGACCGGCAGCCAGACCGCCGCCGCCACGGCCCCCGCGCCCCAGCCGCCGTTCAGCGCCTCGCTCGCGCCGAACGCCAGGGCGAGCAGCGCGGCGGCGGCCGCGTCGACGCCGCGCCAGTGGCCGTCCCGCAGCCGTCCCGCCACCAGCGGCCGTGACTCCCCGTCAGCCATGCCCGTCACCCGCCCCCGTCGCATCTCTCCGCCGCACCTCCCCGTCACCCCGCTCCGTCACGCTATCCGGCCGGGGGCCGGGGGCCGGTCAGCCCGGAGGACGTCATCCGGTGGGCGGAGTCATCCGCGCGGCCGATGCCCGCCGTACCCTCCTGGGCTGACGCCGGGTTCGTCCCCGGGGGCGAAGCCGCCGGGGGCGCCGGACGGGACAGTGGGAGGCATGAAACGGAGAACACTGCTGTCCTCAAGTGCCGTGCTGGCGACCGGACTTGCCACTGCCGCGCTGGCCGGTCCGCTCGCGCCCCCGGCTGCCGCCGAGGCGGGCGGGCCGGCTGGGTCGGCGGAGCCCGTGCGGTTCCGGCTGCCCGCCCCGGACGGGCCGTACCCGGTGGGGACGGTCGCGCTGCACCTGGTCGACGCCGGGCGGCCGGACCCCTGGGTGCCGTCCCGGCCCTGCCGGGAGCTGATGGTCAGCGTCTGGTACCCGGCCCGTGGCGGCGCGGGCCGGCCCGTCGCGCCCTGGATGCCCCGGGCGGCCGCCGACCGGTACCTGGAGCTGCTGGGCGCACCGCCGGACCGGGTGCGGCTGGGCGGCACGCACGGCCGGGCGGGCGCCCCGGTGGGCGGCCCGCCGGGTCCGCTGCCGGTCGTGCTGTACTCGCCCGGGGCCGACGCGTCGCGGTCGTTCGGCACCGGCGCGGTGGAGGACCTCGCCAGTCACGGCTTCCTGGTGGTCACCGTCGACCACACCTACGACGCGGCGGCGGTCGCCTTCCCCGGCGGGCGGGTCGAGACCGCCCCGCCGGGCGGGGTCGGCGACTACGCCAAGGCCCTGGAGGTCCGCACCGCCGACATCCGCTTCGTGCTGGACCGGCTCGCCGTCCTCGGCGCGGGCGGCCACCCCGGGGACCGCCGCACCCCGCTGCCGGCCGGCCTGCCCGGCGCGCCCGACCTGCGGCGGATCGGCATGTTCGGCCACTCGCTGGGCGGCGCCACCACCGCCGGGGCGATGCTCGCCGACCGGCGGATCACGGCCGGGGCCAGCCTGGACGGCGGCGCGGCGGGCCCGGTGGTGGACGCCGGGCTGGACCGCCCGTTCCTGGTCGTGGACACCCCGGGCAAGGGCGGCATGGCGAGCAACCCCGCCCTGCGCGCCTTCTGGTCGCACCTGCGCGGCTGGCGCCTGCACCTGACCGTGCGGGGCGCCGCGCACCACTCGTTCGGCGACGACGTGCTGCTGCTGCCGCTGCTCGCCCCGCTGCTCGGCATGTCGCCGGCCGACCTGGAGCAGGACGTCGGGACGATTCCGGCCGCCCGCGCCCAGGCGTTCCAACGCGCCTACCCCCGGGCCTTCTTCGACCTCCACCTGCGCGGCCGGGGGCGGCTGCTCGACGGGCCGTCCGCCGCCTTCCCGGAGGTCGACCACCAACGCTGAGCGCGGGCGGGCGCCGCCGCCCGGACCGTCCGGCCAGAGGCCGCGGGCGCGCGCCGCCGCCGGGTCAGCCCTTGGCGGGCAGCACGTAGCCGTCCCAGAGCGCGCTCTCGGTGATGCCGCGCCAGACGGTGAGGTCGAAGGGCGGCTTGTCGTGGGCGCCCGGGGGGACGCCGGGGTCCTCGCCGAGGGCGTCGAGGCTGCCGCAGTACTGGGTGAAGTCGAGGACGGTGCCGTCGGAGCGCCAGATCACCACCCGGTAGCCGTAGAGGCCGGTGGCCTGGGAGTCGTCCATCTCGATCATCTCCCAGCGGTCCCGGTCGAGGTAGCCGCCGAAGCAGGCGGTGGCGTGGTTGCCGCCGAGGCCGCTGTCGACGCCGCAGTGGAAGGGCACCTGGTCGGGGCGGGGCGAGAGGCCGTCGGCCGGGAAGGGGACGTCGGCGCGGCGGAGGGTCAGTTCGAGGCTGACCGGGCCGCTGCGGTCGTCGTAGTTCAGGAAGACGGTGGCGCCGCCCGGGGGCCGGTCGGCGCGGGCGGTCTGCCGGCTCGGGGTGTAGTTGCTCTTCAGTTCGGGCTGCATCGTCCGCATGGCGCCGAGCACCGTGTCGGGGCGGAACTCGACGGGGGCGCCCTTCGCCGGCGGTTTCTCGGCCGGGAGCGTCCGGGCCTGGGCGACCAGCAGCGGCTGCCAGTGCACCTGGCCGTCCGCGTCGACGGTGCGCTGGGGCAGCGCCCCGCCGGCCGACCCGCCGGGCGAGGAGGCCCCGGAGCCGTCGGGGGCGCCGGTGGTCGAGGACGGCGACGGGGATTCGGACGCCGGGACGGACGGCGTCTGGTACGGGGTCTGGTACGGCGTCTGGTACGGCGTCGCCGAGGGCCCGCCGGCGGACGGCGGGGCGGGGGTCAGCGGTTCGGCGGCGCCGGTCGGGCGGGCGGCCGGGGCGTAGCTGCCGCTGCCGCTCGGGGCGGCGGTGAGCAGCGGGAGCCCGGCGTTCGCGCCGGCCAGTGCGATGGCGGCGACGGCGATCGTCGTTCCGGCGACCCGCAGCCGCCGGGCGGTCTGCCGGCGGCGGCCGCGGCGGCCGCTCTCGGCGACGATCACCGCGACGGGCACGCTCAGGTTCCTGACGCTCGTCTCCATCAGGGTCGAGAGTTCCAGGTCCAGGTCCGGGTTCGGGTCCGGGTCCACGGTCGGGGCCTTCCGTACGGGCAGGTGGGTGTCGGGGGTGCGCGGGGGGCGTGCGGGGGTGCGGGGTGCGCGCGGGGCGTGCGGGGTCAGTCCTGGAGCAGCAGGGCGCGGTCGGGGCCGAGGATGGCGCGCAGGCGGGTCATCGAGCGGGAGTTGAGGCTCTTGACGGCGCTGACCGTGATGCCCATCGCCTCGGCGGTCTCCTCCAGGCTGTAGTCCTCCAGGTAGCGGAGCACCACGGCGGCCCGGTTGCGGGGCGGGAGTTGGCGCAGCGCCTCGATCAGGGTGAGCCGGAGGGCGGCGGCGCTGCCCTCGTGCGCGCCGATCGACGGCTCCTCGGGGAACTCGTCGACGGCGAGTTCGCTGGAGCGCCGCAGCCGCCGGTGCGAGAGGTAGCAGCGCAGCAGGACCTTGCGGGCGTACGCGTCGAGGCCCGCCTCGCCGTCGCCGCGGCGCAGCCGGCCCCAGACCGGGTAGAGCTTGGAGAGCGCCGTCTGCACCAGGTCCTGGGCCTGGTGCCAGTCCCCGCACATCAGGTACGCCAAGTGGAACAGGCGGCGCGCCCGGCTGGCCGCGAACTCGTCGAAGTCGAGCCCCTCGGTCATGTGGTCCCCCGGATGGAATGGTTGTCGTCGACGTGGGAGGACACGCCGCGGGCGGGTCGTCCGGTCGCGCCCCGGATGATCAAGATTGGGTAACGGGACGTCAGGCGGGTTCGACCGTACCGGCGCTGACGGCCCGCGCGGCACCGGGGCGGGCGGGTGACCGATAAGCGCTGGTGTTCGGTCCCGATCACAAGTCGGCGGTGGACGGGGGCGCGGGCGATCCAGCAGACTCGGGGCATGTCCGGGAACGTGTGTGCGGTGATCGGCGGCCGGTGTGCGGCCGCGGCGCTCGCCTGCCCGCGGCTGTCTCCCGCGCCGACGCCGCTGCTGACCAGCCGCCGCGCCGTCGACTTCGGGTTCGTCGGCTCCGCCTGTTGTCGCTGAGTCCGGCCGCCCGCGCCGTCCGCTCCGCCCTCCCTTCCCGCCCCTGATCGGGTCCGGCCGCCGTGCCGCCCGGCCGCCGCGGCCTGCCCGCCCGGTGCCGCCGGGCCGCGCCGTCGTCCGGTCACCCCCGCCCCGCCTGCCCGAGGATGCGCCATGACCAGCACCGCTCCGCCCTCCGCCGTGCCCGAAGCCGATCCCGCCGCGCCCGCCGCGCCCGCCGCGCCCGCCGGTGGCTTCCGGCTGCGGAAGCCCGACCTGTCCCGGCTGGACGAGATCACCGCAGCGCTCGCCGACACCGCGGGCGAGTACGACCGGACCGGCGAGTTCCCGCACGCGGCGATCGAGCTGCTGCACGAGGCGGGGCTGCTGACCGCGACGGTGGGCGAGGAGTGGGGCGGGCCGGGCGTCTCGTTCAGCGACCTGGCGCGGATCCTGCTGGCGCTGGGCCGGGGCGACACCTCGGTGGCGCTGATCGCCACCATGACGCTGGTGCCGCACGTGCTGGCGCCCGGCCGCCCGTGGCCGGAGGCGCTGTACCGGCGGATCCTGGCCGAGTCGGCCGAGCGGCCCACCCTGATCAACCACGCCCGGGCGGAGCCGGACACCGGCCCGGGCGGCGGCACGGTGGCCCGGCGGACCGCGAAGGGCTGGGCGATCACCGGCCGCAAGCGCTTCGTGACCGGCGCGGAGGGGCTGGCGTACTTCCTGCTGTGGGCGGTCACCGACGAGCCGCAGCCGCGGCTGGCGGTCTTCGTGGTGCCGGGCGACGCGCCGGGCGTCGAGATCCTGCCGACCTGGCGGCAGCTGGGCATGCGGGCGACGGTCAGCAACGAGGTGGTCTTCACCGACGTGGAGGTCGGCCCGGACGACCTGATCGAGTTCGACGGCTTCGACGCGCCGCGGCCGGCCGGCGGCGGCCCCGCGCCGGACCAGGAGCACGCCAACGCGATCCTGCTGATCTCGGCCTCGCTGTACCTGGGCGCGGCCCGGGCCGCGCAGGACCACGTGCACCACGTCGGCTACACCAAGGTGCCCCACCAGCTGGGGCGGCCGGTCGGCGTCACCGAGCGGTTCCGCCGGACGGCGGGCGAGATCGAGGTGCTGCTGTCGACGTCCGAGCAGCTGATCCTGGCGATCGCCGGGAAGCTGGACCGCGGCGAGGTGGTGTCGGGGGTGGAGGCGCTGGCGGCGAAGGTCGCGGTGATCCGCGACCTGACCCGGGCGGTGGAGCTGGCGGTGCGGCTGCTGGGCAGCGCCGCGCTGTCGCAGACCGGCCCGCTGGAGCGGATCTTCCGCGACGTGCAGGCCGCCGGGGTGCACGCCCCGCAGGAGGACGCGGCCCTGCTGGGGATCGGCACGTCGGCGCTGAACGACTACGGGCAGCGGTTCGCGTGAGCCGCCGGCCCGCCACCGCCGCCCCGCTCCCGGCCCTAGAGCCGGGGGGCCAGGTTGTCCAGCGCGCTGCGCAGCGCGCCGGTCAACTGCTCCGGCGCGCCGACCCGGTAGCGCAGGTAGAGGGGTTCGGGCGGGACGGCGGGCAGGTCGCGCAGCCGGACCAGTCCGGGCGGCGGCGGGCCGTGGTCGGCGAGCAGCGCGACGCCGAGGCCGCCGCGCACCGCGCCTATCACGCCCGCGAGTTGGGCGGCCTCGGCGATCACGGTGACCCGGCGGCCGCCGGCCCGCAGCGCGGTCAGCGCGCGGTCGCGCAGCACGCAGGGGCCGTCGATGGCGACCAGCGGGACGGGCATGGCCGGGTCGGGCGTGTCCCAGTCCGGGGCGGCGAACCAGGACAGCGGGACGCCGCCGGCCACCTCGCCGGACCGGCCGCCGCTGTCGCCGATGAACACGGCGGCGTCGAGCGCGCCCTCGTCCAGCGCCTCGTGCAGCCGGCCGCCCCGGTCGAGCCTGAACCGGACGGTCCGGCCCGGGAGTTGGCTGGTCACGGTGCGGGTGATGGCGGGCAGGACGCCCTCCGCGACGTGCTCGGTGGAGCCGATCAGGTAGCCGGCCTCGGCGGGCTCGGTGACGCCGAGCCGGACCAGCGCCTCGTCGTGGGCGGCGAGCACCCGGCGGGCCTCGGCGAGGGCGAGCTCCCCGGTGGCGGTGAACCGGATGCCGCGGCCGCTGCGCTCCACCAGGGCGTGCCCGAGGGTGCGTTCGAGGCGCCGGACGTGCTGGCTGACGGCGGACTGGGAGATGCCCAGCGCCGCCGCGGCGCGGTGGAACCCGCCGTGGTCGCCGATCGCGGCGAGGCTGCGCAGTGCGCCGATGTCCAGTGTTCTGGTCATTTGCCGAGGCTAACAGCGCGGAACCGGGCCGGGGCAGGGCCTTTCGGGCAACGCTTCGTCAATTCCTGTCGGTAGCAGTCTTCTTGGCGCGGCCCAGGTCGCAGCCATGTCATCAGAACGCAACACCCGGAAACAGCGGGCGCGTTCGCACCCGGCCCCGCCGCGTTCGGCGGCGCCGGAGCAGCAGGTCACCCACCCGGGTCACCCGACCCGGCACATCACCGGTACCTCACCGGTCCACCACCAGCACGTCGCGCAGCGCTCAGCACAGCACGTGTGTCCCCGTACGGAGGAAAGATTCCCATGCGCATTCCCAGACCCGGTCCGGCCCGGGTGCTCGTGCCCGCCGTCGCCGCCGCCCTGTTGCTGACCGGGTGCTCCGGCGCCAAGGGCGGCGGGACCTCGGCGGACGCGGGCAAGCCCGTGGCCGGCGGCACGCTGACCTACGCGGTGGACACCGAGCCGGTGTCCTGGGACCCGCACGTGTCGACCCAGGACCTCACCGCCGAGCTGCAGCGCCAGGTGTTCGACTCGCTGGTGTCGGAGGACGCCGACGGGAAGTTCCACCCGTGGCTGGCCACCTCCTGGGAGGTGGCGCCGGACCTGAAGAGCTTCACCTTCCACCTGCGCACCGACGTGAAGTTCCACGACGGGACGCCGTTCGACGCCGCCGCCGTGAAGGCCAACTTCGACCACATCGTGGCGAAGGACACCAAGTCGCAGTACGCGGCGAACCTGCTGGGCTCGTACACCGGCACCACGGTGGTCGACCCGGCCACCGTCCGGATCGACTTCGCCCAGCCGTCCGCGCCGTTCCTGCAGGCCGCGTCCACCACCTACCTGGGCTTCTACTCGCCGAAGGCGCTGGCCGACAGCGCGGCCAAGCTCGGCCAGGGCGGCACGGCGGACGTCGGCACCGGGCCGTTCAAGTTCGTGTCGTACAGCAAGGGCCAGGAGGCGGTGTTCGAGAAGAACCCGGCCTACAACTGGGCGCCGCCGACGGCCAAGCACAACGGCCCCGCGTACCTCGACAAGTTCGTGGTGCGGTTCCTCCCGGACGCCTCGGTCCGGGTCGGCGCGCTGAGCAGCGGGCAGGTGCAGGTCGCGAAGGCGGTGCCGCCGCAGAGCGTGGCGACGGTGAAGGCCGACTCGAAGCTGAAGCTGCTCACCCAGGCGCAGCCGGGCGGCAACTACAACCTGTGGCTGAACGGTTCGCTGGCGCCGCTGGACGACCAGAAGGTCCGGCAGGCGGTGCAGCGCGGCATCGACGTCGACCTCGACGTGAAGTCCGTGCAGTTCGGCCAGTTCCCGCGCGCCTGGAGCCCGATCTCGGCGACCACCCCGGGCTACGCCAAGGAGCTGGAGGGCTCCTGGCCGTTCGACCAGTCGCTCTCCAACAAGCTGCTGGACGAGGCGGGTTGGACCGGCCGGGACGGTGACGGCTACCGCACCAAGGACGGCAAGCGGCTGACCCTGGTGTGGCCGCAGCTGACCGCGACGGCCACCCAGCAGAGCCGCGACATCCTCGGCCAGGCGTTCCAGGCCGACCTGAAGAAGATCGGCGTCGAGGTGCAGCGCCCGGCGCTGGACGTCGGCGGCTACTCGACCCTGGTGTACGGCGGCAAGGCCAACATCGTCGACCTGGCCTGGGCCCGGTTCGAGCCGGACGTGCTCTGGCTGTTCCTCAACTCCGCCTCCGACCCGGCCAAGGGCGGCATCAACGCGACCTTCCTGCCGGACGCGCAGCTCGACGAGTGGACCAACGCCGCCCGGGCCACCCTGGACGCCGGCAAGCGCGCCGAGCTGTACGCGAAGGTGCAGAAGCGGGCGGTCGACCTGGCCACCGTCGTGCCGGTGTACACCCCGCACGCGCTGACCGGCAGCTCGGCGAAGGTCGGCGGGCTGAGCTTCGACTCGGACACCTGGCTGAGCTTCTACGACACCTGGCGCACGGCGTGACAGCCGTGCACCCCGCTCCCGGTCCCGGTTCCGCGACGGCGCAGCAGCCGTCGCGGGGCCGGGCCCCGGCCTCGCTGCTGCGCGGGCTGCTGCGGGCGCTGCCGCGCCGGCTGGCGGGGGCGTTCGCGGTGCTGTTCGGCGCGGCGACGCTGGCGTTCGGCGCGCTGCAGCTGATCCCGGGCGACCCGGTGGCGGTGCTGCTCGGCCCGGCGAACACCACCACGCCGGAGGTCCGCGAGCAGATCCGGCACCAACTGGGCTTCGACCAGCCGGTGTTCACCCAGTACCTGCACTTCCTGGGGCAGCTGCTGCGCGGCGACCTCGGCCAGTCCTACCAGTTGCAGCGCCCGGTGGCCGGGCTGGTCGCCGAACAGCTCGGCCCGACCCTGCAGTTGGTGGGTTCGGCGGTGCTGCTGGCGCTGCTGGTGGCGACCGTCTCGGCGGTCGCCACCGCCGGCCGGCGGCCCGGGCTGCGGTCGCTGACCGGGGCCTGGGAGCTGGTCGCGGTCTCCACCCCCTCGTACTGGCTGGGCCTGGTGCTGCTGACGGTGTTCTCCTTCCACCTGCGCTGGTTCCCGGTCGCCGGGGCGGACGGCTTCGGCTCGCTGGTGCTGCCCGCCGTGACACTGGCGCTGCCGCTCGCCGGGACGCTCGCGCAGGTGCTGCGCGAGGGCCTGGAGGCGGCGCTGGCCCAGCCGTTCGCGGTGACCGTGCGGGCCCGCGGGCGCGGACGCACCGCGCTGGTGGTGCGGCACGCGCTGCGGCACGCCGCAGTGCCGATGGTGACGCTGACCGGCTGGCTGACCGGCTCGCTGCTGGGCGGGACGGTGCTGGTGGAGGCGGTGTTCGGCCGGCCCGGGGTGGGCGCGCTGGTGCTCGGCGCGGTCAACAGCCGGGACGTGCCGGTGGTGATCGGCGTGGTGCTGTTCTCCGCGCTGGCGTTCGTGGTGATCTCCGCGGTGGTGGACGCGCTCTACACCGTGCTCGACCCCCGACTCGGGAACAGGTGATCCGGTGGCCTCCCCCGCTCAGTCCTCCTCCGCTCAGCCCTCCTCCGCACAGTCCTCCTCCGCACAGTCCTCCTCCGCACAGCCCTCCTCCGCTCAGTCCACAGATGTGAAGGATCCGGCCGCGGCCGCCCCGGTGGTGGCCGCTCCGGCCGCGCCGAAGGCCCGGCGGCGGCCGCCGTGGGCGGTGCTCACGGCCGGTCTGCTGCTGGCGCTGATCGTGCTGGCCGCGCTCGCGCCCGGCCTGTTCGCGTCGGCCTCGCCGACCGCCATCGACCCGGTGAACGCGCTCCAGGGCCCGGGCTCCGCCCACCTGTTGGGCACCGACCAGCTCGGCCGCGACCTGTGGTCCCGGCTGGTGCACGGCGCCGGTCCGGCGCTGTCGATCGGCTTCGGGTCGACGGTGATCGCGATGGCCGGCGGCGCCGTGCTCGGCCTGGCCGCCGCGCTCGGCGGGCGCTGGGCCGACCAGCTGCTGATGCGCGCCGCCGACGTGCTGCTGGCGCTGCCGGCCACCCTGCTGGCGCTGCTGGCGATCGCGGTGCTCGGCACCGGCACCGGGAACCTGGTGCTCGCGCTGGGCTTCGCCCTGGTGCCGGGCTACGGCCGGATGGTCCGCTCCGAGGCGCTGCTGGTGCGCCGCTCCGGGTACGTGGAGGCGGCGGTGGCGCTCGGCGTGCCGCGGCCGCTGCTGATCCTGCGGCACGTGCTGCCCAACTCGCTGGCCCCGCTGCTGACCCTGGCGACCGTCGGGTTCGGCACCGCGCTGATCGCGGCGTCCGCGCTCAGCTTCCTCGGCCTCGGCCCGCGCCCGCCGTCCCCGGAGTGGGGCGCGATGCTCGCCGAGGGCCGGGGCTTCCTGGAGACCGCCTGGTGGCTCGGGGTGTTCCCGGGCGCGGCGGTCACCGTGACCGTGGTCGCCGTCACCGTGGTCGGCCGCCACCTGCAGCAGCGCTTCACCCGGAGGTCCGCATGAGCACCCCGTCCACCCTGCCGGCCGCCGCCGCTCCGCCGGTGGCCGCTCCGCCGCTGCTGGCGGTCGACGACCTGCGGGTCGCCTTCGGCGGCGTGCCCGCGGTGCGCGGGGTGTCGCTGCGGCTGGAGCGCGGCGAGTGCCTGGCGCTGGTCGGCGAGTCCGGCTCCGGCAAGAGCGTCACCGCGCGGACCCTGGTCGGCCTGACCGGCCGGGAATCCTCGCTGGAGGCCGGGCGGTTGGAGTTCGACGGCACCGACCTGCGGGGCCTGGACGAGCGCGGCTGGCGCGGGGTCCGCGGACGCCGGATCGGCCTGGTCCTCCAGGACGCGCTGGTCTCGCTCGACCCGCTGCGCACCGTCGGCGCCGAGATCGGCGAGGTGCTCGGCCTGCACCGGCCCGCGCCGCGCGCCGAGACCCGCGAGCGGATCCTCGGCCTGCTCCGGGACGTCGGCGTGCCCGAGCCGGAGCGCCGCGCCGCGCAGTACCCGCACCAGCTCTCCGGCGGCCTGCGCCAGCGCGCGCTGATCGCCTCCGCGCTGGCCGGCGGCCCCGAGCTGCTGATCGCGGACGAGCCGACCACCGCGCTCGACGCCACCGTGCAGGCACAAGTACTCGACCTGCTGGGCGAGTTGGTCGCGGGCGGCACCTCGCTGCTGCTGATCAGCCACGACCTGGCGGTGGTCGGCCGGCTCGCCGACCGGGTCGCCGTGATGTACGCGGGCACCGTGGTCGAGCAGGGCCCGGCCGCGCAGGTCCTCGGCGATCCCCGGCACCCGTACACCCGGGCGCTGCTGGCCGCCGTGCCGCGCCGCGAGCGCAAGGGCGGCCCGCTCTCCGTCCGCCCCGCCCCCGCCCTGACCGGGACGGCCGGGCCGGACGGCTGCCCGTACGCGGCGCGCTGCGCGTTCGCCGAGGAGCGCTGCCTGGTCTCGCTGCCCGAGCCCGGGGCGGTCGGGGACGGGGCGGTCGAGGACGGGCACGGGGTGCGCTGCTGGCACCCGGGCGGTGAACTGCCGCTCGCCGAAACGGTGTTGCGCAAGCCCACTGCTGCTGCGGCGGCGGTCGCGGACCGGCCGGTGCTGCTGGTGGCGGAGGGCCTGGAGAAGTCCTACCGGGCCCCGGACGGCTCGGTGCAGCAGGTGGTGCGCGGCGTGTCGTTCGAGGTCGCGGCGGGCGAGACGCTCGGGCTGGTCGGCGAGTCCGGCTCCGGGAAGACCACCGTCGCCCGGATCGCCCTCGGCCTGCTGGAGCCGGACGCGGGCACCGTGCGGTTCGCCGGCGAGCCGTGGTCCGGCCTGCCCGAGCGGCGGCGGCGGGCGCGGCGGCGGCTGGTGCAGACCGTCCAGCAGGACCCGCTGGGCTCCTTCGACCCGCGCCACGACGTGCGCCGGATCGTCGGGGAGGCGCTGGCCGCGACCGGCCTGCCGCGCGCCGCCCGGGAGGCCCGCGCCCTGGAACTGCTCGACCAGGTCGGCCTGCCCGCCGCCGTGCTGCGGGCCCGCCCCGGCCGGCTGTCCGGCGGGCAGCGCCAACGGGTGGCGATCGCCCGGGCGTTGGCGGTCGAGCCGCGGCTGCTGGTCTGCGACGAGCCGGTGTCGGCGCTCGACGTCTCGGTGCAGGCCCAGGTGCTCGACCTGCTCACCGAACTCCAGCGGGAACTCGGCCTGGCGCTGCTTTTCATCTCGCACGACCTCGGTGTGGTGCACCATGTGAGTGACCGGTTGATCGTGATGAAGGACGGCGCCGCCGTGGAGAGCGGCGACGTCCACGACGTCTTCGACCGGCCGCAACACCCCTACACCGAACGGCTGTTGGCCGCCGTCTCGGGCTCCGCGCGGGTCGACTGACCCGCTGCCGGCCCGCGCCGGACGGCCAACCGCCCACTGATCGAAGGGAGTTCCCCCCGCATGACCGCGGAGGACGACTGGCTGCGCCGCTACCACCCGCAGCACCCCGACACGCCCCGGCTGGTGTGCTTCCCGCACGCCGGCGGCACGGCCGCCTTCTGGCACCCGCTGTCCGCCGCGCTGCGCGGCCGCGCCGAGGTGACCGCCCTGCAGTACCCCGGCCGGCAGGACCGGTACGCCGAGCCGCTGGTCGGCGACCTGCACGCACTCGCCGACCGGATCGCCGAGGTGCTGCTGCCGACCTGGCTGCCCGAGCCCCCCGCGCTGCTCGGCCACAGCATGGGCGCGCTGCTCGCGTACGAGACCGCCCGGCGGCTGACCGAGGCCACCGGGCGGGAGCCGCGGCTGCTGATCCTCTCCGGACGGCGCGCCCCGCACACCGTCCGCACCGGGGAACCGAGCCTGCACGACGCGTCCGACGAGCGGCTGCTCGCCCACCTCGCCAAGCTCGGCGGCACGGTCGGCGGTGTCCTGGAGGACCCGGAGCTGCGCGAGCTGTTCCTGCCGCCGCTGCGCGCCGACTACCGGGCGGTCGAGACCTACCGGTACCGGCCGGGACCGCCGCTGGAGTGTCCGGTGACCGTGCTGACCGGCGACGCGGACCCGCAGGTCACCGCGGACGAGGCAGTGGCCTGGGCCGGACACACCACCGGCCCGCTGGAGGTCCGCAGCTACCCCGGCGGCCACTTCTACCTGACCGCGCACCTGGAATCCGTCGCCGCCCTGATCGGCGACCGCCTCACCGTCGGCGTCGCCTGACGACCGACACCCCGTCCAGACCCGATCCGACCCGTCCGCCGCGGAGCCTGTGCCGCCCCGCGACGGACGGGCCCCTCTCCCCGGACAACGCGGTCCGGCGGGCCCGGCACACCCCCCAGCGACAGCACCGGGCGGCGACCCCGCCCCGACCTGACCCACCGGGAGCAGAAGTGACCCCTGCCGAACGCCGTCCGGACTCCCCCGCCGAGGCCACCGTCCTCGACGCGACGACACTCGGAGCGACCGCCGAGAGCGCGACCACCGAGAGCGCGACCGCCGCGCCGATCGAGCGCGGCCCGCACCTCGCGCGGTTCGCCCGCCTGCTGGACGACTGCCGGAACGGCACCGGCGGCGTCCTCGCGGTGACCGGCCCGGCCGGCTGCGGGAAGACCGAGCTGCTGCGCGCCCTGGCCGCGTACGCCGAACGGCACGGCGCCGCGGTGCTGACCGCCTCCGGGCGCTGCTCGGAGCGCTCGGCCCGGTACGGCGTGCTCCGGCAGTTGCTGCGGGCGCCGCGGCTGCCCGGACCGGTCCGGGCCGCGGCGTCGGCGCTGCTGAACCGGTCGGAGCGGGACGAGGCCCACCCGGCCGACCCGCTGGCTGCCGGCGGGGTGCCCTCGCAGGTCCACCAGGAGCTGTGGCAGTTGCTCGCGGCGGGCGCCCGGCGGGTACCGCTGGTGCTGGCCGTCGACGACCTGCGGCACGCCGACCCGGCCTCGCAGCAGGTCCTGGCGCAGCTGGCGGCCCGGACCCCGCAGGGCCGCGTGCTGCTGGTGGCGACCGAGCCCGACCCGCCGAGCGACCCCGCCGCCGACCGGGACTGGTGGACCGCCCTGCTGCGCCTGCCGCACCTGGCCCGGCTCCGGGTGGACCGGCTGTCGACCGCCGGCACCGGCCTGCTGCTGGCCCGGCTGCTGCCGCCGGCCCCCGCTGCCGGGGCGACCGGGGCCGCCTCGTCCGCCTCGCCAGCCTCGCCCGCCTCGTCCGCTTCCGGGTCCGTCGACCCCGGCCCGTGGCAGCGGCTCACCGGCGGCAACCCGCTGCTGCTGCGCGCGCTGGCCGAGGACGCCGCGCCCGGCGACCCGACGCCCCGCCCCGGCTCGGCCTTCGCCCTCGCCGTCCGGGACTGCCTGCACCGGGCCGGGCCCGCCGCCGCCGAACCGGCCCGCGCCCTCGCCGTACTGACCGCCTCCGGCTCCACGGCCCTGCTCCCCCACCTGCTGGACCGCCCCGCGCCCGGCCCGCACCCCGCCCTGGAGGCGCTGGCCGCCGCCGGACTGGCGGTCCACGACGGCGGCAGCGCCGGGGGCGACGGCGGTGCGGCGGACCGCGGGTGGCGGCTGCGCGGCCCGGCGGTGGCCCGGGCCGTCCTGGACTGCCTCCCCGACGCCGAGCGGACCGCCCGCGAACTGCGCGCCGCCCAGCTGGTGTACGAGTCGGGCGGGGCCGCCGAGGCGGTCTCCGGGCACCTGCTGGCGGCCCGGGACGGCTCGGCCGACTGGGCCGGGCCGGTGCTCAAGGAGGCCGCGCACGCGGCGCTGCGGCGCGACGACCCGGTCTTCGCCGAGTCCTGCCTGGCGCTGGCCGCCGCCGCGGCCCCGGCCGACGCCGAGGTGGTGCTGGCCCGCGCCCTGGTCCGCTTCCGCAGCGACCCGCGCTCGGCGTACCGGCACCTGCGCGCGCTGGCGCACCGGCCCGAGCAGCTGACCGACGGCCAGCGGATCGACACGCTGCGGTCGCTGCCCTGGCACGGCACCGAGGACGAGATCGTCCGGCTGGCGACCTGGCCGGAGCCCGCCGACGCGGCCGGCCGGGACAACCTGACCCGCGCGCTGGAGCAGATCCGGGCGATCTCCCCGCACCTGGTGCCGGCCGGCCGGCCCTCGCCGCCGCCCGGCCTGCCGGTCGGCGAGCCGCAGCAGCGCTCCGCCCTGGCGCTGCCCCGGGTGCTCCGCCAGGGCGCCGCGCCCGACGACCTGCGCACCGCCGAACTCGTGCTGCGCACCACGCCGTTGGAGGACAGCACGTTCGGCTCGCTGGTCTCCGCGCTGCACGTGCTGCTGTACGCGGACCGGGCCGCCAACGCCGAACCCTGGTGCGCGACGCTGCTGCGCGAGGCCACCGCGCGCCGGATCCCGGTCTGGCAGGCCCTGTTGGCGGGGGCGCTGGCCGAGATCCGCTGGCGCACCGGAGACCAGCGCTCCGCCGAGCGGCTCTCCGTCCGGGCCCTGGAGCTGCTCCCGCCGGACGGCTGGGGCATCTGGGTCGGCGCCCCGCTCTCCGCGCTGCTGCACTCCGCCGCCGCGCTGGGCGTCCGCCCCGACGCCGAACGCCGACTGCCGGTCCTGCCGGGCCGGTTGACCCGGTCCCGGTACGGCGCCCAGTTCCTGTACGCGCGCGGGCGGCACCGGCTGGCGGCCGGCCAACCGGACGCCGCGCTGGAGGACTTCGGCCGCTGCGGGCGACTGCTGATCGACTGGGGCTTCGACTCGCCCTCCTTCCTGCCCTGGCGGGGCGACGCCGCCCGCGCCCTGATGGCCCTCGAACGCCCGCAGGAGGCACGGCAGTTGGCGTCCGCGCAGCTGGCCCACCCGGCGGCCGGCGCGCCGCGCACGGCCGGCCTGTCGCTGCGGGCGATGGCCGCCGTCGAACCGGACGCCGCCGAACGGGTCACGCTGCTGACCTCGGCCGTGGACCGGCTCGACGGCGTCGACCTCACCGAACACGCGTGGGCGCTCGCCGAGTTGGGCGACGCCCAGAGTGCGGCGGGCGACTCCCGGGCCGGCCGGGAGGCACTGCGGCGGGCCCGCGAGCTGGCCGAGTCCGCCGGGCTGCGGCCGCTGCTGGAACGGCTGCGGGAGAACGCGGCGGACACCGACGAGTGGGGCCTGAGCGCCTCGGAGCGGCGGGTCGCGGCGCTGGCGGCGGCCGGGCACTCCAACCGGGAGATCGCCGAACGGCTGTTCATCACGGTCAGCACGGTCGAGCAGCACCTCACCCACACCTACCGGAAGCTGCGCGTCAAGGGCCGTGCGGAGCTGGCCCGTTCACTGCAACCGGGATCGGGGTCGGGAACAGGGACGGGCCCCGGGCCGAGCCCCGGCCCCGGGCCCGAGCGGGCGGGCGACCGGGGCGGCGGTGAGCGGGGCGGTGATCGGGGCGGCGGCGGTGACCGGCCCGCCGGGCGGCGGGCCGGGGTGCGGCCGACGGGGGCTCAGGGGGCGCCGAGGCCGAGCCGGTCGCGCAGGGTGCCCTCGGCGTAGGCGGTGCGGTAGAGGCCGCGGCGCTGGAGCTCGGGGACCAGGCCGGTGGCGATCGCGGGCAGGTCGTGGGCGGTGGTGGCGGGGCGCAGCCGGTAGCCGGTGAGGCCGGCGGCCTGCCACTCCTGGAGCAGGTCGGCGAGTTCGTCCGGCGTCCCGGCGAAGGTCAGGGCGTCCGAGGTGTGCTCGGTGCCGAGCGTCCCGTCGAGCCGCTCGCGCCGGTCGGCGGCCGCGCCGGGCTTCTCGTCGAGGTGCACCAGCAGGTCGGCGAAGACGTGCACGGTCCGGTCGGCCCGGCCGGCGGCGGCCTGCTCGGTGCGGATCTCGGCGACGGTGGTCCGGGCGTCCTCGGCGGTGTGCGGGGTGACCGCGACCACGTCGGCGGCGCGGGCGCCGTACCGCCACGGGATCAGGATGTGCGCGAGGGTGAACACCACCGGGTGGCCCTGCGGGGAGCGGGGCGCGGTGGACGGGGCGGGGTCGAGCCGCCACTCCGCGGCGGCGGCCGCCGCGTCGGCGTCCTCGGCGTCCGGGTCGGCGAACCGGCCGGGGGCCAGCGGGCGCAGCAGGGCCTCGTCCTCGGCGCCGTCCCACAGCGCCCGGACGACCGAGACCACGTCGGCGGCGCGGTCGAAGATCTGGGCGAGCAGGGCCTGCACCTCGGGGGTGAACAGGGTCTCCAGCGGGATCGGCTTGGCCGGGCTGAGCTGGGTGCGCACGCCGGCCCGGCCCGCGCTCAGGTGGTCGAGGCTGGCTATCGCCTTGGCGATCGGCGCGGGCTGCGCGGTGTTGAGGACGACGGTCGGGATGATGCCGAGGTGCCGGGTGCGGGCGGCCAGCGCGCCGGCCAGGGTGAGGGCGTCCAGGCGGCGCAGGGTGTGGCCGAGCCGCCGGTCGAGGTCGTCGCCGGGCCCGGGCAGCCGGGAGAGCGGGTCCTCGACGGTGACGAAGTCCAGCAGCGCGGCCTCCGCGGTGGCGGCCTGCCCGGCCCAGTGATCGAGGGTGAACTGCGGTGTGCCGTCCGGCTGGTGGCGGGCGGCCGGGTGCCAGCCGGCCCCGTCGAGGGCGGCGGACAGGTGCAGCTGCTGCGGTGTGCTCACGTGCGGTGCCTTTCGGGGTGGATGGCGGGACCGGGGTTCGCCCCGGAGCCGCCTGTGCGTTGACGCTTCGTCAGTTCTTGCTGATGGCGGCGCTCTTGGTGCTCTTGGTGCTCTTGGAGCGTTCGGCCGGTCCGGTGATGACGAACAGGCCGATCAGGACGGCCAGCGCGCTGAACGCGGCGGCGGCCGTCACGGCGGTGGCCAGGCCGTGCGCGAGGTCGGCCCGGGAGGGGGCGGCGGTGGCGTGCACGGCGCGGCCGTAGACGGTGACCAGCACGGCGACGCCCAGCGAGAGGCCGACCTGCTGGACGGCCTGGAGCAGCCCGGAGGCGGCGCCGGTCTCGCCCGGCGCGAGGCCGGACAGGATGGTCGTGTTGAGCGGGACGAAGCCGAGGCCGAGGCCCGCGCCGAGCAGCAGCAGCGGCCCGAACAGGCCGCCCCAGTAGCCGCTCCCGGGCCCGGTCGCGGCCAGCCAGAGGCCGGCCGCGAGCAGCAGGGCGGCGCCGGTGACGATCAGCGCCTTCGTCCCGTACCGGGGGATCAGCCGGGCCGCGTTCCGGGCGGTCAGGAACTGGGCCAGCGCCAGCGGCAGGAACGCCGGCCCGGCCACCAGCGGCCGCAGGCCCAGCCCGTCCTGGACGTACAGCGACAGCAGGACGTAGGTGCCGCTCATCGCCGCGAACAGCAGCAGGAAGACCGCGTACGCGCCGGAGCGGTCGCGCCGGGCGAACAGCGACAGCGGGACCAGCGGGGCGGCCGCCCTGGCCTGGCCGAACACGAAGCCGGCCAGCAGCGCGGCGCCGCCCAGCAGGGCGACCAGGCTGCCGGGCGAGCCCCAGCCCGCCGAGGAGGCGTGCACCAGGCCGTACACCACGGCGGCGGTGCCCGCGGTGGAGGTCAGCGCACCCGGCACGTCGAGGCGGCCCGGGTGCCGCTCGGTCTCCGGCAGGTGGCGGTACGCCAGCAGCACGGCGGCCAGGCCGATCGGCACGTTGACCAGGAACACCAGCCGCCAGGAGAGCGTGGTGAGCAGGCCGCCGAGGATCAGCCCCAGCGTGATGCCCAGGCCGGCCACGGTGGAGAACACGCCCAGCGCCCGGTGGCGTTCGGGCCCCTCGGCGAAGGTCACCGCGATCAGCGAGAGCGCGGCGGGCGCGGCGAACGCGAAGCCGACGCCCTGTAGGGCGCGGGCCGCGACCAGCAGCCACGCGTCGGGGGCCGCGCCGCCGAGCAGCGAGGCCGCCACCACCGTGAGCAGCCCCCAGACCAGCATCCGGCGCCGGCCCAGCACGTCGCTGACCCGGCCGCCGAGCAGCAGCAGGCCGCCGAACGCGAGCGAGTAGGCGCTGAACACCCAGGCCAGGCCGCCCGGGGAGAAACCCAGGTCGGACCGGATCCGGGGCAGCGCGATGTTCACGATGTTGCCGTCGATCGCGACCATCAACTGGCAGGTGACGAGCACCGCCAGGGCGAGCGCACCGGCCCGGCTCGGCACGGGCGCCGCCCGTTCGAGCACGGACGGCTGCGGGTCGTGGGTCGTCATGGCGTGCTCCTGGAGCGCGGGACGAGGGGGAAGCGCCGAAGGACCGAGGGCCTGCGGGCTCGGCAGCGGTCGACGCTTGTAGACTTTTTCATGGTAGGGACGCTCGGAAAATAGGTCAACGAGCGTTGAAACACGGCCGCAACAGTGGCCCGCCACCAGGAGGCCGACGTGCCCGCTCCCGAACCGCCCGCCGTGCCCCCGACCGCACCGGCGTCCGCACCGGCCGGGCCCGGTGGCCGGCCGGTCCGCAGCCAGGGCCGGCAGGCGATCCTGGCGGCGGCCCGCGGGCTGTTCTCGGAGCTCGGCTACGAGCAGGCCACCGTGCGCGCGGTGGCCCACCGGGCCGGGGTGGACCCGGCGTTGGTGATGAAGTACTTCGGCTCCAAGGAGGGCCTGTTCGACGCGGTCTCGGAGCTCGCCCTCTCCTTCGGCGGCGCGCTCTCCGGCCCGCCCGAGCAGCGCGGCGAGCGCCTGCTCGCGCACGTCCTGGCCGACCTCGACGGCCGCCCCGACCGCAGCATGCCGGTGCTGCGCTCGATGCTGACGCACCCGCAGGCCGCCGAGGCGGTGCGCTGCGCGGTCGCCGACCCCGGCAACAGCCCGGTCGCGGCCGCCCTGACCGGCGAGGACGCCGAACTGCGGGCCACCCTGGTGGGCACGGTCGTCCTCGGCCTGCTGGTCTCCCGCTACCTGCTGCGCGTCCCGGAGGTCGACGCCGCTCCCGCCGAGCGGCTGACCGCCCTGCTCGGGCCGTGCCTGAGCCCGCTGCTCGCCGCGACCGCCGACGGCGCCGACGGCACTGGCGGAGGGGGCGCCCCGCTGCGGGAGTTGGCCGCCGCCGAGGCCGAGCGGGTGGCCGCCGCCGCGCGGGTGGACCGGGCCGCGCGGGCGGCGCTGGCCGCCGGCGCGTCCTTCGCCGAGGTGGGGCAGGCGCTGGGCATCACCCGGCAGGCGGCCCGCAAGCGCTGGCCGCGCGAGGAGTCGGGGCCAGCGCCCCTCTCCACGACAACCTGAGTTGTCATTCATCTCCACCTCCCCTCTCGACAACTCTGGTTGTCATTGATCACCTGGGCGCTCGTCCCGGTTCAGCGGTCCGCCAGCCACCGGTGGACGGCGTCGGCGGTGGTGGCGGAGTGCTCCTCCAGCACCGTGAAGTGGTCCCCCGGGACGTCCAGCTCCTCGTGCGGCAGCCGCCAGAACGCCCGCCAGTCGGCGTCGCCGAGCCGCTCGGGCCCGGGGGTGCCGGGGAGCGGGTCGGCGGCGCGCAGCAGCAGGGTGGGCGTGGCGATCGGGGTGGGCTGCCAGGGGCCGAAGGTGCGCAGGTAGGAGCCCATGGCGGTGAGGCCGGTGTCGGTGAAGGTGAGGTCCTGGTCGCCGATCCGGTCGAGCATGCCACCGACCATGGCGGGCATCCACCAGTCCATGCCGGGCAGTCCGCCGGCGTCCATCGGGAAGCTGTCGACCAGGACCAGGCCGAGCGGCCGGACGCCGCGCCGTTCCAGTTCGGCGGTGACGGCGTGCGCGACGCAGCCGCCGAGCGAGCGGCCGAGGACCGCGAACGGCTGCTCCCCGTACAGCTGCTGGACGGCGTCGGCCTGGAGCGCGACGAACGCCTCGGCGGAGTCCGGCAGGGCGCTGCCGGGCCGGTAGCCGGGGGCGGGGACGGCCTGCGCGGCGCGCCGGCCGTCGAGGGCCCGGCCGAACCTGGCGTACTCGTGCGGCCCCGACAGCGCGGTCAGCGCGGGGAAGCAGACCAGGGCCGGACCGGGCCCGGCGGCGAGGGTGAGCGGCGGCAGGGCGTGTCCGGCCCGGTCGGCGGCGGTGAACTCGGCGCGCAGCTCGGACGCGGCCAGCAGCACGCTGGTCGCGGCGGGGATCCGGTCGGCCCGGCACAGCCGCAGGTACACCTCCGCCAGCGGCTCGGTCGTCGCGGCCCCCGCGCCCCTGGCCTTCAGCAGTTCGCCGCGCAGGTGCTCGGCGAGGTCGGCCGGGTCGGGGTGGTGGATGGTCAGCGCGCCGGACAGGCGCAGCCCGGTGGCGGCGGCGAGGCGCTCGGCCAGCTCGATGGAGGTGAGCGAGTCGAAGCCGAGCTCCACGAACGCGGCGTCGGCGGGCAGCCCGGCCGCGTCGGGGTGGCCGAGCACGGCGGCCGCCTCGGCGCGCACCACCGCGTGGACGGCGTCCAGCAGTTCGTCCCCGTCGAGGCCCTCGAACCGCCGGCCGGGCTCCGCCCCGGTCGTCGCCCCGGTCGTCGGTGCGGCCTGCGGTCCGGTCTGCGGTCCGGTCTGCGGCGCGGTTGTCGGCGCGGCCTGCGGCGTGGCTTCCGGTACGGCGTCCAGCCAGTACCGGCGCCGGTCGAACGGGTAGCCGGGCAGGGCGGCCGGGCGGGTGGCCGGGCCGCCGAGCGGGGCGGACCAGTCGACGGGGGCGCCGGCCGCGTGCAGGCGGCCGACGGACTCCAGCAGGGTCTCCGGTTCGGGGCGGTTGCGGCGCAGCGCGGGGGCGAGGACGGCGGGTCGGCGGCTGGCCGGTCCGGCGGCGAGGGCGTCCTTGGCGAGGGCTGTGAGGATGCCGTCCGGCCCCAACTCCAGGAAGCGGGTGGCCCCTTCGGCGCGCAGCGCGTGGACGGCGGCCAGGAAGCGGACGGGTCGGCGGGCGTGCTCGGCCCAGTGGTCGGGGTCGGCGAGTTCGGCACCGGTCGCGGGGCGGCCGGTGAGGTCGGAGACCAGCGTGACGTTCGGCTGCCGGAAGGCCAATCCCTTCGCGGTCGAGCGGAGTTCGTCCAGTACGGGGTCCATCAGGTGCGAGTGGAAGGCGTGGCTGACCCGCAGCCGGGTGGCTCGCCGGCCGCGGGACCGGAAGGCTTCCGCGACCTGTTCGACGGCCGCCTCGGTGCCCGAGACCACCGCCGAGCGCGGGCCGTTGACGGCCGCCAGGTCCACCGCCCCTTCGTGCCGGGCGAGTTCGGCCAGCGCCTCGTCCTCGGTCGCCTCCAGCGCGGCCATCGCGCCGCCGGGCGGGAGTTGCTGCATCAGGGTGGCGCGGGTGGCCACCAGGGTCGTGGCGTCGGCGAGTTCGAGCAGTCCGGCGGCGTGGGCGGCGGCCAGCGAGCCGATCGAGTGCCCGGCCACCAGGTCGGGGCGGACGCCCCAGGACTCCACCAGCCGCAGCAGCGCGGTCTGCAGGGTGAACAGCGCGGGCTGGGTGTACAGGGTGCGGTTCAGCCGCTCGGCGTCGGCGGTGCGCAGCACGGCCTCGGCCACGGAGTACGGCAGGTGCGGTTCGAAGGCGGCCGCGGCCTGGTCGAAGGCTTCCGCGAAGACCGGGTAGGTCCGGTACAACTCGGCTCCCATGCCCGGGCGCTGGGCGCCCTGGCCGGTGAACAGGAACGCGGTCCGCCCGCCCGCCCCGACCGGGCGCGGCTCCTCGCCCGAGCCGCCGCCGGCGGCGAACGCCGCCAGCCGCTCGGCGGCCTCCTCCGGCCGGGCCGCCAGGACGGCCCGCAGCGGCTGCCGGGGCAACCGGGCCACGGCCCGGGCGAGTTCGCCGGCCGCCGCCCGGTCCACCCCGGCCGCGTCGTCTACCTCGTCCGCGCCGGCCACCCTGTCTGCCTCGTCCGCCCCGCCCGTCCGGAGCAGTTCGGCGATCTGGCCGGCCCGGGCCCGCAGCGCGTTCTCGGTGCGGGCGCTGAGCACCCACGGCAGCGGGCCGTCCGGCACCGGGGCGGCTGCCGCCGCCTCCTCCTGCGCCGCTTCCTCGGTCCACTGCTCCAGGATCACGTGCGCGTTGGTGCCGCTGACGCCGAACGCCGAGACGCCGGCCCGGCGCGGGCGGCCGGTCTCCGGCCAGGGGCGGGCCTCGGTGAGGAGGGCGACGCCGCCGTCCGCCCAGTCGACGTGCGGGGTCGGGGCGTCGACGTGCAGGGTGCGCGGCAGGACGCCGTGGCGCAGTGCCTGGACGGTCTTGATCACGCCGGCCACTCCGGCCGCGGCGGCGGTGTGGCCCAGGTTGGACTTCAACGAGCCGAGCAGCAGCGGCTGTCGGGGGTCGCGTCCGGCGCCGAGGACGGCCTGCAGGGCCTGCGCTTCGATCGGGTCGCCGAGCGTCGTCCCGGTGCCGTGGCCCTCGACGGCGTCGATCTCGCCGGGGGTGAGCCCGGCGTCGGCGAGGGCCTGCCGGATGACCCGCTGCTGGGCGGGGCCGGACGGGGCGGCGAGGCCGTTGGAGGCGCCGTCCTGGTTGACGGCGCTGCCGCGGACGACGGCCAGCACGGGGTGGCCGTTGCGGCGGGCGTCGGAGAGGCGTTCCAGCACCAGGACGCCCGCGCCCTCCGCCCAGCCGGTGCCGTCGGCGGCGGCCGCGTAGGAGCGGCAGCGGCCGTCCGGGGCGAGGCCGCGCTGGCGGGAGAACTCGATGAAGCCGGTGGGCGAGGACATCACGGCGGCGCCGCCGGCGAGAGCGAGGTCGCTCTCGCCGGAGCGCAGCCCGCGGACGGCCAGGTGCAGGGCCACCAGCGAGGAGGAGCAGGCGGTGTCGACCGTCACCGCCGGGCCCTCGAAACCGAAGGTGTAGGAGATCCGGCCGGAGGCGACCGAGGAGAGGTTGCCGATGCCCAGGTATCCCTCCAGTTCGGGCCGGGCCGTGCCGGGGCGGGTGTGGTAGTCCTGCGCGGTGAGGCCCGCGTAGACCGCGGTCCGGCTGCCGCGCAGCTGCTCGGGGTCGAGTCCGGCGTCCTCCAGGGCGTGCCAGCTGGTCTCCAGCAGCAGGCGCTGCTGCGGGTCGGTGGCCAGCGCCTCGCGCGGCGAGAGGCCGAAGAACGCGGCGTCGAACTCGGCGGCGTCGTACAGGAATCCGCCCCGGACGGCGTAGCTGGTGCCGGGGACGGCCGGGTCGGGGTCGAACAGCGCCTCGGTGTCCCAGCCGCGGTCGGTGGGCCAGTCGCCGGTGGCGTCGCGCTCGTCGACCAGCAGGCGCCACAGCTGCTCGGGCGAGTCGGCGCCGCCGGGGAGGCGGCAGGCCATGCCGATCACGGCGATCGGCTCGGTCCGCTCGAACTCCGCCTGTTCCAGCTGGTCCTGGGCTTCCCGCAGGTCGCTCAGCGCGCGGCGCAGGTACTGCCGCAGCTTCTCCTCATCGGCCACCGTCGCGGCTCCTTCCGGTACGGGCGCCGGCCGGGCGGGCGCGGTCGAGTGCGGCGAACAGCTCGTCGTCGCTGGCGAGTTCGAGGTCGGCGGGGTCTTCGGCGGGGCCGTCGGCCGGGTCGCCGGCCGGGTCACCGGCCGGTGACCCGGCCGTCCGGGCCGCCGTGTCCGGGTCGAGGCTGGCGGCGAGGGCGGCCAGCCGGGCGGCGAGTTCCCGCCGGTCGTCCGCCGTGCCCGGCAGCGCGGCCTGCTCCAACTGCTCGACCAGTCCGTGCAGTCGACCGTCCACACCGCGCTGGCCGGCGCCCTGGCCGCTGCTCTCGCCGGCCAGCCGGGTGGCGAGTTCGGCGGCGACGGCGGCCGGGGTCGGGTGGTCGAAGACCAGCGTGGCGGGCAGTCGCAGGCCGGTCGCGGTGGCCAGGCGGTTGCGCAGGTCGACGGCGGTCAGCGACTCGAACCCCAGCTCGCGGAAGGCCCGTTCGGTCGCGACCTCCTCCTCGTCGGGGTGGCCGAGCGCGGCGGCGGCCTGCCGGCGCACCAGGTCGAGCAGCGCGGCCTCCCGCTCGGCGGCGGGCAGCGCGGCCAGCTCGGCGGCGAGCCCGCCGTCGGCGTTCTCGCCGGCGTCCGGGTCCTGGCCGTCCAGCGTGGTGGTGAGCGGGCCGAGGTCGGCGTCCAGCCAGTAGCGGCGGCGCTGGAACGCGTACGTGGGCAGCGCGCCGGGCACCGGGCGGGCGCCGCCGAGCAGCGGGCCGAAGTCGACCGGCACGCCCTGGACGTACGCCCCGCCGAGCGCCAGCACGAACCGCTCGGGGCCGCCGTGGTCGCGGCGCAGCGTCTCGACGGCGGCGCTGCCGCCGTCGCCCGCCTCCAGGGTGCCCTGGATCGCGCCGGTGAGCACCGGGTGCGGGCTGACCTCGATGAACAGGGTCCGTCCGGCGTCCGCGAGTTGCTCGATGACGGGGGCGAAGCGGACGGTCTCGCGCAGGTTCCGGTACCAGTGCGCGGCGTCGAGCTCGGCGCCGTCGACGGGCGCGGCGGTGACGGTCGACCAGATCGGCACCCGCTCCGGGCCGGGCCGGACGGGGGCGAGCGCGGCCAGCACCTCGTCGCGGACCTGGTCGATCACCGGGGAGTGCCCGGCCAGGGTCGCGTTGCGCAGCCGCTTCGCCCGGACGCCGTCGGCCTCGCACTGGGCGACCAGCGCGTCCAGGGCGTCCTCGTGCCCGGCGACCACCACCTGCCCGGGACCGTTGACGGTGGCCACGGACAGCTGCCCCGGCCACGCCTCGATCCGGCGCCGCGCCTCGTCGGCGGAGAGCGCGACGGAGGCCATCGACCCCTGCCCGACCAGCCGGGCCAGGATCCGGCTGCGGGCCGCGACCACCAGCGCCGCGTCGGCCAGGCTGAGCGCGCCCGCCACGGTCGCGGCGGCCACCTCCCCCTGGCTGTGCCCGACCACCGCGTCGGGGCGCACCCCGTACGACTCCCACAGCGCGGCGAGGCCCACCAGCACGGCCCACAGCGCGGGCTGCGCGACCTCGACCCGGGCCAGGTCGGGCGCCCCCGGCCGCTGCCACAGCACGTCCAGCAGGTCGAACCCGCCGCTCGCGCCCTCGCTACCCTCGCCGGCCTCGCTACCCTCGCCGGCCTGGCCACCCTGGCCGCCGTCGAACCGCAGGTGCGGAGCGAGCGCCCGCGCGCACTCCGCCACCCGCTCGGCGAACACCGGCTCGGCCGCCAGCAGCTCGCGCGCCATCCCGGGCCACTGCGACCCGTGCCCGGGGAAGACGAACACCACGCTCGGCGCCCCGTCCCCCCGGCCCTGCACCAGCCCGTCCGCCGGTTCCCCGGCCGCGAGCGCCCGCAGGCCCTCCGCCGCTCGCGCGGCATCGGCGGCGACCACCACGGCCCGGTGCTCGAAGCCGGCGCGACCGGTCAGCAGCGTGTGCGCGAGGTCCGCGGCCGCGTGCCCGGTGCCGTCCAGCCGCTCGGCGACCCGTCCGGCCTGCACGGCCAGCGCGGCAGCCGTCCGGGCGCTGAGCACCCAGGGCAGGGGGCGGACGGGGGGTGCGAGGGGGGTGCGGGGCGCGGAGATCGGTGACACGTCATCTTGTGTCGCGTCACCATGTGTCGCGTCATCTTGTGCCGCAGCATTAAATGACGTGTCACTTGATGTCGTGTCATCAGTTGACGCGACATCTTGTGCTGCGACATTCGATGACGTGACACCAGTTGACACGTCACTTGTTGTCGCGACATCAGATGACGCGACATTCGATGACGCGACATCCGATGACACGGCACGGGTCGCCTCACCGAAGCCGCCGACACCCCCGGCAGCACCCGGCTCCCCCGCCGGCGGCTGCTCGATGATGACGTGCGCGTTGGTGCCGCTGACGCCGAACGAGGAGACGGCGGCCCGGCGCGGGCGGCCGGTCTCCGGCCAGGGGCGGGCCTCGGTGAGGAGGGCGACGCCGCCGGCCTCCCAGTCGACCTCGGTGGCGGGCTGGTCGACGTGCAGGGTGGCGGGCAGGATGCCGTGCTGGAGGGCGCCGAGCAGCTTGATCAGGCCGGCGGCTCCGGCGGCGGCCTGGGTGTGGCCGATGTTGGACTTGAGCGAGCCGAGCCAGAGCGGCCGGTCGGCGGGGCGGTCCTGGCCGTAGGTGGCGAGCAGCGCCTGGGCCTCGATCGGGTCGCCCAGGGTCGTCCCGGTGCCGTGCGCCTCGACGGCGTCGACGTCCTGCGGGCTGAGGCGGGCCGCCGCCAGGGCCTGCCGGATGACGCGCTGCTGGGCGGGGCCGGACGGGGCGGTGAGGCCGTTGGAGGCGCCGTCCTGGTTGACGGCGCTGCCGCGGACGACGGCCAGCACGGGGTGGCCGTTGCGGCGGGCGTCGGAGAGGCGTTCGAGCAGCAGCAGTCCGACGCCTTCGGCCCAGGAGGTGCCGTCGGCGGCGGCCGCGAAGGCCTTGACCCGGCCGTCGGGGGCGAACGCCCGGTGGCGGGAGGTGGCGACCATGCCGGCCGGGGAGGCCATCACGGCGACGCCGCCCGCGAGGGCGAGGTCGGTCTCGCCGGAGCGCAGCGACTGGGCGGCGAGGTGCAGGGCCACCAGCGAGGAGGAGCAGGCGGTGTCGACCGTCACCGCCGGGCCCTCGAAGCCGAAGGCGTAGGAGATCCGGCCGGAGGCGACCGAGGCGGCGCTGCCGTTGTGCAGGTAGCCCTCCAACTCCTCGGGCAGGGCGCGGAGTCGGCCCGCGTAGTCGTTGTACATGACGCCGAGGTGGACGGCGGTCCGGCTGCCGCGCAGGGTGTGCGGGTCGATGCCGGCCCGCTCGAAGGTCTCCCAGCTGGTCTCCAGCAGCAGGCGCTGCTGCGGGTCGGTGGCCAGTGCCTCGCGCGGCGAGATGCCGAAGAAGCCGGCGTCGAACTCGGCGACGTCGTGCAGGAATCCGCCGTACTGGGTGTAGGTGCGGCCGGGGCGGTCGGGGTCGGGGTCGTAGAGGGCGTCGTTGTCCCAGCCCCGGTCGGTCGGCCAGGGGGTGATGGCGTCCCGGCCCTCGGCGACCAACTCCCAGAGCTGCTCGGGGGTTTTGACGTCGCCGGGGAAGCGGCAGCCGGCCGCGACGATCACCACGGGGTCGTCCTGGTCGACTGCGGGGAGCGCGTCCGCCGCGCCTGCCGCGCCCGCCGTGCCCCGGGTGGCGGCGTCGTCGGTGCCCGTCCGGCCGCCGGGCAGCAGGCTGTCGAGGCGGGTGGCGAGGGCCTGTGCGGTGGGGTGGTCGAAGGCCAGGGTGGCGGGCAGCCGCAGGCCGGTCGCGGCGGCGAGGCGGTTGCGCAGTTCGACGGCGGTCAGCGAGTCGAACCCGAGCTCCTTGAAGGCCCGTTCGCTTTCGACCCCGTCGGATCCGGTGCGACCGAGGACGGCCGCGGCCTCCTTCCGGACCAGCCGCAGCAGGGTCGCGGCGCGGCGGGCCGGGTCGAGGGTGCGCAGCCGGGCGGCGAGGTCCTGGCCCGCGGCCCCGCCGCCCGCACGGCGCCGGGTGACGGTGGTCCCGGCGCCGCCGGGCAGCACGTCCGCCAACACCGCCGGTACGGCGGCCGGTTGGGCGGCCGGGCGGAGGGCGAGCGGGACGGGGCGGGGGTGGCCGGCGGTGAGGGCGGCGCTGAGCAGGGCGCGGCCCTCGTCGCCGGTGAGCGGGCGCAGGCCCTGGCGGGCGAGCCGGGCCAGGTCGGCGGCGGTGAGGTGGCCGGTCAGGGCGCTGCTGTCGGCCCACAGGCCCCAGGCGAGGGAGCTCGCGGGCAGGCCGCGGGCGTGCCGGTGGGCGGCGAGGGCGTCCAGGAAGGCGTTGGCGGCGGCGTACCCGGCCTGGCCCTGGGTACCGAGGACGCCGGCCGCCGAGGAGTACAACAGGAAGGCGGTGAGCGGGAGTTCGGCGGTGAGCTCGTGCAGGTGCCAGGCCGCGTCGACCTTGGGGCGCAGCACGGTCTCCAACCGGTCGGCGTCCAGCGCGGTCAGCACGCCGTCGTCGAGCGCGCCGGCCGCGTGCACGACGGCGGTGAGCGGGTGCGCGGCGGGGAGGTCGGCGAGGACGGCCGCGAGCGCGTCCCGGTCGGTGGCGTCGGCGGCGACGGCGCGCGCTTCGGCGCCGAGGGCGGCGAGTTCGGCCAGCAGTTGGGCGGCGCCGGGCGTGTCGGGCCCCTGCCGGCCGAGCAGCACCAGGTGCCGGACGCCGTGCTCGACCACCAGGTGCCGGGCGGTCAGCGCACCGAGCAACCCCAGGCCGCCGGTGATCAGCACGCTGCCCTCGGGGTCGAGCCGCGACTCCGACGCGGACGCGGTGGCGGCGGACGCGGTGGCGACGGACGCGGTGGCAGCGGGGACGGGGGCGGCGGCGGAGACGGGGGCGGCAGCGCCGGCGGTCTCGGCGAGGACGAGTCGCGGCAGGTGCGCCCGGCCCGCGCGCAGGGCGAGTTGGGTCTCACCGGCGGCGAGGGCGGCGCCCAGGGCGGCGGGCAGGGCCTGCCGGGTGGGGGTGCCGGTGCCGGCGTCGTCGAGGTCGACCAGGAGCAGCCGGTCGGGGTGCTCGGCCTGGGCGGTGCGCAGCAGGCCCCAGACGGCGGCGGTGGCCAGGTCGGGCTGCTCGCCGTCGAGGGTGGCGGCGTACCGGGTGGCGACGGCGAGTCGGACGCCCGCCAACTCCTCGTGCGCCAGCCACTTCTGGACGGTGGCCAGCAGGTCGGCCAGCACGGCGCGGGCCTGCTCGGGCGGCGTCCCGACGGCGGGCGCGTCGGCCCCACCGGCCCCGCCGGGCGCGTCGGCCCCGCCGAGCGCGTCGAACGCGCCGGGCGCGCCGGCCGCGACGGGCAGCCAGGCAAGGGCGGGCGGGGTCTCGCCGGCCCGGAGGGCGGTGGCGAGGGCGGCGGGGCCGGCGTACCGGCGCGGCAGGTCGAGGCCGAACGGGTCTGCGGTGGCGGGGAGTTCGAGCAGTGCCCAGCCCGTTTCGTCCGAGACGTCCGTTCCGAGCGCGAGTTCGCGCCAGCCCGCGACGTACAGCGGTGTGCCGGTGCTGAGTTGGGTGGCGGTGATCGGGCGCAGGGCGAGTGCGCCGACGCTGAGGATGGGGGTGCCGTCGGGGTCGACGGCGTCCACGGCGAGGGTGTGGTCGGGGGCGGTGCGCAGCCGGACCCGGAGGGTGTGGGCGCCGGTGGCGTGCAGGCGGATCGCGTTCCAGGCGAACGGGAGCCCGACGGTGCCGTCGGCGGCCGGCGGGGCGGCCAGGTCGGCGAGGTGGAAGGCGGCGTCGAGCAGCGCGGGGTGGACGCCCCAGCGGGTGGCGTCGGCGTGGCCCTCGGCGGGGAGTTCGAGGTGGCCGTAGTAGTCGTCCCCGTGCCGCCAGGCGGCGCGCAGGCCCTGGAAGTGCGGGCCGTAGGCGCGGCCGGTGGCGGCGATGCGCGCGTACAGCTCGTCGACGGGGACGGGTGCGGCGCCCTCCGGCGGCCAGTCGCCCTCCACGGCGGGGGTGTTGCTCTCGGGGGCGAGCAGGCCGTGGGCGTGGCGCTGCCAGGGGCCGGGGTCGGCGTGCTGCGGGCGGGCGTGCACCTCGACGGTGCGGCGGCCGGACTGGTCCGCGGTGCCGGCGGGGCTGACGGTGACCTGGACTTCGACGGCTTCTCCGGCGGGCACCAACAGCGGTGCCTCGATGACGAGTTCCTCCAGGACGGGCAGTCCGGTCTCGTCGCCGGCCCGGATCGCGAGTTCGACGAGCGCGGTGCCGGGGACGACCGTCCGGCCGTGCACGGTGTGGTCGGTGAGCCAGGGGTGGGTGTGCGCGGCGAGGCGTCCGGTGAGCGTGGTGGTGCCGTCGGCGGCGGTGAGGACGGCGCCGAGCACGGGGTGTGCGGCGGGGCGCAGGCCGAGGCCGAGCGGGTCGCCGGCCCGGCCGGCCGGGCGGTCGATCCAGTGCCGGGTGCGCTGGAACGCGTAGGTGGGCAAGTCGACGCGGACGGACGGGCGTTGGCCGAGGACGGCCTCGGCGTCGTAGGGGGCTCCGGCGGTGACGACGGCGGCCAGCGAGGTGAGGAAGCGGTCGAGGCCGCCCTCGTCGCGGCGCAGCGAGCCGGTGGCGGTGACGGGCTGTCCGGCGTCCTCGGCGGTGGCCTGGACGGCGGCGGTGAGGACGGGGTGCGGGGACGCCTCGACGAAGATCCGGTGGCCGCCGGCCAGCAGGGCGCGGGTGGCGTCCTCGAAGCGGACGGTCTCGCGCAGGTTGGTGTACCAGTAGGCGCCGTCGAGCAGCCGGGTGTCGATCCAGTCGCCGGTGACGGCGGACAGCAGCGGCAGGCGTCCGGTGCGCGGGGCGATCGGGGCGAGGGCGGTGGCGAGTTCGGCGCGCAGCCGCTCGACCTGCGGGGAGTGCGAGGCGTAGTCGACCGGGACGCGGCGCACCCGCAGCTCCACGGCCTCGCCGTGGGCGACGAGTTCGTCGAGGGCGGCGGCCTCACCGGCCACCACGACGGCCTCGGGGCTGTTGACCACGGCGACCGACAGCCGGCCGTCCCAGCGGGCGATCAGCGCTTCGGCCTCGGCCCGGGGCAGCGGGACGGAGGCCATCCCACCGGTGCCGGCCAGCGCGGTGATGGCGCGGCTGCGCAGGGCCACCACCCGTGCGGCGTCGTCGAGTTCGAGCGCGCCGGCCACGGTGGCGGCGGCGATCTCGCCCTGGCTGTGGCCGACCACGGCGTCGGGGCGCAGCCCGTACGACTCCCAGAGCGCGGCGAGGGCCACCATGACGGCCCACAGGGCGGGTTGGACGACGTCGACCCGGTCGTAGCCGGGGGCGCCCGGGCGGCCGCGCAGCACGTCCTCCAGCGACCAGTCGACGTAGGCGGCGAGGGCCTTCTCGCAGGCGGCGATGCGTTCGGCGAACACCGGTGCGGTGTCGATGAGTTCGGTGGCCATGCCGAGCCACTGGGCGCCCTGGCCGGGGAAGACCAGGACGGTCTTCGGGTCGTCGGTGGCGCGGCCGCGCACGACGGCGGGCGAGGGTTCGCCGGTGGCGAGCGCGTCGAGGGCGGCGAGCAGCGCGGGGCGGTCGCGGCCGACGACGGCGGCGCGCTCCTCGAAGGCGGTGCGTTCGGCGTGCAGGGCGTGGCCGATCGCGGCGAGCGCGTGCGCGTGGTCGGCGGTGGCGGCGGCGGTGGTGCGCAGGTGGTCGGCGAGCCGGGCGGCCTGGGCGCGCAGCGCGGGTTCGGTGCGGCCGGAGAGCGTCCAGAGCACGGGGGTCGGCGCGGCTGCGGGCACCGCCGGCTCGGCGTCCGGCCGCTCGGCGTCCGGCCGCTCGGCGTCCGGCCGCTCGGCGTCCGTCGGCTCGGCGTCCGTCGGCTCGGCGTCCGTCGGCTCGGCGGGGAGGAGGGCGGCCGGCTCCTCGTCCGGCGCCTCCTCCAGGATGATGTGGGTGTTGGTGCCGCTGACGCCGAACGCGGAGACGCCGGCCCGGCGCGGGGTGCCGGTGCGCGGCCAGGGCTGTTCGTCGGTGAGCAGCCGGACCGCGCCGGCCGTCCAGTCGACGTGCGGGGTGGGCGAGTCGACGTGCAGGGTGCGCGGCAGGACGCCGTGGCGCAGCGCCTGGACGGTCTTGATCAGGCCGGCGGCTCCGGCGGCGGCCTGGGTGTGGCCGAGGTTGGACTTCACCGAGCCGAGCCACAACGGCCGGTCGGCGGAGCGTTCCTGGCCGTAGGTGGCGAGCAGGGCCTGCGCCTCGATCGGGTCGCCCAGGGTCGTCCCGGTGCCGTGCGCCTCGACGGCGTCGACGTCCTGCGGGGTGAGTCCGGCGTCGGTGAGGGCCTGCCGGATGACGCGCTGCTGGGCGGGGCCGGACGGGGCGGTGAGGCCGTTGGAGGCGCCGTCCTGGTTGACGGCGCTGCCCCGGATGACGGCCAGCACGCGGTGGCCGTTGCGGCGGGCGTCGGAGAGCCGTTCGACGACCAGCAGGGCGGCGCCCTCGGACCAGCCGGTGCCGTCGGCGGCGGAGGCGAACGCCTTGCAGCGGCCGTCCGGGGCGAGGCCGTGCTGGCGGGAGAACTCGACGTACAGCTGCGGGGTGGTCATCACGCTGACGCCGCCGGCGAGGGCGAGGTCGGCCTCGCCGGAGCGCAGGGCGCGGACGGCCAGGTGCAGGGCGACGGAGGAGGCGGAGCAGGCGGTGTCGACGCTGACGGCGGGGCCTTCGAGGCCGAGCGTGTAGGAGATCCGGCCGCTGGCGACGGACGCCGCGTTGCCGACGGTGAGGTAGCCCTCCAGCTCCTCGGGGGCGGTGCCGAACGGCGGGACGTAGTCGTTGCCGTTGCCGCCGACGTACACGCCGGTACGGGTACCGCGCAGGTCGGCGGGGCGGATCCCGGCCCGCTCCAGCGCCTCCCAGGCGGTCTCCAGCAGCAGCCGGTGCTGCGGGTCGGCGGCCAGCGCCTCGCGCGGCGAGATGCCGAAGAAGTCGGCGTCGAACGCGCCCGGTTCGGCGAGGAACGCCCCCTGCCGGGTCGAGGAGGTGCGGGGGCGGTCCGGGTCCGCGTCGAACAGCGTGGACAGGTCCCAGCCGCGGTTGCCGGGGAACTCCCCCACCACGTCCCGGCCTTCGGTGACCAGCTGCCACAGGTCCTCGGGCGAGTCGACGCCGCCGGGGAAGTGGCAGGCCATGCCGACGATCGCGACCGGCTCTGCGGCCCGTTCCTTGGTGTCGTTCAACTCGCGGCGGGTCTGCTGCAGTTCAGCAGTGACCCGTTCCAGGAGGTACCGAATCCGGCCGTCGTTCAAGGTTCCGCCCTTCGCGCTTGTCACGGCTGGTGACAGGGATCAGCTGGTGCTCGGGTTGTTCAGGTGCACGGACTGCACGGAGTGCACGGACTACACGAATTGCTCGGGCTGCGCGGAGTACTCCGACCACTCGGAGTGCTCCGGGTGCCCGGACCGGTCAGGAGATGCCGAACTCGCGTCCGATGAAGGCGATCAGGTCGTCCTCGGGGGCGGCGGCCAGTTCGGCCGCCAGGTCGTACTCGGCGGCCTGCTCCGTGTCGGAGGTCGCTTCGGAGGCTCCGCCGGTGAGCGCGCCCAGGCGGCGCAGCAGGTGCGGGCGGTCGGGGTCGTCGGCGGGCAACTCGGCGAGCAGGGCTTCCAGTTCGCCGAGCCGGGCCAGCGCGCGGGCCCCGGGGCCACCCGTCTCCGGCTGCCCGTTCCCGGCGCTCGCCGTGTCCGCGGGGGCGGACAGCGGCAGCAGGGTGAGCAGTTCGTCGGCGAGGGCCTGCGCGGTCGGGTGGTCGTAGACCAGGGTGGTGGGGAGCCGCAGGCCGGTGAGCCGGCCGAGCCGGTTGCGCAGTTCGACGGCGGCGATCGAGTCGAACCCCTGGTCGCGCAGGCCGCGTTGCGGGTCGACGGCATCGGCGCCGGAGCGGCCGAGCACGGCGGCGGACTCGGTCCGGACGGCGCGCAGCAGGGTGCGGCGGCGCTCGGCCGGTTCCTGGGCGGCGAGTTCGGCGCGCAGGCCGCCGACCGGTTCGGCGGCGGCACCCGCGCCACCGCCGGCCCCGGTGGGGGCCGACTCCGCTGCCGGCGGCAGCAGTTCGGCGAGCAGGGGGTGCGGGCGGGCGGCGGCCAGCGCGGGCCAGTCCCCGTCGGCGATCAGCCGGTGGGCGACCCCCTCGGCCAGCGCCTCGTCCAGGGCGGCGAGCGCGGTGGCGGCATCGAGCAGGCGGTGCCCGTGCCGGAGCGCCAGGCGGGACGCGGTCGGGTCGGCGATGCCCTCGCCCGCCCACAGGCCCCAGGAGATCGCGGTGCCGGGCAGTCCGTCGGCCCGCCGCCGGGCGGCGAGGGCGTCCAGGATCGCGTTGCCCGGCGCGTAGTTGGCCTGGCCGGGGAGGGTCACGATGGAGGCGACCGAGGAGTACAGGACGAAGGCGTCCAGCGGGAGTTCGCGGGTCAGCTCGTCCAGGTGCCGGGCCGCCAGCGCCTTCGCGCCGAGGGCCCGTTCCAGCTGCTCGTCGGTGAGTTCGGTCAGGGTGGCGTCGTCGAGCACGGCGGCGGTGTGCACCACGGCGGTGAGCGGCAGGCTGTCGGGCAGGTCGGCGAGCAGGTCGGCGAGCGCGGACCGGTCGGTGACGTCGACGGCGGCGAAGGTGACCTTGCGGGCGCCGGCCACGGCCAGCTCGTCGGCGAGTTCGGCCGCCCCGGGGGCGTTGTGGCCGCGCCGGCTGACCAGCAGCAGGTGTTCGGCCCCGCGCCCGGCGAGGACCCGCGCGATGTGCCCGGCGAGCGCGCCCGTCCCGCCGGTGATCAGCACCGTACCGCGCGGTTCGGCCAGCGGAACCGGGCCGGACGCGACGCCATCGGACGCGACGCCATCCGCCCCGGCGCCATCGGACGCGACGCCATCGGACGCGGCGCTCGCGGATTCGGTGCTCGCGAATTCGACGGCGACCAGTCGGCGGGCGTACAACCCCTCGCGGCGGACCGCGAGTTCGGCCTCCGGCGCGGCCCCGAGCAGGGCGGCGGCGGCCAGTGCGGCGGGGCGGCCGCCGGGTTCGGCGGGGAGGTCCAGCAGGCCGCCCCAGCGCGGGCTCTCGGTGGCGGCGGCCGCGCCGAGGCCCCAGACGGCGGCGGCCTGCGGGTCGGTCGGCGGGTCGGCGGGGCCGGTGCCGACCGCGCCGCTGGTGGCCGCCCACACCGGGGCGTCCAGTCCGAGGGCCTCGGCGGCCTGCAGCAGGTGCAGGGTGTCGGCGAGGGCGGCGGGCACGGCCGGGCGGTCGGCGAGCGCGCCGGTGGCCAGCGACAGCAGCGACAGCACCCCGGCGAGCGGCCCGGCGGCCGGCCCGTCCGTGTTCCCGGCGCCCTGGGCGGTGGCCTGCCGGAGCAGGGCCTCCAGTCCCGCCCGGTCGGTGCCGGCCGGTACCTCCAGCGGCTGCGTCTCCCGTCCGGTCTGCCGCAGGGCCCGCTCCAGGACGTCCCGCCACAGGCCGATCCGTTCCGCCTCCCCGGCGGGCCGACCGTCGGGAGCGGGCAGCAGGATCAGCCAACGGCCGTCCCCCGCAGCGGTCTTGGGCTCGGGCAGCGGGCGCCAGGCGATCCGGTGGCGCAGCAGGTCGACGGCCCGGCGGCGTTCCCGTCCGGCCCGCCAGTCGGCGAGGGTGGGCAGCAGCGCGTCGAGGGCCGACGTGTCCTCCCCCTCGGGCAGGTTGAGCAGGGCGGCCAGTCGGCTCCGGTCGCGTTGCTCGACGGCGGCCCAGAAGCCGTCCTCCCCGGCGACCGTGCCCGCGCCCGTGGCCGCGCCGCGCTCGGCGGGGAGGTCGAACCAGTACCGCTCGCGCTGGAAGGCGTAGGTGGGCAGGGCGGCCGGACGGGCGGGCGGGCCGCCGAGGACGGTCGGCCAGTCCACCTCGGTGCCCCGGGTGTGGACGGTGGCGAGCGCGGTCAGCAGGGTCTCCGCCTCGGGGCGGCCGCGGCGCAGGGCGGCGGCCAGCGCGGGTTCGGCGCCCTGAGCGTCGCCCTCGCCCTCGCCCTCGGCGAGGATCGCGCGGGTGAGCGCGGTGAGGACGGCGTCGGGGCCGAGCTCCAGGTAGGCGGTGACGCCGTCCTCGGCCAGGCCGCGCACCGCGTCCAGGTAGCGGACCTCGCGCCAGACGTGGCCGACCCAGTGCTCGGGCGCCAACGGCCGCACCTCGTCGTAGAGTTCGCCGTCGACGGCGGAGCGGATCGGGATCCTCGGCGGATGGTGCGGCAGGCTCGCCGCGATCCGGCCGAACTCGTCGGTGATCGGGTCCATCAGCGGCGAGTGGAAGGCGTGGCTGGTGCGCAGCCGGGAGACCCGGTGGCCGAGCGCGCGGAACCGCTGCTCGACGGCGGCGACGGCCGCGCTCTCGCCGGAGACCACGGTCGCGGCCGGTCCGTTGACCGCCGCGACGGCCACCAGGCCCTCGACGGAGTCGAGTTCGGCCCGCACCTGGTCCTCGCCGGCCTCGACGGCGAGCATCGAGCCGCCCTCGGGCAGCGCGTCCATCAGGCGGGCCCGGGCGGCGACCAGGGTCGCGGCGTCGGCGAGGGTGAGGACGCCCGCCAGGTGGGCGGCGGTGAGTTCGCCGATCGAGTGGCCGGCCAGCCGGTCCGGGGCGACGCCCCAGTGCTCGACCAGCCGGTACAGCGCGACCCCGAGCGCGAACAGCGCGGGCTGGGCGTAGCCGGTCCGGTCGAGCAGGGCGGTGTCGGGGCCGTCCTCGGTCAGCAGCAGCGGCAGCAGCGGACGTTCGAGCAGCCCGTCGAAGGCGGCGGTCGCCTCGTCCAGCGCGGCCGCGAACACCGGGAACGCCTCGTACAACTCCCGTCCCGCGCCCGGACGCTGGCTCCCCTGCCCGGTGAACAGGACGGCCGTCGTGCCGCCGGCCGGTGCGGCGCCCACCGGTACGCCGGCGGTCGACCGGCCGGCCGCCAGCGCGGCCAGGCCGGTCCGCAGCGCCTCGGGGTCGGCGCCCAGCACCACCGCGCGGTGCTCGAACGAGGTCCGCACCGACGCCAATCCCCTTGCCACCTGGGCGGTTTCGTCGTCCCGGAGGGTTTCCAGCAGTCGGCCCGCCTGGGCGCGGAGCGCCTGCGGCGAGCGGCCGGAGACCAGCAGCGGCACCACCGGCAGCGTCAACTCGCCTTCCGGCGTGTCGGTCTCCTCCTCCGGTACCTGCTCCAGGATGAGGTGGGCGTTGGTTCCGCTGATCCCGAACGAGGAGACGCCCGCCCGGCGCGGCCGGCCGGTCTCCGGCCAGGCGCGCTGCTCGGTCAGCAGCGCGATGCCCCCGTCCCAGTCCACCAGCGGTGAAGGCGCCTCCGCGTGCAGCGACTTGGGCAGGACGCCGGCCCGCAGCGCGGCCACCGTCTTGATCACCGCGCCCACGCCGGCGGCGGCCTGCATGTGGCCCACGTTGGACTTCAGCGAGCCGACCCACAGCGGTTCGGCGCCCTCGGCGCGGCCGCGCCCGTACACGTCGAGCAGCGCCCCGGCCTCGACCGGGTCGCCGAGCACCGTTCCGGTGCCGTGCGCCTCCACGGCGTCGACCTCGGCCGCAGACAGGCCCGAGCGGCGCAACGCCTCGGTGATGACCCGCTGTTGGGCGAGGCCGTTGGGGGCGGTCAGGCCGTTGGAGGCGCCGTCGGAGTTGATGGCGCTGCCGCGGATCACGGCCAGCACGGGGTGGCCGTTGCGGCGGGCGTCGGAGAGCCGCTCCAGCACCAGGACGCCCGCGCCCTCCGCCCAGCCGGTGCCGTCCGCCCCGGCGGCGAACGAGCGGCAGCGGCCGTCGGCGGACAGGCCGCGCTGGCGGCTGAACTCGGTGAACATGCCGGGCGTCGACATCACGGTGACGCCGCCGGCCAGCGCGAGGGTGGCCTCGCCGGTGCGCAGGGCCTGGGCGGCCAGGTGGATCGCCACCAGCGAGGACGAGCAGGCGGTGTCGACCGTCACCGCCGGGCCCTCCAGGCCCAGCACGTAGGCGATCCGGCCGGACGCGACGCTGACGGCGCTGCCGGTCAGCAGGTGGCCCTCGTGTCCTGCGGCGGGCTCGTGCAGGCGCGGGCCGTAGTCGAGCTGGGTGAGCCCGGCGTACACGCCGGTCCGGCTGCCGCGCAGGTCGGCCGGGCGGATCCCGGCCCGCTCCAGCGACTCCCAGGCCACCTCCAGCAGCAGGCGCTGCTGCGGGTCCATCACGGTCGCCTCGCGCGGCGAGATGCCGAAGAAGTCGGCGTCGAACTCGCCCGCGCCGTACAGGAATCCGCCGCCGGTGGCGTACGCGTGTCCGGGCCGGCCCGGCTCCGGGTGGTACAGGCCGTCGGGCCAGCCGCGGTCGGCCGGGAACGGGCCGATCGCGTCGCCGCCGTCCAGCACCAGCTCCCACAGCGCCTCCGGCGTGTCCAGCCCGCCGGGGAAGCGGCCGGCCGCCGAGACGATCGCCACCGGCTCGTCGGGGGCGAACTCCGCTGCCGGCAGCGGGTCGTGGGAGGCGGGGCCGCCCGCGAGGTGCGCGGCCACGGCGCGCGGGGACGGGTGGTCGTAGGCGAGGGTGGCGGGCAGTTCGGTGCCGCCGCGCTCGCCGAGCCGCTCGGCGAACTCCACCGCGCCCAGCGAGTCCAGGCCCAGCTCGCGGAACGACCGCTCCGGGTCGAGGCGTTCGGCACTGCGGTGGCCGAGCACGGCGGCCAGGACGTCGAGCACCTGCGGCAGCCCGAGCTTCCGCGCGCCCGCCACCGGAGCAGACCGCTCGGGTCGGGCCGACTGGGCCGACTGGGTCGAATGGGTCGGCTGGGCCTGCCGGGCCTGCCGGTCCGACTGGGGCTCGCGCGGGTCCGACACGCCCTCCGGGCGATCGGCGAACCGGTCTTTCCCGTCGGCGAGTTCGCCGAACCAGTGCGGCTCGCGCTGGAACGGGTAGCCGGGCAGCGGCAGCCTGACCCGGCCGCCGTGCACCCGCTCCCAGGCCAACTCGACGCCGCTCACGTGCAGTTCGCCGACCGCCCGGAGGAAGCCGAGCGGCTCGGGCCGGTCGCCGCCGCGCAGCACCGGCACCACCGCCGGCTTCGCGCCGGCCCGGTCGGCCAGGTTCTGCTTGGCGAGCGAGGCCAGCACCTGGCCGGGGCCGAGTTCGGCCCAGGCGGTGGCACCGAGTTCGGCCAGTGTGCGGACGCCCTGCCGGAACCGGACGGGTCGGCGCAGGTGGGCGGCCCAGTAGTCGGCCGAGGCCAGTTCCTCGGCGGTGGCGACCGCGCCGGTGAGGTCGGAGACCACGGTGAGCCGGGGGGCGCGGTAGCGCAGTCCGGCGGCGATCCGCCGGAACTCGTCGACGGCGCTGTCCATGTGCGCGGAGTGGAAGGCGTGGCTGACGGTCAACGTCCGGGTGCGGCAGCCGAGTTCGGTGAACCGGGCGGCCAGTTCGGCGACCGGTCCGGCGTCGCCGGAGAGCACCACCGCGTCGGGGCCGTTGTCGGCGGCCAGCGCGACCCGGTCGCCGTACTCGGCGAGCAGCGGGGCGACCTCGTCGGCGGTGGCCTGGACGGCGACCATCAGGCCGCCGGTCCGGGCGGTCTGCATGAGCCGGCCGCGGGCGGCGACCAGGCGGGCGGCGTCGGGCAGGGTGAGGACGTCGGCGGCGTGCGCGGCGGCGAGCGCGCCGACGGAGTGGCCGAGGACGAACTCGGCTTCCGCGCCGTGCTGTCGCAGCGTCCGGTGCAGGGCGGTGGACCAGGCGAACAGCGCGGGCTGGGTGTACTCGGTGCGGTCGAGCAGGGTGGCTTCGGGGCTGCCCGGGGCGGCGAACAGCAGGTCGCGCAGCGGCCGGTCGAGGTGCGGGTCCAGTGCGGCGAGGGTGTCGTCCAGCGCGGCGGCGAACTCCGGCAGCGCGGCGTACAGTTCGCGCCCGGCGCCGGCCCGCTGGCTGCCCTGGCCGGAGAACAGCAGGGCGAGCCGTCCGGGCTCCGCCGCGCGGCCGGTCACGGTGTCGGCACCGGGCGCTCCGTCCGCCAGCTTGCGCAGTTCGGCGACCAGGTCGTCCCGCCGGTCCGTTCCCGTGACGGGCAGCGCGGCCCGGTGGCGGAAGTGGGTGCGGGTGGTGGCGAGGGCGGCCGCGACGGCCGGTCCGGTGAGGCCGGGGTGGGCGTCGAGGTGGTCGGCGAGCCGCCCGGCCTGGTCGCGCAGCGCCTCGGGGGTGCGGGCCGAGAGGGTGAGCACGGTGTGCGCGGCCGCCGTTCCCCCGGTCTCGCCCGTGGCCGGGGCCGTTCCCGCGGTCTCGCCCGCTGCCGGGGTCGTTCCCCCGGCTTCCGCCTCCGCCGGGAACGGCACCTCGTCGGCTCCGGCCAGCAGGACGTGGCAGTTGGCGCCGCCCATGCCGAAGGAGCTGACGGAGGCCAGCAGTTCGCGGTCGGGGGCGGGCCAGGGGCGCAGGGTGTCCGGGACGCGCAGGCCGAGGCGGGCGAAGTCGATGGCGGGGTTGGGCTGTTCGTGGTGCGGGGTGGCCGGGATCTGCCGGTGGGCGAGGGCGAGGACGGCCTTCAGGAAGCCGACGATGCCGGCCGCGCCTTCCAGGTGGCCGGTGTTGGCCTTGGCCGAGCCGACCAGCAGCGGCGCGTCGGCGGGCCGGTGGCCGTGCACGGCGCCGAGGGCGGCGGCCTCGACCGGGTCGCCGACGGGGGTGCCGGTGCCGTGCAGTTCGGCGTACTGGACCTGCTCGGGGCGGCGCCCGGCGCGCTCCAGCGTCCGCTCCAGCAGCGCCCGTTGGGCGTCGGCGTCGGGGACGGTGAGGCCGGCGGCGGCGCCGCCGTGGTTGGCCTCGCTGGCGAGGATCACGGCGAGCACCCGGTCGCCGTCGGCGCGGGCCCGGTCGAGCCGCTTGAGCACCACCAGTCCGGCGCCCTCGCCACGGGCGTAGCCGTTGGCGCGGGCGTCCAGCGGGCGGATCCGGCCGTCGGGCGAGAGGCCGCCGAACTGCCGTGCCTCGTCGGTGCTGCGGCTGCTGAGGATCAGGTTGACGCCGCCGGCCAGGGCGAGTTCGCAGTCGCCGTCGCGGACGGCGCGGTGGGCCAGGTGCAGGGCGGTCAGCGCGGAGGACTGGGCGGTGTCGAGGGTGAGGCTGGGGCCGTGCAGGCCGAGGGTGTAGGAGATCCGGTTGGCGAGCAGGCCGTGGTTGAGCCCGGTGAGGGTGTGCCGACCGAGCGGCGGCGCCTCGGCGGCGTGCCGCAGCAGCCGGTAGTCGTGGGCCATCGCGCCGACGTACACGCCGGTGCGGGTGCCGTGCAGGGCGGCGGGGACGATCCCGGCGTGCTCCAGGGCCTCCCAGCCGAGTTCGAGCAGCAGCCGCTGCTGCGGGTCGGCCTCGGCGGCCTCGCGCGGCGAGAGGCCGAAGAACTCGGCGTCGAGGCCGTCGACCCGCTCCAGGTAGCCGGCCGGGGGCAGCTCCGGGTCCAGTCCGCGGTGCGCGGGCGGCTGCCCGATCGCGGTGCGGCCCTCGGCCAGCAGCGCCCAGAACGCCTCGGGGTCGGGCGCTCCGGGCAGCCGGCAGGCCAGTCCGACCACGGCGACCGCGCCGGCCGGCACCTCGGCCGCCGGGTCGTGGGGGTGCGCGTCGGCGGCGGACTGTCCCTGGCTCGTCATGGTGGCGGTGACACCCTTTCGAAAGCGGCGCGGAAGCGACCCCGAAGCGGTCGCGGAAGCGGCTGCGGAAGCGGCTGCGAAGGCAGTTGCGGATGGGACTGCCGGGGCGGTTGCCGAGCAGTCGGACAGCGGTGGGCCGGCGCCCCGGAGGGCGACGGAACGGCAATTCGCCGCCCCTCCGCGCCGGTTCACCGACACCTGACGTGAATTCCGCTTCCGAGTCGTCCGGGGCGGTGCACGTCCTGTGAAGTATCCGCAGCTCGGACAATTCCGGTCCACCCCTATTTCCGCACCCCGGCGAACCCCGGAACCCGCCCCCAGTCCGCTGTCATGACCCCGATTCCACCGCTCCCACCTGCGGCTTTGCCGCACATCGCACCCCCTGGAGCGTTAGGGGTTCTCAGCCGCCAGGGCGCTCACGTAGCGTCGATGACGGCCTTTCCGACCTGCCTGATTGCCGCCCCCGGCGGCGGAGGGAATGCAGATGGACGAGTTGACCGAGGCAGTACTGCGAGACGCTCCGCCCGAGGAGTTGTCGCGTCTTCCATTGCCGAAAGATTACACCGCAGCACATTTGCTTCGGCAAGATGTCGAAATGTTTCACGGTGTTGCGGACAAGGACGTCCGCCGCTCCCTCCACGTGGGCCGGGTGCCGTTGCCCGAACTCGCCCCGGACGAGGTCCTGGTGGCCGTGATGGCCAGTTCGGTGAACTACAACACCGTGTGGTCGGCGACCTTCGAGCCGGTGTCGACGTTCGACGCGCTGCGCCGGTACGCCCGCTCCGGCGGCTGGCAGGCCCGGCACGACCAGCCGCACCAGGTGATCGGTTCGGACGCGGCGGGCGTGATCGTGCGCACCGGCGCGGGAGTGCGGCGCTGGCAGGTCGGCGACCACGTCGCGGTGAGCACCGCGGTGGTGGACGACCAGGACCCGGTGACCCACACGGACGGCATGCTGGGCGCCGACCAGAAAGCCTGGGGGTACGAGACGAACTTCGGCGGCCTGGCCCACTACACGGTGGTGCGGGCCAGCCAACTGATCGCCAAGCCGCCGCACTTGACCTGGGAGGAGACCGCCAGCATCCCGCTCTGCGGCGGCACCGCCTACCGGATGCTGGTCAGCGAGAAGGGCGCCAGGATCAAGCAGGGCGACATCGTGCTGATCTGGGGCGCCAGCGGCGGACTGGGCGCGTTCGCCGTGCAGTTGGTGAAGAACGGCGGCGGCATCCCGGTCGGGGTGGTCAACTCCGAGCGGAAGGCCGAGCTGGTCCGCCGGCTGGGCTGCGACGTGGTGATCAACCGGGAGGAGATCGGCATCGGCAAGGCGCCCGAATCCCCCCAGGAGACGGTGGAGTTGGCCAAGCGCCTGGGCCGGGCGATCCGCTCGCAGGTCGGCGAGGACCCGCACATCGTGTTCGACCACGTCGGGAAGGCCACCTTCGGCATCTCGGTGATCGTGGCCCGGCGCGGCGGCACCGTGGTGACCTGCGGTTCCAGCACCGGCTACCAACACACCTTCGACAACCGGTACTTCTGGATGAACCTGAAGCGGATCGTCGGCAGCCACGGCATGAACCTGGGCGAGGCCGCCGAGATGATGCGGCTGTACAAGCTGGGGCTGCTCGCCCCGGTGGTGTCCCGGACGTACCCGCTGGCGGAGGTCGGCGAGGCCGCCCGGCTCGTCCAGAACAACCAGCACACCGGCAAGATCGGCGTGCTCTGCCTGGCCGACCAGCCCGGGCTCGGCGTCACCGACCCGGCCACCCGGGCCCGGCTCGGCGAGGACTGGCTGCGCCCGCTGGCCGAGGACCGCGTCCCCGCCCTGGCCGGCTGACCAGGCGCCCGACGCGCCCGACCCACCCGCCCCCTCCGACGCGCCCGCCACGCCGCCGCGCCCGCCGCACCCGGCCCACCGGCCGCCGGACGGTGACCCGGCGGGCGCGTCGCGACGACCGCGCTCCCCCAGCCCCACGGCCCGGCCCAGCCCGACCCCATGGCCGGTCCGGCCCCACGGCCCGGCCCAGCTCCCCGGCCCGACCCGTCTCCCGGCGCACCTGACCGCGGCCCGACCCAGGCCGTCGGACCCGCCCGGCCCACAGCGAACGAGGATGCCTGCCATGACCGATCGCGTTCCCGGCACCGCGCCGCACGCACTGCCGAACGCCCTGCCGGACGGCCCATTCGACGCGACGCCCGACACGGCGCCCGACACGACGCCCGCCGCAGCGTCCGACGGAACGCCCGCCACGACATCCGCCACGACATCCGCGACGACACCCGCCGCGACACCCGCCGCAGCGTCCGACGGACGGCCCGGCGCGCTGCCGAGCCTGCCGGACGTGCTGGCCCGGCGCGCCGTCGAGCAGCCCGACGAGCTGGCGTACGCCTTCCTGCACAACGGCGAGGAGGTCGCCGAGACCCTGACCTACCGCCAACTGGACGCCAGGGCGCGGGCGGTGGCGGCACGGCTGACGGCCCTGCGGCTGGCCGGGCGCAGCGTGCTGCTGCTGCACCCGTCCGGGCTGGGGTTCGTCTCGGACCTGCTGGGCTGCATGTACGCGGGAGTTGCCGCGGCCCCGGTGCAAGTACCGTCCCGGGCTCGCGGGTTGGCGCGACTGCGGGCGATCGCGGACGACGCCGGCACCACCGTGGTGCTGACCACCCCGGAGGTGCGGCGGGACCTGCTGGAGCGGTTCGGCGCGCTGCCCGAGCTGGCGGGGCTGACCCTGCACGACCCCGAGACGCTGGCGGCCGAGGCCGAGCTCACCGACCCGGCGGCGGTGGCGGGTTGGCGGCCGCGGCCGATCGGGTCCGAGGAGCTGGCGCTGCTGCAGTACACCTCCGGGTCGACGGGGACGCCGAAGGGCGTGCGGGTCACGCACGCCAACTTCGGTGCCAACGTGGACGAGACGGACCGGCTGTGGCCGTGCCGGGGCGACGCCCGGGTGGTGAACTGGCTGCCGCTCTTCCACGACATGGGGATGCTGTTCGGCGTCGTGCTGCCGCTGTGGGCGGGCATCCCGTCGTACCTGATGGCGCCGGACGCGTTCATCCGGCGGCCGGCCCGCTGGCTGGAGGCGGTCTCCCGGTTCGGCGGGACGCACGCGGCGGCGCCCAGCTTCGCGTACGAGCTGTGCGTGCGGGCGGTCGGCGAGGAGGGGCTGCCGTCCGGGCTCGACCTGTCGTCCTGGCGGGTGGCGGCGAACGGCGCGGAGCCGGTGCGCTGGCAGACGGTGCGGGCGTTCACCGAGGCGCTGGCCCCGGCGGGGTTCCGGCCGGAGGCGATGTGCCCGGGGTACGGGCTGGCGGAGAACACCCTGAAGGCGACCGGCAGTCCGGAGGACCGGGTGCCGACGGTGCTCTGGCTGTCCGCGGAGGAGCTGCGGGCGGGCCGGGCGGTGCGGGTGCCGCGCTCCGACGCCCCCGGGGTGCTGCCGGCGGTGGGCTGCGGCGCGGTGGTCGGCGACAGCCTGGTGCGGATCGTCGACCCGGTGGAGCGCACCACCCGGCCGGAGGGGCGGGTCGGCGAGATCTGGGTGAGCGGCCCGTGCGTCGCGTCCGGCTACCACGGCCGCCCGGAGGAGTCCGAGGAGACCTTCCGGGCCCGCCGCAGCGACCGTACCGAGCAGCGGAGCTGGCTGCGCACGGGTGACCTGGGCTTCCTGGCCGACGGCGAGCTGTTCGTCACCGGCCGGATCAAGGACGTGGTGATCCGGCAGGGCCGCAACTTCTACCCGCAGGACATCGAACTCTCCGCGGAGAGCGCCGACCCGGGCCTGCACCCGAACTGCGCGGCGGCGTTCTCCGCCGACGACGGCACCAGCGAACGCCTGGTCCTGGTGGTCGAGGCGGACGGGCGGACCCTGCGCGGCGGCGGCGAGCTGCTGCGCGAGCGGATCCGCCGGGCCGTGCACGAGAACCAGCGGCTGGAGGCGGACGAGATCCTGCTGGTCCGCCGGGGCTCGCTGCCGAAGACCTCCAGCGGCAAGGTGCAGCGCCGGGAGACCCTGCGGCGCTACCTGGACGGCGAGTTCGGCTCGGCCCAGGCGGTCGCGCCGCGCGAACGGGTGGAGGCGGGACGATGAGCACGGCCGCCGACGTGACGACGACAACGGAACCGGTGGGGGCCCCCGGTACGGCGAACGACCTCGCGAACGACCTGGCGGACGACCCCGCGGACGGCCCGGCGGACGATCCCGGCACGCTGCGGGCTCCCGGCGTGCTGCGCGCGGCCGCGCCGGTCGCGGGGGCGCGGATCCTGGGGGTGGGCGGCTACCGGCCCACCCGGGTGGTCGGGAACGAGGAGGTGGCGGGGCCGATCGACTCCAGCGACGAGTGGATCCGGCGCCGCTCGGGCATCGCCGCCCGCCGTTTCGCCGGCCCGGACGAGTCCCTGGTGACGATGGCCGCGGCGGCGGCCGTGAAGGCACTCGCCCACGCGGGGGTGGCCCCGGAGAACGTGGACACCCTCCTGCTGGCCACCATGTCGCACCTGGAGCAGTCCCCGCCCGCCGCACCCCGGGTCGCCCACCTGGTGGGCGCGACGCACGCGGGCGCGGTCGACCTGGGCGCGGCCTGCGCGGGGTTCTGCCACGCACTGGCCCTGGCCGACGGCCTGGTCCGCTCGGGGCACAGCCGGTACGTGGTGGTGGTCGGCGCGGAGCGGATGAGCGACCTGATCGACCCGGCCGACCGGGGCACCGCCTTCCTGTTCGGCGACGGCGCGGGCGCGGTGGTCGTCGGCCCGGCCGCCCGGCCGGGCATCGGCCCGGTGGTGTGGGGCGCGGACGGCTCCCGCCCGGGGGCGATCGCCCACGCCCACGGCTGGCGCGACCTGCGCTCGGCCGACCCGCCCCCGTGGCCGACGCTGCGGATGGAGGGCCCGGCGGTGTTCCGCTGGGCGGTGGAGACCGTCCCCCGGGTCGGCCGGGAGGCACTGGCCGCGGCCGGGGTGGCCCCGGAGGACCTGGCGGCGTTCGTCCCGCACCAGGCGAACCTGCGCATCGTCGACGCTGCGGCGGACGCGCTCAAGCTCCCGGCCTCCGTCGCGGTCGCCCGGGACGTGGTCGACACCGGCAACACCTCCGCCGCCTCGGTCCCGCTCGCGCTGGAACGCCTGCTCAGCGAGGGCGCGGCCGGCCCCGGCGGGCTGGCCCTGCTGGTGGGCTTCGGCGCGGGCCTGAGCTTCGCCGGGCAGGTGGTGGAACTGCCCTGACCCGCCGGCGCTCCGGCCCCGTGACACGCCGGCGGGGCGGCACCGAAGGGCCAGAGCCCGGGTGCCGCCCCGCCGGGAGCTGCGTGCCTGCGTGCCTGCGCGCTTACGTGCTTGCGCGCTTACGTGCTTACGTGCGCGATCAGGCCTGGGGCCGCCACACCCGCAGGTAGTCCGCGGCCGCGGTGATCGCGTCGTCGTTGACCGGCGACGGGTGCCAGTAGCCCGCGCAGACGGACAGGTTGAGGATCAGGTAGGCGCTCCAGTTCGGGCCGGTGCCGGTGTGGTCGGAGAAGACCAGCTTGTGGTTGATGTACCAGTCGTTGTTGTAGGCCCCGTAGTGGACGCCGATGCTGACCCAGGCGCCGGGGTAGATCGCGTCCGCGTCGGTGTAGTAGGTGCCGGCGCTGTTGATGCGGTTGGAGAGTTCCAGCAGGTTCGGGTTGTCGGGGTGGTACTCGAAGGAGTCGATCTCGTTGCCGCCGTCCTTCCAGGTCCACAGCGCGGGCCAGGCGCCGTAGCCGCTGGGCAGCTGGAGCCGGACCTCCGCGTAGTCGCCGGGGCGGACCTGGAAGCCCTGCTGGGTGTACTCGGTGGTGAGCAGGCCGGTGTCCCAGGACTGCTTGCCGTTCTCCAGCCGGTTGGCCCCGGGCGTGGCGGTGAAGGTGTTGGCGCCGTTCGCGGTGCTCAGCGCGCCGGGCTGGAGCCAGTCCAGCTTGTCGTCGTCCGGGTTGTGGTTGCCGTACCGGTACGCGCTGGTGCGGTCGTCCTCCCACGTGGTGCCCAGCAGCGGCGGGTTGCTGAAGTTCTCGTCGAAGACCAGCTGCCCGGCGGGGATCGGCGGGATCGGCGGGGTGACGGCCTTGGTGACGGTCAGGGTCTTGCTGGGCAGGTTGTGGTACTCGCTGCCGATCCGGTACCAGCCGAACTCGGTGTAGCTGCCCTCGGGGAAGCTCCGGGCGCCGGTGGTCAGCACGTAACCCTGCGGGCAGAGTTGGACGTTGGACGCGGTGCCGGGGAAGTCCAGGTTCTGCTGGTCGGCGTCCCGGACGCCGATGCCGACCTCGTCGACGGCCAGGCAGGAGGTGGCGCTGAGCGCGAGGGTGCCGGTCACCTCGGTCTCGGCGACGGCCTTGGTCGGCACCAGGGCGAGCTGGCGGACGGTGGGCGCGGCGACGGTCAGGGTCTTGCTCGGCAGGTTGTAGTACGTCGAGCCGATCCGGTAGAAGCCGAACTCGGTGTACGTCCCGGCCGGGAAGCTGCGGGTGGCGGTGGTCAGGGTGTAGCCGCCGGGGCAGATCCGGGTGCGCCCGGCCGAGCCGGGGAAGTCCAGGTTCTGCTGGTTGGCGTCCCGGACGCCGACGCCGAGTTCGTCGACGGTGACGCAGGTCGTCAGCGAGCCGACCGAGAGCGTCGCCGCGACGGGCGTGTCCGGCAGGGCGCTGGTCGGGGTGAGGCTGCGCTGCTGGATCTGCGGCGCGGCGGCGGCCGGCACCGCCGGCAGCAGTGGTGCGACGAGCAGCAGCGACAGCAGCGCTAGGCGGCGGGGCAGGGACACGGAGCTCCGATCGGCCGGCGAGGAGGGGGCGGGGGAATCGGCAGGGGCGTCGATCGGACGGCGCAACTGCCCGGTCTGCGAAGGTGGTTGCCGCTCATCGGCTACTGGACGTCGATGGTGTAGGCCCGGGTCGGGGCGCTCCGGGTGGGGTGGTCCGGGTCCTGTAGCGAGACCGTGCCGGCGAGCCGCTGCCCGGGGCGCACGTCGTCGGCGACCCGCAGCGGGACGAGTACCGTCGCCGTGCGGCGCAGCCCCAGGCCCTTGCGGAACCGGCAGGTCAATTCACGTCCGCGGTCGTCCAGTCGGCAGTCGTCCGGGAAGATCCGCCCTTCCACCGTGACGCCCTTGGGCAGTCGCACGGTGGCGGTGAAGCGGTCGGTGACCGGGTTCGGGCCGAGGTTGGCGAGCAGGGCCCGCACCACGGTGAGGCCGCGGACCTTGGTGCGGTCCACCGAGACGCTCACCACTTGCAGGCCGTCCTCGCTGTTCGGGGCGCGCTGCTCGTCCGCGCTGACCGCCGGGCGCACGCCCGCCGGTGCCTCGCCGGACGCCACCGCCGCCGTTCCGGTCCCGGCCACGCACAACGCTGCCGCGATGCCGATGCGCCACCAACCGCGCCGACCGATACTCACCGTTCAGCCACCTCCCGCCGCCGTCGTCGTCAACTCCCGGCAGGATCGACCGCCCTGGCGGGTGACCGCGCCCCGGCGCACCGCCGCGACCGACCAAGAACCCGTGCGGCCGACATAGGTCGGACTAGGCGTAGGTCGGACTATCGGAAAGGCGGATCCGTCGGTCGAACGACCGGACGGCTCCCCTGTCGAACCGGCACCCCGGCGCGGCACACTGGACGCCATGGAACCCACCGAACCCGCGGGCGGCGAGCCGGCCTGCTTCCTGCACCTGCTCTGCGCGGAGTGCGGCAAGGTCCGCGAGAACGGCCGCTGCCCCCTCTGCGGCAGCACCGCAAGCACCGGCACCGACGCCGAGCGGGGCGAACCGGAGGCCGCCCCCACTTCGGAGCACTGACGCGGAGGCCCCCCGAGGACCGAACGACCGACGCCGCCGCACGGGCCGCGCCTCGGCACCTCAGCGCAGCAGGCCGTGCAGCAGCAGCTCCGCCAGGTGCCCGTACGCCTCGGCGTCGGCGAGGCCGGTGGCCTCGGCGACCTGGCGCTGCTGGATGCGCACCATCACCGAGCTGATCACGTCCGCCGCGAAGGCCACGTGGGTCTCGCGGAAGGCGCCCGCCGCCACCCCGTCGTCGATCAGCAGCTGGATCTGGCGGGCGGCGGCCCGGGTGTTGCGGCCGTAGACCTCGGCGGCGGGTTCGAACGCCGCCAGGTCGTCGAAGAACCGGGGCGAGCCGGGGGCGAGTTCGGCGGAGACGGCGCGCAGGTAGGCCGCCAGCCGGGCGGCCGGGTCGGTCTCGGCGGCCAGCGCCGCGCCGACCCGGGCGGTCGCCTCGCGGAAGAAGTGCACCACGGCCGCGCGGACCAGCTGTTCCTTGGAGCCGGCCAGCCCGTACAGCGTGCGCTTGGAGCAGTGCAGCCGGGCGGCCAGGTCGTCCAGGGTGAAGTGGGCGAAGCCCTCCGCCACGAACAGCGCCACCAGTTCCTCGAAGAGCGCGCTGCGACGGGCGGCGCCCCGTCCGGTGGGCCGGTTCTCGGCTGCGCTGTCGATCACCCGGCCAGTATGACAGTCGCCCCCGCCGCGTCCGCCCCGCGTCCGCGCCTGCGCCGCGCTGCCCCGGCCGCCCCCGGTGGCGAACGTCCGCCACCGAAAGGTTGTCCGAGGACGACCGCCCTGCGCTACGCTCAACGGTACTGACGTACCGCTTTGCGTACCGCTTTGCGTACCGCTTTGGAGCCGGAACATGGCCGTGGATCGCTTGCTGCCCACCGAGGAAGCCGCCGACCTGATCGCGTTGACCCGCGATCTCGCCGACCGGGAGCTCGCGACCAGGGTCGCCTCCCACGAGAAGGAGGAGCGCTACCCGGACGGGCTGTTCGCGCTGCTCGGGCAGGCGGGGCTGCTGGGCCTGCCGTACCCGGAGGAGTTCGGCGGCGGCGGGCAGCCGTACGAGGTGTACCTGCAGGTGCTGGAGGAGCTGGCGTCCCGCTGGGCGGCCGTCGCGGTGGCCACCAGCGTGCACACGCTGGCCTGCCACCCGCTGACCGCGTACGGGACGCCGGAGCAGCGGGAGCGCTGGCTGCCCCGGATGCTGGCGGGGGAGCTGGTCGGCGGCTACAGCCTGTCCGAGCCGCAGGCGGGGTCGGACGCGGCGGCGCTGAACTGCAAGGCCGAGCCGGTCGACGGGGGCTACCGGATCACCGGCACCAAGGCGTGGATCACGCACGGCGGCAAGGCCGACTTCTACGCGCTGTTCGCCCGGACGGCGCCCGGCCCGCACGGCGTGTCGTGCTTCCTGGCGCCGGGGCGGGTCGAGGGCCTGACCTTCGGACCACCGGAGGAGAAGATGGGGCTGAACGCGGTGCCGACCACCGCCGCGTACTGGGACGGCGCGCTGCTGGAGCGCGACCGGCTGATCGGCGCGGAGGGCCAGGGCCTGCCGATCGCGTTCTCCGCGCTCGACTCGGGCCGGCTCGGCATCGCGGCCTGCGCCACCGGCCTGGCCCAGGCCGCGCTCGACCACGCCGTCGCGTACGCCAACGAGCGCACCACCTTCGGCCGCCGGATCGTCGACCACCAGGGCCTGGGCTTCCTGCTCGCCGACATGGCCGCCGCCGTCGACTCGTCCCGCGCCACCTACCTGGACGCGGCGCGCCGCCGCGACCTGGGCCGCCCGTTCAGCCGGCAGGCCAGCGTGGCGAAGCTGGTCGCCACCGACGCCGCGATGAAGGTCACCACGGACGCGGTGCAGGTGCTCGGCGGCTACGGCTACACCCGGGACTTCCCGGTCGAGCGGTACATGCGCGAGGCAAAAATTATGCAGATCTTCGAGGGCACCAACCAGATCCAACGCCTGGTGATCAGCCGTCAGTTCGCCACCCGCTGACGCCGACTCGCCTCCCGCCCAGCCGGGTTCACCACCCAGCGACGCCAACTCACCCTCTCGGAAAGGACGTTCCCCCCATGCAGCTGTCCGGCACCGCCGCCCTGGTCACCGGCGCCGCCTCCGGCCTCGGCGCGGCCACCGCCGCCCACCTGGCCTCGCTCGGCGCCACCGTCTACGGCCTCGACCTGCCCAAGGCCGTGGAGTCCGCCCCCGCGCGGCCCGACGGCGTCACCCTGCTCGGGGCGGACGTCACCGAGGAGCAGCCGGTCCGCGACGCGCTGGCCCGGATCGCCGCCGACGGCCGCCCGCTGCGGCTGGCGGTCAGCTGCGCGGGCATCGCCCCGTCCGCCCGGGTGGTCGGCCGGCGCGGCGCGCACGACCTGGAGCTGTTCCGCGGCGTGCTGAACGTCAACCTGGTCGGCACCTTCAACGTGATGCGGCTGGCCGCCGAAGCGATGTCCGCGCAGGAGCCGGACGAGGCCGGGCAGCGCGGGCTGGTCGTCAACACCGCGTCCATCGCGGCCTTCGAGGGCCAGGTCGGGCAGATCGCGTACGCGGCGTCCAAGGCGGGCGTGGCGGGCATGACCATCACGGCGGCGCGCGACCTGGCGCAGTACGGCATCCGGGTCGTCACCATCGCCCCGGGCATCGTCGACACCCCGATGATGGCGGGCTTCTCCGAGGAGGTCCGCTCCGGCCTCGCCGCGACCGTCACCTTCCCGCAGCGGCTGGCCCGCCCGGAGGAGTACGCCAAGCTGGTCGCCCTGATCGCCGACCACGACTACCTGAACGGCGAGACCATCCGGATGGACGGCGCGCTGCGGATGGCCGCCCGCTGACCTACTCCGGCAGGCCGGGGGCGGTGCGGTGCACGCTGCGCACCGCCGCCACGTCGGACCCGGGCACGGGCGGCGGGACGGCGGCGCTGAGCTCGTTCAGCCGCCGCCGGACGGTGGTCGCGACGCCCTTGCCCAGCAGGTAGCGGGTCGGGGTCGGCGCTCCGGCGGCGTGGTCGAGCAGCCGGTGCGCCTCGCGGCTGCGCGTGCCGGTGTGGGCCAGCACCAGGTGGTCGAGGCGGTGCGGGGCGGCGGCCAGTGCGGCGCCGATCCGGTCGGCGGCGGCCAGGTCGATCCGGTTGTCGTCGGCGCCCAGCACCCGGGCGGCCGGGACGCGTCCCAGGTCGAGCAGCTCCACCCCGGCGGCGGCCGCCACGACGGTCAACTCCGCTGCCGCGCAAGGCCCGAGGCCCGAGCTGGCCAGCGAGAGCCGGCGCAGCCGTCCGTACGGGGCGGTGCGCAGCGCGGCGGCGAGGACGGTCGCCCCGGTGTCGCCGAGGCCGGCGGCGGAGGCGTACAGCTCGTCGGTGGCGCCGGCCGCGATCAGCCGGGCCAGCGGTTCGGCGCCGGCCGGGCCGAGCGGGTTGCCGCTGAGGTACAGCCGCTCGAACCGGCGGCCGCCGGCCAACAGGGCGTCGACGAGTTCGGTCAGCCCGGCGGCGTCCAGGCCGGTCTGCACCAGGTCGAGGGTACGCAACTGCTCGGCGGAGGAGATCAGTTCGGCGGCGGCCTGGCCGGCCCGGCGGCCGAGCGGGTTGCGCTTGAGCCACAGCGCGCGGACGGTCTGCGGCGAGGCGCGCAGCCGGTCGGCGATCCGGCAGGCGCCCGCGGCGGTGATCCCGTTGCAGCCCAAGTAGAGCGTGCGGACCGGGGTTTCGGCGGCGCGGGCGGCGAACGCGTCGGCCCCGTCGTCACCGAGCCCGTCGGTCCCGAGCAGCAGGTGCCGGACGGGCGCCCCGCCGTCACCATCGCCGTCGCCGTCGCCGGGGTCGTGCTGGGCGGCTTCGGCGAGCGCGTCGGCGACCAGCTCGGCTCCCCGCGGCCCGAGTTGCTGCTTGCACAGGTCGAGCCGGCCGCCCGGGAGCGCGGCGCCGGCCGGGAAGTCGATCCGCCGGTCGGCGCCGGTGCCGGTGCGCAACCAGGCCAGCAGCGGGGCGAGTTCGTCGACCGGGCGGGGCATCACGGACGGGACTCCGGCGAACTCCTCTGGCATGCGGGCTCCTTGGCTGCTTCTCTCCCGGGGGGTGGGGCCGACCGGATTCGAACCGGCGTCCTCCGGCTAGGCCGGCCGGTGCATCTGCCGCTGTGCTACAGCCCCGAACCCGACCCGGGGGGGGTGACGGGGCCGGTCGGATTCGAACCGACGTCCTCCGCATGTGCAGTGCGGCGCATCTGCCGCTGTGCTACGGCCCCGTCGCGGCGATGGTAGACCGCGTGCTCACCACTCCGCCACCCGGTAATCCTTCAGGAAGACGCCCGCGAGCGGTTCGCCGGCCTCGCCGCGGACGATCGGGTCGTAGATGCGGGCGGCGCCGTCGACGATGTCCAGCGGGGTGCGGAAACCGCGGTCGGCCAGCCGGGACTTCTTCGGGGCCGGGTTCTCGTCGGTGATCCAGCCGGTGTCCACCGCGCACATGTAGACGCCGCGCTCGGCGAGTTCGGCGGCGCTGGTGCGGGTGAGCATGTTGAGCGCGGCCTTGGCCATGTTGGTGTGCGGGTGGCCGGGCATCTTGTTGCGGACGGCGAACCGGCCTTCCACCGCCGTGACGTTGACGATGTAGCGGGCGGGGTGCGGGGAGGACTCCAGCAGCGGGAGCAGCCGGTCGCAGAGCAGCGCGGGGGCGAGCGCGTTGACCAGCTGGGTCTCCAGCACCTCGGCCGGGTCGAGTGCGCCGAGCGTCGCCGACCAGGAGTTGCGCGGCGCGGTGTCGGGCAGCAGCCCGGCCTCGTCGACCGCGCCGCCGTCGACCTCGGCGAGCGTCAACGATCCCTCCCCGGTGGCGAGTTCGGCGGCGGGCCAGGCGGCGGTGAGCGCGGGCATCGGGCGGAAGCCGGGCGCGTGCCCGACCTGCGCGGGGACGGCGCCGTGCTCCCCGGCGGCCAGCAGCGCGTACGACTCGGGCGGGCGGCGCAGGGTCTGCGCGGCGTTGTTCACCAGGATGTCCAACGGCCGCCCCTCCGCGCGCAGTTGCTCGCACAGGCCGAGGACCTGGCGCGGGTCGCGCAGGTCGATGCCGACGATCCGGAGCCGGTCCAGCCAGCCGGCGCTGCCCTCGGCGGCGCGGAAGCGGCGCAGGGTGTCGTGCGGGAAGCGGCTGGTGACGATCAGCTCGGCGCCGTCGCGGAGCATCATCAGGGCCAGCTGGAAGCCGATCTTGACCCGGCCGCCGGTGAGCAGCACCCGCCGCCCGGCCAGGTCGGTGCTGAGCGCCCGGCGGGCGGTGTTGTCGCCCGCGCAGCCGGGGCAGAGCCGGTGGTAGAAGCCGTCGAGCTGCCGGTACGACCGCTTGCAGACGTAGCAGCGCTGCGGGCGGGCGAGTTCGCCGAGCGGCGCGGGCCGCTCGGCTGCGGGCAGCGGGGCGTCCTCCCGGCGGTCGGTGCCACCGGTGGCGGTGGCCGCGACCAGCGCGGCATCGGCCCTGGCCGCCTCCGCGCGGCGCCCGCGCCGACGGGCGTGCCGACCGTCCCGGACGAACGACTCGGCCCCGCGCTCGGCCCGCAACCGCAGCGGATGGTCGACGGGCAGCTGCCACAGCCGGCCCAGCGTCCGCTCGAAGGCCGCGAACTCGGCCTCGTCCGGAACGCCCTGGTCCGGCGACGGTCCGGCGACGCCGGACGGGGTCGTGCTCATCGGACGGTCCTCCCGGAGGGGTTCGCGGAACGGGAACGGGAACGGGGACGGGAACGGGCCTGGCCGGATTCGACCGCCGCGCTCCGGGGCCCGCGCTCCGGGGCTCGGGCTGTGGGGCCTGGGCCGTGGGGCCTGGGCCGTGGGGCCTCCCGGGGGCCGGATTCGAACCGGCGTGCTCCGTTTTGCCAAAACGGCGGCGGCGGCCTCTGCGCCCACGCCCGGGAGGTGCCAGCGATCCTAACCGCAGGCCCGACCCGCCCGGTACCGGGTTTGCGCGCGCTCACCCGCCCCGTCTCGTCGCGGCTTCCCCGGCCGCTTCCGCGTCCGTCTCGGCCCACCTCCGCGACCGCCCCGGCCAGGTCAGCTGCCATGTCACTCTTGACCGATGATCAGCCGAATGGCAGCGTGCCGGTATGCCCGCGGCCGGGCAACGAGGCGGCGGCCGGGGTCGACCAGGCAGGGACGGACACACGGATGGCACCGGACACGGCCGCTCGGCGGAACACCGACTCCGCCGCGCACCACGACTTCCGCGCCGCGCGGGACCACCTGCTCGCGGCACGCGGCGACCTCGACGCCGCGCACGCCTTCCCCCGTCCGACGGGCGAGCACTTCAACTGGGCGCTGGACTGGTTCGACACCGAGGCCGCCGGCAACGACGCGACCGCCCTGCGCGTCGTCGACCTGGACGCGGACGGCACCCTGCTGGGCGAGAGCGCGCTGAGCTTCGCCGAGCTGAGCGCCCGCTCGGACCGCACCGCCGGCTGGCTGCGCGAACGGGGTGTGGCGCGCGGTGACCGGATCCTGCTGCTGCTCGGCAACCAGGTCGCCCTGTGGGAGGTGATGCTCGCCGCGATCAAGCTCGGCGCGGTCGTCATCCCCGCCAGTACCCTGCTGACCCCCGACGACCTCGCCGACCGGCTCACCCGCGGCCGGGTCCGGCACGTGATCGCCGAATCCGCCCTGACCGCCAACTTCGCCCAGCTGGACGGCGACTGGACCAGGACCGCCGTCGGCGCACCCGTCCCCGGCTGGACGGACTACGCCGACGCCGCCGCCCACACCGGCGGCTTCACCCCCGACGGGCCGACCCGCGCCGACGACCCGCTGCTGCTGTACTTCACCTCCGGCACCACCAGCAGCCCCAAACTCGTCCAGCACACCCACCGTTCCTACCCCGTCGGCCACCTCTCCACCATGTACTGGATCGGCCTGCGCCCCGGCGACGTCCACCTCAACGTCTCCTCCCCCGGCTGGGCCAAGCACGCCTGGAGCAACTTCTTCGCCCCGTGGAACGCCGGCGCCGAGATCCTCATCGTCAACCAGCCCCGTTTCTCCGCCCGCCCCCTCCTGGACGCCCTGGTGCGCCACCGCGTCACCTCGTTCTGCGCACCCCCCACCGTCTGGCGGATGCTCCTGCTCGAGGACCTCGAACAGTGGCGCCCCCCGCTGCGCGAACTCGTCGGCGCGGGCGAGCCGTTGAACCCCGAGGTCGTCGAACGGATCGAACGCGCCTGGGGCGTCGCCCTGCGCGACGGCTACGGCCAGACCGAGACCACCGCCCAGATCGGCAACACCCCCGGCCAGCCCGTCAAACCCGGCTCGATGGGCCGCCCGCTGCCCGGCTACCAGGTCACCCTCGTCGACCCGGTCACCGGCGAGGAGATCACCGGAACCGGCGTCGACGGCGAACTCTGCCTGCCCCTGGTCTCCGCCCCCCTCGGCCTGATGACCGGCTACCAGGACGACCCCGAACGCCACGCCGAGTCGATGGCCGGCGGCCGCTACCACACCGGCGACGTCGCCCAGCGCGACGCCGACGGCTACTACACCTTCGTCGGCCGCGCCGACGACGTGTTCAAGAGCAGCGACTACCGGCTCTCCCCGTTCGAGCTGGAGAGCGTGCTGATCGAGCACCCGGCGGTGGCCGAGGCCGCCGTCGTCCCCTCCCCGGACCCGCTGCGGCTCTCCGTGCCCAAGGCGTACGTCATCCTCGCCCCCGGCCACGAGCCGGACGCCGCGACCGCGCGGTCCATCCTGGCCTTCACCCGCAAGCGGCTCGCCCCGTACAAGCGGATCCGCCGCCTGGAGTTCGCCGACCTGCCGAAGACCATCTCCGGCAAGATCCGCCGCATCGAGCTGCGCGGCCGGGAGCGGGAACGCCACGGCGAGGCGGAGCCGCTCGCCGCACGCCCGCGCGGCGAGCGCGAGTTCTGGGAGGAGGACTTCCCCGGCCTCAAGGACGCCTGATGCCGGGCCACGGCGAGGGGGGCACGCGTTCGCGTGCCCCCCTCGCCTCACTCCGCTGTCGCGGCGTCAGTTCACGGTGAAGTAGTAGTAGTACGTCTCGTACGTCCGCCCGTCCCGGTCGGTCGAGTACACGTAGACGGTGTGCGACCCGCTGCTGTCCGGGGCCCAGGAGATCTGCGCCGTGCCGTCCGCCGCCGCGGCGACGGTCGTCTCGGGGCCGAAGTCGAGGGAGTAGGTGTAGGACGCGGTGTTCCGCACCTTCGGGGCGAAGGTGAAGGTGCCGGCGATCCCGGGCCCGCCGCCGGTGGCGCCGGATCCGGTGTCCTCCGGGTAGGTCTCGGAGCTGACGGTGGGGCTGGTGTCGACGTAGGCGAACAGCCGGTTGGAGGAGCTGACCCAGCCGTTGGGGCTGTGGCTGCGCACGGTGATGAGGCTGCCGCCGGCGCGGGCGAGGGCGAGCGTCACCGAGGCGGTGCCGTCGGCGGCGGCCGGCACGGTCTGGGGCGGGTCGTAGTTGACCTGCACGGTGTAGCTGTCGACCGCGGCGAGGCTCGCGTTGGGCGCCAGTCGCAGGGTGAAGGGGGTGTCCAGCAGCACGGGGTTCGGCAGACCGGTCACCGTGGGCATGGTGCTGGGGACGTAGAACCGGTAGCTGGTGGTGGGCGAGGGGTTGCCCGCCCGGTCGAGGCTGCGGACGAAGAGCGTGGCCGGGCCGGCGTCCGGCGGCGGCAGCGTCAGGTCGACCGCGCCGCCGAGCCGGTCCGCCCGGACGTGGCCCGGCCGGGTGTACGGGTCGGTCCACTGCGGGAGCCCGTCCGGGCCGGTGGTCCAGCCGTCGACGGACAGGTCCTGGCTCCAGCCGTACTGGTAGCCCTCGACGTCGGCGGTCCCGTTCGAGGTGATCGTGAACTCGGCGGGGACGCCGCCCGGGCCGACCTGGCCCTCCGGGAAGTTCGCCGAGGTCACCACGGGCGCGGCGGCGGGACTGGTGACGTCGACGTGGAAGGTGCAGGGCTTGGACCAGGCGGACAGCTCGGTGCCGTCGCCGCCCCGGACCTGCCAGCTGTACGTGCCGCCGTCGGCGAGCACACCGGGCGGCACGGTCGCCGGCCGGCCGCAGTCCTTGACGGTGTTGGCGGCGGTGAACTCGGTGCGCTGCTCCGGGTGACCGGAGGGCCAGATCGCGAAGGTGCCCGTGAGGTACTCGTCGTTCGGGTCGGCGTCGTGCAGCACCGCCGTCAGCGGTGGCGTCAGGGTGCCCAGGTAGGGGCGGTTCTTGTCCGCGCAGGCGTACTGCTGGCTGTACAGGTCGGTGGGCGTGCCGGGCGCGGTGTCGGACGTCGCGTACAGGAACATGCGCGGGTTCAGCCGGCGCCCCAGCGCGGGGTTTGCCTCGTCCGCGTCGGAGAGCCGCAGTTCGAGGGAGAGCGTGCGGCTGCCGGACGCGGCGGCGCTCGCGGCCGCGTCGTCCAGGTCCAGCCGCAGGTAGGAGGCGGGGCCGGCGGCGGTGGCGGTCACCGTGCCCAGCTTCTTCTTCTCGGCGGGCGCCCGGCGCCAGGTGACCGGGGCGGTGGGCGTCGCGGTCTGCCAGACCTCGACGGTCCGCGGGACGTAGCTCGCGGCCGAGGTCTCGCCGAAGACGAGCCAGCCGGCCACCACGTGCTTCCCGGTGTCCTTGGCGGCGAAGCCCGTCAGGTCGAAGGAGGCGTACACCCGCGACGTGTGCGCGGCGCCCTGCTCGTCGCGCCAACTGCCCAGCGGCAGTTCGCCGGTCGGCTGCGGGTGGCTCGTCGTCGGCGCGGCCTCGTCGGTGTACGCCAGCGAGACCTGCGGCGCCTGCTGGATCGGCGGCGCGGCAGCGGCCGGCGCGGCGGACAGCACCATCCCCGCCAGCACGACCGCGGCCGTGGTGAACAGGGCGGCGGGACGCCTGCCCCGCCACCGCCCCGTCTGTCTTGGCATGGTTGGAAAACCCCTCCCCCGACGCCCCGGAGGGGGCGTCCTCTGGCGGGCACTCTAGCGGCGGGATCCCGCCTGCCGTAAGGGATTTCCGGCCCCGCTCCGACCGGTGCGCCGGGTACGGACGGCGGGGCCCCGCCGACCCGGCGACCCGGCGCCCCGGCGTCAGCCGACGGCGACGACCGCGCGGTGGTGGGCGGGCCGGGTGGCCTCGTCGACCAGGGCGACGGCCAGGTCGGCGTAGGAGAAGGCGGGGGCGTCCGGCTCGGTCGGCAGGACGGCCGGGCCGCCGGTGCGGTAGCGGCCGGTGCGCACGGCCTCGGCGTCCAGGACGGTGGGGGGCGGGGTGACGACGACCCAGTCGAGCCCGCTGGCGCGGTAGACGTCGTTCTCGACCGAGTGGCCGATCGAGAACTGCCGGTACGCCGCCGGGAATTCGGGCGCGTCGTGCACGGCCACGCCCGGCTCCGCCTCCAGCGCGGTGCCCACGCCGACCGCGACCAGGCGGCTGACGCCGGCTCCGGTCAGGCCCTCGACCAGGGCGGCGGCGGCCGCGGCGTAGAAGTCGGCGGGGGCGACGTCGGCCCGGAAGACCGTGGAGATCACGGCGTCGTGGCCGACCGCGACGGCGGCGACGCTGTCCGCCGCGGTGACGTCGCCCCCGACCAGGGTCACGCCCTCGCGCTCCAGCTCCCGGTACTTCGCCGGGTCCCGCACCACCGCGGTGACCCGGTGCCCGCGGGTCACGGCCTCGGTGACGGCACGGCGTCCGGCGTTGCCACCCGCTCCGAACACGACGATCCTGCTCATCGCTCAGCTTCCCTCCGTAGCGCTCCGCCGGTTCCCCCGGCCTGCTCGGGAAAGCTATCCGCCGCCCCCTCGGTTACCGCAACGATAGGAAGGCGGCGGCCGGCGGACTCAAGGGCTCAAGGGCTCAAGGGCTCAAGGGCTCAAGGGCTCAGGAGGCGTCGTCGTAGGCCGCGCGGGCGTCGACGAGTTCGGCCAGGTGCTGCTCGGCCCAGGCGCACCAGGCTTCCATCGGTTCGAGCGTCGAGCGCCCCAGCTCGGTCAGCTCGTACTCGACGCGCGGCGGCACCCCGGGGTAGGAGGTGCGGGTGAGGAACCCGTCCCGCTCCATCGCGCGCAGGGACTCGGAGAGGACCTTGGGCGTGATGCCCTTGAGCGGGACCTGGAGTTCCGAGAAGCGCCGCTTCCCGTCCTTCAGGCAGGTGATGATCTTCGGGCCCCACTTGTTGTTCATCCGCATGGGGAGGGGCGGCCCCTGGCAGGCGGAGAACATGTCGGGGTCAAGCGGCTCGCTCATGCCCCGGGATTCTACGGGGGCCCGCACCCCGCCACCCCCTCGTCCCGCCCCGGAGATCCGCCGTCACGCGCCGTCGGAGACCCCCAGCGCCTGCACGTCGACGCCGCCGTACGCGTCGGTGACGTAGACGTTGGTCAGCCGCGGGTTGCGGTAGTTCAGGACATGGGTGGCGTTGTAGGGCAGGTAGTAGGCGCCGTCGGTGACCTTGTGGTTGATCTTCCGGTAGAGGTCGGCGGCCTTGGCGCGGTCGCCCTGGGCGGTGGCCTGGTCGAACCAGGCGTTGATCTCGGGGTCGTTGACGCCGGCGTAGTTGAGGTTGCCGGTCGGCCGGATCCGCCGGCCGTCGACCATGTCCTGCAGGAAGGCCCGGCCCGACGGGTAGTCGGCGAGCCAGCCGTCGACGATCAGCCCGTAGCCCTTGGACTTGACGTTGTCGGGCGAGCCGACCGTGCCGGCCATCTGGGTGACGTCGTAGCCCTCGATGGTGACGCTGATCCCGACGGTCCTGAGCGAGCTCTGCAGGGCCTGCGCGGCCGCCTGCTCCTTCGGGTTGCTGGCGCGGGCGGCCAGGGTGACGGCGAAGCCTTCGGGCTTGCCGCAGGCGGCGAGTTCGGCCTTGGCCTTGGCGGTGTCGGGCTTGCCGTCGGTGAGGCCGTACGGGTCGTAGTCGTCCCAGCCGCTCACGGTCGGCGGCAGCATCGAGCCGGCGAGCGCGCCGGCCTCGGGGCCGCCGCGCGCGGTCTGCAGGGCGGTGGTGTCGGCGGCGTACAGCACGGCGTTGCGGCAGTGCCGGTCGTCGAGCGGCGCGACGGCCGGGACGATCGCGACGTAGCGCAGGGTGCCGGTGGCGGGGTCGTCGGCCCGGGCCTTGAGCTCGGGGTCGGCGAGGACCTTGGCCCGGGTGGTGGGCTGGAGTCCGCCCTGGGCGAGGTCGAGGTCGAGGTCGCCGGAGAGCAGTTTGGCGTCGACCTCGTCGCCGCCGGTCGCGACGGTCAGCCGGATCCGGTCCGGCAGCGCCTTGCGCAGCGGGTCGGTGGACCGGTCCCAGGCAGGGTTGCGCTCCAGCTCGTAGCTCTTGCCGAGCTGCACGGTGCGGAACTTGTACGGCCCGGAGGAGACCGGCTTCTCGGTGTACTTGTCGCGGGTGTCGGCGGCCTGCGGGACGGGCGAGGTGGTGCCCAGGGTCAGCAGGTAGGGGAAGTCGCCGTTGGGCTTGGCGAGGCTGAACACCAGGGTGCGGTCGTCCGGCGTACGCACCGAGTTCAGGCCCAGCTTCCCGGGGTCGGTGTCGGTGTACGGCCCCTTGTAGCCCTGGCCCTGGTCGAGTTCGTCGGCCAGCAGCGTCGGGCCGCCGTACAGCTTCTCCTGGTCGAAGGACCGCTCGATGGCGTACTTGACGTCCTTGGCGGTGATCGGCGTGCCGTCCTCGAACTTCAGGCCGTCGCGCAGCCGCACCGTGTACGTCCGGCCGTCGGCGGAGACCTCGGGCGCGGCGCTCGCCAGGTCCGGCACCACGGCGGTCCCGGCCTGGCCGGGCTTGCCGTCGTACGCGTACAGGGTGCGGGCGTAGAAGCGCTGGAAGTTCCAGGTGGAGTTGTAGTAGGAGCGCGCCGGGTCCAGCGAGTCCAGGTCGCCGGACAGGCCCAGCTTGAGGGTGCCGCCCTTCTGGTCGGACGGGTTCAGCACCCGGCCGATCGCCGCGCCGTACGCCGCGGTGGTCGTGCTGCCGCCACCGCCGTCCGCACTGCGCGAGGCCGACGCGGACGCCGAGGAACCGCCGCCACCGCCGGCGGGGTCCTCCTTCTTCCCCAGCAGGTTCGTCGCCAGGATGCTCCCCGGCACCACGGCCGCGAGCACCCCGAGCGCGCCGAACAGCAGCACCTTCCGCCGCCGCCCCGCCCCGCCGGGCCCGCCGCCGCCCGCCCCCACCGGCGGCGCCGTCGTCCCGACCGGCGGCAACGGCAGCGGCGCCGCGTACGGGTTCGGGAACGGCAGCGGCGAGGCGTACGGGTTCGGCGCCGCGTACGGGTTCGGGCTGTCCGCGGGTACCGGGCCCGGGCCCGGTGTCGGTGCCGGGGACGGCGCGGGCGTCGACGTCGGGACGGGTGGCGGCGGGGTCGCGGGGAGCGGCGGCGGGGTGGTCGGGGCGGGCGGCACCGGGACGGGCGCCGGGGCGGCGTCGCGGACCGTCTGCTGGTGCGGCAGCGGCACCGGCGGGGCCGCGGGCGCGGACTGGGCGGCCGCGGCGAGGGCGCGGACGGCCTGCTCGGCGGTCAGCCGCAGTCCCGGGTCCTTGACCAGCAGGCCGAGCAGCGCGGGGGTGAGCGGTCCGGCGTGCCGGGACGGGCGCGGGGGCTGGGTGAGGATCGCGACGTACAGGGCGGTCAGCGTGGTCGCGGCGAACGGCGCCTCGCCCTCGACCGCGGTGTGCAGCGTGGCGCCCAGCGACCACAGGTCGGAGGCCGGGGTGGCGGGCTTGCCGTCGAGCTGCTCGGGGGCCATGTAGGCGGGGGTGCCGAGCAGCGTGCCGGTGTTGGTGAGCGACATGGTGGCGTCGGTGATGCTGGCGATGCCGAAGTCGGTGAGCACCACCCGGTTGCCGCTGAGCAGGATGTTGTCGGGCTTCAGGTCGCGGTGCACGACGCCCGCGGCGTGCGCGGCGGTCAGCGCGTCCAGTACGGCCAGGCCGATCCCGGCGACCCGGGCGGCGGGCAGGCGGCCGTGGTCGCGGACGGTGGCGGCCAGCGAGGTGCCGACCACGAACTCCATCACGATCACCGGGGCGCCCTCGTGCTCGACCACGTCGAACACCGTGATGATCCCCGGGTGGTTGAGCCCGGCCGCGACCCGGGCCTCCCGCATCACCCGCTGGAGCAGCAACTCCCGCTGCTCGTCTTCGAGTCCGGCGGGGAACAGGATCTCCTTGACCGCGACCTCGCGGTGCAGGGTCTCGTCCCTCCCCCGCCAGACCCGGCCCATCCCGCCCCGCCCGACCGGCTCGATCAGCCGGTAGCGTCCACCGATCAGCGTCCCGTCCCCGTCTGTCACGGCCCACACGATATCGCTCCCCGGCGGGCTCCCGGGCGGCCATGATCTGTTCGTGACCACCGGCCGCGGCGGCCGGCGTCCGGCACGCCCCGCCCCCGTGCGCGTCCCGGCGCCGTGCGCGTCCCGGACCCGCCCGAGCCTGGTCCCGGGTTTCCCGGCGTGGCGGTTTGAGGCGGTCAGGTCGGACGGCGATGCTGGGAAGTGATGGCCTGGATCTTGCTGCTCCGAAGGGGGTTGGACGGACATGGCGACTCGGGTGACGGGCCAGGCGGCGACCGCGACGGTCGAGGCCGGCGGGGCGGTCACCGGCTGGTCGGTGGCGGCGGAGCGGCTGACCGGGTTCGGCGCGGGCCGGACGCTGGGGCGGCCGGCCGTCGAACTGCTGGCCGGGGAGGTGCCGACCGCCTTGCTGCGCGCGGTGGTTCGGCACGAACCGTTCACCGGGATGGTCCGGCTGTGCCGCTCCGAGGACGACCCGGTGGCGGTCGAGCTGGGCGCGGTGCCGGTCCGGACGGCGCGCGGCGAGCCCGGCTGGGTGCTCTCCGCGCAGCCGCTGCGGCCGCTGACCGCCGAGGCCGTCGGGGCCGTCGGGGCCGTCGGGCTGACCGAGCCGTCGCCGGTGCCGGCCGGCCCCACGACCGGGCCCGGGCCCGAGGTCGAGGCCGCAGCCGCTGCCGCCACCGCGCCGCTCAGCGCCGAGGAGCGGGCCCGGCGTCGGCTGGCGCTGCTCGGCGAGGCCGGGCTGCGGATCGGTTCGACCCTCGAAGTGGAGCGCACCGCCGAGGAGTTGGCGGACGTCGCGGCCGAGGGCTTCGCCGACTTCACCGGCGTCGACCTGCTCGACTCGGTGTTCGGCGGCGGCCTGCCGTCCAGTGCCGGCCTGGTGTTCTACCGGGTCGCCCAGCGCTCGGTGCTGCCGGGCTGCCCGGAGTCCGTGGTCGCCACCGGCGCCGGGGACGTCATCGCGCCGGACTCGCCGATGGCCCGGGTGCTCGCCTCCGGCCGTCCGCTGCGCACCGACTACCACGATCCGGAGATCCGCGCCTGGCTGGCCCGGGAGCCCGAACGGGAGCGGCTGGCCAAGGAGTTCGGCATCCACTCCTCGCTGCTGGTGCCGCTGACCGCCCGTGGCACCACGCTCGGCGTGGCGATCTTCCTGCGGCACCGCACCCCGGAGCCGTTCGACGACGACGACCTGCTGCTGGCCACCGAACTGACCGCGCGCGCCTCGCTGTCGATCGACAACGCCCGCCAGTACACCCAGCAGCGCGACACCGCGCTCGCCCTCCAGCGCTCCCTGCTGCCGACCCGGACGCCCCGGCAGGCCGCCGTCGAGGTGGCCTTCCGCTACCTCCCGGCGGGCGGCCGGGAGGGCGTCGGCGGCGACTGGTTCGACGTGATCCCGCTCTCCGGCGCCCGGGTCGCCCTGGTGGTCGGCGACGTGGTCGGCCACGGCGTGCCCGCCTCCGCCGCGATGGGCCGGCTCCGGACGGCGGTCCGCACCCTCGCCGACATCGACATGCCGCCGGACGAACTCCTCACCCACCTCGACGACCTGGTGCTCCGGGTCGACCTCGACGAGCTGCCCGAGGGCGGCACCGCCTGGGCCGGCAGCAGCGTCGGCGCGGCCTGCCTGTACGCGGTCTACGACCCGGTCACCCGCACCTGTTCGCTGGCCCGGGCCGGCCACCCGGGCCCGGCCCTGGTCGGCCCGGACAACACCGTGGCCTTCCCCGAGCTCCCGGCCGGACCGCCGCTCGGGCTCGGCGGACTCCCGTTCGAGTCAGTCGAGTTGGAGGTCCCCGAGGGCAGCGTGCTGGCGCTGTACACCGACGGCCTGCTGCGCGCCTCCGAACTCCGCGGCGACCCCGAACTCGGCCTGGGCCGGCTCGGATCGGCCCTCGCCGCCCCCGCCGACTCGCTGGAGGACCTGTGCGACCAGGTGCTCTCCGCGACCCTCGGCCCGGACGCCCCGACCGACGACGTCGTCCTGCTGCTGGCCCGCACCCGGGCCCTGCACACCCAGGACGTCGCCGACTGGTCGCTGCGCCACGACCCGTCCGAGGTGGCCCGGGCCCGCCGGCTGGCGGCCGCGAAGCTCACCGAGTGGGGCATCGAAGAGGCCGCCTTCGTCACCGAGTTGGTGGTCAGCGAGCTGATCACCAACGCCGTCCGCTACGGCCTGCCGCCGATCGGGTTCCGGCTGATCCGCGACGGCGGCCTGCTGATCTGCGAGGTCTCCGACGGCAGCAGCACCGCCCCGCACCTGCGCCGCGCCCACAACGACGACGAGGGCGGCCGCGGGCTGCTGCTGGTGGCGCAGCTCTGCCGCAACTGGGGCACCCGGCACACGCCGCGCGGCAAGACCATCTGGGCCGAGCAGGAGCTCTGACCGCTCAACTCCCGTTTTCCGCGAGGGCGTTGCGCAGTCGGCCGCCGTTGCGGGCCAGCGCCTCGGCCGCCCCGGCCGGGTCCGTGCCGGTGAGCAGCAGCAGGATCGCGTCCTTGACCCGTCCGCCGGTGGCCGCCAACGCGGCGTCCACGTCCGGGAGTTCGGCGTCGGTGGCGAGGGCGGTGATCCGGCGGGCCCGGGCGCGCAGCTTGTCGTTGCCGGCGCGCAGGTCGACCATCAGGTCGCCGTAGGTCCGGCCGAGCCGGACCATGGTGAGGGTCGAGATCATGTTGAGCACCAGTTTCTGCGCCGTCCCGGCCTTCAACCTGGTGGAGCCGGCCAGCAGTTCGGGCCCGGTGGCGACCTCGATCCGGTGCTCGGCGGCGTCCCCGAGCGGCGAGCCCGGGTTGCCCGCCAGGGCCACGGTGAGCGCCCCGAGCGCGCGGGCGTGCTCGACGGCGGCCAGCGCGTACGGGGTGCGGCCGGAGGCGGAGACGCCCACCACGGTGTCGGCCTCGGTCAGCCCCAGCGCGTCCAACTCGGCGACGGCGGCGGCCCGGTCGTCCTCGGCGCCCTCGACGGCGGCGGTGACCGCGCCGGGCCCGCCCGCGATCAGTCCGACCACCCGCCCGGGCGCGGTGCCGAACGTCGGCGGGCACTCGCCGGCGTCCAGCACCCCGAGCCGTCCGGCCGTCCCCGCCCCCGCGTACACCAGCCGACCGCCGCGCTCCATCCGGGCCGCGATGGCGTCCACGGCCGCCGCGACGGCCGGCAGCACGGCCGCGACCGCGTCCGGCACCGTCCGGTCCTCGGCGTTCATCAGCCGGGCGAGCTCCAGCGTCCCCAGCAGGTCGATCCCCGCCCCACCGGGCCGCCGCCCCTCGGTCGCCAGGGCGGCCAGGTCGCGGCCGGGCTCCGCCGGCCGCTCCTGCCCCGCCGCGTCTCGGCCCTCGTTCGGGGTGTCGGTGTCCGTCACGGATCGGTCCTCCTCGGGTCGCGGGGCCGGGCGGTTCAGGGGCTGAGGGCGTGTTCGGCGAACCGGCCGCAGGCGCGGAACCCGAGGCGGCGGTAGACCGGTTCGCCGTCGGCCGACGCCTGGAGGACCGCGACCCGGTCGCCCCGCTCGCGGGCCGCGTGGAGGGCGGCGAGCGTGACGGCGCCGCCGTAGCCGCGCCGGCGGTGGGCGGCCAGGGTGGAGACGTTGTAGAGGCCGGCGACTCCCGCGTGCCGGAACACCTCCGCCGAGCAGACCGGCCGGTCCTCGACGTAGCCGACCAGGTACCGGGCCGGGCCGTCCGGGGCGAGCGCCCGCGGGGCGGCCCGGGCGTAGAAGTCGCGGACGGTCCCGGCGGGCGGGTCCCAGTTCGCGGCGAGCACCGCCGCGTAGTCGGCGAGCTGCCCGGGCGTGGCCACCGTCCGGATCTCCAGCCCCGGGACGGCGGGCGGCGGCGGGGTGCCGTCCAGCGCGGCCCACATCGCCGTCTCGTGCCCGGACGCGGGCAGCCCGGCCGCCGCCAGCCGGGCGCCGAGGTCCGGCGGGGTCGAGGCCGGGCCCACCCACCAGGAGAACGGGCGGCCGGTGGCGGTCAGCGCCGCGACGGTCCCGGCGATCCGGTCGGCGGCGCCGGCGGCGGTGAAGCGGGCCGCGGCGACGATGTTGAACGTGTCGTCGTCCAGCCCGCTGTCCGCGACCAGCAGGTCGCCGGCCTCCGCGACGGTCGCGCCGGGCAGGCCCCGGTGCAGGTGGCAGGCGTGCTCCGCCAGGTTCCGTTCGGTCCGCTCCGCCAGCTCGACTCCGTCGAAGGGCTGCTCGTCCACGACTCCCGCTCTCCCCGCTGCGCCGACCGGCCTGTCCGACCCCACTCTAGGGCGCGGCGGGACCGGCCGGCCGGGGACGCGGCGCGGGCGGCGGGAGCGGCCGGGACCAGGGCCGAAGTGCGGTGGGGCGGGCAGGTGTTCGTCCGGTGTTGACCTGGGGTGGTGGCAGCGGTGCCGCCGGGGCCGGTACGCTGCGCGCGTCGGCGCGGAGTGGGTTCGGTGGGGCCGTGCCTTTCGACTCGGGGGTTCTCCATGGCGCGGCGCGTCATTCGGGCGACGGTGCTGCCTGCCGTGGCCCTGCTGTTGTCGGTGGTGTGCGGGGTGCTGCTGGCCGTCGTCCCGGTGTCGACGGCGTCGGCCGCGACGGGCGGCGGGACGGTGGGGACGGTCGTCGGCGGCGTGCCGGCGCGGGTGTCGGCGGGGGACGGGTTCACGGCGGTCTTCACCGTGCGGTCGACCTCCCGGTACCGGATCCTGGTGGACTCGCTACAGCTGCGGGTGTCGGCGGCGGACGACCCGTCCGAACCGTCGGACGGCGTCTCCGTGCTCTGGCAGGACCCGGGCACCGGCGGCTGGCGGAGCTCCGACGCGCGGGCCGGGACCTCCTGGGGGCTGACGCTCTCCCCGGCGCTGGCCGTGGAGCCGCGCGGGTCGCTGACCTTCCGGGCCCGGATCACCCTGTCGTCCGAACTGCCGGGCGGCGCCTACGCGGTGGAGAGCGACGGGGTGGCCGACTACCGGCTGGTCGACGAGGCGGGGCACGACGCCGGGCGGTTGGACGCGCGGCAGCGGGCCCGCGCGGTGTTCCGCTACGGCGTGGAGGCGGGTCCGTCCGCGTCGGCCTCGGTCCCGAACTCGCCCTCGTCCTCGCCCTCGGCGTCCGGTGCGCCGTCCGGCGGCCCGTCGCCGTCGCCGTCCGCCCCGGTCGGCGCGACGGTGCCGCCGGGCGGCGCGGCGCTGCCGTCCGATCCGCCGTCCGTCTCCGGTACGCCGTCCGCCGCGACGCCGTCCGCGTCCCGTTCGCGCTCCGGGTCGCCGTCGCCGTCGCCGAGCGACGATGACGCGGCCGCGGTGGGCGACCCGGACTCCTCGGCGCCCGTCGCGCTGTCCGCCGCCGGACCCGCGCTGGATTCGGCGGCCGGCCCGGGGGCGGGCGCCGGGGCCGGGGCGGCACGGTCCGCGAGCGCCACCCTGCTGGCGATCGGCCTGCTCTCGATCCTGGCCGGCCTGCTGCTGGGCGCCTCGCTGCTGGTCCAGCGCCACGCCCGGCTCTGACCCGCACCGGGCTCTGACCCGCGCCGGGCGGCCTCCCCGCCCGGGTCCTGACCGGCCCGGTCCGCCGTTCCCCCCGAGGCGCGCCTGACGGTTCCTCGACGCTTTCCTGATCCTTGGCGATCCGCAGGGTGGGCGCGGGCGCCCCGCGCTGCCACACTCGCCGCATGGACACACGGGGGAACGCGTCCACGGCCGCCGACGGCTCCGGTCCGCCCGCCCGGCCGGACCGCTTCGCGGCCGGGCCGGTGCTCGGGGTCGCGGCCGCGGTCGGGGCACTGCAACTGGCCCTGGCGGGGCGGTACGGGTTCCACCGGGACGAGCTCTACTTCCTGGCCGCCGGAAGGCACTTGGCCTGGGGGTACGTCGACCAGCCGCCGCTGACACCGCTGTTGGCGCGCCTCTCCACGGCGGCGTTCGGCGACAGCCCGACCGGGCTGCGGGCCGTCGCGGTGCTGCTGGGCATGGCGACGATCGTGCTGACCGCCCTGGCCGCACGGGAGTTGGGGGCGCGCCGGGCCGGCCAGGCACTGGCGGCGGCGGGGGCGGCGGTCTCCGCGCTGGTGCTGGCGGTCGGGCACATGCTGAGCACGGCGAGCTTCGACCTGTTCGCCTGGACGGCGATCGGCGTGCTGCTGCTGCGCCTGCTGCGGACCGGCGACCGCCGCTGGTGGCCGGCGGTCGGCGCGGCCACCGGCGTCGCCCTGCTCAACAAGGACCTGGTGCTGCTGCCGGCCGCCGCCGTCCTCCCGTCGATCGCCTTCGCCGGAGCGAAGTCCCGTGCCGTGCTGCGTGGTTGGTGGCTTCCGGGCGGGGCGCTGGTGGCACTGCTGGTGGCGGCGCCGAACCTGTACTGGCAGGCGGCCCACGGCTGGCCGCAGCTCACCGTCGCCTCGGGCATCAGCGGCCGGGACGGCCTGGCCGACCGGCTGACCTTCGTCCCGATGCAGCTGGTCTACCTCTCCCCCGTGCTGGTCCCGGTCTGGCTGGCCGGGTTCCGCCGCCTGCGCGATGACGAACGGGTGTGCTGGGCCCGCCCGTTGGGGTACGCGTACCCGCTGCTGTGCGCGCTGGTGCTGCTGCTCGGCGGCAAACCGTACTACGCGCTGCCGCCGCTGCTGCTGGTGCTGGCGGCCGGGTGCGAGCCGGTCGCGCGGCGGGTGTGGGCGCCGGCGCCGGACGGGACGGGGACGCGGCGCGGCCGGGTCCGGCTGGTGGCGGTGCTGCTGGTCGCGGCGCTGGTCAACGCGGTGATCACGCTGCCGGTGCTGCCGCCGCCGCGGCTCGCCCTCGTCTCGGCACTGTATCCGGAGTCGGCCGAGCAGGTGGGCTGGCCGGAGCTGACGGCGGCGGTCGCGGCCGGCTGGGCGGCGGTGCCGCCGGAGCAGCGCGGGCGGGCGGTGCTGTTCGCGACCGACTACGGCGAGGCCGGCGCGCTGGTGCGCTACGGCTCCCGGTACGGCCTGCCGAGCGTCTACTCGGGCCACATGTCCTTCCACGACTGGGGCCGGCCGCCGGATTCGGCGACGGGTCCGGTCGTCCTGGTCCGCCCGAAGCCGTACCCGGCGGTCGAGCGGGCCTTCACCGGCTGCCGGCAGGTCGCCGAGGTGGACACCGGCCGGGGCGTGGCGAACGAGGAGCAGCACGCGCCGGTACTGCTGTGCGCGGGGACGGTGGCTCCGTGGTCGCAACTGTGGCCCCGGCTGCGGCACTTCTACTGACCGACCGGCCGACCGAACGCCCGGATGGCCGGATGGCCGGATGGCCGGATGGCCGGATGGCCGGATGGATGGCGACTCCCGCCACGAACTCCCGTCACACGCCCGGGAGTCGGCGAAGCTCCGGGTCGGTGATGCCGCCGGGGCACTCGCGTTCGCGGCCCCAGCCGGCCAGGTCGGCGCCGGCCCGGTAGGCGGATTCGAGGAATTCGAGGACGGTGTTCCAGGGGTCGGCGGCGGCGCGGGCCTCGTCGTACATCAGCAGGGCGAGGTGGCTGCCCCGGCTGGGGGACCAGCGGGCGGCGTCCGGGTGCAGGGGGCGGGCGTCGAGGCCGGCGGGTTCGGGGGCGGTGTAGGAGTAGAAGGCGGGGGCGGGGACGTTGTCGTCGCCGAACCAGAAGCCGGCGCTGATGACTTCGCGCGAGTAGGCCTCGCGGGTGACCAGGTCGGCGGCGGGCTGGTCGATCCGGCGGTCGGAGAAGCGGGTGACGGCGAGGTCGAAGGTGTGCCAGAAGTGGTGGACGGGGCTGGTCTTGCCGGAGTACCCGGCGGCGTACTCCTCCAGTAGCAGGGCGACTTGGCTGAGGATGTGCCAGTAGGTGGTGACGGCGGCCGGGTCGTAGCTGTGGTGTTCGCGGTCGTCGGCGAACGGGCGGTGCGCGTCGGGCAGGTCGTAGGGGTAGGGGTGGTCGGGGAGCACGTCGATGTCGAGGTGGATGAGGGTGCGCAGGGTGTCGCGGTAGAAGTCGGCGACGGAGCGCCCGGCGAGCGGGAAGGAGTCCTCGGCGCCGGCCAGGGTGCGGACGTACAGGCGGTGGTCGGTGAAGTCGAAGTCGATGGTGAAGGCGTCGCCGCCACGGGTCGGGCCGGTGGGGCGGGTGGTGATGCCGCGGCCGGTGAGGTGGAAGGGGACGTTCCACCAGTGGTTGCGGCGGGCGCTGCCGGCCAGCCGGATCTTGCCGATGACCTGGGCGAAGCGGTGCAGTGTCTCCTTGGTGTCCCGCCAGGACTCCAGGGGTAGGGGCGGGAACAGTTCCATGGCGGGCTCCGGCGTGGCGAGGGGTCGGGGGCTGCTGCCCATCCTCACCGGAGCCGGTGTCCCCGCCCTGCCGCGACTCGCCCGGACGGGGCCGCGGCTGCTCCGCCCGGGCGAGTCGTGGCACGACCGTTCGGCACGACCGTTCGGCGCCACCGTTCGGCACCACCGGTATGGGCGGCCGGTCAGGGCGCCTGCGGGGGCAGTGCGGCGACGGCGACGGCGACCGCCTCGGCGGCGGTGGCGACGGCGACCGGTTCGGGGAGGGCCTCGGCGACCGCGCTGCTCCCCCGGTGGTAGCGGACCTCGTAGGTCCCGTCGGAGTGCGGCACGATGAGCAGGCCGACGCTCTCGTACGGGGGGCCGAGCCCGGTGGAGAACCACAGGTTGTGGTGGCTGCTGATCGGGTACAGGCGGCGCAGCCGGGGTTCGGCGAACGCCGCCCGCCACAGCTCCAGGACGCGGTCGGGTCCCGGGTGGCGGCCGTGGCCGAGGCCCTGGAGGCGTAGCCGCCAGTGCAGTTCGGGCTGCCCGAGCGGGGCGCGCTCGTGCTCGAACGCCCAGCCCTGGACGTGCAGGAACGGGGCGGCGCGCCGGATCGCCGCCAGGTCGGCCCCGTCCAGCCATTCGGCGGCGGCCCGGACGGCCGCGGCCAGGTCCGGCGGGCGGCCGAGGGCGAGGGCGACCCCGCCGCGGTACAGGTCCAGGTACGGGGGGGGTCGCCGTCGTCGTACCAGCGGATGACCGCCCGGTCGGGGACCGGTTCGCCGGCCGGGTTCCGGGTGTTCGACGCGTCCGACCGCCCCTCGAACGCGGCCCTGCACCAGACCAGTTCCTTCGGCCCGGGCAGCCGGACGCCTTCCGCGGCGGCGATCCGCTCCAGCGCGGCGCCCAACTCGGCGGCGGCGGCTTCCTGTTCGTCCTGGGTGCGGGGCGTCGGGGCAACGGTCATGGGGCGGAGTGTAGTTCGCGATCCCGCTCCGGGCAGGACGAGCGGGCAGGAAAGGCGGGACGGGTGTCCGGCGGGTTCAGGGGCGGCCGGTGCCGGTGCCGGTCGGCAGGACGTAGCGCTGCGGGGCCATCGCGGTGTCGTGGCCGGGGAGGGCCGCCATCACGGCGGCGTGTGCCTGCTCGGGGGTGAGCGGGTCCGTTCCGGTGGCCAGCACGGCGGTCAACTCTCCTCCCTCGAAGGTGACTTCGATGTCCCGGGCGGCGGGCAGGGCGGTCCGCAGCAGGTCCGCGACGGCATCCAGGTCGACCCAGTTGCTGCCGACCCGCTGCCAGCGGCCCTTCTCCCGGCGGCCGACGGGCAGGCCGCTGAGGGCGGCGATCTCCCCGGCGGGGCCGAGGGTGACGGTGCGGGTGCCGGCCAGGTCGAGCAGCCGGAGCAGGGCGAGGGCGAAGAGTTCGGTCTCCTCCCGGTCGAGGACGTCGGGGTGGGTGTGCAGGGTGAATTCGAGGCAGCCGGCGGTGCGCCAGATGTTGAGCATCAGCCGGGTGGGGGTGGGTTCGACGGGGTACCAGGCGAGGTCGGGCTCGGCGGGCGGCAGCGGGCGGGCGGCCGCGACGTCCGGGGGGACGGTGCCGCTGAGGTCGTTGACGACGACGTGCCGGGCGAACCGGGCGCCGCGCCGGACGGCGACGTCCTCGATGAGCTGCCAGATCCGTTCGGCGTCGAAGGTGGCGTGCCAGTAGCCGGAGAGGGCCTGGGCCTGGGCGCGGCCGATCAGGGTGTCGAGGTCGGGGCAGTCGGTGTCCAGGACGAGCAGGGCGTCCTGGGCCAGGGTGCCGACGTGTTCGGCGAGGCCGGGGCGGTGCCGGTTGGCGGAGAGCGCGGCCATCACCACGGTCGGGTGTCCGGCCCGGTGGGCGGTGAGGACGGCGTAGCAGGCCAGCAGGACGGCGGAGGTGGAGACGCCGGTGCGGGCGGCGGCGCGTTCCAGGGCGGCGGCCCCGGCGGTGGAGCGGACGCCGAGGGTGGGCAGCCGGGTGTCATTGGGGCCGATCCGGTCGTCGGCGAACACCGAGGTGGGCCGGTCGGCCAGGATGTGCTCCCAGTGCCGCAGCGCGGCCTTGGTGCGGCGCTGTCCGGAGGAGGACTGTTCCTGTTCGGCGACCTCGACGGGGGTGGGTGCGGCGGGCGCGGGCAGGGTGCCGCCGACCGCCAGGGTCAGCCACTCCTGGAACAGCAGGCCCGTTGCCACGCCGTCGAGTTGGGCGTGGCAGATGACCACGGCGAGCAGCACGGGCGCGCCGTCGCGGGTGAGCAGGGCGAAGCGGAGCGGGAACTCCTCGGCCAGGTCGAACGCCCGCCGCCGCCCCTCCCAGCAGTACGCTTCGGCGCGGGCGGCCGGGTCCTCGCCGGCCGCGAGGGGGAGCACCCGGACGGTGAACTCGCCTTCGGCGCGGACCCGTTGGCGTTCGGGCTGGCGGTCGGCGGGGCCGGGGAAGACGGTCCGCAGGGCGGGGTGGCGTTCGGCGAGGGTGCGCAACGCGTGCAGGCAGGCCGGGAGTTCGGCCCCGGGCGGGACCGTCCAGGTGGCCTGCTTGTTCATGTGCGAGGGTTCGTCGTGGCGGAGGCAGCGGATCATGTTGTCCTGGCCGAGGGTCAGCGGACCCTCGGCCTCGGGCGCCTCGGAGCGGTAGCGCAGGGTGAGGGCGATGCCCTCCGGACCGCCTCCGACCGGCACGGCCGAAGCGGCTGCTACGGCTGCTACGGCTTCTGCCACTGCTGCGACTGCTGTGGCCGAAGCGGCCGATGCGACTGACATGGCGTCAGACTCCGTTCGTCGTGGTGCTGTCGTACTCGTGCCGGTCGGCGGCCCGGGGACCGCTCCGGCGGGGCCGCTACTCGCGTCCGGTGCCGGTGCCGTTCGGGAGGAGGTAGCGCTGCGGGGCCATCACGGTGTCGCGCCAGGAGAGCGCGTCGACCACGGCGGTGTGCGCCTCGGTCGGGGTGAGGGGGCAGCCGGCGCCGATCTCGGCCGTCAACTCCTCGTTCTGCCAGCTGACTTCGACGTCCTTGACGGCCAGGACGGTGCGCAGCCGGTCGGCGACGGCGTCCAGGTCGACCCAGTTGCTGCCGACCCGCTGCCAGCGGCCCTTCTCCCGGCGGCCGACGGGCAGGTTGCTGAGGGCGGCGAGTTCGCCGTCGGGGCCGAGGGTGACATTGCGCTGTCCGGCGAGGTCGATCAGGCGGAGCAGGGCGCGGGCGAAGTGCTCGGTCTCCTCGCGGTCGAGGACGTCGGGGTGGGCGTGCAGGCTGATCTCCAGGCAGCCGCTGGTCCGCCAGATGTTGATCATCAGGCGGGTGGGGAGCGGTTCGGTGGGGTACCAGCTCAGCTCGGGGTCGGCGGCGGGGTCGGGGCGCAGGGCGGCGATCTCCTCGGGGACGGTGCCGCTGACGTCGTTGAGCACGACGTCCCGGACGAAGCGGGCGCCGCGGCCGAGCGAGGAGTCGTCGAGGATCTTCCAGAGCCGTTCGGTCTCGAAGGTGGCGTGCCAGTAGCCGGAGAGGGCCTGGGCCTGGGTGCGGCCGATCAGGGTGTCGAGGTCGGGGCAGTCGGTGTCCAGGACGAGCAGGGCGTCCTGGGCGAGGGTGCCGATGTGTTCGGCGAGGACGGAGCGGTGGCGGTTGGCGGAGAGCGCGGCCATCACCACGGTGGAGCGGGCGGCCCGGTGGGCCGCGAGGGCGGCGTAACAGGCGGTCAGGACGGCGGACTTGGAGCTTCCGGTGCGCTGGACGGCACGGTCCAGGGCGGCGGCGCCGGCCGGGGTGCGGATGGCGAGGGTGTGCAGCAGGTTGTCGGCGGAGTGGACCCGGTCGTCGGCGAAGACGGCGGAGGGCTCCTCGTCCAGGATGCGCTGCCAGTGGCGGAGGGCGGCGCGGCCGCGGCGCTGTCCGCTCGCGGAGCGCTCCTGGGTGGCGACCTCGATCGGGGTGGGGCCGGCCGGCGGGGGGAGTTCGCCGCCGGAGGTCAGGACCATCCAGTCCTTGAAGAGCAACCCGGTTGCCACGCCGTCGAGTTGGGCGTGGCTGACGACCACGCCGAGTGCGACCGGGCGGTCGTCGCGGGTGATCAGGCCGAGGCGGAGCGGGAAGTCGGCGGCGAGGTCGAACGGGTGGCAGCGCTCGTCCCAGCCGAACGCCTCGGAGCGGGCGGTGGCGTCCTCGTCCGGGCCGAGGGCGATCAGCTGGACGGTGAACTCGCCTTCCTGGCGCTGCCGCTGGACCTTGGGCAGGTCGGCGCCGCCGGCTCCGGGGAAGACCGTGCGCAGGGCGGCGTGCCGTTCGGCGAGGGTGCGCAGGGCGTCGAGGCAGCGGGCCGTGTCGGCGGTCTCGGGGATGATCCAGGTCACCTGCTTGTTCAGCGAGGAGGGTTCGTTCTTCTCCCGCGAGGGCTGCTCGTTGCGCAGGCAGCGGAGCATGTTGTCCTGGCCGAGGGTGACCGGCCCCTCGGCCTCGGGCGCCTCGGAGCGGAATCCCAGCACGATGGTTCGCACACCTGACATGGCGTCAGTTTCCCTTCAGGGCGGTGCTGATGTGCTCGGGCCAGTCGGCGGGCCGGGTGCCGTGGGCGTGCAGCAGGGCGAGGGCGATCCGGTCGAGTCCGAAGGCGGTGCAGGCGGTCTGGCCGATGGCGCCGTCGGCGGTGAAGTCGAAGACCTCGCCGAAGTGGTCCTTGTGGATGTTGGCGGAGGCGATCGCCTGGACCAGTCCGTCGGCGACCGGGACGCGCAGTTCGAACTTCAGCTCCTGGGCGCGCTGGGCGGCCTGGTAGAGCTTGCGGCCGCCGCCGAAGAACGGGTCGTCGGCGAGCTCGATCGAGGGCTTGAGGCCGAGGCCGTCGAGCCAGTCGGCGACCCGGCGCAGCCAGTGCTCGCGCCACTCCTGGCAGTGCTCGGCGGTGCCGGCGGTGACGAGTTCGGCCATCCGGAAGCTCCGCAGCCGGCCGGTCTCGGCGGTGGCCTCCTGCCGGAAGCACTGCGCCTCGACGCTGTAGCGGACGGGCTGCCGGAGGTCCTGGCCGGCGAGTCCGGCGTACACGGGGTAGCAGGCGGCGGGCAGCAGGACCAGGTCGGAGATCTCCTGCCGGGCGTGCCAGGGGCCGTCCTCGGCGATCAGCGGGGAGAGCCGGCGCCAGTCGGCGGCGCTGCCGGTGTAGCTGTGCACGGTGCCGAGCAACTGCGGGAAGGACGCCGCGAAGCCGGCCCGCTCGATGGTGGCGCGGGCGATCACGGGCGGGACGACGAGCCGTTCGAAGGGCTCGTCGGCGGCCAGCCGGGCGATCGAGTCGCTCAGCGCGCGCAGCAGCTTCTCGTAGGCGGCGGGCTGGAGTTGGACACCGGGCGCGGCGGTGGGCAGCGGGGTGGCGTCCTCGGGGTGGCGGGTCATGGTCGGTCTGCCTCAGGGGTCGGGGACGGCGGGAGGTGTGTGTCGCGTCCGGATTCGAGTCCGTTGCGGGGCCTGTCGCGCGGGCGGGTCGGCGCGGCGACCGGCCCCGGCGCCGGGCCCGGTGCTGGTGCTGGTGTAGGCGTCGGGCTCAGGCCCGTTGCGGCGACAAGTCCGTTACCGGACAGGGGTGCAGGCGCGGCCGGTACGGGCGGGTGCCGTCTCCGGTTTCGTCACCGGTTTCGTCGCCGGTGCCGGTGCGGGCGGCGGCGGCCCGGTACCCGGGGGGCGCGGGCAGGTCGTGGACGGTGCACGGTCCGAGCGGTCCGTCCAGCCGGTGCGGGCCGGGGGCGGGCGGGCCGGCGTGGGTGCGCAGTCCGTCGGCGAGGCGTCCGCCGTGGGCTTTGGTGTACGCCTCCTTGCGGGTCCAGCGGCGGGTGAACTCCTCGGCGTCGTGGGCGGTTTCGCCGTCCGGGTAGTAGCGGGCGGCGAGCCGGGCGGCGGCCGGGGCGCTCGGGACGGGCTCCAGGTCGACGCCGACGCCGAGGCGCTCCCCTGCCGCGAGGTGGTGCACGGCGAACAGCGCCCACGGTCCGGCGGTGCTCAGGTTGACGCTCAACTCGCCTTGCAGCCCCTCGGGTTCGGGCCGTCCGTGCGGGCCGCGGCGCCAGCGGATCCGGTCCGGCGGCAGGTCGGCGGCGCGAGCGGTGAGCAGTCGGGCGGCGGCGTGCGCGGTGACGAAGCGGTGGCGCCCGGGCCCGTCGGGGTGGCGGGCGGCGCGGGCGCGTTCGTCCTCGTCGAGCAGCTGCCAGGCGCCGGGGAGGTCCGCGTCGGTGCGGATCAGCCAGACGTCGGTCATCGGTCCGGCTCCGCAACCGCCCGGTGCCGAGCGGGATCGGCGGCCGTCAGGTGCCGGCCGGGCTCGGCGGCCGCCCAGTGGGCGAGGTCGATCCGGCCGGTCTCGGGTTCGCGGTCGACCAGCGCGAGCGGCCGTCCGGCGAGGGCGGGGTCGGTGAGGGCGGCGCCGAGCGCGGCCCAGCCGCCGGTGTACGGGCTGGTGGCGCGGGCGGTCCGGGTCTCCTGGCCGCCGGGCGGTTCGGTGCCGGCCAGGCCGGGGCCGAGCAGCAGCAGCGTCCGCTCGGGCAGGTCGGCGGTCAGCTCCTTGAGGGTGTCCGCGACGTGGCCGTCCTGGATGTTGCTGCGGCTGTCCGCTGCCAGCAGTGCGCGGCCCGTTCCGTCCGCCGACTCCCAGAGCAGGGCGGCGACCGAGTGCCGGCCGGGCAGCCGGGCGGGCCGGTGCGGGCGGTGGTGCAGGTCGGCCTGCTCGACCGCGATCAGCAGCGCGCGCCGGGCCCCGCCGGTGCGGGCGTACGCGTCGGCGATCCGCAGCGCGCTGAACGCGGCGCCGGCGCCCTCGTCGCAGATCGCGAAGGCCAGCGGCTCGCCCGGGCACGACTCGGCGAGGTGCAGCGCCACGGCCTGTCCGGGGCGGACGTCGGGCGTGGCGTACACCATCAGCAGCAGGTCGACCGGGCGGGTCGGGCCGGTCAGCGCGTCGATGGCGTGCCGGGCCAGCGTGGCGTACGACTGCCCGCGGGCCCCGGTCAGCGCGTCCTCGTCGAGCCGCACCCCGTACGGGCGGGACAGGTCGGCGGTGAAGGTGCGCAGGTCGGGGTCGGCGGCGAGCGGGGAGTGGCCGGGCAGGTCGAGGGCGTGGGCGGCGGTCAGGCGCAGCGGGGAGGCGGCGCGCGAGGTGGTGGCGGGGAGCGGCCCGTGGACGCGCACGGTCGTCAGTCCTCGGCGATCACGTGTCCGGCGACGAAGCCCGCGAGGGTGCCGACCGAGCGGAGGTCGTCCTGTTCGATGCCCTCGACGTCGATCTGCACGTCGAGGTGGTCCTCCAGTTCGAGGATGAGCTCCAGGGTGGAGGCGGAGGTGAGGCCGACCTCGTCGAACAGGCAGGCGTTCTCGCTGATCTCGGGGAGTTCGCGCTTGAGGACCTGGGGCAGCAGCAGCAGGATCCCGTCGAGGGCACGGCCGCGCAGCTCGGGGTCGACGGCGTCGGCGATGGCGTCGGCGGCGTCAGCGGTGGCGGTGTTTTCGGGCAGGGCGGAGTCGGTCATGGCGATCCCCTGGGTGTCTGGCCGGCGCCCCGGCGGCGGGGCCGGGGCGCGGGCGGGTGGACTTGGGTGCGTGGGCGGGCGGCCGCGCGGGCGCCCCGGGCGGGGCGGGTGCGGGCGGCTCAGTGCTGGAGCACCATGGCGGCGAAGGTCGCGCCGATCCCGGACGCGGCGAGCAGGTAGCGGTCGCCGCGGCGGAGTCGGCCGCTGGTGGTGGCGGTGTGGTGGTTGAGCAGGACGTCGGCGGCGAAGCTGTGCCCCACCGCGGGGACGTTGTCCAGCACCACGCGGTCGAGCGGGAACCCGGTCGCGCGGCAGATCCGTTGCCAGGAGATCCGGTTGACGTTGTGCGGGAGCAGCAGCCGGATCGAGTCCCAGCTCTCGCCGGCCTCCTCCAGTGCCGCTTCCATCACGGCCACCATCAACTCCGGGTAGCCGCGCTGGTAGCGCTGCATCAGCTCCGGATCGTCGGCGAGTCGCCCGTCGAACTCGCCGCGCTGGTCGACCGCGTAGGACAGCACGCGGTCGCGTTCGCCTTCGGCCCGCACCAGGCAGGCGGCCGCCCCTTCGCCGAAGAGGGCGGTCTCCGGGACGATGCGGGCGTCCCGGGTGAAGGTCTTCTCGCCCGCCAGGATCAGCGCCATCGCCTCGGGGTCGGGATCTGCCGCCAGCAGCCGACCGGCCACGTCCAGGGCCAGCAGGGAGCCGGCACAGGCGTGGTGGGTGATGGTGAAGGCACGGGCGTGCGTCAGCCCCAGACGGCCGAGCGCGTCGTGCAGCGGGTTGTGCGGGTAGGGTGCCGCGATCGGCAGGCTGCGCGCGTGCAGCACGTACTTCACGCGGTGTTCGTTTCCGCGCAGCGGGGCCAGGGCCTTCGCTGCGGCGATGAGCAGGTCGGACAGGTCTCCGTCGGGGTCCACCCTGACCTGGTCCAGGCCGTGGAAGCGGCGGAACAGTCTGATCTGACGGTCCGTCAGCCCCAGTCTCCCGCCGATCACTTCGACCGGTTCGGCGACGGGGGGAAGGTGGACGGCGACTGCCTCCAGAGCGGTCACGCGGGCTAGTATTCCGTCGCCCCACCGGCCCGCACAAGAGATCGCCGACGCTTCCTTCCCGGCATCCCCCCGTGGTCTGTACCACTTCCCCCTCGTTTGCACACGACTCGTACTCGGCTCGTTCCCGTACTCGTGCGCGACCGCCGCCGGTGCCCCCGAATCCCGGCCACCCGCCCCCTCCCCCTCACCCTTCCCCCTTCCCCCTTCCCCCTTCCGCGAGGAGAGCCGTCATGCCCGCCACCCCCGTGCCCCGCACGCCCGACACGCCCGACACGCCCGGCAAGCGCCTGCTGATCGTGGTGCCGCCGCTGTCGGGGCACCTGCTGCCGGCCCGGGCGCTGGCGCTGGCCTGGGCCGCGCGCGGGCACCTGGTCTCCTGGGTGGGGCCGGAGGCGGCGCTGCGGCCGCTGCTCGGGCCGGACGCGGAGGTGCACCCGACCGGTGCCCGGCTGTTCCGCGAGCAGGCGGCGGGCGGGGCGGCGGCGGTGCGCTCGCTGTGGGAGGGCTTCGTGGTGCCGCACACCCGGTTCACCCTGGGCGCGGTGCGGCGGGCGGTCGCGCGGTGGCGGCCGGACGTGGTGCTGGTCGACCAGCACAGCCCGGCGGGCGCGCTGGCCGCGCACGCCGCGGGCGTGCCGTGGGCGAGCTTCGCGCCGTCCTCGCTGGAGATCGGCGATCCGCTGGGCGGCGACGGCGAGTTGACCGGGTGGCGGGACGGCGTGCTGCGCGGCCTGTGGGAGCGGGCCGGCCTGCCCGCCGCCGAGTACGCCGACCCGCGGTTCTCTCCCGGTCTGGTGGTCGCCCCGAGCAGCGCGGCGCTGCTCGGCCTGGAGCCGTCCGCCGTTCCCGCCGAGTACGCCCTGGTCGGGCCGCTGCTCGCGGACCGGCCCGACGTGCCGTTCCCCTGGGACGCGTTGGCGCCCGACCGGCGCCGGGTGCTGGTCACGATGGGCACGCTGTCCGCCGAGGTGGCGGGCGACTTCCTCGGTCGCACGGCCGCCGCGCTGGCCGAACTCCCGGACGTGCAGGCGGTGGTGGCGGCCCCCGGGGAGGTGGCGCTGCCGCCGGGCGCGATCGGCCGGGCGCACGTCCCGGTGCTGGAACTGCTTGAGCGCGGGGCGGTCGACGCCGTACTGTGCCACGGCGGGATGAACACCGTCGGCGAATCCCTCGTCCACGGAAGGCCGTTGGTGCTCGCTCCGATCCGCCACGACCAGCCGGTGACCGCCGGCCGGCTCGCCGCGCTGGGCGCGGCCGTCCACGTCGACTTCGCCACCGCCTCGCCCGAGCGGCTGCGGGCGGCGCTGCGCGCCGTCCTCGACCGGCCCGGTTTCCGTTCCGCCGCCGAGCTGCTGGGGCGTCAACTCCGGGAGGGTGGCGGTGCGGTGGCCGCCGCCGAGCGACTGGAGCGGTTCGCCTGCGCACCGCGCTGACCGCGCCCCGGCGCCTGGTCCAGACCATTGTCGGCAGGCGGGGTCGGGCCCTAGGGTCTGCTCCGGCGTCCCCCGCCTCCCCGTTTCGCACACTCCCCCGTTTCCTCCCTCCCACTTCATCCTCCCCATCAGCACCAACCGACCACAGGAGTCCGGGTTGATCGTGACCAAGGGGCTGCGCAAGTCCTTCCAGCCCCGCCGCGGCGCCGCCGCCGTCGACGCGGTGCGCGGCATCGACCTGAACGTCGCGGAGGGCGAGATCTACGGCCTCCTCGGCCCGAACGGCGCAGGCAAGACCACCACGCTGCGCATGCTCGCCACCCTGCTCGTCCCCGACGGCGGCGCGGCCACCGTGGCCGGCGCCGACCTGCGCGCCGAGCCCGGCGAGGTCCGCCGCCGGATCGGCTACGTCGCCCAGGGCGGCGGCACCACCGACCAGGCCACCGCCCGCGAGGAACTCGTCCTGCAGGCCCGGATGTACGGGGTCCGCAAGGCCGAGGCGGTCCAGCGCGCCGAGCAGGGCCTGGCCGCGTTCGACCTGACCGAGTTCGGCGACCGGGTCTGCAAGACGTACTCGGGCGGCCAGCGCCGCCGCCTCGACCTGGCGCTCGGCGTCGTCCACCGCCCCAAGGTGCTGTTCCTGGACGAGCCCACCGTCGGGCTCGACCCGCGCAGCCGCTCCCAGGTCTGGTCCGAGGTCCGCCGCCTGCGCGAGCAGGGCATGACGGTGCTGCTGACCACGCACTACCTGGACGAGGCCGACGCCCTGTGCGACCGGATCGGCATCGTCGACAACGGCGGCATCGTCACCGAGGGCACCCCCGAGGAGCTCAAGCAGAAGATCGCCGGCGACTCCGTCACCATCGGCCTGCCGGACGCCGAGACCACCACCGGCGCCGAGCGCGCCCTCGCCGAACTCCCTTGCGTCCAGCGCCTGGAGGCTCTGCCCGACGGCGACGGGCTGCGCCTGCACGTGGACTCGGCGGCCACCGCGATCCCGCAGCTGCTGCGCGCCCTGGCCGCCGCCGGCATCGAGCCCGAGCACGTCCAGCTGCAACGCCCCAGCCTGGACGACGTGTTCCTGGCCCTGACCGGCCGCGCGCTGGTCCACAGCGGCTGACCCACCTGCCCCTTTTCCGGTACCGAAGCACCCGAGGTCCCCGTGAAGCTCGCCCGCGACACCTGGCTGGTCTACCAGCGCCAACTGCTCCTGATGGCCCGCTCCCCCGTGTGGATCGCCGTCGGACTGCTCCAACCCCTGTGCTACCTGCTGCTGTTCGCCCCGCTGCTGACCTCCGCGCTGGCCGCGTCCGGCGCGCACAGCACCGCCGACGCCTACCGGATCTACGTGCCGGGCCTGCTGTCCGCCCTGGCCCTGATGGGCGGCCTGTTCACCGGGTTCACGCTGCTCGGCGAACTGCACACCGGCGTCATCGAACGCTCCCGGGTCACCCCGGTCAGCCGGGTCGCCCTGCTGCTCGGCCGGGCGCTGCGGGAGACCACCGCGCTGCTCATCCAGTCGGTGCTGATCGCCGTGCTGGCCATCCCGTTCGGCCTGACCGTGGGCCTGACCGACCTGCTGCTGGCGCTGGCGATGCTGTCGCTGATGGCGCTGATGGCCTCCTCGGTCTCCTACGGCCTGGCCCTGCTGGTGCCCACCGACGCCGCGCTCGGCCCGGTGCTCAACACCATCGCGCAGCCGCTGGCGCTGATCTCCGGCACCCTGCTGCCGATCGCGCTGGCCCCGGCCTGGCTGCGCACCGCCGCGTCCTGGAACCCCTGCTACTGGGCGGTGGAGGGCATGCGCGCGCTGTTCGCCGGCCACCTGGACGCCCCCGAGGTGTGGCGCGGCCTGCTGCTGACCGCGCTGCTGATGGCTGTCGCGGTGGCCTGGTCGGCCCGGCTGTTCGCCCAGCGGATCCGCTGACCCGCGGACGTCGCGTCACGTCACGTCACGCCACGAGCGCAGCACCGAGCGGGGCCCGGCACTCCATCGCCGCCGGGCCCCGCTCGGTGCTGCGCTCAACTGCCTTCCGGCGTCCGCTCCTTGACGAAGTCGGCCAACCGCCGTACCCCGTCGGTGATCTGTTCGGGCGTCAGGTACGAGCAGGAGAGCCGCAGTTGCCGTTCGCCGCCGCCTCCCGGGTAGAAGCCGTCCATCGGCGTCCAGAGCACGCCGTGCTTGCGGGCGCAGTCGTCCAGGGCCTGCGCGTCGGCCCGGAACGGCACTGTGACGACGGCGAAGTAGCCGCCGTCGGGGTGGTTCCAGGAGACGCCGGGAACGCCCTGGAAGGCCGTCTGGAGCGCTTCCAGCAGGGTGTCCATGTTCCGGGCGTAGAAGCGCCGGGCGGGCTCGTTGGCGTCCCGCAGGCGCAGTCCGGCGCCGATCAGCATGCCGCCGATGACGGCCTGGCTGAGCGCCGAGGTGTTCACCGTGGTCATGCTCTTCAGCTTGGCGAGCTCGTCGGCGAGCAGCGCCGTCCGGCCGTCCGGCCCGGCGACCCGCTGGTCGGCGAGCAGGTAGCCGACCCGGGCGCCGGGGAAGCAGGTCTTGGCGAACGAGCCGAGGTAGACCACGTTGCCGCGGTCCCCGTCCAGCGCCTTCAGGGTGGGGCGGGCGGCGGCGGTGCGGCCGAAGAAGCCGTACGGGTTGTCCTCGATCAGCAGGACACCGGTCTCCTCGGCGACCTCCAGCAGCCGGCGGCGGGACGGTTCGTCCATGCTGGCGCCGCTCGGGTTGGCGAAGTCGGGGACGACGTAGCAGGCCCGGGGGCGCTTCCCGGCGGCGCGCAGCTCGCGGACGGCCGCGCGCAGCGCCCCGGGGTCGAGGCCGCCGTCGCGGCCGGCCTCCGGCACGGGGTGCACCGTCAGGTCGAGCAGCCGGGCGGCGCCGGTCACGCCGACGTAGCAGGGCGCGGAGACCAGCAGCACGTCGTCCGGGCCGGCGCACAGCGCGCGCAGCACCAGCAGCATGCCCTCCTGGGCGCCGACGGTGACCACCAGCGCCTCGGGGTCGGCCTCGATGCCCTCGTCGGCGGCCAGCGCCCGGGCGATCAGCGGGGCGATGACGCCCTTGGTCCGCCCGTACTGGAACACCTCCTGGCGGACCCGGCTCCCGCTCAGGCCGCGCTCCTCGCGCAGGTGGCGCAGGTAGGTGTCCAGGTGGGTGTGGATCTCCGCCGGGTCGAAGAACTCCTCGTACGGGCGGCCGGGGGCGAAGGAGACCGCGTCCGGGTAGCGGCCGGTGACCTCGTTGAGGAAGGTCATCGCGTCCAGCAGCGGGTCGGCCAACGATCCGTGCAGGTCGGCGAGGTGCAGCACCCGGGTCACCGGCCGGCCTCCGCTTCGGTCCGCCGGTAGGCGGCCACCAGTCGTTCGGCGGCGAAGAGTTGGGCCGCGCGGCCGTCGTCGAGCACGGCGGGCATCGCGAAGAAGCCGTGCGGCATGCCCGGGTAGCGGCGCAGTTCGACCGGGACGCCGGCCGCGCGCAGGGCCTGCGCGTACGCCTCGCCCTCGTCGCGCAGCGGGTCGTACTCGGCGGTGATCACGGTCGCGGGCGGCAGGCCGGCCAGCGAGGCGGCGCGCAGCGGGGAGGCCAGCGGGTTCGCGCCGTCGGCCGGGTCGGCGAGGTAGTGCGACCAGTACCAGGCCACCGAGTGCCGGTTGAACAGCGCCGGGTCCTGTTCCGGGCCGCCGTCCCGCCCGGTCGGGGGGCGGTGGTCGGTGTTGGGGTAGACCAGCAGTTGGTGCCGGATCGCGGGGCCGCCGCGTTCGCGGGCGAGCAGGGTGAGGGCGGCGGCCAGGTTGCCGCCGGCGCTGTCGCCGCCGACCGCGATCCGGTCCGGGTCGAGGCCCAGCTCGGCGGCGTGGCGGGCGATCCAGTCGAGGGCGGCCCAGCAGTCGTGGACGGCGGCGGGGAACCGGTGCTCGGGGGCGTGCCGGTAGCCGACGGCGAGGACGTCCGCGCCGGTGGCGTTGGCCAGCGCCCGGCAGACCGCGTCGCCGGTCTCCAGCGAGCCGAGCGCCCAGCCGCCGCCGTACAGGTAGAGCAGCGCGGGGCCGGGCTCGGCGTCCGCGGGGCGGGGCTTCGGCCGGTAGTGCCGCAGGGTGAGCGGGCCGCCGGGGCCGTCGACGGTGAACTCGCCGACGTGGTGGACCTCTTCGCCGCCGCCGGTGGCGGCCCGCAGGTCGGCGAGGTCGGCGGCGCGGGCCTCGGCGAGGGTGCGGGTGTAGAGCGGCGGGGTGCCCGCGGCGGCGCGGCGGGCGCGCATCGCCTCGGCCTGGGGGTGCAGCGGCATCAGCGCGGTCCTTCGGCGGCGGCGTCGGGGGCGACGGCCTCCAGGTAGATCGACTCGTCCTTGCGGAAGGCGGTGTCGAGGGCGGCGACGTCCGGCCGGGCGCCGGTCTGGAACTCCCGTCGGGTGACGGCGAATCCACCGTACCCGGCGCTGTCCAGGACGTACCGCAGCTCGGCCTCGTCGTAGATCCAGCGGTGGCCGAAGTGGTAGAAGATCTGGTTCAGCATGAAGGCGCGCCGCTCCGGCATCGGCGGGCCGACCCGCATGGTGCGCAGGCGGCGGCGGTGGCGGCGGAAGAACTGCTCGCGGTCGTCGAGGTAGCCGGCGATGTACTTCGCCAGGTCGGGCGTGGTGATCCGGAGCAGTCCGCCGGGGCGCAGCACCCGGCGCACCTCGCCCAGCCAGTACACGGCGGTGCCGAGCGGGACGTGCTCGATCAGGTGCTCGGCGTACACCCAGTCGACGCTGTGGTCGTCGAACGGGAGCGGCCGGGTGATGTCCAGGCTGGTGTACAGGCTGCTGCCGTCGATCCGGTAGACCGGGCCGGGACGGGTGGCGTCGGCGTCGTTGTGCAGGCCGACCAGGTCGGTGCCGAGGCCCTCCGGGTGGCGGGTGCGGAACGCGGCGAACTCGATGCCGGTGACGCCGAGTGCCCGGAACTCCTCGTGCGTACGCGGTACTTCGGGGCTGACCTGCTCGATCGTGGTGCACCGGGCGAGGTCGTCGGTGAACGCGTCGGTGCGGGCCGCGAGGCCGTCGGGGTCCTCCCAGTCCCAGTCGGCGAACAGCGCCGCGACGGGGTCGGCGGCGGGGGCCGGCGCGGGTTCGACGGGGGCTTGCACGGTGGGTTCGGCGCCGGGCGTGCCGGGCTCCGCGGCGGGGATGTCGGTGTGCGTCACGGGGGGGTCTTCCGTTCTCTTTCGCTTGCTTTGTCGATGCTCCGTCACGTCCCCTATATATAAGGGGAGCGGAGCGCACTCAGCGGTACGTCCGCGGCGCCGGCGGCCAGGGCGCGAGCGCGCCGCGGTCGAGGTCCGCGAGGGTGGGCCGGCCGGCCAGCACCATGGTGTCGAGCAGCTCCTCGCGCAGCAGGTCGAGCACCGCCCGGGCGCCGTCCGCACCGCCGTGCGCCAGGCCCCACAGCACGGGCCGGCCGACCAGCGCGGCGCGGGCGCCGAGGGCCAGCGCCTTGGCGAGGTCGCCGCCGTGCCGCAGGCCGCCGTCGACCAGCACGGGGTACTCGGCGGGGACGGCGTCCACCACCTCGGCCAGGGCGTCGAGCGCGGGCGGGGTGCCGTCGAGCTGGCGGCCGCCGTGGTTGGAGACGACCAGGCCGTCCACGCCGTGCTCGACGGCCCGCCGCGCGTCCTCGGCGGTGAGCACGCCCTTGAGCACCAGCGGCAGCGTGGTGTGCCGCCGCAACCAGGCCAGGTCGGCCCAGGTGATCGACGGGTCGAACTGCCGCCGGGAGTGCTCCTCGATGCCGGAGCGGCCGGGCGCGGACCGGCCGGCCTCGCTGCTCAGCCGGGCGGCCAGGTTGGCGGCGGTCATCCCGGGCGGCAGCGCGAAGGCGTTGCGCAGGTCACGCAGCCGGCGGCCGACCCTGGGCGCGTCGACGGTGAGCACCAGCGCCCGGTAGTCGGCCTGTTCGGCGCGCCGGACGAGCCCGGCGAGCGCCTCGCGGTCGCGCAGCCAGTACAGCTGGAGCCAGCGCGGCGCGCCGGGCGCGGCGGCGGCGATCTGCTCCAGCGTGCGGCCGGCGAAGATGCTCACCACCAGCAGCGCGCCCGCCTCGGCGGCGGCCCGGGCGGTGGCGCACTCGGCGTCGGGGTGGGCCAGGCCGTGGTAAGCCATCGGGGCGACGCCGTACGGGGCGGCCAGCCGGGTGCCGAACAGCTCGGTGCCGGTGTCGGGGGCCGAGACGTCGACCAGGACCCGCGGGCGCAGCACGTAGCGGTGCCAGGCTTCCGAATTGGCCCTCGCGGTCCACTCGTCCCCGGCCGCTCCGTCGAAGAAATCCCAGATCACGGCGGGCAGTCGGGCCTTGGCCAACGCGCCGTGATCCGCCAGTGTGAGCGGAACCATCGCGTCCGAACCTCCTGATGAACCGTCAACTCGTCCGAAAACGAGGGACAGCGTAGGGGGCAGCCCGCCACTGGTATAGACCTTGACCCTTGATGCGCTCCCGTGCAAAGGTCGGCACCGACGGGGGATCCACACTGAAGCATCACAACTTCCGAACCTTGCTTCCCACACGAGCGCGTGGAGTTGCGTTGACGCTTACCCCAACCCCGGTACGCGGCGGCACGGTCGCCGCGGACTGGGTGGACGAGCAGTTACTCGCCGGACCGGACGGCGAACCGTGCCTGCGCTTCGGCGCTCCGGTGGCCAGAGGGACCTTGCGGGCCCTGGTGGCCGAACGGCAGCGGCAGCTGGCCGCCGCCGGCCTCGGCGAACACGGGACGGTGGCATTGCGGATGCCGCCGTCGGCGGAGTTCGTCGCGGTGCTGTTGGCCGCTTGGCGCTCCGGCGCCCAGGCGGTCCTGCTCGACCACCGGCTGACCACCGTCGAGGTGGACCGCGCGGTGGACCGGCTGCATCCCCGGGTGCTGGTCGAACTCGCCGACGGGCGACCGAAGTTCCGGTCGCTCCCGGACGGCGTGGCGGCCGCCTCCGAGCATGCCCTGGTACAGCTCAGCTCGGGGTCGACCGGCCCGTCCAAGGTGATCGCCCGGACGGCCGCCGACCTGCTGCGCGAACTCGACTGCTACGCACGGCTGCCGGAGTTCCCGACCCGCGGCGAGCGGACCGTGCTGCTGTCCTCGACAGTGCACGTGCTCGGCCTGGTCGGCGGACTCCTGCACGCCCTGCACGCGGGCGTGGAGCTGGTGGTGCCGCAACGGATGACCCCCGCGGGCATCCTGGCCGCCATCGCCGACGGCACCGCCCCGACCACCGTGATCGGGGTGCCGTTCCACGCCGAACTGCTGGCCGCGGCCGCGGCGCCGCCCGAACTTCCGCACCTGCGGCGGATGATCGTGGCCGGCGAACTCGTCCGCCCACAGCTGCCCGCGGCGTTCCGCGAACGCTTCGGGGTACCGCTCGGCACCATGTACGGGATGACCGAGACCGGCGTGATCGCGACCGACCTGACCGGGCGCACCCACCCGGCGGTGGCACCCGTCCACGGCATGGAGCTCACCGTCTCCGGCGGCGAACTCCACATCGCCCGGACGGAGTCCCCCTACCTGGGCCTGACCGACCCCACCCGCTGGTCGGACGGCCTGCTGCACACCCGCGACGCCGCACGGATCGAGGCCGCCACCGGCCTGGTCACCGTGCTCGGCCGGCGCGACTCACAGATTTCCATCGGCGGTCTCAAGGTCGACCTGAACGAGGTCGAACAGGCCCTCACCGGGCTCCCCGGTGTGGTCGAGGCCGTGGTGCTGTTCGCCGACGGCGCGATCGAGGCCTACGCCGCGACCGCCGACGGCGTCACCTCCTCGCCGTCCGAACGGGACGGCGCCGCCGAGCAGCTGCGCGAACTGCTCGGCAAGGAACTGGCGGGCTACAAGCTCCCCCGCCG